>CAYLPP010000005.1:0-123678 GCA_964385615.1 uncultured bacterium | reverse complement strand
GTTTTGGAGACCGCCGCTCTAGCCAGTTGGAGCTACAGGCCTCCAACAGGTCTCCGCAGAAACCTGTGTAAATTATTTCTGTTCCTTGTGGGGAACATGCTTGCCGCAGAAAGCGCAGAACTTCCGTCTTTCAAGGCGGTCCGGATTTTTTTTCTTATTCTTCCGGGTTGAATAGTTTTTTTGCTTGCACTCAGTACAAGCTAAAATAATAATTTCCTGCATTCTTTTTCCCTGATTTTAATCTGAGCAGAGACGCCTCTTGTCATTCCTTAAAATTAGAAAGGAATGCCATATTGCTTTTGACTTTTTATGAGCCAAGCAAAGGTAAGCTGCGAAAAAACGGCTGGCTTACGAGGGCCTTACCCCGAAGGATTACTTCAAAATTTCAGTGACAACTCCGGCGCCGACCGTCTTACCACCCTCACGGATAGCAAAACGCAATTCTTTTTCCATAGCGACCGGCATAATCAATTCACCAACGATAGCAACGTTATCGCCAGGCATCACCATTTCGGTTCCAGCAGGCAATTCAACGATACCCGTTACGTCCGTCGTGCGGAAATAAAACTGAGGGCGATACCCCTTGAAAAACGGTGTATGCCGTCCGCCTTCTTCCTTGCTCAGAATATAAACCTGAGCCTTGAACTTAGTATGCGGAGTCACGGAACCCGGCTTAGCGATAACCATTCCGCGTTCAAGATCGTCCTTTTCAACACCGCGAAGCAAAAGACCGACGTTGTCACCGGCACGAGCATCATCAAGAAGTTTACGGAACATTTCGATACCAGTCACAGTAGATTTCCTGTTCTGTTCACGAAGACCAATAATTTCAACTTCTTCACCAACCTTGATCTGACCGCGCTCACAACGGCCCGTCGCAACCGTACCACGGCCGGAAATCGAGAACACGTCTTCGATAGGCATAAGGAAAGGCTTATCGATATCACGCTTCGGCTCAGGAATGTGTTCATCCAACGCTTTCAGAAGATCAAGGATCGGCTGAATCGCTTTCGGATCAGTGGGATTAGTGGCAGCGGGAAGACCGGAACCGCGAACAACAGGGGTCTTGTCGCCGGGGAAATCATATTTCTTAAGAAGCTCGCGAACTTCAAGCTCGACGAGGTCAAGCAATTCGGTATCATCAACAAGATCAATCTTATTGAGGAAAACCACGATAGCCGGAACACCGACCTGACGGGCAAGCAGGATGTGCTCACGGGTCTGGGGCATCGGACCGTCAACGGCGGAAACAACAAGAATCGCGCCATCCATCTGCGCCGCGCCGGTAATCATGTTCTTAATGTAGTCAGCGTGACCAGGGCAATCCACGTGAGCATAGTGGCGAGTTTCAGATTCATACTCAACGTGAGAAACCGCGATAGTTACAATCTTTGAATCGTCACGCACCGTTCCGCCCTTAGCAATTTCGGCGTATTCCTTAATAGTCGCCATTCCGCGGGCAGCCTGCACTTTGGTAATCGCGCAGGTCAAAGTGGTTTTACCATGGTCGACGTGACCAATCGTTCCTACGTTAACGTGCGGTTTCTTTCTTTCGAATTTTTCCTTCGCCATGGGTTTCTCCTGAATTTATTGGAATTAACGTCTATCTTAAAAACAGTTTTGAAATAGCCGAGTTTGATCAGCTGGAGACGGGGCTTGAACCCGTGACCTCGTCCTTACCAAGGACGTGCTCTACCAACTGAGCTACTCCAGCATTGAAATCAGCTGAAGCTAAAAAAGAGACAGTCCTCTCCTGGGTGGAAAGGTAAAGTCAGGATTATACGGACAAAAATACCCCTGTCAATAATCTTTTTTGCTAAATTTTTTAAGGGGGAATTAAAAACGCAGAGATTATCCCACCCTCGAAGGAAAAAGTCTACAAAATTTATTTCTTGCTTTACCCTTTTTATTCTACTACTATGGTTTTTCTTTAAATGGCCGTATATCTTTTACTGCAGTGGGGTTCTGACTATTTCTTCCGTCTTTTTAGAGATGTAACCCATTGGTTTATATAGAGTTAGCATAAAAAGCTAGCGGTTGACCCCAAAATTACAGATTCTCAAGGAGAAACTTTGAATACACAACTAGTTGAAACTAAAGAAGATATAGCTAAGGCAGAGCAAACCGCTCTTAAGACATCGATCAAGCCTGAGCTTTTAGCCAATAACAATAATGATAAAATCGAGTGGCCAGCTTCTATATTCATTATAGCCGTTCACATTATTGCGTTAGCCGCAGCCTACAAAACCTTTAGCTGGCCAGCTTTAGCTGTTTGCGTAGTCCTCCATTTTATCACGGGCGGTGTTGGGATTACGCTGGGTTACCATCGCCTTTTAACCCATCGCAGCTTCAAAACTCCTAAATGGGTGGAATACTTCCTGGCCCTTTGCGCGACTCTAGCTTGCCAGTCCGGTCCGGTTAAATGGGTCACAGCTCACCGCATTCACCATGCTTATTCCGATAAACCGCAGGATCCTCACACTCCAGTCAAAAGTTTTTTCTGGTCTCACATGGGCTGGTGTTTAATGCAGAATAAATATATTGATGATCCTGAAGTTCAGAGCCGCATTTCCCCGGATCTTACCAAGGATAAGTTCATGCAGATCCTGGATAAAACGCATATTCTCTGGACAATTTTACTGTCTCTCGGTCTTTACGCTTGGGGCGGTTGGTCTTTTGTAGTCTGGGGCGTTTTTGTGCGTCTCGTGCTTGTTTATCATTGCACCTGGCTGGTGAACTCCGCCGCGCACGTTTGGGGTTACCGCACATTCAAATCGAATGATTTTTCCACGAATCTCTGGTGGGTTGCTCTTTTAACTTACGGAGAAGGCTGGCACAATAATCATCATGCGTTTCAGTACTCCGCGCGTCACGGTCTTAAGTGGTGGGAATTTGATACAACCTATATGATGATCAAGGTCCTTGAGAAGCTTGGGCTGGCTTCAGCTGTTAAAGTACCTCACGAAAGACTCTTCAAAGAAAAAGAACTCTAAGCTTAAATTCTTAAAAGCGGCGGGCCAAAAACCCGCCGCTTTTATTTTTTAAAGCCTAAATATCCAAGCTTTCGGCCCGCCAGCAGAAGCCCGGCGATTGTTTGGCCATCTGTGATTTTCCCCGAGAAAACCATCTCAAGAGCCCTTCTGAACGGTACAAATCTATTTTCAAAAATCCCCTCTGCTGATGCGGTATATTTCTCAGCAGGATAAAGCCCTGAAGCAATAAAAATATGCGCCGTTTCAGAACAGACGCCGTTCATCGGCATCCATTTCCCTGCCTTTTCCCAGGTTTTAGCTCTCAATCCAGTTTCTTCAAATAACTCCCGCTTAGCAGCGCGAAGTAAATTTTGACCGTCAGAATTTCCGCCGGGGATTTCCCAGGAAACCGCCTTAACGGGATATCTGTGAATCTTGATAAGACAGACTTCTTTTTCAGAATTTATCGCAGTGACAAAAACTGAAGGGCCTGGGGTATCCAGTACAAAATAAAGGCCTTTACGGTTATCGGGGCGGAGAACTTGATCCCGGCGAATACGGTACCAGGGATTTTGATGAACAGTCTTTGACTGAAGGGTTTTCCAGCGGGTTTTCAGCTTCGCGCGCGCCATGCGTGCAAATTAAACGCGACTGCCTGTTAAATCAATGAAAATTTACTTTCCGGGATTTCTGGATTATAATCCGTGACGCTTACGCGGACACGCGAGCGCTATGCCGTGACAATTTAAGCAACTTTGTCTGCGGTGCAAACTTTTTTCGCGGGTGTAGCTTAATGGTAAAGTTCGAGCCTTCCAAGCTCGCCATGAGGGTTCGATTCCCTCCACCCGCTGTCTATACAGCGGTGCGTCATCGCCGCAGTTTACGGAAGACTGCGTGCGATGAACGCCCGCAAAACTCAAAAATTTTGAATTTGAACAGGAAGAAGAGAAAATGGCTTATTTAATTCTTATTCGTCACGGGGAATCACAGTGGAATCTTGAAAACCGCTTTACCGGTTGGGTTGATGTTGAACTCTCCCCTAAAGGCATTAAGGAAGCGGAAACCGCTGGCATCAAGCTTAAAGATTATAAAATCGAAAAAGCCTATACCTCTGTGCTCAAGCGCGCCATGAACACGCTGGATATCGCAATGAAATCGGCGGGCAAAACGGGAATTCCCATTACGCGTGCGAAGGAACTCAACGAACGCCATTACGGAGCGCTTCAAGGTCTGAATAAAGCGGAAACCGCTAAAAAATACAGTGATGAGCAAGTTCATATCTGGAGACGCAGTTATGATGTTCCGCCCCCTGCTGACAAAACGGATATGAACCCTGAAGGTATCAGCGAGAGCCTTAAAGATACCGCGGCCCGCGCCCTGCCGTATTTCAATCAGCATATCCTGAAGGATTTAAAAGAAGGTAAAAATGTGATCATCGCGGCGCATGGCAACAGTTTGCGCGCGATCGTCATGGATATTGAGAAAATGACCCGCGAGCAGGTGCTGGAGCTGAATATTCCTACGGCGACGCCGATCGTTTACGAATTTGATAACAATCTGAAGATTGTTTCGAAAAAAATTCTGTAAAACCTAGTGCCAGGCGGCCGTTTTAGGCGGGGATAAATTCCCGGAAGATAGCCGGGCGTTATCGAGATCCTGAGCAATCTGGTCCAAATAGCCTCGGCCTAAAGACTCAAGCCGCATTCCTTTTAAAGCTTCCCAGCCCAAAATATCAAACACATCCCTCAGGGAACCGGCTTTGCGGTAAGTCATTCGGCGCAACCCGATTTCACGCGTGAAGCTCTGCTTTTCCCCCCGAGCGTCAAAAAAACCAGCCCGGCCCGCGGAAAGTACAAACTCGTCTATTTTCATATTCTTCAGAAAAGAAAACCCCAATGGATTCTTAAATATCTTAACCGCAAAAAGATTAAGCTCACCGGCCTGACTTCGTGAAAAACGAAGGTTGTCCACATCCATTTCAAGCCGGTTCAATTGCAGTCCCCCATCCCGAAAGAGCTGAAAAAGATTTGAATCAACCCGGATCTCACGAATATAAATCATGACTTCGGGGGGGAATCCTTCAGGGTTCCATATTTGAACGTCCTGGAACCGGACCTCGGCCCTCAATAAATCAATTTGGGCATGGTCTACCTCAACCGGAACTCCCAAATCAGCCCTCAATAGGACCGTCAGTACAAACCGGGCGGTAAACTGCTGGAAAATAAGCGCCAGCAGAATAGTGATAAAAACAACTTTGATTAAATTCCAGATGATTTTAAACATAAATTTTCCAGATGAATCCGCATTTAGTTTTCGGTCAAATCCTTTAAATCTTTCGGGTTATTTCAGCGGGGAAACCACCACCGGAGAAGGTTTTTAAGCGTTGACACCTTATTGATTTTGAAGATAATACTATCGCGTTTGCAACTGATTGTCGTGCCAGATTTTCTACCAGAGACAGGTTTCTTGACCGGTCCCAAAAATAATCCCAATCAGCTGTTCTGGATGCTCGGATTAGCCCTCACACTTCCGATGCTTCTGCTGAGCGGTCCTCTAATTGGTTATTTTATCGGATACGCCCTGGTAAACCGGCTTCATAAGCCCGGGTATTGGCTTCCAGTGCTCGTAACGCTCGGCCTTATTGGTTCAATTTGGCAAGCGTTTCTCTTAATTCGTAAACTCATAAAAAGTTTGAATCAATCAACGGATCAAAGCAAAAAGAACTGAATGGCACACGGATCTGAAACAGAGTTAGCGGGCGCAACCGTTCATGGGGCTTCACACGCTGGGGAACATACTGCCCATGAACTGCCCAACATTATTACCTATCTTAAATCCTGGTTCCCGGATGCCGGATGGAGCCATTTCCTGCATCAGTGGGAAAACGTTGTCTTTTCTCTTTTCGCGGCTGCGCTGATTGTCATCACAGCGATCGTCGCGGCTAAAAATAAAAACCTGGTTCCAAAAGGCCTTCAGAATTTCTGGGAAGTCATCGCCGGCGGTGTCGAAGCTTTCGTAACGGGCATTCTGGGCGAAAAACACGCCAAAGATCACATTCCTTATCTTGGAACTGTTTTCGTTTATATTCTGATTCAAAACTGGATGGGTTTAATTCCGCTCTCCAAGTCCCCCACGTCTTCCTGGGGAACCACGATTGCCGTAGCTCTGGCAACGACCGTTTACGTTCAGTGGACCGGCGTAACAAAACAAGGCCCTCTTCATTATATGAAGCACCTGGCAGGCAATCCGGCAAATATCTTTGGGATTATCTTGATCCCGCTTATGCTGATCATCAACCTGACGGTGGAATTTATCGCCGTACCGCTGAGCCTTTCACTCCGTCTTTTCGCCAACGTATCCAGCGAAGACCGGCTTCTTTTTAACTTCGCGCACCTGACGGTTTCCATGAGCCCGCTGCTCGGCTTGTTTCAGCTTTTCGCCAATATTCTGGCCGTGGCATTCAGCGTCGTTCAGGCTTTTGTTTTTATGCTGCTTTCAACTGTTTATATTTCACTTGTATTACCCCACGATGACCACGGGCATGAAGAACATGGCGGCCATGAACCGGCTGCCGCAATTTCGGCCCATTAACCTGAAAGAGGAGAAATAAGAAATGAACAGCCCCCAAGAAGCTTTAGCACTCGCACTTCCCTTAGGTCTTGCCCTTACCGCGTTTGGTTGCGCGCTCGGTCTCGGTAAAGCCGTTGCCGCCGCGATGGACGCCACTGCACGTCAGCCTGAAGCCTCCACCAAGATTCTGGTCAACATGATGGCCGGCTGCGCCCTGATTGAAGCTTTGACGCTGTACGCCCTTGTGTTCGGCTTTTCTTTGATGGGTAAGATCTAATCCAAAGGAACTCGAATGGAATTCTTTAAGGAAACCATCAATCTGGGAGAAGTGGTTGTTCAGCTGGCCGCTTTTATCGTCGTTTTTCTGACGCTGAAAGCACTGGCTTGGAAACCGCTTCTGAATTCGCTGAAAGCCCGCGAAGAAAAAATCCAGGCGGAATTCGACAAGATCGAAAAAGCGGCTAAAGATGTCGAAGCCCTGAAAAAGGACTACGCTCTGAAACTGCAGAAGATTGAAGACGAAGCCCGCGCTAAAATTCAGGAAGCGATTGAAGACGGCCGCCGCGTGTCCAAGGAAATTCAGGACAAGGCGCGCGCTGAAGCTCAGGCTAGTTTCGAGAAGTCCAAGGAAAACCTGGAACTTGAAATCACGAAAGCCCGTGTGGAGCTGCGCCGTGATATCGCCGCGCTTGCCGTCAGCACTTCTGAGCGCGTTCTGAATGAGAAAATGTCCAGCGATCAGGCCCAGCAGGCCAAGATTCTGGATATTATCAATGACCTGGAGAAAGCCTTATGATCGACTTGAGGGCGGTGCGCCGTTACAGCCAGGCTCTTTATGCCATGGCGCTCGCGCAAGGCTCGGCCGATGCTATTGATGATCAGTTGATCGAAGTCCGCAAGCTGGTTGAAAAGCACACGGAGATCACGAACCTGGTCTCCAACTCCACCATCGCGCTTCCTGAAAAGGAAGATTTCATCGCGAAAGTGGTGCCGGTCCAAACCGTTCCCCTGCTGGTCAATTTCTTGAAAGTCCTAATCAAGAAAAAACGCTTTCAGGAACTTCGCTGGATCCAGGAAGAGTTTCACCGTCTTTATGAAAAACAGCGCCGCGTGGAAGAAGTCACCGCCGTGACCGCGGTCCCGATGTCTTCTGAAAATACGGCGCGGCTTGAAAAAGTCCTGGAATCAAAGTTGAAGTCCGACATCCGCCTGGTCACCAAGGTTGACCCTAAAATGATCGGCGGGCTTGTCATCCGTTTCGCGGGAAACGAAATCAATGCCGGTTTCCGTTCACGGCTTGATTCGATCGCGCAATTACTCGATTCGTAAAATCCCAGTTTGAGGTGATGGAATGCTGAAACCCGAAGAAGTCGTACAAGCGATTCAAAAAGAAATTCAGAAGTATGAAAACAAACTGAAGCTGGAATCTGTGGGCTACGTCCTTCAGGTCGGCGACGGTATCGCGCGCGTTTACGGCCTCGATGAAGTCATGGCCGGCGAACTCGTGACTTTTCCGGACAAAACTTTCGGCATCGCGCTGAACCTTGAAACCGACAATGTTGGCGTCGTCATTCTCGGGCCGGATCAGGCCATTAAAGAAGGTGATGAGGTCAAACGCACGGGCCGTATCGCGGAAGTTCCCGCGGGTAAAGCACTGCTTGGCCGTGTCGTAAACCCGCTGGGTCAACCGCTTGACGGCAAAGGCCCTATCAACACGGATAAAAAGCGCCCGATCGAAACGCTTCCTCCTTCCGTCGTACAGCGCCAGCCCGTGAAAGAACCCCTTCAAACCGGTATCAAGGCTATCGACTCCATGATTCCGATCGGCCGCGGCCAGCGCGAACTGATCATTGGTGACCGTCAGACCGGTAAAACCGCCATTCTTCTGGACACGATCATTAACCAGAAAAGCAGCGGAGTGCACTGTATTTACGTAGCGATCGGTCAGAAACTTTCCAGCGTCGTCGCGATGGCTCAAACGCTTGAAAAACACGGCGCGATGGAATACACCACCATCGTCTGCGCTTCTTCCGAAGATCCGGCTCCCCTGCAGTACCTGGCTCCTTACGCCGGCTGTGCCATGGGTGAAGAATTCATGATGACCGGCAAACACGCGCTGGTTGTTTATGACGATCTTTCCAAACACGCTGTGGCTTACCGCCAGCTTTCTCTTCTGCTTCAGCGTCCTCCGGGCCGTGAAGCTTATCCGGGTGACGTTTTCTATCTTCATTCACGTCTGCTTGAACGCGCCGCGAAAATGCGTGAAGATCTGGGCGGCGGTTCTTTGACCGCGCTTCCTGTGATCGAAACACAGATGGGCGACGTTTCGGCTTACATTCCGACCAACGTGATCTCGATCACCGACGGTCAGATTTATCTGGAAACCGACCTTTTCTACGCGGGCGTACGGCCGGCTATTAACGTCGGTCTTTCTGTTTCCCGTGTCGGCGGTAACGCTCAAACCAAAGCGATGAAGCAGGTCGCCGGTTCCCTCCGCCTCGCACTGGCGCAGTACCGCGAACTCGCGGCTTTCGCGCAGCTTTCCACGGACCTGGATAAATCCACCAAGGACCAGCTGACCCGCGGCGAACGCATGGTCGAAATCCTGAAACAGAATATTTTCGAACCCATGCCGTTTGAACGCCAGGTTGTGATTGTGTTCGCGGGCAACGAAGGTTTGCTGGATGATATCGCGCTGCCGCGCATTAAGGATTTCCAGAAGGAACTCGTGACTTTCCTTGATAAAAATTACGCGGACATTGAACATGAAATCCGCGAGAAAAAAGCCATGAGCGATGATCTTAAGAAAAAACTCTCTCAGGCTATCAAGAAATTTAAAGAACAGTTTAAATAACCAAAAGGAAACTCCCTTCGGGAGCGATAAAAGGCATCGATGTCAGGTCAATTAAGGGCGCTGCGTAACCGCATCCGCAGCGTTGAAAGTACAAAAAAAATCACGCGCGCCATGGAAATGGTCGCGGCCGCGAAATTGCGCCGCTTCCAGGATATGATGGCCAAGGCCAAGGTCTACACCAACGGTCTTGAAAATCTTTTGAAGCGCCTTGCTGCCAGTCAGGAAGAAGGAAAGCAAACGCACGCTTTCATTCAGCCCCGCGAGGAGAAGAAAGTTGCCGTGATCATCATGACCTCCGACACAGGGCTTTGCGGATCTTACAACAACGATTTGGTCGAGATGGCGCGCCGTTTCGTTTTAACAAAAGACACGCAACCGCCTCTGCTTCTCGGCGTAGGTAAAAACGGTGTTTCGTCTCTTAAAAGACGCGGTTTTCAGTTTTTAGAAAATTTCACGGATATCCGCGCGAGCCGGGTGGAAGAAATCCTGAAAGATCTGAAAAGCACGGTCGAAGAACTCTACCTTTCAAAAAAAGTCGACAGTGTTTACGCGGTTTTCAGCAGTTTCAAAAATTTGACATCTTATAAGCCGGTGGTGGAAAAAATCCTGCCGCTTGAAACGCCTAAAGCCGACGCGGTTTCCAAAACATCGGAAGTGCGTTACATTTACGAACCCTCCGCTGAAGTTTTGTTTCAGCGCCTGGTTCCCCAGTATTTCGAAGCGAAAATGCGCACCGTCTTTCTCGAAGCAATTGTTTCTGAACAAATCGCGCGCATGACGGCCATGAATCAGGCCACTAAAAACGCGAAAGAAATGATCGACAGCCTTGTGCTTAAACGCAACAAAGCGCGCCAGGCCGCGATTACCAAAGAGTTGATTGAAATCGTTTCAGGTTCACAGGCATTGAAACTTAAATAACGTTGAGGAGAGGCGAACGGGCTCCTGTGTAGGGAGCTCGAAGTCGGCGTTTTCTATGGAATGGAAACGCCGGAAGCTTCGCGCAGTGAGGAGCACACAAACCAATTTTTATTTGTGCTCCGAACGTTCCCGAAGCAGGAGACCTTAGCCTCGACGAAGGAGATTAAAAATGTCATTCGGAAAAATTGTGCAGGTCATTGGTCCCAGCGTGGATATCCAGTTTGATCCGGAGTCCCTTCCTAAGATTTTGAACGCTGTCGAAATTGAACGCGAAGAAGGCGGTCAAAAGAAAATCCTTGTGCTCGAAGTGGCTCAGCACGTCGGCGACAATATCGTGCGCTGTATCGCTCTGGCTTCTACTGAAGGTTTGGTTCGCGGGATGAAAGCCAAGGACACCGGCGCCCCGATTGCCGTTCCTGTCGGCGAGCAGACTTTGGGCCGTGTCTTCAATCTTCTGGGCAATCCTATTGATGAACAAGGCGACGTCAAGGATAAGAACAAGCGTTACCCAATTCATCGTCCCGCCCCTACTTACGAACAGCTTCTTCCAGTCAACTCCGTGCTTGAAACGGGCATCAAAGTTGTCGATTTGCTCGCTCCCTACCCGAAGGGCGGTAAAGTCGGTCTTTTCGGCGGTGCCGGCGTGGGAAAAACCGTTATCGTGCAGGAACTCATTCACAATATCGCGACGGAACACGGCGGCGTTTCCGTGTTCTGCGGTGTCGGTGAACGTACCCGTGAAGGTAACGACCTTTGGCTCGAACTCAAAGAATCAGGCGTTATCAGCAAGACCGCGATGGTGTTCGGTCAGATGAATGAACCGCCCGGCGCGCGTCTCCGCGTGGCTTTGACCGGTATTACCATGGCCGAATATTTCCGTGATGAAGCTCGTCAGGACGTGCTGGTATTCGTCGATAATATTTTCCGTTTCACTCAGGCAGGTTCCGAAGTTTCCACGCTTCTGGGCCGTATGCCTTCAGCGGTCGGTTATCAGCCGAACCTTTCGACTGAAATGGCGGCCCTTCAGGAACGTATCGCTTCCACCCGCTCCGGCTCGATCACTTCCGTGCAGGCCATTTATGTTCCGGCCGACGACTTGACTGATCCGGCACCCGCGACGGCTTTCTCACATCTGGACGGTGTGACCGTCCTTTCCCGTCAGATTGCCGAGCTTGGTATTTACCCCGCCGTCGATCCGCTGGGTTCCACTTCCCGTATGCTGGACCCGCATATTGTCGGCCAGGAACATTACGAAGTCGCCCGTGAAGTTCAACGTATCCTTCAACGCTATAAGGATTTACGCGATATTATCGCGATTCTGGGTATTAACGAACTTTCCCAGGAAGATAAGGAAATTGTCATGCGCGCCCGTAAGCTGGAACGCTTCCTGTCTCAGCCGTTTAACGTCGCCGAAGCTTTCACGGGCCTTAAGGGCAAATACGTCCGTCTGAAAGATACGGTCAGCAGTTTCAAGCGCGTCGCGGCCGGTGAATTTGACCATATCCCGGAACAGTGCTTCTACATGGCCGGCGGTATCGAAGATGTCGTGGCTAATTACGAAAAAACCCAGGCTCAAGCCGCGAAAGCCTAATGGCCACTTACAAGCTTCAAGTCCTAACCCCTCAAGGCCTGGCTTATCAGGGTGAAGCTATTCACACCCTGGTGCCCGGAGAAGACGGCTTTGTGGGTGTTCTGGCTAATCACGCGCCCTACGTAACTTCCTCCGCCGTCGGGCGTTTTGAAGTCCGGGAAGCTTCCGGAACTGAAAAAAAATTTCAGGCGGGCCCGGGATTTTTTGAAGTGGCTTTTAACCAGGCAACCTTCCTGACTCAGTCCTTTTCCGCAGTAGACAGTACCGCCCCCTCTCGAGTATAATTCTGCTTCTTTAGCAACCCCAAGTTTCAAGGAAAAAATGACTCTTTTTTTGTTTTATTTTTTTGCCGCGCTTTCTGTTTTGACGGCCCTTTTTGTCGTGACACAGCCCAAGCCGACCCGTGCCCTTCTTTCACTGATTGTGGCCATGTTCGCGCTGGCCGTCATTTACCTGCTTTTGGGCGCCTATTTCGTGGCCATGACTCATATTGTGGTTTACGCCGGCGCGGTTCTTGTCCTTTTTCTTTTTGTGATCATGCTTCAAGGAACCGGCGCGACGGAACCTCCGATCAAAGAACGTTTTTCAGGCCCTCACGTATTACTGGCCACTGTTGCGGGCGCGGCTTTTCTGGGCATTTTGCTTTCCATCCTTTATAAAGGCGTTTCTGCGCAGCCCGCGGGTTACGCCGGCACAACCGAATCTTTCGGGCTGACCCTTTTTCAGGATTACCTGCTTCCCTTTGAACTGACTTCACTTCTGCTTTTGATCGGTGTTTTCGCGGCAGTGAACCTTGCCAAAAAGGACGCGGGCGAATGATCCCCATATCCCACGTCCTGGTTTTATCAGGAATTCTTTTTTCCATCGGTCTGTACGGCATTATGATCCGCCGGAATATTCTTCTGATTCTTCTTTCGGTTGAACTCATGCTGAATGCCGCCAATCTGACACTGATCGCCGGCTCAGCCCTGCACGGCAAAGCTGACGGACAGGTCGCCGCGTTTTTTGTGATGGTTGTAGCCGCCGCTGAAGTCGCGGTCGGGCTGGCGCTAACCGTTCTTCTTTTCCGCAAAAAAGAATCTATCGATACTGCGGATATCCGGGAGCTCAAGGGATGAATATCACCACTTGTGCCTGGGCGGTTCTCTGGATTCCGTTCGTGACTGCCGGTATTATCGCTTTTTTTCTAAAAAGCCGGCCGAAGCTGGCTGGAATTTTGGCCACACTCGCGATGGCTTCCGCTTTTGCCATTACCCTCAGTCTGTTAATGCAATTCGCTCACACCGGCTTTGAAAAAACTCCGTACGAATCCGCGATCAGCTGGATTCCCCTTCAAGGCGTTTCGATTGAATTTGGCGTGCTGGTCAATAACATGACTTTGCTCATGATGCTGATCGTGACCGGTGTCGGCACCCTGATCTTTCTTTTCTCAACTTCCTACATGGACAAGGATCCGGGTTATCCCCGCTTCTTCGCTTCACTTTCGCTTTTCGCGTTTTCCATGCTTGGTATCGTGGTCGCGAACAATCTGATTCAAATTTTTATTTTCTGGGAATTGGTCGGTCTTTCTTCTTATCTTCTGATCGGTTTCTGGTTTGAAAAAGAGTCCGCTTCAACCGCCGGTAAAAAAGCTTTTCTGACCACGCGCGTCGGCGACGTAGGCATGATGATCGGCATCCTACTGGTATTCGGTTTTATGGCTAAAGCCGGTATTCCAACTTTTAATTTCCTGGCACTTGAACACGGTTTGGCGCAAGCCGCGATTCCGGCCGGAGTTATGACCGGCATCGCGCTTTTAATTTTTATGGGCGTTATGGGTAAATCCGCGCAGGTTCCTCTTCACGTCTGGCTTCCGGACGCTATGGAAGGCCCGACACCCGTTAGCGCGCTGATTCACGCCGCGACCATGGTGGCGGCCGGCGTTTTTCTTCTGGCCCGTCTTTTCTTTTTGTTCGAAGCCAGCCATCAGGCTATGGAAATCATTGCCTGGACCGGCGGAATCACAGCGCTCATGGCCGGAACTATTGCCGTCGTTCAGAATGACATCAAAAAAGTTTTAGCTTATTCCACGCTGAGTCAGCTGGGTTACATGGTCATGGCCCTCGGCCTTGCCAATCCGGAAGCCGGTATGTTTCATCTGACTACGCACGCATTTTTCAAAGCGCTTTTGTTCCTTGGCTCTGCCAGTTTCATCCACGCCATGCACACCCAGGATGTTTGGGAAATGGAAGACGGCCTGATCAAGAAAATGCCGGTCACCAGCCTGACCTTTTTAATCGGCACCGCCGCATTGATGGGTTTGCCCCCATTCAGCGGTTTCTTCAGCAAAGAAGAAGTTCTCGCGGCCGCTTTCAACGGATCTAAGCCTCTTTTTTATATTGGCGTCTTAACCGCTTTTTTTACCGCGTTTTATATGGGCCGTCTTTGCACGATCATGTTTTTCCGCAAGCGTGAACACCACGGTCACGGCCACGCGCATGAATCAGGTCCGGCAATCACGCTTCCTCTGATTCTTCTAGCCGTCCTTTCCGTCATCGCGGGTTTTCTTCCTTTTAAAAACCTGCTCCCTTCAGCCCCTCACGCCGGTCACCACGAAGGCGGTCAGCTGATCATGATTCTTTCTCTTTCCTGCGCCGTCGGCGGTTTCCTGTTGGCGTTTTTGCTGAATTTTAAAAAACAGCACGCTTCAAAAGTTGCCGGCCCCATGACGGTGCTTGAGAAAAAATATTTCTTTGATGATTTTTATGACGTCGTGGTGGTCAAAGGCATTCAGGAAAACATCGCGAAGCTTTCAGACGCTTTCGAGCGGATTGTGGTAGTGGAAGGCGGAGCCAACGGCACCGCGCGCCTGACTCAAAAGTTTGGCGACCTTCTGCGCAGACTTCAAACCGGTTTGATTCAGCTTTACGCGCTAGTGTTCGCGGCCGGCCTGACCTTGATTCTTTACGTGATTCTGGTTTGGGGGAAATCATGATCGTTCTGCTTCCCCTGATTCCGATTCTCGCGGCTTTTATTGTTTTAATCAGCCCAAAAGAAAACGAAAATCTGGCTAAAACCCTTACCATTGGAAGCGCGGCTGTTTGCTTCGCTCTGACGCTTTATTTGTTTTTCAATTTCAAAGCGGAAGTTCCGGGTTTTCAATTCTCGGTTGATTTCGATTGGCTTCCGGCTTTGGGTATCCGCTACCGCGCGGGCCTGGACGGCATCAACATGACTCTTTGCCTGCTTCATGCCCTGGTTTCGCTGGCCGGAGCCTTCGTATCCTGCTGGCCTAAAGAACGGCTTAACAAATATCTTTTCTTCTACCTTCTGCTGACCGGCGCGATTTACGGCGTGTTCACGGTCACGGATATTTATATGCTCTACTTATTCTATGAACTGACCCTGATTCCGCTTTACCCCATGATCGGTATCTGGGGCAGTAAGAACAAAGAATACGGCGCCATGAAGCTGACTATTATGATCACGACCGGCGCAGTGCTGAGCCTTTTCGGTATCATGCTTCTTTCCCGTGAAATGGGGATCAACTCTTTCGGCCTGGCCGATATTGCCATGCACTTGAAAGCCCATCCATTGACTCCTGAATTTCAAAAGACTGTGGCCGGACTTTTCCTGGTGGGTTTTGGGGTTATGGCTTCAATGTGGCCCCTTCATAGCTGGTCGCCTATCGGTTATGCCGCCGCGCCGACTTCCGTCAGTATGGTGCACGCCGGCGTTTTGAAAAAAATGGGTCCTTATTTGATTCTGCGCCTGGCTGTCGCTTTCGCTCCGGCAGGTGTGCTGGCCTGGTCGCCGATTCTTTCAATTCTGGCGGGTATCGGCATTATTTACGCGGGCTATGCGGCTATTAAACAGACTGATCTTAAATTCATGATTGGATTCTCAAGCGTCAGCCACATGGGTTATATTCTGCTGGGCATCGCGGCCATGACCACGACTTCTCTTTCAGGTATTGTCCTGTTGATGTTTTCCCACGGTGTCATGGCGGCCGCGACTTTCGCGATTATTGGTTTTATTTATGAACAGGCTCACGCCCGCGGCGTCAAAGATTTCGGCGGTTTGGCCCGGCAAATGCCTTTTATTTCCATTTGTTTCATCATGGCTTCTATGGCTTCTCTGGGCCTTCCGGGTTTTTCAAATTTCGTTTCTGAAGTCATGGTGTTTATCGGTTCCTGGAACCGTTTCCCGGCCGTCGTTTGCTTCGCCGTTTTCGGCGTATTAGTGACGTCTATTTATCTTCTGCGCGCGGTTCAGAGTATCGTTTACGGTAAGCCTAATGAACGCTGGAACAAACTCAAAGATGCTAAAACGCTGGCTGAAAAATTCCCATTCGTGCTTTTGCTTGGCGCTCTTCTCGTTTTCGGTTTCTGGCCCCAAGGTCTTTTGAACATCATTAAGCCCGCGGTAATGATTATGCTGGCAGGGACCGCGTCATGATGCCTGATCTTTCCTTCCTGATTCCTGAAGCGGTTGTTTCGGCCGTTCTGCTGATTCTGATGGTCCGTGAAATCCTGAAAAGCAAAAATGCCAAGGAGTGCTCCGGCTGGTTCGCATTTTTCAGCACTTTCGCGGTACTGGGAGCCGTCATCGCTTCCGCCGGAAAAACCGGTCAGGCTTTCAACGGTTCTTTTATCGTGGACGGCTTTTCAACCTTTCTTAAAGGCTTTTTCACACTGACCGCGGCGGCCATTATCCCCATGAGCCGGTCTTTCTTTGAAAAGCGCGGGGTCAAAAAATTCGGGGAATTCGTTCTGATTCTGTGGTCTTCACTGGCGGGTCTTTTCTTTTTGGCTTCAGCCAATGACCTTCTTCTGATGTTCATTACACTGGAAATCTTCACGCTTTCTCTTTACGTCATGGCCGCCGCGCTGAAAAAAGAAATGACCTCCATTGAATCCGGTATCAAGTACATGATTCTGGGATCCCTGGCTTCGGCTTTTGTGATTTACGGTATCGCGCTTATTTATGTCGCCGCGGGAACCACATCCCTTCCGGGTGTCCGGGAATTTTTCCTGGCCAATCCTCACCAAAAACTCATGCTTTTGGGCATTCTCTTTATCGTGGGTGGTCTTGGCTTTAAAATCGCGTCCGTGCCCTTCCAGTTGTGGGTTCCTGACGTTTATGAGGGTGCGCCTACCCCGGTTACGGCTTATCTTGGCGTAGCCTCTAAAACCGCGGGTTTTGCGCTTTTAATCCGCCTTTTGTTCACGTGCTTCACGGCTTTCGACGGTCAGCGCACCTGGCTTTTCTCAGCACTCGCGGCCCTGACGCTTCTTTATGGAAATCTGGGAGCTCTTCCGCAAACCAATATCAAACGTCTTTTCGGTTACTCCAGCATCGGTCACGCGGGTTATCTGATGATCGGTATCGCTGCGGGTTCGATTACCGGAGTTCACGCCGTACTTTATTACCTGATTGCCTACGCCTTTACCAACCTCTGCGCTTTCTGGGTTATTACGCTGGCTGGAAACGCGCTGGGCAGTGACCGCATTGAATCTTACCGGGGCCTGACCAAACGTTCCCCTTTGCTTGCAGGCGCCCTGTTCACAGCACTCCTTTCACTCGCGGGCGTACCTCCGCTGGCAGGTTTCTTTGGGAAATTTCTGGTGCTTTTTGCCGCGGTCAAAGCCGGCCTTGAATGGCTGGTCGTTCTTGGCGTTTTGGGCGTGGCCGTTTCACTTTATTACTACCTGAGCATTGTCCGGGTCATGTATTTTACTGAACCCCTTGAAGACAGTCCGATCAAGGTTTGCCCGGCTTCCAAAGCTATTCTGATTGTTCTGATCTTCGGTATTCTGGCCGCGGGTATTTGGCTGGCTCCTTTCTGGGCCCTGGCTGAAACTGCCGCCAAATCTCTTTTCTAACCGCTTATCCTCCGTTTCGCTGTAAAATAACAGCCTATTCTTCGGGAGGGCGCAATCATGAGTGAATCCTGCTGTCACCACAAACACGCACCGGAGCCTCCGCATCATGAGTCCGCCGCCGCTGGAATTTATATATGCCCAATGCACCCGCAAATTCAGCAGAAAACTCCAGGCAACTGTCCGATTTGCGGAATGAGCCTGGAGCTCAATGAGGCTTCCGCCGCACCGGATGACAACTCTGAACTCAAGGATATGTCCCGCAGGTTCTGGTTTTCAATCACATTATCCATTACAGTTTTGTTTCTGGCCATGTCCGAAATGATTCCGGGTCTGGAATGGATCGAAAGAACAGCCTGGTCCCGATGGGTTCAATTCGCCCTCGCGAGTCCGGTTTTTTTCTGGGGCGGTATGCCTTTTTTCGTAAGGGCCTGGCAATCCATCGTCAACCGCAGTCTGAATATGTTCAGTTTGATCGCGATGGGCACAGGCGCGGCCTATTTTTACAGTGCCGCCGCGATGCTGTTTCCAGGAATTTTCCCGGCATCTTTTCAAAATCACACCGGAAATGCGGCCGTTTATTTTGAGGCCGCTTCAGTTATTACGGCACTGGTACTACTGGGGCAGGTCCTCGAGTTAAAAGCCAGAAGCCGGACGAGTTCCGCCATTAAAAAACTTCTGGGCCTTGCTCCTAAAACAGCCTGTGTCGTCAATGAAAACGGCAGTGAAGAGGATATGCCGCTTGAGCATATCAACATCGGAGACCGTCTGCGGGTTCGCCCCGGAGAAAAGGTGCCTGTGGACGGTGTCATTCTGGAAGGAACCTCTTCCATTGATGAATCTATGATTACAGGCGAGCCTCTCCCTGTTGAAAAGGAACCGGGATCTAAAGTCACGGGCGCCACGATCAACGGGACCGGAAGTTTTCTGATGAAAGCCGACCGTATCGGCAAAGACACCCTTCTTGCCCAGATTGTAAAAATGGTCAGCGAAGCCCAGCGCAGCCGCGCTCCGATTCAACGGCTTGCGGACACCGTTTCCTCTTTCTTTGTCCCCGCTGTGATTTTAACCGCGGTCCTCACATTCATACTCTGGGCCTGGCTTGGGCCTGAACCCCGCATGGCTCACGCGCTGGTCAATGCCGTGGCTGTGCTTATTATCGCGTGCCCCTGCGCCCTGGGGCTTGCGACCCCCATGTCCATCATGGTGGGAACCGGCCGCGGCGCCTCGGAAGGCGTTTTGATCAAAAATGCGGAGGCCCTCGAGACATTTGAAAAAATCGACACCGTTATCGTCGACAAAACAGGGACTCTAACCGAAGGAAAGCCCAGGCTTTCTTCGATCCAGACGGCTCCGGGTTTTTCTGAAGATGAAATTTTATCTTTAACCGCCAGTCTGGAACGCCAGAGCGAGCACCCTCTGGCTGAGGTCATTGTCAAAGGCGCCAAAGAAAAAGGGCTGCCTCTGAAAGATGTCAAAGATTTTGGTTACGAACGAGGAAAAGGCGTTCGGGGCACGGTTGATTCTAAAAATGTTCTGATTGGAAACCGGCGGTTCATGGAAGAAAACCATATCGACGTTTCTTCTTTCGCCGAGCAGGCCGAGAATCTTCGAGCTGAAGGCCGGGGAATTATTTTTACGGCAATTAACGGCAAGCCCGCGGGATTTGTCAGCGTGTTCGATCCGGTTAAAGAATCCACACGGGAAGCTCTGGAACTGCTGCACCATGAAAAAATTAAAATCGTCATGCTGACGGGTGACAGCCGGAAGACCGCCGAAGCCGTCGGCAAACAACTGGGCATTGATGAAATCGAAGCCGAAGTCCTTCCGGAGCATAAAGAAAAAGCAGTTCGAAAACTACAAAAGCAGGGCCGGATTGTCGCCATGGCCGGAGACGGAATCAATGACGCGCCCGCGTTGGCGCGGGCCCATGTGGGCGTGGCTATGGGCAGCGGAACGGATGTGGCCATGGAAAGCGCGGGCATTGTTCTGATCAAGGGCGATTTGCGGGGAATCGCCAAAGCTCGCCTCCTCAGCCGCGCGACCATCCGCAATATCCGGCAGAATCTTTTTTTCGCCTTTATTTACAATGCTCTGGGTGTTCCGGTCGCAGCCGGAATCCTGTACCCCTTTTTCGGTATTTTGTTAAGCCCCATCATCGCCAGCGCCGCCATGACATTCAGTTCAGTTTCTGTTATTATGAACGCCCTTCGGCTCAGGAAAGCCCCTCTTTAGCCTTTTGGAAGAAAACAATGATTAAGCTCAAATCGCTGACATTAAAAACGAATATCATCCAGTCGCCCATGGCCGGCTGCACAGACCTGGCTTTCCGTCTGGTCGCTCGCGAGCACGGCATGGAATTCGCTTTCCTGGAAATGGTCTCTGCTGACGCGTTGGTCCGCAAAAACGATAAAACCCTGAGCCTGCTTAAAACCGTGGAACAAGACCGGCCTTTGGGCGCTCAGCTGGTGGGCTGTAACCCGGATACTATGGGTGAGGCCGCGGCCATGATCGAAGAAATGGGTTTTGATTTGTTGGACATTAATTGCGGCTGCCCTGTACCTAAAATTACCGCCCCGGGCGGAGGTTCTGCTCTTTTAGTCGAACCTGAGAAAACAAAAAAGATTTTCGAAAACGTGGTCAAGAACGTGAAGCGGATTCCGGTCACGGTCAAAATGCGCAAAGGTTTTGCGGATGACTCCGGTGAGGAAGCTGTCAGAATCGCCAAAATCGCGGAAGACGCGGGCCTGAGCGCGGTCACGGTGCACGGCCGTACGCGCGTACAGGGCTATACCGGCAAAGCGGACTGGAATTCGATTAAAAAAGTTAAGGATGCTCTGAAGATTCCCGTCTTCGGTAACGGCGACGTCCTCAATGGCGCTGACGCGAAAAAGATGATCGATATGACAGGCTGTGACGGCGTCATGATCGGCCGGGGCGCGCTGGGGAACCCCTGGATTTACGACTCCATCAATCAAACGCTTGCGGGAGGCCAAGCTCCGGCATCTCCAACCCTTGAACAGCTTAAACAGGCGGCGCTGAAGCATTTAAGTCTGGAGGTTCAAACGGAGGGTGAGCATTTAGCCGTTTTAAAATTCCGGAGAATTGCCTGCTGGTATTTAAAAGAGGCTCCGGGAGCGGCGGAATTCCGGCACAAGGTTCAAAGTTCAACCACAGAAGCTCAACTGCGGGAATTGATCGAAAACTTCGGAGTTTCTCTCTAGTCTGTCAGCGCGCAGGCTGGTTCTTCGGCACCGTCGGTTCGGTGCGGATGGCACCGCTCGTCTACACCCTCGGCGTTTTGGGCTCCCAAAACGCCTGCGGGAGTTGCCTCAAAACCACCTGCTTGCCTCCATCCTATAATTTAATCTCAATCAATTCCGTTTTTTTCTTCCTGGGCAGGGCTTTGACCGCGCACTCTCTAACCATGGCGGCTACACGGTTGCGGCATTTCTCGGAATAAAGCAGAGTCAACGGAAGGCGTGAGCGTGTGTATTTGGCGCCGCGGCCTTTCGAATGTATCTCAAAACGCCTCTCCAGATCATTGGTAATTCCGGTATACAAAGATCCATCGGAACATTGAAGAATATAGAGAAACCACTTTTGGCGGGAACGCGCCCGTTTAGAGGCTTTCCTTTCCTTCGCCTCCATGCGCCGGACCATTTGAACCATTTTGCGATGCATGAAAACCTTCCTGAAACCCGGATCTATCTGTAGGAATTAGCACTGCCGGGTTTTTTAAGGCGGAAATACGTTTTCCGCCGTCTGATCAAAAACCGCCGGTTTTCATAGCAGCATCTTTTAAGACGATGCAAATTCACCTCGCAGGTTTCTTTGATTTATTTATCGGCGGAAGGCGGTAGAAATTAAAGGGTGGAGTGTAAAAATTCAGTCAGAAACTTCAATGATAACGATTTTGAAGTGAAGTTCTTTGCCGGCTAAGGGGTGATTAAAATTCAGGGTCACGCTATCGTCTTTAATCTCCGCGACCCGGACGACCATCTGCTTACCGTCAGGAGTCGTGGCATGAACCAGCATTCCAACCTGAAGATCTCCTTCAGGCATTTTATCGCGGGGAACTTCAATGTAGGCATTAGGGTCTTCAACGCCGTAAGCATCGTCGGGGCCGACAATAATCTCGCGCTCATCCCCCACATTCAGGCCTTCGAGCTGTTTTTCGAGACCGGGGATGATCTGCTGTTTCCCTTGAACGAATTCAAAAGGTTCGCGTCCGTCTGTGCTGTCAACCGCCTCACCGTCCACTTCGAGAGTGTAGTGAATGCGGACTTTTTTGCCGTCTTCAATCATGCAGGTTATTGTCACACGGGTGAAAAGGAAAAACCAGTATTAATTACTCAAAATGAGTCACGGCGCCAAAAGCCAGCCAGATTCGCGTTTTATTATCACGAATCAAAAAGAAAAACGGCCGGTCAGCCGTAAAGGAAATAAATTCCCGCTTCGCTGAAGCATCGGGATCTTCAGGAACCGGCTTTAAAGTTTCCGCGGATTCACTTCCAGCTTCAAAAAAAGCCCGCTGCTCAAAGCTCCCCAGAAAATTCTTACCTCCGGCATTCGTAAAAACCTGGCTGAAATCCGGACCGTAGGTAAAAAGCCTTTCCAGACCCACCGCTTTCAGCCCGGCGCGGAGATCCCAGTCACTCTCAACGGAAAACAGAGGAATCCGCACCTTGCCCGGACGGTCAAGAAAACCCACCAGCCAAGATTCGAGATCCTCAGGAGTTAAAGTTTTCATAAAATCTTCAAGACTGGAATTCTCAGCGGGTTTAAAAATAAACAGTCCGTACCGGCCCGTCCCAAAAGGAAGGCTGGCCGCTTCAAAACGGTCTTCACGGTAAAAATCAAAATGGCCGGAGTCTGAAATCGATTGAACCTCCTTAATCTCTCCGGATTGACTCGTAAAAGAAAGACGGTCTTTATCCGTTTTAAAATCCGCGGCCCAC
This sequence comes from uncultured bacterium, assembly GCA_964385615.1. Lineage (GTDB taxonomy): Bacteria > Omnitrophota > Omnitrophia > Omnitrophales > Aquincolibacteriaceae > CAYLPP01. The sequence goes on along the minus strand of CAYLPP010000005.1, from coordinate 100,951 downwards.
TTGCCTTCAAAGCGAAAAGCTTGAAAAATAGCAACCGGGGAATCCGGATCAAAATATCCCGTGAGATCAAAAGGCTTTTTCCCCGTGGTGCCTTCCGCCCATTGCTGAATGGTCGCGGGCATATAAGGATGCTTTAAATCGTAGCTTTTGGGAATGATCTGATAAAACTTGGCTTTACGGAGGAAATCTTCAACAAAAGCTGTGGCTTCATTGCCTAAAAACGTTACGGGCTCGCGGTAATTCACCTGTTCCTTTTCGGTATTCCGGGAAAGAATCCACAAACCGCCATTGCGGTTATAAACCGCTTCCGGCTCTATCCCCTCAACTTCCAAGGCTTTTGCTAAATCTTCCTTAACCGGACCCCTTAATCCGTCATAAAAAAGCCTGAGAAGGGTTCCGGTGCCTAAAGCGGCATAGATATGATTCGATTCCGGATTTTGCTCGCGAATTTTCTGATAAACCTTCCAGGCAAAGAAATTCTGGGAATGAACCACTTCTGGATCGACCAGATCTTTCGCAAAAACCGTCCCTGACATTAGGAAAATCAGAGTAAAAAGACCGGCAATGTTTTTTTTCATGAAGCGGTTTTGTTCTTATTTTTAAGGCGGTCAACCTGACGGCTTAATTTATCCGGCGTAAAAACAGGTAGAGAGCAGATGTGATTGGCGCAGGCGAATGCCGCCGCTTTAGGGAGCTCCGGGTATTCCACGTCAGGATTCGGCAAGTTCCCCTCGCGCTTGTCCCACCACTCCGCGCGCTTGTAAACCGAAGGATAAGCCAGCGCTTCAAGAAAAAGATTTTTAGCGGCAGGATCGTCTTTATGCCCGACAATCGTAATATGATCGGGCTCGGAAGCGATTTCAGCGTCAGCAAGCAAAATTCCCGCGATAAATTTTCTGTTATTCAAAAGAACCGGTGAAGCCAAATAACGCATGGCCTGACCCGCCATCTCTTTGTAGGTTTTATTGCCGGTATAATAAAAAAGCAGATTGTAAAACCGGGCAAGCGCTGTATTTTCATCCAGCTGTTTCACCACCTTCTGGTGAACATCAGGGTCATCAGGAATGACAGATGCCGCGAATCCCGCATTTTCATCATCCAAAAAGTTCGCGGACACAAAGTCCGCTGTTTTCTTCGCCTTATCCAGCCAAGCCTTATCAGCCGTGGCCGTATACAACCCTAGAAAAGCACGGGCCATTTGAAGACTGTCTCCAAGATAAGGTCCGGCCGCGTCTTTCTCATCATGACTGAAACCGCCTTCCGGGAGGGCGCGGTTTTGAACAATCCATTCCGCTGCGCGCCGAGCCTGCTGAAGGTATTCATGTTCAGCCGTGGCCCCGTAAAGAGAAAGCAGAGCCTGAATTGCCCAGCCGTTTTCACGCGAATAAATATGCTTATCGATAACAGGCATTCCCATTGCCCGCCGGTCTTCGTCTTTGAGAGGATAATAGGCTCCGCCCGTAATCAGCGGGCTGACATCCGCGTCCTGACTGGTGTAGAAACCGCCGTCTTTATCCAGCCAGAAATCCTTAAGATAGCGCGCCGCGGCCTTAGCCGCTTCCAAATATTTCGGCTCTTTGAATACTTGATATCCCAGCACGTAGGATCGAATGTAAATAGCCTGAATGGCCATAATCTTTTCATAGTGAGGTGATTTCCAATCCGCCTGATCGGAATACTGATAAAAACCGCCCCAGACCGGATCAAGTAAATTCAAAGCGGCATCCAGCGTTTTTCGAGCCATTTCCGCTTCCTGCTTATCACCTTCCATCGCTTTTAGAAGAGACCACTCCAGATGGTCAGCATCAATTAATTTATGAACATTCCCCCATCCGCCGTTTTCTTTGTCATAAAGGCTGAAATGCTCGTCAAAAATAGTCTGCTTCTGTTCCGGCGTTAAAAAAGCATTTTCGGAAGGCACCACCGCCTGTTCCGCGGTGACAGAAGGCCCGGGCGTGGGATCCGCGATCACAGCCAGCAGGAGAGATTCCATGACTTCGGGAGGAATATAGCCCCTTCTTTTAACCAGTTCCTGCCCGTCCGGGCCGAAGATAATCGTGGCAGGCCAGCCGTAATCCTCATAACGGCTTGAAAGTTCAGGATTCGAATCCTGGTCCACGCTGACGGGAATATAACGGGAACGGAGAAGCTCGAGAACTTTTGGATCCTGGTATGTGGTCTCTTCCATCACATGGCACCAGTGGCACCAAACCGCTTTTAAGTCGAGAATCACAAAGCGGTTTTCTTCTTTGGCTTTTTTGAAGAGCTGAGCGTCCCACGAAGACCATTCGGGGCCTGACGCCTTTTCGTTGGCAAATACCGGTGAGCTTTGAACCGGGACGGTCATTAAAACCAAAAGCAGTGCGGATGAAATAAAACGGGTCAATCGAGTCATCTAAGATCTCCTTGTGACAGCAGTAACAATAGCAAAAGCTGATTTCAAGTTCCAGCTTATTCCTAGATTACGCTTGCCGGGCGGAAATGGATTTACTGGTAAGCGATATAATACATACGCTGACAAGGAGAATGAATCGGCGGGCGTTTTGATTTTTTTAAAATCAACCTTACTGCTAGAAATTTCTCTATTTAAACATACGCCGTTGGGGGCTTAGGTTTGGGTGGAGGCGGAGGTGGTGGTTTTATGGGAAACGTCTGTGTTCCAAAAGGCCCTGTTATTGAAATGCTTATGAGGGTGCCAGGATCATCCTCAGAATAGTGAAAAGTGATATTGCCTCCTGGAATATAAATAACTATCCCATCAAGAGCCCCTTGATAAGTAACCACAAGAGCGATAGGGATTCCCAAAAAGAAATACTGGGTAGAACCTACTTCAGTCTGGAAACTTGTTGGAATGGTAATTTGAGTAATAATCCCCCAAGGATCAACGGGCTTGGGCGGAATAGGCGGTTTTTGGGGTGTTTCCTCAGGCTGCATTTCTGAAGGATTGTCTGCGGGTTTTATTTCTGAACCTGGATTAACCGGCGGTTCTTTTGGTTCGGGAATGTTATAAACGACATCTTGCTGTTCAGGGGTTTCGTCTGTTGTAACAGCTGTTGGAGATGTTTCAGCCGTAGTTGAATCGATTGTTTCAACTGCAGGTTCAGACGTTTTTTCAAGCGGCGCATCTTGAAGAAACTCATTTGTGTTCATTGGCCCTGTCATTTCGGGAGAAACCACGGGAACCGGCACTGTATTTTGATCTTCCATATTTTCAGCGATTTTTTGATCCGCGGCTACTTCAGCTTGAGGGGCTTGAGTTGAAACGGCCAATTCTTCCGCCTGTAAGATAGGCGGCATTCCGATAAATAAAACCAGAATAATTCTAAAAACCTTCATAAAAAACCCCATCATTAATCTTTAAATAAAGTGTTCCCGCCTGAAGGGAATATTTCAACTTAATGATTAAAGTCGATAGTTAATGCTATCTTTTATTGCTTCGGGGTAGTAACGCGGGTGTAATTCGGGTTGGGATTCAGAAGTTCCTGCATATTCAGTTTCATGGCATCACGGCTGTAAGCGGCAATATCAAGAATCTGAGTGTCCATGCGGATAGCATCTTCAGGACAGGCTTCCACGCAAAAACCGCAATAAACACATTTGCCCAGATCAATGTCAAAGCTGGCAGGGCGCTTTTCAATCTTCGGGTCCGGATGCTCTTCAGCCACAATGTAAATACAGTAAGCGGGGCAAACGGTTTCACACATCATACAGGCGACACAGCGAGGCGAACCATCTTCACGTTTGGTAAGGCGGTGGCGGGTGCGGAGGCGCTTGGCGGTCGGGCGTTTCTCTTCAGGGTAAAAATAGGTCACCCCGGCGCGCACAGCTTTGAAAAATCCAATGGCATGAAGAAGAAGGATAATGGTGTTCTTCCAGAAATGCTTGGAAGTAATCCAGACCCCTTTAAAGACCTCAGGGAAATAGAGGTTTTCCCAAAGGGTCATTTTCGGACGTTTAATAACTTTTGTGGTAATCGGCATAAGGCTTCCTGTAAAGAGGGAGTACTATACCCCGAATGAGGTCTTTTTTCAATATTTGTGTGGGGGCATCGCCGGTCTGAAGCGGTACACATTAAACCCCGGCTGAGCCCCGTATTGATAGCTTTCTGGGCGTGACAAACCCCGGTACCGCGCCTATAATAGAGGCTCAATTTGAAAGGGGTTTTCACATGGTTAAGATCGGTCAAAAAGTTAATGATTTTGAAGTTTCGGTTTACCAGAACGACGATATTAAGAAGCTTAAACTCTCCGATTTAAAAGGCAAATGGGCTGTCCTGCTGTTCTACCCGGCTGATTTCACTTTCATCTGCCCCACTGAGCTTGAAGAAGCCGCCACCTATTACGGCGATTTCCAGAAAGCCGGCGCTGAAATTATCAGCGTGAGCACCGACACGGTGTACACGCATAAAGCCTGGCACGATGTTTCACCGGCCATTAAGAAGATCAAGTACCCGATGGCCGCGGATACCACCGGCACGCTTTGCCGCGAATTCGGCACCTACATCGATGAAGCCGGCCTTTCTCTGCGCGGTACTTTCATCATCGATCCGGACGGTGTTCTGAAGTCCGCGGACATTCACGACAACTCCATCGGCCGCAGCGCGAAAGAAATTCTGCGCAAAGTACAGGCCGCGAAGTTCGTTCGTGAGAACAAAGGCGAAGTTTGCCCCGCCAGCTGGGAACCCGGCAAGAAAACCTTGAAACCCGGCTTGGATCTGGTTGGTAAGATTTAATTAGCGTCTCACAAAGGCCCTGCCAAAAGCAGGGCCTTTTTTTTCCTCAAAAACAAAGGAGTCTACGATGAGTTACGAAGCTAAAAATTACGACCGTCTTCTTGGAACGAAAGGCTTTTCAGACACCCTTCTTAAAAACCACTTCACGCTTTACCAGGGCTACGTCACCAATACCAACAAGGCTGTGGATCTGCTGGCCAAGGCTGAAAAGGGCACGCCCCAATACGCGGAACTCAAACGCCGTTTCGGCTGGGAATGGTCCGGCATGCGTCTTCACGAGCTGTATTTTGACAATATGACCAAGGAAACCCAGACCTTTGACGCGAATTCCAGTCTGGGCAAGAAGATTGCCGCGGATTTCGGTTCTACTGAAGAGTGGTCGAAAGATTTCAAGGCCACCGGAGCGATCCGGGGTATCGGCTGGGCGGTTCTTTACTACGATAAGACCGCTGACAAGCTGTTCAATGCCTGGATCAACGAACATGACCTGGGTCATCTGGCCGGTGCTGTGCCTATCCTGATCATGGACGTGTTTGAACACGCTTTCATGGTGGATTACGGCTTGAAGCGCGCAGATTATATCGAAGCTTTCTTCAACGCTATCTGCTGGAAAACAGCGGGCGCCCGTTTGAAAGAAGCCGCGGCTGTTTGCGCCGCTAAGTAATTACACCCGCTATTAGGAAATAAAAAAAGCAAATAAGTTATGAGGGGACAGGTTCAAAACCTGTCCCCTTTTTATTTGGCAGCCATTTTTGAATTTGAGTCAAAATGTACGAAGGCTTCGTGCAAGACTTGCCTGGACGAGCCGGAGGAAGCCGGTCAGCCCGCTTTCCAGGGCGCTCCGGAGGTTTCCTCGGCTCAGACAGGCTTAGCTCTTGGCCGAAGCCGTAGTACGGTGACAAAAATCAGAAATGGATGCTACTTGAGGAAGAGAAGAACGACAGCCGTGACAAAAATATTGGCCATCGAAATCGGAAAGATATTTTTCCAGCCAAGTTCCATCAGCTGGTCATAGCGGAAACGCGGAAGAGTCCAGCGGATCGTCATGAAAAACCACGCGAAGAACAGCACCTTAAAAGTAAACGCGCCGATCTGCATTCCTACAATAATAAAGTGATGAACCGGAATCATCGCTCCCCACGGAAAGTGAAATCCATCCGCCATTAAGAAAGGCACCTGCCACCCACCCAGGAAAAGTGTTGTAGCCAGGCAGGCAATCATGATGGTTTCAAGAAAGTCCGTAAAGAAGAACATGCCGAATTTCATACCGCTGTATTCCGTAAAATAACCCACGATTTCAGATTCACCTTCGGGCATATCGTAAGGAATACGCTTGCTCTCAGCAAGACCCGCGGCCAGAAAAAGAAGGAAGCCGACCGGCTGAAGAATAATGCCCCAGGCCGGAATACAGCCGAAAAGCAGATGCCCCTGCCCGCGCACGATTTCCTGCAGATCCAGAGTGCCGAAAATCATGACAATGCCGAGCACCGTGGCGCCCAGCGTGATTTCATAGGCCAGCATCTGGCTGGAAGCGCGCATTCCGCCCAGAAACGCGTAATTGCTGTTGGAAGAAAACCCGGCCAGAACTACACCGTAAACGCCCATCGACATCATGGCAAAAACGTACATTAAAGCGGCATTAATAGGTGCGACCTGCAAGGTAATAGTGTGACTGCCGATTGTGAGTGTATCGCCAAAAGGAATCGCCGCGAAACCCACCAAAGCAAACATCAGGGAAAGAAACGGGGCCAGCGTATGCAGGAATTTATCGCCGTAAGGCGGAATGTAGTCTTCCTTGGTGAACATTTTAATCGCGTCCGCAATCGGATGAAAAAGACCGATACTGCCGATCGGCCTGAGGAGCCAGTTGATCGGAGCCGCCCATTTCCAGGGAAGAATGATATGGGCCCGGTTGGCGCCGATACGGTCCTGCATCATGGCGCTTTGCTTGCGTTCAATCCAGGTGTGAATGGCCGCAAAGTTAATAGCCATGAAAAGCACCAGAAAAGCCATAATAGCCGTTGCAATCATGACTTTTTCACCGTTTCAACGGCAGGCTGAGCGGCCACGGCTTCTTTTTTCTGCTCCATGGCCTGCTTATAGAAAATAAGAGCTGAATCCTGAGTCAGTTTCGGAATCATCGGTTCGGAAAAATTTCTGATATTTTCCGCTGGCCTGGAAAGTTTTTCGTAGTTCAAGCCGCGGAACAGCTCATGGCTTAAAGACATCTCGTGGAAGATTTCCTCAACACGGTCATAATGGAAATGAATTCCCAGTTTATGGGCCAACTCTCTTAAAATTTTCCATTCCGCGCGGGCTTCTTTGAAAGGTTCCAGCACCTGCTCAAATTTCTGGATCTTGCCTTCAAAATTCGTGAAAGTTCCCTCTTTTTCGGCATAAGTCGCGGAAGGCAGAACCAGAGAAGCGTATTCCGACATAACATTGTGGTTACTGCCGATAAACACACTCCACTTCAATTTTTCAAATTCAGCTTTGGCCAGAGGCTGTTGACCGTCCAAACCCAAAAGGTCCTGCCCAAAAACAATAATACCTTCCACGGAACCCTTCCCGCAATCGGCAAAGAAATCAGAAACTGCTTTATCGTTATACTGGAGGCCCAAAAGCTCCGCGCCGCGGGAATTCGGGTTCTTATCCGCGCGCATCAGGAAATCATCCTGAAAACCATCCGGCCGGGCTTTAACCAGAAAAACGTCTTTCAGTTTCAGTTCCTGCGCGAAAAGACGCTTGGCCAGAAAAATTTCTTCGTTGGAAAGCTGAGGAGAAATAAAGACACCGACCCGGCCTTTGGCGCGCTGAAGATTCTGCACGGCTTCGGTCAGAACGTTTTCCCATGAAGTTTCAGAAAAAACGGTTGAGGTTCTTTTGGCCGGCGCTTCAATACGATTCTGATCGATAAACTTGTAACCGTAACGGCCCTCGTCGCACATCCACCATTGATTGACGGTTTCATTGTAGCGGGGTTTCAGGCGCATAATGCGTTCACCGCGCGCGTGATGCGGGCGGTTGCGGCGGTACTGTATGCTGATATTGCACCCGCGTGAACAGCCGTTGCAGACAGAATTCTGGGATTCCAGATACCAGACACGCAGTTTAAAGCGGAAGTCGCGGTCCGTCAGCGCGCCGACGGGGCAAAGATCGACAACGTTTCCGGAGTATTTATTATTAAGCTCCTTGCCGGGGAAAACCTGAATTTCAGAATGATCGCCGCGGCTGACAATGCCAAGCTCGGAAGTTTTTGAAATTTCATCCGTAAAACGCACACAGCGTGAGCAAAGGATACAGCGTTCAGCATCCAGCATAACGTGAGGGCCGACGGGAACCGCCTTGGGCTTCTTGATTTTATTTTCGCTGACACGGCTTTCATAAGCCCCGTAGTTCAGGTAATAATCCTGAAGCCAGCATTCCCCTGCCTGATCACAAACCGGGCAATCCAGCGGGTGGTTGACCAGAAGGAACTCCAGCACATGCTTGCGGGTCTGAAGCACTTTCTCAGTATTGGTTTTAACCACCATCCCTTCACCGCATTCTGTGTGACAGGCAATCTGCATTTTGGGCATTTTCTCGACTTCGACCAGGCACATACGGCAGTTACCCGCGATCGAAAGACCGGGATGATAACAATAGTAAGGAACGTCAATATCCAGCTGTTTGGCAGCTTCAATGACTCGCGTTCCCTTCGGAACTTCGACTTCTTTTCCGTCAATCGTCAGTTTCGGCATCAGTGGACCTCTGCGGGAATTTGAGCTTTCTTTTCCCCGCGAATGTACGCATCAAACTCAGAGCGGAACTTGGTCAAATAACTTCTCAACGGCATGGCCGCACCGTCCGCCAGCGCGCAAATCGTGGTTCCGCCCATGAAATTGCAGATATCAAGCAGGTTTTCAACATCCCCCTGCTTACCGTGACCGCGGGCAATACGCTCCAGAATGCGGTAAACCCAGCCCGTACCCTCACGGCAGGGCGAACATTGACCGCAGGACTCGTGGCCATAGAAACGCATGGTCACAAGAAGCATCTGGACCATATCCGTCGTTTCATCCATAACCACCACACCGGCAGAACCGGCCATAGTGCCTTTGGCGCGCAATTGATCGAAATCCATGCCGATATCGATTTCATCCGCGGTAAAAATCGCGGCCGACAAACCGCCCGGCACCACCGCTTTGAGTTTGCGGTCATTCACGATACCGCCGGCATGATTATAAATAATGTCCCGAAGGCTGATCCCCAGCGGTAATTCGTAAACGCCCGGCTTTTTGACGTGGCCGGAAACACTAAAAAGACGCATTCCGCCGTTTTTCTCGGAACCCAGCTTGGCGAACCATTCCGCCCCGCGGTTCAAAATAAAAGGAAGATAAGAAAGGGTTTCAACGTTATTGATAACCGTCGGGCAGCCGAACAAACCCACCACGGCCGGGAAAGGCGGTTTTAAACGAGGCTGGCCTTTTTTGCCTTCGAGAGATTCCAGAAGACCGGTTTCTTCGCCGCAGATGTAGGCGCCGGCTCCGCGATGCACCACAATCTCAAGTTCAAAATCACGGCCGAAGATCTTCTTGCCCAGGAATCCTTTTTCATGGGCTTCCTGCACGGCTTTGACCAGTTTCTGGTAGGGCTCAACGTATTCGCCCCGGATATAAATGAAAGCCTTGTGAACATTGGTGGCGTAAGACGCGATCATAATGCCCTCGAGCAGAAGATGCGGGCAATGCGTCATGATGTATTTATCTTTGAATGTGCCCGGCTCACCTTCGTCGGCGTTGACCGCCAGATAGACCGGCTTACCGGTATTCTGGGGAACGAAACTCCACTTCATCCCGCAGGGAAATCCGGCACCGCCCAAACCGCGCAGGTTGGACTTTTTAACTTCCTCGATCAAAGCCTTGGAGTCAAAACGCTCGAACATTTCCTTCGCGGCCTTATAACCGCCGTCCTGGATATATTCGTCAATACTGAACGTCTTGCCCGGCACAAAATATTTAGAGAGTAATTTTTCCATTTTAACTTTTATTTTTTAACCGGTACTGATTCAACCGGTCAATCCATTCCTGTTTTTTATCCGCGGCCAATTGAGAATCTCTGACCGCGTAATGCCACACGTGCATTCCTTCCTGCCCCGCTACAACCCGCGTAATTTCAGTCTGATCGGGCTGGCCGGAACAGCCTTCAACGCTCCAGCTGTAAACCGCTTCATTTTCCGAATTCGAAACCGTCATCCATTTCATTGACGGACAAACCGCCTTTAAAGCCCCCTGCATTTTCTGCAGAAACTGATCAATCGTCACCCGGGTTTGCAGACCCTCAAAAAGCTGAAGCGTAACCAGCTCGCTCCAGTTTTCCATCGTCTGGCCTTCAGGCGCGTAGACCTTAACCATGGCTTTCTTTTCCTGGTTATAATTCTCAGAACCAAGCTGCCATGAGCGTTCGTCAAAAACGGCTTCAACGATTTCCTGCGCCCGCGCGAATGGGGCTAAACTCACAAAGAACAAAAAAGCAAAAATAAGATTGCGTCTCTGCAATGCCTTATTTTTTTTCAATTTTATTTAAAAGGTCATCCAGTTTTTGTTTCGTCAGACAGCCGACAAATTCCGCGTCGTTAAGCTGCATCATGGGCGCAAGCTCACAAGCGCCCAGACATTCCACTTTAACCAGAGAATATTTCCCGTCCGAAGTCTGCTCCCCCGCTTTGATGCCTAATTTATGTTCCAGATGGCTGACCATATCTTCAGCGCCCAGAAGCGAACAGCTCAGGGTACGGCAGACGTTAAAGCGGGTCTTGGCGCGAGGTTTTTCATAATAAAGAGTGTAAAAGGTCATGACTTCGCGCACGTCAATCGCTGCAATACCCAGGTACTCCGCGACTTCAGCTTCAGCTTCAATCGTAATGTACCCATAAACTTCCTGCACCAAATGCAGAATTTCCAGAAGCGAAGCGCGTTTGGTTTCATAGCGCGCTACAACGGGATCCGCTTTCTTTTTGAATTCAGGCGTCACAAAAGCGCTCATCGGTCGAGTTCTCCGCCGATCATGTTCACCGAGCCGAAAGTCGGCACAATATCCGCCACCGTACCGCCGTTAAGCATCAACGGCAGGGCCGCGACAATCACAAAGCAGGGCGGACGCACGCGCACGCGGTAAGGCCGGCCGGTGCCGTCGGAAACGACATAAAAACCAAGTTCTCCGTTAGCGCCTTCAACCGCCATATAAGCTTCGCCTTTGGGCGGGCGGATGCCGTGGCCGTTCATGATCATTTTAAAATGGTTCATTAAACCTTCGATATTTCCGTAAGTGTCTTCCTTGGCGGGAAGAATGACCCGCTTGTTGGCCGTCTGAAGCTCCGGATATTGGGCTTCATGCGCGCCTTCGAGAGTCGGATCAAACTTCGCGCATTTCCCCTGAAGGTTTTCAATTTTTCCGGATTTTCCGGTATCGCGGAACTGATCAGCAGGAATCACTTTGCCTTCCGTATCGAGCATAATGTGCCCTTCGGGAATCTGCTGAAAGCACTGCTCGATAATCCGCATACTTTGTTCCATTTCTTCCACGCGGCAAAGATAACGGTCAAAATTGTCTCCGTGCTCCCCAACCGGAACCTCAAAATTGACGCGGTCATAAATCAAATAAGGCGCCGCGCGGCGGACATCGTAATCCACGCCGGTCGAACGCAGGAAAGGCCCGGTGATGCCGTAAGACAGCGCATCTTCTTTTGAAATAATTCCGACGTCCTTCATGCGGTCCACGAAAATTTTGTTCTTGGTCAAAAGCGCGTCGCATTCTTTAAGAACTTTGCGGGTTTCTTTAATGTGGTTTAGGCACTTTTCCTTAAAATCATCCGGGAGATCACCTTTCACCCCGCCCACGCGCACATAAGAAATCGTCAAACGCGCGCCGGTCACCTGCTCCACAAGTTCATAAAACCATTCGCGCGCTTTAATCATGTAAAGGAAAACGGTAAAGGCGCCCAGCTCCATAGCCGCCGCGCCCACGCAAGTCAAATGGTCGGTGATGCGGGAAATTTCACTCATAATAACGCGGATGTATTGCGCGCGTTCCGTAACTTTAAGATCGAAAAGTTTTTCCACCGCCATGCAGTAGCCGACGTTATTGATCAGCGGAGAAACGTAATTCAGGCGGTCGGTGTAGGGAATAACCTGCAAATAGCCGTTCTGCTCCGCGTCTTTTTCAAAACAACGGTGCAGGTAGCCGATTTCAACATCGGAATTGACCACAATTTCGCCGTCCAGCTCGGTGACAATCCGCACAATGCCGTGCATGGCCGGATGCGACGGGCCGATATTGAGAAGCATGGAATCCTTGCGCGTCTTGCGGATCGGCGAAGCCTGCGGATCAAGGATAACCTGTGAAGGATCGCTCATTAGTTCCTGGGGCCTATTAAAGGCTGTCTTTTGGTAATCGGATAATCCTTGCGAAGCGGATGCCCGACAAATTCTTCGTACATGAGAATGCGTTTAAGATTCGGATGCCCCTGAAATTTAATGCCGAACATATCCCAAACTTCGCGCTCGAACCAATCCGCGATGGGCCAGAGCTGGGTAAGCGTGGGTACATTCAGGTCTTTTTCATCCACTTTGACTTTAACGCGCAGGCGGTGATTGTGAGCCAGCGAGTAAAAATGATAAACCATTTCAAACCGGGGATACCACTTCATCCAGAGGCCGTCAACCGCGGTTAAATCCATGAGCACATTCATATCGAAATCACGGTTCTCTTTCAGGAAGGCCGCGATTTCAATCAAGGCTTCGCGCTTCACAACCACGGTTTCATCGCCGTGCTGATTGTGAATCTCCGTCACCTTATCGCCGAACTTGGCTTGAATTTTTTCGTGAAGACCGTTCATTTTATTCCTGTTTCTGAGCCTGAATTTTTTCCTGCAGTTTAATCAGCCCGTCGAGCACGTTTTCAGGGCGCGGAGGACAGCCGGGAATGTAAACATCCACCGGAATAATCGTATCAATCCCCTGGACGGTCGCGTAATTGTCATAAAAACCGCCCGTGCAGGTGCAAACGCCGAAAGCCACAACCCACTTGGGATCGGCCATCTGATCATAAATTTGTTTCAGAACCGGAGCCATTTTATGGGAAATCGTGCCGACCACAAAAAGCACATCCGACTGGCGCGGAGAAAAACGCGGAAGACCGGCGCCGAAGCGGTCCACGTCATAGTGGGAACAGGCCGTGGCCATGTATTCCATACCGCAACAGGCTGTAACAAAGGGATATTGAAAAATAGAAAACTTGCGGGCCCAGCCGATCATGTCATTAAGCTTTGAGGTAAAACCGGAAGAGGCCAGGGCTTCAGTCATTTTATTTCCACTCCAGGGCGCCTTTTTTCCAGGCATAGATAAAACCCAGGAACAAAAGGCCCATAAAAACCATCATTTCACCAAATCCAAAAAAGCCGAGCTTACGGTAAAGCACGGCCCAGGGAAAGAAGAAAATCATTTCAATATCGAAAAGCACAAAGAGCATGCCGGCCAGATAGAATTTCACGGAATGACGGCCGGAAGCGGTTTCAAAAGGAAGTTTCCCGCACTCGAAGGGCTGGTTTTTGGCCGGATTGGGTTTTTTGGGGCCCAGCGCCTGGGAAAGAATAATAAACAGCGAAGCGACGCCCGCCGCGAAAATAAACATGGCCAGAATTCCGAAATGACTGTGCAGCATGCTTTCCTTAATTCATCATGGCTTGAAGCCGGTTCAAAGCTTTTTGGGCCAGGGTGTAATCGGGATTGCTGATCAGAGCGTTGCGGTAGCTGTTCACTGCCCGGCTCCAATCCCCTTTTTTCTCCCACACACGGCCCAGATTATAGTGCGGGTAAAAATAACTGTCGTAACGTTTCGCGGAAACGGCTTTTTCAAGCCATTCCACCGCTTCATCGTGCTTCCCTTTTTCAATCAGGTAGGCGCCGATGTCATTATAAGGATTTCCAAAATCAGGGTCGATTTCGATGGCCTTACGGCATTCTTCAATCGCGTCGTCAAAAAGACCTTTCAAACTCAACGCCCATCCCAAAAAAGTGTGCGCTTCAGCCGTGGGGCAAAGCCCGATCGAACGATGATACAACTGAATCGCTTCGTCGAGACTGCCCTCTGTTTGCTTCTGATAGGCGTCCTGAAAAAGCTTGAGGGCTTCTTCCTGATCGTAACTGTCGTCGCTCATTTTTAGAGAAAGCGAATTATATCAAATTCACAGGGGGATTGCTAAAAATTTATGCGTATTAAAAGGTTTTAATAGCCCATACGGTGGGTTAAAAAATCACGGAGCGAATGGGCCTGGTAGTAGGGGTTGTTCTGCTTTTCCCGCCCAATAGTGGAAGTGGTGACTTCCGCGTAGTTATGGCCCGGGAGAAGAATGGTGGAGTCCTCCAGCTTGCCCAATTTCTGGAGGCTTTCATACATTTGCTCCGCGTTACCGCCCGGCAGGTCGCACCGCCCGCAGGCATTGATAAAAAGCGTATCGCCGGAAACAAGCCGGTTATTGATCAAAAAACACTGAGAGCCGGGTGTGTGGCCGGGAGTATGAATAAACGTAACCGTAAGATCGCCAATTTCAAGTTTATCGCCGGCATCCACGCTTTTAAGAGCGCTTTTAAAATTTTTCAGGTACGGCGCGTCATCTTTATGCACATAAACCGGGCAACCCGCGCGCGAAGCCAAATCCGCGATCCCGTTCGTGTGATCATGATGATAATGCGTCGCCAGCCCGGCTGTGACTTTCATACCGTCTTCGGCCGCGATTTTTAAAATGCGGTCAACTTCCCAGGCGGGATCGATCATCACACATTCGTTTTTCTCACGGTCGCCGATGAGGTAAACAAAATTCTCCATCGGTCCGGCTTCGATTTGCCGGAGATAAAGACGCTCAGGATTCTTTACGCTCATAATAAACCGCCTGAATTTTGGGATCTTTTTCGCGAAGCCCCACAACTTCAATCTCCTCAAAATCCTCCGGGATTTCAGGGTAAAAAGCGTCGCCTTCGTAGTCAGCGTAAATTTGAGTCATGTAAATTCCATCCACATCATTAATAGTTTGCTTGTAAAGGTCAGCACCACCGATAATGAAGGCTCTATCGTGTCGATTGAAAAAAGGATCTTCCTTGAGCTCTCTCCTGACATCCGCCATAGAACTACAAGGGCGAATATTTTTATTGGTTAAAATCTCAAGAGGAACGTTGGCTTTGTTTTTTCTTGTCAGATAAATCATTTCTCGATTCGGTAATGGTTTTCCTAATCGATTGATAATACTCTCAAAAGTTTTTCTCCCCATAATAACAATCCCGCCGACACCTTGATTAGTTGTTATATTTTTAAAAAATTTCAGATCTTCGGGGAAATGCCAGGGAAGTTTATTGTCTTTGCCGATCACGTGCTTTTTACCCGCGGCAGCGACAACGTGGTAAAGCTTCATACGGCGACAGGCGCTTTGATAGCCGGATGGGGGTCGTATCCGGTCAATTCAAAATCCTCATATTTAAAATCAAAAATACTTTTAACTGAAGGATTGATTTTAATTTGAGGGAGGGCTTTGGGTTCGCGCGACAGCTGGAGTTTCACCTGTTCCAGATGATTCGAATAAATATGAACATCGCCGAAGGTGTGCACAAATTCGCCGGGCTTCAGTCCGGTCACCTGAGCCATCATTAAAGTCAAAAGGGCGTAAGACGCGATATTAAAAGGAACTCCCAGAAAAACATCCGCGCTTCTTTGATAGAGTTGGCAGGAAAGCTTTCCCTCACTCGCGTAAAACTGAAACAAGCAATGACAGGGCGCCAGGGCCATTTTGTCAATTTCGGCCGGATTCCAGGCGCTGACAATGATGCGCCGGCTGTCGGGATTTTTTTTCAGCGTTTCGACCGCGTTTGAAATCTGATCCACCACTTTACCGTCGGGCCCCTGCCAGGAACGCCACTGCTTGCCGTAAACCGGGCCCAGGTCGCCGTTTTCATCCGCCCATTCATTCCAGATGGAAACACCGTTTTCTTTTAAATACTGAATATTGGTCTCCCCTTTCAGAAACCAGAGGAGTTCGTGGATGATCGACTTGGTATGAACTTTTTTGGTCGTGACCAGCGGGAAACCGGCCTGAAGATCAAAGCGCATCTGGTACCCGAAGGTGCTGATGGTTCCGGTGCCGGTGCGGTCGTCCTTCTTCGCGCCTTTTTCGAGGATGTGACGGAGCAACTCGAGATAAACTTTCATAGCGGTGAATTATACCGCAACTCGCCGGGAGCGTACACACTGTCTTGTGCCGTCTCCTTTATTTTTATATGATACGCCATGCCTCAGCCCGCTTTGCACCGCCTGCTTCTTCCCTGGTACCGCAAAAACGCCCGCAGCCTGCCCTGGCGCGAAACTTCCGATCCCTACAAAATCTGGATTTCTGAAATCATGCTTCAGCAGACCCAGGTGCAGACAGTTATTCCTTATTATGAAAAATGGCTGAAACGCTTTCCTGACATTTCTTCGCTGGCTAAAGCGCCGGAAGCTGAAGTCATGAAGCACTGGGCGGGGCTGGGCTACTACCGCCGGGCGAGAATGATTCATAAAGCCTCCCGGCTGATTCTGGAAAATAACGGGGGGAAATTTCCCTCAGAGCCGGAAAAAATTCTGGAACTGCCGGGGATTGGGCGCTACACCGCCGGAGCCATTTCGAGTATCGCGTTCGGACTGAAGCAGCCGATTCTGGACGGCAATGTCATCCGCATCCTGACGCGTATTTTCGGCATCGGAGACGACATCACAAAACCCAAAACGATTGAAAAGCTGTGGAAAATCTCCGAATCCGTTTTGCCGGAAAAAAATACCGGAGATTTTAATCAGGCCATGATGGAATTAGGCGCGACCGTTTGCTCGCCCCAAAGCCCTAATTGCGGAAAATGCCCGGCTTTGAAAATCTGCGCGGCTTACAGGAAAAAAAGCTGGTCTGTTCTTCCTTTTAAAACAAACCGGGAAAAACTGGAAAAAATTTCAAGCGCCGCGCTGGTACTTAGAAATAACGAAAAAGTTTTAATCGAAAAACAGCCTTCCGAAGCCAGATGGGGCGGTCTCTGGATGTTTCCTCACGGCGCGAACGCTGAAGCCGTGCTGACCCGGTTTAAATTAAATTCAACACCGGCCCGTAAGCTGACTTTGTTTCACGGCTTCACGAAGTATAAAGTTCAGCTGGATGTTTATGAGGCCGGAACCGCTCTGAATTTGGCCGGACCAAACTCAAAATGGGTCAAAGTCAAAGACCTGGAGCAAGTGGCTTTTCCCTCCCCTCACAAAAAAATCGCAAAGGCGGTTCTCAATGACTCCGGCTTCTGACTCAGAATACACGGCTCTTAAGAAAAGCGCCGGACTGCTGGATTTATCCGCCCGCGGGAAAATCGAGGTTTCGGGCAGTGACCGTGTTTCTTTTCTGCATAATATTCTGACGCAGGACATTAAAAACCTGCAACCCGGTCAGAGCACTTACGCGGCTCTTCTTTCCGCGCCCGGAAAAGTGCTGGCCGACATGAACGTTTTCGTTTTTGAAAACCAGCTGGTTCTGGACACCGAACCCGGTCTTGAAAAAAAACTGCTCCCTCTGCTGGATAAATTTTTAATCACGGAAGACGCGGTTCTCAAAGACATCACCGCCGAAACCGCGCACCTGGCTGTTGAAGGCCCCAAAGCGGTTATTCCGGCAGATTTGAAATTTCCTTTTTTTTCCATGCTTCGGGGTATGACCGGCCCGAAAGCTTTTCATTCGATAATGCCGAAATCAGAAGCCCGCGCGGTCAAAGAAGCCCTGATTTGCGCAGGCGCGGTTAACGCGGGGCCGGAAGCCCTGGAAATCGCGAGAATCGAATGGGGCTGGCTGCGTTACGGAATTGATATGGATGAAACGGTTTCGCTTTCGGAAACCGGACTGGATGAAATCTCGGCAAGCGAAACCAAGGGGTGTTACCCGGGACAGGAAGTCGTGGCGCGCACCAAAACCTACAAAGGCCTTCAGAAAAAAATGGTGCGTCTGATTCTAAACGGAAAAAATTTACCGAAAAACGGGGAAGAAATTTTAAGCGCGGAAGAAAAAAATATCGGCAGGATTACAAGCGCGTGCTATTCGGAGGAAACCGGAAAAAATATCGCGCTGGGCTACGTCGCGAAAGGTTTTTTTGAAAAAGACGGCGGAGAAGTTTTCGCGGGGATTAAATCTGAGGGTTCCAAGGCGCGTATTCAGGCACTATCTTTTTGAACTCCTGAATAACCGCGTCGCGGGAAGCGCCTTGCTCCACAAGCTTGAGCAAATGTTCGATTCCCGAATGAATATCAATACCCTGATTTTTTCCGGGTTTCCAGATTTTAATTTTGGGATGCGAGGTCGCGCTGGCCGTTTCACTTCCCAACTGCAGTTCTTCATGAAGTTTTTCACCCGGCCTTAAACCCGTAAATCTGACAGGCATCCGGTCTGAAGGCACCCCCATTAAACGGATCAAATCCCGCGCGAGATCGGCAATTTTGACCGGTTGACCCATTTCCAGAACAAAAATTTCAGAATCGGATCCTAAAATCGTGGCTTGCAGAATTAAAAAAACAGCCTCGGAAACATCCATGAAATAACGCGTGACTTCGGGGTCCGTCACCGTGACCGGCCCGCCCATTTCAATCTGCTTTCTAAACAGAGGAACCACACTGCCTTTGCTGTTGAAAACGTTGCCGAACCGCACCGCGAGAAAGCGGGTTTTTCCGCCCTTTAAACTTTGGGCGTAAATCTCGCAGACTCTTTTGGTGGCGCCCATAATGCTTGTCGGATTAATCGCTTTATCCGTTGAAATCAGCACAAAGCTTTCAGCCCCGTTTTTCTTGGCCAGATCCGCGACAATCTTCGTCCCCCAAATATTGTTCTTCACCGCCTGCGCAAAATGAATTTCCATAAGGGGCACATGCTTGTAAGCCGCGGCGTGATAAACAATCTGCGGTTTATGGCGTTTGAAAATTTTTTCCAACGTTTCGCCGTCAGCCACGCTGGCCAGATAAGTCACGATATTCGTGCCCAGCGGTTTCGCCTTGAGCTCCATTTCAATGTCATACAAACTGCTTTCGGAGTTGTCGACCAAGATCAACTCTTCGGGATGATTTTGAAAAATAATTTTGCTCAACTCAGAGCCGATAGAACCGCCCGCGCCTGTGACCAGGACTTTCTTCCCCCTCAGGAGATTCTGAATTCCGGGAAGATCCGCCTGCACCAATTCACGGCCCAAAAGATCCGAAACATCAACCGGCCGGAGCCTCAAGGGCAAAATCTGCGGTGAGAGAAGCGCCGAAGCCGGCGGTACGATTCGAGAAGGAAGTTTCAGCTCTCCGCAGGTCTTAACAATTTCCCGGATTTCATTCGCCGAAGCCTGGGAAAGCGCGATAATCACTTCGTCAACTTTACGGACCCGCACCACCTGGCTGAGCTGGGAAATTTTTCCCATGACTTTCACGCCGTGAATCCGGACTCCCAGTTTACCGGCATCATTGTCCAGAAACGCGACAGGCCGGTAACCGGCCGCCGGGTTTTTAATAAATTCACGCACCAGAAATTCCCCGGTGTCTTCCGCTCCAATAATCAAAGCGTTTTTCTTGGAGCCTAGAATCGGGCGCCTCAATCTTTCAGCGGTTAACTTGAAAATAACGCGCGAACCGCCCAGACAGGTAATCAAAAGCAGTCCGTCGGTGATTAAAACCGACCGCGGCGGGAAATCCATCTGGAACAAAAACGGAATAACCGGAAAAATAAAAGACCCGACGATAACGGCCCGGATAATCGAAAGCAATTCCTGAATGCCCAGATACTGCCAAAGCGTTTGATAAAGCCCGAATGAAATAAAACACGGAGCGCGCACAATCAGCATCAGGGGAAGAAGGGTTTGAAAAATGACGGCATCGGCGTGCGGAACCCGGCCTTCAAAACGCAGAAGAAAACCGAACCAGAAAGACAGGCCGGAAATCAGCAGGTCGAAAAGGAGGAAAAGAACCCGGCGTTTACTCTCGAAGATATAAGGAAGTTTAAGCGAGCTGAATAAAAGCGTGACTCCTCCGCCAAAAAGAATCTTAAGATCCTTGAAAGGGTCGGGATTATGAATATAGGTCAGATCGTTTTTAATTTTATCCGGCAGAATTTTCTGCACGTAAAAATCCTCAACCTGATCCCCTTCTATCAGCATCTGCTCTTCATCACGGTTGTTAATTTGACTTGATCCCATAATGCCGGGCCGGACGGAAAATACTTTCGTCTGTTCGCCTTTATAAAGCGCCGTCATTTGGGGAACTTCAGGCCTGGGGCCGACCATGCTCATATCGCCTTTGAGCACATTGAGCAGCTGAGGCAGTTCATCCAGTTTGGTCCAGCGGAGAACACGGCCGATTTGGGTCACGCGCGGATCATTTTTAGCGGTAATCACCGGCCCCATGCTTGGAGCGTCTTCAATCATTGTGCGGAATTTAAACAGGGTAAATTCCGTTCCGTTCAAACCGGTTCTTTTCTGTTTAAAAATAACCGGCCCCGGGGAATCCAGACGGATCAGGATGGAAATCAGCAGAAAAAGAGGCGCGACAAGAACAATTAAAAACAAACTCAATAAAATATCCAGAGGTCTTTTAAGCATTGGTTTTTTCCGGGCTTGAAGGTTCATTTCCCCAAAAGTAAATAACGGCATTTGGATGGAGTTTCACTAGCTCTGCTTTAACCGCGGAAGACGGCGAAACCATT
Organism: uncultured bacterium; assembly: GCA_964385615.1. Classification (GTDB taxonomy): domain Bacteria; phylum Omnitrophota; class Omnitrophia; order Omnitrophales; family Aquincolibacteriaceae; genus CAYLPP01. Next base: position 80,465 of record CAYLPP010000005.1, on the reverse strand, counting down.
TCCACAGACCAAATTCCAGCCCGGTACTGGCGGTAGGCTCCGGGGTAACTTTGGGCTCCAAGTAAATGCAGCCGTTTTGTCCAGCCTGCTTCTTCAGCGCAGCTGCCGCAATGGCCGTCCCAGGCAGCCGTTTCAATACCGGCGCGCAGAGGGGTTTCAGTAAAAGTTCCGTCGAGGCTGTGCCACCGGACAGCCGCGACCGGCTCGCCCGGAGTCACGAGGCCCAGTTCCCGATAATTGATTAAAAGACGGAATTTTCCCTTTGGAACGGACTGAAATTCGTACGCGGATCGGAATTCATCCAGCCGGACAAAACCATTCAGTAACCGGCCGTTTCGAATCACAAGAGGAAAACGAAGGTCTTGTTCCGGAAGACCCAGCCGGTCCGGTGCAAAATCTAAGGTTAAATTTTTTGAAGCTTTTTTCTCATAAACTGTTAATTGATTGGGAAAAGCGTTGGTGTTTCGAACAAGTTGGTAATCCGAGGCAAGTTTCGCGTTTTGAGAATCCAGATACCGGATGGCTTTTAAATCAAAATTCGCCGAAGCGATTAAAACGCGGTCAAAGCCCAGGCAAGCTTCGGGATTATCCGCAAGACGTACGCCGGCGGGAAGATAACGGGTCACGGCTCCTTGGGCTCTTCCATCCGAAACCACGCATGTTTTCGCAGGGTCAACAATATCGGACCTAAACTGTTTTTCCCAATCCATTAAATCGATCTGACTGGAACTCCAGAAAGGTTTTGTGAATGAAGCAAAAGCAAAAAGCGTAATACCCCACACCAAAAAACAAAGAACCGGGCGCTCATGCGCGCCCAGCGCGCAAATCATCACGAAAAAAGGAAGCGCGTAAATGACGTAACGGGCCGCGGCACCCTGAAGTGAAGGCGGCGCCAGCGGATCAAAAATCAGAAATAACGCAGCGATACTCGCCAGGCAAAGAACCGCGATTGAACTCAGAAAAGGAAAATGTCTCAGACGGATACAGCCCAAAATGAACGCCGTACCTATAATAGGAACCCCAGCCGCCGAAATCCAGGAAAGAGGGTAAACTCTTTCGCCTAAAGCGAAAAAGAAAAAAGTCAGAGGGAATTTAAAAATCATAGCCGTGGTCAACCCTCTGGGACCCGCAGCCGGAATTTGTTCAAGCGGAAGTGTCGTTTTATAAACCAGGCGGGTCAAAATATCCTGAACTGGTTTGGTGTAAAATAACGCGAGAAGAATAAAAATAGACGCGAGTAAGATTATCTTTGTCGTTCTGGTGCAGCGGAACCAAAAAACCAGAATACCTCCCATAGCGATGACCATCCACCCAAATAAATGAGAAGACACCAGAAGAAGCGCCGAAAATAAAAGCAAAACCCAATTAACCTTTTCACGGCGGACAACGATTCCGGCCAGCAGAGCGAACCAGAGGGTGCTCGCGGCCGCGAATAACGCGTAAAACCGTACCTGAAAAGCGTACTGGAGAAAAAAAGCGTTTACCGCCAGCAATAAACCGCTGTTAAGAATCACCGGACGCGGAAGTTCCGTTTTTTCTCCCAGTTTCATAAAAGCCCAAAGCCCCGCGGCAGCCCAAATTAAAGATAACCCGCGAAGCCATAAATCAGACCCGCTGATCCAGCTCCAAATTTTCAGCTGCGAAAAATAACCGACCGCGTGCAGATTCAGCCTGAGATCTCCCGCCCCGATCAGAGAGTTATATTCATCGCCGCTCAAGGAAGGAAAAGCACGGAAAAAAACCGCGGCGCCGACGGCTATTCCAAAAACCGCCAACCAGCTCCAGCGAAAAAGCGTGGGCATTTCATTTTTTAGCACTGTAGATTGCATTTTATTTTTTGAAAAAGCGCCCCTTCACTGCGTACAAGTACCATCGAAGATATTTCGGAAGCCATTTCTTGAATTGAAACCTCGATACTCCAGCCGTCCGGTCACGCCAAACGGTCGGGCATTCTCCGACTTTCGATCCGCTTAAATAAGCTTTCACGGTCAATTCCAGGCCCAGCTCAAAACCGCCGTCACTTTCTATCCGCGTCTTTTCCAAAAAAGATTTGGCGTAGAGTTTGAAATTATTCGTGGGGTCTACCGAAGGCAAGCCGGTAAAGTAATGAAGCGAGAGCCCGGCAATTTTCGAAAGGAATTTTTTAACGGGAGGTCCTCCGATTTGACGCCCTCCGGCCGTATAGCGGGAAGCGGCCACAACCGCGCATCCCTCTTCAAACAGATTCATCATGGGGCTTACGGAACTCAAATCGTCGGAGAGATCAGCCATCATGACAAGCACTGCCGGTCCGGAAGCTTCTTTAAACCCGGATTTAATGGCGCCCAGACATCCTGATCCAAATTGATTCTTAACAAATCTGAGCTTCGGGAAATCCGCCTGGTATTTCCGGGCTTCAGGAAGCGTGTTGTCTTCTTCAAAATCATAGCAAATCAGGATTTCGCTTCCGCTTCCGATACTTTTTTTCAGCTCCGTAAACAAAGCCGGAATATTTCCGCCTTCATTGTAGACGGGAATCACGATGGATATTTTTGGGAAGCTGTTCAGAAAGTACCCTGCTTGAGCTGGTCTTTAATCCACGCGATGACAATGTCGAGCATTTCATCAAGCGATGTCTGAGTGCTGAAACCTAGAATTTTTTTTGCTTTTTCAGTGTCAGGAACTCTTTTCTGCACATCGTAAGCGAATTTTTCCGCGCTGACATACCGGAAAGGTTTTCCAGGGCTGTTGATTTTTTTCCAAATCATTTCCGCGAGCTGAAGAACGGTGGTGGAAACCGGCGTGGAAAGATTAAAATCTTCATTCACCGCTTTTGAGCTTTCCATGGCAAGGCGGATCCCGCGGGCAAGATCGCCTCCGTAGGTGTAATGGCGCACCTGGGTTCCATCACCCAAGATCTCCAGAGGGTCCTGCCCTTTGAGAACTTTCACGATCAAATCCGGAACCACATGGCTGAGCGCGAGGTCCAGATTCCCTTTTTCAATCCGTCCGCCTTCCTGAACGGCTTTTTTCTCTCCGATGCCGACACAATTGAACGGTCTTAAAATCGTGTAAGGAAGCTGATACTGCTCCCATGCCCCTTTGGCAAAAAACTCGCTCGCGAGTTTTTGAAACCCATAAGTTGAAGAAGGCGGAGGCGATTTAAGCTGATCGCCTTCGCGCGACGGGAAGTGAGGCGTATTTTCAAACACCATTGAAGAAGAGATCACGATAATCCTCGAAAGCTTTCCCGCTTTAAAAGCAGAGATGGCGCCGTCAAAAGTGGCCGCGAGAATCCTTTCGTTTTCCGCCAGCAAGTCATACGCGAAGCGGTGAAAATAGGAAATCCCCCCAATCATCGCGGCTCCGGCGACAACCTGATCACACCCCTCAGCCAAACGCTTCATCAGCTCAACATCTTTACAGTCTCCCTGAACAAATTGATATTTAGGATGCTGATCGTAACTTCGGGCGACCCTCCCGTACTTTGAGAAATTATCCACGCCGACAACCTCATGCCCGGCTCGAAGCAATTCTTCGGTCAGATAGCCCATCACGAATCCGGCCGCGCCGGTCACCAGAACTTTCATCAGACCAGCCCTCCCTTGCCGTAAAGGTTCCAAACGTCAATTACCGTTTTTTTCGAAAGATTCAGTTTTTTATACTCGCGGTGCGGTGCGCCAATAATCAGAATGTCGCTCTTCTTAACGACTTCTTGAACCGGGAGAATTCTAGGATCTTTCACGAAGGGGTCCGTGACGTAAACAGCCCGGCAGTCCTTTTGGAGAATATTCAAAAGCTTGAACGACAGCGATTCCCGGCTGTCGTCTGATTCCGCTTTAAATGCCATCCCCAAAATGCCCACCCGCTTTTTCTCGAGAGAGAACCGCTTTCTGAGCTGAGTAATCAAATAGCTAGGCAAGCCTTCATTAATCAGCATGGCCGCGTGCCCCAAAAACAGCCTGTTGTCCGTAAAAGAAGCCAGCTGCATGGTGTCTTTAAACAGGCAGGGCCCGGCGGCAAATCCGGCGCGGGGCATATCCTTGAGCCGCGGATACCCGCCGACGATCGCGTTGTAAATCTTATAAAAGTCCAGACGGCTGTCATTAGCGATCATGTAAAACTGATTGGCGATCGCGAATTTCATGTAACGCCACACATTAGTAAACAGTTTTCCAAGCTCTGCTTCCAAAGGTTCAAGCTCTACCAGTTCCTTGGTAAAAACGGAGAAGAGCGCCTTCGCGCGGCGGCGGCTTTTCGCGTCAAACGCGGAAACGATTTGCGGGAGTTCGTAAATTTCACGGATGGCAAGGCCTTCGGCCACGCGTTCAGGGCAGAACGCCAGAGAAACGCGAAGCCCGGCGTCCGCGAACATTTGCCGGATTGTCTTCATGCTTCCCGGGAACAGCGTGCTCCGGAAAACGATAAGCTGTTCTTTTTTAAAATATTTCATGTACCGCTGAAGCGTTTCGTAAAACTGCGTGTAAGAGGGATAAAGATGGGTTGAAACGGGAGTGCCCAGCACAAAAATAATATTTTCACTTTCAGAAATCAGCCGGGGATCAGTATCGACAGTTAACTTTTTAGACCGGAGAACACGGGGCAGAATTTCATCACCCCCCTCATCCTTAAACGGCATTTTTCCGCTCCGGATTTTTCGAACCGCTGATTCGTTTACGTCAACAATAGCGACACGCTTTCCTTCCTGGGCGAAACAAAGAGCTAGCGGCAGGCCGACATGCCCGCATCCGCCGATCACGCAAATATCAAATTTTTTCATTTTTGATCCCCCTTATGCTGCCGGCTATCGCCTCAATAGAAACCGCGGTCCAAATCATGACAAATCCCATCGCGGGCATCATGTATCGAAGTATCGACAAAACCGAAAAAGAAACGAGCCAGAAATAAACTATAACCATCCCAGAAAAAACCGTCAAAAAGGGCCTCTGCCGGATGGCGTACACCGCGCCCCAAAAACCTAAAAATAAATAGGGAATCTGAATTAAAAAAATCCACGGTTCATGCTTTTCAGAATCCGTGGCGTACCAGGGCCGGAAAAGCTTAAACAGAATAAACCGTATTGTTTCGTTAGGTTTAGTCTGTAATTCTTCAAAATAAAATCTTATAAAATCTCCGGAGGTTTTAAAATAACCCGCTTGGTTAAGCCGTTCCCCATCCTTGGCCGTTTCAAAATTTCTCAATTTGGATCCCTCATGGCGGATTAACCCGTCCTTCATGGAACCAACCAAGTTCTCAGAAAACCAGACGCTTTTGCCGGTTGCCTTCATAACATACCCATGCCAGAAGGCTGGTAAAACCCAGAAGGCGCCAGTGAAAACCGCAATCCACAGCGTTTTTTTAAGAGGCTGAAACTGAAAGCTCAAACCGAGTATTGCCATGACAGCCCAGAGATAAGACCCGCCAGGCCATACCAGGCTGGCAGCCCCAAACAACAAGCCTGAAAAGATCAAAAGGAATCCGGTTTTCTTTAATCTCGTTTTTAAATAAAAAAAAGAGGCGGAAAAAAACAGAGAAAGAAACAGCGGCATAGCGGTCCAAACATACTCGGTTACTCCTAACAGCATAAAAAAGGGATAACAAGCCAAAAGCAAAGCGGCCGTAACCGCGGTCCGTTCCAAAAGATAAAGCCGCGCGCACAAATAAATAAATCCGCAGGAAAAAGCCTGAAGCAGTGCCGCGGCCCAAGGATAAACCGCATTCTCCGTTCCCGCGTAACCGGTTATTTTATAAATCAACGCTAAAAAAAGAGGGAAACCCGGCGGATAAACCGTTACAAACTGCCCGGAAACAGAATATCCATTTCCGTGAAGCAGATTCACCGCCAGGGGCGAGTAATAATTCACCGTATCCGTCGGTATCTCCAGAAATTTACCTAGAAAAAGCGCTAGAACTGAATAAAAAATAAAGACCGCTGACGTTATTTTTAAAAAGGTTCTAATCGCGTCCTCCCGGAAAACAGTAACGGATCAAAATAAGAACCGCGAAAAAAAAGTCTCTCGCTTTGATTTTCTTCCCTTCTTCAGCCGTTCTTCCCCTGTAACTGATTGGCAATTCAATGATTTTAATCCTTTTCTTCGCGATTAACGCCGTGACTTCAGGTTCAAAAGTAAAACGGTTTGCCTTCAGCTTTAAACCTTTAATAATGTCCGCCTTAAAAGCTTTATAACAGGTCTCCATGTCCGTGAGCTTCAAACCATACAAGAGATTGGTCAGCCAAGTCAGAAACCGGTTGGCAATCCAGTTCGGGAAAGCCATTCTCTCCGGCTTAGGCCGGTTCAGAAATCTGCTGCCGTAAACAACCTGCGCTTCATTTTTCAAAAGGGGTTCTAAAAGCTTCGGAATGTCGTGAGGGTCATATTCATGGTCAGCATCCTGAACAATAATGATATCGCCCGAGGCCCGGCGAATCCCTTTTCTAATCGAGTACCCTTTACCCCGGTTAATTCTGTTCTTAAAGAGCCTGATATTATTTTTTTCTTTTCTGCTTTTTATGCGCAGCATTTTTTCTTTCTCATAGGTACGGTCAATGGAGGCGTCATCTACAATAATAATTTCATGCTCGACGGGATACCGCACTGACTGCACATACTCGATCAGCTGTTCAATCGTGGCATACTCATTGTAGGTGGGAATAATAATAGATAACTTCATGAGCTCACGTATTTTCCTCTTTTTTTAACCGGTAAATGTGAATCGCCGGCCCAGGATGATTCCCCGGAACAAATTCCTTAATCAACACCGCGCGATTTGTATTTTGAAGACTTTTGTAAAAATGATCCCACATCCCCTCGGAAGATCCGGCCGCCGAACTCTTTTCCTCCGCCATGCCGGAAATAATCACATACTCCACTTTTTGGGCTTCATATTCCTCCAGAGATTGAATCGCCGGCCTTTGCCAAAAAGAAGCCCGCCCTCCAAAAGGTTCATAAAACAAAGGGATGATGTCATAAGCGGCATCTCCCTTGCCCTCCTGCGCTTCAATCAGCATACGGTAATAAGTTTCAACACCCTGCATTTGATATCCGTTTTTCAAAAGAGGGCTTTGCGGAGACATATAATTTCTCTGAATGCTTTCAGCGCTTTCTCTAATGGGCGGTGCATTCCGGCTCATAAACCGCCCGCGCTCCATCGCGATTTTTGAACCGGCTGGAATATTCCGTTCAATCCACTCTTTAGCCTGAGTTCTCGTGTCAACCCGGTTCAATTGAGCGTCATAGGCAAGACACCGAAACAACGGGCCGGCCATCATCACCCCAACCAGCAGCGCCATCGTTAAACCGCGGTTCCATCCCCAAAAACGGCGGGCCGCCGAAGCTGTCTCCTGCAAAAAATCAGCGGCCAATAAAGCAAAAAAAGGCATCGTGACGACTTGCCAATGTACATTCTTCCAAGCTGGAAGAGAAAACAGAATAAAGTGTGCCCACGGGAAAACCGCGGCCATGCTTTTTTTCTTCGAAGGCTTAATGATCAAATATACCGATGAGAGAAAAAAAACTAAAAGCGGGCCGGGGCCTATGTCCGTCATTAAATCATGAAACCAGGTCTGGAGAGAATCCCCCGCTCTTCCCACCGTGTAAAATTTGATCCCCTGATAAGCTTGGAGCATTTCGCTGAACTTAATAACGCTGAATGGAGAGCCGGCAAAAAAACCCGCGCCTGCCGCCGTCAGAAGAAGCAGAAGTTTTCCCCATTCGGAACCGCGAGTCTTTTTCTGATGGAAGAAATGCCCGGCAATACCGGCAAGAACCACCAGAAGAGACGGCTGTTTAGCCGCCGCCGCCAAACCTGCGAATAAACCGCTAATCAAATAGTCGCGCGTTTTACCTTGTTCAAAAATCCGGATCGAAAACAGAAATGAAATAAGCGTAAGTAAGGTTTGGAGCGACTCTGTTTTGATAAAGTGCCCAAAGTAAACCGGCAGGTAAAGAAACGAAAGTATCACGGCCGCCGTTAAGCCTGTTTTATTATCGAACAGCTTCCGGCCCGCCTCGTAAACCGCGGCAACGGTTATGGTGCTTAAAAGAGCGGAGGCTATTCGGCCTATTAAATAAATATTTGAAGGGTCCTGAAGAATCAGCAGCCCAAAATCGTGAGAGTTCTTCCAAAATCCCGCGGCCAGCCCCGCCGCGAAATAAACCCCGTAGAGAACCCCTAAGAAATAAAACATCAATGCGGGATGAATGAACCAATGAGGATTGAAATCGTGGCGGTATCCCATCGACAAAACGACATTTACGTTCAGAGGTTCATCCGGGTGGTAAGCGTAAGGAAGGCCGTAATGAATCCCCCAAGTCCTAACAAAAAACGCGGCCATTAAAATGAGCCAGAATCCCCATTTTACGGTCCGCGTATTTTCAGAAAAAAGTTTATTCATATCTTCAGGGTTCAACCCGGACTTTTTTAAACTTGGCAGCATTGAGAATTCCCCAAAGAAACCCCGCTCCATAACTTGCGTGAAGAATCAAAAAAACCGCGGGAAGAACGGCCAAATAGCGTGTCCCGGATTTTCCTGAAATCCAAAGCGACGCACAAAGATCCGCGAGCAAATAAATAGTTGCCGGCGTCAAAAAATACGCGGGGTTCTTTAAAATCAAACTGATCAGAGCCGAACCTATCAAAATCGAAACGAATAAAGAGGGCACGAATTGCCGTAAGCGCATTTGAGCCGGATGTTTTTGAAAAACACGGACTTTCCAAAAGCCGTAATTAAAATACTGCTTCCAGAGCGCTGTGAAACTTTCCCTCACCGAATAAACCGATCGAATCCCGGGATTGATCAAGATCCGGCCGCCAGCCTTGCGCAGTCTGTAATTCCATTCATCATCCTGATTGCGGATCATTTCTTCGTCAAAGAGTCCGATTTTTTCAAAAATTTCCCGCTTCCAGGCTCCAAGATAGACCGTATCCACCCACTCCTCTTTTTCGGAATAATGAAACCGGGCTCCGCCGACACCGAAGGGAGTGCTTGTGGCCAATGCGATCGCTTTTCCGACAAAACCCCGCCCCTCGGCCCGCATCCTGCCGCCGACATTATCGGCATTGGACCGCTTTAAAGCCGAAACACAGGCGCGCACATAGTCAGGAGCCATGACCGTATGGCCGTCCATGCGGATGATGATACTGCCCGCGGATTTCAAAATCGCCGCGTTCAAGCCGGTACTGACAATCTTCCCGGGATTATCGATTAATTTTAAATTAGTATATTTCTTTTGAAATTCTCCAATAACCTTCCGGGTTGCATCGGTCGACATACCATCCGCGGCTATTACCTCCATCCGGTCCGCGGGATAATCTTGCCGCAGCACAGCTTCCAAAGCGTCTTTCATACAAGCGCCTTCGTTACGGACAGGCATGATCACTGATACAAAAGGAAGTTCATCCGTCATTAGATGACTTGAGCTCCAGGCTGAATCAAAATCAGATAATGCGTGTTAAAAATGCTCAGCTTTTCCAGAAAAACGCAAAGCGACGGGAAACTCCCGGCAAGCTTTCTAGCCAAAGGCGGTGCAAGCGTAATTCGGCTGTATTTCAACGCGCTTTCCGGAAAAAGATCTTTGATTTCGCTCAATCCAACCCCTTTAACATTTGGATTCCAGGGATTGTTACAAAAAAAATCATACCAAATGATTTTTCCTCCCGGTTTTAACACCCGAATCATTTCATCAGCGATTCTGCGCTTAAGTTCCGGACTGAGGACAGAGCTAAAAAGCGTCGATTGAAGCACGATATCAAAGGAGTGATCCGCCCACCTAAGACTGGAAGCTTCACCAATTTCAGTCTTCGCGGACGGAAACTTCCGCCGGATACTGCTGATTTTTTCAGGAATAAAATCGACTCCGAATAAACTGGATTCTTCGGCCCCCCATTCTTTAAAACTCGAAAACCACGCGCCCTCGCCGCATCCGACCTCGAGTATTTTTTTTCCGGCCAAAGGGATCATTCCGTTTGATTTGAGCAAATTCAAAACGGCTCCGCACCTTGTCCTGTAAAGCAGGGTATCTCCGGCGGAGGCGTAAAAGCCCGGAGGAAACTCCTTTTCTCTACGCGCGTATTCCCCGCGGATTCTCTCAACTTCATCCATGGTTTGTTTTTTCATAACCCGTCAACCAGCCTCTTTAGAGCATCATTCCGCTGTTCATAAGAAAAAAGCTTTAGGACCCGCTTTCGCGGCGCGAGGCCTTTCTGCGTGTCATTCAACGCCTTCAAGATCCTGTCCGCATAGGCATTTTCATCTCCATAAGGAACAACATATCCCGCATCTCCGGCCACTTCCGGCAAAGCCCCGCGGTCCGTGACGACAGGAACGCATTCAAAAAGCATGGCTTCGGCAACCGAACGCCCGAAAGCTTCGTGAAAAGAAAATTGCGCGTAAACGGCAGCGCTTTTCATCTGCCGGTCAAGTTCCTCCCGCGATAAAAAACCGGTAAAAACCACGTTTGCCGGCGCGATACTCTTTAGATATTCCAACGCGCCGTCTCCGCAATCTTTTCCGGCCAGGACAAACGGAACATCCGTGAAACGAGCCGCGCACCTGACAAAAGCCTCCAGTCCCTTACGCCGTAAATTGCTCCGGGTGATTTCACCGGCCGTAATAACTTTTTTTTCTTTTTGAATCGTTTCGCCGGCATCCGGCACGTCTTCGATTCCGTGATAAATCAGCTCTGTTTTAGATGCCGGCACTTCCGCGTTCATTTGAATTTCCCGAAGATTGGACTGAGAAACCGCCAGAACCTTATGCGGAAGCGTAAAAAGAAATTTAATCAAAAAATGAAACGGCCCGTTGCGCATCAGCCCATAATTAATTTCGGGACAATCCGCTACGTCCCAGCCTCCGGCCACAAGAACGATTTTCTTATTCAAAACCCGGGCTATAATTAGCGGAAGAACCGCGTGCCTGCCTAAAAACCAGATAAAAACAATGTCCGCTCTGGAAACACCTCTCCATATTCCGGGAATATGCGCCGCTGACGGAGGATAAAGATCAAAAACGTCCGTCTGAAAATGCTCCCGAAGAATGGAAATGTCCGTCTCAAAAAAACTTCTTCTTCCCTGGCAGACAAAAAATATTTTTTTTCTATTTTGCAATATTTTCAAACACCCCTTCGCAGCCCCTGACATAACTTTCGATCGAATGTCTCTCGACCGCTCTTTTCCGAGCGCTTTTTCTCATTTTATCCGCGAGTTCCGGATCGTTCAGAATCCGCAAAAGCGCCGCCGCGATTTCTTCCGGTTTCCCCGGAGAAACCACCAAAGCCTGGTCTTGCGAGGAGACAATCTCCGTATTGCCCTCAACGCCGGTGATAACCGATGGAACGCCCATGGACATAGCGGTTATCAGGGTAATCGGACACCCTTCCGGCTCCGTCGAAGAATGAACAAAAATATCTGAAGCCGACAACACCTCTTTTAAGTCGTTCCGGAACCCGGGAAACAGCACGCGGCCGTCAAGACCAAGCTCGGAAGCTAACTGTCTTATCTCCTGCTCATAAGCATGGTTTTCAAATACCGGAGATCCGACAACCGCGAACTTTACGCGAGGCATTTTTTTGGCGATCTCCGCCGCGGCTTTCAAAAAATCCTTTTGCCCTTTCCAGTAAGTCAGTCTGGCAATATGACTGATCAACACTTCCTCAGAGGTTAACTTCCACTCGCGCCTCACTTCCGAAACCCCCGTAACGGGTTTATAAAATTCCGTATCGATGCCATTTGGAACTACAGAGGTTTTACGTCTTACAGCTCCGCAAAATTGATTTCGAATCGCTTCGGAGGACGCGAGAATCCGGTTAACGGTTAAAACCGCCCAAATATTCTGAATCATAGAAAATAAACCGAAGGCTTTTCTGTTTGAAACGATCTCCTGCATATCCCAAACGCAAGGTATGGAAGCGGCGCGCGCCGCGAAACCTCCGTAAAAATTAGCCAGAAGTCCTTTTGTGAAAATAATTTTAAAATTTTCCCTTTTCAAAATTCCGGCGAGCCCGGAGGTAATCACAAAAAAAGACAGGAAATTCCAGGCCGTCGCGAAAGGATTGAAAAAATAGTTTCCCCCGATCCGGACACTGGTGGAAAAGAAACCCGGCCGCCGGTAAAACAAGAAAGGGATTTTTTTACTTCTTAGAAGTTCAGGCAGTTTACCTTCTCCCGGGCACAAAAAAACGATATCAAATCTTTTAAGATTCATTTTTTCAGCCAGGTGGACGGAGTTGTACTCGATCCCGCCCATACGGGATTCCTGCATCAGGAAAGCGATTTTTATTTTATCAGCCAATCTTTTTCTGTCTCTCGTAAAGCCGGGCGTAAGTCGCGTAATAGTAAAAAGCGTCCAGAACCGCTAAAAGAAACCCGCGATAGCCTTCCAAGAATCCTCTCTGCCAAAAGTAACTGCGCGCAAAAACCAGAACCGGGTAAACCGTGACCCGGGAAAGGCGGAATTTTTTATTTTGTTTAATCAATTCGTCGGTCTCGTAACGGACATACCGGTCGAGCTTGAGTGTCCATGTTTTAAAATCTTTAAATCCCTCATGAAGAAAATGTCCGTTAAACCGTCCCGCTCTGCCGGAAACTTTTAAATGAGCGTGGACTTCGCGGGTCTCGTAAAGGCCTTTATCGCGGCGGAAAAACCGCAGCTGAAGATCGGGGTAAATCCCGCCGTGGCGCATCCATTTTCCATAGATAAAGTTTTTGCGCGGAATCCAATACCCATCCGTACCAGGGTCGGGTTTCCGCAGAACGGATTGGATTTCTTTTTTAAGTTCATCCTCCACAACTTCATCCGTGTCAACAATCAGCACCCATTCGTGCGCGCATTGCGGAATAGCCCAATTTTTTTGAAGCGCGGAATTGATGTACTCATGCTGGATAACCCGGGCACCGTACTCTCGGGCAATTTCGAGCGTGCGGTCGGTGCTCCAGGAATCGCAAACCAGGATCTCATCCGCCCATTTGACGGACTCCAGCGTGTTCCGAATCGTTTTTTCGGAATTAAAGGCGGGAATTAAAATTGATATTTTTTCAGGCATCAAGTGTTTTGATTGTTTTGGCAGGATTCCCCGCGACAATGGTCTTAGCGGGCACATCATGAAGCACCACACTGCCCGCGCCGACCGCGGAACCCTCATGCATATGAACTCCCTGAAGGATAGTGGCACTGGCGCCGACATAAGAACCGGAATCAATCCTCACCGGCGCTTGAGACACAGGAAGCGCCGTTTTAACATCACTGTCACCCGCGTCGGTGTGAGTCAGAAGAGTCACGCGCATCGAAACCGTCACATTGTCCTGAATCGAAATCTTGTCTTTAAGGTCAAGAAACACGGCACGGCCGAAATAAGAATGACTGCCAATAGTAAGGTTGCGGTAATCAGTACCGGCATTATGAATGATTAAAGGAGAATGAATCACGGTGCCGTCTCCGATCACCGCGCCGTATTTCCTAAGCGTGGGAACAATCAATTTGGCCGGCATTAATAGAAGGAGGGCGTTAACCCCTTCGATTTTGTAAGAGGCATAAGCCGCCCAGATCAGGAAACGGAATAACGTTTTCACGGTTTCTTTCAGCATCAGCGTTTGTTTTTCTTCACGATTTTTCTGATAGATTCAATGACATAAGCCGTTTCCGCCGAAGTCAATTTTGCCGACATCGGAAGTGACAGGGTGCGGGCGGAAATATCCGACGCCGCGGGGAAATCCTTGGGTCTGAATCCGTAAGTTTTGCGGTAATACGGATGGAGGTGCAAAGCGATAAAGTGCACTCCGGTTCCGATCTTCATTTTAAAAAGCTCGTGCTGAAATTGATCACGGTTGATTTTAAGAGCGTCCGTGTCTAAAAGCACCGTGTATAAATGGCGGGCGTGGCGGCTTCCCGGCTCCGGCTCCGCGGGAATTTCCAAAGGCAGACTTTGCAGGGCTTTATCATAAGCCGCCCAGAGTTTCTCGCGGACTTTGAGGAAACTTTCGATTTTTCTGAGCTGGTGAATCCCGAACGCGGCCTGCATATCCATCATGTTGAATTTAAACCCGGGAAGAATAATCTGATACTGTTTAAATCCTTTATCGGAATAACGGCGCCAGGCACCGCGCGTCATCCCCTGCGAAGCGAGAACCTGAATCGCTTCAGCCCATTTTCTTTTGGAAGTCGTCACCATCCCGCCTTCACCGGTGGTGAGATTTTTAGTCGCGTAAAAACTGAACGCCGTCAAATCTCCAAAATCTCCGATTTTTCTTCCGTCATAAAGCGTTTCGAGAGCGTGCGCCGCGTCTTGAATCACTAAGAGCTTGTGTTTTTTAGCGATTGTTCCGATCGCGTTCATATCGCAGGCACGGCCGGCGAAATGAACGGGAATGATCGCGCGGGTGCGTTTTGTGATTTTTCTCTCGATCTGATTCACGTCAATATTCATGGTTTGCGGATCCACATCCACGAAAACGGGTTTGGCTCCGCGGTGAATAATCACATTCGCGGTCGCCGCGAAAGTCAGCGGAGTGGTGATCACTTCGTCCCCCTGCCCTATGCCTGCGGCAACCAGAGAAAGAAAAAGTCCGGCCGTGCATGAATTCACCGCGACGGCGTAATCTGACTGCATATAAGCTTTAAAATCCTCTTCAAACCGGACAACTTTGGGGCCGGATGAAAGCCACCCGGTCTTAATCGAATCCATAACCTCCCGAATCTCTTCACGCTCAATTCTGGGGCTTCCGAAAACAATGAATTTTTTAGGCATTTTGTTTTTTCTCCATTTCAACTTTATTCATTAAAGTTGTTAAAGCGACTCTCGTATCATTCAAACAAATAGTGGGATAATGGTAAGCAAGCGCCATCAGAATCCAGAAAGGAAAAAATTGTTCCGGGAGGTTAAACCAGGCTTGGTGCCATAAAATGATAAACCCGGCTGAAACCGAAGCAAATAACCCGAAGTAATATTCCCGATAACTTCGGTCTCTGATCTTTCGAAACCAAATCCAAAGACGGCTGGTAATTTGCAGGAAAATAAACAGCAGTGAAAGAAAAGCGACGCCGCCGGCATCCGCCCAAAGCTGCAGAAAATCGCTGTGAACCAGCCCGCTTGAACCCCATCCGCTTCCGATAATAGGATCGCGCTTAACCATCTCCCAGGCATATTCAGCTCTCTCTTTGCGTTTTTTAGCGCTGGAATCCTCCGTCGACCCTACCACAGATTGTATTCTTTCTTTCGCGATATCCGGCACAAAATGAAGTCCCAGAGATCCTAAAAGAAGCAGGATAAAAATTCCTTTAAGCCCTTTTAAATAAAAGAAAATAGCGATTGAAATCAGACAAGTCACCCAAAGTCCGCGATGTCCTGAATAATAGATCACTAGAAAATTCATGACTAAGGTTCCCAGGGTAATCATTTTTTGAACGTTGGATTTCGAATTAAAAAACTGAGACATGATCACAGGAAAGGAAACCGTTAAATAACCCGCAAGCATAGGACCACCCCAGAAACTGGCGCCAAGGCGCCTAAAGCCTTCGGCGCTGAATGAATCATGGCTTTTCGCTTCCACGAAACCTCCGAAATAACGGATAAAGGGCAGATGGTAATATTCAGCCAGCGCCAACCCAGAAAGGAAGAAACATCCTACTGAAATTAGAAGAATCGTTGTCTGGACATGCTCAAAGCGCTGAATCAGCCGGCCGCATACAAAGAAAGCGGGAATGCTCAACCACATCATTTTAGCGTAAAAGAAAGCTTGGTTTAAATCTCCAGGCTGATAATAAGTCCACCGGGCCGTCGAATAAACCGCGAAAAACGTCGCTAAAAATAAAACCCAAACAGCTGCCGGAATTCCTCCTTGCCGTAGAAGCGGAGACGGTGTTTTATACCCAAGGCAAAGAAACCCGAGAAGATATAAAAGCATTTCTCCAGGCACGAACCGGAGCGAAGGCCCCCAGTAGAGAGTGCGCTGACCCACAACAAAAAGCACGCACATAAAGTAAAAAATGAAAAACAAGCTCCGCCGGCTCATTAACGCGGCGGCCACGAGCGGAGGAATTCCAATCAGGACAGCAAAAATATTCTGCCCGCCCCATGAAAAACTAATCACCATTAAGGAAAAGAATGCCTGAATTCCCAAAAATGAAAGGATTGTTCTCCAGCGTTCCTTAGCTTTTGATATTGTTTTTTTCATGAAAAATCCGCCTTGTAAACTCTGTATATCGGCTCGAAAAGCCTAATCAAATAGTCCTTCTTTTCAGGAACCATTTTGATAAATACGCTCATACCGTTGAATCATAACGCTTAAACCGTATCGCGCGGCAGCGGCGCGGTTTCGAGCTCCTCCGGCCTTGATTCCTTCTAAATCCTGAAGAGAGGCTTCAATCGCTTCCGCTATAGCCCCGGGCTCCGGAAGAACCAGAGCGCTGGCTGTATCCTGCAAAATCTCAGGAAGCCCGCCCACTTTTGCCGCGACCACAAACTTTCCGGCAGCCATCGCTTCAAGCGCCGAAAGACCAAATGATTCTTGTCTGGAAGGCACCGCCGCGAACAGGCATCCATTTAAAAGGCTTCGAATTTCTTCAGAAGAAGCTTTTCCGTAAAATAAAATTTTTGCGCTGACACCCAGGCCATTCGCCAGTTTTACCAGGTTTGCTTTTTCACCGCCCTCTCCCGCGAGGATTAAATGCATCTGCGGATTTTTTTTTGAAATAACCGCGAAAGCCCGGATCAGCAGGTCAAAACCCTTGACCGGAATCAGTCTTCCATAAGCCAGAATATAAGGCTGGGGATAGCGGTAAGGCCTGGAATTCAAATATTTTTCCAGAGAGATTCCGTTGCAAATAGCATGACTCTTTGAGGCTGCCGAAGCGTCTAATTGAATAACCCGGCTCAATAAATACTTCGAAGGCACCGTAACCGCGCCCGCTTCTTTCAAAGCCTTCATAACCATTTCTTTTTCAACGGCGGGGGGATTTTCGTCAAAAAACCTCTCAATATCGTTACCGTGAAATGAAAGCACAAACCTAAATTTAAATTTCGCTCTTATCTTGAGAACAAACGGAATCAACACTCCCGCGAAGTGGACATTCACGACATCCGGATTGAACTCCTGAATCATCCGCTCCAGACGGCCCTCCGTCTTTGGATTGAGGAATAAAGACGCGAGCAATAAATCCGGGCGTCCGGACTTCAAATATTCAATTCCGGATTTAAAAAAGAATTCCCGGTAAACCGGAATTTCATTTACGCGTTCATTTCTCTTCAAAACACGGGGATAGCGCTGAGTCAGGACCCGGACGTCATGCCCGGATTTCTTCAACCCCTCCGCAAGCGAGGCAACCGCGGTTTGAAGGCCTCCGATCACCGGCGCGTAACTGCCTGGCATCAGCAGAATCCGCATCAACAAGATCCTTTTTCCGTCAAAGATTTAAGTTTCTGCACCAGCATTCCGCCTTTCCACGCCAGCCCTGAAATAAAAAGCAGAGGAACGGCCTGTATCCGGTCTCCCCATTTAGGAAGGTTCCGCGCGGAAAGAAACGGCTGATAAAACAAAGAGACCACGGTGTTAACTGCTTTAAGAAAATCACGGACGGTTTTAAGCTGGTGAGGATAAACGCAATACATGGCCGGCCATTTTTTACGGACCAGGTAGTAAGCTCTACCATACATATAATGCTGGTTCAAAAACCCTTTGAGTGTCGGACGGTGGTAATGATAAACCTTAACCGCGGGATCAAAGTAAATTTTGTAACCAAGCTCAAGAATTCTCCAGTTGTAGTCCACGTCTTCCCCTCGAAAAAGGATTTCATCCTGAAGACCTGTTCTCTCAACCGCTTCTTTCTTGTAACTCACATTGACCCCGGGCAGAGTGCGCACGTACTGCCCGGCGGACCAGGAAGGAAACGTGATCAAATCCGCGACTTTTCCGACAAGAGAATCCGTGTTTGTTCCTAAAACCAGTCCTCCCGCAGCTCCAGCCTCAGGATGTTCGCGGTGAACCCGTTTCAGCTGAGTGATCCAGTCCGGAAAAACCTCAGCGTCATCATCCGTCATTGCGATAATATCGCCTGAGCACTGAGGCAGCCCAAGATTCCGGTTCGCGGCCAAATTTTTATTGATAACCTTCAGGACTTTCCAGGAAATCCCGTGCCGTCCCTGAAATTTCTTAATTACTTCATCCGCCCGGGAGTCTCCGGCATTCACAATAACAATTTCATCCGGTTTTTCCAGCGTGCCGTCCACAATACTGGCGAGCGCTTTCTGAAGCAGGACATGGCGGTTAAACGTGCACAAAAGCACGGAGCATTTCATTTTTTCACCTCACCGGATAAAACCTGAAGATAGCTTTCAGCCACATGACCCCATTGATAATTTTTTAAAACTTCGATTCGCGCGGCCTTACGCATTTTTTCAAAATTTTCAGAATTAGAAAATAAAGCGTCGATTTGAGAGACGATTTCCTGAGGCTGATCTTCCCGGACCTGAATCCCCCACCGAGGATCGATTAATTCCTCAAAAGGTCTCTGCTTTGAAGCCATCACCGGCACTTCACACGCCATCGCTTCAAGAGAAACCAGCGATGAAGCTTCTCCCTTGGCTAAAATCACGAATAAATCAGCCGCCTGATAAAACTCAAACGGCGTGGATGTCGCTGAAACAAAACGGACACGTGATTCAACCCCGCGCTCACAGGCAAGGTCCTTGAGACTCTGCAGATAAGGTCCGTCCCCCAACACTGCGTAAAACGATTCCGGCCTGCTTTTAAGAAGAAGCGGGAGTGTCTTGATAAAATGCTGAACGCCTTTTCGCTCCTCAAGAGCGGCTGCCGTTAAAAAAACCCGCGCATTTTCAGGAACCCCCATTCGCCGTCTCACTTCCGCGCGTTTTGAAAGATCCGGTTTAAAAAGGTCCGTATCGACCCCGTGTGAAATGACTTCGCACGGCCTGCCAAGAATTTTCTCCGCTTCCTCTGCGACAAAACGGCTGACCGCAATAATCCGTTTGGCGCCTTGAGCCAATAGCGTTTTATTAAAGGAATGGTACCGGTGCGGAACCTGGCTGTAGGGGTAGTGAAGCACGATTGAGTAAGGAATCTTTCGGCCTATGAGTTTTAATAGATAAAGCGCTTCCGCCTCTCCGTAATCCGCGAAGTGAATAATGACATCGTCATAGCGGTTTACCGCTAAATCCAACGCGTAAAAAGGAACGATAAACTTGGCCTCAAAATACCGGGGCAAAGGAAAAGCTTTGATTTTTATATCCGAAAGTTCCGAAAGTTCCGGCCAGCAGATAGGGTTCGGACGGTTCCAGGTTAAAATTTCAACAGAAACATTTTTCTCTGAAAGAGATCTGCTTAACGCGGCCACATACCGCTCAATACCGCGGGCATACCTATAGAGAAACGGGTGTATGAACGCGATTCTTTTTTGAGGTTTATTCACCAGATCGAGCCTGCGCGAGAATCAACAGCCCTGGGCCGTCATTAACTTTGACGCGGGCGTCTATATACGACAAAAAAATTAAAACCGGAAAAACCAGGTTTAAAAAAAGGGGGTTCCCCCGGACGACGTCAAATGCTCTATTTGCCGCTAAGCCTAACGGCCCCATATTTTTTTCAGTGTGAAGCACTTTAAACCCGGAAGCTTCCAAACACTTTTTTAAATCCTCAACTAAAAATCCCGTGCGCACAACATCCGTGGGTACTATCTTTTCCCCAAAATGACGCCGGATATAATCCAGATTCATGTCTTGGATCAGCAAAAACCCTCCGCTTGAAAGTTTTCCGGAAAGACGAGCCAGCGCCTCTTTGTAATCAGGAATCGAACAAAGCGCGTTTGTAAGACAGATAAAATCGTATTGCTTTTGAAATTGGACTTTCTGGAGATCTTCTTCCAAAAACTCGATTCCGGAACCAAGCTCCTGATTAATTTGCCGGCAAGAAGCGATATCCTGCCGGGAAATATCCATGCCGTCGATTTCCGCCTGCGGAAATTTTCTTCTTAAATAAAAGGCTGTCTGACCCAAACCGCAGCCGGCATCCAAAATCCGGGCCGGTTTAAAATGAAGCCGGCTCAGCATATTTTTTAATCTGAAATATCTGGCCCACCGCCCTAAATGAGAATCGCCTCTCACCGCCCATAAAAAATATTGCGCGGAATTTTTAAAAAGGACTTTTCTCTCGCTGCCGAAAGGCATCGGTTATGGCCTTGACCTGCTCTGATGAACTTTATACAGAAAATAAGGAAGGCTCCAGCGGTACCCCACGCTGACTCTTTTTAAATGAAAAATATCACTGACCCGATGCCTGCTTCCGAACAGGGTTGAAACGGCGCTCTGGTAGCCTTCTCCGGCAACCAGATCAGCTGTTTTATGGTTAAAAGACCCGAACGGGTAGCAGAAATGCCGGACTTCGGTTCCGGTGATTTCTTCCAGCTTCTTTTTAGAATCTGAGATCTCGCGGCGTAAGATTTCACCTGAACATTGCTTTAAATCGGCGTGTGAAAAAGAATGAGACCCTATCGAAATTCCACAGCCCGCCATCTCTTTAAGCTGTTCGGCGGATAGATAGGGGAAACTTGTGTTCTCCCTTGTCTCAACCTTATCCGCGATCGCGTAAACAGTCGCCGGTAAATTTTGACTGCGCAGAAACGGAAACGCGTTTTTATAAACCCCTTCGTACCCATCATCAAAAGTAATGACGGCTGAGTATTTTGGAAGCTTTGTTTTACCCTGAAGGCCGGAAATAAACTCGTCCATGGAAATAAATTTATATCCAAGCCGTTTTAAAGCGTTAATTTGCCGTTTGAAATTTTCCAAAACCACGTAAATCGAAGGGAATGGGCTTCCCTTTTCTTCTCCGACTTCATGGTAAGCAAGAATAACGGCTTTCTTCCCCTTCTCAGATATCTTACTAACAGACGAAGTATGATGTTTCTGAAAATCTTCTTCGGCACAATACGCCAGGTAATCGGGAAGGATTTTTTCCTGACTGAATTTCTCCTCAGCTCTTTTTCGGGCTTTCCTGCCTGCCTCCAGCCGCATTTCAGGATTTTTCGCGAATTTCAGAATTCCATCCGCCAGAGCCTGAGCATCTCCCGCCTTGACTAAAATACCGGCGGAATCTTCCCCAAGAGTTTCAGGAATACCGCCAATTCGGGTCGCGACCAAAGGCAATCCCGCGGCCATAGCCTGAGCGCAAGTATAGGAAAAACTCTCGTAGAGAATTGAGGGAACCACCGCGATATCCGCGCGGGTGTACCACTGAAGCATCGCGGATTGATCCAGGTGCTCCAAAAACTGGACCTTATCCATGCTTTTTCGCTCTGCCAAATAGGCTTCCAGACGCCGTTTCCAGTTAACTCCCTTTGCATCAGAAATCGATTGACCGATAAAAACAAAACGGGTTTCCGGGTTTTCTTTAAGAACAAGAGGAATCGCCTGCGCCAGAACTTCAACGCCTTTCAGTCTGTCCAGACGCCCGACATGAAGGACAAGCAATTCTTTCGGATCTCGGTTTTTTCCGCCATCAACAAATAACTCAGGGCCTAAACCGTTAGGAATCACTCGAATCTGGTTTTCCGGAATCCCGCATTCAAGGGCGATCGTCGCCGCCATATCATGAGACGGCGCGCTGAGAAGATCCGCTTTCCGTATACAGAATGTTTCCATCAGTCCCATGAAGAAAGTGTCGTAAAAAACTTCTTCCTGATTGTAATATTTCTTCAGAACAAACGTGGGAGTATGGCACCGGACAATAACCCTGGCCCGTTTTTTCCGCAAAAGATAACAGAATCCTTCTGCCTCAATTTCAGGGAATTCCACAATATCCTGTTTCTGGTTTTTATCTATGCCCGCTAAAATCGAGGAAACTTTCAAGCTGTAGAAAAACCGCTGTACCGGCCTGTAAAATTTTCCAAAAAAAGGAACCCGCTGAAAAAAAGACCTGTGCTTAACCAGGATTCTTATGACACGAACCCCTTCATCAACGGTCTCTTCCGGAATTTCCGGGGAAAATCTCGCGGCGACAACATTGATCGTGTGTCCCTGTTTTGCCAAAGCGCGGGCAAGGTAATAGCTGTAAACCGCGATTCCGCCATAACCTGAGTGGGGCGGATAACAGCGGCTGACGAGAGTAATTTTCACTGAGAAACCTTTTTAATATCAATGCTGCAGGGAAGATTTAAAATCCCCGCCCATTCATCGCTAAGTTCGCTATACTCAGGAGTGGCAAAAATTAATTCAGGCATTAAATGGCTTGCGTCAATTTTTAAAGCCCCATCCCAAAGCGAAGCGTAGAGATAATAGGTCCCGGGACGCAAAGGCAGGTATGGAATTTGATATCGAAGGATATGCAGTCCGGGTTCAAGCTTTAACCCATTGAACGCCCAGCCTGCGACATTTTGGCCGTCGACATTCTTCAGAATCAGCCCGTGATGACCGTTGTATACCTTCCGTTTAAGCTGAAGACGGCATTCCAGCGTAAACGGCTTTTCCCGTTCAATAACATTTGAGTCCAAGCCTTCAATTCTCCAGGATACAAAACCTTCTTGATTCTTTATCGATTCATTCACATCAAAATGGACATTAGACAGTGATGCCTGATAAGCGGCCGTCACTTCGCCGACAGGGCCGAAAGATTTGCATTGTCCATTTTCCAGCCAAAGCGCTGAAGTGCAAAGTCTGCGGATTTGCCCGAGATTGTGGTTCACAAAAAGAATCGTCCGTCCGGATTTGGCGGCGCCGTCCATTTTATCAAGACACTTTTTCTGAAACGCCGCGTCGCCGACGGCCAAAACCTCATCCACAATCATAATATCCGGACTCAAATGGGCCGCGATCGAAAAAGCCAAGCGCATATACATCCCGCTGGAGAAATGTTTGACCGGCGTATCCATAAACTTCTCAACCTCAGCAAAAGCCACAATTTCATCAAATCGATTTTGAATCTCGCGCTTTTTCATCCCCAAAATCGCCGCATTCAAATAAACGTTCTCCCGGCCGGTTAACTCAGGATGAAATCCGGTTCCAACCTCAAGCAAAGAACTGACCTTTCCGTAAATATCCACCGATCCTTCAGAGGGATCCGTAATTTGCGAAAGAATTTTGAGCAGTGTGCTTTTCCCCGCACCATTACGGCCGATAATTCCAACCACTTCCCCTTTTTTAATTTCGAAAGAAATATTCTTCAACGCCCATATCATGCCCTCTTCGGCATCTTCCGATTTTCCTTTTCCAGAAAAAATTTTCGGGCCCCACAAACTGATGGCGTCGCGAAGCGTTTTATATGATTCGGCCCGGCCGATTTTGTAGCGTTTACTTAGATTATGTATCTGAATGGCCGTTTGATTCATCACACCACATCCGCGAAATGCTTTTCCATGCGCCTAAAATACCTCAGCCCGCTGATTAAAATAAGAATTGCCGTAAAAGCTGACACGAAAATGATGGGCCCGGGCGGGTCATTGCCTAAAAGGACCCAGCGAAATCCCGCGATAACGCCGGTCATCGGATTAAGCCCATAAAAAGTTCTCCAGGGCTCTGGAAGAAGACTGCTTGGGTAAGCAATCGGTGTCGCGAACATCCAAAACTGAATTAAAAACGGCATGACATGCCGAACGTCTCTAAATTCCACGTTTAAAGCCGAAAGCCAGAAACCCGCCCCGAGAGCGGTCACAAGGGCGAGAAACAAAAACACCGGAAGCCAGATCACCGAAGAAGTAATGTGAAGACCAAAACAAAGCATCATTCCGATCAGAACTAGAAACGCCAGCAGAAAGTCAATAACACCCGTCAAAACCGACGCAATAGGAATAATCAGCCGCGGGAAATAAACTTTCGTAATCAAATTGGAGCTTCCCACCAGACTGTTAGACGATTGCGTTAAGCCGTTGGCAAAAAAAGTCCAGGGAACCAGTGCCGTAAAAGAAAACAGCGGGTAAGGAATTCCATCCGAAGGAATCTTCCCTAAATGACCGAAGAAAATGCTGAAAATAACCATGGTCATAAACGGCTGAATGATGGCCCATGCGGCACCGAGAGCGGTCTGCTTGTAACGGACTTTGATATCCCGCCACATGAGGAAGAACAGAAGTTCCCGATACCGCCAGATTTCACGGAGTCTTAACCCGGATTCACGGTTCGCTTCAAAGTGAAAGACGGGAAAAGCCTCGTTGCACGGCGCGCTTTCTGTTTTCCCTATCATTTTTTTTGAAATTTTATTACAGACTTTTTCCAACGGCACCCATAAAGCGCCGGGCATATCGGCTGAAATAAGCCCCAGTACATAAAAAAGCCGGTACACCGGTGCAATAAAAATCCACTTATACCCGGTCTTTTTTTCTAGAACCCACCGAATATCCCGGCTGGTTTCCCCGTACCATTTCGGAAAAATCCAAAAAACCCCAAGCTCCCTTTGCCGGTTTCCACCTTTAATCAGGCGATATCCCTTCATCCCTTTATAACAGCGGTCAAAAACCTGCTTCAAGGACTCGTTGTGAGAGTGATAAACCTCAGCTTTAGGACGATAATGAATAATGTATCCGGATTGAACCATGGCGTGAGCCCATTCCACATCTTCCGTATGCATTAAATGCTCCGCAAAAAACCGTTCCTGCCAGCAGGATTTTCGAATGGCTGAATTCGCGTTTGAAAAAGTAACTTTCTCCGCCGAGATGATCTTTAAGGGATTCGCTCCATATCCCACGCAATATTCACGCTCAACCGGCGGCCAGGCATCTTTATGGGGCAGCTGCCGTCCATAAACACCGGCAACTTGTGGATCCTCAAAGGGTTCGATAAGATTTTTCAGCCAATACTCGCTTGCCGGGTAAGCGTGCGCGCTCAACGCAACCAAAATATCTCCCTTAGCTTCCTTGAAAGCCTGGTTTAAAGCGTGTCCAAAACTAAAAACCGGCTGGTCATAATGAAGAATTTTCACGGCGGGGTAACGGCGGATAATATCCAGAGTTCCGTCCGTCGATCCGGAATCAATCACGATTATTTCAAATTCCGGAACCTCTTTCTGGGACAGGCAAAGCTGAAGTGTTTTCTCAATTGCCTTCGCCTCATTTTTAGTGCGTATGACGATTGAAATCATGAATCCGCCTTCAGCGTCTTAAAATAAAACTCGAGTGTTCTGGGAGCAATTTTTTCCAAAGTATATTCACCGGCTTTCCGCAAACCATTCTCCCCCATCTTCTCTCTTTGAAGCGGGTCTTCTATAAGTTCCGTGATCACACCGGCTAATTTTTTAAAGTCGCCGTAAGGAACAAGCTTACCGTTGACTCCATCCTCAATCAACTCCGGAATCGCACCGACAGCCGTGGTGACAACAGGCAACGCGAAGGACATAGCCTCCAATAAGGTGTAGCCGAACGTTTCATACTGAGTGGGCGCTGCGTATAAAACGGACTTTGAATAATAATCCGCGAGCGTTTCCTGGGAAACAAAACCCATAAAACCGATTTTTGAACGGTTCTTTTCCGAAACCATCCTCAGCAGTTGTTCTTTAGAAAATCCTGCTTCATGCCCAAAAAGACAAAGTTCTATTTCGGGAAATTTTTTCCAAACAATTTCCATGGCCTGAACGAGAGTATGGGTTCCTTTTCTTTTTTCCAGCCGCCCCACGCTGAGGATGCGGTTTTCGGGCTTATTGCCGTCTCTCTTATATTTGAAATGCTGTACAACGGGATACGGAATAACTTCAATGAGGTTCCTTGAAAAATGGCAGGCCTTACTAACATGATCGGCGGAATGACGGCTGATCGAAATAACGCCGTTCGCTTGCTCGAGCTGTTTCTTTTCGGCCTGAATCAGCGCGTAATCATTACGGCTTCCTTCATCACGGCAGAAATGCCGGAAACTCCAGTCCGAGCCGTGAATCCGGACCACAACCTTCCAGCGCTTTCTTAAAAGACCAATCGAAATCCCTTCCGTCACCTCCACCAAATCAACTTTTCGCGTTCTTTCAATCTCTTCCAAAGACCCTTTAATCGCCTGTTCCCACTCAAAACTTCTCAGCCGCAGGGCCCACTGCCGGAAATTACCGAAAAATTTCGAAACCCAATAATGTTTCACGGCACCCCGCGCGCAAACCGTTTTAATCTCCGGCGGAAAATGGAGTTCTTTGCCAAGAGTAACTACGGAAACTCTGTGCCCCTGCGCGGTCAGCCATGGCGCCAAATTCCGCACGTAGGTTTCAGGCCCTCCGCCGGGCGCGATCACATAGCAAATGTGAAGTTTTTCCGAACTCACTTTAAATGCCTCATCAATTTATCCGCAAAAACGCTTTCAGGGCTTTCCGGAACGGCTTGCCGGATTTTACGATACGCGGTTTCACCTATTTTTCGCCATTCGCTACGCGCTTCCCAGGCTCTCTCCATCGCCTGATCCAGACAATTCACTTCGGCTCCATGCGCCAGAAAACCCGTGACGCCGTCCTCCAAAATTTCAGAAACTCCGCCGACAGCCGAAGCAATTGCCGGACGCCCTTTTAACATCGCCTCAATAAGAACCAAGGGCGAACCTTCTGAGCGCGAAGGCAAAATCAATGCATGCTGTGTTTCCCAGATTTTTCCGGGATGCATTTCTTTTTCCGACGACACGTTTTTAAGCTTTAAATTTTGAATATAATTTTCAATCATCCTCCGTTGAGGACCCGAACCGAACAGCGTGACTTGAAGCGGGCGGCTGCGCCATTTTTCAAGGCTGAGCACCTTTAAAAGAATATCCTGCCCTTTATCCTGGATAAAAAACCGTCCGACACAAGCCAGTTTGAATGGATTTTCTTTATCCGGCCAGGAAAAGACTTCGTTAAAATTGACTAAAAAAGGATTCCACACCACTTCAGCCTGAGGAAGCTCAGCGGAGAGCTGCATCCGGGCGCACTCCAAATTTTCACGGGAAACAAAATAACACGCCAGGGCTTTCCGGTAACTTGCTGATATTTCAGAAAGCTCTTCATCCGTCTGCCAGGTTTTGGAAGCGGATGCCGACTGCGCGGCTGTCACGAAGGGAATCCGAAGCGCTTCACAAGATTTCATCCAGAGCATTCCATCGAGATTCGTTCCCTGAGAAATTACGGCCAGGTCCGGCTTAAACTCATCGAGAATCGGATAAGACCGCTTCTTTCCTAAGATTTTTCTTTTCGCCCGGCCGAAAAAACTTGTCTGTTCCGCTGGAAAAACTTTTCCGCCTTTCTCGATCAGGCGCCTGATTCCGGGAGCTTCCGGAGAGTAAGAAAAACACGCCGCCGTTTGAATTCCGCGCTCTTGAAGAATCAAGGCGGCTCTCGACCACAATTCCTCACTGCCTCCCCACGGAAATCCCCGCATCGTGGAAATAAAAGCGATTTTTTTGTGAAAGTTCACGCGAGCCCCGCCGCTTCCCGGTAAATTGTTTCGTATTTTTCAGTAAACGCTTTCATGGAAAAACACCTTTCGGCCTTCGCCCGGCCGGCACGGCCCATCCGAAGAGACGCTTCGGGATCGCGAAGCAGACGGAGCAAAGCTTCACTCAACGCGTCCGGGTTTTCCTTCGGTACCAAAAAACCCGTGACCCCTTCTTCAATCTGTTCGGGAATACCGCCGACACGCGCCCCCACAACCGGGATTCCGCAAGCCATAGCCTCCAGAATGGTATAAGGCAAATTGTCCGCGCGGGAAGGGCAGGCCAAAACATCCGCCGCTGAATAATAGAAAGGAAGCTGTTCCTGAGAAATCATCCCTACCCCTCGAATGGCGGGATGATTCGGAACGGCACTTTCACCCGCGATGACCAGCATAGCTTCCGGAAATTGCGGAACAATTTTTGATACAAATGCCTGACTAAGAATATCCAGCCCTTTACGCTTATTGATGCCCGGCCCGGAAGGATGCGATACAAATAAAACTATTTTTGAATTTTCGCCGAAACCCAGCCTCTGTTTCGATCCGGGATGAAACCGGAAAAACTCGGTGTCGATTCCGTAAGGAATATGCGTCATCGAAAACCGGCTCAATTCAGTCCGCTGAAGTCTCTCGCGCATCCAAACGCTCGGCACGGCGATCTTCAACCGGGAAGGCAGGAGGAAATGCGTGAGTTTCTTTTTAAGCCTCAAACGGAAATAGCCGTTGGTGAGCGGATTCCAACGGCGAAGGATCCCCGGAACCAACGGACAATTCCAGCAGGTTTGATAGCTGGCACAGTCCCAACACACAGTCTCCATCGTACCGGCCGGCCTGGGATCATGAGGCGTAAATACCGCAGGGTAACGAGAGGCCAGTTCCCGGATGAAGCCGTAAGAAAAATCCCCGTAATAAGAATGCGCGTGAACAACATCCGGAGAAAACTTTTTGAGATCCGCCAGGATATCCGCTTCCCTCTCAAGTGCTTTTTGAGGGTAGTAACGCACCTCGTGTCCCTCGCGGATTAAAAATTTTTCCATATCCCGGGCGCACCGGGTCGCGCCGGCAGTCCATTTTTCATTTACTAATGCGATTTTCATGGGAGTCACGAATTAATAAATCTCATCGCTTTTTTAATTGAAAACATTAAAAGCTTAAAACCTTCCCGGTATTTTTTTTCAGAGAACCGGGCGAGAGAAAAATCAAGTCCTCGAAGCGCTGCTGTTTTAAGCATCTTTCTCTTGAGTTTTTCAGACTCCGGAATATCTTTTTCATATTTTTTTAAAATAAGGACTTTTGTCTGAAGGTACTCCTCTTCGCCTTTTAAATAACCGAAGTAAGTCCCGGAATGCATCTGTTCATGAACACGGTAGCGGACGAGAGGCTCGGCCAGATACCCCACCTTAAAAAAAAGCGCAGTCTTCATCCACATCTCCCAATCGCACGCGTGAAGCAGGGTTTCTTCAAATTTTCCGGTACGCCGGAAGCATTCACGGCGCATCATGACCGACGGCGCGCAAATAAAATTAATGCCGTCAAACAATTCCAGAAAAACTTTTTTCCCGGTAAATAACGTGTCCTTTTCGGCCGGACAATGCCAATGCTCTCCCAGCACCTTCCCTGCGGAATCGACCCGGAAAATATTACTGTGAACAAATCCAGCCTCCGGATTTGAATCCAGAAACGCTTTTTTCTTCTCCAGATTTTCAGGTTCCATTAGATCGTCCGCGTGAAAGATAGAAATGTATTCACTGTCCGCGAGTTTGATGCATCGGTTGAAATTACCCGGAGGTCCCAAACGCTTCTCGTTGCGGTAATAGCGGATTCTGGGATCTGAAAATTTTTGAATAATTTCCGGTGTCCGGTCAGTCGACTGATCATCCGTGATAATTAATTCAAAATCTTTCAGCGTCTGATTTAGAACGCTTTGAACCGCCGCGCCAATATACGCTTCGGCGTTATAAACAGGAATGCCGACGCTGACCTTAGGCATTCTTCCTTCCCTTCAACACACGCCCAGCTTCAAGACCGTCCCGAATAGATTGCGCGATCCCCTGAAAATGCCAGCGGCCGTAACGGCCAAGCGGATGAATGTCCCGCCGCTCCAAGACATCAATTGCTTTTTTCGTCCAGCCGGAATCCGGATAAGACCAGGTGTAAGCCACGTCAATCCATGTCGGATCCACAACTTCCGTTTTACCAATCCAGCCCCATGATTGAAGTTCGCGCACGGCTTCAGCTGAATACCGTTTTATTTCCGCTTCTGAAGGTTTCCGCCCGTTTGCGAAAGCTTTCTCCACATAAATGCTGGTCCGATTTTTTTTCACTCTTGCCGAAAGCGGTAAAAACCCGGTATCGACGTTACTATAAAAACCAACGCGGCTGAATCCGGACTTTGTATCCGGCACATAGAGCCAGTGATCCGGAGGGCAGGAAACTCCCCGTTCAGCTCCAATATTTAAAACCAGAACAGAAGTAAAAGGCGCGGGTTTTTCTCCGGTTTTAAGCCCTGTCAGTTCCAGCATACGGTTCAACGGCAGGGTTGAAACAAGCCTGTCATAAGAAATTTTTGTGCCGTCTGAGAACCAAACGATTCTTTTCTTAGAATCAATACGCACCGCCTTTTTCCCGTATCCAATCCGGCATCCGGAAGCCAGTCCCGCGCACAAATACCCTAAACCTTTGGAAGGGTAAAAATAATCGGGGTTGTAGCCGGCGGGTTTTTTCTTTGCCTGATTAGCTCTTCCCAATCGAGGCGACTTATAAGCGTCTTGCGGAGCAATTTTCCGGTAAAGCCCATCCGTGTATTTTTCATGAAAAGGGAAAAAGAAAAGCTTACAAAGAGTTTTTCCGAAAGAAGCTTCCAGCCAATCCGCCATGGTTCTGATTTTCCGATGAAAACCTCTTTTCTTTTCACGAAGAATCTTTTCGAAAACCGGTTTCCCGAGAAGCTCCGCGTGTTCCTGGAGCGGGTAAGGAAGCCGGATTTTATTTCGGGAAAAGAAAACCGACGAACGCCGGCTGTATTTCTTAAAACTGCAGAACCGGGAAAGGAATTTCGCGGTTTCACCGTCACAGCCGAAAATCCAGTGCCCTCCGCCGATTTCAAACCGGTAAGCTTCCGCGTTCTTCGGCGGTTCGGGAAGCCTTTTCTTTGAACCTTTTCTTACGTAATACGAGGAGCAGATTCCGCCCGGCGAAGCGGTTTTTTCAAAAACTTTGACGCCGGAAGCAATCCCCGCGGCCAAACCGGTGACTCCGCCGCCAAGAATGTAGACCCGTTCTTTATTTTTTGATTTCATTTAAAATTCCCATAAATTTTTCCGAAAAAACCTCAATCCGCTCCGGAAGCTCCGCGCGGGCTTGCTTTTCCATACTTAGGTCGGGTCCGAATTTTTTCTTCAAATGAAGCTCTTTCAAAATATCCGCCAGCTGTTTTGCGTTTTTCGGATCAAAAAAAACAGCTCCCGGAATTTTTTTCTCCCGATGCACGGGTAAATCCGAAACAATAGCGGTTTTCCCTAAAGTTCTGGCCTCTTCAACGGAATTACTCCAGCCTTCAAAAAGCGACGGCTGAAGAAGAGCGATAGACTGGCGCATGAGCGCGAACATATCTTTTCCCGGGATATGACCCAAAAGCACAAATTGTGATCTTACACCCTTAAGCGAAACCTGAGTCAAGAGACGGTTAAAAAAAGCAGGATCCCGGAATTCGTACGGCCGGCCGGTGCAGACAACGCAAATATCCGGATGATCTTTTTTAAGAAGAGAAAGGGCTTCCAAAACCATTTCATGATTTTTATGCGCCCAAAACTGGTTCGGCATATGAAAAAATTTCTCAGGAAGTCCGTATTTTTGGGCTATTTCAGCCGGGTCCTGCTCATAAACGGTTTCAGGAACCAGATTTACCGGCTCCAAAAGTCTCGTTTTCAAAACACCTTCCGGGAAGCAACCCCGCATATCATCGAGAACCGTCCGGCTCGTCACCGTAATCATATGGGCGCTTTGAACCCGGCTCCGATTAAGTTCATGCTGACGGATTCGTTCCGAATTCGAAAAAAGCTCAGGCATGCTGACATACTGTAAATCTGGGATCCAGCACAAAAAGGGAATTTTTTTAAAAAATTCCGGCCGGAAAGTTCCCATGACCGCGTTCACGGTTTTAAGTTTGCAGAAGTTCAGTTTGATTTTCCTTAAAAAATTGATAACTCCCCGCCCGCCGGGCATTTCGATAAAAGCATCCGCCTCAGGGTAACTTCTTTGAATTTGTTCGAGTGTCCGGCCGGGGAAATATAAAACCGTAATCTTTGCTTTTTTTCCATTTTTTGAAACCTTCAGCGCCGTTATCATATTTCGAAGGTAAACCTCTCCGCCAGCCCAAGAGCGGCCGTCTTCAGCGATCACGGCAAGATGATAATTCATGCCTTCCATCAACTTCTCTCCGCCTTTCCCGCGCGAGGAGAAATAATTTCCTCGATTTTGCTTTCATAATTCCACTTCTTATATTCATCCTGAATCGTCCGGCGGGCAGCCTCTCCCATTTTCCGGCATAAATCCCGGTCTTTCCATAAACGGACACAATATTCTGAAAAAGTTTCCGCGTCCTCAGCTATAAATCCATTCTCTCCATGAACAATCGGAGAATTCACGGCGGTAAACCGGGTCGCGACGGCCGGAAGCCCGTGCGCCATCGCTTCAACAATCTTCAGAGATTGACCTGTTCCGGAAATAATCGGGCAAACGGCAAAACAGCTTTCCGCGTACAGCTTTTGAAGATCCGGGAGAAAACCGAGCTTCTCGATTCCATCTTCGTCAAAAAACAGATCGCGGGCATTTCCGGTCATTTGAACTTTAAAATCGGGCTGAGCTTGCCGAATCAGAGGCCATACTTTCTTAATAAAATAAAAATAGCCGTGAAAATTAAACACATGGTTTCCGGAAGGGAAAAGCGCCGGGCCTTCATAGCGGTTTTCAATGGAGACCGCGGGCTGGTAATGCGGCACATAAACAACCCGCGTCCTGGAGGTATTCCGCCGGATCATTTCTGCTTCCGCCTTAGAAATAGCCACTGTGCAGTCAGCGTTATCATAAATTTTAAATTCATAGGGATCCGTCCGGCCGGCCTGACTCTCCCAATATTTTTCATCCCAGAGAAAATCGGGCATACTTTCAAAATTTTCCCGTCTGATTTTTCCGCCCGGCGGGATAAAAACCTCCAGCCTCCGCCTAAGCCAGTCGCTGGTTGAAATGAGATCATTGCTTTCTATAGTTCTAACCATGCTTGCGGGAACTTTTTTCAAGAAATCTCCCCAATAGGCGTAATGCACCCAAATGGCTTCAGGCTGAATTTCCAAAACTTTTCTTAAAAACCACCGTTTCATGAAAGGCGGCTTCAAATGAAACGTACGTAAAATAAGCTTTTCATCCTTGTTGTAACGCTGAAGCACCCAATGGACCCACTTTCTCTCCCAGGCTGACATCGGATAAACCGAAACCTTCACACCCATTTCTTCAAGACTTTTGCACCCCGCTTCATTCCAGGATTGCCCAAAAAAATCCGCGCTCAGGAAATAAACCTCAAACCTTTTTGAAGAAAGCGCCTTAATTATCTCTAAAACCCGCTTTTGATTTCCGCTGGCAAAAGGGTGGGGATTATAAGGAAAAAATATAACAGCCTTTTTCTTCCCTCCCGCCATTTAGAAACCAGCCGCTTTCAAAAGATGCGCTTCCACTTTCTCCATGCTTGATTCCCAATTAAAACTCTCCGCGCGGCGATAAGCCGCTTCCATTAACCGGTTACGCAAATCCCCATCCTCCGCGAGACGAATCAGCGCCTGAGCGATCGCCTCTGGATCTTCCCGCCGCACATGCAGACCATTAATTTCATTCTGAATCACTTCCCCCGCTCCGCCGGTAGCCGTTGTAATGACAGCGAGCCCATTAGCCGCCGCTTCCAGAGGTGCGAGACCGAAAGGCTCATCCCAGGTCGATGGAAAAACAAGAATGTCATGCTGCCTCAAAACTTCAATAGCTTTATCTTTCTCTAAATGTCCGGTGAAACGAATGTCCAGCCGCCCTTTTAAATTTTCAGCCTGCTTCATCAGGCCGGCTTCATATTCCTTATTAACAGCACCGCCCGCGATGGTAATCGGCACTCCTTTCAGGCAAGACGCGTTTTTAACCTGTTCAAGAGCTTTAAAAAAAACATGAATGCCTTTTTCAGGGCTTATCCGCCCAAGATACAGAACACCTCGAAGTTTTTCAGAAAACGGCCGTTTTTCAAAACGGCGGATTCCATGATGAAAAACCGGAGCGGATAAAACTTCAAAATTTTTTTCAGAAAAAAAATTTTTTAAATACGCGCTTCGAAAATAAGACCGCCGAAGATTCAATTCGGGTTTTTTAAAACCGAATAAATTTGAAAAAGCGTGACTTAAAAATTCTGACCTGGCCCAGAGAACAAACCAGGGGTGAATTTTGTATTCATCAGCCAATGCCGTATCCCCGATCTCGTGAACCACGGGAACCGGCTGACGGTGTAAAGCGTCAATCAGCAGCCCTCCCAGGGTTGAAAGAGAAAAAGCGATAATCAGATCAGGCTTTTTTTCTTTTAAAACCTTTTGAAAGATTCGGCGGTTGAAAAAATATCCGGCCCATTTTTTTAATCTTGAGGCGGACGGCTCAAACCAAAGCCGAAATTTTAACCGTCTTTGGACATCTTCTTCTTTTAAAGAGGCCGGAACATTCCAGGAACTGGTTAAAATAGAGACTTGATGCCCTCTTGACCGCATAAAAGAACAAACCTCCTGGCAAGCTAACTCGTAACCACCCAGGAAAATCGGCGGATACAAATTAGTAACTACCAGAATTTTCATCCGCGTGAGCTCAAAGCTTCAAAAGCTTCCTGAACCGTTTGCTCCAGCTTGATACTGCTAAATTTTGCTTCGACAGTCTTTCGAGCCTCCGCTCGAACCCTGGAACAAAATGCCCGATCATTTAGGAGGCGAAGAACTTGCTTCGCGCAGGCATCCGCGTTTGCTTTTTCAAAAAAAAGACAGTCGGTTTCCCCGTTCCCAATTTCCAAACTCCCCCCCTGAGCGCTAGTTACAACCGCGAGGCCTGAAGCCATCGCTTCCAAAAGAGTCATTCCAAACCCCTCTTCAACCAAAGACGGAAAAATAAAAATACCGTGCTCTCTGTAAATTTCAGCCAGCCCGCGCCGGTCGATAAAACCCTTAAAAACGATTTTTTCTTCCAACCCTTCCCGCTGAACCCATTGACGCAGGCCTTTTTCATACGGAGGGTCATCATTCGCACCTACAATCGTGAGTGTGCATTCCGGATGAACAGCGGCAACTTTCTTGAAAGCGTTGACCGCTGTATCGATCCCTTTGTGCTCAATAATTCTGCCCGTGTATAAAATTCGGCATTCATTTCCAGAAGCGGGTGCCGGATAAAAACGGCCGAGATTTACCCCCCAATGAATGACGCGCGTGTTTTCGGGATTTAAAATCCGGGTAGGGTTTCCATCTCTCAAAAACTGGCTGGCAAAATGCGCGTTTCTAAATTCATACGGGTTTTCGGGAATTGCGAAACCCAAAAGATTCAGAATCCGCTTTAAAATTTTTTTAAATAACCGATTGTGAACGAGAACCGGCTTTTTAGCCCAAAAAAGACGCCAGGCATCCAGCCACCACTCAAAAGAGAATGTGTCAAAAACAAAGTGAACGGCTTTCACCCTGCGGTCCAAAACTTGAGGGAGGGAAAGCGATATTGTGTCCAGCTTCCAGAAATAAACGCAGTCCGGGCGAAGGCGGCGAACAGCCTGTTTAAAAATACTTTGATTGGTTATTTCTCTCAAAAACATTTCTTTTAACTGTGAGCTGTTTTCCGGATAACGCCTCCAGGGAAACGACCGGATCAAAACCCGGTTCACCGCTTCGTTTTTCTCGGCTAAGCCCGAAGGCGGACGGCTTGTTAAAACATGAACATCGTGGCCCTGCGATTTCAGGATTTCAGCCATCTCTCCGCAGCAGACTTCAGCTCCGCCGAAATAATGAGGCGGAAACAATTCCGTGACGATCAGAATCCGCATTCTAACCGCTTTATCATTGACGGTATCCCGCAAGTCCCGCCAGAAATCCCGTTTGTTTAAACAGCGGAGCTTTTTCGTGAAAGTTTCCGGTATTCCGGCAATTTTTAAACAAAAGCTTGAGAGCTCCGGGCACTTGCTTTATGAAAAGATCGAACCGCGCGCGCGCGGGAATGGCATTGAAGTGAATCTCCAGAAAAGCAAGCGCTGCGCCTTCCCAAAACCATTTTTTCAAAATCCACTTCCGGGAAATCCGGAGATTCGAAATATGGTGCCGGGCTTTCATGGACGGTTCATAAAATATTTTTCCGCCTGTTTGAAAAATTCTCCGGAAAACATACGTCTCGTCGCCGTAATAACGCAGGTCTTCCAAAAATCCGCCGATACGCTCCAGCGCGTCTTTGCGAAAAGCCATATTCGCGCCCACCAGCCACTGATTTTCGGAAAGATAAAAAGACTGGCTCCCCCAATTTAGGGAGGCGTAACAGGACAAAAGCTCATTACTAAACCAATCCGGCCGGCTTTCGAGCACAACTTCAACAGGTCCTCCGATGCAGGAGGCTTGGGCGCCGGAGTTTTCAAAAGCCTTGAGAATATTTTCGAGCCACGCCGGCTCAACTTCCGCGTCGTCATCCAGATAAGCCACATAGCCGGCGCGGGCATTACGCCACCCCCTGTTTCGCGCACGGGAAAGTCCGGCTTGAGGTTCAAAAACCATTCTCAAATTGCGGGCGTCCGCGAAACGGCTTTGAATCATCTGCGCGGTGCCGTCCGTTGAACCGTTATCAACGACCAGGATTTCATAACTCTCTTCAGGCAGAGTCTGACGCCGGAGCTGTTCCAATGCCTTTAACAGCGGATCTTTCCGGTTGCGGGTGCAGATCACTGCCGAAATTTTGATGGAGCCCGGACTCATGAGCGCTTTTTCTTGATACGTTCCAGAAAGCGCACGGGATGGAGTCCCAGCTTGTGAAACGGTTTTGCCGCTAAAATCAAAAGCGGGCGGTAAATATGCTCCTTCATCCATTTTCTTTTGGGTTCAAGCCATGGCCCGATCACAACGCGGTAATAATAAGCTGAGGCCGGTATAACGCCCGCGTTTTGAGCAATCGCTTCAAAGATGCTTGTCCGCATACGGCCCAATCTTTTGAGAACCGTGGAATCGTCGTGCCAATATTTATGGAGATAAACTTCATCCGCCATAAAAATTTTCCGGCCTTTTTTTAAAGTCCGGAGAAAAAACTCAGCGTCACAAGCCATCATGTTCGGCTTCCAGTAACCGATTTCGCTGAAAAGTTTCTTCCGAAACAAACAAGCTTCCGGCACGATAAAACCGTTCAAATCAGGCGCGGCCGCTTTGGATAAAGCGACATCTCCGGCCGGAGTAAAATCCAGGCAAGGAATCAATTCGCCCGACTTGGACAAATACACCGATTTAACTCCCCCGCCCACGATATCGAAATCCGGACGGCTCAACATGATTTCCATCATTTTCCGGGTGCACCCCGGAATAATGCGGTCGTCATCAGACATGTAGCGGATAAAATCCCCCTTCGCTTTCTGAATCCCTTTTTTGAAAGCGTCTCCAGGCCCTTTATCCGGCTCTGAAACCCAGCAAGATAATTCACTCTCATAATTTTTAAGCATTTCCGCCGTGCCGTCTTTGGAACCTCCGTCGACCACGATAATTTCCATATTGGGATAATAAAGACGGCGCTCCGCGATCAGATCCTTAAGCACGATTTCAAGAAATAGCGCCCGGTTAAACGTCGGAATGACAAAGGAAATTAAAGGCATTTCTCTCATGATTTTAAAAGGAAATGTTTTTCATCGAAACGTTTCTTTCCAAATTTTCATGGCTTCAACGACTTTCTCGAAAATCGCCGCGTCTTTTTTTAAAGACCTGCAAGCTTCATGGATCCGGGCGGGAAACTGCTCGGCAATTTCGGCAAAACAATCGCGGTACGTTTTCCCTTGAAACCGGCAGGCAGTCAGCGCTTTCAAAAAAACGTCGTTGTGCGTTAAACCGAAACGCTCGTCGTCAAAATCTTTAAAATAATCATGCGGGTTACGCTTTTGACGGACCACCGGAGTTCCATAAGTCACTACGTCTCCCAAATAATCCGCGATCGCCCGAACGACATAGCTCGCCCAAATATCATCATACCGGCCGATATACGGAAATAAAAAGTAGGCCGGAATCACTTCGCGGGCCAATGCTGTATTTTGTGAATTGAACGGAGACCAGGTTCCCGGAGCGCAGGCTACGCGGTTTCTAAAAAGGGAGCTTCTGCGCGAAGCCCGGACGGGAAAAGACAAGCGGGTCAGAGCATCCACGTCCGGATCATCAAGCCAGAGCCCGGCGTTAACCACCGCGCAAGCCCGGATTTTTTGAACTTTGATTTTTTCATCCCTTGGCCAGCGTTTTGAAAGCGGGTATCCCCTGTGATAAAAATACCGGCCCTTACTCTCTTCCAGCATTTCACAAATGTTCCACCATCCAGCCGAAGAGCTCACAGCTTCAACCTCATCCTCGTCTCCGATATGGGCGTGACATCCGAAATAATCAGAATGGGAGATAAAATTATCATCATCCAGCGTCACGATAATGTCGGCTTCACCTTTGTCATACGCGTAAAGCACGGCGGCATTCCGGCGCTGAATGCAATTCCAGGGAAGAAATTCTTTAAGCCGCGGCCGGGTTTTTAAATAATTATCTTGATCCTGCGCGGAAAGATAAACAAAAGGAATTTGAAATTCTTCAGAAAGCCGCGCGCAAAAATCACGGACACCATCGGGGGTTTTTCGATCCCCGGCAATCACAAATTGCTCGATTTTCCGTTTAAAATCACGGGCATCTTGAGCGTAACGTCTCAAGAGTTCCGGAATACGGATCGTTGTCGTGACAACGGCGAAAGATTTTTCTTTTTTTATCATTCCGGAATTTTTATTCCCGAATTTAATCTCTGATGCGCCGTTTTTAAAACTCCCGCCATCCCTTCTTCCAGGGTGACAGCCGGCTCCCATTGAAGTTTTTCCCGCACCCGCTTTGGATCGCAGCAGCGCTTGGCAACTCCGACAGGTTTGTTTTCATCCCCGAGAATATTTCCCTGGTAACCTTCTAATTTCATCATCAGCCTTGCAAGCTGATTAAAAGATGTCAAAACCCCGGAGCCGATATTAACCGCGGATCCGTCCTCAATGCCTCGGCAGGCACGGACACAGGCTTCCGCGCAATCTCCAATGTAAACAAAATCCCGGCTTTGCTCACCGCTTCCCCATATTTTTACCGGATTTTGCCGCGCGGCCACACGAAGCGCGATCGCGGGAACCGGATAGGTCAGGTCCTGATCTTCACCGTATCCCGAAAAAGGCCGGACCACCGCTACTTTTAAACCATATTTT
The DNA here is from genome assembly GCA_964385615.1 of uncultured bacterium. Lineage (GTDB taxonomy): Bacteria > Omnitrophota > Omnitrophia > Omnitrophales > Aquincolibacteriaceae > CAYLPP01. The sequence continues at coordinate 41,631 of CAYLPP010000005.1, read as the reverse complement.
CCGGCGGCGATTCCGGCAAGATATTCCCCAGTCAACTTGCTCCAGCCGTAGGTGTAGTCCGGCTGGAAAACACCTTTTGAAAAATCAATTTCGCTTTCCCGCAGGGGCTGTGCCTTATCCGCCGTCTGTCTGAAAACGGGATAAGCCGCGCTGGAAGAGGCGTATAAAATTCTCCCGGGCTTATTGACTTTCGAAGCCCAGAGAAAAAAACAGGCGTCGATTCCTAAATCGATGCCGACCATCAGCGGATCCCCGTCGATCATAGCGCGCCCGCCGACCACCGAAGCCAAATGATAAATTTCATCAAATTTAGGAAGCCGCGGAATTCCAAGACCCGGCTGGCGTCCTAATTCCGACAAAGTGACTGACATGAAGTCCGCCCGGATAAAAACCAAGGAGTGACTTGTACCCGAAATTTCAAACGTTTCTGCGCCGGGATAATTTTTGGAAGTTATCGCGGATAATTTTAAAAACTCCCAAGTTTCAGGATGTTTTCCCGTGCTCAAGTCATCCACAACCCAAAACTCTGACGCGGCTTCCCGGCTGAGCCTCGCGAGAAGATGCCGGCCCACAAATCCGCATCCTCCGGTAATCAAAATGTTTCTCTTGGATGATTTCATGATTTTTCCGGAAACCGGTCATCCGGTTTTAGAATTTTATTTATTTCCCGCCAGTCAATATTCTTGCCGTTTGAACTTTTATAAGCCACAAGCCCTGTTCTCTCGTCCCTCAACAACGGCAATAAGGTCGAGAGCTTATTAATAAACTCAAAAACATCCGGCCAATAATCATTGTAATCATCCCATAAAATAACCCCTCCGGGCCGAAGCATCCGGAAAGCGTTCAGGGAATCCGACGTTACGGTGATCCGGTCATGTCCGCCGTCAACGAGGACCATATCGATATTTGTATAGAAGCGGCTAAAATCAAAAGCTTTTGAATCCGCGCGCAAAAGCTCGATTTTATTCAAGACTTCAGATTCGATTTTCTTTTCAGAAAAAAGAGCCCTCGTCATTTGGGGCTGCATATAATCTTTTTCTTTTTCCAGAAAATTCTCCCTAGAGACATCGTCAGGCAGATCCAGAGAGTAAATCTTCGAGCTTTTTTCCAGGTTTAAGGCAATATTTACTGTCGTGCGCCCGTCAAAAGTTCCAAACTCAAAAACATTTCCAGGCTTTAAATATTGTGTCAGCGCGGCCACCTGCAGGAGCATTTCATCGTGCGTTAAATGCCCGTAACGCCAGGCGGTGTATTGAAGTTTTACCGGGAGATCATAAAGGCCATGGAACCAGTTTTCAAAACGGCCGTTTTGAATCCCCGTTTTTTTTTGCTTTGAAAAAAAGGAAAACAAACTCATTTCAGCCTTTTTAAACCGCTCTGAGCTTCCAAAGCAACCAGCCCATGATTATGCGGGGCCGGAGAAGGAATTGAGGAGTTGCCCGCTATGTCTTCAACCGCAAAGCGCATGGCTCTTGGAATGTAATCAAGGGTTTGACTCACAGATGCTTTATCCGCGGCTTGATGAGCCCCCACCCCCAAGTAATACGTACCTGGCCATAAACAATTTGAGAATGAAAACGAAATCAGATAACGGCCCGGCTCAAGATCGAGTTTTTCCTTTTCGGCAGAAGGATGATGCACCCGGCCGATCCAGGTCTCGCTGAGGGTGGCAAAACCCGCGCCGATGCGTACATTTTTTAAACTTTGAGAAACGCTGACCTCAACATCAACGGTAAAGGGTTCTTTAAATAAAAGATTCGCGGAATTTTCCCCATCCGAATTTTTAATTACCGCTTTCTCAATCTTGAAAAATGAGGATTGCGTGAAATGCTCCATCGGGCCTGTTGAGCCGGTAGAGTTTTTTTGAATCGCCCTAATATACTTTTCAACAAGATCTTCGGGATCACCTTCATCAGCGGCTTTACCGCCGGATATATAGATGGCGCGCGAACAAATGTCGGTAATATGCCGCATGCTGTGGCTTACAAAAATAATCGTTTTCCCCTGGCGGGAAATATCCAGGATTCTCCGAAGGCATTTCTGCTGAAAATCGAGGTCGCCAATGGATAAAACTTCATCCAATATAAGAATTTCCGTTTCAAGATGCGCCGCCACGCTGAAGGCAAGCCTCAGATACATCCCGCTGGAATAAAATTTAACCGGCGTATCGATAAATGACCCAATCTGGGAAAAATCAATGATTTCATCAAGCTTAAGATCCACTTCTGATTTTCTCATCCCCAAAATGGCCGCGTTGAGATAAATATTTTCGCGGCCGGTCAAATCGGGATGAAATCCCGTGCCGACTTCAAGCAGAGACATGAAGCGTCCTTTCAAAACAGCCCGGCCCTTAGTCGGCGCCGTAATGCGGGAAAGAATTTTCATCAACGTGGATTTTCCGGACCCGTTTTTTCCAAAAATTCCTAAAATTTCTCCCGGCTGAACTTCAAAAGAAATATCTTTAAGCGCCCAAAAAGTTCCGGGCTCAGGCCCAACTTCAGCAATTTGCCCGGAACGCTGAATAGGCGCGAAAGTTCTAGGCCGGCGATTCCATCCAAAAAGCTCAGATAAAGTTTTAGTCTGAGTTCCTTTGATTGAATAAAGCTTCGAAACATTCTGAACTTTAACGACGGGCTTCACGAAAGACCGGCCTTCCCCAGCTCAAACTGGAACCGATGCCCAAAACGGATTGCCGGCCGTTCGATCAGTTTCCACGAAACAAGAGCGGCTGCCCATACGATAAGAAAAGAAAGGAATGTCACCGCGATCGTCGGCCAATCCTGGATTAGCGGAATTTTTACCCGAAAAATCAGTCCGTGCAATAATCCCAGCGCTGGAATATGAAAAAGATAAATAAAGTAAGAGTACTTGCCAAAATGCGTGAACAGCGGGAATCTCAGAAATTCGCAGACGGGCGAAGACCCTGAAGCGACTAATAAAATAATCACAAAAGACGTTATGGAAAAAATGAAGTACCCAGCCGTCGACACAACGGAAAGAATCATTTGATCCTGCCGGAAGCTCCAGAAAAAAAACAAAGCCCAAAATCCGGCTAAATAAGCGTAAAACCAATTTTGATTTCTGCTAATAAAGGATAGCGAGCCTGCTTTCCGCGTAAAAACCGCGGCCACGGCTCCTGAAAGAAGAGTGTCCATCCTTAAAAAAGGGGAAATATAAACCGCCCACCAAAGATTAGGAAAATGAAATGGGTTAAAAGCAATCATAGCCGTCCGGGCAATAACGGAAACCGTGATTATTCCCGCGAGAGCATAAGGAAGTCTCTTTGAGCCGGCGATTAAAATAAAAAACGGGAGAAAAAGATAAAACTGTTCCTCAACCGCCAACGACCAGGTCACCGTCAAATACGGCGGCATAAAAGACCCCTGCAGGGCCATTGGAATATTCTGTAAAAATAACAGGTAAAATTTCACGGAATGATCCCATTTCAAAAACTCGGAGGGATAAAAAACCATCCGACCCAAACTCGTGTGAATTAAAAGCGCATAGGAAATCAGCAGCAAATAATAAACGGGAACAATCCGGCAAAATCTGCGGATGAAAAAAACCCTCAAAAGATTCGGGGACTCGCGGTGATCGATTAGAATTCTCGTTAATAGAAAGCCTGATAAAGCAAAAAAGAAATCAACGGCAATGGAAAAAAGATTTGTGACAGAGAGAAGAAACTGACTTATGGGCAAACTGTAATTTGAATGAAGGTTGTAGTGATGAAACACCACCATTAAAAGCGCCATCCCTCTCAACCCATCGAATTCCGCTATTTTCTGAGTTTTATCTGAAACGAATTTTAAGGGCTCCGCCATCAAATCGTATCAACAAAAGTACTCTGAACCCGGTTGAACATATACAGTCCGCTTAAAAACGTAACGGTGATCACTGCGCCGGAAAGCGCAAGACCCAAGGAGCTGACATCCCCGGTTCCAAAAAAGGCCTGGCGGTACAACTCGAGTATCTCTGTCATGGGGTTGAGCAGAAGAACCCATTTCCAGGAATCCGGAACTGTTTCCAGCGGGTAAATCACGGGCGTTGCGTACATCCAAAGCTGAATTGAGAATCCAATCAGATGATGGAGATCGCGGTATTTAACCGTCATCGCTGAAACCCAAAGCCCAGGACCTAATCCCGCCAGAGCCGTCATAAAAACAAGTCCAGGCAGCAAAAAAATCAGAGCCGTCGGACGCACAGACACGGGAACCACACCCAGCTTTACGCAGTAAATATAAATCCCTGAAAAAATGACAAGCTGGAGGCCTAACCGGGGAAGATTCGACAGCGTAAGAGAAATTGGAACAATCAAGCGCGGGAAATAGACTTTTGAAAATAAATGAATGTTTGAAGTTAAACAATACGCGGTACCTGAAAGACAAAGCGTGAAATAATCCCAAGCAAGTAATCCGCTTAAATAAAAAAGCACCTGCGGAACCCGGCCGGTGGAAATAGATGTGAAACGTCCGAAAACAATCGTAAAGACAAGAGTCGTCACAAGGGGCTGAATGATGAACCATAAAGGCCCCAAAATAGTCTGCTTATACCGCGAAACAAAATCCCGGCGCACAAACAAAAATAGAAGATCCCTGTAGTGAAGGATTTCCCTCCAGGGAATCAAAAAGAAATGCTGAGGGCTTTCAATAACCGTTTCAGCAGTTTCTCTATTTTGTGTTTTATTTTTCAAGGAAATGAGGTCTCTTGCTCACAGCTTCGCCCTCTCAGTCACAGGGCGTGACTTACGAAGGTCTTAGAAATTATGCGGTCATAAACTCAGACCGGTTCAACGCACGCTTGATCAATCAGCACCGACACAGACTGCATCAGCATATCGAGTGAAATAATCAGACGGCAATGCTTGTCCTTACGCACTACGAAACCTTCCGCGCCTTTAAACGGCCCGGAGCGCACATACACCCGTTCCCCTTCTTTGAGATACGGGAATGGATCAACTTGAATGTTTTCTTCCACAAAAAGACGAATGGCGGAAAGCTCTTTTTCGGGAATTTCCGCGGGTTCAGCGCCTTGTGTCACAAACCTGACAACGCCGACTGAATTCAGCACAGTCCAGCGTTCTGAAAGAGCCGTATGAACGAATAAATAACCTTTAAACAGGGGTTCTTCGATAGTTTTCTTGCGGTCAGACCATTGACGTACAACTTTGCGCAAAGGCAAAAAAGTCTCAATGCCTTTTTTATTTAACTCCCGTTGGGCAATTTTTTCATGGCGGGAACGCGTGTAAACCGCGAACCAACGAGTCGCGCACCACTTTTTTTCATCGACGCCTGAAGGCGGACGGACGGCTAGCGCCTTGGTATCCATAAAGGAACCTTTCCGAGATGAGTCGGATTCGAGAAAAATGTTTTGTTTTTTTGACTAAGCTGACGGAGAATTACTTCTTGTTCATCCGGTCCATCAGCCAGGCATCCAAAACATCTTTCTTGAAGCGCCATTGACCGCCGATCTTGGTTGCGGGAATTTCCTGTTTTTTCAGCAGGCGATAGATGGTGACCAAATGAAAACCGAGATATTTGGCCGCTTCTTTTGGAGTCATGATCTGCGTACGTTCAGGTCTTTTGGGCTGCTCTGATTTATGCTGTTCCATGGCCTCGTCCTTGATTAGTTTTGTTATATCGTTGATAGTTAATCTGATATATCTGGATAGAAATGTAATACTATTATTATAAAAAGTCAAGTATTGCTATTTATTTTTATATTCGTATTAGCTCCTAAGTTGCTTCATAATAAGGAGTTAAAGAAAAACGTTGATCATCCAGGGCAAATGTACTATTCTGAAAAACCAACAGCAATCATGCTTGTTATATTTTACCCGTTCAAAACAAAGGAGTTTTAAATGAAAAAGGCCGCTTTACTTCTGGCGTTTGTGCTCGCGTTTGCTTCTGTCTCTCTGCCTCCCCAAGCCTCTGCCGCTGAGTCCAAGGAAGATATCTGGACGATGGCTCAATCTGACCAATACGGAAAGAAATTCGGCGGGATGTTAGGCCGCGGTCTTGTGAATGCCGCTACCTGCTTCGTGGATTTAGTCGTTCAGACTGTCAATGGAACCAAAGAAGGTCCCGCTTTCATCGGTACCTTAACGGGTCTCGGCGGCGGTCTCGGCTGCACAGCCCTTCGCGCGACTTCCGGCGTTTTGGATATCGCAACCTCCTGGGTTCCGGGCTTTAATGGTATTCCCGTTTCGAAAAGCTACGATAACTGCCTTGAATTCGAAGAAGAGGCCCCCGCGCAAGAAGAAGTGGCACCCGCTGTTGCGGCTCCGGTTCGTCAACCTGTCCTTGAAGAACAGCCGGCTCCTTCCCGCAATGTCATGGAGTATGTGAAGAAGTAATTCAGGAATTCTTCAGAAAGAAAAACCGGAAGTCCGCTTAAAACGGGCTTCCGGTTTTTTATTGGAAAAAATTAACACTGGAACCCCAACGGTTCCAGTGTTCGCTAGAGACCTAGATCCTGAAGATTAAAGAGAGGCGTGTAATTATAGGGAGCCAACAAATTAACGGCCCCTTCATTGCGGTCCACCAGGCAAATAACTCTCACTACCTTAGCCTTAAGTTTTTCCACTTCTTGAATCGCTGTTAAAACCGATCCGCCGGTCGTAATGACATCCTCAACCATCACCACATGATCCCCAGGCTGTAAGGCCGGGCCCTCGATCATCTTCTGCATTCCATGCTTCTTGGCTTCCTTGCGGACAATAAAAGCCTTGATAGGATGCCCTGTCTGAGAGCTCAGGAGGGATACTGCGGCGGCAATAGGATCCGCGCCGAGGGTAGGACCGCCAACCGCGTCAATCTTGGAACCGGCCAAAGCCGCGAGAATCGTTTTACCGGTCAGAAGAAGGCCGTTAGGATCGAGCGTCACTTGTTTTCCGTCGATATAAAAATTAGATTTCTTTCCGGAAGCAAGCGTGCGTTCTTCGCCCTTCATAAACGCTTTTTCTTTAATCGTTTTAAGCAGTTCTTCTTTTAATTTTGCGATGTCCATGGGGGTAATCTACCTTAAATTCCCGGTTCCGTCGAATTTTTTTTAGAATGCGGATCGAGGCGCTGGCAAATACGCCTTGAAAGTCCGCGAAACATTTGTGCTTCACTTTGCAGGAGACCTCCGCGTTTCCACATCCTATGAAAAGTGGATTTCACGCGCTCCGCAATCCTGGCTTTGGAACCAGGTCTTTCATAACCCAGCGCGAGCAAAGCTTTATGAAGTCTTCCCAAAACTTCCGCCGCCGTTTCTTTTGAAACAAATTCCATTTCCGTGGCGTACTGTGTTTTTTCGCCCGCGAAAATCCGCGAGAATTCATAACACACAATCAGCACCGCCTGCGAAAGGTTCAAGGACGGATAAGCGGGATTAGCCGGAATAGTTGTAACCCAGTCACACAGAGCCAGGGAATCATTATCGAGCCCTTTGGATTCTTTGCCAAACATAACCCCCAGGGAACCTTTCAAAGAAAGTCCCGGGGCTTTTTTAAGCATCGCGTCCCAAGGAAGAAAAGTTCCTCTCTTAGGGCCAAATCGGCGCGTGGTGCCGATGACCGCGTAAAGATCCGCGACCGCCTCAGAGACGGAGTCAAAAACCTGCGCTTTTTGGGCTACATCATAAGCGGACATCGCCATTTTTTTAGAATTACGAAGCCACCCGGAAGGCGGGTTAACCAGCCGGAGATCCGAAAAACCCATATTTTTAACCGCGCGGGCAGCCGCGCCGATGTTATCAGGGTTTTCAGGTTCAACAAGAATCGTAGAGAGAAAAGGTTTCATCGATTATAATCCGTTCATGAGTTCGCCTAAAATTATCGGCCATCGCGGCGCCGCCCGCTTTTATCCTGAAAACACCCTTCCGTCATTCACCGCCGGATTTCAAAATACGGACGCCGTTGAGTTTGACCTCTGGCTCTCAAAAGACCGTATTCCTTTTGTCTTTCATGACGCGGGACTCGAGCGGACCACCAACGGCTCCGGAATTGCCATTTCGAAAACCCTGGAGGAACTTCAAAAGCTGGACGCAGGGTTCCGCTTTGACCCTCGACAGGATAAATCATTTCCGTTCCGCGGACAAGGCGTGAAAATCCCCTCTTTTGAAAATCTGCTTAAAGCTTTTCCGGGAAAATTCTGGTGCGTGGAAATCAAGCAAAATTCCCCAGAACTTGTTCATGAAACCGTTAAACTGCTTCAAAAATACGGTTGTCTGAAAAGCTGTGTCATCGGTTCAAAGCACCATAAGATCTCTGAAACCATGAAAAATTTTTACCCTGAAACCCCCCGCTTTTATTCAAAAAGAGACATGGTGTTGAGTTATCTGGATTTCAAGAAAGGCACCGCGCCGAAACCCGACCCTTTCGGAACGGCTTCAATGCCTTTTGAAAAAAAGTGCGGTATGGATTTCAGCGATCCTGGATTTATCCGGTTTTTGCACGCCAAAGGCGTCAAAGTTTATTTTTGGACGGTTAACAAACCGGAAGAAATGCGGAGGCTCGCGAAAAACGGTGCGGACGGATTGATTACGGACGACCCTGCGCTTGCGGCTCAAACATTTAAGATTTAAGCCTGCTTCTCTTTATTCCTCTCCAACCTCAAGCTGCCAGGGATAGTCGGGCATTTCAAAATAACGGCTCATCGGGCGGATATCATCCGTGAACGGCACCACAAAAAACGGATAGATAGCAATATCGTATCCAGCCGAAGAAATGCGCATGAAGAAATTATAGAATGACTTTGGAATCATGGTGATGGGCCAAAGCCTGGTATGATCCCGTTTTTCGATTTTAAAGGTCCTCACAAGCTCCATAGGACTGGCCAACGCATTCAGAACGCCCCGCCCAAAGACATACCCGCTTCGCTGAAAAGCGTTCAAGTCGGAACGCCCCGCGCGGGTGATCTCAACAGGCGCCGCGGCAGTTAAAATAAAAAACAGGCAAATCAGGCTTAAAAATTTTTTCATAAAATCTCCTCGATAAAGACGGGTGATATTCTGCTACTTATTTTCGGCTATTGCCAGAAAAAATCCATCAGTTTGATGCTGATGAGGAAAAAGCTTTAAAAACGGCCGGCCCGCCCCCTGAGAGAACAGGCTCAGCTCAGGATGTCTTTCCAGAAAGGTTTTAAAGATTTCCTCATTTTCCTCAGGCTCCAGGGAGCAGGTCGCGTAGTACAGCTTCCCGCCTTTCTTCAGGTAAGGCAGTGCGTTTTCAAGAATCGAAAGCTGATCCCGCACACAGCCCTCAATCTTCTGAGCGGAAATTTTCCATTTGGCATCAGGATTACGTCTCAAGGTTCCGGTGCCGGAGCAAGGCGCATCCACCAGAATTTTATCAAACCCCTTTTTAACGGCTGAAATTTCATTCATTCTCTGAAGGTCCGCCGGGAAAATATTGTAAAGCCCCGCCCGTTTGGCTCTTTTCGCCAATTCGTCCAGTTTCCGGGCCCGGATATCCGTGGCTACGACCCGGCCTTTATTTTGCATCATGGCCGCCATCAATAGCGTTTTTCCTCCCCCGCCGGCGCATACATCCCAAACCAGCTCTCCGGGTTTAGCATCGACGGTTTGGCAGAGAATTTGACTGCCCTCGTCCTGAACCTCAAAAAGCCCTTCCCGAAACTCTTCGCTGTCAAAAAGATTGGCTCTTTCTTTAAAAATAATCCCGTACGGAGACACCGGAGTTTGAAAAACTTCAAAGCCCTGTTCCTGAAATTTTTGAATTAATGCTTCGCGGGTTATTTTGACCGGATTGACCCGCACCGTAAAAGGAGGCCTCATCCGGCAATGCTTTAAAAGCTCTTCAGTTTCTCCCGCGCTAAAATTGTGAATCCATTTTTCAACGAGCCAAAGCGGAAATGAATACTTAAGAGCAAGCTCGGAAGACAATCCCCGCGTTTTAAAACCTGGCGGAAGTTCGAACGCGCGTATTCTTTTCAAAATCTCCGCGGTCAAAGGCCATTGAAGCTGATGTGAAAATTCTAGCGCTTCGTTTTCAGGAACCAAATCTTCAAGAACCGCCGCTATCAGGATCATGAATTTTGGATTCGTCCCCGGAAAAATAGCCGAAACCCAAGCTTCTAGAAAAATTTTGTGGCGGAAAAGAGCGTAAATGTTTTCAGCATAAAACCGGCGGTCACTGGCCCCAAAGCGGGCACGCTGGCTGTGAAAATAATTTCCCAGCCATCGGTCGGCGGGTGTAGACGCGTTTTGAATCCCCGACCAGATCGAAGCCGTGATTTCGAGACGGCGGTCTAACAGAGACGACATTGAAGGAGGCACAGGGTGCCTATCTTAAAGAGAGGCTTTCAGGAAATCAATAACCGGATTGCTCGCCCGCGCGCTGGATGCGCTCGCGTATATCCGAACGGTAAGCTTCTTCACGGCCGTAACGCCGTTCCCGGGATAATTCAATATTACGCTGAGCGTCATACAGAATCTGCTGATTGGCAGCGGTTTCCGGGTTTTTCCCCGCGTTTTTATACGCGTCTATCGAGCTGTATAAGTGATTGGCAATTAAAGGTCCGGCTCCAAACCAAACCGCGGGCCCTCCGCCGGCAAAACCAATCGCCGCGATGGCCGTAATCGACACAACCTCAATCCCTGCCATTAACTTGGTTTTACCTTTTCCAAGCTCACCGTTCAGGGCCTGCCCGGTAGTCGGCAGGATCAGAGAGGCTCCAGCTTCCTTGACTTTAGCAGAGGCTTGAGGAATGAAAGAAGAAAAAAGGAACAAGAGCATGAAAACGGAAAAAACTCTGGAATTTAAAGCGCGCATAAAGCCCCCTTAAGATAAAAATGGTTTCATCTTAAATAACGGCTTCTCCGCTTAAAGCTTGACCGCTTCCAGCTTAGAAAGAGCGTAAAAACTCGATCAAAAGCCTCACCCCTACACCCGTACCGCCTTTAACGCAATCCGGCCGGTTGGAATCCGCCCAGGCCGTGCCGGCGATATCCAGATGAACCCAGGGTGTTTTTTCGGGAACAAACTCCTGCAAAAACTTGGCGGCAGTAATCGTGCCTCCGTAAGGGCCTCCAATATTGTAAAGATCGGAGTGATGGCCTTTGATCTGCTCGCCGTACTCTTCCCACATGGGTAACGGCCAACAACGTTCACCTACCGCTTCTCCAGCGGCGGAAATTTTTTTCGCCAACTTTTCATCATTAGTCATGAGGCCGATCGCGTGCGTTCCGAAAGTGTACGCGCACATTCCGGTCAGGGTCGCGAGATCAATAATGGCTTTAGGTTCATATTTAGCCGAATAAGAAAGTGCGTCGCCCAGAATCAGACGGCCTTCGGCGTCCGTGTTGAGAACTTCCACGCTTTTCCCGTTGTACATACGGATAATGTCACCGGGTCTCTGCGGATTTTCCGCGACATTGTTTTCCACCGCCGGCGTCAAACCGACCACATGCCTCTTCAGACCCAATGCCGCAGCCGTTCCAACGGCCGCTATTACCGCGGCCGCGCCCGACATATCATATTTCATTTTTTCCATATCTTTGGCAGGCTTAATTGAAATACCGCCGGTATCAAAAGTAACGCCTTTACCGACCAGACAAACCGTGCCGTTTTTTTGATATTGTTTTCCATATTCCAGAATAATCAGCGAAGCTGGAGTGACACTGCCCTGATTCACCGCCAGAATCCCGCCCATCTTCAGTTTTTTAAGCTCTGTCTGCTCAAGAGACTCATAAGAAACACCTTTTTCTTTAGCCCACTGCTTGGCCACGGAGCACAAATGCGGAGCATTCATAATATTGCCCGGCTCATTGATTAAATCGCGGGCGAAGCAAACACCTTCAGCGACCGCGGTTCCTTCCTCGAGAGCTTTTAAAGACGAAGCATCCGGTTTCTTTTCCTGGACCAGGTCGATTTTTTCGAGCTTTTTAGTTTTAGAATCTTTTTTCACGCTCTTGTAGCGGTTGAATTCATAAGTCGAGAGAATCGAAATTTCCGCCGCGGCTCCGGCAATCACCTTCGCGTTAACCTCTCCGCCCGCGAAACTGTCCAGCCAGACACGAAGCGTTTCGGTTTTCCGCGCTTTGGCTAATTGAATAATCTGCGCGAAAGCTTTCCGGAAACAGCGGTTTTTATAATTGGACTTTTTTCCGAGCCCAAAAAGAATAATTTCAGGCGCTTCTTTATATTCCGGATGATAAGAAACGAACGTTTGCGCGAACTTGCCCTCGAAACGGCCATTTTCCAGGGCCTTTTTAACCGCCGCCGCGAAAACGGGTTCTGTTTCAGCCAGGCTCTTGTGAAGTTTTTCACCCTCAAAAAACCCTGCCGCTAAAAGTCCCGCGGGCTGTCTTTTTGCGTTTAGCACCGTAATTTGTGTTTTCATGTTTATTTTGTCTCCGATTTAAATAAGTTTTGTTTCATCAGAAAAAGTGTAATGCCGGTCACAAGCAGAAAAGGCATTCCGAGCATGACCACCAGGCTCCAGGAAATTCCCTCGCCGAAACGCACGGCCTGCATAGCATCTTTACTGCGCGCGACAACGTCAGCGCAGAAAGGACAGGCTCGAAGAACAGGAATTCCCGTGAAAAATCCCGTTAGAAATAAAACCGCTTTCTTCATAACTGGTACAGCATCCAATAAATAACGACGCCGGTGACCGAAACATAAAGCCAGAGCGGAAAGGTAACCCGGGCTATCGCCGCGTGTTTCTGAAAATCACCGCGGAGCGCCCGGCGGAAAGTAACCAGAATCAGCGGAACGATCACAACCGCCAATAAAGTATGTGAAATTAAAATTGAAAAGTAAATAATCCGGATAATTCCGGTGTGAGAATAACGGGTGGAGCCGTGATGAAAATGATAAATCAGATAAGAAATCAAAAAGATCACGGAAGTGATAAAGGCTGACCCCATGCAGATCCGATGCGCCGTAATTTTTTTCCCGCGTATAAAAAAATAACCGGCCAGGAGAAGAAGGGCGCTGGCTCCGTTTAAACAGGCATTGAGGGCCGGGTGTGAAAAAGTCATTCTTTCAAAAGCCTTTTGGCGTCCAGCACCAGTTTATCCATATTTTTAACCTGAGCGCTGTCGTAATAGCCCCGGATGAATCCTTCGCGGTCGACCAGCACAAACCGTGTGCTGTGCGTCACAACCTGATCCGGATCGGTTCTTTCTTCCGGAGGCGCGTCGCCCACGCCCAGATGAAAATGCTTCAAAGAAAGTTCAAAAAGCTCTTTTTTATCCCCGGTCAAAAACAGCCATTTCTCAGGGTCCGCGCCGAATTTTTGGGCGTATGCCGATAATTTTTCAGGCGTGTCGTATTCGGGATCCACGCTGAAAGAAACAAAACGAAGATCCTGTGAACCTTTCAGAGCTTCCTGAAGCCGGCGCATATGCCCCGACATAAGCGGGCAAATTCCCGCGCAGCGGGTAAAAATAAAATCACCGATCCAGACTTTCCCTGATAAATCCCGAAGCGTGACTTTTTTCCCGCTTCTTTCAGTCAAATTAAATTCTCCGGACTGCCCAAGCACGGGAAGTTTTTTCGCGGGGAAAGAAATAAAAAGACGGCCGAAAGCGAGAAGGAGAACCAGCCCTCCGAGAATCCAAAAAATGGAAGACGGTGAAAAACTTTTCTTCATGCGGGCCTCGAGGCGCGGGAAGCGTTGCGCACGGCCCAAATAAAAAACAAAGAGGCCAGCGCGGCAGTAATGAGAATCGAAAACCCGAACTCCATTCCCGGTTGAGGGCCGAGAAGCGCTGTGCGGAGCGCGCCATAGCTGTAACTGAGCGGATTGACGCGCATGACCCACTGCATCCAGACCGAAGCGCCCCGCGCGGGGAAAAGCGCTCCGGACAGCATCCACATCGGCATTAAAAGTAAATTCATCACGGCGTGAAACCCCTGGATCGAATCAAACTGCCACGCAATCAGAAACCCAAGCGTGGTCATTAAAAAAGCCCCCAGGAAAAGCGCGCTTCCCGTCTCCAGAAGGCCGGCCCATTGCAAATGAATTCCGATAGCGGGAGCAAAAACAAGAAAGAGAAGGGCTTGAATCATCGCGAGCGTTGAGCCGCCTAAAATTTTTCCAAGCACGACTCCGGAGCGCGGAACCGGCGCGACCAGAACCGCCTGAAGGAATCCTTCTTTGCGGTCTTCAATCAGGGAAATCGTGGAAAAAACCGCGGTAAAAAAAAGAATCATCAGCAAAGTCCCCGGAAAAAAATAAACCAGATACCCGCCCGAAGAACCTTTAAATGAAGACCCAATCCCGGACCCGATTAAAAGCCAGAAAATCAGCGGAGACCCCAAAGCGCCCATCACCCGGCTGGGCTGACGGTAAAAACGAACCACCTCACGAAGCCAGAGCGTGTAAACACCGGCCCAGAAAGACATCATGATTCCGTCTCCTGCTCAAAACTCCGCCCGGTCTGATGCATAAAAACATCTCCCAGAGTGGGTTTACGCAAGGTCATGGCCAAAATTTCACCGGGAAAAGCTTCCGCCAGCTTCGGAATCCACTCCGCGGCCTGGCGATGTTCAATTTGAAGCCGGTCGGCTTCTAAAAGAGGGGTCAGCTGAAAGCGTTCTTTAAGTTTCATGGAAAGGTTTTCAGCGGACCGGGCCTGAATCTGAATAATGTCACCGCTGACGGCCCGCTTTAACTCTTCCGGCTTTCCCAAAGCCACAATCATTCCATGATTCAAAATTGCGACACGCGAACAAAGTTCAGCTTCTTCCATCAAATGCGTTGTTACCAGTACCGTCACTCCTTGTTCACGGCTCAAAGTCTGGAGGTAACGCCAGACATCATGGCGGGAACCCGGATCAAGACCCGTAGACGGCTCATCCAGCAATAGAAGCTCAGGTCGATGCAGAAGGCTCTTGGCAATTTCCGCGCGCCTTTTTAATCCGCCGGAAAGTTTTTCAACACGGTCAGAGGCGCGCTCCAGAATCCCAAGCCGTGAAAGCATATCCTCCGCGCGGTTTTTTAATTCACGTCCGAAAAGCCCGTAAAGGCGGCCCTGATGCAGAAGATTTTCCATGACGGTCAATTTTCCGTCCAGGCTTGGAGATTGAAAAACAACGCCAATTTTTTTACGGACATCCTGAGGGCGGGATTTCAAATCAATTCCGGCAATCTGAACATCGCCGCGAAGCGCGGGAAATACGGTACACAAAATTCTCATCAACGTGGTCTTTCCGCTTCCGTTTGGACCCAGAAGGCCGAAAATCTCGCCCTTTTCAACGGATAACGTCAGACCTTTGAGGACCTCTCGGTCGCGGTAGGAATGATACAGATTTTTAATTTCAATCATTTTAGACTTTATCAAGAAACATCAGAAACAGCAGGCCTGATAAATACAAAATGGATCCGCGGAAAAGCAGTCCGGCTTTTTGATCCAGATTTTTCAGGCTTTCCAGACTCAACGCGATAAACCCCAAACCAAACAGCAGCGCTCCCAGAAAATAATAAATTCCAAGCATACCCAGCGCTGACGGAAGAAGGCTCACGGGTAAAAGTGCCAGGGCGTAAATTAGAATTTGGCGTGAAACCTGAGTCCCTGAGGCATCCGTCACCGAAAGCATCTGAAACCCGGCGGCGGCGTAGTCCTTGCGGTACAGCCAGGCGATAGCAAGGAAATGCGGCATCTGCCAGAGAAAAATAATGGCAAAAAGAAGCCAGGCTTCAAAAGAAGTGTGCCCCGCAGCGGCAGCCCAGCCGATCAGCGGAGGAAGCGCGCCGGGCACCGCGCCGACAATGGTGCAGAGCGAAGTCTTCTTTTTAAGGGGTGTGTACATCCAGACATACGTGACCAGCGTAACGCCGGAAAGAAGCGCAGCTTCGAAATTCACCTGAAAATAAAGCAGGCTCAAGCCGGCGAGACAAAGCAAAATACCGAAGATTAAAGCTTCGCGCGGAGAAATTTTTTCCGACGGCAGAGGCCTGGCAAGGGTCCGGGCCATTTGCGCGTCTTCTTTTCTTTCCCACCATTGATTGAGGGCCATCGACCCCGCCGCGACCAAACCAATTCCAGCCAAAGACGTGATAAATAAAAGAAGATCGAATTCACGGGAACCGAGAAAAAAGCCCACGGCCGTGCTTAAAAGCACCAGAGAAACCAAGCGCATTTTAGTCAGCTCAGCGTAATCACTGAGCCGGGCGCGAACCGATCCAATCGAAAAATCCGGGGTTATTTTTTCCATAATCTCACAGTCAGTAAAAAACTTAACGCCAAAATCCAGGCCCCCATGCTTTGATGTGCGGCTGTAAAAAAAACTCTGATGGTTGTAGGCACATAACCTTGAGCCATCCAGTAACGATGAAACCAGGCACCCGCGCCCAGCAAAGGCTGGATAACGGTGAAGACTGCCAGAATCAGAGCTGTACGTCTCAGCAGAGGGTCTGAGTGAACGTTTGAAAGTACCAGATTAACGGTTAAAACCAGATGAATCAAGACCAGAATTGCCATCGTTACATGAGCAGGAACCCATTGATGCGTATGGCGCACAATGGCTCCCAGGATCAATTGGATATAAATGAACCCGGTCGTCATAACGGCCAATCGGCGCATCCGTTTTTTTAGGCCGTCTTCAGTCAAAACAGGAATAGAAAATGCCGGGCTTAGGCCGTAAGCCATCCAGACAGTCAGACAGAAAAAAGTCTGGGCCAGACAGGCGTGAAAAATAGAAACAGCTGGGGGCAGGAGAAGAAGCACCGTAAGACCGCCCAAAAGGGCCTGAAGCACCACCGCCGCGAAAGCGGTCCAGGCCAATTTTCTGAACCAGACGCGTTTTTCCTGAATCTGAGTCCAAACCGCCATCATTAAAGTCAAAATACCAACCGCTCCCGCGATCATACGGTGTCCGTGTTCCCAGAAAATATTTCCTACCATGGGAGGCATCAGCTGGCCGTAAGAAAGCGGCCAGTCAGGCACCGCGAGACCCGCCTCATGGCTGGTAACCAGCCCGCCGGCTAGAATCAAAAGCGCCACACACCCTACTAAAAAAATCGAGAAGTAATACCGGTTTTTCATATCGACTCGTCTTGTGCCAGCCAGTCTTTTTTACAGTCCGGACGGCTGTACTCATAAGGCCCGCGCAAGATTTGTGGAGTTTTTTTAAAATTTTCAGGCGGCGGCGGAGAAGACACGGTCCATTCAAGCGTATTGGCCTTCCAGGGATTCGGTTCCGCTTTCTTGCCCCAAATCATACTGCCGAAAAAATTGACCACAAATAAAATCTGAGCGGCTCCAAGCAGGAACGCGCTGTGTGAAATAAAAACATTCAGCGGCTGAAGATGCTTAAGGTGCGCGTACTGCGTCGTGTCATAAAGCCGGCGCATCATCCCCCCCACTCCCAGAAAATGCATCGGGAAAAAAGTCAGATTAAACGCGATCAGCGTTAGAGTGAAATGAATCACCGCGAGTTTCACCGACATTTCCCGGCCGAACATTTTCGGATACCAGTGATACAGCGCGGCAAATATCGCGAACATACTTCCGCCGAAAAGCACGTAGTGAATATGCGCGACGACAAAATAAGTATCGTGAACATACATATCCACAGGCGTGGACGCCAGAAAAATTCCAGACAGTCCGCCGATCACAAACATTGAAACAAAAGCCAGCGCGTGAAGCATGGGCGGGGTGAATCGCAGACTTCCGCGCCAAAGCGTTCCAAGCCAGTTAAAGGTTTTGACGCCCGAAGGCACCGCGATCACCAGAGTCGAGATCATGAAGGTCGTGCCAAGCGCGGGATTCATTCCGCTTTGAAACATATGATGGCCCCAAACAATAAAACCGAGAAACGCGATGGATGAAGACGCTAAAACCATCGACCGATAGCCGAACACGGGTTTACGGGAATGAACGGATAAAATATCAGAAACCATTCCCATTCCGGGAAGAATCATAATGTAAACAGCCGGGTGGGAATAAAACCAGAAAAGATGCTGCCACAGTAGGGGCTGGCCGCCGTGTTCCGGAGTAAAAAAGTGCGTGCCGATGGTTCGGTCCGCGAGCAGCATTAATACCGCGGCTGATAAAACCGGTGTGGCTAAAAGCGTGATAACCGCGGTGATGAGCATGGACCAAACGGTTAAAGGCATACGGAAAAAAGTCATGCCGGGCGCGCGCATATTTAAAATGGTAACCAAATAATTCACCGCGCCCAAAATAGAGGACGTTCCCGCGAATAAAATAGAAATAATCCAGAGATTTTGTCCGTTTTCCACCGCGCTCAGCGGAACATAAGCCGTCCAGCCTGTCTGAGCGGGACCGCTTTCAGTAAAAAATCCAGCCAACGCGATCATGATCGCGGGAATCATCAGCCAAAAAGACAGCCGGTTGAGTTTCGGAAAAGCCATGTCCCGGGAACCAATCTGAAGCGGGATCAGATAATTACCAAAGGCTCCGACCAGAAGCGGAATTACCGCGAAAAAAATCATGACCGTGCCGTGCATGGTGAAAAGCGCGTCATAAAATTCAGGAAGCATTACTCCCCCGGCCATCATGGTCTGAGGAAACCATTCTCCAATGATGGGGAGAGGCCGTCCAGGATAAGCCAACTGCCAGCGCATCAGCATTGCCAGAAGGCCTCCCAGCAAAAACATGGTCAAACTGGTAATTAAAAACTGAATTCCGATGACTTTATGATCCGTAGAAAAAATCCTGAAAATAAAATTTCCCCGCCTGTCATGACTCATACGGTTTTCTCCTGATCGCTCATCCAGCTTCCGAATTCTTCCGGAGTATGAACCGTTAAAAAACCCTTCATCCGGTAATGCCCGAGCCCGCAGAATTCCGCGCACGCAATCTCATACTTCCCGGTTTTTTTGGCTTCAAACCAGACATCCACCGGCATCCCCGGAACCACATCCTGCTTCAAACGGAATTCGGGAAGAAAAAAACTGTGAATAACCGCGGGTTTCCCCGGCTTCTCAATAGAAGTCAAAGTAATGCGTACCGGCTTACCTGCGGGAATATGAAGCTGATTGAGATTACGCAAATCATCTTCCGTATCAAATTTTCCATCGGGACCCGGATACTGAATATTCCAAGCGTATTGCTCCGCCTGAATCTGGATTTTAACCGTGTCTGCTCCGGCAGGAAAAACCCCTTTGATTTCTTTCCAAACTTTCTGCCCGGAGAACCCAATCATCAGAAGAATCAGAGCGGGCAAAAGCGTCCAGACTATTTCAGCGGTTTTGCTGCCGTGCGTGTAATGACTTTTAGGGTGAGCTGACGCGCGGTACCGAAAAATAAAAAGAATAAGCGCTCCCTGGACAAGGATAAAAAGAAACCCGGTAACGGCAAGGATGACGTAAAAAAGAGAATCTACCTTTCCGCCGAAGGTGGAAACATTTTCAGGAAAAAAGGGGGGCACCTTTTACTCCGAAAAAGCAAAGTCTATGGGGGGAATTTCCGCTTCTGTAACTTCCACTTTGTGAATGGAAATTCCGAACTTCTCATGCCACGCGGCAATCGTGTAATTTCCGGGCGGAAGGTTTTTAATTTCGAATTTCCCGTCATCTCCCGTAACGGTAAAAAAAGGATGCGTCAAAACACCTATATACGCACTCATCCAGGGGTGAACATCGCATTTAAGTTTAAACATCACTTCGGGTTTTTCAAATTTTTTCTTGATCTTCATCCCTTTAAAGGGCATTCCGGAGTTAAACTGCTTGTTCGCGGAAGGCATTCCATGGACATTGTGCAAAGTAGAATCGCTGTTGATGATTTCAACCGACTGCCCAACCTGAACACCCAAAACATGCGGCTGATACCGGCAGCCCTTTTGATCCAGCTGAACCGCCTCTTTGGGAACTTCAAAATTGCCCTGAACACCATCAAGCACATACACAAAAACATTCTTTAAACCGCCGTCCGCGGAAGTGATAACTTCGTCCGCCTCCCCGCTTCCTCCCTGGGCGGCGCAGGCAGGATCAGAGCTCATGTCCAATTTAACGGGCGCGGGCACTGAACCTGAAAACTTAACCTGTCCTTTAATGTCGCCGGCAAAAGCGCTGGAAGCAAAGAGGAATAAAAAGAGAGCTGTGAGAATAGAGTGCGAAAAATTCATACCGCCTTAAAACCTCCGGTCTAAAAGTGAAAAGAAGGCCCCGGAATTAAACCGGAAGAATACTGAAAGGAAGGTGCCATCCGCCGTTTTCCATCAGAAATTTTTTGGCGGGATTCACCCTGACTTCTCCGTTGCCGGCAGAACTGATTTTAACCCTGCGAAGAGATTTTCCGGAAGCGCCGTCAAAGGAAACTCCGGATTTGTAATAGTCTTTGTTATGACAAGCACAATGAAATTTCTGTTCTTTTTCGATCCAGGCGGGTGAACAGCCCCACGAAGAAACCGCCGATAGCGCATAAAGCCCATCCAGGCTCCGAACAATCCAGACGCCGTGCTTTTCTTTCCAACGGCTATCGACTTGACCAATTTTATAATCCTCAATTTTTCCGGCATCGAAAGATTCCAGATCAAACAAGCCGGAGAAAAAGTTTTTAGAAGCTGAAGATAGAGCGGAGCCCAGCCCCAGAGAGAGAGCGCCTGAAGCCAGACCCAATCCGGCCAGAAAATGACGGCGGGTCATCTTGTTTTCTTTTGAGGAAGTAAGGTCTGATAAGTTCATGAGGTTACGATCATAAAAGCCGGACGCTTTTTGATCAAGATAAAAATAACCTGGCCTAAAAGAGCTTTTTAAAGGTCTCTTTTACTTTTTTGTCTCAAAAATAGCCGGTTTTATTAGAAAAATTTTACCCCTTCCCCACCAAACCACTTCAAAAAAAACAATCGCTAACCCCATTAGTAATAACACGTTAACTATTAAAAATGCGTATCTTTTTAATGTTTTTTATAAAGTATTGTATTTTCATCAGTCATTAGCTACTTTTTAATTAACTGAACTATCCCGAAAGGATAAAACCGTGAAAATGATTTCTTCTAAAAAATGGATGTCTTTTCTGACTCTGCTATTTTTTATCATAGGGAGCACTGCTCCCGGAAACGTCTTTGCGGACGGCAACCAGCCCAGCGCGACCGGAGGGGGCAGTAATACTCCGACTAAACCAGGCGATCAAGATCCCGGCCAGCAGACCTCAGGGAATAATTCAGGGGATAATTCAAATCAATCCACGCAAGGCGACGATTCTGCCCTGAGACCCGCGACGCCGCAAACAAGAGAGGAAAAGGCAAAAGACGCCATCGAGAGCATCGGTGCTGTCTGCACCCAAGCGCATGACCTCGCTTCATCGCTGGATGAGCTTTCTCGAAAAAATCAGGGCAAGCCCTACGAAACAGCTATTCGGAATACTTCGGGCGCATTTTCCGACGCAATCAGCACGCCGCCAAACAACCTTTCGGATCTCGAAAAAGAAGCTAAAAGACTTTATGACTTAATCCGCTCTAACACCGCAGATGATGAGGAAAAAGACTCTGCCCTGGAATCACTCCAGGATATCCAGTCAGTATTTACGGACGGAGGAACGCTGGACGTTCAGGTGAATTATTATGAAGGGGAGCTTTCGTATCTTCAGGACTATTTGATCCCGGCTTTCGAAACCGAACTCGGCAAAATCAGCACTTTCAAACCTGCCGTGGAATCAGGCTATGAATCTTTTAAAATCGAAGTGGGAAAAATTCTGGCGGAATACGATTCGTTTATCAAGGCGAGTCCGGGGAACGGTGTTCTTTATCTGTTCGATAAAGTTTCCCTGTCCTCATTTAAAGACGTGGTCAAAAATGTTGATTCTCTATTTTCAAACTTCGAAGCAAATATCACAGCCGTTTCAGGCACTTCAAATATTTATCAGCTCAGAAGCCTCGCAAACAGCATCCAGTCCACAGGACAAACTTTAACAGGAGATTCCGGAAACAGTTTCACCGGAATCATAGAGTATTACAAAAGTGAACTCGATTATTTTAAAGCGCTTTATGAGCCAAGCAAAGCCGTTTATCAGGAATTTAACTCTGTGATCACGGCGGCTAACGACACGATCAACGCGGCCGCTGCAAAGATCACCGCGATTCAAAACCAAATCGATGCTCTCAATCAAAGAGCCGCTGTTTTCGGCGACAGCGCTTCAGCGCTTCAAAGCGCGATCCAGACCGAGCTTTCCGCCCAGTTGGAATCCGCGAATAAAATGCTGGCCTCAATCCGCAAGTCTGTCAATGACATTGCCGATTTCATCACGCATCCGACTTCCACGGCGATGACAAAACCAGATTTTATCAAACCATACCTGGATTCCGTTAAAGCTCAGGTTGCCGTGCTAAACACCACTAACAGCGCCAATCCTTTGGCAATCGTTCCTGACATTAGCCAGAAAATTACCCGCTTCAGCGGTATTTTGGATTCCGCGGAATCAATTCGGGGCGAGATCAAAGTCTCAAATGCCTTGATAAGGGCCATTAACCGGATTAAAAACAGAGTGGACGAGGCAACCGCCAAATCAGCAAAGGGGAAAATTCTTCTGGCGAATCTCGATGCCGTTAAAAGCGCAATCCAAGCGGATATTGCCAACACGCTTTCAACGATTCTGAACCCCGCCACAAAAGATACAGTCAGAGCCGCCGCCGTAAAACAGTTCAAAAATCCGGCCCAAAGAACAACGTGGCAACGGCAAATTATTAACTACCGCGCTCAACTCCATGAGTTGCGCAAAAATCGCAGACCCTCAGGAAGAGGAAGGAGCTTGGGAAGGCGCTACCGTTAAAAATTTAAGATCTTTTTACCCGGATCCGGTACCAAAAAGCAGCCGCGAAAACCAGCGCCATATCCAGCAGACAAATCGCTAAGACGTAAGGCGCACCGCCCCCGCCAAAACCATAGCTGTGAAGCCCGGCTGCCAAAACATAATTAACCCCATACCAGGCCATCACAACACCCAGAAATGCCGCTACACAGCCCACAGTCGTTCCAAAAGTGCCCAGCCAGCCCGCGAACCGCCCGTGAAGAACCGCCAGGTAGCCGAGTAAAGCGATCAGCGCCCAGGTTTCTTTGGGATCCCAGCCCCAAAAACGGCCCCAGGAATAATTCGCCCAGACACCGCCCAGCACCGTTCCCGCGGCCAATAAAACCACGCCGATTTGAACCGCGCGGTAAAGATAAAGTGATATTTTTTCATTTTTTTCCGCGTTTTTCGGAAAAAACAAAAAAGACGCGATCGCGAAATGACCGATCCCCCAAGCCAGCGCGAAAGCGCCGTAGCTGAGCGTGATCGTTAAAACATGAATGGTGAGCCACAGATTACTGCGCAATACCGGCACCAGCGGTGTAATCGCGGGATTTAAGACCGCCGGAAAACTCTCCGCGACTCCCAGCGCCAGCGCGGCCACCAGACTGGCCGCCAGCGGGATCAAAGCCGAACGGTAGAAGCCAAAAAGAACCAAAGAAAAAAACGAGACTGCCCAGGAAACCCAAATAATAGATTCGTACATATTGGAAACAGGCGGACGTCCGGCGATCAGACACCGCAGGTAAAACCCGTAAGCATGCACCAAAAATCCGGAGAGATAAAAAAGCAGCGCCGTTCTTCCGGAAGCGGTTGAAATTGAGATTTTACGGGACGCTGTTATGTTCATAAGAATCAGAAATACAGCAGCCATCAAATAAAGCTTCCAGGCCAAGCCGAAGGGATGAAGCCTGTCGTAGGTTATTTCGGCCTGAAGCACATTACGGTCCAGCGCGACATCCCGGGATTCAAAAAGCGTTTGAAGGGATTTTCGCACGGAGACCGCGGCTTGTACCGATTCGGCTGATGCGGGATTTTCTCCCAAAGTTTTGATCAGGGTTTTGAAATCCTGAAAAACTTTTTTCAGTCCCTCTTCAGGGTAAAAGGAAACCAATTTCAGCAGATTTTCTTCATTGCCGAATCCTTGCAGAGGCATCCAGCCCGCGCGCGGATCCTGCGGATGCGCCAGCCAGCCCGGAGTTTCACCGTTGGCAATTTGCTGAAATAAGAAGGCCGAGGCGTAAAGTTCCGCTCTTTTCTTGTCAAGCAGACTTACCGGTTCCTTGCGTGCCTGACGCGAAGAAGTTTCGCGTACTTTTTGAACAAAGGGTTCACTGCCGAGCACCAACTCTGGTGAAATTTTTCCGCCGATCACCATTATTCCAAGCTCCTGCCGTAAAGGTCTGAACGAAACAGGAAGAATCGGTTTATTAAAATATTTCTCAGGACTGGCGATCCACGCCCAAACCAACGCTGAAGCCCCCATATTATCCAGGCTGTCCTGACCGGTGACCGTAAAAGCGGCTTCACGCGCGAAACTGGCGAAAGGTTTTATCCGTCCACCCTGCTGAACCGGAATTTCATCCAAAACTTCATACGCCGTTTTTGCGAAGGCGGACGGCAGCAGGCAAAAAACCAGGAGGGTCATCAACCCGGCTGAAACAAAAAATCGGCTCTTAAATCCAACTTTGCTTTTCATGACTGATTCTCCTCGGCTTCAAGCGCTTTCGCGGGCTTGCGCGTAAAAAACATAATAATAATGCCCCCGATTAAAATAAGCGCTCCCGCGTATTTCACGGGCACGCCCGGATCCCGGCCTACCGCGAACACTGAAATTTCCGGCCGGCCTTCCTCCGTAAGGTAACTGGCTTGATACACATGAAACCCCCTGTAGACCAGCGGATTATTCATGGAAATAGTTACTTTCCGCTCAATCCCCCGCATATCGTCTTTCAAAATTACGTCACTTTCAAACGAAGCGGGTTTTTCGGTGCCCGGATCATTTTCAACCCGAAAATCTTTCAGGGTTAGCTTAAAACCGGCGGGAATTCTCTTTTCTCCAAAAACAAAGTCATAGGTCTTGCCCCCCGCCGAGACTTCCTGCTTTCTTCCCTGCCCAATCCAAAATGATTGCTCCCCGCCGTCAGCCTGCACTCTAAGCTGAACCGCGGGAGGCTCCTGATTTTGAGGACCGGATTCCACGGAACTAAAAATATGGCGATGCTCGGCGTGCGGTAAAAATTCCTCAATCTTGTAGGTTAAATCCATCCATCCGATCGGAACTTCTTCCCCCGGTTTTGCTTCCCGCGTCGTTACTTTCAAGCCCGTCCGGGTTTGCACTTTTAAATTTTTCCCGTCTTGAACGAAACGGAGTTCGTGACTTTGCCCGCGCGAGCCGGAATTCGGCACCCGGTAAAAAATCTTAAAACCTGCCGCGCTGGGCTTCATCCCATGCAGGGTCGGAAATTCCGGAAAACGGGAAAAAGCCGTGTGGCGCTCTTCAAGCTGCGGACCCTTCACGCGGAATTTAACCGCCGGGTTCGATTCTTCCCCTGGCTTTTCAATCAACTCCGCCCCTGAAATCACCGCGTTTTTAAAAAGCTGATCAATAATGATTTTATACGGGGTTCCTTCCACGGGAAATTCCGCGGGGAGTGTTATGTTTTCCGGAAACGAAATATTGGAGGTTTTTCCTTCATGCTCAACCTCGAGATAACCGGAAGAAGAGGGCTCCTCAGAGCTTTCGGGCAAAAGCTGGTCCGTGAAAACCAGCTGAGCAGGCCCCATTTGAACCAGTCCCAATTCCGCGTCATTAAGCACCAGCCATTGGCTTTGATTCAAAAAAGAATTTTTCAAAGTCACTTTAACAGCCGGAGGGCCGTCCTGATTTTTAACGACTTCTTCGCGCGAAGATGAGTGCGGTAAATAAGAAATCAGGCTGGCTTTAAAAGGAAGAGGTACCGTATCCGAATTTTTCTTGGGTTCTAACGGTAAATCGCCCCGCCAGTCGAAAGGCTGCTTTTTAATATAAAACATCCAGTCCATCTGATCCGCGGCGGAATAAATATAAAGCAAGGGCTGTGAAAGTGTAATGCGTGATTCGGTCTCTCCCTCAGCGATCACCATCTGCCCGTCCACCATGGTTTTCTGCGTGACCAGCGACCCGGCAAGAATCACGATGATCCCCAAATGGGTAATGACAAAACCGATATGCTTTTTCTTCCAGGGATACCGGTCAAATGCCGCGGCCGCGAGGTTGATGACCAGAAGAATCAGCAGAGCGCTGAACCAGGGAGAATCATAAACCAGCATACGGGCCGCGTCCGCGCCATGAGCCGATTCCACAAAAGTGCCGGCCGCTAGAGCCAAAATCAGAGCTATAAGCAGAGGAATCGCTAATTTAACGGAAGCAA
Source organism: uncultured bacterium (assembly GCA_964385615.1). Classification (GTDB taxonomy): domain Bacteria; phylum Omnitrophota; class Omnitrophia; order Omnitrophales; family Aquincolibacteriaceae; genus CAYLPP01. The sequence goes on along the minus strand of CAYLPP010000005.1, from coordinate 15,514 downwards.
AAAATTTAAAGATACGGGGAGACTCGGCTTGAGCGGGATTCATCTAAGGATTCTAAACTCAATACCCCGCTTCGTCCAGAGCCCGGTTTACGAGCCGGTCAACGTAGCGGAGTTTTTCATGGGTTCGGGGAACCTGGGTAAAAGTGATTTTTTTGAAATTTTTTTCCTGATCCTTGACCTGCTTGTAAAGCGCCAGAATATGGGGAGTTTTAACCTTGTACTGTCCCGAAAGCTGGCGGGCCACCAGTTCGCTGTCTACAAAATAGCTGATTTCATCCGGCTTATGCTTGCGGGCAAAATCGAGCGCGACAATAACCGCCGTGTATTCCGCGACATTGTTGGTGGTTTCGCCGATGGTTTCACCATGCTCAAAAAGAGGCTCGTTTTTCTCGTCGCAAATCAGAAGGCCGATAGCCGCGGGGCCTGGATTTCCCCTGGCACCGCCGTCAGAATAGATAATAAGTTTGGAAGGCATGAGGGAGAGTTTAACATTGGCGCAGATACTGAACAATCAAATGTTGCCGCTTCACCGGCTGCGCCGCTAAATCCAATAACTTAACAGCGATGCCGCGGCGGCCTAAAGAAGGCCGTCTACGGCACCGCTGCGCTTCATTAACGCGATCTTACAAAACGGAGCAGATAAATCACGCCTAGCACGAGAAAAATCGGCATGAACGTGCTGAGCGATGCACCGTAATGAAGACCGATGGTGATACCCACAAACAATCCAGCGAGAAGATTATCATCGAACTTCACGGCAACCACCCCCTTTACAAAACCAATGTTTTACTTGCGCAAATGCGCAAGCACAGCAAGTCACGGCTAAAGAATCCGTGTACTTGCTAGTACCGTCTTACCCGTAGATTTAAATGTCAGACGGTACTAGTCCACCGGGATTAACGATGGTGGACGATTTTCAGTACTAGAATCAAAGTCGGCACAATCATAAGCGGCAGATAAGGCAATAGCGCTTCATGATAATGAAGACCTACCAACATGCCGACGAAAATGCCCGTCAAAAGCCGAACGTCCATTTTCATGTTTCTCACCTCCCTACGCAGAGCGAAGTTTCAAACCCCGCCGAGTGCACCGAAATCTTAACGATTTCAGTGTTCGTGCAAAAAAAAACGCAAAGCATCCAAAACCATTCAAAACTAAAGCAGTCTGGGATGATTCCGGCCCTGCCCTGCTTATCGCTTTAGTTTTGAAACACTGGTTCAAGAACGCCTTGCGTCACGCTCAACTAAGGAGCGGTGTTTCATGGCTTAACTTCTACTATTAAACGCTAGCACATTATAGGCCCCACGTCAAAAGAGGCCTATAATCATTTTTGTAAGCTATTTAAATCAAATGGTTTAAGAGGGTTAATCTTTTTGAGTTGGGGGTGGGGTTTTCAGCTGGTTCTCAAGCGTATCCACTTCTTTCTGGAGGGTGCGGATACGATTCTTCAAAGCCTTGAGAGGATCCGGGAGATCTCCGTGATCCAGGTCGCAAGCGGTCACTTTCTTGCCTTCTTTGCGCACAATTTCAGCGGGAACACCGACAACCGTGCAATGGTCCGGCACGGAATGAACAACCACAGAGCCCGCGCCGACTTTAACGTAATTGCCCAGCTTAATATTGCCGAGAACCTTAGCGCCCGCGCCGACCACGATATGACTTCCCAAAGTCGGGTGACGCTTACCCCGCTCCGCGCCGGTACCGCCCAGGGTCACACCCTGATAGAGGGTTACATTTTCACCAATCTCCGTCGTTTCGCCAATCACCACCCCCATGCCGTGATCGATAAAAAACCCCGGACCGATTTTAGCGCCAGGGTGAATTTCAATACCGGTCAAAAGACGGGCGATCTGAGAAAAAAGCCGGGGAATAAACGGGATTTTCAGGCGGTAAAGAAGATGATTGACGCGGTGCAGAAAAATCGCGTGGAAGCCGGGATAAAGGAAGATGACTTCAAGAAAACCGAGCGGAGTACGAGCCGCGGGGTCACGCTCAAAGCAGCCTTTGAAATCACGGTAAATGTTATAAAAAAGATTCATGAATAATGAGCTCTCCGTTGAAATTCGAGAGCTCATTATTTCATAATCTTCTTTTTTGTCAATCAAGCTGGTAATAGCGCTTTCCCTGGCGGGAAAAGTGCGTTAACGCACTTTTTCCCGTGAAAAAGTACGTAGCCATCACAGCTAATGAAAGCCGTGTATGGCTACGCCGCTCTGCCGACCAGCTGGTAGCCCCGGTAAGAAATCTGCAGGGCTTCAAACGTGATACGGATTCCATCCGGAGAATACTGAAACCCGGGTAAGGTCTGAGAAACGCGGCGCAGAACCTGTGCCATCGCCTTGGAATCGGTCACTTCCGCCAGTTCATAAGAAAGAAGCGCGGCAACCAGGAAAACGGATTCATTATCCACGTTAAGGGCCGTGCGGACCAGCCGGCTTTCAAAGCTTGTCCCTTTTACATCTTCAAGACCATACCCTAGCGCGTTAACGTTTTCACCGAAATACTGTTTAATATCAAAAGCTGTGCGGGCCGTATTAAGCTCGATGATTTTTGCCGCGCCCGTGCGTTCAGCTTCACCGCGAAAATCCTTTAATTTCTGATTATCACGAAAATCCTCGAACGGAGCCAGAATGCTGATTCGGCCCTGCACCCGGTCGGGGTATTCCTGCATTAAAGCTGAAACCGTTTTTAAATAATTGAGAAGCCAGCCCCGAACCTTTTCACTTCCCGGCATACGAATGGCAAAAGCAAACGAGATTCTTTTCTGAGGATCCGCTTGCAGAGCATCATGAACTCGCGTCCGTATTTCTTCGGTTTTTTCCGCGAGAAATTTCTCAAGAACGCTTTCGTAATCAGAATGATCCCTGTAAAAATCCAAAAAGGCATCTGAGTCATCCGCGTTTTCACGGCCGAAAAGCTCTGGATAACCTTCCTCCTTAGCTTGCTCTTGAACTTCAGCGGAAAAATCTTCCCACTGATTTTCAGCGGTCTTTGCGATTTTTCGGCCTAACGTTCCGGGAATGGGTTTCTGGGAAACCAAAACTTCCAGCGTTTCTCCGGCAACCTGCGAAACTGTCACCGGCAGACCTTCAACAGAGGCGTCTTGTTTCCTGAGTTCAGAACGGCTTGGCGTAGGAATTTCAGCCGTCCAGAAAGGAAGATCGGTTCCGACCGATTCTCTTTCTTTTTCAAAGCCCGCTGACGTCAGTGTTTCATCCAAAAGAATACGCTGACGGATATGGACTCTTGAAAATCCGAATTTTCCAACAAAAGGCAGAAGCTGGTTTTTGTACCAATAGCTGAATGCAGCATCCTGAGCATCGCCGGTTTCCGGAAAACGTTCCATACGGCCGAAGCCGATATAGAGATCGTCACCGTCCGCGAAAAGCTCGATAAAAAGCGGAGTGGTTTTCTGAACCGGTTCTTTGGTAAAGGCAAGCTTACGCTGACTTTCAGGGTCCAAATCCAACCGCCTGGAAAGCGCCAAGGTCAAACGGCCTCCGCCTTTATTCACAATTAAATAAGTGCCTTCCTGATTCCAGTTTTCAGGAATTCTTTCCGGTTCAGAAGCGATAAACCCTTCCCGAGGGGTAAACCAAACCAGATCCCGGTCCGTTTTTCCTAAATGAGTTAAAAGACCGTTCGGAATCAGCTCGCGCAATGCCGCGCGCAGAGGTTCTGAAGTTTCATCATCAAAGAAAATCGTGGATTTATCGACGCGCGCGGGAAGAGCTTCCGGTCTTTCTTTACGTGTCGGAGTAATGCTCAGAACCTGAATCTGGGTTGAAGAAGGTGTCGCGACATAAAGCCCTCTTCGCGCAATTTCTTCAGGCGTATAAGAGCCGTAGTAACCTTTACGGGCCGCGGGACTGCCCAGACCGTCAGCAGCGTCATATTTCGCGGGAATCAAAGCGTCCGTGATCGTAACGCGGTCAACACCTTGTTCACGCGCGAATTGCCGGACGGCTTCATTAAACCGGGCGCTGCGGATAAAGGCGCTGCGTCTTTCTCCGTTATCCGGCCTAAAACCGGTTTCAATCACCACAATATTCAAAGGACTTCCGTTAGGAACATTCGGAATAAAATAGGCTACGATTCCTCCCCGTTCCGACTCCGCTGAAATGTCTTCAAACTTGAAAACCCCGTCTGTTTCTTCCAAGGCTTGAACCAGCGTCTTGCGCCGGCGGAGATTGCGGAAGGACTGCCCCTCATTCACATCTCCAGCCGCAAAGCGCCGAAGAGCTCCCAGAGGATTTTCCAGAGACTTCAAAGCCTTATCCATTTCCCTGAAATAAGCCGCTGTCGTTTTAACCGCGGGATAAATCGAGGTCATGCGCAGAGAGGTCACTTCATGCGCCGCGAAATCAGCGGGTTTTTCACGGTACAAAGCAAGAAGGCGCGCGTAAGCCCTCTGATACCCGGCCACACTTTCTTCATCCGGCAGGACGATATGCCCCACGCCCGGAGTTTCAAAATCCATGATTTCGCCATGAACATTGTAAATACCTTCAGGCGTCGGCAATGAAAGTTCGATAAAACCTTGAGGAGTGGTTTCGGTAAGCCCTGAAGCTTCCGTGATGGGTTCAGAATCATTAACCTGAATATCCACCAGCGGGAAAAGATGGCGCTGTTCTAAAACGCCCCAGCCTGTGGCCAGCAAAAATTTTCCGGGCCCTTTAGCATTTACTTCGGCCTGAAGCGCCTTAAGCTCCGCGAACATTCTCTTGGAAAGTTCACCCGCCTGAACGTTCGCGAAAATCACGACCGTCGCGCCCTGGCTGACAAGGTAGCGGATATTTTCATTATCAAAAGCTCTGCGCCGTCCGATTTTTTCTTCCACCAAACGGCCCATGTAAGCCACCACCGGAGCGTTGGTATCAATGCTTTTAAGTAACGCGTCAAACCCTTCATTCTCAGGGTGTTTGTCATCACCCAAAGCTAACAGCACGGGGTCGTTCTTCGCTTTTTCTTTGGCCATTTTCTTGATGACGGCCATTTGTTCAGTGGTCAGATATTCGGGATCCGCATCTGGAAAACGGGATCTGGATTCTTCCGATTCCACGATTTCAAGATACCGCTTCTGAGAAGCTTTGCGGTCATCCCCGTTGGTAATCGCGGTTACTTTGAGTTCGGGAGTCAGATGGCGCACACTTTGAACATGCATGGCAGCCACTCCGTTGACGCTGTCAGCGGCTCGCAAACCCGCGCTCGTGAAATCCGCGTAACTCGCGCCTGAGCTAGGGTTGAACCTGGAAAATAAACGGCGGTACTTATCGGCTGAAACACCGAACCGGCCCGTCACCTCATCGCGGAAGCCAAGCCGGTCGATCGTATCCCATCCAATTTCGAGGCGGTTGATCATGGTATGAGTCGTCATATGCACAGTCGCGCCTTGGAGTGAAATTTCATCATCGTCATTTGTAGCCAAATCCCAAAATTCGAAATTGGGATCCCTGGCCAGACTTTGGCGGACACTGAGCTCTGCCGCGTCAATATCATCCGAAACTTCTTTTAAAGCGGAGACCAAGCCTTCTTGACCGTCGTTAGCCCAAATAACGGGAGGTTTGTACGCGTCTCCCTGCTTTGCTTTTTTAATTTTTTCGAGTTTCTTGATCAGCTTCAGCTGAGCTTTAGCCATGTATTCCGCGAATTCAGGGCTGGTCGCTCCGTATTTTCCGCCGTAGCTGTAAAGAAACCGGCCGTAATAATTCCCCGGGTCGCGGATTAAATAAACTTCCATCCCGTAACGGTTTGTACCTTTATAAACATGCACATCCGCATTAACCCGCTTGTCTCCTTTGGTAACACGGATTGAAAATGTAAAAACCGGCGTAGCGCTGAGCTGTTCGACCGGTACCGGAAGATTCGGATCCGAATAATCCAGATCCACATAAATTTCCTGCTCAACCCCCGCGACTTTTTTTCTGACGATTCTCTGCGGATAGTAAGGTTCAATCGTCACCATGGTGGCATTTTTTCCGCTCAAAATCGCGCCGGCCGTAGTGTGATACTGCCCGACACGCCCCAGACCGCCGGCGGCGAACCAGGTTTCAGGAGAGTTGTAATAAATATTACGCCCTTTCAACCGAGGCGTGTTTCTTAACAGCCAGTTTTCATCTACTTTTTCGCCGAGTTGTTCACCCATGTAAAGCATCAGATCTTCCACGACCGATTCATACTGAGTCAGCCATTCGGTGTTTTGAAAAAAGGTCAGAAGAAGACGCATATCTTTTTTGGAAAGAAGCGCGATAGCTTTAGTCAACGGCCACTGAGCTTCGGAAGGGTAAAGAGGCCATTCGCGAATCGCCACAATGTAATCAGAGATAATCTGCCTGAGCGCCGCACCCGTGTCTTCCTGCCATTCGGACGGAGAAACTTTCAAATCAAGACTGTCCAAACCGGCTTTGAGCTGGCGGTTGATCAATCGCAGGTGATTAGATTTAAGAGTCAGAATTTCTCTGGAAACCGCGAGCTGATAAGAGCCGTGCTGTTCTTTTAAAAGACCAATTTTTACCATGCGCTTGAGTAGAGCATCAATCGACACCCGGTCATTCCAAATGCCTTCAGCGCGCATTCTTTTTTCAGCTTCTTCTCTAAAATCATCCAGACTTAAAAGTTTGGTCGGGTTTTCGTTCCCAAGCCGGTCAAGAAACACCCGCCCGAGGATATTCATTCTTTCCCAATCAGGAGTCTGCTCTCTCAAACGGTCACGGCTCGGATCGTCCAGATGCCGGAAATCCGAAACACCTTCATAAAGATCATTCTGCCATTTTTTTTGGCGCAGTTCCGACCGCTGCTTCACAAAAGCAGACGGAATCTTTCGTCCGTAGACAACCGGTACAAACTCCCAAGCCGTAATATTCCGGGCGGAAGCATTCCAGCCGCTGATTTTTTCCGGAGTTAATTCATGCTGAGTTTTTAATGTTTGGAGATGATTTAAAAACCCGTCTACGGTTTGAAGCCATGCTTTTTTGGCCCCTGCGTCATCCAAAAATTTGGTGTACTGCCCGGCTTTGGAAGATTCCCCGCGGGAAGCCAGTTCAGTTAAAATTCGCCCGCGCCATTCGCGTAACTGAGCGGGAACCGAAACAGAATCTCCGGCAGAAACCAAAGCTATCAGCCGGTCGACCGCGGCGGAAGCAAACGCTTTATAAAGATCGATTTCTCCGTTCTGAACCTGAAAATAATTTCTCCACGAAACATTACCCCGCATCGTTTCAAGATAATTAGATTCAGCGGGAGCTTCATTCATGGCCGGTGAAATCAGTTTATAAGAAATACCTTTTTCCCTGAAAAGAGCGGTCAGGCCCTCCGCGTGAAATCCGCCGGCGATAACAGCCGCGGACTTTTTCTGATCTTTACGCATAAGTTTAAGAATGTTTTCCATGAAAGCCGATTCACGAAGCCGGGCATTTTCATAAAACCGGCCCTGCGCCGGGAACCCCTTAAAAAGCTGGGGCAAAGAAACCGCGAGGCGCTGTTGAAAATCTTTAAGCTCAGAAGCTGATGAATCCGCGGAATTTCCGCCGGGGTTTTTAGATTTCAAAAAAGCGGTAAGGGTCTCCCATTCGGAATGCGAAACTTCCAAAGCTGAAAATTTTTCAAAGCCCGTGATAACTTCCTCAAGGGAGTCGATTAGAAATTCTTCCGGATTTTTGAAAACCGACTTTTTAACTTCGGCTGAGTACCGGCTGAATTCCTCAAAAAAAACATACCCCCGGACAGACTCGAGGGTTTTATGAAGCTTGACCTGTTCTTGGAACAGCAGCGAAGGGCGCAACTCACGGCTTTCAGCGCGCGCGAAATCTGAAATCATGGAAGCAAACGCGGAGAAACCAAGAGTTTCGGTCTGGTAATCCTGAAGCGCTTTATTAATTTTCTGGGCTTTTTCGCGGTCTTTGAGATTCTTGGCGAGATCTCCGGCTAAAAACCGGATTTCATTATCCAGGTTCGCGGAATTCCGGGCGTCTCCGCTTTCAAGCGCGGTAAAAACCGCGGAAACTCTCGGGTACTTCGTAAGTTCCGGGCTGAGCTTCGCGCGCAAATATTGAATCGCTTCGCGCGCCTGTTCGGGTTTTTCATAAAAACTTTTAAGATATTCTGAAACCTGAAGAGCCTCAGGAGAATAGAATTTCTTTTTGAGGGTTTCCAGTTCCTCGCGAAAAGGAATGACGGCGAGTTTTAAATCTTCACGGGATGCATCCGCTTCCAGAAATTCGGAAATCCCCCTCAAGTAAGCGTTATCGTCTTCCATGCCGTAGTAATCCAGACCGGCCGGATTTAAAACCGCGGCCATCACAGACCCGGCGATTTCTCCGTTTTTCCGAAAATCTTCAAAAACTCGTTCCAGCGCTTCACGGTCGGGAAATGAACGGAAAAGCATCGGATCAAGCTTCCCTTCAGCTCCTTCCACAAACACGGTTTCCAGTCCATTCTTCTGCATATCCGCCAAAAGAAGCTGAATGGATTTTTGCGCGTCCGGCGAAGAGTGGGCATCCTGAATAAGCGTTAGCGATAAAGGGCTCTTCCCGGTCCAGGACTCCTCTACAAATCCGGCTTCAGCGGAAGGCTGATAATGAATGACATCAAAAAATTTTGCGGGGCTGGAAGGTTCCGCTGAAAAACCATTTCCAGCAGGAGCGAGTAATTGAGCCGCGATCAGTAAAGAAGCCGTAATTTTTTTGGAAAGTTTCAAAACATCACCTTTTTTCTAAAGATTTTTGAGGAATTTCAGACATTCACTGAGAAGTTTTTGGAATGATACACGGCGAATACGAATAGTTCAAATAACTTTTATTAAGCTTTTTTAATTGGATTAATATCGATTAAACAAGCTAGCTATTGTTAGTAGATGAAAAAGTTAAACGTTGAAGCGGAAGAGCATGACGTCACCGTCGGCGACGGTATAGTCCTTACCCTCAATGCGCAGGAGGCCCTTCTCCTTAACAGCCGCGGAAGAGCCCAGCTCGATAAGATCTTTGCAGTTCATGGTTTCGGCACGAATGAATCCCCGCTCAAAATCAGAGTGAATCACACCCGCGGCCTGGGGAGCCTTGGTTCCTTTGCGGATGGTCCAGGCGCGGGATTCTTTCTCGCCTGATGTAAAGTAGGTGATTAATTCCAGCAGTTTATAGCCCGCGCGGATCAAAACATTTAGACCGGACTCTTTCAAACCCAATGCCGTTAAAAATTCTTTCTGTTCCTCTTCGGAAAGCTCCACAAGCTCGGATTCCACCTTGCCGGAAATAACCACCACTTCCGCGCCCTGCTTGGCCGCCAATTCACGCACCGCCGCTACCCATTTATTGCCGGCCGCGTCCGGTAAATCGGTTTCAGCCACATTGGCTCCGTAGAGAACGGGTTTCAAGGTCAGAAAAGCGAGATCGCGAATCAATCTTTTTTCATCTTCACTTAAATCTAACAGGCGCAGAGGGGTTCCGTCTTCCAGCGCTTTTTTAATTTTTTCGTAAACCGGCATCTTTTCTTTGGATTCTTTATCACCGGAACGCGCCAGCTTTTCCGTCTTGTCAAAGCGGGCCGTCATCGTTTCGAGGTCCTTAAGGCAAAGCTCCGTATCAATAACTTCAATATCCCGCACCGGATCGACACTGCCGGAAACGTGAATCACGTTCGGGTCGTCAAAACACCGGACCACATGCAGAATCGCTTCAACTTCCTTAATGTGGCCTAAAAACTGATTGCCCAGGCCCTGGCCTTCGGCCGCGCCTTTCACAAGACCGGCGATATCGTAAAACTCGATCGTGGTGTAAATCGTTTTCTGGGATTTATTAATACGGGCAAGCGCGTCAATTCGAGGGTCGGGCACAGACACAATGCCCGTATTGGGATCAATGGTGCAAAAAGGATAATTTGAAGCAGGCGCCTTGGCTTTGGCCAGAGCGTTGAACAAAGTAGATTTGCCGACGTTCGGCAATCCGACAATACCGCATTTAAAACCCATAATTCTCCTTAAAATAGAACCGTTTCAGGAAATGATCAGAACGGTAAAAATTTGTGCAAATATAACACGAAAGAGGCGGATTTTGGAATTTCTTATTGCGGTAAATAAGACGCGGGGGCATGATCGGGCAATTCAAATTTAAGGACGGTTTATGAAAAAAATTCATCTCCTGCTCTGCTTTTTTTTCGCGCAAACATTTTCACTCCAGGCCGCCTGGGAAAAACCGATTCATCAGCCATCGGCCGGAATTCCACAGGCTGTCACGGCCGACCCGTGGAATCCGGGTAAAGTCATCGTGGCTTCCCGTGACGGTCTTTTTTCAGGATTCGAAAAGGGGCCGTGGGAAAAATTCTACACGCCGGATCTCCCCGAAAAAATAAGCCGCGTTCTCTGTTTCCGTCAAATTCCAGACAGTTTGTTCGTACTGGCTCCCGAAGGCGCTCTCGAATGCTCTCTGAAAAACCGGACTTGCCGGCGTTTTTACAGAAGCTCCGGCACTTCGTCGCCCGCTCCGCTGACGATGGCTGTTGATCCCGAGGACCCGGAACACTGGTTCTTAGGAACCGTTAAAGGGCTATTGGAATCCGATGACAGTGGGCAGAGCTGGTTTCCCTTTTCCCGTTTCAGATCGGAACCCGTGTCCGTCATTTTCTTTTCCGAAAAATCTATTTTAGCCGGCTACGGCCACACCCTGTTTCTTTCCACGGACCGGTCGCATTTTCGGCGTGTGTTTTCTTTAACCGGCTCGGAAGAAACCGATGAACTTCAAACGGATTCAGCTGAAGAGGAAGAATTTTCTGAAATTTCGTCGGGATTTTTTCAGATTACAGCTTCACCCGAAAAAAATTCTCTCTGGCTGGCTACGTCAAAAGGCATTTTTAAAAGCATGGACCTTGGCTATTCCTGGAACCCCTTGCCCGGCTCAGGCCTTCAAATTTCCGAAGTCCGTCATTTAGTTTATTCTTCAAAAGCGCGGAAAGTTTTCGCGGGAACAGCCAAAGGAGTTTTTGTTTTCACTCCGGCCGAAACCCGGTGGGAAAAACTTTACGCGGGCCTTGAAAGCGACGCCATCTCGGGCCTCAGTTTAATTACTTCGGAAACCCGGGAGACGCTGGTCACGCTTACGCCCAATGGTTTTTTCTTTTATCCGGTTTTTCCCGATCAGGTGCAGCCTGCGGAATTTTCAGATGGATACCAGGCCGTACAGCTTTTTCAAAAGCTGACTCACCTTGAACCTTCCGCCTGGGAAATTCAGAAGCACGCCGTGCGGTACGCGAATGTTAAAAACGCGAAAATCAAACGCTGGCAGGCTGAATCCCGGCTGGCATCCCTGCTCCCTAATTTCTCATTCGGCAAGGATGTCGACCGCGGCGCAAGTATTGATCTTGACCGGGGAGGCACTAATGACGCGGACCGCTATATTACCGGTCCAGACGATATTTCCCGGGGCTGGGATATGAGCCTGAGCTGGAATTTGGGTGATTTCATTTACAGTTCGGATCAGACCTCCATTGATTCCCGCGAAAAACTGATGGTGGAATTACGCAACGATATCCTCGCTGAAGTCACCCGGATTTATTATGAACGCCGAAGGCTTCAAATGGATCTTGTTTTCAATCCAGCGGGAACACCCCAGGAACATTTCGAGAAAGTTTTGAGAATCGATGAATTAACCGCTTTGCTGGACGGTTTTACAGGAAAATTTTTATCAAAAAAGCTTTCGGAGATTTATCTTTTAAATCCGGACTTGGAAAGAATCTGGGAATACCGGGGTGTTTCGGCGGAAGGCTCAGGCGCTTTCGCGTAAACGGCGGAGCTGACCGCACGCGGCGTTAATGTCGCGGCCTGCCGTTTGACGCACGGTCACGCGAATTCCGTTACGCACCAGAATCGCTCGGAATTCATCCACCTTCTGAGCGGAAGGGGTTTTAAAATCCGTATCTGCGATAGGATTGTAAGGAATCAGGTTTACTTTGGCGCCCAAGGGAAAGGCAATACGCGCCACGCCGACCGCTTCCTGCTTGGAATCGTTCACGCCTTCAATAACCGTATACTCAAACGTGATTTCCCGCTTCAATTTGACGTGAAGCCGGTTGAGCGTGCGGACCAATTCGGCCAAATTATATTTTTTATTAATCGGCACCAGTTCCGTGCGCTTCGTTTCCTGGCTGGAGTGAAGCGAGATCGAAAGCCGGACCCGGCCCTCGCTATGCTGAACAAACTCGACAATCTTGGGCGTAATCCCTGAAGTCGAAACCGTGATACGCCGGGCGCCCAAACCAAAGCCCCACTCCGCCTGAAGGATCTCAAGCGCTTTCATGGTACCGTCAAAGTTATCCAACGGTTCACCCATCCCCATAAAAACGATATTAGTGATTTCTTTGCCGAGATATCTTTCAATGCGCGCGACCTGCTCAACAATCTCGCCCGGATCGAGGTTACGGCCGAATTTCCCCTTTCCGCTGGCGCAAAAAACACAGCCCATCTTGCATCCGACTTGCGTGGAAACGCAAACGGTCCGCCGGCCCTGCTGAGAAATCAGCACGCTTTCGATCAGCTGTTTGTCGCGTGTCCTGAAAAGAAATTTGGTCGATTCATGGTTGGCTGATTCATAAACTTCAATTTGTTCCAGGCCGGAAACATCAAATTCTTTTTCGATTGCCTGCTGAAGATCTTTGGGAAGGTTCTTGGCTTCGCCCGCGGAAAGGATCTGTTTTTTATAAAGCCATCCGGCGATTTGTTCGGCGCGGTAAGGAGGGAAATTTCCGGACTTAAGCCAGGCCTTGATTTCAGCCAGATCCCGGCCGTAAAGAATCGGTTTTAAATCCACTTTTTGTATTTCATCCAGACCAGCATCCCCATGGAAGTAAGCGCCATTAACCCTAACGACATAAAATACCCCATCGGGTGATCAAGTTCCGGCATATTTCTAAAATTCATTCCGTAGATGCTGGCAATCATGACGGCCGGCATGCTTAACGTTGCCATAACCGTCATACGCTTCATGATCTCATTCAGCTTATTAGAAGAATAAGAGAAATACCCCTGAAGAACGCCGTTAACCGCTTCATGGAAACCTTCGATATTTCCATAAATACGGAAAAGATGATCGTAAACATCGCGGAAATACATCCGGTTTTTCGCGCGGATAAAATGGCTGGGGTTTTTGCTGATGACGTTGAGCGTGTCACGCTGGGGCGCCACAATCCGGCGAAAATGAAAAATATCGCGTTTGACCTGCATAATCGTGGCCAAAAAATCCCTGGGAGGATTATTGAAAATCTCATCCTCAAGACGGTCTATTTCCGTTTCATAAACATCCAATACGGGCTGATACTGATCAACCAGTTTGTCGAGCATCATGTAAACAAGAGTGTCGCCGCCGTGCCCCAGGTACATATCCGGGCGGCGGGAAGCCGCGTCTCGAATATCGTCCAGGCTTTTAATTTTTTGCTTATGAAAGGTCACGACGTAATTTTTCCCGAGAAAAATATCCAGCTCCGTGACCCGAAGCCCCTTATCCTGAAGCGCGATATCGTGCATCACCATAAACAGATATTCTTCGTAATCATCAAGCTTGGGGTGAGAATTATCGTTCAAACAGTCATCGATAGCTAAATCGTGGAAATTAAAAATTTCAACCAAGGTTTCCGCTTCAAAATCGCTGGGCGCTTCAAGATCGACCCAAAGCAGGCTTTCTTTTTCAGCCATCGCTTGAAGCATACGAGCCCGCGTCGGATTCGTTTCGAGCGGTTTTCCTTTTTGAAAAAGATAGCCGTTAAGCATCGCTGAATTATTTCCTCAGTTTATAACCGATTCGAAATAAGTAGACCGTTACGGAAAATAGAGCTAGAAACAGCCCCATGACCAGAACCATACTGAACCCGACGGGAGCATCGGACTGCCCCAGCATCCCGTAGCGCATTCCGTTAACCATGTAAAAAATAGGGTTCAGCCTGAGGAAAATCTGCAGTTTTTCAGGCACCATGTCAAGGGTGTTGAAAACACCGCCGAAGAAAACCAGCGGCGAAATCACGAAGGTGGTCACTACCGTAAGATGCTCAAACTCCTCCGCGTAAAGGGCAACCAGCATCCCGATCAGAGAAAAAATCAGCGAAACAACGATCAAAAAGTAAACCATGACCAGCGGATGCGCGGGAAGAAACCGGACAAAAATTAATGAAATGCTCCAAACGCCCGTCACGATCATCACGCTTCGGGCCAGACCGCCGATTAAAATCGCCAGAACCATTTCAAAAAATGAAATCGGCGTAACCAAAAGCTCTTCGATATTATTGGCCCACCGCGAAATGAAAAGTGAGCTGGAAGTATTTTGATAAGAACCTTCGATCGCGTGCATCATCAGCAGGCCCGGAATTAAAAAGGTCAGGTAAGGAATTCCTCCGACATCAATATGCCTGCCGATGGAAAACCCGAACGTAAAAATGTAGAGGAAGCTGGAAATCAAAGGCGGTGAGATTGTCTGTTTGAAAACGGACATAAACCGGTAAATTTCCCGCCAAACCAGAGTGCGGAAGCCTGTAAGTGATTTCATCAGATTTTAAATGCGCCCAAAGCCGGGCGGCCTTTTCCGGTCAGTTTTAAGAAAGCGTCTTCCAGCGTGGGTTTACGCACATCGATCTTTTCAACTTCCATTCCCATATCATGAACCACCTTTAAAACGCGCGTGATAACGTCCTTCTGGTCTTCAAAGCGGATTCTTGTGCCTGCCTCTTCCAGTTTGACCGGAAGATCCGACAGCCCCGCCGGCAGCTGATCCAGCCGGGTCTTCAGATAAAGCTCGACCTGATCCCCGCTCATTTTCCGAATCAATTTATCGGTGGAATCCAAGTCGGCGATTTTCCCTTCGTGAATCACGCCGATCCGTCCGCAGAGTTTTTCGGCTTCTTCAATATAATGCGTCGTCAAAACCACTGTCATGCCTTCCTGATTGATCTTACGCAGGTAATCCCAAAGCTGGTGGCGCAGTTCCAAATCGACTCCGGCTGTAGGTTCATCCAAAATTAAAATTTTCGGAGAGTGCATCATCGCGCGGGCAATCAGGAGCCGGCGCTTCATTCCTCCTGAAAGTTTTTTATAACCCTCGTGTCTTTTGGAAATGAGCGAGAAAAGTTCGAGAAGCTCGAGCGCGCGGGATTGCGCCTGTTTTTTGGGAAGTCCAAAATAGCCTCCCTCAAAAGTCAAAATCTGCTCCGCCGATAAAAACGGATCGAAATTGAATTCCTGGGGAACAAGCCCGATCAAGGCCCGGGCCTCGCGGTAATCGCGCGTGACATCGTGGCCGAATACTTTGACCGTACCCTTTTGATAATTAGCCAGGCCGGTAATAATGCTGATTGTCGTGGTCTTGCCGGCTCCGTTAGGGCCGAGAAAACCAAAAAATTCCCCAGGCTGGACTTCAAAAGAAACGTCTTCCAGCGCTTTGAAATTTTTATAGTACTTGGTCAAACCTCGGATTGAAATGGCAGGATTCATAAAAAATGGCGGAGAGGCAGGGATTCGAACCCTGGAGACCCTTGCGAGTCTACATGA
>CAYLPP010000004.1:0-215143 GCA_964385615.1 uncultured bacterium | reverse complement strand
GCTTTATCCTCCGCGCTCCTCGGCTTCGTGCCCCTTACCGGCCGCTCAATCATCGTCACAATCTGGCGCGCCAGCGTGTCCGCCGTTTGATTTTCAAACTGGCTCTTCTTTCTGGGATTCCCGGGCTCTCCGAATAACTTCTTAAATTCCCCGTCATTGATCTCGCGATCTTCTCCTGAAAAAATCGCGTCAAGAGCCGAAACCAGTTTTCGGTAATCATCTCCGGAGTTCAGGGCTTTGAGCTGGTCCGCCAGTCCCACAAGCGCCGCCTTCTCCTCTTCGCTCACTGCTCGTACTTCAGAGCGCGCGGGGAAAATATCCCAGTCAGCCAAACTTAAATTTTCATCGGCTGTCACCAAATGTTTACCGTCCGCTGAGAAAGCTATTTTGTCGGGCCCGTAACCCTGCCACTCAGCCGAGTGCGGTATCACTCGCGAGAATAGTTTCAACTCTCCACTTTTTCCAATTCCCCACAAAATCACACCCCACCAAGAAATAGCCGTCGCCAAATATTGACCGTCCGGTGAAAGAACCGCATCGGTTATAACGTTCGCTCTGTATCCCCCCGGTCCTACAGGAACCCCTAGAGAGCTCCTTGCCCCCTCGATAAACTCTCCCGCTGATCCAAGTTCCCATACAACCAGGCGGTGTTTTTCGGTGACCGCAATCACACGCCGGCCATCCCGCGTGAAGAGAACCTTCTCAGCCGCTCCAAGTTCATTCGAATTACTATATTCAGTAGAGGACAAATATTTTATTTTCCCGCTTCGCCCGTCAAGGCTCCAAAGCATTACCCGAGTAGCTAGTCCATCAAGACTTTTTACAACAACAATATTTTTACCGTCCGGAGAAAGATCGGCTGCCGTAATCGCTTCAGGTTCATGATCCTCATCATCCGCAGTATTATTTCGAGCGATCCTTTTAATTTGTCCCTTTTTCGTAAAACTCCAAACAATTACGCGGCCATCCGCGCCTATCGTCACAATCCGGTTGCCATTGGGTAAAAAGAAAATATGGTTTCCAAGAAAAGCGTGATACGCGTGTCCGCGAAGATCTTCCGGCTTAGCTTTCTGGCGCACTTCGTCAAGCTGTCCTTCAGGTCCGACTCTCCAAACAACTAACTTCCGATCCTCGCCAATGGACACCACGTATTGGCCGTCAGGAGAAAACGCGGCGCTCGAAATCGATCTCGAATGTCCTTGTTCATTATTCCCGGCCTCAGTCCTCGAAACCTGAGTTAACTGCCCCGCGTCCCCCACCCTCCACAAAATTACGCGCCGATCTGTTCCCGTAGTCACCAGATACTTACCGTCAGGAGAATAAACATTCGCCGTAATTTTTGACTGATGGCCTTGAGCCGCATTTCCCGGCGAGCTTCTAAAAACCTCTCTCGCCTGTGGCCAGGGAAAGTCCTGTCTCAAAGCCTGTCTTAACTGCTCAAGCTTTTGCAAACCGGAACGTCGAAATACCAGCGTGTTTTCAGTCAAATCTACCGATTCTTCTATCGCATCGTTAAGTAATGGTCTAATAAGCGTTTGCTCTGCTGCGGGCCGGTAGCTCAAAATAAATTTTATTTCTCTGACAATCCCAATCATCTGCGCCCATTGCTCCAACAAATCGCCGCCTTCAAGCTTTTTGTGCTCCTCAAGCCAGTCACGCACGCCGCCTAAAGCCCCATATTCAAGGTTCAGCGCCTGCCCTTCAGGCACACCTCGCATAAATCCTTCGACGCTTTTTCCTCTCAAAACTACCGGCACACTCGGCTGAATATCAGCGGGCAAAACCTGGAAATTCGGAAATGTTTCGCTGAATCGGTCTGGCCAGTTTGCATATCTCTCCCTTTCACTCTCAGTCCTTTTTTGTCCATATTCCTCCAAAATCCGCAGCAGTTCCTGCTGATCGGCAAGACTTCGCGGCCGCGATCCCTTTTGGAGCACAAACCCTACAATTCCAAGAGCTAATCTAACGTTAGCCAGATTGCCGAATTCTCCATATTCACGCGCCGATTTTCCGAAAATTTCCTGATAAGTTTTATTGGTCGAAGGCCCCCAGTCATAAACTCCGCCGGCATTTATTTCAATCACTTGATAAATATTTTTTCTCAAAATCTCAAAATACTTCCCATTCTCATCCGCGGCCTGCAGCTCCCCCAACCGCCGCGCCAACTCCTCCTTCTCCTGTGAGCTCACCGCCCTTACTTCAGAGCGGACTCTAAATCCCAGGGCGCTAAAATCCGTGTTCACCGGAAGCTTCCCCGCGAGAAAATCATCTACATACGCGCGGTAAGGTTCGGATAAAGGAGACGCCTTGTAGAGTTCAAGCATTTGGCGGGTTATATCGCGGCCTTTTTGATCTCCGTAGATCTCAATATTTCCGAGTTCCAGGCCATGAAACGCAAGCGCGGGATTAGAAATCGGAAGCGCGACCGCTTCAACGGCACGAGCTTCAGCCGCTCCCACCAATTCTTCAGCCTTCTTCCCTTCATCCAGCGCGTAAAGATGAATCAATCCATCCACGTACTCCGGAACTCCAACCTTTCTGCGGTCACGCATGGTAATAATAGAGAACTTGTCCTCCGCTTTGAGGTCGCGCTGGACAACCCAATCGCCCGCGTTGGGAAAAAAGTTGCTGAGTGTTTCAATGTTTTGACCGTCCGGATCGAGAACGGAAAAGTAAACGAGGGTGGCAATCAGCCGAGCCATTGTTTCCTGAGGATTAGCAAACGGCACAAATCGCTTCTGTCCGTCAGTTCCGACTTCCCACATAACCGGAAAAGTTCCCGCCGCCTGTGAAGAAAAATGGATTTCGGTCGCGTTCTCGAGCATTTCAAAAAGCCCAGCCTGGAGGGTTCCGCTAATTTCCCGGGATACGCGCCGGCCTTCATCACTTCGAATGCGGGAGACAAGCTGATTGAGAAGAACCGGGTCAAATTCCTTAAATCGGGTCGTAAATCTACCCAAGAGAATGGAGGAAATCGGGGCCAGAGTCGTGTGGGTAAATTTAACTTCCCCTGTCGTAACGGGTGAGGGGTGGTGCTGGTTCCTGCCCGCCTGAAAAAAGTATTCCTGAGTCAAGATGTCATTTCTCACAACCCGGCTGGCCTCGCCAAAACCGGACGCGATATTCACCGCAACGTTATACTTTTTATCTTTGTAAAAGAAATTATAAAAATAAATCCGGGCAAAAAAGCCGGCTTTCCCGCGCGGATAAACATTCCAGGTAATCCCTTTACCGTGTTTCGGCGCCTCAGGCAGAAGAATCTGCGAAATCGAGTTCCCGATCCTATCATTTAATGTATTAAAAATGTCCTGCATATCCGTGGGAGGCAAAGTGTAATTTTCCAGCAGAAAATCGATGGCGCTATTCACGCTTAAACCTTTTGGGATTTTCGGAGTCAGATGGAACCCAAGAATCGGATTACGCAGAAGAAAATCGTCAAAGGACCTGACTTCAGAGCGAGGCGAAACAGCCTCGGGCTCGCTGAGTTTTTTGACATCCAATAAACTCAGCGGAACAAAGAAACTTTCTCCCAGAACGATCGGTACAAGAAAAGAAAGCCCCGGGGTTTTTCCCCACTTTTGAAGCGAATCTTTCCAGAACTGAACGCTTCCCCGCTGACCAGGCGCCGCCTGAGCATCCGGAATGACACCGCGGACCTGCACCCGCTGATACCCGTCATTGACAAGCATCAGGAGCATGACACGCGCGAGTTCCGAAGAAAGGCCCCCTGGAATTCCATCACTGCGGAAAGTCAGAATCGTTCCCGGCGACTGAGGATCCTGTTCAATCCTGAAACTGATATCACGGCTGTTTCGCTGAAGACGTTCCCCGGTCTTGGATCTTAAATAGCCCTTAACCTGATACTCATTTGTTTCCGCGGGATCCAGCTCAACACTTCCGATAAGCTCCGCGAGAGCGGGGCTAGACGCCGTTAGCGCTGAAAAAATCGCGGCGGATCTTTCCGGAATCTGATTGCGGTCAATGACCCCAATTGAACGTAGCTCAGAACGCGCGGCTATTTGCGGAACAGCGCCAGACGGAGGAACTATTTTTGATTCGGGCTGAGCCAGACGCGGGACCGCTCGTCTTGCTGAAGGACTTTCAGTCACCGCGTGGTCCGCAAGGCGGTATTCCTGCCGGCTGGTTTCCGGATTTCTAGCGGTGACAATCGGGATCACAATATCCTTGCCGTCTTTTTGCATGGGCTGACCGCCGATTAAAATCCGGACGCCGTACGGATTTCCTTCAGAATCGGCCGAAGTCTCCAAAACAATACGATTGTCCGCGGAAAAGCGGGTCTGATTGAACAGGTTGAAGTAGTTCACTAACTGCGAAAGGCTTTCAGAACCTGTTTGCTTAGCGTACGCCTCGAGAAGAATCTGGACTTCGTAAGCTTCATTCGCGCCTTGCTCCCTGCGCTGGACCGCGTCTTGAAGTTTGATAATGGCTTCCAGACCCGCAATATCAAACATGGTTTTGCGGTCTTCCAGCATATTGGCGACGTAATTATCCGTGCTCAAGTCGCTTCCGCTGATTCGAGGCATCAGAACGCTGTAATTGATTTCATCATCGCGGAACATTTCCAAAATACCCTGGGTGTGGAATCCGCCCGTCACAAGCACGGCCTTTTCAGAATGCTCAGCGCCCATTTCCTTTTTGATCGTATTCATAAACACGGCTTCACGCTGACGGGCAAAATCATAAAAATTCATCGCGGAATCAAACAAGGACTCTATCGGGAAAGTTCCGGACCCATTCTCCGTTTCCCCGCCCATGATTTCCGGATCAAACTCTGACGCTTCCACCGCGCCTTTGGACGACGCGCTGAATTCATCGCCGACTTTTTTAAGGCGGTTAAGCATTGCTCCGGGGTGCGCCCATTCCTTCCGGTAAGAAAGACGCTCCCATTCTTTACGGGTAAGCTCCAGGTGAAGAAGCTGGTTCAAAAGACGCTCATCCCGGAAGAGTTCCATCAGATTTTTCTCCCGCTCAGTAACCGTCAGATGATCCAGCATTTTTTCAAAAACCCGGTCAATCTCATCAAAAAGAGTCCTGGAATCCAGCTCGCTTTGAAGAATCAGATACCCGGCCCACATGCTGAAAGCCGGATAATCATGGAAATAAAAACCCTTAGGGCTGGCTTCCGCGACTAGACGTTCAAAGAGGTACCGGGGCAAGTCTTCCAAACGCGCGGATTCAGAATTTTCGCGGGTCATGGTGATACGTTTCTCCCCCAACTTATCGATCGCGGTCAGAATTTCCGGGGAAATCCGTTTCTCTTTTAAAAAGGCCAGAACCTTCTGCTTTTCTTTTTGAGCCTCATCGATTTTGAGTTCAGATTCCATCGACTGAAGCACCAGTAAGCGAGTCATCTGAGGCCATTCCACCTGGGCAAAGAGACTCTCGAGATCCAACCCGATGATTTTGCGGGCATCCTGAGAGAGACGGCGCACATAAGGAAGGAACTCCCTCTGACCGGTATTAAATTTTTTCCATTCGCTGACTAGCCTGCGGGTTTCCGGAGAGAAGGTGTGAGAGGATAAAAGCTCCAGCTTTTCTTCATACCGATTCAAAAATGTTCCAGACAGGTCTCTGCGCGACATGACCGTTTTATAGGCTTCGAGGTTCTTGCGGTAGAGATCCGCTTCTTCGATACCCACGGCCTTCACGTCCGCCGGAGCTTCCGTTAAATAAGCTTCCACGCCGGTCAATTCACCGCGCTTGGCAAGATAATCAGCGAGCTTCTTGTTGCGTTCTTCTTCAGGAAAAAGCTTTAAGTAATCCGGCTGAAGAGTGTCGACAGCGCCTTCCACGAATAGAAGCTTGAACGAGTAACGTTTATAGAGGTAATCCAGCAATTTTTTAATCTGCATCTGCGCTTCATAATTTCCATGGATGTTCTGAACATGAAGCACAAGGCGGGGGTCAGGCTTGGGAGGAGCTTCGTAAACTTCTTCAATCGACGCGATTTCTTTGGGAATTTCAACTTGAAGAAAAGCCGGCGTTTCACGCGAAGG
Source organism: uncultured bacterium (assembly GCA_964385615.1). Taxonomy (GTDB): domain Bacteria; phylum Omnitrophota; class Omnitrophia; order Omnitrophales; family Aquincolibacteriaceae; genus CAYLPP01. The sequence continues at coordinate 209,126 of CAYLPP010000004.1, read as the reverse complement.
TAAAACCGTAATTCCCGGCTCCGGAACGGCCCATAGATTAGTAGAGAAAAAGCACAGAAGGGTCCCTAGGGCCAGTAATCTCCTGACTTTTCTTTCCATAGTTGATTTGATCATTTTTACTTGTTTTTTTTATTTCAAGTTTAGCATATGGCTATTGAAAACCAGGAAGGTTGCCGTCCTTTTTAAATAGTTTTACAATGCCTATAAAATATACACGCAAAATCCCCTGAAATAAAGACCTAGGGGGAAATTTACTGTAACTCTATTTAATCAAATAAGATACGGCGTTTGATCTCATCAACATCCATATCGATGTCAATACCGTCATCTGAGGCGGGGTCATCCTGAGAGTCAAATTCAACAAACTTGGATTCAAACAGTTCGGAAGGAATTTCGTTCAAAAACCTTGATGGCAGGTTTTGCTGGAGGCTTCCATAAAGGCGCCGCTGGCGGGCATAACTCAGATGAAGCTTATCCTTGGCCCGCGTGATCCCAACATAACAAAGCCGGCGTTCTTCTTCAAGTTCATCCGCCGTGTCGGAGTAAGCGTTCACGTGCGGGAAAATTCCCTCTTCCAGCCCGACAATATAGACGAGAGGAAATTCGAGACCTTTCGCGGTATGAAGACTCATCAGCGTCAGCACATTGGTCGCCGAATCCCACTTATCAAGATCGGTCACCAGTGAAATCGATTCCAGAAACGCTTCGAGTTCAGAAGACTCTTTAGGAATAGACGTATTCTCGTAAAAATCTTCAACCACGCTAAAAAATTCCTCAATATTCTCAATTCGAGCCTGAGCCTCAGTGGTTTTTTCGTTTTGAAGCTCCGTCATATACCCTGTTTTTTCCAGCACTTCCTGCAGAACCTCATCCACGCGCAAATCCTTCACTTTTTTTCTCATCCGCGAGAGAAACATACAGAAACCCGCGATTGATTTCTGCGCTTTGGGAGGAAGCGGCAAAGAAGACGCGCCGGAAAGCACTTCATCCAGGCTTTTTTGAGTGTTGCGGACGGTCTCTTCCAACATCTCAAGCGCTTTTTTACCGATTCCACGCGCCGGAACATTCAAAATTCTTTTCAAACTGACGTCATCATTGGGATTTACCAGAACACGCAGATAAGCGATCAAATCCTTGATTTCCTTGCGGTCATAAAAGCGCGTTCCCCCCACAATTTTATAAGGAACTTTCGCCCGCCGGAGCATATCTTCGATAATCCGCGACTGCGCGTGAACCCGGTAAAAAACCACCTGATCGGCCAGAGTCTTACCGTTATGAACATTCTGCATCACCTGGCTGACCACAAACATTGCTTCTTCTTTTTCGTCGTGAGCTTCAAAAACCGCGATCTTATCCCCATCCTTGCGCTCGCACCAGAGTGATTTAGGTTTGCGCATGGTGTTGCGTTTGATCAGCTCATTGGCGGCCTGAAGAATCACTGGGCCTGAACGGTAATTTTGTTCCATGCGGATAATTCCGCAATCCGGATAATCCTTCTCAAAATTCAGAATATTGCGGATATCCGCCCCTCGCCAGGCATAAATGGACTGGTCCGGATCTCCGACCACAGTAATCTGGCGGCGCGCGTGCGCGAGCGAGCGAATCAGCCGGTATTGAGCATGGTTGGTGTCCTGATACTCATCAATCAGAATATGCTGGAAACGGTCTTGCCAAGTCTGGAGAACATCCGGAACCCGGTCAAAAAGAAGGGCTGTCTTCATAATCAAATCCCCGAAATCGCAAGCCTTGAGCTTATTGAGTTTGTCTTCGTAAAGCCGGTAGATTTTCGAGACCGCTTCTTCGTAGAGATCCGCGGAATGTTCAGCATACTGCGCGGGCGTCAGCAGGAGGTCTTTGGCCCGGCTAATCCGCTCACGCACGCCCTTGGGATTCATCTGTTTTTCATCCAAACGCAATTCCTTGATACATTCCTTGATAATCACCAACTGGTCGGAATCGTCATAAATGGTAAAATTTTTATCCAGCCCGATACGGGGCCCGTCCATACGCAGAATGCGGAGGCAGGTGGAGTGGAATGTACTGACCCAAACGTCTTCACTGATCAGCTTTTGAACCCGGGACTTCATTTCCTGAGCGGCTTTATTCGTAAAGGTGACGCCCAGAACATTAAAACTCCGGACACCGTGAAGAATCAGCCACGCGATCCGGGAAGTTAAAATCCGCGTTTTACCGCTGCCGGCACCGGCGAGAATAAGAAGAGGTTTGTGGGCAGGCCACTGAACCGCCTCTTTCTGGGCGGGATTCAGGCCGGAGAGCATTTCTTTCAGAGGATCGGTCATTCGTCCTTTATTTTATAACCGCGGTCAAACGCTTCCTTAAAATCATAAACATTTTCAAAATCTTCAAGTTTATCCTCAGGCTGTTTGCGCAGAATTCCGACTTCCACCAGCGCGAAAACGATTTTACCGAAGTCCACAGTCTTGAAAATCCCCCAGTAGTTGAGCACAGTACGGGACATAGGGCCGAATTGTTCAAGCGCGTATTCCCGGATACCTTCCAAAAGTTCGGGGCCGGTAATATGCCGGGCTTTAGGAAGCTTTGACACCGTGTGATGCAAGCCTGCCATGACAAAGCTGTAAGCCTCAAATTTATACTGGTCATTGTCTTCCATGACCTTTTCAATTTTCGTCAGAAAAGTTTCAAGCTCTTTCAATGGACTTTCTCCAGACTTGGTGATGAAACCCGGTACCGCCCCGGCACATAGCCGCCGCGCGAATAGCGCTTCGCCAGGCTCCAGACTTCGGAGTCCAGAGATCCATCCTGGACTTTAATTTCAAAAACACTTTCAAACGCTTTGCGCAGAGACGCGATCAGAGAAAACGCGTCCAGACCTTCACGGATTTCGATCGATTCCTGATGCAGAAGAACCCCGCTGGAGCGCTTCTGAGCCCCGCCCGCGATTTTTTTACCGCCAACCTCAAGATCACTTTCAATCGGATAGACGAAACACTCAGGTCCCCGATTCAGCATGTTCTCAGCGTGATTTTCAGAATAAAACCGGACGGAAAGTCCGCTTGCTTCAAGAGCGGTTTTAACCGCCTGATGAATACGGTGATACCCTTCAGTCACAGAAGCGAAGGAAGGATCGTCTTTCTTTCCTGCGATCAGTGAAAAAATCAGATCCTGACCGTGCTGAACCCGCCCTCCTCCGGTCAAACGTCTGCAGGAACCCGGCGAAGGCTCAGCCTTGCTGAAATAACCATCGGTGACCCAAGGCTCAGAAGAGAAGTAAAACCGGAGAATTGGCGCCGGATGATCCGAAGCTTCAAACCTGCGGAATAAAACTTCATCCAATGCCATCTGAAACGGCATGGGAGCGCTGACGACGGGCAAAAGCCCCCAGATCTTCATTAACGCGATACGCCTTCAGACTCGAGGATTTTTTCGCGCACCTGGTCCTTGTAGGAAAGAACCGGTTTGCGGGCCGCCAGCACCTCATCAGGACGCTGAATAGGAAGCGTGTGAGGCGCGTTTTTAACCTTATCGGGGTCCGCCGTGATTTCCTTCGCGATCTCCGTCATAATTCCAATGAACCGGTCCAAGGTCTCTTTCGTTTCAGACTCAGTCGGCTCAATCATCAAGGCTTCTTCGACCACAAGCGGGAAATGAACCGTGGGCGCGTGAATGCCATAGTCAAGCAGGCGCTTTCCGATATCTCCGGAATGAATTCCCTTGTCTTTGAAATCCTTGATCGTCAGGACGAATTCATGCATACAGGCTTCATCGATCGAAACCGGAAAAACCGATTTGAGTTTTTCTTTCAGGTAATTGGCGTTGAGAATCGCGTCTTCGCTCACCTGCTTCAGACCGTCAAGACCCAGCGTGCGGATATAAACGTATGCGCGCAGAATCATACCGAAATTTCCGAAAAAGGATTTCACCCGTCCGATGGATTCCTTACTGCTGTAGAGCATATGGAAATCATTCCCCTGCTTTTCAATCAGAGGAACCGGAAGATAAGGAATCAAACGGCTCTTCACGCCGACCGGTCCGCAGCCGGGACCGCCGCCGCCGTGCGGTGTCGAAAAGGTTTTATGCAGATTCAAATGAACAATATCAAACCCCATGTCGCCGGGCCGGGCAATTCCAAGCAGAGCATTCAGGTTGGCTCCGTCATAATAAAGAAGCCCGCCTTTTTCGTGCACTTTCTTGGCCACTTCAAGGATATCTTCTTCAAAAAGGCCGAGCGTGTTGGGATTGGTCAGCATCAGGCAGGCCGTTTCATCATCCAGATGCTGTTCAAGCATCTTCATATCCACACGGCCCCGGGAATTCGACTTGATTTCAACCACATGGTACCCGAACAGCGCCGCGCTCGCAGGATTGGTGCCATGACTTGAATCCGGAACTAACACTTTCCGGCGTTTATGCTCACCGCGAGCCGCATGATAAGCGCGCACCAGCATCATGCCCGCGAGTTCACCATGAGCGCCCGCCGCGGGCTGAAGCGTGAAACGGTCCATCCCGGTAATCGTTTTAAGGTATTGCTCAAGCTCGTAATACACGCGAAGAACACCCTGCGAGCTTTTTTCCGGCTGCATGGGATGAACCGCCGCGAAAGAATCCAACGCGGCCGCCCATTCGTTAATTTTAGGGTTGTACTTCATCGTACAGCTGCCCAGCGGATAAAAATGCGTGTCGATCGAGAAATTCTTTTTTGACAGATTCGTGAAGTGACGGACGATTTCCGGCTCCGTCATTTCAGGAAAATCGAGCGGTCTTTTCCGGCGGAAAATTTCAGGAACCGCATCCACCGCGCGGGTTTTGCAGTAGCGGGCCGAAGGAAGTTTCATTCCCCTGCGGCCGGGTTTGCTTTTTTCAAAACTCAGCTGGCTGTCATTTGAAATTAACATTTTGAAAGCTCCTCCGCGAAACGGTCCAGATCTTCTTTGGTTTTCGTTTCAGTCGCGCAAACCAGAAAGGAATTTTTCATCTCCGGATAAAACTGTTCCAAAGCGATCCCCGCGAAAATCTTTTTAGTCAGGAGCTTTTCCTCGATTTCCGCGAACGGCTTCGAAGAAGTCACCACAAATTCATTAAAAATCGGGGCTTTCATGTCCACTTCAAAACCTTTGATCGAAGCGATTTTCGCCCGAAGGTACTGCGCTCGGTCCATATTGATTTCGGCCAGCTCCTTCATGCCCTCTTTGCCCATCAGCGTCATGTAGACGCAGGCCGCCAAAGCGCAAAGCGCCTGGTTGGTGCAAATATTGGAAGCGGCGCGCTCACGGCGGATATGCTGTTCGCGGGCTTGAAGCGTCAAACAAAAAGCACGTCGCCCCTGAGGATCTTTAGTCAGACCCACAAGACGGCCGGGAACACGGCGCATCAAAGCGCGGGTCACGGCAAAATAGCCAAGATACGGCCCGCCGAAAGAAACCGGAATGCCTAAAGGCTGACCTTCACCCACCGCGACATCAGCGCCCCATTCCCCCGGGGATTTCAAAAGCCCCATCGACGCGGGATTGCCCACAAGAATCATCAACGCGCCGGCCGCATGAAGCTCTTCACTAATCCGGTCGAGATTTTCAAGAATACCGAAGAAATTCGGCGTCTGAAACACCACACCGGCCACTTCCGGCGTGACCTTTGAAAACAAATCGCTTTTATCGAAACTGCCGTCGGGCCGGTAATTAAATTCCTCCACGGAATACGGCGTGCCTTCGACGTAGGTTTTTAAAACACGGCGGTAATGCGGATGAACCGCTTTGGAAACCAGGATTTTACTCCGGTCGGTTTGCTTGCAGGCCAGAATTCCGGCTTCAGCCAGGCTGGTCGCGCCGTCATAGTGAGACCCGTTGGAAATATCCATACCGGTCAATTCCGCCATCAAGCTCTGATATTCGTAAAGCGCCTGCAGAGTCCCCTGCGAAGCTTCCGGCTGATAAGGCGTGTACGCCGTATAAAACTCTCCCCGGCCGGTGATCGTTGATAACGCGGCAGGAATGAAATGCTCATAACTGCCTCCGCCCAGAAAGGACGTGTATTCCTTGGTCTGGCCGTTTTGAGCGCCAAGAACTTTAAGAAGGCTCTGAACCTCGAATTCACTCAGAGCTTCAGGGATATCAATCTTGGGGTTTTTAAGAGCCTGCGGAATATTCTTCAGCAGATCTTCAAAAGAAGAAACGCCGATCGCCGTCAGCATTTCCTTTTTATCGCTTTCCGTCATGGGTTGATAGTGCATAAAAGTCCTTTAGTGAAGCTGTTTTTGATAATCCGCTGCGGTCATGAGCGAATTCCACTCCGATTCATTGTTCATTTCAATTTCAAGAAACCATCCCTGGCCGTAACAGTCCGCGTTCACGCGGCCCGGATCCGTTTCCAAATCTCCGTTCGCTTTCACGACTTTACCGGAAACCGGCGCGTAAATATCAAATGCGGCCTTCACAGATTCAACCACAGCAACCGGCTTGGCCTGAAACGCGTCCTGCCCCGTTTTCGGGAGCTCCACAAAAACCACGTCTGAAATTTCTTTCTGGGCGTAATCCGTAATGCCAACCAGAGCCTTCCGGCCTTCTTTTTTGACCCATTCGTGAGTTTTCGTGTAACGCAGTTCTTCAGGGAACTTCATGATTCCTCCGTTAGTTTTTTTTCAGGCGTTTATAAAAAGGCATGGGAACGATCCGGGCTTTCACGGCCGAACCGCGCACCATGACATCAATTTCACGGCCTGGCTCCGCGGAAAAAATTTCCACATACCCCATGCCGATATTTTTTTTAAGCGTCGGTGAAAAACTTCCGCTCGTCACCTGGCCTATCACTTTTCCGTCTTTCTGGATTTCATGGCCCTGCCGGGGAATTCCGCGCCCGGTCATTTCAAAACCCGCCAGTTTGCGCGTGATTCCGTTTTTTTTCTGACTTTCCAAAGCCGCGCGTCCCGTAAACTGAGGTTTGCTCCAATCCAAAGCCCACTCAATCCCCGCTTCAAGCGGAGTCGCGTTTTCATCCATGTCGTGCCCATAAAGAAGCATGGAAGCTTCCAGACGAAGAGTATCTCTCGCGCCGAAGCCGGCCGGAACCGCGCCTTCTTTTAAAATGGAGTCCCAAAGTTTTCCGAGAACCTCAAAATTCGCCATGATTTCAAACCCGGCTTCGCCGGTGTATCCGGTGCGGGCAATCATGCCGTCTTCCCAGAGGCGGAAGGAATAATTTTTCAGAGCGGAGAAGTCTGAAGTCCCGAGAATTTTCTCAAGAATCGAAAAGCTCGACGGACCCTGCAAAGCGATTAACCCCAGGTTGGGTGTTTCATCTTTAAAGCTGATTCCGGCAGGAACTTGTTTTTCAATCCAGGCATAATCTTTGGAAACATTTCCCGCGTTGACGATCATGAAGAAATGCGCCGGGGTGACTTTATAAACAATAATATCGTCGATAAAACCGCCGGCCTGGTTCAGAAGAGGCATATAAAGAGCCTGACCTTCTTTCATGGCCAGGATATTGCGGGGAAGAAATGAATTCAAAAAAGTATCCGTACCGGGGCCTTTAAAAACAAACTTGCCCATGTGGGAAACATCAAAAAGACCGGCGCGGGAACGCACGCCTTCATGCTCTTCAAGAATCCCGGCGAAATAGAGGGGAACTTCCCAATCGCCAAACTGCCCCATTTTTCCGCCCAAAGCGATATGCTTCTCGTGGAATGGGAGCTGGCGGACATTCGGGGATGAAACCATAGTCATGAAATCTCTAAGCCTTGTTCGGTACCGTTAGGAAAGCTTCATTATATGGAGCTGAGGCGAAAAAGCAATCCTAATCCCCAATACAGGGGGCCTTTAGGAGGGGCAAAATCCGGAAGGGGGAAAAGCTAGAAGTAGGCGAAAAACCAGTCGCGGGCCGAAGCCAGGGTCTTCTGCAAAAACCCCTTGGGCTGGGAGAACTTCTTCTGACCGGGCAGCTCAAGAGCCATCCAGCGAAGCATCCCGAGGGCCGGAAGAACCGTCTGATCATGCAGAAGTTCCGTCACCGCGTCCACTTTCCGAGGAGTTCCCACCCGGGCGGTGCGGGAAAAATGCTGGGCAAGAAAATCCAGAAAACCGTCCGTCTGCACTAATTCACCGGTAAAAATGGAATGTGGATAAAAAACGCGGTTTTCTTTACAGAAAGCCTCCGCTTGCTCCAACACACCGGCCATCCAGGCCCTGAAATATTCCGCGTACTTTTGCTGAAATTCAGCGCGTTTAATCGAGTGGTTGCCTTTTCCGTGGCGCTCTACAAGGGGAACCAATTCTTCGGAAAAATCGCCAGGATTAAGCGAACCATATTCCTGCTGAACGCGGAGAGCGTCATGAATGGCGATCCCCCACTGCGAGGCAATCTGCTCGCAAATAACCTTTGACCCGCCGGCAATCATACGCGAATCCACCAGCTGTCCATCTTTGTAAAGCACAAGCTGAACGGCATCTTCCGAAATATCAAACAGGAGAGAGCCTTCTTCTTTTTCGTCCTCCTGAAGAACCACTTCCGGAACCGTAAGAGTTTTAGGGAAAAATCCCTGAACCTCAATCTCAGCCGACTCAAAAGCACGGGAAAGATTTTTAAAATCTTCGAAATTCATGGTGTGAATTTTCAGATCGACACCCAGACGATGGGCTTCAAGCCCCACGGGATTGCGCACGCCCGCCATATCATTCACCAGAAAAGACTGCGGAACGGTCTGCAGGACAAACTCAGTAAGAGGAAGCGTCGCGACACTTCGTGTCTGGCTGATGACACTGCCGATTTCCTGAGCTGTAATGGTGCGCTGATTGCCCTGATAATACTGGGAGCTGGAAAACGTATAAGTTTTAAGTTTCGCGTTCGAAAGAACGACGCAGGCTGAAAGCATCTCCGTATCGTCTTCAACCGGTCCCAAAAGTTCTTTTACAAGCGTCTCAATCGAGTTTGAAGCTCTTTCAAGGTCGGTAACAAGACCGGCTTCAAAGCCTTCGGGATTTTTCAGGATGAAATGGCGCGCGATTTTAGGCGAGGAGGGATTGGAACCGGTAAGAAAGCCGGCCAACCGGCGGCTGCCGACCAGAATGACAAGCTGACCTTCGGGAATTTTCTCGGTAATTTCCTTACTGCTTTTTTCTTTTAATAATGACATTGTCATATTGAAGGTCAACGTATTCGATTTTGGAACGTTCCTCGCTTTTAAGCAGCGGAACCGTCTTTTCCAATGTTTTCAAACTTTCCATCGGACGGCGGCCCAGACGAATCTGCGGACCGTTTCCAAGTATGATACTGACATTTCCCAAATGATCAACTGCGATTCTTGTTAAGGGCTCAAAATGAGACATTTCCATGGTCTCATAAGTACGCGCGAACCGAACCGCCTGGTAAAACCCCTGGACTTCAACCCGCATTCCGATCTGAGGTTCGCGTTTGGAGGTTTCAAAAGCTTCAATCACCAGCCCCGGAGCGCTTTTAACGGGAAGAACATCCAGAACCACGCCGTCTTCGGAAACCAGCCCGCAGTTCCCCTGCGGAGAAAACTGAAGACAGCCGACGGCTTTACGGCGAATCACTTCGACCTCCACTTTGTCGGGGAAGTGTTTAACCACTTTGGCATTCTGAACGCCGGGGTCTTTTTCAACGGACTTTGCGACTTTTTTCAAATTAAGCGTCATAATATTTTTTCCCATTAAGAGGGTATCTAAAGACTGACGCTGTTCGGTGGAAAGAGCTCCGGCCGGAGTTACTTCCACCTTCTGAATCAAAAGACTTGAATCCGCGTACAAAGCATCCCGGACACCGATAAAAAGCCCGGCAAATGCGACCGCGATTAGAATAAACGGAATGGTTCTAAGGCAAAAACCAAAAAAAGGACGAAGATTAATTCCTTTTCTGGAATTGCTTTTGCGCGCGGAACGTTTCTTTTTTCCCATAAAATCAATCTCCTAGTTTTTTTTGAGCCTGGGCCCGCCGGCGGGCAAACCCGACCAGCCGGGAACACAGCGCTTCAAAACTGATTCCCGCCGCTTGAGCGGCTTTCGGTAAAAGGCTCAGCTCTGTAAATCCGGGAATGGAATTAGCCTCAAGCACGTAAGGCTTCCCCTTCCGGTCCATTAAAATATCAACGCGTGAAAAATCACGCAGTCCGAGCGCGCCATGAACTTTCAATGCCAACTTCTGCAGTTTACGGCTTACGGACGCCGGAATTTTTGCCGGCACCTGATACTGCGTCATCCCTTTGGTATACTTCGCCCGGTAATCATAAAACGCGCGGCGGGGTTTCATTTCCACGACCGGCAGGGCTTGAGCCCCCAAAATACCCACCGTAAACTCCCGCCCAATGATCTTTTCTTCCACTAGGACCTTCCCGTAGGAAGCGACAGACCTCTTAATTTTTTCGGCCGCCCGGCCAAAATCTTCAATGGAATAAGCCCCGATACTGGACCCCTCGAGACAAGGTTTAACAAAGAGAGGGAATTTCAAAGCTGAAAGCTTCCCCGCCCAAGAGGGCGAAGGCGCGCAAAACCCCTTAGGAGATGGAATTCCGTATTTAAGAAAGATGTTCTTGGACACTTCCTTATCAAAGGCTTTGAGACTCGCGGAGGCACCGGATCCGATATAAGGAATCCCGGCTTTTTCGAGGCGCTTCTGAATCACTCCGTCTTCCCCTCCCCGTCCGTGAAGGGCCACAAAGGCGACGTCGACAGTTTTTAAAGCTCTGGAGGCTTTTGTCCAATTCCGGGGATCAATACGAAGAACGCCGAAGCCCGCGCGCTGAAGCGCGGAGTAAACCGCACGGCCTGATCGAAGGGAGATTTTTCTTTCGGAGGAATTACCGCCGCAAAGAACACCAATCCGGAGTTTTTTTCCGGACACTTCAGACTTTTTCGATTTTTTTGACTTCTGGTTCGAGGAAAATTCCCGTGGCATCCAAAACCGTTTTTTGAACTTTCTCAATCAAAGCGAAAACGTCGGCGCTTTTAGCCTCGCCCGCGTTGATGATGTAATTTCCATGTTTAAGTGAAATCATAGCGTCGCCGACACGAAGCCCCTTCAATCCCAGCTGATCAATCAGCTTGCCCGCTGAAGGCTGAGGCGCGGGCGGATTTTTAAAAATAGATCCGGAACTAGGATGTTTCAGGTCCTGCTTGCCGTTACGGTAATCAAAATTAGCGCGGATCTCTTTTTGAATTTCTTCTGACGGGCGCTTCCAGAGATGAAAGGTTCCGGAAAGAATAATTTTCCCCGCAAGGTTGGATTTCCTGTAGGAAAACTCCAGCTGTGACTTGGAAAGTATTTCCTTGCGGCCGTCTTCATTCAAAACACAAACCTCTTCCGTGATATCTCCGATTTCATTGGTCTGACCCGGAAACCGGCTGAATCCGGCATTCATGATCAATCCCCCGCCCACCGTGCCGGGAACATTGCAGAGAAACTCGGCGCCGCCCAGATGGTGCTCACGGCAAGCCACGACAAGCCGGTAAAGGTGAATCCCGGCCGAAGCCGTCACCAGCGGTTTTTCGGAATCAAAAACGATTTTATCCTGTTCGTAATGAATCAGCGTGATCACGACTCCCGGATACCCCTCATCCGGGAAAATCACATTGGAACCCTTCCCTAAAATAAAATACGGGAGGTTTTCGTGGCGGGCGAAATCAAGCACCTCAAGCAGTTCTTCTTCAGTCGAAGGTTCCGCGAAATACTTGGAAATGCCTCCGACCTGCATCGTGCAAAAGCTGGAAAGGTCGACGTTATGCCGGAGTAAGGTTTTTGAGCCTGTTGGCAAACTCATCCGCAAGTTCTCCGATATCACCCGCTCCGATAAACGCCACGATACCGCCGGGGTGTCTTTGAAGCAGGTCGTTTAAAATTTGCGCGCGCGGAACCATCCGCACCGCGGGATGGCCGGAGGCCACCGCTTCATCCACAATACACTTCACGTCAATATTTTCCAGGTTTTTTTCGCCAGCCGCGTAAATATCCGTCAAAATCACTTCATCCGCTCCGGAAAAAGCCCGGCCGAATTCTTTATAGAAGTAGCGGGTGCGCGTGAACCGGTGAGGCTGAAAAATGACCGTTAAACGCCGGTTCCTCTGCCGTAACGCGTTGATGGAAGCTTTCACTTCAGTCGGATGATGCCCGTAATCGTCAATCACCATAAGCTCAGGCGATTCGAACTTTACTTCAAGACGCCTGCGCGCACCGCGGAAACGCGCCAAAGCGGATGCCGCGTCCGCGAGATCCACGCCAAGCTGACTGATCAAAGCCAGAGCCGCCAGAGAGTTTGAAATATTATGGAGTCCAGGCACCGAAAGCCGGACACGGGTTACAAAAAGACCTTCTTCACAAAGATCAAACTCAGAACCAAAATCCGTAATCCGGATATTCTGAGCGGAAAAATCAGCGTTGGTTGAAAAACCGTAGGCCAGCCGGGGCTTCCCGCTCTCTTCAACAAGCGCGCGTAAGTTGGCGTCATCCGCGCAGTAGATCAATAAGCCAGGGTTTCTGACATTGCCGAAAAATTTACGGAAAGACGCCCGAAGGTCATCCAGATTTTTATAATTGTCGATATGGTCTTCTTCAAGGTTGGTCACAATGGCGTAATTAGGCGCGTACATTTCATGACTCTTGTCGCTCTCATCCACTTCTGAAACCCAAAGGTCGGGATTACCCAAAACCGTGTTGGTTCCGAAATTCATCACGTCTCCGCCGACCAGGCAGGTTGGATTTTTTCCGGTTTCAGCCAGCATGAAAGAAATCATGGAAGACGTAGTCGTTTTACCGTGGGTGCCGGTGACCGCGATCGAGGTACGCGCGCGGTTAAGCAAGGAAGAAAGGACTTCAGCACGGTGAAGCACCCGCCTTCCAGACTGACGGGCCGCTTTCAACTCAACATGATCAGACTGGATCGCGGAGGAATAAATAATGATATCTTCGTCGTGAAACCCGACTTCTCTCTGCCCGATATGGACCGGAATGCCGGCCGTATTTAATTCCCGGGTGGTCCGGCTTTCTCTGGAATCTGAACCCGCGACCTGAAGGCCTTGGTGCTTTAAAACCCGGGCCAGAGCGCTCATCCCCACTCCGCCGATCCCGATCAGATAAGCCCTGCGGACATTTTCGATCAGACTGCTGTCTGTGACTTTCACGTTAATTCTCCCCCAGAAGTTGGCCGGTCAGGACCGCGAGTTTTTCCGCCGCGTTCTGGGCGGCAAAACCGGAAATCCTGTCCGAAAGGCGTTGGCGTTCCAGCGAATCATCGCGCAAACTCCGGATTTTTCCGAGAATGAGTTCGGGGGTTAGAGACTTTTCTTCAAGCTGAATCAATGCGCCGCGTTTTTCAAAATAGCCTGAATTTTCGGCTTGATGAGCACCGGCGTAAGGATAAGGAATAACGATGGCGGGAATTTTAAAGAGTGAAAGTTCAAAAAGTGTGTTTGCCCCTGCCCGCGTGATCGCCATATCCGCCTTTCCGTACAGTTCATGCATCTTTTCGTGAAACGCATAAACTTCAGCCTGAATACCGCCCGTCCGGTAAAACTCCCGGATCCAATCCATGTCCGCGCGTCCTGTGATATGAATAACGGCTAATTTTTTCTTTTCTTCAGATGAAAGACGGGAAAAAGCGTCAGAAATTTTTTGATTCAGCCCATGCGCCCCCTGAGAACCGCCCACCGCCAGAACCGTGAACTGACCGGAAGCCCGGCGGGGATTCTCAGCCGCGGCTTTACGAAGTTCTTCCCGGATCGGAAGCCCCGCTGTTTCGATCCTCGCGCAGGCGCGCTTTTCAAAAGTGTTTTCAAAAGTCTGAGCCGTCACCTGCGCGTGACGGACAAGCATCCGGGTGGCTTTTCCGGGCACCACATTCTGCTCATGAACAAAATTGGGGATTTTTCTCATCATGGCAAGACGCATCCCCGGATAGGAAACAAAACTGCCGAAACCGGCGCAGAGGTCAGGCTTGACCCTGGAAAGAAGTTTGGAGGAATCCATGAAGGCGCGTGGAAATTCTATCAAAAACGCCAGAGACCGCAACGAAAATCCGGACGGAAATGGAAATTCCCGCAAATAAATCAGCTCCTCGAACAAACCCGGCGGAAAATGCCGGGTAAAATTTCCAGCCCTTTGACTTGAGATCAGGAAAATACGGCTGTCCGGCCATTTTTTCTTCACGGCTTCCGCGTATGCTAAAGCCGGAAAGAGATGCCCGCCGGAAGGACCGGCAAAAACGGCAATGCGGGGACCTTTCACTTAACTCCGGGCCTTACGGTCACAAGCCAGCAGAAGTCCGACCGCCATCATGCTGAATAAGATTGAGGTACCGCCGAAGCTGATAAACGGCAGAGGAAGACCTTTGGTTGGAATCAAGCCTGTCGTCACGAACATATGAATGAGAGCCTGAAGCACTATCATAAGCGTCAAAGAAATCGTCAAAAGACGTTCAAAGTCGCTTTTAGCGCGTTTTGCCATTTGAAGACCGCAAAAGAAAATGACTCCGTATAAAAAAATCACGAACAAAAGGCCTATGAGACCAAGCTCTTCTCCGATCACGGAAAAGATAAAGTCGTTATAGCTGGACGGAAGATAAAAAAGTTTCTGGATCCCCTGCCCCAACCCTTCCCCCCTCACACCGCCGATCCCGAAGGCAAGCAGGGACTGAATAATCTGGAAACCGCTTCCTTGAGGGTCATCCCAAGGATTGAGGTAGGCAGTTACCCGGGCCGCGCGGTAAGGAACACGAATCACCAGAAAATAAAGGGCGGGAATAAGTACGGACAAAGCAAAGCCGACATATCTCATTCTCAGCCCGGAAAGAAAAAATAAAACAGAGACCAGAAGACAGATAAACGCAGTGGATCCCAAATCCGGCTGAAGAAGTGTCAGACAGCAAACCAGACCGATCAGCATGAGCGGAGGAAGAAAGATCATAACTCCGCCCTTCTTAATCCATTTCATTTTTCGAGATAAATAATCCGCCAAATAGACGCAGACAGCGACTTTCGCGAATTCGGCCGGCTGAAAGTTAACGATCCCCAGGTTAATCCAGCGCTGAGCTCCGCCGCCCGAATGGCCGATCACCGGCAGATAAACGATAATAAGAAAAATAATCGCCAGAAGAATCATGGCCCGGGAATTATTTTTCCAGAAAGTAACCGGGATTGAAGCCGTGATAAACATGAGAAGAGTCCCGAGCAGGGCGTAGAGAAACTGACGGAAAAGAAAATGTTCAGGGTTGGCGTAACGATACTGGGCATAAACGGCACTGGAACTGTAAGTCATGACAATCCCAATACCTACTAGAAGAAAAACCGTCATGAATAAAACCCGCGCGGAATTAGACATGATTCAGCGATCCGGCCCCGGATTTTCCGGTCAGCATCAGCGCAAGCTTCTTAAACAAAGTTCCCCGCTCCTGATAATTCTTAAACATATCAAAACTGGCGCACGCAGGAGACAGCAAAACTACATCTCCCGCCTCGGCCAGCGCGTGGGCTTCGGTCACCGCCGACTCAAAACTGGAAGTTTCAACCATGGGGCAGGCTCCCTGCCACGCGGTTTGGAGAAGCGGAATGGCTTCGCCGATCAAAAACGCTTTCTTCACTTTTCTCTGAATCAGACCGCGGATGGAATTAAAATCATCCGACTTAGGGTGACCGCCCGCGAGTAAAAGGACTTTACCATCCGGAAATTTCTCCAGCGCCCAAGCCAGAGACGCGGTCGTGGTGCATTTGGAATCATTCACGTAAGTAACACCGTTGGCAAACGCTGTTTTTTCAAGCCGATGCTCAATCCCCTCAAAAGAATGAATGACTTCATTGATAACCGGTTCGGAACACCCGTGGAGGCTGGAAACCAGGCAAACAACTTCTTCATTCGGATTCCCGCCCGAAACCGCGTCAAAAAGACGAATGCCCGCCTTGAATTCGAATTCCGGGAAATAGGCTTTCCGGTCTTTTTCACGAAAAACCGCGAAATCGGAAGGTCCCTGATTTTTAAAAATCCTGAGTTTAGCCGCCGCGTAATCTTTCATATCCGGATGCCAGTCCTGGTGGTTGGGGCTCAAATTAAGAAGAACGCCTACTTGCGGGCGGAAAGACTCGCAGTGAGCCAGCTGGAACGAGCTGACTTCAATCACCACATGATCCTCAGGCCTGATCTTATCCAGCTCGCCAATCCAGGGATTTCCGATATTCCCGCAAAGAAAAACGCGCCCGTAAGTCTTCTGAAGAACTCGCGAAATCAAAGTCGTCACCGTGGTCTTGCCGGAGGAGCCCGTGACCGCGGTAATTTTAGAAGACGGACAGAACCAGGAAGCGACTTCAATTTCGCTGAAAACAGGAAGGCCTTTGGCTTTAACCGCGCGGTAAGCTTCCGCGGAAGGCGGAATGCCGGGAGAAATTAAAACCCAGTCACAAGCCAGGATTTTTTCCAGCGTGTGCTTTCCCACTTCGGCTTGAATGCCCGCCGATTCCAGTTCTTTGACTCTCTGGCTCAGCACCGGTGAAGCTCCAGCGTCTGAAGCAAAAACATCAAACCCTTTTTTCTTTAAAAAAAGAGCGCTTTGCGAACCGCTTACCCCCAAACCAAGCACCGCCGCTTTTTTCCCGGGATTCATTTTCATTAACGGACCTTGAGGGTGCTTAGGCCGATAATGGCCAGAATCATGGCTACCATCCACAAACGGATCGTGACTTTCGATTCCGGCCAGCCTTTAAGCTGAAGATGGTGATGAAAGGGAGACATCAGAAAAATCCTTTTTTTGAAAATTTTAAAACTGGCAACCTGCAGGATCACCGACAAAGCTTCGAGCACGAATACGCCCCCGATAATGGCCAATAGAATTTCTTTTTTAATCAGAACCGCGATGGTCGCGATAGCTCCGCCAAGCGCCAAAGATCCGGTGTCGCCCATCATGACTTCCGCGGGGTAGCAATTGAACCACATAAAACCGGCGCTAGCGCCGAAGAGAGCGGCGCAAAAAACCGTCACCTCCCCCGCTTCAGGCACATACGGCATGAAAAGGTAAGCGCTGAAGTCCACACGGCCGACTAAATAAGAAACAACCCCCAGAGCGCCGGCAGTGAAAAGCGTGCACCCAATGGCTAATCCATCCAGACCGTCGGTTAGATTCAGCGCGTTGGAGGCTCCAACCAGAACCCAAATAACAAACGGAATAAAAAGGAACCCCAGATAAATCGCTCCTTTTTTAACCATGGGAATATACAGCCATTTGTCGAAATCCGGATCCATATAGAGGTAAAACCCAATGGCCAGCCCGACCGCGATCTGCCCAAACATTTTAATACGGGAAGAAATCCCTTTGGAATTGCGGGCGACCAGCTTAGTCCAGTCATCCCAAAACCCCACGCCTCCGTATCCCAAAACCGCCGTCAGCAGAACCCAGACAAAAGGGTTGCTTAGATTGGCCCATAAAAGCACGGAAGAAACAAGGCTGAAAACAATTAAAACGCCGCCCATCGTGGGAACTTTTTCTTTATGGGCGTAGAAAGCATGGATGGAGTCGGCGTGCTCGCGCTTCTGGTTCTGGGTCACATTAAAGGATTTGAGCCAGAGAATAACTTTGGGGCCCAGCCAGAGGCTGATCAGGAAAGCTGTGATGCTGGCGGCCGCGGCGCGAAACGTGATGTAGCGGAAAATATTAAGAATAAAAAACGAATCTTTAAAAAGATGCAGAAAGTAAAACAACCCGAAACCTCGTTATTTCGAAACTGCTTCGTTTAACTTGTTTTTAAAATAATTCAAAATTCCTTCGATTTTCATACTGCGCGACGCCTTTAATAAAACGGCATCTCCGGCGCGAAGATTAGCCTCCAGATACGAAGCCGTCTGCGGAGAGTCTTCAAAATGTTCCGCGGGCCGGCTCCCCCCCGCTTCCCGGGCAGCCTGAACGGCCCATTTGGAAAGCTTTCCGTAAGCGGCACAAGCCAGGCCCAGCTCTGAAATCTGCTTTCCCAGCGCCTGATGATACTGCTTCTCCTCAGGTCCCAGCTCCCCCATGTCGGAAAAAGCCACCCACTTCCGGCCGGCTGTCTTCAGCGAAACAAAACTGCGAAGAGCGGCTTCGAATGCCGCGGGATTCGCGTTATAGCCGTCAAAAATAAAGGTAATCCCGCCGACCGTATGTTCCTCAAAACGTCCGGAGGGTAATTTAAAGTTCTCCCAGACCGAAGGAAGGTCCGCCATCTTAACTCCGCAAGTTTCCGCCATCGCCAGAGCCATCGCCGCGTTGCGGACTAGAAAAGCCGCGGACCCTGGAAAAGAAAACGGATACTTTTTATTGACCGTAAAGTGGACAAAACCGTTTTCAACCTGGATATCCTGGTACCGGTAATGCGCGCGCCAGCTGTCTCCCGCGAGCACAGGTTTAAGCTTCAGGCGTTCAGCCCGGTGCGTCAGCACAGGGTCATCATCCGGAAGAACCACGAAAGCGCCGGGCTGGAGGGCTTCCATTAATTCCGACTTCGCTTCATAAATTCCCTCCAGAGAACCGAACCCCTCCACGTGAACCGGAGCGATCATCGTCAAGATCGCGGTTTCAGGCTTTAAGATACCGCAGAGAAACTTAATTTCACCGCGGTGATTGGCGCCAAGTTCAGCAATGCAGATTTCATGCTCCGGTTTGAGATTAAATAGGGTCAGCGGAAGGCCGAGATGATTATTAAAATTCCCGGCGGTAGCCAGAACTTTTTTCTTTTGAGAAAGCAGGTAGGCCAGAAACTCTTTAGTGCTGGTTTTACCGACACTGCCGGTAATTCCAACCGCCTTTACGGGAAAACGCGAGCGATAACCGCGCGCGAGATCCACCAGTGCCTGAGCCGAATCCTTCACTGGCAGAAGATTATGAAAGGATGGATTTAAAAAAAAAGACGGGTTTTTGCGGAACACCGCCTCTTCAATGACCGCGCCCGAAGCCCCTTTGTCAAAAGCCTGGACCAGAAAATCGTGGCCGTCCTGGCGGGCTCCGCGGATGGCAAAAAACAAATTGCCGGGCTGAATCGTGCGGGTATCAATGGAAGCTCCCTGAATGAGACGTGAGGGGTCTGAAGATTCAAGCGCCGAGCCTAAAAGGCCGGCCGCGTCAGGAAAGGACAGCACGCGTTTTCCTTTTCAGACACTCCTGGATGACCAGGCGGTCATCAAAAGGAATTTTCCGGTCTCCGATGATCTGATAATCTTCATGCCCTTTTCCTAGCACAAAAATCGCGTCACCCGGTTCTGCCAGTGAAATCAATTTTTCAATCGCGTCGCGCCGGTCAAGAATCTCAAAAATTTGCATTGCCGATCCCGGACCTTTGGCGGACGGAATTCCTTTTTTAATCTCGCGAAGAATGGCTTCAGGATCTTCTGACCGAGGATTATCTGACGTTAGAATCACGATGTCAGAATCCTGACAAGCAGCTTTAGCCATCAAAGGTCTCTTCCCCCGGTCGCGGTCGCCGCCGCAGCCGAATAAAGTCAGGATTCTTCCAGGTTTGAGCTTGCGGGCTTCGCGGAGCACATTTTCAATCGCGTCCGGCGTGTGCGCGTAGTCCACAAACACGTTAAAGCCTTCGCTGCCGGGCACACGCTCGAGACGGCCGGGAATTCCGGGGATTTCAGCAAGCGCACCGCGAAAATCCTCAGGATCAAATCCCAGCAGGTCAAGCCCCGCGAGCACGGTCACAACGTTCGCCACGTTGTGACGCATAGGCAGGCGGATTTGAAATGAAATTTCCCGGCCTTTGAACTTAAGTTTAAACCGGCTGCCCTGGAGTGAGCATTGCATTTCGGTAACCTGATAATCCGCGGGACCGTTCAGGCTGTAGCTTTTAGCATCCGGAATTTCCTGAAGCAGGCGCCGGCCGTATTGACAATCCGCATTGATAAGTTTGTACCGGGGAGCGGGAACCGCCGTAAAAAAAAGGCGCTTCGCCTGGAAATAATCTTCCATCGTTTTATGGTAATCAAGATGGTCCTGGGTCAGCTGGGTAAACATGGCCAGTTCAAACTGAAGCCCGTAAACCCGGCGCTGATCCAGCGCGTGCGAAGACACTTCCATCACACAGTACTGTCCCTTGGCATCCGCGATTTGTTTGAGCAGAGGAACCAGCACTTCGGCTCCCGGAGTGGTGTTCACCGCCGGAACTTTTGAACCGGGAAGGTCGTACCAGAGAGTCCCCAGATAACCCGCTCCAGCCTTTTCACGCAGAAGCTGATGCATCAAATAAGCTGTCGTAGTTTTACCGTTAGTACCGGTCACGCCCGCGATTTTCACTTTCTGATCGGGATGACCGTAATAAACATTTAGAAGACTTGCCAGGCAGGCCTGTGAATCCGCGACTTGAACGGCCGTAACGCGGGAAGGGATATGGATCTCGAGGGGTTTTTCAAAAACAATCGCCGCGGCGCCCGCGACAATCGCCTGACTCAAAAAATCATGGCCGTCCATACGGGAACCGGAGCAGGCCACAAAAACATCGCCGGGTTCAAGCGAACGTGAATCTGAAGTGATTTTTCCGAAGACGCGGGCGGGGTCCCAGTTAATTTTTGAAAGGACAGGTATGTCCTGAAAAAGGTTGCCCAGTTTCACGTCGCCTCAGCCCAGCGGTTGACCTTTAAAATGATCCGATTTTTTTAACTGAAATTGAAAAACGGGAGATTGAATATCCGCCGCGTGCAGCAGAATCCCCCGTTTGACCAACTGTAATTCTGTTTCAAAACGCTCTAACGGAGCTTCCTGCTCCGCTTCCTTCACGGATGACGCCCATTTGCCCAGCAGGCGGACTTTCATGTCCTGCTCCCCGTGAATCCAGATATGAAGAAGATCGGGACTTAACGGAATCAGATTGTAACGAATTTTCAGCAGTCCCGCCGTAGCCTCAAACCGGTCTTCATAAACCAGTTTCACATTCCGCATTCGGAACGACGGCATCAAAAAATCCGGGCGGTATTGCCCTTCAATTTTGACTTTTGCCCGTTTCTGGACTTCTGAAAGAATCCAAAGCCCGGAAACCGTCTGAAATATGCCCCAGACTAAAACGGCCGCGACCGCGGCCGTCATTGCCCGCAGCAGGCCGCCTCGATTCATCAGCCGCCGATTTTCTTGGGCGAAATTACAATCTCAACACGGCGGTTTTTCATA
The DNA here is from genome assembly GCA_964385615.1 of uncultured bacterium. GTDB lineage: Bacteria > Omnitrophota > Omnitrophia > Omnitrophales > Aquincolibacteriaceae > CAYLPP01. Next base: position 188,032 of record CAYLPP010000004.1, on the reverse strand, counting down.
CGGCCGGCTTCCGTGGTATTCGCGGAAACAGGGTGAAACTCACCATAGCCGGTAGCGCCGAGACGATGCGGATCAAGCCCGCGATCCTCAATAAAAAAATGGATGACTTCAGTAGCCCGGGCCGTCGACAATTCCCAGTTGGACCGCCATCCGGAAACTCGAATAGGAACATTGTCCGTGTGCCCTTCCACGTAAATCATGTGGTCTTTGACTTTCCCCTGAAGAATATCCGCGACTTTATCCAAACCTACTTTTGAAGATTCCTTTAACTCCGCTTTGCCAGAAGCAAAAAGCACCCGGTCCAAAACGGTTACAACCAGTCCCCGGTCCTGCATCGAAAGCGACATATCGCCGGATTCAAGCTCACCGCTCAATTTTTTCTCAAGATCAGATTTTGCCCTGGCTAGATCGTCGCGGGATTTGGAAAGCTGTTCAAGCTCGGCATTCAGCTTTGAAATTTCTTTGTTGAGACTTTCAATGGTCTGAGCCTGCTCACGGCTGAGCTGTTCAAGACCGTCTTTTTGAGAACATCCGGAAGCGATGATGCTGGAAAAAAGAAGGGCGAAGAGGAGGGTGCTTTTTTTCATAGGAAAATCTCCGCTAAAACGAACTGATCGCAACCAGCAAAAGCGCTGTTAACGAAAACAAATAAGACGCGGCCAGTAAAATAAAGCAGAAAATATCCGGACCTGATTTCGGGTCCGGCTCTGCTTGGAGCTGCGGTTTTTCAATCTGGATTTTCCGGAACGTTTGTCTGGCTGACGCCATTTTTAAAGCTGCTTGCATTACTGCGCATCCTTCGAACTTTCGTTTTGAAGTATTTCGCCGATCTTTTCGGAAATCTCACGGCGGCGGATGACTTTCAGGAAACTGTCCACCACACTGGGATCAAACTGAATACCGCGGTTTTTTTCAATTTCCGCGACGGCTTCTTCAAGCGACATGGTTTTCCGGTAAGAACGTTCGGAAATCATGGCGATGAACGAGTCTACCACAGAAACAATTCGCGCGCCAATAGGGATTTCCTCCCCTTTCAGCTTGAGCGGATACCCTTTTCCGTCATAACGTTCGCGCTGGTGCAAAATGATTGGAATGGCAGGTTTCAGCGACGAAATTGACCGCAAAAGTGACGCTCCTTTAAGCGGTATCCGTTTAATTTCCTCAAACTCTTTCTTGGTCAGACGGCCTTTCTTACTCCAAAGTTTTTTGGGCAGTGCCAGTGTGCCGGTATCCAGCAGAAGAAGGGCCCGGCTTAGGTGGGTTAATTCCTTACCGGAAAGGCCGAGCTCTTTGCCGATCTCAATCACAATTTCCCTAAAAACGGGCGTCTGACGGCGCTGACCTTCGAAGTTCAGCTCCAACAGGTCATTAATCGTCTGGATACTGCCCAGGGTCAGCTGCTCCGTTTCTTCATAAAGCTGGGCGTTTTTAATAGCCACCACCGCCTGTTCGGAAAGCGATTTCAAAATTTCCAGGTCCGTCTTCGTAAACGGCTGGCGGTCGATTTTATCCCAAAGCAGAAGCACGCCGACCACATCGTCTTCAATAAATGGGACGCCGATAGACTGACGGGTCAGATGAAATTCCCCGGTCTTGGCAATATGCCCGGGAATTCCCCTGCCGATCCGCAGACGATGACGGTGGACTAATTTAGGATTTTCACCGAACGAAAAATACGGGAGCAGGTAATCACGGTAACTGTCGACCAGCATGATGGAACAGCCTTTGGCTTTAAGTACCTGCGCGCTCAAACGGCCGATACGGGGAAGCAGTTCATTCAGGCGCAGCGACGAGCTGATAACGCGATGCACGGAGTGCATGGTGGAAAGAGCCAGAGCGCGGGGGTGAACCGTTTCGTAAAAATTATTCAACTCAAAAGCCTTGTAAGCAAGTTCAACATGGCTGGCCAGAAAATGTTCGAAGGGATTCACGAGCGCGCGGATTTGTTTCTCGTGCTTGCTGATGCCGTTGAGGAAAAACAGGGCTTTGACCTTGCCCAAGTGACGAAGACAGAAAATAACTCCGTTTTTTCCTGAAACGTCTTTATAAAAGACCGGCGTTTTTTCCAGCACCGCGGCATCGCGGGCAATCTGCTCGCCGTATTTCAGGTGAAACGCTTCCACGCTTTGAGAAATATTGTCTAACGCGTGATAAGCGGAAATATGCCCTTTACGGTCCAACCGCAGAAGGTAATCCCCCCGCTCATCATCCAGCATATAAACCCAGACAATGGAAGGATCAAAAAGTTTACAAAAAGCCTTATAGCCTTCCTGCCAGATTTCCGCGGGGAACAGAAATTTTTCAAGAACGCTCTTTTTAACTTTATTTGTCATACGCGCTCATAGGGTTCAAAGATACGTTTATATTCATCCAGAGCAAAGCGGTCGGTCATGCCCGCCAGGTAATCGCAAATCGCTCTGGGAATCCCCTCTTTTTCGCTCCTGCGGATCACATCGGGAGGCAGGGCTTGAGGTTTTTGCATATAAATTCCGAAAAGAGCTTTTAAAAATCTCTGCCCTTTGTCGGTCATCCGCACAACACGGTAATGCTGGTAGAGATTTTTGTGAAGAAACCGCTTGAGTTCGGCCAACTGACGCTTGACCGGTTCTGAAAGCGACGCGATCTGGCGCGGCGCTTTCTGAACGTCTTTCAAAGATTTAATTTTCATTTTAACAAGGCGCTCTTCCGTCGTTTCAATCAGATCGGTCACCAGACGGTTGATAATCAAGCGTATCACCAGCCGTTTTTTCTGAAAGGGCGCGATTTTCGGGTATTTTTTATGGATATAAGAGCTGGCATCTCGCCAAAGCTGAACCGGTTCCAGCTGGTCTTCATGAATCAGCTCGGAACGCAGTCCGTCATCCAGATCATGGCTGTTGTAGGCGATTTCATCCGCCAGGTCCACCACTTCCGCCTCAACTGAACGGAAACGTCCGGACTTGTCCTTATAAAAATTCTCAGGGTGTTTCTTTAGCCCTTCGCGCGTTTCAAAAGTTAGATTCAAACCCGGAAACTCAGCGTAACTTTCTTCCAGCTTTTCGACAATTCTGAGCGTGTGAACATTATGCTCAAAACCGCCGTGATCTTTCATCAGCTCCGCCAGCGCCCATTCGCCGGCGTGCCCAAAAGGTCCGTGCCCCATGTCGTGAGCTAAGGCAACGGCTTCCGTCAGATCTTCATTCAAGCCCAGTGCACGGCTAATAGAACGCGCGATCTGGCAGGTTTCAAGCGTGTGGGTCAAGCGGGTGCGGTAGTGGTCGCCTTCATGGTTTACGAAAACCTGGGTTTTATATTCCAGGCGTCTGAAGGCGGTGCAGTGAATGATGCGGTCGCGGTCACGCTGAAACGGAGTGCGGAGGTCGTGTTCTTTTTCCTGATACTGACGTCCGCGGGAGTCGGAGCTTTTAACCGCGTAAGACGCCAGGAGGCCGGCTTCCTGCTTTTGGTAATCGGCCCGTGAAACCTTCACCGGGAAGCACCCGGTTTCTTTCCGGATTTAAGCGCGGGAACCAAGCAGCGGTAAAGGGAATCCAGAGATTCTGAAATGATTTTAGTTCCAGTCATAACAGGCATGAAGTTGACGTCCCCTTTCCAGCGGGGAACAATATGCAGATGCAGATGGCCCGGAATCCCTGCTCCGGCAGTCCTTCCGAGGTTAATCCCCAAATTGAAGCCATGGGGTTTAATCGCTTTTTGAAGACCGTTGCGGACCTCCTCAGCCAATTCCAGCCACTCCAACTTTTCAGTGTTGGTTAATTTCTCAATGGAGGCAACGTGGCGTTTGGGAAGAATCAGGACATGCCCATTATTGTAGGGATAAAGGTTGAGAACCGCAAAGCAGGTACGGGTTCTTTTAACAATATAATTGCGCTGATCCTGCCGGGAGGCAAGCATCACGCAAAAGACACACTTCCTGCTTTTTTTAGGATGAGGCCGTATGTATGTTTTGCGCCAAGGCGCCCAAATCCGCTGCATTTTCCTCCCTGCCTGCTAAAGTGATTATTTTAGGCAAATCATAGAGATCTAGCAATCCATTAAAATCGCGAAGGGTCCAGATCTGAATCCGGGCTTCCTGAGCCATAAGCTTGGCATTCTGCTCAATACCCCTGAGCGCGATCAGGATTTTATGGGGAGATTTACGGCGGTATTTCTTCAAATCTTCAAGAAAGAGTGCGATATCTTCTTCCTGTACCGTCATGGGGGCCATCTGACAAAACCACCGGCTTCGGGAACTTTTAGCGTAAACCGGGATCAAACCCCGGCCATGGGCCGGGCGGACCAGGATTTCAGAAAACTGAGGCAAGTGCGTCTTTTTAAGCCCAACCAACGCCGAATCATGATGAAACTGCTTTAAAAGGGTTTCCAGACGCGCGCTTAAGTCCCGCTGTTCCTCTCCTTCACTGCGTTCAAATTCCCGGCGAAGACTCTCGTCCAAAAATCTTTCGGCCGGCCCGGCTTCAGGCGTGTAAAGACTGCGGGACGCCTGATAAACCACGCGGAGCCAGAAACGAAACAGCGGGTCCTGAAGAGAATAAAAACTTCCCTGCCTGGCCAGATAATCTTCCTGCACCAGCCGGATCAGAATCTTCTGGGTCTCCACCGTCTTTTTCTCAATCGCCGCGGCAATCGCGGGCAGACGGCGCCGGCCGTCGCTGATTGCCAGCAGGACACGGATGAACGCGGACGGATCTTTCGCGAGTTTACCAAGAGCTTCGATTTTCTTTTCAAAAGCAAGCGAGACGCGTCCGCGGCCAAAGGAAAGCTTTTTCCGGAAAGCGCTTAGGAAAATTTCGTTGGAAACCGGAACGCGTACCTGCGCGCTAAAAAAATCGGCGTGCGTTTCCCGCGGGAAAGACGCTTCAAGACATTCACTCAATAATTCCAGGTAAGCTGTACGGCCGTCCGTCATTCGGATCATGAAGCGCTTCTGAGCATCCGTCAACTGAAGCATTGGAATGCGGTTTTCAATGAAGGCATCCGTTTGAGAAAAATCGAGAGGCTCCAGATCAATAACTTCAAAATTCCCGAAAAGCATCGACAGGCTTTCCTTGAAAATTTCCAAAGCCCGGACCGGCCGTGAACTGGCCGCGATATAAAGGACATTCTTTTCAATCATGATCTGTTTGCCCAACAGCGCGAAAGGATCGGCGGCCGGCAGACGGTCAAGCTCTTGAAATTCGTCAACCATCAAAATAACCTTCTGTCCTGTTTCCTGGGCCAGCAGCGCGGTAAGGCTAAAAAGCTCCTTAAGTGAAGCGTGGCTTTTTTCCCGGCGAAACTGCCGGCGCAAGGATTGAATTCTCTCCACGGTTTTCGGAACATGAAGTTGAGCGCCTGAGACCAGGCTTTGAAAATCACGGGGAAGTTCGAGATCGCGGGAAATAAAAACAGACGTCAGGAGAGCGCCGGTCCAGCAGTCAATGAAATGATCAAAATCCAGGACATTGGCGTTCAGATAAACGGGAAGAAAACGGCGCTGGTACTGAAGGCTGCGGAAAAGCGACAGAAGAAGACATGTTTTACCCATGCCGATACTGCCGACCAGTCCGATGTTCTGCCGGTAACCCTTGTCAAAAGCTTCCAGCCGTTTTTCAATACGGCTGCGCACGTCCGCCCGCGCGGAGAAAAAGACTCTGCTATTTTTATCCATCACTCAACTATCAAAAGTGTTAAAAAATAAATTGGAATTGTGCCGGGAGACAAAAGGGAAAAGGTAAAATATCGAGATGATTACGTGTTAAGCGATTCAAGCAAATCTCCCGCTTCTGAAATGCAATGGGGGTTATCTTACGTTCCCCCAATCAGAAAGCAAGCGAAAAATCACCTTTTCAGTCTTTAGTTCCTTCCGGTTTTTCAGTTTCAAAAATTTTTTTCAATTCAGCCGCGAGTTTTAGGCTGTCATGGCGGACGAGTTCCGCTTCAGAAGCCAGATCGGCATACCATATCTTGGCGTTTGTCACCCGCTGAAGCACAAGAGGGTCTTTTTCCGTCACGGGAATCTGATTACGGACCAGGTAACGGCTCCGGGCCGTTTCAGAAAATTCTGTCGAAGAACAAAGTACATAATCAAGCACATCCCGGCCCAGATACCGCACCATTTCCCGGACATGATCGCTGACTTGAAAATCAGTCGTTTCCCCAGGCTTGGTCATGACATTGCAAATATAAATTTTTTTAGCCTTGCTCGCGGCAATCGCTTCCGCGATTCCGCTGACAATCACATTCGGAATCACGCTCGTAAATAAATCGCCCGGCCCCAGCAGAACGAACTTCGCGTTCATAATCGCCTCAATCGCGTCGGGGCTTCCTTCCGCCCGCGGTTCCTGCCAGATTTTACTGATTTTTATTTTAGGATCGGTGTCTTCAAAGAGATCGATTCGGTGCTCCCCTGAAATAATTTTTCCGTCTTCAAGCTGAGCGTGAAGCGTATTGAAGGTTTCCGTGACGGGGATCACCTGCCCTTGAATATTCAAAATTTCGCCCAGCGACCGTACGGCCTGAGTCATCGTACCGCGCATTTCCGTCAAAGCTGTCAGGAGTAAATTTCCAAGGTTGTGGCCTTCAAGTTCTTTTCCTTTTTCAAACCGGTACTGCATCAACTCATTTAAAAGATCGGGCGCCGTCGACAAAGCCACCAGACTGCGCCGGACATCGCCCGGCGGAAGAATGCCGAACATATCACGCAAACGGCCCGTGGATCCGCCGTCGTCACTCATGGCGACAACGGACGAAAGCTGGACTCCGGAAAGGGTTTTTAATCCCAGGAGAAGCGTAAACAGCCCAGTTCCCCCGCCCAGGCAGGTCACGCGCATTTCTCTTTCCAGAATCTGCTGAACAGTGCTCACGAATTTACGGATGACCATCGGCCGGGGAACGACTTCCGTTTGAGGGAAATGCTCAGACTCTACTTGAGCGCGGTCTTCTTCAGAAAAAGTCAGCACAATCGCGGGAGGAGTCTTGAAATTTTCGATAGAAGCCAGACGTCTTAAGATTTCGACCGCTCCCATCCGCGGAACCGCGGTGTCCAGAATCAAAAGATCAAATTTTTCAGTCACCGCTTTTTGAAAAGCGTCCAGCCCCGTACCCGTTACCTGCCATTGGTATTGAAAACGGGCCAGCGAACGGCGGATTAAAACTTCGAGAGGAGCGCTATCGGTAGCAAGCAAAATTCTCATGAGCTTAATTACGGCTATTTAAGCTCAAACTGAAACAGCGGTCAGGCGCGGTATTTTAGCTGAGGGCGAGGAAGCGCGGGCTGGGCGGCGCGGATGAGAATTTCAAAAACTTCTTCGGGAGTTTCGCAAATTTTAAGACGTTCACGGAGAAAAGGTTCTTTAAGCAGATTCCGGATATCTTCCAAAACCCCGTAACGTTCCGCGAGGCTCGCGGTTTCCGGAAATACGGAAAGAAAAACAAGATGAACAGGCTCACGCTCAAAACCGGCGTAATCAATCCCCTTACGGCTGACACCTAAAATCGCGCACGGCCTCAAAAGCCCGGGAAGCACACAATGAGGAAGGGCCATCTGATCTCCAACCGCGGTAGATTCGAAAAATTCGCGCTGAAGCAGCAGTTCCAAAAGCTCCGCTTTCTGCCGCGCCGGAAAAAGACCGTGAGGCAATTTGGCGATAAGCTCGACAAAAGCGCCTTCAAAAGAAGACGCTGTCAGCGGAACCTGAATCAGCTCCTCACGCAGCAACGGCTGCAACATCCACTCTCCGTGATTCCATTTTTTTAAGACGTTCAAAGTTGGAAAGAATTTTCAGCCAGCGGCGGTGCATAAAACGGTAATCAAGCTTTAATTCACGCAGACGCTCATAAGAAGCTTCGGAAGGCGCGGCGGATTGATTGGAGAAAATTTCATAAAAAGCCTGGATTTGATTTCTTTTACCCTGAATATCCAGAAGAAACTGCTGAACTTCCAGATCGGGCCGGCCGGACATTTGCTGAGCGAGCGCGGAGAATTCTTGATCCAACTGACGAAGCGCGGGATGAACCAGAAGATTTGCGATTTCCATAAAAAGACCTCGTTTAAAATTTAAATAAGATGCGGTTGATAGGTAGGAGATTAGCAAAATCAACCTTAAAGGATGATTAAAATTGAATTAAAATTATTTAAGAAGTTTTAAGTTGGATTTTAAAGCGTGGGAAAAGGCAGAAAAACTGTAATGACAGTCCCGGTTCCGGGAGAACTCTTTAAAGTCAAAGTTCCCTGATGGGCGTCTGAAATAGTTCTCGCGATATTTAAACCCAATCCCGCACCTTCGTAAGAGCGGGCTTGATCCGTCCGGTAAAACCGCGAAAAAACTTTTAGCTGAGCATCCGGCTCAATGCCGATTCCATTATCAATCACTTGGATCTCCGCGCCGCCTACTTTTCGGCTAAGTGTGATATCAATTTGCCCGCGCGCGGGAGTAAACTTTATTCCATTATCCAATAAATTACTGAAAAGACGCTTCAGATAAACATCATCCCCTAAGATCTCGATATCTTCCGGAAGTGTAAGATTGAAACGAATCTCCTTCTTGGCGAGCCGGTCTTTAAAACGTTCGCCTACCTGAGTCAGAATACCGGCCAGAGAAACAGGTCTTTTTTCAAATTTCAGCTGTCGCGCGTCACTTCTCACGAGAAGCATCAAATCATCTACGAGGCGGATCATTTCATCCACTTCCCCGCCGATCGTTTTGAGAGTTTCCGTCAAAGCCTCCGGGCTCCGGGTCCGCCGAAGCGCAAGGTCAATTTCCCCTTTAATGATCGCCAGCGGTGTTTTAAGTTCATGAGAAACATCCGAGCTGAACTCGCGCACACTTCGCGTGGAAACCTCAATGCGGTCCATCATCTCGTTCAAAGTTTCCGCGAGACGGTCCAATTCATCCCTCACCTGGGTTCTGGGCAGGCGCGTTTGAAGATAAGCCGCGGTAATCTGCCTCGCCTGACCGATCATGGCATCCACAGGCTGCAGAGACCGCTTTACAAGAAACCAGCCGACGACACATGCCGCGGCTACCGCGCCCGGAACCGCGATCCAGAGAATCCAGCTGAGCCGGTCCAAAGCCTTTCGGGCTTCTTCCAAGGATCCTCCGCATTGAATAATAATTGAATTTAAACCGGGGAAATAAAAACGCCGGTAATAAAGCCGGACGGGTTTCTTTTGGAAATGAATGATCTGATAAGAGATTCCCTTCTCCATAAAAATCGAGTCGCGCTCAAAATTAGGAAAAATAATTTCATGCTGCCACCCGGTCAGATTGTCCAGAAGGCCGAAGTGGTTTGCGCGCACGATATTGATCATCGAAGGGCTTTTACGCAGCCGCAGTGAAGCCGACTCCCAGTTCTCAAGAGTCTGCCTGGCTTCAGAGTCGCTCCAGATACGGTTTCCGGCAAACGCGCTTTTGGGAAGAGTTTCCAGGTAAGTAGAGAGAGATTCGGAAATCAAACGGGCTTCCGTTTCCAGGTTTTTATCCACATCCCGAAAAAGAACCCGGGAAAATTCCGTAACCATGAAAATTCCGAAAAGCGTCAGAAGCAAAGTCAGCATGAGCGCATACCAAAGCGTCAGACGGACTTTAACAGTGCGGAAAGCCCTTACGAGCCGGGAAAAATCAGGCATCGACGAAACGGTAGCCGGAACCGCGGATAGTCTCGATCAGGCTTTTACCGGTGGAACCGTCTATTTTCTTTCTCAAAAAATTAATATAAACATCAATCGTATTACTCATCGGGTCGAAATGCAGATCCCAGACATGTTCGGCGATCTGAGTGCGGGTCACGACTTCCCCTTTATGGCGCATCAAAAATTCCAGCAAGGCGAATTCTTTTTGCGAAAGGGAAATCTCTCCTTTAATATCGCGGACTTTTCGAGTGAGCAGATCCATCACGAGCCCTCCGCCTGACAGGCGTGACTCTTCCTTCAAGTCTTTAGGCCGGCGCATCAGCGCGCGCAAACGGGCAAGGAGTTCATCGAAAGCAAAAGGCTTGGTCAGGTAATCATCAGCACCCGTATCCAGGCCTTTGATTTTGTCTTCCACGGAATCACGGGCAGTCAGCATCAAAACCGGCGTCCGCCGGCCTTCTTTACGGATTTTCTGGCAAAGATCCAGACCGCTGATCTTCGGAAGCATCACATCCAGAATAATCAGGTCATATTCATTAGCCGTCAGACATTCCCAGCCCTGCTCGCCATCAAACATCACGTCCACGGCATAGCCCTCTTCTTTGAGGCCCCGTTCAATAAAGCTTGCCATCTTCTTCTCATCTTCAACTAATAAGACTCTCATCAGCGCTCCCCTTCCGGATCATAGTGAACGGTAATATCGGCCTCCGGATATTTGTCCCGGATTCTGTCAATTAATCCTTCGGTCATCAGGTGCGCTTTCTTGAAGTCATCTTCACCGCGGATTTCAATGTGAAAATCCATAAAAACCTGCCGGCCGACCTGACGGCTTCGGAAATTATGGAGACCTCCCATGCTGGGATGGTATTCCCGAATGATTCCCGCGATCTCTTCTTTAGAGACACTGGGGAGACTGCGGTCTAAAAGCTCATCAATGGCCTGACGGAGAATCCCGTAAGCGGTTTTAAAAATATAGCCCGCGATTAAAATAGAAAAAATCATATCCCACAAAACAAGTCCGGTTACTTTCACGAGAATCAGAGCCGCGATCACGCCGCCATTGGTGAGAATGTCCATCGCGTAATGCAGTTTTTCCGTTGAAAGAATCAGCGATCCGGTTTTTTTCTGAGCCGTGGTCAGGCGGATAATCAGTCCGGCCGTCACCAGCATGGAGAAACCCATCACAAAAATGGCAGTTTGAATCTCACTTAAGAAACTTCCCATCATGAGACGCCGGCCCGACTCTGAAATCAAAAAAGTACCGCTGACCGCAATCGCGATACTTTGAAACAAACTGGCAAGACTTTCGATTTTTCCGTGCCCGTATTCATGATTGTCATCGGGCGGTTTAGCCGCGGCGCGCGCGGCCCAGAGGTTGATCAGCGAGGATAAAACATCCATCACGGAATCAAGCGCGGATGCCAGCACGGCCATCGAATGCGTCGCGATTCCGGTTGTGATTTTAAGGGCGGCCAAAAACAGCGCGACCGTAACAGACCAGCCGATGGCTTTCGCTGTTTGATTCTGGTGCGCTTCGTTCATAGAAACCGCCTGGGATCAAAAGGTTTAAGCATGGGAGGCATTTTACCTGATAACACGGTTTTTGCCAAAAGCTGTCCCGCGTAGAAACTAATCAAAATCCCGCTTCGGTAATAACCGGCAGCCATATAAAGGCCGGGAATCCGGGTCGGCCCGATCAACGGAAAACGGTCTTTTGGAAAAGGCCGGAGGCCTGCCCAGGAAGCTGTCTCCCGGCAATTTTTAAGGCCGGGAATGAGTTTCTGATTTTTGCTCCTAATTGACTCGCGCCCGGCGGAAGTCACGTCGGGATGAAACCCGGCAAACTCAACCGTAGAACCCAAAAGCAGTGTGTTCTGATCCCAGGGCACGACATACCCGCCGTTCACCGTGTGCAGAACTGAGCGGATTTTTAGGTTATTTCTCCGCACGACTAAAATTTGTCCCCTGGCGGGCTTAACGGGCGGTTTGAAACCGAGATGAAAATCCGCGCCGGCCCAGCTTCCGGAAGCGTTAATCACCGCGTCAGCTTCAAAAACAGCCCGGCCCGCGGAAATGCCGGCAGCTTTTTTATTTTTCAGAATCAACCGGGCCGGAGAATTCGATTCAAAAAACCGAACCCCTTTCTTCCGTGCGTAGCGTTTCATGACATCCAGAAGTTTAACCGGCTGAATACGTCCAATGGCCGGATAAAATAATCCGGAACGGACCGAAGCGTGAACCTCCGGTTCATTTTTTAAAATCCATTCTCGGGATTTCCATAAAACCGGGAAACCTGTTTTTTTTTGCCAGCGGTAGCGGGCCTTGAGATTTTTCTCATCCGCGGAGCTCAACGCGGCGTAAAGCATTCCGCAAGGCAGGTACCCCGCTTTTTTCCCGGCTCCCCGTTCCAGGCGGCGTAAATCCCCCGGCCAGGCGCGAAAAGCACTGAGACAGAATGGGAGAAACGGGGAGTTTTTCTTCATTTCAAGGAGCGGGTCTAAAATTCCGCCCGCGGCGGGAGAAGACTTCCCCCGGTGTTTTTTAACATCCGCGACGAGCACCGACCGGCCTTCTTCAGCCATCGCGATCGCGGTTCCTAAACCGGCGACGCCTCCGCCGGCGATAATGACGTCAAATTTTGTCTTCATGTCGCTCAAGTTCTTTTTGAAGTTCTTCCGCGGTAAAAACCGGCTTCCGGCAGACACGCGCGGAACAAATCGAAGCCGCCGGCGGTTCTTCGTTTGAGGAACAAAATAGCACGGTTTGCGCGGGATGAAAATACCGGCGGGCCGCGCGGAGCATGGCCTGAATTTCCGGCGATTCTTTCTTCCCCTTGATCCTCACTTCCCGGGGTCCGTAAACTTCAGCAAACGCGGAGCTGAGCAGATAAGGAAAGGCTGCGGGATGCGCTGAAGCGGCCGCCTTATTGGATTCCAAAGCCCTCTTTCCGGCATCTTCAAAAAACGGGTTTTCCGATACGCAGGAAAAACGCTGAAGCGCGGAAACCGCGATCGAATTACCGGAAGGCACCGCGCCGTCATAATATTCCTTAAGTCTCGCGATCAGCGTTTCGGCGTCTGAACCCGTGTAATAAAAACCGCCGGATTCAGGATCCCCAAAAAGGCGGATCATTTCAGAAAGAACCAGTTCAGCCTGATCAAGACGCTTCTTTTCAAAACTAGTTTCATATAAATCCAGCAAGCCGAGCGCGAGGCACGCGTAGTCTTCCTGAAAAGCAGGAATGGCGGACTCCCCTTCCCGGCTTCGGCGCAGCAAACGCTTACCGGGCATCATGCGGGTCAAAATAAAATCCGCGGCTTTGGAAGCGGCTTCGGCATAAGCCGGTTCTTCCAGAACCCGCGCGCCGAAAGCCAGCGCGGAAATCATCAGCCCGTTCCATGCCGTCAAAATTTTATCGTCTTTGTGCGGTGGAATCCGTTTTTTCCGGTGCTCAAAAAGTTTCTCCCGGGAAAACCGGAGAAGTTTCTCAAGCGCGTCCGGCTCGATTCCGTGCCCCGCGGCAAAAGCCTCAAGAGATTCCACTTGATGCAGAATCGAAGTTGAATGCTCAAAATTCCCTTCATCCGTAACCTGGTAAAAATCCCTGAATACTTTTCCCGCCATGACTCCCAGAACCTGGTCAATTTCTTCAGGCCGCCAAACATAAAACTTTCCTTCCTCACCTTCGCTGTCCGCGTCTTCGGCCGAATAAAAACCGCCTTCAGGCGATTTCATATCCCTTAGAACATAACGGAAAATATCGCAAGCCACGCGGGCGTAAAATTCTTTTCCGCAGGCTTGATACGCTTCCAGATACGTCCGGGCAATCATGGCCTGATCATAAAGCATCTTCTCAAAGTGGGGCACCAGCCACACCTCATCCGTCGCATAGCGGTGAAACCCTCCGCCCAGATGATCGTAAATTCCGCCGAACGCCATCGAATCCAAAGTTTTTTGAACCATTTCCAGCGCGTGAGTTTCCCCGTTTTGTTTCCAATACCTGAGAAGAAATAAAAGCTCGTGACTGCGCGGAAATTTGGGAGCGCCGCCGAATCCGCCGTAATTTTCATCAAAATGAGTTTCAAAGTGAGTGTAAGCCTTTTGAAAAGCGGAAGGCCAGTCGCCGGATTTCCCCGCTGAAGCTTCAGCGGGCGTCAGGAAGCCTGAAATTTGCCGGCCTGCGGCTTTCATTTCTTCTCCCTGGTCCCGCCATGCCTGCGCGAGACGGGGCAAAAGGGTTTTCATGCCGGGTTTTCCCCAGCGGTCTTCCGGAGGGAAATAAGTACCGCCGGTGACTGGTTCGGCGTCAGGCGTTAAAAACACGGAAAGCGGCCACCCGCCGGACCCGCTGATGGCTTGAACCGCCGTCATATAAACATGATCAATATCCGGGCGCTCTTCCCGGTCCACCTTCACCGCCACAAAATCCCGGTTCAAAAGCGCGGCGACTTCCTCATTTTCAAAGGATTCGCGCTCCATCACATGACACCAGTGACAGGTGGAATAGCCGATTGAAAGGAAAATCATCTTATTTTCGGAGCGAGCCTTGGAAAAAGCGGCTTCCCCCCAGGGGTACCAGTCCACTGGGTTAAAGGCGTGCTGAAGGAGGTAGGGGCTTTTTTCCCCGGCCAGGCGGTTGGCCTGCTTTTTTTCGCTCATGGCGGGCAGTATAACATGGGCTAAGATTCCCCCCTATACTTTTGGCGGAGTCCGCCGATAAAAAAAAGGATGAAAAAAACGAATTGGATCCTTCTGCTTTCGGCCGTATGCATGACTTCAGGCTGTGTCGGCTATGATATCCCCCAACCTTTTCAAGCGAAGCCTTACACTTACATCAAAGGCGGCGATCAGCTTGGCCGTGACACTTTAGAAAACCGGGTGCTTGTCGCCCGGCGCGTTTTCCCCTTGAAGGGCCGGGAATCCAACGAGGTCTTGACGATTCTGGGCCAGCCGCAAAGAATTGATGTGGTGGAAAGAAACACTTCGGAAGACTGGTACTTCATTTACGATAAAAATCACGTGGCGTACGCGCCCAGCTTCACCAAGAAAATCCTCGAAGAAAAACCCGGAACTTTTCTGGTCCGCCTTTATCACGACAAAGTCATTGATGTCGTGAATCTCGACTGAACCTTCTTAAGTTCTTTTACTTGTCCGTTTCGGCAGGCGGAATCTGTCTTCTGCGGTCTTGCGCGGGCAGGAGATGTCTGAGGAAGATACGGTCCCAATCATAAAAAACCAGAAGCAGACAGAGGCTGGTTACCCCGTCAAGGATGAGCGGGGGGCAAAGAAGAGCCAGGGCCAAAAATATAGCCCCCGCGAAAACGGGATAAATTTTCCGGATTCCCCACGAAATGAGAACGACCGGAAAAAGCAGTTCCATAAAAAACACCATCGATCCCAAAAGGTTCCAGGCCGGTTCAGGCCAATGCAGGCATTTCTCAAAAATTCCCCCGCTGTAAGTCATCAAACTGAGATTTTCACTCATCAAAATCCGTTTGAGATTTCCGGGTTCAAGCCAGGCCGTTCCGGCGTAATGAAGTTTGGCCCAACCCGACTGAAAATAAGTCAGCGCGATAACGGCTCTCAAAAGAAAAATAGCCCATCCGGCAGAAAGACGCGGCTGAAGATCCGGCTGAAGTCCCCGGCTTTGCTTCCATCTGCGGTCCAGGGAGAAATCCTCACCGCACGGTAGAAAAGAAAGAAAAAACAGCAGGTAGAAAGTCACGATTCCCTGACTGAAATAAGTTCCGTAGGAGCGGAGCAGACCGGCGTAAAGCAAGTAGAGCAGGGCGGAAATAATGAGCGAAACACGGGTAAAAAGCCCCGCGGCCGCGAGGACCAGAACGATAATCAGAACCGCCTGAAAGAGAAATAAATAAAGCGCCGACTCCGTGAAAGCCGAAAGTGTATGCGCGGGAATCCATTTCAAAAAACCGGCGGGACGCATCCACGCGGAGGACACTTCCGAAAAAGCAGCCAACCGTTCCATGCAGACACTAACCAGAGCGGCCGCGCAAATCACAAAACGAATCATTCCAAGGCGGACCGACGGCGCCATTCCGATAATTTTTCTTTCAAGCATAGTTATCCTTGAGGCTCCCCGATCAGACGCTTGAGCAAATACCCATGATCAGCGTCATAAGGATCCGTTTCAACATTCCATTTCATTTTTTCATAACGAAGGTCCCAAATCGGCCATTCTGAACTCTCGGAGAAACGCTTTTCGTAAGCTCTGGCGTATGAGGTCGCGAGCTCATCTGTCAGACGGGGATTTCTAAAAACCATTTTAAGAAAATGCTTGAGTCTTCCATGCCCAAGCGCGGGCAGAACCTTTTCAGGCGCTTTCGCGAACTCGGTTCCGTTTCCAAGTCTGGCTTTCATGACGATATAGCGCACGGAAGCGTCTTGGGATTGAGCGTACCGCTGAAAAGAAGTAAACGGGAAAAACTCCATGAACTGAAAGCTTTGAAAAACCAGGTAGATAAGAAAGAGAACGAAAAGAAATTTCGGACGCCTTTCGTCGCTGATCCGCGCGACGGTCAAAACCGCGGCAAACAGCACGGCAAGGGTCATTAGAAAAACTTTAAATTCGGCAGTAGGTGTCAGAATCATGATTTAAATGAGTCCTGATTATTATCGGCAATTTCCCTTGAGGCTGTACCCTGGTTTAGAGCCATCACCGGAAGGTAGTTCCCCGTGTATTCCCTCTTCCACCAGGCGCCTGTCCGCCATTTCTCCTTCAGACTTGTAAACCGGTAGTCATACTCAGCCGCCCGAAGGTACTTGGGAGGTTTCCCCGCGAATGGATCTGAGGCCAAAAGCCTGGAAACCTCCGGAACACCTTGCAGAAGCCTCATGCAAAATTGAATAAACCAGGGATTCCGTTCTCCGCGTCCCAAAGCCGCAAACCACATCTGCCAGTCCAGACGGGGCTGATAAGGCGCAACGGCACCCGGACGCTTTTGAATATCCCCCGGCTTGAACCGGAAAACGTAGGGCTTCCATTCTTTTCCATCCAAGGAGCCTTCAACCACAATCTCCGGACGGCGGGTTGTCATCACCGCGAAAAGCCCGTAACTATTAAGGCTTTCAAACGGACGGAGAGAACTTTCGACTCTTGAAATCGTTCCGGTCATGGGAACACCCGCCAAACGCAAAACCTGCTTACAACTAACCGCGAGAAAAACAACGGCAACCGGCAGGATGGCTAACCGCATCCCTATCGGGGTTTTTCTGACAGATTCGGTTTTCACCCCGCGCCTCCAGACCGTGTCATCCACCACGGTCAGGCAGAGCGCGAGAGCCAAAAGATTAAAAAAGCAGTAATTTCCGGTCAGAAAAATCAGAATCTGCAGACCCGCCAGAAGCAGGACTCCGAAATGGCGGATCCTGCGCGGAAAAAAAAGAAAAAAAGGCGCCGCAAGCTCAATGAAAAACATAACAGCCGCGCAAACGCGGTCAAACCAGGCGGGTAACTGATGCGCGTACCAGCTCAAAGGCCCTGGAAGTGGTTGGGTTTCATAGTGATAATTCAAAGCCGTCAAATTCCTCCAGACAGGGTCTCCGCTGGCAAGCTTTACGATTCCTGAAGAAATCATCAGTTTAAAAAGCAGGAACTGAAGCAGAAAGCGTGAAACCGGAATGGATTGCGAATCCCAGTCCGCCTTTGCGCTGAATCCTTTTGAAAGCGGAGCGAAAAAAACAGCGAGAAGTCCCGTTTCGAGAAGAAGGATATCCCATTGGAAAGAAAGAAAATCCTGTCCGACTACAACCAGGGAAAGATAAAGAAGCCAAAGCGCGAAGGATGACAGGCGCACCGCCCGCCCGGCCAGAATCAGAAGGGCAAAGAAAACTCCGGCAACGCAAATCCCCTGCAGAAAAACCGCCGAAGGGTTCAGCCACGCGAGACTCGGCACCGCGTAAAATCTTTGCGCCGAACCGCTGAAATAGGCGGAAACCGCCTGTAGATAATGACCGACCGGAAGAATTCCCCGCTCGCCGAAAAGACCGGGAATCTGCGGCCAAAGGGAAGCGAAAGCGGAAATGTAAATCAGCGCGAGTGATTTAAAAAAAAGTTTCCGGGAACAAAAATAGGAATCCGGCCTGGGATCACGGCCCCACAGCAGCCGCGTCACCCGCGAGAAGAAAACCCGGTTTGAGGCAATCAGGGAATAAAAAAAATCGGAAACCGCGCGGAATCCCGGCAGGAAGCGGTAGGCCCGGAGAAACCAGGGAGCCGAACCGTAAGCCTGAATTCTAAAAACCGCTTCCGCTCCGCTCGAAATAGACCCCGCTTCAAAAAGATAAACCGCCTTGCGGAATTCTTCAGCAGGCACTTGAGGAAAATCAGCCGCGGCCTCTTGAAACGGCCGGAATTCAACTTTGCCGGAAGTTTGAATTTTCCAACGCTCCACCCAGCGCCGGCAGAACCCGCAATCGCCGTCGTAGATAAGTACCGGAAGATTATTTGCGCTTAAATTGGCGTTCAAGGTCGAGGAAGGAATACTTGATCAGACTCGGACGCCCATGCGGGCAGTTAAACGGATTGGCACACTGCGCCAGACGCTGAAGCAGGCTCTGAATCTGCACAAGCGTCAGCGGTTCAAACGCCCGGACGGATTTTTTCTTACAGGCAATCAAGGCCGCGATTTCCTCTTTCTGGTGTTCCAGGTCCGTGTGAACTTTTCCGTCTTCTTTCTGTTCCAGAAAAGTTTTCAGCACCGCCGCGGCGGATTCTTCCCCGAAAGTGGACGGAACCGCGCGAATCACAAAAGAGCCTTGGCCAAAAGGCTCAATTTCAAAACCGGTTTTTTCAAGAAGCGGTGTCATTTTCTTCAAAATGTCCCGGTGCTTGGCCGGAACTTCCAGAATCTCTTCCATTAACAGCCGTTGGCTGGCAGGTTTTCCGGATTCCAAACCTTTGACAAGCGATTCGAACATGACCCGCTCGTGCGCCGCGTGCTGATCAATCAGCATAAACCCTTCTTCCGTCTCAACCACCAGAAATGTGTTGTGAATCTGTCCCATAATTTTGGTGATCTTCAGTTTACCGCTCAGAAGCACGGGTTCCGGAAGAACTTCGGTTTCAGCGGGATAGGAAACCGGAGGTTCCGCGATCCCCGCGGGAGCTTTCCGGCCTTCATCTACGTAAAAAGTTTTCGAGGGCTGTAAAAATTCCGGAAAGGACGATGCCGTGGTTTTAGGTTTAAACGGAGTCGGCATGGTTCCAAACGCACGGCTGGCCGGGATTTTCAGTTCCGGCGCCAAATCCCCTTCATTGCCCAAACGGACGGAAACCGTTTCTTTGATAAAATTCTTGATATCGTTTTCTCCGGAAATCCGGACTTCAAGCTTGGTCGGGTGCACGTTGACGTCCACGCGCGAAAGATCGACATCCAAAAAGAGCACCGCGACCGGAAACTGACCGTGCATTAAAAGACCGTGGTACCCGGCTTGAAGGCCAAAACCCAGTGAAGCCGCGCGCACCCACCGGTTATTGATGAAAAAAATCTGCCCGGAGCGGTTGGCCCGGTTCACGCCAGGTTTTCCGATCAGACCCCTGAGTCTAATTCCTGAAGCTTCAGCTTCAATTTCCAGAAAAGATTTGGCCAGGTCTTTGCCCAAGAGCGCGGCCGCGCGGGTCGCGAGCGTTTCTCCAGCCAATAAATCAAAAACCACCTTCTCGCTCGAGGTGAATTTAAAGTGCACATCCCGGCGGGAAAGCGCGAGGTTCGCCACGGTTTCTTCCACATGCCCCGCTTCCGTGGAATCGGCTTTCAGAAATTTACGGCGGGCCGGTGTGTTGAAAAACAAATCCCGGATTTCCATGACCGTGCCTTTGGCGCCGGCCGATTCTTTCACACTCATCAATTTTCCGCCCTCGATTAAAACTTCCACGGCGGTCGGCGATTTGGGCGTGCGGGTCACCATTTTCACGCGCGAAACCGCGGCGATACTCGGAAGGGCTTCCCCGCGGAAGCCGAAAGAAGAAATAGAGTCGAGGTCGGAAGCTTTTGAAATTTTACTGGTCGCGTAGCGTTTAAATGCCAGCTCCGCGTCTTCCGGACTCATCCCGGAACCGTCATCCGCGACACGGATCAGGCTTTTCCCGCCGTGACGGACAGCGATTTCGATATTTTTGGCTCCGGCATCCAGCGCGTTTTCAACCAGTTCCTTGACGATGGAAGCGGGACGTTCGATGACTTCACCAGCCGCGATCTTATTAGCTACATGTTCGGAAAGAATATTGATTACACCCATTTATTTCTCCAGCTTCTTTTTCCACTCGGCCAGTTTGGCCAGAGCTTCCAGCGGTGTCAGGCTGTTAACGTCGGTTTTCTTAATTTCTTCCACCACAGGATTCACAGGCGCAGGAGCAACATCAAAAAGAGTCGGACCGGCTTGAGTCTTCTTGCCGCCTTTTTTGCTTTTACCTTCTATAATCTCAGTGGCTTGAGTATTTTCACTTTCAAGAATATTTAAAATTTCCGCCGCGCGTTTAGTCACGGCTTCAGGAATCCCGGCAAGCTTGGCTACGTGAATCCCGTAACTGCGGTCAGATCCCCCGCGCTGAACCTTGCGCAGGAAAACAATCCCGTCGCCGGTTTCGCGCACCAGAATATTGTAATTTTTAACACCCGTGAAATGATCTTCCAACTGGGTTAGCTCGTGATAATGCGTGGCAAACAAAGTGCGAGGTTTCTTTTCCTGCGCCAGAAATTCACAGATGGCCCAAGCGATACTGACGCCGTCAAAAGTTGAAGTTCCGCGCCCGACTTCATCCAGAATCAAAAGACTGCGGGAAGTCGAAGCCTGAAGGATATGGGCGGTCTCCAGCATCTCAACCATAAAAGTACTTTCCCCGCGGGCCAGATCATCCGCCGCGCCGATCCGGGTGAAAATTCGGTCGACCAGGCCCACTTTCGCGGAAGACGCGGGCACCCATGAACCGGTCTGCGCCAGCAAGGTAATAAGCGCGACCTGGCGGATGTAAGTCGACTTCCCAGCCATGTTCGGACCGGTTAAAACGATCAGCTGATTTTCTTTTCCGTCCAGAATCGTATCGTTCTCCACAAACTGGCCGGACGGAAGCATCGCTTCCACAACCGGATGACGCCCGCCGTGAATAATCAATTCGTCTTTTTCAGAAATTTCAGGGCGGACCCACTTTTTCTGAAGAGCCGTGATCGCGAGTGAAGCCAACGCGTCCAGACTGCCCACGGCCTTGGCCATCGTCTGCAGAGGCACAAGTTCTTCCAGAACTTTCTGACGAACACCGTTGAAAAGCTCGTATTCCAGCGCTTTAATCTTGTCCTGCGCGCCGGAAATTTTTTCATCCCAGGTTTTGAGTTCGGGCACGATATAACGCTCCGCGTTGGCAAGCGTCTGCCGGCGAATGTAATCGGGCGGTACCATTGACTTATTGGCGTTGCTGACTTCAATCGCGTAACCGAACACGCCGGAATATTTGACCTTGAGCGACTTGATGCCCGTGCGTTCAATCTCCCGCTTCTCAAATTCAAGAATCCAGGACTTGCCGTTGGAAGAAATATGCTGAAGCTCATCCAGCTCTTTATTGAAACCCGGCCGGATCATTCCCCCGTCACGCAAGCTCAGCGGAGGCTGATCCACGATCGACGCGCCGATCAGCGACTGAAGCTTGGGAAATTCCGTCAGCCCGCCCGCAATTTCTTTCAGAACCGCGCTTTTAACTTTTGAAAGCAGTCCGCGCAGTTCGGGAACTCTTTCCAGAAACTGCTTAAGGTTGACCAGATCGCGCGCGTTAGCCACTCCGCAGTTCAGACGACTGAGCGTGCGTTCCATGTCTTTAACGCCGGTCAAAAGTCCGCGCGCCTGCTGAAGAAAAGGAGGCTGAGAGCAGAATTCCGCCGTGCCTTCCTGGCGCTTGAGAATCTGCGCTTTATCTAAAAGAGGATGCGTCACCCAGTGGTACAAAGCGCGGGCCCCCATGGAAGTCTGCGTCTGATCGACCGTGGAAAGAAGCGTACAGCCATCCTTGCGCCCGCTGCTGCTGACCACAAGCTCCAGACTTTTCTGCGCTTCCCGGTCAAGCACCATAAAACCGCCCGCGTCCATCAGCACCGGCAGACGCAAATGCCCCAAAGCGGAATGAAGGTGATCTTTCAGATAATAAAGCACGGCTCCCGCCGCGCCCACGCAAAGCGGTTTGTCTGAAAAAGAAATCGATTTATCGGAAGCAAGTTTGAAACCGTTTTTAAGAAACGTCATGCCTTCAGAGGATTCAAAAATCCAGTCATCGTAAATCGTAACCGCGGCGTTGAGGCTTTCTTTGATAAAAGCAATCAGCTGATGATCTTCGGATTTTTTGCGGGATAAAATCACTTCGCGCGGGGAAAGAAGAGTCAGTTCACTTAAAATCCGGTCAGGTGTGAGGTCTCGAACATAAAACTCCCCCGTGCTCAAATCCAGATACGCCAGCGCGGCCTGAGCGCCGGAAACAGCGAGAGCCGTCATATACTCCGCGCCGGAGCGCGCCTGTTCATCTTCGAGATAAGCGGCAGGTGAAATAATCCGGCTGATTTTGCGCTCAACAATCCCCTTGGAGGCTTTCGGGTCGCCGACCTGATCGCAAATCGCGACTTTCAGATTGTGGTCCACAAGAGTGCGGACATAGCCCTGAAAAGCATGATAAGGAATCCCGCACATAGGCACCCGGCCCGCTTCCCCGCCTTCGCGCCCAGTCAGGGTGATATTCAGAATTTCAGAGGCCCGGACAGCGTCTTCAAAGAACATTTCATAGAAATCGCCCAGGCGGAAGAACAAAATGGTATCAGAAGGAAGGGTCTTCTTAATGGAGCGATACTGCTCCATCATGGGGGTCAATTTGGGGGTTGAAGCTGTGTCAGTCATGGCAATGAGGCATATATTAGTAGAGCCTCATGCCGGATGCAAGGTGTTTACCTGACCGGACTCGTGATCGGAATCAACCCTCCTGTAATTGGGTTCACTATCGATTCTTCTCCTGTCTCAATGTTCTTAATGACATCAATCGTAACGTTGAGAAAAACATAGTGGGTGGTTTGAGTTGAGATGATTTGAGTTTCGCCGTCCGGATTGGCAGGATCTACGGGTACCTGCGTCACCTGAATGGGATCAACAGTCACAGCTGCGAATGGCTCGTTGGGATCCCAACCAAACACTGAGATACCATTGTAAGTGTAAATTTCAGGTTCATCCGTAGACGGCGGGATAATATGCTGATATTGTAGAAGATTCCCGGAAACAGGGTCCACATACACCATGGAAACCAGGACGCCATCAGGATTATAGTTTTCTGTTAACCCGGTCTGCTGGCCGCCAAACTGGTCTTCATAATAAAGTGATTCTATTCTTATTCCTCCGCGAGAGTCGTGGACCTCAGTTCTGTTCAATACCCCGTCAACGTAATAAGAAATGGTCTGGGTTACGAAAGTCATTCCGTCCTGAACACCCCACTCGTATTCCTCCACAACAGAAAGATCTCCGGTATCGGGCTCATAATGCCTGACTTCCTTGATATGCCAACCAATCACTGCGTCAACCGCGTAGATTGTTTCTGTAATTAAAGTACCGTCCGCGTCATATTCCCACGTGTTGCTGATGTAATTCAGACCGTCACTGCCCAGCATATACCGCGTTTCAATTCTACCGCCGGAAGCTGTCTGCACTGTTGTCTCAGGTCTGAGTACCGGTTCGGGCGGAAGCGGCGGCTTAGGAGTAATAACGTTTCCTTCCGGTTTAAACGGCCAATATTGAATAGGCAAATCCTCAATCGGCATTTCTCCCTGTCCCGGGTTATCGCTGTAAACGGGAACTCGAATATCCGGATTATTCGGCACCACATTCCCCTCCGAATCATAAATAGTTCCGTTGATATTCACAACGGGATTCCCCCCCGGTTTTACGGTTCCGGGAAGCACAATCGTTCCGTTATTCGGATTCGAAGCGGTTGAGATATTCGTTATTGAAACTCCGGAGCCCTTCGCCCCGCCGGCATCAGAATTTTGCGGTACGTCTTTATTATCTCCCAAAGCCGGCGCAGTAACAGTTCCAGAATTTTTTTGCGCGGCAGAATCCGAAACAACTGGTTCAGGTTTTTCACCCATCAGAAAACTGGTAGAGTCCTGCACAGGAGCGGATTTCGCCTCCACTGCCGGCGCGATAGACGCCGGCTTAGGTGAATCGGTCGAAGGCTGTTCGGCAAGGGTGGATTCAGAAGGAGTTAATGAAGCGATTGAATCAAAGGCATAAGAAGGCGGAAGAGCAAATGAAAAAATCATGGCAACTGCAACTAACCAGCTTAAAATCTTAAGGCTTTTCATAGGGTCTCCCATTGACTCCAGATTTTTAACTTCTATATAAAGAGTTCCCGCTTGGGGAATTTATTTCAAGGACCCCCTCGAAATGTTAGAAATTGCTAGAAGCTCAGGGGAGTAGGTGTGTATAGCGGAAGAAATAGATTTCTTGATTTAAGGTTTTGCGGCCAGCGCCTTGAAAATTAAGCCGCCTTCGCGAAGCTGAGAGTGGCTCTGATTTCAGAACGAAGTTTCTGCTCCCAGGCACGAAGCTTATTGAGCGAAAGCGTAATGACCTTATCGCCCTGCTCCCTGTTATCAATTAACTGGGCAGTCTTCGGATCAATTTCCTTGGCCAGACCCATTTTAGCCGCAACCACCATGGCCGTTCCTGATATAGCGCCGGCATCCGGCGCGCCGGACGCAAGTTCAAGCCTGACCAAACGGCTGACACGCGGACGTTCAAGCAGTGACAAATCCAAAAGATTCGGGCCAACGACAAGCTGTACCCCGTATTTTTCCATCATTTCCCCGGCACTTGAAGCGTTGACCGAATCCTTCATGTTCGCGAAAAGATAGCGTTCCGCTTCGGAAATGCGCCCCATGGCATTTGCCTTGGAAGTCACAATCAAACGGAAGCGTTTGCCCACAGCTTTGCCGCCTGTCCGAAGCGCTTCGATCTCTTTGGTCTGATCTTCGTATTTTTTTTGAAGGTCCCGGGCTTCGGCTTCTGATTTTCCGTCAGGAAGAATGTAAACGACGGCCGAGTAAGCCTTGGGATTCAAGACGGCCGCCACGGCCAAAGCTTCAAGATCAGGTTCATTAGAAATGACAGACAGCAAGGCCATCGGAACGGACGGCACGTCAAGTTCCGCCGCGATTCTTGAAATTTGCCGTGCGGATTCAGGCGTAGTTTCTCTGACCACGAGATCACCCAAAACGGCAACTTCGCCCATATCCGCCGGCTCCTCCGCGTAGGCGACAAATCCCCCGCTTAAAAACGGCACGCGAACCTTTACCGGCAGCTTCGGCTCCACCGTCATAAACCATCGGGACAACTCTGAACCTGAAGGGAATTGCACGCCGTTAAAGCGCTCCGGAATTCCAGGCACACCCCCCGGTTCTGTTATTTTTTCCGCGCCTTCAGTCGGCTGAGTGAAACGCACTTCGGACCTGGCTTGCCGGCCATCGTCTCTCGCTTCGGAGCGGGATAAACTTTGAAGCACATTATTGATCAATGCTTTTTCATCTTTTTTTAAGCGTCCGCTGCCCAGATAAGCGGTTAAGGCCGTCTTCACTGTGCTTAGCGCGGGTTTCACTTTTACGAGAGCTTCCGGAGTCAAGGATTCTTCCGCTTTCTCAATAATGATCTGTATTCTCATAACTGCCAGCATAGGAATCTTCACACCGCCGAATGTGAGATTATTTAATACTCTCTGCGGGGCAAGATCCAGAAAAGAGCTTAGTCCAGGCAATAAATCAACGGCTGATTCAGGCGGAAGATTGCCGGCCAGTTCCATCACCCCTGAAAAAACCTTCGCTCTTACAGTGCGGCCAGGCGCGCTAAAATCAATTTCATCCTTGATCAGCTCTAACAGACCCGGCCCCCTATAATTCAAGTTCATTAAAATCCTGAGCCCAACAGCTTTCCTTTCAACATCCGGCTGACTGTCCGTAAACCCTAACTGTGGTTGTCTCAGGATCCAAATTATAATTTGGCCCCACCGGTTTTTCTCATCTTGATCCATTCCATCGATAAGCCCCGGCGACAATATTTCAAAGAGCCTATCAACCATGGTCCGCGAAAGAGCCCCCTGGGCCACAGCCTCTTCAGACGGTTTCAAAAGCATGATTTCGGAGGGCCATCCGGCGAGAATACTTCCTTGCGCTTCCGCAACGCTTTCATCTTCTGTCTCTGCCGGTTCCGCTTCATCTTCATCCACAGGCGTATTTTCATCAGCAGTATTTTCATCTTTCCCGTAAGTCGTACGGCCGTAAGCAAGAGTAAGAACTTTTTTCGCGCCGGCGGCATAAAGCGCCTCGCGCGCGGCATCCAGCGTAAATCCGCTGGTTACAATATCATCCACCACCAGTATTTCTTTCCCCGACACAATCTCAGGATCCGCCTCAAGAAAAGATTTCCCCGCGTTCTCAACTCGATGCCAAAGATCAGGCTGAAGCTTTTGCGGCTTCTTTCTTTGGCCGCTTTTTGACAAAGCAAATAAACTCGCGGGAAAATCCAGCTCGCGCGCAATTATCGCGGCTAACGGAACCGTTTGATTTTTAAAGAAATCCGGTGACGGCGCGGGCACCACGAGATATTTTCCGGAAAGTCGGCTTTTTAACCTCACAATGTCCGGCCCTACAATTTTAAGAAGCTCGTTAACGGCTGTAAAATCACCGTCGCGAATAGCGTCTTTAAAAGTCAGCATCAGCTGAGAAAATGCATCGGAGCCATGAAGGGGATTTTTTCGCGAATAATAAGGCCTCAGATAGAGGTTAAACCGGTCCTGAATTTTTTGGTAGTCCTCTTCACTTATCAAAGTCTCGGTTTCACTGTTCAAAAACAAGAGCCCTTTTAAAAGATTCCCACGGTAGTATCTGTCGATGTCCTTCGGGATGGTTCTTAACGGAGACCATTGATCGCCGCGGCTTCCTGCTCCAATTAAGTTTGAAGTTTTATTCTCCACAAAATCATTCCCGGTCGAGGTGGTAAAAGCCCAGGTGTCCATATAGTTTTCAGATTCCCGCTTAAAGGAATCAAGTAAACCGGTCAAAATCACATCCTCTCCTTGTTCCTGATAAATCCGGAGGAATAAAGTTTTGAAAAATTTTATTTGCTCAGCCGTTAAACTCTGGCTTTTAAGAACATCCCAAGGATAGTCCATAGCCCCTTCCGGCACTTCAGTTTTGATCTGTTCATACACACGGCTAAAATAGCCGTCCGTCACTCCGCTTTTCTTTTCAGACTGAATTCTTTTGGCAATCACGTCAAACCCAAACAAAATAGGAACTAAGGCTGAGGATTTACTATACCCCAAGGCCTGAAGCCTTTTTTCTGTAAGCGCTTTCGCGGCATCGGTTACCCTAAGCTTAGAATTTTGATCTTGTTTGTAGTAAGGGACGAAAGAACCCGCTTTCATCGTTTCCTTAGTAATGGTCAGAGTGATTGGATTCTGCGAGGTTTCGACATACCCGCTTCTTTTACTTGAATTCTTTATGATTGCCGTATTTGTCTGACTAGCACCCAGCGGAAGCACTTTTATCTTATCGCTTGCTATTTCAGGAACCCCATTTTTTACGGTGTATTCAAAATCTTCCAGCCTCACTAACCCAAAATTCTCGTGCAGGTAATACTCTCCCTTCCTAAAATCGAGCCTTGGATCCCTTTCTTCATAAACGCGCGCTTCAGACCTGGCTTGCGGCGCCACAGGGAAAAGATTATAGACAAACGCATCGAGCCCCCTCGATCCGGAGCTTGCATTTTGCCCTCCCACAATCTCAACTTGACCGCCAGGTAAAAAAGCAACACTGCGAATTAAACCAACCGGCCAACGGCTTAAATCTTGAGGTCTCCACGTTAAAACCTTACGCAAAGACCGGTTCTCGACACGCCACAGGTTCAGCCCTTGATTCAAACCTATGCTTACCAAATAGCGGTTATCAGGAGAAAATGCTATTGCTGAAGTTACATCGTTCACGTCTTCTTGAAAGATGAGCGTCAGCTTCCCATCCTCAGCGACACTCCACAGATTCAGCTTAGGATCAACTCCGGATGTCGCCAGATAACCGCCGTCAGAATCAAAGGCAGCCCCCAGAACCCTGCGTCCAGACTGGCTGACAGAATCAACCACCTCTGTAAACTCTTCTCCATAGTTCCCAACTCTCAACACAGAAATTCCCGGATCCCTTCCGACCTTTACCGCGTACTTGCCATTTGGGGAAATAATCATGCGTTCCGTACGAGCGGCTGCGTCTTCAGCTTTTATCAAAAAAGACTTTGAAATAAAGCTCGGCACAGGCCAATTAAAATTCTGCATTAGCGCCTGTCTCAAATGCTCCAGCTTCTTAAGCCCGGACTCTCTGAAGGCCAACTCACTCCCGTTCAAATCCACCGTCTCATCAATCGCTTGATTCAATAAAGCCGGGAGAGCAGACCGCTGGCCCTCAGTACGGTAGCTGATTATCCACAGAATCTCCCGCACCAGTCCTACCGCCTGCGCCCATTGACTGAATAATTCCCCGCCTTCCAACTGCCCCGCTTCTTCAAGCCAATCCCGCGCTCCCACCAGCGCTCCGTACGCGCGCTGAAACTCCCCGGCTTCAGGAAGCCCTCTCATGAATCCTTCCACTCTCCTGCCCGCGATAACCGGGGCTTCGGGCACTTCAATTTCATCCACCGAAACCGTAAAAGCAGGAAATCTTGCAGTCATTTCGGCATTCCAAGCACCGGCTTGCGGCTTGACAGAGGACGGCTTTTCACCAGCTGTTTCCTGCTCTTTTCCATATTGAGTTAAGATTCCAAGCAGTTCCTGCTGATCGGCTGAGCTTCTCGGTTTCAATCCCGACTGCAGAATAAATCCTGCGATCGTGGAGGCTAATTGCCGCGCCGCCGCATTTTCAAACTTTCCATAATTGACCGTTCCCGTATTCGTTCCGAATAATTCACGGTAAGCCTTATGACCGCTGTCACTCGTGGCCCAATCAAAAACACCCCCCTCACCGGCCTGGATCACTTGCGTAATTCCAGTCTGCAGTGCCGCCAGATATCCCTCTCCTAAACCCCGCAACCTTCCAAGCATTGCTTCAAATTGAGCCTTCTCCGCTTCACTTACCCCTCTTACCTCAGAACGAGAAGTCACTGACTCGCCAATCCTAAGCACCGCGTGATCCGCGAGTCGAAATTCAGGGAGTTTGGTTTCCGGATTCTTACCCGTCATGATCGGAATGACAATGTCCCGCTTATCGCTGTCATTTTTCTTCAGAGGCTGACCGTTTACTAAAATTCTAACGCCGTAAGGCTGGTTATCTTGATTGAGCACCGTTTCCAGCGTTACTTTATAGCCTACTGAGAAAGCCGATTGATTGAAAACGTTAAAATGATTAACGAGCTGAGCAAGCGTTTCAGAACCCGTAAACTTCGCGTAGGCTTCCAGCGTTCTTTTCACTTCGTAAGCCGCGTCGGCACCCTGTTGGGTTCTGCGGTCCGCATTTTGAAGTTTAATAATGGCTTCAAGACCTGCGATGTCGAACATGGTTTTGCGGTCTTCCAGCATATTAGTAACGTAATTGTCGGTGCTCAGGTCGCTTCCCGCGATCCTCGGCATAAGCACGCTATAATTAATTTCATCATCACGGAACATTTCTAAAATACCCTGCGTGTGAAACCCGCCGGTAACCAGCACGGCTTTTTCTGTTTTCTGAGCGCTCATTTCCTTTTTGATCGTATTCATAAACACAGCCTCGCGTTCGCGGGCAAAATCGTAAAAGCTCACAGCGGTTTCAAAAAGACCGTTCATCGGAAATTCTTCAGACTCCGGAGATTCTTCCATGCCTGTCACTTCCTGCTTGGGCACCAAAGTTTCCGGAGTCCTTTTTAACCGAGAGTCAAATTCCTGCCCTATTTTTTTAAGGCGGTTCAGCATAGCCGAGGGATGGTTCCATTCTTTACGGTAGCTGACCTTTTCCCATTCCTTACGGGTCAGTTCAAGATGAAGAAGTTTATTGAGAAGACGTTCGTCACGGTAAAGTTCCATCAGATTTTTTTCACCCTGGGTTACCGTCAGCTGATCGAGCGTCTTCTCGAAAACCCTCTCAATTTCATCAAAAAGAGTCCTCGAATCAAGCTCGCTTTGAAGAATCAGATAACCGGCCCACAAGCTAAAAGCGGGATAGTCGTGGAAGTAAAAACCTCGAGGGCTGGCTTCATCGACAAGACGCTCCAAGAGGTAACGGGGCAAATCTTCCAGGCGGGCGGCTTCAGAATTTTCACGCGTCATCGTAATGCGTTTCTCACCCAGTTTTTCAATGGCAGTTAAAATTTCAGACGATATCTTTTTCTCTTTTAAAAAACTCAAGACCTTTTGTTTTTCATCTTGAGCCGATTCAAGATTCAACTCAGCTTCCATCGATTGGAGCACTAAAAGCCGGGTCATTTGAGGCCACTCGACCTGAGCGAAAAGACTTTCGAGATCGAGTCCGATAATTTTACGGGCATCCTGAGAAAGACGTCTCACATAGGGCAGGAAATCACGCTGGCCGTCCTGGAACTTTTTCCATTCACTGATTAAACGCCGGGTCTCAGGAGAGAAATTTCGGGAAGACAAAAGCTCGAGCTTTTCTTCATAACGCCTGAGGAACTTATCCGTTTCTTCTCTTTTAGACATCACAGCTTTGTAAGCTTCGAGATTTTTACGGTATAGAGCGGGCTCTTCAATGCCCACCGCGCGGACATCACGGGGAGCTTCCATCATGTAAGTTTCAATGCCGGTGAGCTCTCCCCGCTTCGCGAGGTAATCGGCTAATTTTTGATTTCGATCTTCCTCAGAAAAGAGTTTAAGGTAGGCAGGATCGAGAGTGTCGACGGCACCTTCCACAAATAAAAGTTTAAAAGCGTAGCGTTTGTAAAGGTAATCGAGAAGTTTCTTGATCTGCATCTGCGCTTCGTAGTTGCCGTGAATGTTCTGCACATGAAGAACTAAACGCGGATCGCTTTTGGGCGGAGCTTCATAAACCTCTTCAATCGAAGCAATGTCTTTTGGAATTTCAACCTGCAGAAACGCGGGCGTTTCTTTTTGCGGAAGGAGTATAAGACCGGGTTCGGGCATTGCCCAGATATTTGTGGCGGAAAAGCAAAAAAGGATCCCCAAGGTAAAAATCTTGCGGATTTTTTTCTTCCTTTTCGTCATGACCATTTTCGCTCGCCTTTTTATGTAAATTGCCTGATATCCCCCCGTAAAATAAAAACAAGTCCCTTATTAAAGAAAAATAAATCCGCATTAAAATATACCCCAAATCCTTAAATAAACAAGCCCGCCCATATGACCATCATATGCAAAACCGTATTCGACCGGACCTGCACGGTTACGCCGAGAAAGCGACAACCAGACGGGCTTCGTACTTCTGAATGATCTGGCGGATAAACCCTTCCGTCAGGGTCAGGAAACCTTCTTCATCCCGGGTAACACCGTCCATTGTTTTGCCGTCTTCCGCGTATTGCGCCCAGAGCAGAGCCGCCGCCAGCAAGCCGCCTTGCCTGTCCTGGCGAGCGTAACGGAAGAAATAAATCTCAGATTGCTGGGTTTTATTAAAAGAGTTCTTAAGCCCGGGCAGATCCTTGGAGAGATGAATACTCACATGATTTTTCCAGCCCTTAATGAAATCCTTTTGCGAAGCTTCATAGGCTTCAGCCGCGGACAAGTCCGTGATCCGCACATTCTTCCCGGAATCCCGCAAGTCCCGAAAAGCTTTCAGCCGGTCATCCATCAGATCCGCGCCTGAAATCACCAGACGGATTTTGTCCGGGTGCATTGCGGTCATGGCGATAATTTCCATCCCCTGCTCGTTCCAGGTGTTCTTTTCGGAATCCCAGAATTTTTCCATCAGGTTTTTATAATCCAGATAAACCAACGCGGGCGTTTTCAGATTCTTAAGCGACTGACGCACGTTAAGCGTCGGCTGCACCGCGGCCAGACGAATTTCAGAGCGGGCAGTCTTGAGATGCAGGGAGTCATTGATTTTCTGAATTCGCCCGTCTCCAGCGTGAATATCGTCGGCAAAGACGACGGAAAGCTCAGCGCCGCCGGGTTTGAGCACACGGACCATCTCATTGGCAAACTGCCCGATCTGCGCCGGATTGAAAAAGAACTGGTCAATGACCATCGCGTGAATAGCGACATCGACTTGCTCCGTCCACTCCCCGGGTAATTCAAGCGCGTTAATTTTGTAACCTTCCACTTTGGGTAAAGCAATTCCTGAGGCCTGCATATCCTGCAGTTTGCGGTCATTGCCGATAAAAACTCTTTCGTCTGCGTCCACGAGATAAATATTACCGATCCCAGGATAACGTCTGATCAGCGCCTCCAGATCATCGCCTTCCGGCGACGGCCCGATTAAAAGAACATGTTTCCCGGCCAGCAACGAAGGAAAACGGGGTTCGCCCTTTTGCCGGTCCAAAATCTTCGTCAACAGACGGTTATTAGTCACCGGCGTTTTCCCCCTCATCGGTGTTTTGCCCGGATATCCGTCGCTGACTTTCTTGATTTCTACGTCTGTCATGGATTTTTTAAGCTCAATGTGCCGGAGGCTTTTGGAAAAATCCTCCTCCTCAGTACGCAGTTCGGAGCGGGCAGGGATCGCCGGCAGTATTTTTTCTGAAACCTCGAGAAAACGGGTAAGCGATTGCGCGTTGGCGTCACCCGCTGCCCGGATTCTGGAGAACCGCTCAAAAAGAACGTCCGTCGACTGCCAGGGGCCCTCCTTGGAATTTTTACGGAGACCGAATCCTTTATAAATCGCGCTGTAATTCAAAGGCTTTCCGTCCGGAGCGGTCGTATGATGCTCCCCTTTTAATCCAAGAACTTCGCGGTAACTATATTTGCGGGCGAAAACTGCGGCAGCAGTCAAAAGCGCGCGGCCGGGCCCCAGAGAGCCGCCCATCGCGGAACGAAAATCGGTAATAACCGTTTCTTTGCCCTTGATCCCTTTGAGTGTGACAATCTGCAAACGGCCGGTATCGGCAATATCAAAACTCATTTTAAAGAAAACCCGTTCAAAAACATTTTTCTGTCCGTCTTTCCACTCACCTAGAATCAGCGTGGGACGGAACGGATCCTCAGACGCGAATCCGAAACCGAATCCGATGTAGTAAGGCGAATCGCCGATACGGGAAATAAAACGCGTTTTCCCCCGCACAAAATCTTCACCGAACAGCGCCTTGGCCGTGTTAATACTGGCAGTCACGCGATTCAGCTTAGCTTCAGCCGATTCACCGGCGGGAATCGCGGGCCCAAAATGCGTCCATTGATAAGCTTTTGGCCTTCCCTCAGTGTAACTGCTGATGAAAGCATTCATAAAATCGATCAGCGTCTGAGACGAAACTTCCGACGGGCGTATTGAAGAACGCGCCATCCATAAAAACAACGCCTGCAAAACCTGAGGCGGAACTTTCCAGCGGTAAGCCAGCACATCGGCCCAGTCATTCGCGTTTAAAATAGCATCGCTGTTTTTACTTTGACTGGCTAGAATCCGCTGCTCTACGATTAAATGCAGAATTTTTCGAAGCGATTCCGCCGGCGGCATCGCGGGTGAAGGAAGGACAATCCAATCAAAAAAGGATTCTCTTTCTTCGTCGCTGAACGCCATGGATTCCTGCCTGATTTTCGCGACATTAGGCGTCAAACTCCACAACAGACGCAAATGATCGTAAAAACGGGCGGTATTCAGCGTGACCCATTCGAAATCCGTGGGGCCCTGACGCTTTTCGTAAGGCTCCTGAGAATTGCGCAATTCGGAGCGAGGAAGCGACTGAATCCGGTCTTTCAGAATATTCAAAACACGCCGTTTAAGACCCGGCACAAACTCGATATTAAATTCCCGTTCAACAGTCTGCCCGGCCTGGCCGGATTCAGATTTCAGAATCACGCTGAGCGGAACCCATATCAGAGGTTCGATTTCCCCATCACGCTCCGGGACGGTTTCATCTTCGCCGGAATCCACATGAATAAAATAGGTCATAAAAAGACCGTCGTCGGCGGCAAAGCGGTCCGCAAGCCGGGCCGCAATCCGCCCCTCGATCCCTGTTTCTTCTTTGAGTTCCCGCAGAACCGCGGCCTGGGCGGATTCTTTTCCGCCGCGCGCGCCGTCAAAATCCTGCACAATGCCGCTTTTAAGAAGGATTTCGGTTTCAGCGGCATTTTCATAAACCGGATCAAAAGGTTTATCAACTCCGCCGGAAGGAGCTACATATTTACCGTTGTAACGGCCGTGATTCTGCCGGCCAAAGAGAACCTTCCATTCCCCGCCGATTTTCCTCAGAACAATCATTCCCACGCCCCGCCTGCGCTTTTCCGCGGGAACTTCCGACCACTGCCGGTGAAGCTCCGCCCGCTCTTCCAGGTCGCCGAGCCTCGAGTCCCGAAGTTTCTGAAATAGTTCTGAAGCGTTCATAGTGTTGATATCTTCCATACGCAGCTCAGAGCGTTTGAGTTTTTTAACCCGTCCGGAAGCGAATTCGAGGTACCAGTGAATGTAAATCTGATCAAATTGCCCGATATCGGAAACTGAATCCGGATAAAGCTGGTCATTCATGTCACGGCTCATCCATTTCAAGGCTGTGTACAAAACAGGAGCTGGTTTTTTCTCAACATCCGCGATTCCATTAAAGAGAGTGCGCAGTTCCGGATAGGATTGCAAAGTAGCTTTGAGCGCCAGGCCGGGATTCCCGTCGTAAGTCCAGAGGTTGGCGCGAAATTCCTGGTAAACCAGCCGATGCTGAGGAACATAAAAGATATCGACTCCCGAATTGGTCTGGCCCTGAAAACCGGCATACCCCTTCAGATTAGAATCGCCTTTTCTTTCCATGATGGCGTCCATCGTGTGGGAAGCTTCATGTTTAAATATTTCAAATGGAGAACGGGGATCCCGGAACCGGCTACTGATCATCCGGCCGTCGCTGAACCAGACGTAAGGCCGGCCTTTATCATTATCATTTCCGAAATAGCCTGTTCCCCCATGCATCCCTGGGCGGTATTCCAAAGGCACGTCCCGGCCTTCCCCGTTTACGTAAAAATCAAAAAGATCCTGTTCGTAAACCGAAAGATTCCGGTTCTTTTCTTTTTCAAAAATCGAGTCCAACGACTGTTGTCCTTTAGCGATGTCTTCCGCCGTTGCCCCCACAACCGTAATCCTCAGCTTCATTTTCTCCACAAGCTCCGGATCACGGCGCGGCTTTTTAGCGGAAGTCTCAATCAGCGGCAGAGACCCCCGCAATTCCGAACGTGAAATTTTCTGGTCAAGCCCAATCACGTAGTTCTGAAAATTTTCCTGATAGGAAAGATCAGGAATATTATGATGAAAGAGCTCCGTATGATCGGGCACCAGTTTCCGCACCGACGTCGGCATATCAAAAGAGGCTCTTGAATTTCCAAGATAAGAACTTAGATCTAGACGAAAACTCTCCCTATCCTGCTGAGGGAAATTGATTTCAAAACGGGCCTCGGGACCCTGCCCCCGTGACCAGCGGGCAAAAACCTCCACGGAATAAGTTCTGCTTTTGTAATCAAATTTAAAGTAATGATGAATCCCCTGGCCTTTTTCCAGACGGTTCCAGCTGACTTCTTTAAGCTCGCGGTTTTCGAGAAGAATTAAAACATTCAGGAAATAATCAAAATCCTCCGCCGCGGTTTCAAGCAGACGGAGCCGGACAGCGTCTTTCGAGGTTTTGACTTCGGCGGAAACCGATTCAAGAATTCCCTGAATCTTTTCCAGATAAGCCTTCGCCGCGTCCGCAACGTATTCTTCCTTCTCTGAAATATTGTAAAGATTCCAGGGTTTGCGGGCCATCAGGCTTCGAATCTCCTGCATGAATCCGTCTATTTTTTCAAACGAAATTTCCACGGGAGGCTGAGCGTCCGGCAAATTCCTGCTCTCCGACCTCGCCGGAGGCTTGGTTAGAACCGTCAATCGTCCGCCTTGAGCAAGATCCATCAGCTGTCCGTCCAGAGAAAGAGAAACCCGCTTAAGATGACGCCCGAGTATTTCCCATTCATTGATTTTCTGCCATTCGAGATATTCTTCTTTGCCCAGCCGGAACTTTATTTCGTCAGTAAGAATGCCGGCATAACGGCTCTGAAGGTATCCGGCGGTACCGCCGGGAAGTGAAGACTCGTTAAAATCAAAAATCACAAAATGCACGCCGTCAGGCGCCAAGGTGATCAGCTGATCCAGCCAGGTTTCAATTTTTCGGACATCCCTCCGTCCAACCCCGTCCGAGAGATGCTCAGGAACAAAACGCAGATAAACCGTGTCGCCGGCTTTCATTTTCCCCGTCCACCGCTTAATAAATTCAGGGTTAAGAACATCCGCCTGTTCATGTTCCGTTTTAGCCTTCAGCGCTTCCATTTCCGCGTCGCTGACCGGCAAATTACTTTTAAACGCATCCCTCTTGGCCGTCAAACTCCAGATACGTCCCATCTGCTCCGCGTTAAACCGTTTCTCGGTTGAGTAAAATTTCCCCGCAAATAACCCGGGAAGAAAATCCGCGCCGGTCAAAAAACTGAAAACCGAAGACGATTCATTTAAAATTCCAAGTTCCTTCAAAAGAAGAATTTCGCGGGCGTAAATTTCCAGCGCGAACCCTTCCGAGTGA
Organism: uncultured bacterium; assembly: GCA_964385615.1. GTDB lineage: Bacteria > Omnitrophota > Omnitrophia > Omnitrophales > Aquincolibacteriaceae > CAYLPP01. The sequence goes on along the minus strand of CAYLPP010000004.1, from coordinate 151,737 downwards.
AACCCCAGCTTCCAGCGCTGAAGGTCCCGGACCAATTCCGCCGCCTGGCTGGTTCTCAGTTCGGAACGGGCCGTTAAAGTTCTCTCAGCTTCCTCAAGCTGTTGGGGCGTATTAATATTGAGGATGGCGTCTTTTTGCTCTATTTGATGAATCCGGACCGCGCCAAGCGCCATCAGAAACCGGCGCCGGGCTCCGCGATTGAGAATTTTATCCACGGAAATCGTTTTCTTTTTCACGAACTTCGGCACCGTAAAAGCATCTTTAAATTTAAGGAGAAAACCCAGAATCCTGTACGCGAACGCACTCATCGCGATCACCGCGGGCCAGACTTCATTAATCGCGTCAAGCTCAGAAGTTTTGAGTTCCGTTCCATCGCCAAGCTTCAACGTCTGCCCTGAAGATCTAAGCCACTCGATTTCTTCCTGTTTGATAAAAGTCACGTAGCGGCCTTTGGAATCGCGGACAACCCGGTCCAGGCCTTGCGGGTTGGATACGCGAACCGTTGAAAAGGTCATCAGCGCCGGAATGAGTGATTTTTTTTCATGGGCGAGCATCAATGATCGCAGGATGGAGGGATCGGTGATCACCGTATCCCCGCCGATAAAAACTAAATTCCCTTTCAGGAATCCATATTTACTCAAAGGTGAAAAGAACGCGGACTCAACCGAACTCTCTTCTTCCACATATCCCTGAACGCGCGGTTTCAGGGCTTTTCTCAAATCCTGGTTTGAAGAGCCGACCGCGATGACAGGAAGCCCGTTTCTTTTGGCTGTATCCAGAGAGTATTCAAAAAGAGGCTTCCCCTTGAGCTGACGCAAAGGTTTTGGAACTCCCGGGCCCATTCGGGTTCCCTTTCCGCCTGAAAGCTGAATCATCGTCCACGCGGAGTCTTTAAGGAAATTGGCGGTTGTCACGTAGCCGTAATCAAATTGCACCTTGCGGCCGTGACGGTTGAACCACCCAGCCAGAAAATCATGGGACTCCATGAAAATCCGGAAATTCCCCTTCCCCTTTTGTTTCTCCCTGGCCTTATAACGCTCGCGGGCCCGGGCTCCAGGCGTCATCACATGAACCCGGATACCGGACCAGCCCTTCAGCAGAAAGGTAGAAAGCATGCCCTCAAAAACCACGGGCGTGCGCCGGCCTATTAAAACAGAAACGTCTTCTTTTTTAATATGGTCCCTGATTTTAACCGGAACAGGTTCAGATGAAGTCCGCGCGCTGCCGAGATCGTGAAGAAACCTCTGTAAAGCTTCCTGATCAAAGTAAGCTTCGAAAATTTTCTGATTGAATGCCTCTTCGGATAAAATCCGGACCCATCTCAGTATCATCCAAAAGAAAAGCCCCGCGAGGCGCCGAAGCTGAGCCGTCAGCCCTGAAGGAACCCGGTGAAACCAATCCGCTTCAATCACAACCCCTTCACGCCCGGGTTCTTTTTGAGATAAAGAGCCCGCGATTTGCCGGGCCAGAGTGGACTTGCCGGAACCTTTTCCGCCTTCAAGAATCACAAACGGGGGCTCTGAGTTGAGCGCGCTTTGCTTGCGGATTTCTTCAATCAGTTCAATCCGCTCCTCCACCGCGTAAACCGGCGTAAAATTGAGCGCGCGCATTTCGGAGCGCTGAGCCAAGCGGACAAGTTCCGGCTGAGGAATCGCCAGAATTTTCACCTTCCGAAGTTCCGGCATTCCTAAAAATCCAGCCTGCTGAGGAATTCGGAATCCGGTTAAAGTTTGATAAACAAGCCCTCGAATGACGGATAAAAGTTCGGGATTTCCGTCATGATCGAGACGGTCTTCATCAATGACCACGATCATCTTGCCTTTTTCATCAAGCAGGCTTCCGGCACGCGCTAAAAAATCGCGGTATTCGGGCACTGTAAAGAAAACACCCGGACGGCTCTGAGGCTCTGGGTTTTGAAGAAATAGAACGTCGGATTTTCCGTTTTGATCCATCCACTGCCGGATTTTTTGATTTTGATCAAGCGATTTAAAGTCCGCGATCTCATACTGAAAAACGGCAGGGTCAACACCTAAAAGCTGTACAGCACCTTGCTGAAAACCTGCCGTTTTGGCGGGATCATTGTCCACCCCCAGAGCATGCTGAAGGTTGGGATAAGCTTTTTGGAGAACGGAGGAATAATTCCAAAAGCTGGGCCCCAGCTCTATCAGGTTTTTAACCGCACCCGGCTGAAGCACGCCTTCTGATTCCAATTGTCTGTAAATACCCAGATACGATAAATTGCTGATAAAAAACATTCCGGCGGAATGGGCAAATATACCCGGGGGAATCTCATCAAACCCCCGGGGATATTTAACGCGGTCTTGGAATAAACGCAAAAAATACGCTGACTGCTCGAGAATTCTCTCTCTCTTCTCCAATTCCAAAAGTTTCCCGCTTTGATCCAGGCCGAAAAGCATCTCCAAAAAATCCTTCAGCTCCTTGAAGTGCGCCACGGGTAATTCTTTCAGCCACGCGTAACCATTCAAATCCAGACCTTCAGACTTCGGGTTTACCCTCAGCTCTGAGCGCTTTTCCGCCTGCTTAACTTCGCGGCGGAGACGGGCAATCCGCCCGCGGACTTCAGGGATAACATTGATGGGCGGGCCGAAAACGGGATTCTCATAATCACTAAACGCGTTCAGATAGGCTTGAAGCCATTCCATGGCGGTCTTACGCGCGAGAACCGGGTCTTTCAGTTTATCCTCCAGTCCCTGAACCAGACCATCAAGAACACCCTGGATCATCGCGTCATCATGAACAGGACCGGTCATAAGATCAGAACTGTCGGGAGTAAAATAAGTAAAATCGAAAAGCTCCGCGATCAAATGCGCGGGATCAACCTCATCATTGTAGCCTCGAAAAGCAATCAGCCGTGTGCGGAGCTTCTCAACTTCGGGCTTCACTTCGTATTTCCCCGGCTGTTCCGCGATCGGCTGAAAGTCGGAATCGTAAAAATTAAGATCCCCGGCGGAACTAACAATAAACTGGACGCTTCTTTTTAAATCAGCCTTGTAAAAATAAACAATCGCGGACGCGAACGCGGCTGTAATTTTGCGCAGGCTTTCTGCTCCTCTAATTTCACCGACACGAAGCGGAAGGTCGGAATTTTTGGTAAAATTCCCGGGTGTCTCTCCATGAAGAGCCGGTTCGCTCATGGAAACATAGATAATTTCCTCAGTATTGGAAAATCGGCTCGTGTAGCCTGCCTCATTGCCGGTTTGACTCCAGCCAATAACATGAACCGCTCTTTCATCATCCCGGTAAGGTTCAAAATTTTCAAACTCCCTTCTCACGGCACGAAGCGCGGTCCGGCCCCTGGCTGCCATTAAAATAAAAGGAACCCGGCGTCCGTCTTTAAGGAGCGCCGAAATCATGTAGACATCCTGAGTGTCTCCGGCCTGAATCCGGACAATATCCGTAAGCGGATTTAAATCTTCCGGGGTTAAAGCTTTCTCACCCGTGACGTCCCTGACACCATCCATGAGCGTTTTTTTATCCGGAGCATCCAAATTCAAGAGCGCGCCCACGGCTTCATTGCGCTGATTCAAAGGCCGGACTTCAGGGAGCACATCACCCGTCTGCGTCATGCCGATCAAGTCGAAATAAAAAGCGCCGCTCTCCGGATTCAAACCCGCAAAACCTTCCGCGAAATTCCGCTGACTCAGAATGATCCCGAGAATGGAAAGATATTCTTTGCCTTCGGTACTCACGGACTCCATCAGCCTTTCGAGCCCCGAAAATATTTGTTCTTCCGTAACCGCCTGGGAAACGTGAAGCCGTATCAGCGCGGTTATCAAAAGATAATGATCCAGTTTCGATTTTAAAGCCCGCTCCACCTGATCTGCGATTTCAGGATCCGCGGCCTCGCCATTTAGAAACCGGCGCCAGTTTTCAGTTAAGTCCATGCGGATATTTTCGCGGGGATCTCTCCGGACTTCTGAGCGGAGAAGCTGCTGAATCGTGTCTTCCGGCCAGCCGTGACGTTTTAAAACCTCGCGGTTGCCTTCGAACAGATAATAATCCGTACCCGCGTAAGAAGGCGCTTCCACTTTTTTCCAGTGCTGCGTGTTGGAAAAAGGCGAGACATAGTGCATTTCGATTTCCGTCCGGCTTCCCGGATCAATCTGCGCGAGTGTCCGGCGGTTATAGATAAAAAGAGACGCGGTTTCCGGACCGCGGGCCATAACAAGAACCCCCATTTTCGCGGCCGCGCGCGCGACAGCGTCCACAGCCAGAGTCCGGCCCCGGTTCAGTTTACGCGCGCTTTTAAGATGCTCCGTTCTATTTCGAATATCCCTATAACCTGTGGAAGATTGAACTTCTTCCAGATAAGCGATCGGAACCAGTATTCTGCGCCCGTCTTTTTCCAGAAACTTCAGCTGAAAATCTCCTAAAATCTGCCAAAAAACGCCGGGAGCCTTGAACATCCCCGGGCGATTTTCCGAATCTTCCACTCCCGAAAGTTCGGGAAATTTTAAAGTCCGTCCATCCGGCTCAAATTTCCAATCCGGAGCTCCCGAAAAATATGCTTTTAAACCGGCACCTTCATTTGCCTTGGCTTCTATGGTGATTTTCACTTGCCCGAAATAATCTCCTGCCTGATATTCAAATCCCGCCTGTTCCTGGAGATTACGCAGCCAAATCTTTAAAAGATAGACTTTGTATTTTTTCAGCAAATCATTCATAAAAAGCTTGTGCACGAACGCCGGAAGGAAATTTAATCTTTCATCAAACTGCACAATCAACTGAGAGGCGTCTAATCCGCTCTTTTCCTCAGCTTCAATAATCAGACTTAAAAGCCCGTCGCCCGCGGGACTCAGCATTTCCAAAAGACTCTGACTCTGCGAAGGCCAGTCTTTGCCCGGATCCGTCTGGCGGAAAGAAACCGGCAATCCTTGAATAAATTCCTCCAGATAATCAGAGCCCGCTTTTTCTACCGCTTCCACGCCCGGATTCTCACCCGCCTGGGTCCAATGATATTTCCATCTTGCAGCGCGGTCTTCAGGCGTCTTCTCATCCATCCATTCTCTTTTACGGGCGTTCATATAAGAATCCATGAACGGCAGAATCTCCCGCCGAAGCAAGGTTCCCATGAGCGTTTCATCTCCTGCTTCAGCGGACAAAACATGAACGATCCGGCGCCAATCCTTTCTGGGTTTTGAAAACCAGACACGCGCCCAGCTCGCCATTTGAGCGCCATGCATCCGCATCACGGCAACGATATGAATCGGAACTTGCACGAGGAGAGGCAAATCCGCGGTTTTCAGAGCCTTAAGGTATTCCGTCCAAAGCTCAAGAAAAGCATCATCACTAAGATCTTCCGCCAAAATCCGGTTAGTCAATAATTGGAGCGCGGTGCGGTAAGGCCCCATATGCCGATTCACAAACTGCGATGAAACTTCCGGAATTAAAGCGCCGGTCCTCTCAAGATGGTCCGCTTGCTGAATCAAAGCCCTCACGGATCTGACTTCAGATCGGGCGAATTTATAAACAACGGCTTGAGCGGATACCGATTCCTGAATTTCTTTTTCGGAAGCCGGACTTTCACTCTGTCCGGCCGGCGGTAAAAGGATGAAATCAAATTTTTTCCAATCATCTTTTTGATTTCTCCAATCTTCTTTGACCCAGGTAAAGCGCCCTTCATCGAGAACTCCCAGATGATGCAGCCGCTCTACCGCCTTGCGGGCCTTTGCCAAAAAATAACTATTCTTCTCATAAACGGTAATCTTCCCGCTTCGGGTGAAAGCCGCCAGAAGCGCGGGAAGAGTGCCCGTCCCCGCGGAAAAAACCGCCGCTTCTTTACCTTTCCCCAAAACGCCTCTCCTTTCAAAATCTTCCAGATCGTCAATGCCGGGAATCTCCCTGAAAGAATCGAAACGCAAAGGCCCGCTCATATCAAAATATCCGGGGAGCATTTCCGTTTCCATTTCCGTCTTCACTTCAGCAAAAACACGGTGAAGAATCTCCAGACGCTCAAGATCGTTCAATTCAGCCAGCCTGCCTTCTTTAACACTGTCGCCATGCAGATTAAAATCTCCAATTAGAGGAATTCGCGTGCGGTAAGTGCGCAGAATAGCAGCTGAAGGAAATTTGCTTCCGGGATCAGGCTCCGTTTTCCAAAATCCCAGATAACGGCCGAGAGACACTAAGGTTTCAAGTTCAATGGAGTTCCGCTCAAAGGGAAAAATATCCCAAGGAAGATAATAGGAAGAAGGCGGACCCAGGCTGATCGCCTGCTTGAGATACAAACGAATCAGATCTGTCAGGGCTTTTTTATCTTTTTCGAGTGTGTCTTTATCAATCACGGCAGGATGCTGGGAGATTCCAGGCAAAATAACAACCTCCCCGGAAGTGCGCGTGCGGATAAGCCGTCCTAGAATTTCACGAAGTTTAACACCGTTATCCTCCACCCGCGCGGCCGTCCGGAGCTCGGAACGCGGGGTTATAAATTTTTCACGGATATAACGGATCGTATCTTCAGCGTAAGAATCGACAGGCCGTTTTAGCCAGCCGTAAACGCGCCGGACATCATTTTCCGCTTGTTCGTAAATGGAAACATCAAGAGCGTCGTTGGATTCCGCCGCTTTTTCGATCAGGTAAAGAGAACTTAACTCACGCACCGTCCGGTTTCCCTTTCGGACGAAATCTCTTTCTGAGAACTGAGGGCCCAAGGCTTCCAGAAGAAACATTAAACGGCGGAACTGAGAAAGCGTATCCGTTCCCGCGGTTTCAGGTCTGGGGGTAGGCGCTTCGGACGAAATCCCGTCATCCGCCGGAGGCGCTGCCGGCAATCGCGTCGACTCCGCATCATTAAATTCGAAAGGCAGCGCGCGGGTTCTCTTGGGCAAAAGAGCCAGGAGTTTACGAAAGATCATTGAGATGAAACCCGCGAACCAATTCCACCAGCTCTCCACAAATAGAACTTTTCGAACCTTAAACCCCTCAATGACCCGCAAGCTTTCAATCAAATCCGCGAAAAGCGCGTTTAGGTCAACCGGATCGCCGGGATGCTCCTCGTAATACCAGATTTTCCGGTACTTTTCGTAATCACTGATTTTTTTAACGATATTCTCGAAAACCGCTTTGTCTTTGCGCCGCAAAAATTTCTCGACATTCGCGGTTCCCCCGTTCATAGCGTCATCATCCAGAACAAAATCCTGAAAGAAAATCAGCAATTCCATAAAACCAACCAACCCCAAAGTTTTGTGACGGCCAAGCTCCGTCATCAGCATTGCGATCAGCTCCGCGTTAGGCAGGTAGGGATAGGTGCCGCGCCAGATATCACGGAAAGGAATGTCTTCCGTCATTTTTCCGGCTTCCAAATCAATCACATGCACCGTATAGCGGAGACTGCCGTCGGGATTTCGGGTGACTTTGAGCAGTCCATTCGCCGGTTTCAAATCGTGGATCGAGACACTCTCGCGTTCCGGGCCGGAATAGGCCTGAAAAATCTGCTCCACGTACTGGCGAAAAACACCGCCCCGTTCCTGAAGCGTAAGACGTTCACGCCAATCTTTTAGGCTTTGAGCTTCGGGTCCGGAAATTAAAAGCGCGTCGCCGGAACCGGGGATCGTTCCAAGCCAGATAACATTGGTTACGTTCTGCATATGCTTGACGCGTCTCAAAATATCAGATATTCGGGCTTCATTTTCCAGTGACTTTACGCCCTTGTCATACCGGTCCCCGTCTAAACCGGGCTTCATGACCTTTAGCAGAAGCCTACGCCCATTTTCATGATAAGCGAAAAATTCATGGTAAGCGCCCTCTTCGAATTTTTCTGTCAGCTCAACCGTTTTCCCGTCTTCAAATACCACGGAAGCCGCGGAACGGTCCGCATTGAGGCGGACTTCACGGACACGGCCATCCCATGGATTTTCGGTCCTGAGTTCGGAGCGGAACTTCGAAGTCATTCGAATAATGAGCGCTTCAGTCTTGGGGATCTTCAGTTGAGGAACCATGGCATACAAATCATCATGGAGCCATTTAAAAGGATCCGCCTGTTTCCGGACCTCCGTCACGTACAAATAGCGGAAATATTCCCTGACCAGAACTTCCAGCGCACTCATCTTTCCAGCATGCCCCAAGCCGGCTTTAGGTTCATTCTGTATGGACTCCATCAGCGCGCTTTCATTCGCGATATCAAAAACAGGGTCTCCGGCTGAAGTTTCAAGTTCACTGGCAAACCTCTGTCTGAGGACAGCCCCATAATACGCGTCTACAGCCCAGCGCTGAGCTTTTACGGCTTGTGAAATTTGAGAAAGAAAAACCAGGAGAGCCAGCCGTTTATTCGCGGTTGCCAATTCCGAGCTTAGAGGATTCGGGAGAGAAACCTGGTCATCCCTGAAAGGCCCTGAATCAGGATTTTCAAGGTGGAGAAAAATCTGGTCGACAGGAATTCTTACGTACCTAAGCATTAATTCGACGGCCTGGCGTCTGATTATAAAATCCGGATCTCGAAGAAGAAAAAGCAGAAAATCATGAAGATGCTTTTTATCCGTTTCGCTGGAATAAAATAAAAGCAGGCTGTCCAGAAAATCCGAAACCTGTTCGCCGTAATCTTTCGAACTGCGGATACGGTTCCATTCCCCGATAAAATACCCGGGCATAAGAACTTCCGCAGCATCGTACTTGACCGTGGCGGAGTTTCCTTTTAACAGCGATATCCCAGGTTGTTTTTCGAGCCATGTGAAAATTTTGTCCATCTCTTCCGCCGATCCGGTTTTCGGAAGGTACCCCACCATTTGCACGCTGGATTTTTTCAGTAAAACATAAAGAGCCCTTCTTAAAAACTCATCCGCGCGGATATGCGACTCAACAATATCTCCCAACACAAGCCTGGCAGGTTCTTCTTCACCGGATAAAGGCTCAATCAGCTCCACCCGAACACGCGGCTCTGTTTCCTGTTTACGCAGGTTGTAAGCGCTCAGAACATACTTGCCGGAAGTTTGGGCAATCTCGACTCTGACAACTTCATCTTCCACGGCGAACATTTTACGGAGTTCGGAACGGGCCGCCGGGGAGTTGAAGGCGCGGACGGCTTCTTTTTCAAAAAGAGGATATTCAAGATCCGGTTTATCCAGCGCGGTCCGGTAAACACCCCGGATTTCACTGCGCGCCTGCGGTAAAGTCATGAGAGTTTGCGGTCTTGCGGCCCGGCTGGGGGCAGCGATTTTTTCAAAATCGTAAAATCCCTCAGACATCAGCTCACGGTAGTAAGCCCTGTGAACCGCGTCTTCCCCGCTGATAATTGGGCTGAGAATTTGATAAGAAATATTCCTGCTCCTGAGAAAAGACTTCACCGCGTTCTTATGAAATCCGCCAAAAACCAGAACCGCGGTGTTTTCATCCGGATTTTTAAGAAACCCTTCAATTCCCCTTTCAATTTCACGATCACGCGCATTAGCGATTTTATAGAAATCCAGCGCGTGCCGGATTTCCTCTTCCCATTCCCGGGATAGAACCTGAGTCCTCTTACTTTCACGGGCAATAAATTCCGCAAGCTCCCGCGTCTGAAGTTTTTCCAGAACAGCTTGCGCCGTTTCATATTCCGGAGCGCTGACCTCAAGATTGTTCAACCGCACCAGGAGCATGATCTCTTTTTGATACTGAAAAATTTTCAGTTCTTCTTTCCCCTTAAGTTCCTTTTGGGCTAAATCATTTTCCATCCGGTCAATTTCAGAAAAAAGCTGACGGGGGTCCATGGCTTCAAGCTTTTTAAGCTTTTCCCGGTCCTGATTAATGCCCGGCGAGATTAAAAGGGAGATAAGCGGGTAAGCGCGGGTATCCGCCAGAAGGCCCGCGGTTCTTTTGAGGTAGTCAGGAAGCGGAAGCCGGTTCGAATCAAATCTTCCGCGAAGTTTCAGCCAGATTTTAATTTTTTCAGAGTAATGAGAATTACCCAGTTTTTCAAATTCGGTTAAAACCGCGCGCAGATCTTCAGCGACTTCCTTTTGCCGGGCCGAAGCTTTCTGGTACTGCGCGATATTTTCAAGATGCAGTTTGATGCTGTCGGCCCCGATCAGTTTAAAATCTTTTTCCCGGTTGATATGGGCGAATTCCGCTCCGCCGATACGAAGCTTATCCAAAAAGAAATAGGAGACTCTCCGGCGGATTTTGGGATCATGGATAAACGCGAAATAGGAATCCGTCGGCACTTCACCTTCATACCCCTCTTCATACACCGTCTTGACCCCTTGGCTCCCCACGAAATACTGAATCGCTTTCGCGATATTCTCCTGAGCTTCCAGAGACTCATGGGCATCCTGAATGAATAGAAGAGTTTTGCCGGAAGTCCCTTGAAAGGACTCCTCGAGATGGACAAATTTTTGAGGGATCGAGGGGCCTTCAGGAGCCGAAAAAGCGCGTGCCTCCGGCCCGCCCTGCGAGGTAAGAAAGCAGAGTAGAACCGCAAGCGCAGTCAGCCGTAAGGCTCTAGGTTTTTTATAACTTTTCATAAGGCTTTATTTGAGGAATATAGAAGAATGCCTGTTTTTTTGTGAATACACAACCCTGGGAATTTGATTAAAAGATTTTTAAGCGGGATCGATCAAAAATGCTATTTTTTGCTATAAGCCCGGAGCTGGTCCAAAGGGTAAAAAGTTCCCCTCCAGGTCACGCCCCCTTCACTTAAGACTTTGAGGGCGGAACGCCACATCAGCGCGAGAATAAGAAGCATTCCAAGAGGATGGAGAAAAAATGAAACCCAGGTTCCGCGGTTGATTCGACTGCCCGCGGCATAGGCCGCGGCAATACAGAAAACCGCGACCATCGCGGGTAAAAATGTTTTCGGAAAAAATAGCGCAGGGAAAGGAAGCACATCCAGCAAAATGCCGGCAAAGGTCGCGAGCACTAAAAGCGGCGCGCTGTAATCAAATCCCGCGAAAGCGTTTTTCTCCAGACTTTTGAGAACGCCCTCCCAGCCGACAGCCCAGCGGACTTTCACCAGTTCCGGCCCGCAAACACCCATTTGGCGTCCGCCAAACACCTTAATCATCCGGCCGAGATGAATATCATCCAGGACGTCCATTGCGATTTTTTGATGCGTTCCGGCACCCCGGTAAGTTTCACGCCGGACCATATTAAACGCTCCGACTCCGATAAAATTTTCAGATTCAGGGTCAAGCGCCTTCCAGGGACGAAACCTTCGGAAGAAAGCCAGAATGAACGCAGAGCAGAAAATTTTTTCAATCCACTTTCCGCAGATCATGTCAGGAAAAACCACCAGATGATCCAGATTTTTTTCCTGAATCATCTCCACCGAAGCTTTGAGGGTGTCCCGATGAAAATGAACGTCCGCGTCAGTAAAAAGAAGCCAGCTTCCTGTAGAGTGGCGGTAAGCTTCAAAAAGCGCGTGATTTTTCCCCAGCCACCCTTCCGGAAGCTCCAGAATATTCAGCACCTGCAGTTTGGGGTCGTGAAAAGATTTTAAAACCGCGTAGGTTTCATCCTCAGAGCGGTCATTGACGGCGATCACTTCGTAGTCAGGATAATCCAGACCCAGCATGGATTCCAGCGCCGGCCGGACATTCGCGGATTCATTGCGGGCGGAAAAAATAATGCTGATTTTGGGAGCGGGTTGAGGAACAGCCCGGGGCCCGGCTTTCAGAACGGGTGTGCGAAAAAGAATTCCGCGGACGATATCCTCAGCCTGAAAAAGCCAAATCAGGCAGACCAGAGCTGAAATAATTTCGATCATGCCCGAAGTCTTTTAAGAAGGGCCTGAAAAGCATCTTCCCCGTGCAGAGATTTTAAATCAGGATCATTCTTCATGTGATCGCCGTCGCAATAGCCCAAATCCACGGCTTTCTCAAGAGTCTCCAGGGCGGAATTTTTACTGCCGGTCAAAGCTAAACTGCAGGCAAGATTATAAAAAACGCCGGAATCCCGGGGGCAAAGCTTGGCGAGTTTCTGGTCAGTTTCAAGGCCTTTTTCGTAAAGACCCGTGCGGGTATAAAGCTCAGCCAAAGGGAAAAGAGCGTCCACAAAATCGGGCGACCGGGTCAAGATGCCTTCGTAGAAACGAATTTCAAAAGCCGTATCTTCCCTGGCACCTTTGGCTTCAGGCGCAGTCATGATTTTCGAGCCATCTTCTTACTCGGCTTGGCGGATTTTGTTTTCGTTAAAAGACACGAAATAAACCGGGAATCAACGGTTTTTGAAAAATCCAGAGAACCCAGCTCATCCTCAATATCATCAAACACAAAGCTCAGAAAAACGCTTAAAGCGCCTGAGTCTGCTTCTCCGCAGAGTTTTGTCAGGAATTGCTCTTTCAGCTCCGGCTTCACCCTCGCGTGTCCGCCCTTTTTCTCAAGAGCCTTGGCCGTAAAAACAGGGACTTCATCCTGGGCCAGCGGCGAAAGTGATAATTTTCCTTTTAAACAAAAGACAGCGAAAAGCGTGCCGAAGACCGCGTGAGAGGAAACATTTTCGATTTTCCAAACCTCAGGAAATTTCGCGCGCAGAACCTGATGCGCCTTTTCAATCTGCTCCAAAGATTTCGCGGAACGCTCTACGTCCTGCCAGGATTTAAAATCCCGAAGAGGCACAGCATTGTTTCCAGCGGCGTCATAGCACTGGGGCACCTGGCGAAGCAGGCCCTGGGCGGTCTGATCATAAGGAGGCTTTAAAAAATCCAGCAGGCGGAGTTTATCGCCCTTCCAATCGTCACGGACCAGCTTATTCACCCGCTCACGAAGCTGAAGAAGGCCCGTCATCCCCCACCGGAAAATAATTTCGCACCATTTCTCTTCGAGAATTCTCAAAGCTTTTTTAACGTCTCCGTTTGAGAGGAGTTCCAGCCCCAGGCTGACCATATAACGGGCGCGCTGAATCCCTTTGCGGACTTTCTCTTCGGATGAAAAATCAATCCCGTCGCAGGCAATAAGTTTATTGGAAATCCAGGCCAGCTCATCATGCAGTCCTTCAAGCACTTCCGTGCGTTCCTTGCTGATATGAAGAAGAACATCGTCCAGAAAAAGACGTTCCGTGGACGCAAGAACCGGGTAGCGCGGCGCCTGCGCGGGATCCTTCACAGAATTGCTTTTCTTGGGCGGGAAACTTTCAAATTCTTCTTGAGTGATCGGCCGGTAAATTTTTCGCGCGGATTCATCATCCGGAAAACCCCGTGAAGCCAGCCGGTGCTCGCGGTTCTGATACGCGTCTTCTTCCACCTGGTCGGAAATGTCGGCAATAATATCTTCCAGGAGCGAATAGTAACGGCCCTTGTTGTTTTCAAAGAGAAGCTGAATGCCCCGGCGGACGGTTGCCAGATTTTCTTCACGAACCGCGATATAGTACACGTCATCAATCGTAAAATAGGGCGTGTCCCCCAGAATTTCGTCGGCCGCGTATTCTCTTTCAGGCTTCAGCACTTCACAGATTTTCTGAAAACCCGCGACAACGGTTTCATAATCCATCTGCAGGAGCCAATTCAAAAGAACGGAGTCTCCGGCAGCAAGAAGAGTTTCCATCCATTCCAGGAAATTATCGGAGTCAATCCGGTCTTTCTTCCAGCAGTCCACATCCGCGATAAAGGTAAGCTGAGGCAGGGTCGCATAGCGGATAATCTCACTGCGGTCTTCAATATCCATTTCCCGCGTCAGGAGGTAAAGTTCCTCATGCGAAAGCGAGCGGGTCAGAGCTCTGGGGTCATGGGAATGGCGGATCAGTTCCGCCCGTTCCTTGAAGGAACTGTGGTGAAAGATCTTCGCCTGCTCTTGCGGGTTCAGGGATTCAAACTGCTGACTGTCCATGCGTCTATTGTATCAAAGGAGGGATTCAGGAATTCAAAAATTCTTTCAGACTCTCAAACCAGCCCGGCTGGCGGTTGGACCACATTCCCCGGCCCGCCGCTTTGGCCCGGCTTTCCATTTCGATAAATTGATCTTTGTATTCAAAAGGAAATTTGCGGTAAGCCTCCGCGTATCCGTCTTCCACCATGCGCAGATTCACGAAGGTTCCGTCGGGAAGATAAACGTAGGAAAGCCTGCGCCCGTAGCGGTCAAACTCATCTTCCCCTCCGTTTTTAAGCGTAACGTCTTTCTTTTCGATCAGCTCCTTCAAACGCGCGCGGGCCTCACGTCCGAACGGCTGGCCTTTTTTCTTGCCGTATTTCCGGTGGCTGATTTCGGGGGCGTTAATGCCGATCATGCGCACGCGCTGGTTGTTCTGGAGGATAAAGGTGTCGCCGTCAATGACATACCGGACTTTTTCCGCGAAAATAGAAGCTTGGAATAGAAAGAGAAAACAAAAAACTAAAGCGCTTAACCTAAATAAAAATTTGGCAGGGCCTGTCACGGCGCCATCCCGTCCGTCCTCGACGAACTCAAAGTCTGCGGGCGTCCGGGAACCCTGTCACCGCGCCACCCGCCAAATTTTTTATTTTCCAAACTGAATCTTGCGCTCATTTGAGCTGAGGACCGTGAAGTTAATTTTCACCGCGTCTTTGGGTATCAGCTCCCCGGCCTTTTCCGCCCATTCCACACAGCTGACCACATCCGGTTCGCTGATATACTCTTCAAACCCCATATCCGCGACTTCCTTCACGCTGTCCAGCCGGTAAAGGTCGAAATGGTAAACTTTCGGCTTTGAGGGGTAGATATGCATGAGCGCGAAAGTCGGACTGGTGATCTTGGCCCCGTCTTTCATGCCGAAGCCCAGCGCGAGCCCCTTAATGAAGGTCGTTTTTCCGCTGCCTAAATCCCCGGAAAGGGCGACCACGGTCCCCGGCTTGATCTTTTTAGAAAAGTCACGGGCGGCGGCAATGGTTTCTTCAGGTGAACGGCTTATCTTTTCCATTAAAAATGAGTGAACCCTTTTCGTTTCAGAGGAGGCGCTTCCAGCTGTCTGGCGATCTTCTCCCAGGTTATTTTTCCTTTTCCCGGAATCATACGGCCGATCCATGAAAGCCGGACTTTCGGGAAAAGCTTCCGCCATTTTAATTCAAGCCTGTCTTTTTTGGAAGACGGCACCGTAAAAAGAAGTTCAAAATCCTCACCATCCGAAAACGCGTGCTGAAGAGGCGCGATCCCGTCTTTTGACGATTGAAGAAACGCGTCTTTAGACAGCGGAATCTCCCGGGCCTTCAGCCGGACACCCAGCCCGGAAGCCTTGAGAAGATGGCCCAAATCCTGCCCGAGACCGTCAGAAATATCCATCATGGCCGTCACCCCGGCATCTGCCAAAAAACGGCCTTCTTTCAGACGGGGTTCAAATGAAAAATGGTGTGCAATAATCGAACCGCCCAAATCGCCCGTAACGCCAACCCAGTCGCCTTTCCGAGCGCCTCCGCGCGTCACCGTCCGCCGGCCTGCCTTGCCTATCAAAGTAATAGAAGCAAAAAATTGCTGTGCGCCGGTCATGTCCCCGCCCACACATAAAACCTTATGTCTGCGGGCAAGCTTCATCATCCCGGAGTAAAAACGCTCCAGCCATTTCTCCGAAAAATTCATCGGAACTCCCAGCGTGATCACAAAAGCCAGCGGCGTTCCGCCCATGGCCGCGATATCACTCAGGTTGATAGCGAGCGCTTTGCGCCCCGCCATCTCCGGCTTGATTTTTTTTGAAAAGAAATCAACCTCGTCCACCACCGCGTCCGTTGTAACTAAAAGATTTCCTTTAGAAACACCAAAAACACCGGTGTCATCCCCGATCCCGATCACACCCTGAAGGTTTCTGGGAATTTTCTTTTTAAGAATTTCAATCAGTTCGAATTCTGATTTCATTTGGATAAGCGGAAGGCCTTCGGGAAAGGCGGTTTCAAAACGCCGGCCTCTGTGATGAACCCCTTAATCAGTTTCGCGGGGGTTACGTCAAAAGCGGGATTCAGGACTTGAATGCCTCGGGGAGCCGTGCGCTTACCAAATCCCTCCGTTACTTCTTCGTCTTTCCGGTTTTCAATTGGAATTTGTTTGCCGGTCGGAATATTGAAATCGAAGGTTGTGCGGGGAGCCGCGATATAAAACGGAATGCCGTGGGCTTTGGCCAAAAGAGCGACGTTATAAGTGCCGATTTTATTGGCCGTGTCGCCATTGCCGGCAATACGGTCCGCGCCCACAACCACACAGTCGATTTTGCCCTGCGCCATGACCGAAGCCGCCATGTTGTCACAGAGAAGCGTCACGGGAATTTTGCTTTTATGAAGTTCCCAGGCCGTCAGCCGGGCGCCCTGAAGCAAAGGCCGGGTTTCATCCGCGTAAACGCTGATTTTCTTTCCCGCTTCCTTGGCCGCGTAGAAAACGCCCAGCGCGGTCCCATAGCCCGTCGTGGCAAGCCCGCCCGCGTTGCAGTGCGTCAGCACCCGCGCGCCGTTTTTCAGGAGTTTGGCTCCGTGCTTTCCCATGCTCCGGCACAGGCGGTCATCCTCGCGATGCGCGCTAACGGCTTCACTCAGGACTTTCTTTTTCAAAACTTCAGTGCGCTTGTCCTGAGACTTCCAAACCGATTCCACAATCCTGTCAATGATGTGCGCGAGATTCACCGCCGTAGGACGCGCGGTTTTTAAATATTCCGCTTCCTTCTCCAGTTTCTTGAAAAAAGCTTTCGGCTCCCCCTTAAAATCCCGGATTCCCAGATAAAGGCCGTAACCGCCGGTAATGCCGATCGCCGGCGCCCCGCGGACAATCATGGTTCGGATCGCGTCAAAAACTTGCCTGGAATTCCGGCAGGTCACCCAGGTTTCTTTTTCAGGCAGAAGACGCTGATCCAGAAGCTGAAGATTGGGATTTTTGAATCGAATCGGAGGAAAAGGCATGAATTACTCCAAGGTTAAGGCCGGCAGACCGAGATGAAGCCCCAGGTACTGAACGGCGGGAAGCACCACTTTTAAAAGAATCCCGGTGGAATAAAGAAGGATAATCACCAGAATTCCGAATTTTTCAAAGTTGAAGAAAACGGGATACCATTTAGCCGGGAGAAACGCGGTTAAAACCCGCGAACCATCCAACGGCGGAACCGGAATCAGATTAAACATGGCCAGACCCAAATTCAAATAAGCCGCGTAAAGCGCGGTCACAAAACCATAATGGCTCCAGACTCGCCCCAGGAGAAACGCAAGAATGATATTTGAAAACGGCCCCGCCAGGGCAACCAGCACGCTGTCACGGCGGAAATGATGGAGGCGGCTGAAATTGACCGGAACCGGCTTAGCCATTCCAAAAACGAAACGCCCGCCAGTCGTGAAATAAAGCGCGGCGGGAAGCGCCAGCGTCCAGAAAAAATCGATATGCTTTAAAGGATTGAGCGTCAGACGGCCCTGATCGCGCGCGGTGCGGTCCCCCAGAGCCCAGGCTACGGCACCGTGAGAAACCTCGTGAATCATAATCGAGAACAGAATAATTGTGATCCAGATCAGCGTCTGCATCATCCCACCAGTTTGACGATATCTTTAGCCAGGAAGAAGTAGTAGATGAAAATCAGATTATGCGTCACATGCAGAACCATCGGAGCCAGCAGAGACTGGCGTTTTTCGTAAATATAGCAGAGAATCATGCCCAGCACGAAAATCGGCCAGAAAGCGAAACTATTTTCATGGATCAGAGCGAAAAACGCGGAACTGCTGATCATGGCGGTTTTGACCCCAAATCGGTGCTTTAAAATTTTATAACAAAACCCGCGGAAGAAAATCTCTTCAAAAATCGGCCCAATCACAGTCGCCAGAAGAATTGAATAAACGATCAGCGGTTTCCCGCGCTGTTCCTCTTCCAAAAACACGTTAACCAGCGGATGCGGAGGCGGTTCATAATGAATCATATGGGCAATCCCGATCAGCGCCATGAGGATCACGGCGAAGATAGGGATGACCGCGGCATAGGCTCCCCACGCGAAGAAAATCTCCTTCAGAGGCTTGCCTTCAGGAAGCCGGAAGCCCATTTCCCGCCAGTTCCCGCCCGCGTCCGTGATGACTTTCTTAACCAGCAGAAAGCAGAGAACATCCATCAGAGTCGTGTGAAGGAGCAGATAAAAATTCAGTCCGTCCGTACTGTTTCCGCTCAAAAACTTTAAGCCGGAAAATATAAACCCTGTTCCGAAGCTGAGGACAATAAACAAAATAGCGACTTTATAAATCATCGAAAGACGCCACGGGGTCGTTTCAAAAAGAGGTTGAGGAACCTGCAGATTTTCCCGCCACTCTTTATTTAAAAAAAACCGCCCATCCAGCACCAGACCGTAGATAAACATCAGAAAAAACGCGAAAGACAAAGCTGAAACCTGCCGGGCAATTTCAGGGTGGCCCTGGAGATAATCCTGAAGAGCGCCTTTTTCCTTAACCTGCTCCTGGAGTTTCTGCTCATCCGCTTTAAATTTTTGAATCGCGGGAGAATTCGCCATTTCCTGCCGGCGGGTGGAGGGAACCATCACGGCGTAAATCAGAAGACCGGCAACCAGAACGGAAAGAAAAGCGTATTTTTTTTCTTTTTTAAAAAATTCGATCGCGGATCTCAGCATAAAAAAAGCCGGCGCGCGTTGGCCGTCGTGCGGGTGCCGATTTCCTCCAGGCTTAGGCCGTGCACTTCCGCGGCCGTGCGGGCGGTTTCAATCATGTAAATAGGTTCATTGCGCTTCCCCCTCATGGATTGAGGAGGCAGGAACGGCGCGTCGGTTTCCAGCAAGAGCCGGTCCAAAGGGCAGGCCTTGCAGGCTTCTCGAAGTTCGTCATTTTTTTTGTAAGTCAGCGGGCCGGCAAAAGAAATATGGAAGCCGAGGTGGAGAAATTTCTTCATATGTTCCGTATTCGATGAAAAACAGTGCATGACCCCCTTCCAGCTCTTTCCCCGCGACTGAAGGAGAAGGGCCAGATCGTCATAAGCGTCACGGCAGTGAATCACAAGAGGTTTGTTTAAAATCTGATAAAAATCCAGAAACGCGCCAAGAATCTGTTTCTGTTTTTCTTTGGGTGAATGTTCGCGGTAATAATCCAGGCCGATCTCACCGATCGCGACCACGCGGGGGTGCTTCAAGAGCTCCAGAATCTGCTGAACATCTTCCGGGCCGGCATTAGCCGTATCATTGGGGTGAATGCCCGCCGCCGCATAAATAAACTCATGCTTCTGAGCCAGCTCGAGAGAGATTTTTGAACTCGCGACATCGGTGCCGACATTCAGGAAGAATTCGAACCCGGCTTCACGGAGGCGTTTAAAACTCTCCTCCCGGTCCGTATCGAAATCAGGGTAATGCAGGTGAGCGTGGGTGTCGACAAATCCCATTATTTTGCTTTTTCAGGCGTTTCTTCCAGCCGCGGGAAGAGCGCCTCGCCTTTTTCAATAATAGTCCCAGACCTCACAAGAGGCTGAGCGAACAAATCAGGCGATTTGACCTGCCACTTCGCGGGAAGCTGAAGGCAGGTCAGCATTTTTTGAGCCGTAACCGGGAGAAAGGAAAGTAAAAGCACGGCGATATGCGCCAGCCGGTCAGCCAGAAAAGCCATATCGGAGGCCAGTTCCGCTTTACGCGCCGGATCCTTGGCCATCGACCAGGGTTTTTTCTCCTCAATATAAAGATTCGCCTTTTTGACGACCGCCCAAATCGCCGAAAGCGCTCCGCGGGGATCACAGGCCAGCATGGCATCGTCAACGGCTTTAAAAGTTTCCGCCATCTCTGAAAGTTTCAGATCTTTTTCATGAAACTCCGGAATAACTTTCCCGAAGTATTTATCGATCATCGAAGCCACACGGAAAAATAAATTCCCTAAATCGTTGGCCAAATCCGTCGTGTAGCGTTCCGCGAGCAGGTCTTCGGAAAAAGCGCCGTCCAACCCCAAAGTGACTTCTCTTAAAAGAAAGTAACGGAGCGCGTCCACCGTGTATTTCCGGCAAAGCTCCACAGGATCGACGGCGTTTCCGCGCGATTTGGAAACTTTCGCGCCGGACATTGTCCACCAGCCGTGAGCAAACACGGTCTTGGGCATTTCCAAACCGCAGGCCTTAAGCATGATAGGCCAGTAAACGGCGTGCTGACGCAAGATATCCTTACCCACCAGATGAAGATCGGCCGGCCACAACTTGGGGAATTTTTTCTGAACCTCCGGGTAATAAGTAATGCTGACATAATTAATCAGCGCGTCGAACCAGACATAAACCACATGATCGGCGGAATTCGGGTAATCAATCCCCCACGTCAGGCGCGTACGCGGGCGGGTGATGGAAAGGTCTTCCAGAGGCTGGCGCAAA
The DNA here is from genome assembly GCA_964385615.1 of uncultured bacterium. Lineage (GTDB taxonomy): Bacteria > Omnitrophota > Omnitrophia > Omnitrophales > Aquincolibacteriaceae > CAYLPP01. The sequence goes on along the minus strand of CAYLPP010000004.1, from coordinate 131,572 downwards.
AACCCGAGGATTTCATTCTTACGGTAGTCGGGCTGAATAAAGCCGGGGTTCTTCTCAATGTATTCAATCAGCCAGTCCTGATACTTGGAAAGTTTGAAGAAATAATTTTCTTCCTGAAGTTCCTGCACTTCCCGTCCGCAGTCGGGGCATTTGCCTTCCTTCAGCTGAAGATCCGTCCAAAACGATTCGCAAGGCGTGCAGTACCAACCCTTATAACCGGCTTTGTAAATATCCCCTTTTTTCTCCAAGTCTTTAAGGATTTCACCCACCGCTTTTTTATGCTCTTCATCCGTGGTGCGGATAAAACCGTCGTATTCAATATTGAGAAGAGCCCACAGCGCTTTAAAGGTCGGAACGATTTCATCCACAAACTCACGGGGTTCTTTGCCGGCGGCTTTGGCAACCTTCTCAATCTTGGTGCCGTGCTCATCCGTACCTGTCAAAAAGAAAACTTCTTCGCCCCGAAAGCGGTGCCAGCGGGAAAAAGCGTCGCACAAAATGTTGGTGTAAGCGTGGCCGATATGCGGGCTGGCGTTCACGTAATAAAGAGGGGTCGTCAGGTAAAAAGGTTTTGAGCTCATACCCCGGCCTTTTCAGGATTCAACCGCCGGAAGTGCACGGCCAAACGGGTCATGGCCAGCTTGGCGTTGACGTTGGCGTCCAGCGCGTCTTTAGTTTCAATGAGATAGTCGATCGCCTTGAGACGGCGCGCGTCCGCGTCAGGCGCGGGAGATTCCGCGAGCTGACGGCGAAGAAAAGCCATCAGACCGTCAATCGTGGTTTTGATTTCTTCTTTATGCCCGGCGCTCTGCTCTTCAAAAAAGTCTTCCCACTTTTTGTCGGCAATCGTCAGCGCGCTGATTTCGCTCAGCGCGGCCGCGCCGGGGCGCATACGGATTTCGAAACAGCGTGACTGAATCGTTTCCAGAAACTGCATTTTGCTTTCAGCTGTCAAAATAAAGAGTGTGTGAGCGGGCGGTTCTTCAAGGGTTTTAAGCAGAGCATTGGAAGCGTCCGGAGTCAGCCGGCCGGCCTGCAGAAGAATAAAGACTTTCCATTTACCTTCGTAGGGTTTGAACCCGGCCTGTTCGATCATATTGCGGACTTCGTCAATTTTAATCGACTTTACTTTTAAATCTTCACCATAAATGTGAATATCCGGGTGGTTTTCGGTCTCAAACTTATGGCAGGGATTGCAGTCGCATTCCTGAAAATACCGCTGTTTTTCGCAATTCAACCCTGCGGCAAACGCCCGGGCCAGCTCCGTTTTGGGCGAATTCTGGCCGGTCAGCATATAGGAATGAGCCAGATTGCCATTCTGCAGATGGGCTCTTAAAAGACGGACGGCAAAATCCTGTGTTTCAAGCGCTTCAGAATACACGTTCCAGAACCTCTTTGACTTTTTGAGTGACTTCCCCGAGGGGTTTCGAGGCGTCAATCATAACACAACGGCGCGGGTTTTTGCGCGCGATGTCCTGGAAGCCCCGACGCACTTTCTGGTGAAACGCCATCGACTGTTTTTCCATCCGGTCATGCCTTCCGCCCCGGCGCATCCCTTTCACGGGGTCAATATCGAGAAGAAAGGTCAGATCCGGCTGAAGATCTCCGCGCACGATTTGCTCGCTGACGGTGTCGATGGTTTTCAGTGAAATTCCCCGGCCGTAGCCTTGGTAGGCCCAGGTGGAATCTTCAAAGCGGTCGCAGATTACAACTTTGCCGGCTTTAAGCGCGGGCAGGATTTTTTCCTGCACGATCTGGGCGCGGGCGGCGAGGTAAAGAAGGAGTTCGGTGTTGGGGGCCATTTCCACGAATTCTTTGTTCAGGATGATGTCGCGGATGGCTTCGCTGACGCGGGTCGCGCCAGGCTCGCGGAGCACGACCACATCGCGGCCGGTGCTTTGAATGAACGCGACCGCCCGCTTGATCTGCGTACTCTTCCCGCTTCCTTCTCCGCCTTCAAATGTAATGAACATTCCTTTTTTCATTTATCCCAAGCCCTTCTTAATCTCTTAACAGTTGATGGCTCGCCTGGCTTTCCATCTTTAACCTGCCAACCTTCAGCTTTTAATTCAGACCTCAATTTGTCCGCCTCCTGAAAATTCTTTTGCTTTCTAAATTCCTGCAACTTGGCTATTTTTTCCATAACATCTTTCCCGATAGACTTTGTAGAGGCTATATCAAACCCCAGCAAGCCATCAACATTCTCAAAAAAACGGATGCATCTCTCTAGACTTCTCTTACTCATTCTCGGGATACAGCCGTTAATATCCGCAACACTGCTTAGTAAAACTGACATAGCAGGCGCAACGCTCAAATCATCTCCAAGGTGTGCGGCCACTCGCTTCAAATCTTTCTCAAAAAAATCGACCTTGTCCTGTCCAATCCATTCTGCCCGGGCATACCTGCTTAGGCACTGATAATAGCACTCATCCAACTTCTTAACCGTATCGCCAGCTTCTTTAAGACCTGTTTCAGTAAAATTTAAGGTGTTTCGGTAATGTGTTGAAAGAAGCGCGAGGCGAATGGCCATAGGATCGTAGCCTTTAGCAATTAAGTCGCGCAGAGTGTAGAAATTACCTTTTGATTTTGACATTTTGGCGCCGTCGACCAATAAAAACTTGCAGTGAAGCCAGTATTTCACAAACGGGTCTTTGCCGGTGGCGCCTTCGGACTGAGCGATTTCGTTCTCATGATGCGGAAAGATCAAATCTTCCCCGCCGGCGTGAATATCAAACTGGGCCCCCAACTCTTCGACGCTCATGGCCGAACACTCAATATGCCAGCCCGGTCTTCCCTTGCCCCAGGGTGAATCCCAGGCCGCGCCGATTTCAGCTTCGCCTTCCTTCACGCCCTTCCAGAGCACAAAGTCGGTGGCTTCTTCCTTGCTTTCATATTCGTCAGCCTCAACACGCTCACTCGCGCCGGTAATATTCATTTCCAGCTTTTTCTTGGAAAGCTTGCCGTAACCCGGAAACTTTGAAACCCGGTAGTAAACCGAGCCTTTGTTTTCGTAAGCGATCCCCTTCTGGATCAATTGCGCGATCATATCCTGCATCTGTTTAATCTTTTCAGTCGCGCGCGGCTGTTTGTGCGGCGGCAAGCAGTTCAGAGTAGCCAAGTCTTCATTGAAGGCCTGAATGTATTTGGCGGTGTAATCATTGAGTTTCTGGCCAGCTTTTTGAGCGCCCGCGATGGTCTTGTCATCCACGTCTGTCAGGTTCATGACGTGTTTAACCTTGTATCCCGCGTAATCAAGAAAACGGCGCAAAAGGTCTTCAAACACAAACGCCCGGAAATTTCCGATATGGGCGTAGTCATACACCGTCGGCCCGCAGGTGTAAATCCCAACCTCCGCGCCCGGCTCCTTCTCGAACTTGTCCAGCTTTCCTGCCAGAGTATTAAAGAATTGCATCATTTTCTTTTCGCGGTTCCACAAATAGCGTCATAAAATACGACTCGATAATCTTTTCAATTGCAGCAAAGCACTTTTTTATCTCATCCGGAGTCCATTCCTTCGCTTTTTCTCCCGGTCTCGGAGCGTGCCGTATATCTCGATACGTTTCATTGCTCAGCTTCTTTATTAAATTCCATTCACCAGCACAATTCAGTTTGGACTTCGCTTCTCTTTCACCACCGAGAACATCTTCGATCGTTTCCACAATTTTATATAGAAAGAAAAGCGCAACGTCTGGCTGATTCAGAGAAGTATCATAATACTTTAAAAACTGAGAGCAAGTCGGATCCCCATCTATCACTTTGATTTTATCTCGTCTTAATCCCTCTCTTTTTTCTTTGGCATTTTGTAATGCCATCCCCGCTTCTTTTATTTGATTTTGGAAACTTTCGATCTCCTCATCAGCTTTAATTTCTGGCGGAGAGATAAATTCGTCACGAATACTTGTTTTTGTATCAAGCTTATATAGCTTAGGCATAACTCGGTGCAAAAACGCACTGATTAAATCTTCATTTGATTTATATTCGGGGAGAATTATTACCTGACCAAAACCTAACCTACGAAGCCCCGCTAGCGGCTCTTTATTCATATTAAAAATAAAATTGACTACGGGGTAATTTTGACTTAACGGTCGTGGTAGGTTTGGAAAACTCAACTTTGCCCCTACTGGAATTTTTAACTCGTGCACATCTATCAGCGGAGCATACACTTCGGCCTCAACCCAAGCGTTACTCAATCCCCCCGCCGCAATAACTTTATGGTCTTTAGTTGGAGAAATGTTTGGTATGCCAGGAATCCATGCGTAGGCATTTTGCAATTTTACAAAGTCACTGTCCACACCACTGGGATTGACAAAAGCGAGCACTGTCGCACCGCGTTTTATATGCTCGGCTAAAGGTTGTAAAGTATACTCAGGAGTTGCGTCAGTAATTTGTGATTGCCAATAAATGATTTTTTTAGGATTGTAAATTATTATTTGGTTTTCATATAAGGGATTTGGTAAATATCTAGTAGCTTCGCCGAAACCCATAGATCCAACTGAAACATTAAACCCTTGACGTTCTAACAAATCCGCTAAATTATCAGAACAGTCTAACAAAAGGATACTAATAGTCATAAGTAATCAGGCTGATAACGCTTTCTCGAAGCGGGTTTTGACTTTGGCGATGCCCAGCACAGGGAAGATGCGCTTGAGTTCGGGGCCGTGGGCTTTGCCAGTCAAGGCGATGCGCAATGGCATGAATAAATGTTTCCCCTTGGCTTTCACCTTCGGTTTCAGCTGGTTCACGAAATTTTCGTACATGGCCTCGCCCTCGCCCGTGACGGACGGCAGGATTTCCAGCGCGACACGGCAGATTTCCTTGCCGTCTTCTGACTGAAGCTGATCTTTGGCTTCATAATGAAGATCGTCGTTGAGGATCGCCAGTTTTTCGGGAAGCTGATCGAAGCGTTCAATATTGTCGTGAAAAACCGGAAGAATGGCCTTCACCAGATTTTCATCATGGTGAATCTGGCCGTTATCTTTCAGCCACTTAAAAGCCTTAGCCGTAAAATCCTCCACCTTGAGCGCGCGCAGATGCTCGCCGTTAACCCAATCGAGTTTGTGCGGGTCATAAATCGAAGAGGATTTATTGACACGCTCCATGCTGAAAACCTGCTGGAGTTCCTGCCAGGTGAAAATTTCTTTGTTGTCGCCGGGCGACCAGCCGAGCATCGCGATATAGTTGCAAAGGCCTTCAGGCAGATAACCTTTTTTGCGGAATTCACGCACTGAAACGTCGCCGAGGCGCTTGGAAAGCGGTTCCCCGCCGGGCCCAAAAATCAGAGAAAGATGCCCGTAAGTCGGAGGCTTAAACCCCATCGCTTCAAGCAGAAGAATATGTTTGGGGGTGTTAGAAAGGTGGTCTTCCCCGCGGATCACGTGCGTGACGCCCATGAGGCCGTCATCCACGCAAACCGCCAGATGAAAAGTCGGGTTGCCGTCAGCGCGCACGATCACGAAATCGCCGACCATGTCGTCGAGATTGAAATGCACTTCCCCTCGCACCATATCGGTCATGGTAACTTTTGGGTTTTCAACTTTGAAGCGGATTGTCGGCTTGATGCCTTTGGCTTTGCGCGCTTCGATTTCTTCTTTCGTGAAGAAACGGCCCCGGTTATCAAAACGGGGCGGACGCTTTTCAAGACGGGCCAGGCGCTTGGATTCTTCAGTTTCTTCTTCGGTCACATAGCAGTAGTACGCCTGCCCCTTGTCGAGCATCTGCTGAACGTATTTTTTGTAAATATCGAGGCGTTCCGACTGAAGATAAGGTCCAACCTGCCCGCCCGCTTCCGGCCCCTCATCCCACAGAATTCCCATCCATCGGAGGTCTTCCACCAAACCGGCGCGGTACTCAGGCTTGGAACGCTCCAGATCGGTGTCTTCGACGCGCAGAATAAATTTTCCGCCGTTGCGTTTGGCAAAAAGATAATTAAACAGCGCGGTGCGGACGTTGCCTAAATGAATGTAACCCGTCGGCGACGGAGCGAAACGGACTCGAATCATATTTTCCTCATGGTAACCATGGCTTCACAGCTGACCGCCAGCCCCTGGCCTTCAGGCCCGAAACCTTCGGCGGTCTTGGCTTTGACTGAAACATTCTCAAGCGGAAGTTTCAAAAGTTTGGCAATCGACTTCTTGATAGTCTCTTTATAAGGGCTGAGCCGGGGCTTTTCCAGCACAATCACGGTATCCACGTGACGCATTTCAAAACCTTTGGCGGAAGCTTCTTTCATAATCGTTTCAAGAATTTTGGAGCTGGAAATATTTTTATGCTTCGGGTCACGGTCTGAAAACCATTCCCCGATATCTCCCGCGCCCATTCCGCCCAGGATGGCGTCCGTAATCGCGTGCAGAAGCGCGTCACCGTCGGAATGGCCCAGCGGACCTTTTTCAAACGGTATATGCACTCCGCCCAGAATCATTTTCCGGCCCTCAACCAATTTGTGAATGTCTCGCCCAAAACCGGTGCGCACGGAACCTTCACCGGTCAGGTAATGCTCCGCAAGTTTGTAATCATGCACGGTCGTAATCTTGGGATTCCACCCGTCATGCACGACCACTTTGACTTTGGCATTCACGCTTTCAGCAAGCGAAGCTTCGTCAGTAAATTTAAACGCGTCCGGCTGTTTGTACGCCGTTTCAAGCACCTTACGGCGGACCAGCTGAGGCGTTTCGGCCTCGTAAAGATTGCTGCGGTCGACCGTGCGGAGAATCCGCCCGTCCGCTCCCGCTTCTTTAATCGTCGGCACGACTTTGCGCGCGAGAAGCACGCCGTCCGCGCCTTGCGAAGCTTTGAGCATCTGCTCGATGGATTTCCGGGTCACCAGCGGGCGGGCGCCGTCATGGACCATAATCCAGGGAATATTCTTACCGGACGCGCGAATGCCGTTCCAGACAGACTGCGCGCGGGAATTTCCTCCGCGAACGACCTTAACTTTTTTCAGGCCATGTTCCCGAATCAGGCTGGAAACAAATTTCTCCTGCCCGCCCGGCACGGTAACAACGGTTTCCTTAATCTGGGAAATCTTCTGGAAGGCTTCGATCGAACGAATCAGAACCGGTTTGCCGGCCAGCGGGAGAAAAAGTTTGGAAGCTTCCGGTTTTGAAGAGCCCGGTTTCACGCCTGCCATACTTTTGCGGAAACGGCTGCTGGAACCGCCCGCGGCTACGATCAGACTTGCCTGCATGGATTACCGGGGCTGATTCCCGCCTGAACCCTGGGGCTTGCGGTCCTGATTGCGGAATCGTTCAGGCGCGCGGTCCGGACCTCCGCCGGAACCGGCTTCATCGCTCATCTTGGCGAAAATCATCCGGCCCGCCTGAGTCTGGAGGACGCTGGTAATTGTGACACTTAAGGTCTGGCCGATCCGGCGGCGGCTGTTATCGACCACCACCATGGTGCCGTCATCAAGGTAAGCAACCCCCTGATCGTGCTCCTTGCCCTCTTTCAGGATTTTAACCTGCATCATTTCACCGGGCATCACGATCGGCTTCAGCGCGTTCGCGAGTTCATTAATATTGAGCACCTTCACCCCTTGAAGCTCAGCCACCTTGTTCAGGTTGTAATCGTTGGTGAAAACCTTGGCGTTCATGACCTGCCCCATGCGCACCAGTTTGGCATCCACGGTATTGAATTCCGGGAAATCCATTTCACTGATTTTTACGTTGATGTCGGGAATCTGCTTGATCTTGTTCAGAACGTCCAGCCCCCGGCGGCCGCGGTTGCGCTTAAGCGGGTCGGATGAATCAGCGATCAGCTGGAGCTCTTTGAGCACAAAACGAGGAAGCACAAACTTGTTGGACATGAAGTTGGTTTTGACGATATCCGAGATACGGCCGTCAATGATCACGCTGGTATCCAGCACGATCGGCTCTTCCGTGCTTCCCTTGGTGTCGAGGGTGACAAAAGGGATCATCATGGTGAACTCGTCCTGCCCGCGTAGAATGGTAATCACCCCCAGGTAAGAGAAGATGATGGCACTGGCAACGGCAAACTGGCTGACATCTTCTTCGGGGAAATGCGCGTAGGAAATCACCATCATGAACAACTTGTGAATGGCCAGACCAAGCGCGAAACCGATCAGAACCGCGAGAATATTACGGACGGTGTATTGCTTAAAGAAAATGTCGAGCGATAGAACCAGCGTGCCGACAAGAAAGCCGATCGCCCCGCCCACCATGGCCGAATGGGCCAGGTTCAGAGAAGAAACCCAGGGAAGTTCCGTGAGGTAGCCGAAGACCGTACAGCCCAGAATAAAAAGAATCCGGATGAATAGAATCATGAAAAGACTCCTTAGTAGTATTGATCCTGCTTGAAGCGCTCATAAAATTATCTATTAATTGAAATGAAAATAATGTTTCCATACTAGCTCTTCTTAAACAGCTTCCAGGGATGACGCTTTACGTCAGACATAAGTTCTTTCATGTCCGTGTAAATCTCATCCTTGACCAGCAATCCCCCGACCGTACCCTGGCCCTTTTGCATATTATCCAGGATACCGCGTATCGCTTCGGAGGAAACTTTGATGTTTTCCATCGTTTGAGGCAGATCGCCCTTATCCGCGGCTTCCTGCAGAGAGGCGCTCAGTTTCGTCAGGTTCTTAATCAAATCCCGAAGAGCCTTGGAGTTTTCCTCACCGCCGAGGGCATCGTGAAGACCGGCAATCATCTCATCCAGGTTCTTGGCAATATTCTGAGCGCGTTCAATCAGGCTTTCAATCGGCTCAAGCATCACGCCTTCAATTTCAGCCCCCTCTTTAATCGCGGGGAAATCGCCGGGCTGAGGGGTAATTTCAATATGAGGTTCACTTAAAATATGGGTGCCGCGGATAAAAAATTGAGCGTTCTCGCGGATATCCGTCGCGGATTCGATAAACAGCTTTACGCGGACGCGGTTTTTCTGGCTTTTGGTATCAAAATAAAGACCGATTTGATTGACCTCGCCGACACGCACACCCGCCATGCGCACCGGAGCGCCCTTGTCGAGAATATCCACATAATCATAAAGAACGTTGATGTATTTTCCGGAACGGAAAAGGTAAACTCCGCTGATAAAGAAAATCATCAGCGAGAGAAGAATGGTTCCAATAATCACAAAAGCGCCGACGGTAACTTCGTTCCGGTCTTTCTTCATTTAACTTTTCCCTTCCGTGATGGGCCCCTTGGCGGAACCGGTAATGAACTGCCTGATAACAGGGTCCGTCGTGTTCCGGATCTCATCCGGTGTTCCGGTCCCGATAATTTTGCCCTGATAAAGCATCGCGATGCGATTGCCGACTTTGTAGGCGCTGGTCATATCGTGCGTGACGACGATCGACGTGACCTTCAGTTTTTCCTGCATCCGCAGGATCAAATCGTTAATGACGTCTGAGTTGATCGGATCCAACCCAGTCGTCGGTTCATCATAAAGGACAATTTTAGGATCGTTACAGATAGCCCGTGCCAGGCCCACGCGCTTTTTCATCCCGCCTGAAAGATCCGCGGGCATGACCGATTCAATTCCGGCCAACCCTACCATGTTCAGTTTTTCGCCCACAGTTGCCGCGATTTTCTCTTCCGGCAATTTGGTGTGCTCATAAAGTGAATACCCGACGTTTTCCTGAACATCGAGTGAATCAAAGAGCGCCGCGCCCTGAAACACCATCCCGATCCGCAGTCTCAGTTCATCCTGTTCAGCGGATGATAATGAAAAGAGGTCCTTCCCGTCAATCAGGATGCTCCCTGAATCAGGTTCGTTAAGCGCCATAATATGCTTTAAAAGAACGCTTTTCCCACAGCCGGAACGGCCGATGATCACAAGCGTCTCCCCTTCCTGAACGGTCAGGTTAACGCCTTTGAGAACGGCTTGGTCCCCGAAAGATTTATGAAGATCTTTGATTTCAATCATAAGTTCAATCCAAACACTTCAAGGTAACTCCAGATCAAAAGAAGTAAAAGATCGCCGTGAAAATCGCGTCGGAGGCAATCGTCAGAACCAGCGCCGCCACGACCGCGAGCGTTGTTGCCCGGCCTACGCCTTCCGCGCCGTTCTTGGCTTTAAACCCAAAGTAACAACCAACGATTGAAATAATTCCGCCGAAAAAGAAAGCTTTGATCAACCCGGTCCAGACGTCCTTCGGAATCATGGCTTTGATACTGCGCTTGAGATACATATGAGAGCTCATGTCGAGCTTGAAGACCGCGATCAAATAACCGCCCAGCATACCGATCCAGTCCGCGTAAATCGTCAAAACAAAAAGCATGAGAATGGCCGCGACAAAGCGGGGCACCACAAGATACCGCACCGGGTCGACGGCAAGAGCGCGCATCGCGTCAATCTGTTCCGTGACTTTCATGGTTCCAAGCTCCGCGGCAATGGAAGCGCCAACCCGGCCCGCAACCACCATAGCTGTAAGCACGGGGCCCAGTTCGCGCGCGATCGAGAGAGCCACGAGATCCGCCGTAAACTGCGTTGCCGCGAAAAGTTTAAGCTGATAGGCTGACTGAAGGGAAAGCACCATGCCGGTAAAAAGCGCGGTCATGGAAACCAGAGAAAGCGACTGAACGCCAATCTTGACCATCTGATCAAGAGTCGCTTTCCAGCGCAGTTTGGTTTTAAACAGCGCTCTCAGCGTGTCGATCAAAAGGAAGGAAACTCCGCCGGAATTGTAGCAAAGCTCGATCGACTTCTCGCCCACGCGCTGGAGCCAGCCGTGCAGAGAAACCATGCGCCTCAGCGACTGAACTTTATGTAGGGCCTTTTCCACAGGCTGCCGCCTCAGGATATCTTTTCAAACTGAATGGTTTCGCCGCGGAGCAAGGCCTGAATCTTGTCGCCTTCCTGGAATTTTCCGCCCAGGATTTCTTCCGCGAGAATATTTTCAATGTACCGCTGTACAGTTCTGCGAAGCGGGCGCGCGCCGAAAACCGGATCATACCCCTTATCAATCAGATATTTCACCGCTTCTGGTGAAAGCACCAGCTCAATTTTCTTTTCCTTGAGCCGGTCTTTGACTTCTTTAAGTTCAAATTCAATGACCTGATCCAGATCCTGACGGGTTAACGGGTGGAATACAATGATGTCGTCCACGCGGTTCAAAAACTCCGGCCGGAAAAACCGTTTAGTTTCTTCCAGGAGTTTGCGTTTTAAACCTTCAAACGTCATTTCGTCGGACTGCTTTTTGAAACCCATGTCGCCCTGTTTGGTGACAAGGTTGGCGCCTACGTTTGAGGTCATAATCACGATGGTATTGCGGAAATCCACCTTACGGCCGAAAGAGTCCGTCAGACGGCCTTCTTCCATAAGCTGGAGCAGGATATTAAAAACATCGGGGTGCGCTTTTTCAATTTCGTCAAAAAGCACCACGGTGTAAGGCCGGCGGCGGACTTTTTCAGTCAACTGTCCACCTTCCTCATAACCCACATAGCCCGGAGGAGCTCCGACCAGCCGCGAAACGTTAAATTTCTCGCCGTATTCAGAGCAGTCAATCACCGTCATCGCGTCGGCATCCCCGAACATAAATTCCGCGAGCGAGCGGGCCAGAAGTGTTTTACCGACGCCGGTCGGACCCAAAAAGATGAAAGTGCCGATCGGACGGCGCGGATTGCGCAGACCGGAACGTGAACGGCGCACCGCGTGCGAAATCGCGCGAATCGCTTCGTCCTGGCCAATCACGCGTTTGTGAAGCTCATCTTCCATGCGAAGCAGACGCGCGGTTTCTTTTTCTTCAAGCCGGGCCAGCGGAACGCCGGTCCACTTGGAAACAATGTGCGCGATATCTTCGGCCGTAACCTGGACTTCAACCTCAGACTTGGACTCTTTCCAGTTCTTCTTCATTCTGGAAAGCTCTTCCTTGGCTTTGCGTTCGTCATCGCGGAGTTTCGCCGCTTTTTCGAAGTCTTGGGCCTTGATCGCGGCTTCCTTCTCACGTTTGAAACTTTCAATGTCGCCTTCCAGCTTCTTCAAGTCTTTGGGAAGAGTCGTCATTGAAAGACGCGCGCGCGATGCCGCTTCGTCAATCAAGTCAATGGCCTTATCCGGCAGGAACCGGCCCGTAATATAGCGGTCTGAAAGTTTCGCGGCCGCTTCAATCGCTTCATCAAGAATCTTGACGCGATGATGGGCTTCGTACTTGTCCCGAAGGCCTTTGAGAATCTGAATGGCCTGATCAGCCGAAGGCGGATCAACCATGATGGTCTGGAAACGGCGGGCAAGGGCCGCGTCTTTTTCGATATATTTGCGGTATTCATCAAGCGTGGTCGCGCCAATGCACTGAATTTCACCGCGTGACAGCGCGGGCTTCAGTATATTGGAGGCGTCAATCGCGCCTTCCGCTCCGCCGGCGCCGACCAAAGTGTGCAATTCATCAATAAAAATTACGATATTGTCGGAACGGCGGATTTCATCCATGACCGCCTTGATACGCTCTTCAAACTGACCGCGGTACTTGGTACCCGCGACCATAAGCGCGAGATCAAGAACCACGATCCTTTTTTCCGCCAGAATCTCAGGAACATCTCCTGAGATAATCCGCTGAGCAAGACCTTCAACAATCGCGGTTTTACCGACACCGGCTTCCCCAAGAAGCACGGGGTTATTTTTGGTGCGGCGCGCGAGAATCTGAATCACACGTTCAATTTCAGTTTCACGGTCGACGACAGGATCCAGCTTGCCTTCCCGTGCCAGCTGGGAAAGATCACGGCCGAATGCGTCAAGCGCGGGCGTTTTCGTTTTACCTTTCGCGGTGGTCCCGCCGGATCCTCCCTGCGATGGAGTTCCAGAACCCGGATTCTGACCGCTGCCGGGCGTAGAAGAACCCAACAGCTTGATCACTTCCGCGCGGACTTTATTCAAATCCAGCCCAACATTCATCAGCACATGACTGGCGACGCCTTCGCCTTCTTTAATGAGACCGAGAAGCAAGTGCTCCGTGCCGATATAATTGTGGCCGAGACGGCGGGCTTCATCCATCGCCAGCTCAATGACTTTCTTGGCTTTGGGCGTAAACGGAATATCCCCCGAAACAATCGTGCTGGGGCCGAACTGAACCAGCTTTTCAACTTCAAGCCGGATCGTATCCAGAGAAAGGCCAAGGTTCTGAAGAACCGCGGCAGCCACACTTTCGCCTTCTTTGATCAAACCAAGCAGGATGTGTTCGGTTCCGATGTAATCGTGATTAAAACGCTTCGCTTCTTCCTTGGCAAGAATAATGACTTTACGGGCTCTTTCAGTAAAACGGTCAAACATAAAACCTCCACTTTCTGGTCTTGCTTTATGAAAAAAGTATTATAACGTAACTTTCGCCAGCTTTTCACGGATAAGTTCAGCTCTCCGGGAGTCACGCTCCGCGGAGTTAAGAACTTTTCCAGCGATTTTCTGCAGATGCGCCGGCTGAATCAGCAAAAACAGCAGGTTCATATCCTCCCGGCCCAGCCCGCAATCCATGATGCCCATGGACATCCCCAGCTGAACCAGCGACAGCATCTGTGTTGCTTCTACGGATGAAATAGTCCGCGCGGATTTTAAATTTCCCAGCGCGCGCCAGATCTGGTCTTCAAACTTCAGTTTGCGCTTATCTTTTAAATGCGTCCGCGCTTCTTTTTCATGCTCGATCACCTGCTTAATCACAGTCGCCAGGTTCTCGATGATCTCTTCTTCGTGCTGGCCCAGAGTCATCTGATTGGAGAACTGAAAGAAATTCCCCATGGCCTGAGTGCCTTCACCGTAAAGACCGCGCGCAGCCAGATTCAGCTTGGCCAGCGCCTGCAAAACTTTATGAACCTGCTTGGTCAGCACCAGGCTGGGCAGATGGAGCATGCATGAGGCACGAAGCCCGGTTCCGACATTCGTCGGGCAGGCCGTCAAATACCCCAGGCTTTGATCAAAAGAAAAATCCATGATCTTGCCCAGCTCATCATCGACCTGGTTCACCACACGCCAGGCTTCAGTTAAATTAAACCCCGCCTGAAAACTCTGCAGGCGTAAATGATCTTCTTCAATGACCATCAGACTCAAAGCCTGATTGGCCGAAATCGCAACGGCTTTATGGTCTTTTTCAGACGCGTGCTCACGGCTGATCAAATGCCGCTCCAAAAGAAACTGGCGGTCGACTTCCGTCATCGTATTTGAACGGAAGTAATGAGCATCCTGGGTGACCGGAATCCGGCGTACCGCATCTTCCAGTTTATCGACGATTTCCTTCTGCTCCTCAACCGTCATTTTCGGCAGAAACGGGTATCCCGCGACATTGCGGGCAAGCCGGATGCGCGAGCTGACCACGATATCGCTGTCAGGCCCTCCGCTTTTAAGCCAATCCGCGGGCTGTTTCAGGAGAACGTCGATCTTACTCACCGTTTTTCCCCTTTTTAGGACTTTTTTTCATTTTCTCCTCGATCTGGCGGATTTCATCGCGGATCTTGGCCGCGTTTTCAAACTCTTCCATCTGGACAGTCTTGCGGAGCCGGTCCTGAAGGACGCGAAGGTCATGCGCGTGGCTGACGTTTTTAGAAACATTGCCGGGACGTTTGCCGACATGAGTGGTGGAACGCTGAACGCGTTTGATCAAAGGGAGAAGAAACTTGGAAAAGGCGGTATAACAGCCCGCGCACCCTAACCGGCCGTTTTTACCAAAATCATCGTAAGTCAGACCGCATTCAGGGCATTTGGCAGAAGGCAGGGTTTTACCGGGCTTCGCTTCAGGGTCGGCGCCCGCGAGTCCGCCGATTAAATCGCCCAACCCGAAATGAGTCTTGAAATCCGTGCCTTTTTCCTGGGCGCAGGTTTCGCACAAATGGATTTCCATCATCTGACTGTTAACGATTTCCGTCAGATGGATGGTCGCTTCTTGAGAGCCGCAGATGTTGCAAATCATGTTTTCCATTATATCACTTCATCCGCCGGGTTCCCGCCCGAAGTTTTAAGACGTAAAACGGGGTCAGCGCTTCGAAAGCTTGAACCGGACACCGTCAAGACGCGTCTGTTTTTTGAATTCGCGTCTTAAAGCCTCGGTCACAGCTCCGGGCTTTCCGCTGCCGATCACACGGCCGTCAATTTTGACGACCGGAATCACTTCCGCCGCCGTGCCGGTCAAAAAAACCTCCCGGGCGTTAAAAAGATCATGGCGGGTCAGCACGCGTTCTTCGAACGCGAGTTTTTTAGCCTGAGCGATTTCGATAATGGCCTGCCGGGTAATCCCCTTGAGCGCGCCCAAATAAGAAGGCGGGGTCAGAAGGATGGGTTTACCGCTTTCTTCCTTGATCATGAAAACGTTATCACCCGTGCACTCCGCGACATATCCCTGAGCGTTGAGCATGAGCGCTTCAATACAGCCCGCGTTCTTCGCTTCAATCTTGGCCAGAATATTATTGAGATAGTTCAGGCTCTTGACCGCGGGATTGACCGCTTCATTTAAATTGCGGACCGTCGGAACCGTGACGATATCCAGACCGTCGCGGTAAAGCGATTCCGGATAAAGCGCGATTTTGTCGGTAATAATAAAAACCGTGGCCTTCTTGCACTTTGCCGGATCCAGGCCAAGATCACCGGTACCGCGTGTGACCACGACACGGATATAAGCGTCGATCAGGCCGTTGCGCTGAAGCGTGCCGATAATGGCTTTTTCCATTTCCTTCGGACTCATGGGAATTTCCAGCATCAGCGTGTGCGCGGATTCCCAAAGCCGTTCCAAATGCTCCTTCAGCTTGAAAACCAGACCGCCGTAAGCGCGGATCCCTTCAAAAACGCCATCGCCGTAAAGAAGACCATGATCAAAAACGGAAATCTTAGCTTCGCTTTTCGGATACCACTTACCATCGATAAAAATTTGGAGTTCCATGACTTTTCCCTTCTATAGAATGAATTTTTCGATCACTGAATCTGTTCGATGGACCGCACACTGCCGGAAGGATTGTCGTCCTTGACCAGCACGCCGTCTACGAGGCGGAATACCTTCGGGTACCGCCACGCGAGAGCTTCGTCGTGCGTTACGATGACAAACGACTGCCCGTCACGGCGGTTCAAATCGTTGATCAGAGACAAAATGGATTCGGAGGTTTCACGGTCGAGATTGCCCGTAGGTTCGTCACAAAGAACCAGTGACGGGCGGTTCATCAACGCGCGGGCAATGGCGGCGCGCTGCTGTTCACCGCCGGAAAGCTCCGAAGGATAATGATCCTGCCGGCTGAGAAGCTTGACGCGCTTTAAAAGTTCTTTGGCCCATTTTTCATCTTTTTTCCCCGCGATCAGAGAAGGCAGAAGCACGTTCTCATAGAGTGTCAGCTCAGGCAGTAAATGATAGAACTGAAAAACAAAACCCAGCCGGCGGTTACGGACGCGTGAAATCGCCCGCTCACTCATGGCCGTCAGTTCATCCCCTTCAAAAATAATTTTTCCGGAAGTCGGCGTATCAAGGCCGGCAAGAAGATGGAGCAAGGTGGATTTCCCAGACCCGGATCGCCCGATAATGAACATCATCTCTCCAGTGCGGACTTTCATCTGGAGGCCTTTAAGAATCGGTAAATTCCCCGTGGGCATCTCGTAGTCTTTGCGAAGGTCATAAGCGGACAGCAAGAAATTTTCGTTCATCTGGGGATTACTCATAATGAAGGGCCTCAACAGGATTAAGCGCCGCCGCCCGATGCGCGGGGTAAAAACCCGCGAGCACGGAAGCCAAGAGCGCGAAAATCACAACAACCACGACATCTTCCGCGTGGACTTCAGCCGGAATTTTGTCGAAAAAGTAAATGTCACTGGGGAAAACTTCAAGCCCCGTCGTGTTTTTAATGAAATCTGAAATCGGGTTCAGGTTAAAAGCCATCAAGAGGCCCAGAATGGTTCCAGTAATCACGCCCGAAAAACCGATACTGAATCCTTCGATCAGGAAAATCTTACGGATAGCCGCGCGAGTGGCTCCGATCGCGCGCAAGATACCGATATCCTTGGTTTTTTCCATGACCACCATCGTCAGCGTGGAAATAATATTAAACGCCGCGACCAAAATAATAAGTGCGAGAAGAATCGTCATGACAGACTTTTCAACTTTCAGCGCCTGAAAGAAATTGTGGTTCATGTCGTACCAGGAGCGAACAATGTAATCCATACCGAAATCCTCGCGCAAGGCCAGTTTCCATTTTTCGGCATCGTCCACGTTGGCAAAACGCATGCTGATACCCGTGACGCGGTCACCCAGATGGTAGAGCTGGCGCGCTTTTTCTTCCTGAATCAGAGCCAGCGACGTGTCAAAATCGTTCATCCCGATCCGGAAAACACCTTTCACGATAAAAGACCGGGTCTCAGAATTCATCAGAGAAAAAGGAAGTTTAGGATCGCGGTAAGGCGCGATCAAAGTCACCGTGTCGCCGACACGGGCGCGTAAAATCCGGGCCAGTTCTTCACCGATCAGAATCGAGCCCTTCCGGGTTTCAATGGTTTTCTTAAAGAAGATAAAACGCCGTTTGGTCGCCGTCGTCACGGTATCTTCAAAATTCAGATCCCCGCCGATCAAATGCTCCTGATAAATCGAGATATCCTCGTTATCCGTATCGACCCCTTTAACGATGACGCCGGTCGCGTTGTCTTCGGAGCGCATAATGGCCTGACCTTCAACAAAACTCGAAACGTTTCGCAGGCCGGGAATGTGGCGGGCTTTGATTTTCTGAATTTCATCCTGGGCGCGGCCGATTCCGCCGATTTTCTCGATCCGCAAATGAGGCTGAACATTCACGATCTTATTTTTCAATTCACGGTCAAAACCCGTCATCACGGCCAGCACCACGATCAAAGCCATCACGCCGATCGCGACGCCTCCGACTGAAATCATTGAAATCAGGGAAATAAAACCCGTGCGGCGGCGGTGAGCGAGATGTTTACCGGCGATAAACCCTTCAAACCCCATTAAATCTCCCCTTCAAATTTTGGATCCGCGGTTTCTCCGCCGGCGGAATCCAACGGCTTGACCGCTTCAGGCTTGAGCTGCGGAAATAAAATCACTTCCCGGATGGAATGCTGATTCGTGAGCAGCATGATCAGGCGGTCAATACCAATCCCAAGCCCGCCTGCAGGAGGCATACCGTACTCAAGCGCCATCAGGAAATCTTCATCAATCACTTTATGCTCACCGATCATTTCTTTCTGAGCCTCAAGCCTTTCGCGCTGGATCGCGGGATCATTCAGTTCTGAAAACGCGTTCGCGATTTCCATTTTCGCGACGAACAGCTCAAAGCGGTAAACCAGCGAGGGGTCATCTTCCTTCGCTTTGGCCAGCGGTGTCATGATGGTCGGATAATCAATGACAAACGCGGGGTCCCAAAGATCCGGTTCAAGATACTCGCCGAAAATTTCGTTCAGAATGTCCACGTCTTCCGGCGGTTCATTTTCCGGAAAACGAATGTGAAGTTTTTTCGCGGCTTCTTTCAGATTTGCCGTGCGGAGATCAATCCCCGTTTTTTCCTTGAGCGCGTCGTAAAAAGAAATTCTTTTCCACGGCGTTTTAAAATTCAAGGTCTTGTCGCCGTAAGGAATTTCATCCGTTCCGTAAAACTTCCTGACCAGGCCGGAAATCAGCTCCTCGGTCAGAGCCATCATGTCTGTATAATCGGCAAACGCCTGGTAAACCTCAAGCATGGTGAACTCAGGGTTGTGCCGAACGGAGATACCCTCATTGCGGAAATTGCGGTTCAGTTCGTAAACCTTCTGAAAGCCGCCGACCAGAAGCCTTTTCAGGTACAGTTCAGGGGCCACGCGCAGATAAAGGTCAACATCTAAGGTATTGTGATGCGTGATAAACGGCTTCGCGCGCGCACCGCCGGGAATCGGCTGCATCATGGGGGTTTCGACCTCCATAAAGCCTTTATCATCGAGGAAACGGCGGATATCCCGGATCATCTGACTGCGCTTCTTAAAAGTCTCACGGGTTTCTTCATTGACAATCAGGTCCACATAGCGGTGACGATAGCGGGCCTCAACATCTTTCAAGCCGTGCCACTTCTCAGGCAGAGTGCGGACAATCGCGGAAAGAATTTCGAACTTCTCAACCCGGATGCTTTTTTCCCCTGTCTTAGAGACAAAACAGCTCCCCTCGAGTCCAATGATGTCCCCGAGGCTCAAATTGGAGAAAGGATCGTAGTGATCTCCCAATTCATCCTTCTTACCGTAGATCTGAATACGTCCGCTTTCATCTCTTAAATCCGCGAAAGTACTCTTCCCCATATTGCGCCGGGTCATGATTCGGCCGGCCGTGCGGACTTTCACACCGTCCGCAAAGCGGTTTAGAATTGAGGAGACAGGTTCGACTGGTAGAAATCTTGCGCCGTAAGACTTATTTGATTTTGTCATTTGTTCTTTATTTCTAATGGGTTAAGAAAAATTTTGATGATTTTATTACACCCAGGCAGGAGTGTCAATGCTGAGGGGATGTGAATAAAATTTAATTTGCAAAGGCCTAATGCCGTTAATAGAATAACATTGTTTTAAATACTTTTATAAATTATAAACCTGGAGATATATATGGTCTGGCGTATTGGGGAATTGCTGGTTCAAAAGAAATTAATCTCCTGGGAGCAACTCGAAGACGTCCTTCAGGAACAAAAGAGAACACAAGAACTAACAGGAGAACTGTTAGTCCGAAAGAAGTATATATCTCAGAGCCTCCTCTACAAAACCCTGGCTGACCAATTTGCCATGCGCTTCGTGGATTTAAGAAAAACCAAGATTAACCCTCGCGCCGTTGAACTGATTCCCCAGAGCATCGCTGAGAAGTACCTTTTGATGCCGATTGAAGTCTCTCCTGAAAGCCTGGTCATCGCGATTTCCAGCCCGCTGAATGTGTGGCCGGAAGCTGAGCTTAAGAAGTTGACCGGCATGAAAGAAATTAAGACGGTTCTTTCGCTTCCGGATGATATTAAAACCTCGATTCAGGAAAGCTATTTCCCGCCGTTTCTCAGCGCGAAAAGATAATCAGACTTTACCGGTTAGGTGCAGGTTGGAGTAAATCGCCCGTGTCGCGTGCGATTTATTGAGGGTATAGAAGTGAATGCCGGGAACCCCGTTTTTCAGAAGTTCCGCGCATTGTTTTGTCGCGTACTCAATTCCGTAAGCTTCCACCGAAGGCTGATCCTCTCCTAACTTCTCAATCGCCTTCTGCATCTCCGCTGGAATTTTCGCTCCGCACATAGACGCGAACCGCTGAATCTGCGCGGCCTGCGTGACCGGCATAATTCCAGCAACTACCGGAATCTGAATTCCATAAGAACGGATTTTTTCAACAAAACGGAAATAATCTTCGTTGCTGAAAAAAAGTTGCGTAATCACGACGTCCGCGCCGGCTTCTATCTTTCGTTTTAAATTCAGCAGATCCTGATTCTTATCCGCGCATTCCACGTGACCTTCAGGATAACCCGCGACCGCGAGCGAAAAATGTTTTGAAAACCGGGCATCGGAGCGGATAAACCGCACCAACTCATCCGCGTGCGCGAACCCCCCCGGCACCGGCTTGAAAGCCGTGTCCCCTTTGGGCGGGTCTCCGCGCAAAGCCACAAGATTCTCAACCCCTTTTGATTTTAAATCGGAAAGAATCACGGCGATCTCATCCTGAGTATGCCCAACGCAGGTCAAATGGGCCGCGGCTTCGAGCCCGATTTCATTTTTGATCCGGCTGACAATTCTCAGCGTGCTGGAGCGGGTAGTTCCCATAGCTCCGTAAGTCACGGAAACAAAAGAAGGATTGAGCGTTTTCAGCTGAACCGCCGTTTCAAAAAGCCGGGCTTCAGCCTCTTCGGTTTTTGGGGGGAAAAACTCGAAGGAAAACGTGTGTTTCTGTTTTTTGTAGAACTCTGAAATTTTCATTGGGGCATGATACCCGACGATACTTACTGAGGCAAGCAGCTTGTCTGAAGGCAACTCCCGCAGGCGTTTGGGGAGCCCCAAACGCTGAGGGTGTAGAAGGCCAGCGCCATCAGCGCTGGACCTACGGTGCCGCAAGGCAAGCCTGCTCGCCGATAGGTTAGGAAGGCGTATACGCTAAATTGGGGGCGAGCCACTTTTCAACCTGTGCGAGGCTGACGCCCTTCCGTCGGGCGTAATCTTCCGCCTGATCTTTTTCAATTTTTCCGACCGCGAAGTACGCCGACTCCGGGTGAGCCAGATAATAACCGGAAACCGCGGACGCGGGCAGCATGGCGAAATTTTCAGTCAGGGAAACTCCCGCGTTTTTCTCAGATTCGAGAATTTTAAAAAGCAGGGGCTTTTCGCTGTGATCCGGACAAGCCGGATATCCCGGAGCGGGCCTAATCCCCGTGTATTTCTGACGGATTAAATCTTCATTAGGCAGATTTTCCTCAGGCGCGTAGCCCCAGAACTCTTTGCGCACGCGTTGGTGCAAATGTTCAGCAAAAGCTTCCGCCATGCGGTCCGCCAGCGCTTTCATTAAAATCGCACTGTAATCATCCCCTGCCTTTTCAAAAGCGCGGACAGGCTCATCAATCCCCAAACCCGCGGTCGAAGAAAATAAACCCAGATAGTCCGGCAGCCCCGTTTCTTTCGGCGCGATAAAATCACTCAAGCAAAGGTTCGGCTGCCCGGGCCCTTTCTGCGACTGCTGGCGGAGCATACGGAAAGTAGTCAGAACTTTTTTCCGGCTTTCATCCGTATAGATTTCGACATCATCCCCAACTGCGTTTGCCGGAAAAATACCGATAACCGCCTGAGCGCGCAAAAGCTTCTCACTGAGAATTCTCTTTAAAAGTTTCTGCGCGTCATCAAAAAGATTTCTGGCGGCCTTACCCATATCCGGATGCTGAAGAATATCCGGGTATTTCCCCTTCAGCTCCCAGGTGAGGAAAAACGGTGTCCAGTCAATATTCCGGCTGATTGTTTCCAAATCGTAATCTTTAAAAATCTTCAGACCGGTCATTGCCGGTTTCAACGGCGGTGACTTCTTCCAGTCGATTTCAAACTTATTAGCGCGCGCTTCTTCGAGAGTTGAATATTTAATCTTCTGTTTTTTGTGGGCATGCTCCACGCGGATTTCTTCGTAATCCGCTTTCTTTTTGCGGACGAATTCCGTTTTCTGCGCGTCGCTGAGCAGACTGCTAACCACGTTCACACTACGCGACGCATCCAGCACATGAACCACCGGTCCGTTGTAAACCGGGTCAATTTTGACCGCGGTATGAATCACCGAAGTCGTGGCTCCGCCGATCAAGAGAGGCGTCTTGAGTCCGCGCCGTTCCATTTCCTGCGCGGCATAAATCATTTCATCAAGCGAAGGCGTGATCAGACCGCTCAACCCGATAATATCCGCCTTCACAGCCTCCGCTTCCGCCAGGATTTTCTCAAGGGGAACCATGACACCCAGGTCGGTGATTTCATAATTATTACAGCCGAGCACTACCCCCACGATATTTTTGCCTATATCATGAACATCCCCCTTCACGGTCGCCATCAGAACACGGCCGGCGCTTTTTCCCGTTCCCGCTTTTTCCTTTTCAATATAAGGAGTCAGCACCGCCACGGCTTTTTTCATGACCCGCGCGCTTTTAACCACCTGAGGCAGAAACATTTTACCGTCGCCGAAAAGATCTCCGACGATCTTCATGCCGTCCATGAGAGGACCTTCGATCACTTCAAGAGGTTTCGCGTAAAGCTGACGGGCTTCTTCAACGTCCGCTTCCACAAAATCCGCGATCCCGTTGACCAATGCGTGCGAAAGCCTTTCCTGCACGCTTTTTTTGCGCCATTCTTGCTCTTTGGCCGCCGATTTTTTGACACCTTTGGTTTTTTCTGAATATTCCAGCAGGCGTTCGGTCGCGTCCGGACGGCGGTTAAGCACCAGGTCCTCAGCAAGCTCCATTAAATCTTTGGGAACTTCTTCATACACAGTCAGCAATCCGGGATTGACGATGCCCGTATCCAGCCCCGCCTTGATGGCATGATAAAGAAAGCACGCGTGAATCGCTTCACGCACAGGATTGTTGCCCCGGAACGAAAAAGAAATATTGCTGACCCCGCCGGTGACATGCACCTGAGGGTATTCTTTTTTAATGACCCGGCAGGCTTCAATAAAAGAAAGGGCGTAAGTGTTGTGTTCCTCCATGCCCGTGCCGATCGTAAGCACGTTGGGATCAAAGAAAATATCCTGCGGCGGGAATCCCGCTTTTTCAGTCAGAATTTTGTAGGAACGGCGGAAAATCTCAACCTTCCGCTGAGCCGTATCCGCCTGGCCTTTTTCATCAAAAGCCATGACCACCGCGGCCGCGCCGTAGCGCCGGATTTTCTTCGCTCGGTCAATAAAAACATCTTCGCCTTCCTTCAGGCTGATGGAATTGACCACGCATTTGCCCTGCAGGCATTTCAATCCGGCCTCAATCACCGTCCACTTTGAAGAATCAATCATCACCGGAACTTTGCAGATGTCGGGTTCCGACGCGACAAGATTAAGAAAGCGAGTCATAACCGCTTCGGAATCAATCAAGCCTTCATCCACGTTCACGTCAATGATGGAAGCGCCGGACTCCACCTGCTGTTTGGCGATTTTTAAAGCTTCCTCGTAATTGCCCGCGAGAATCGCTTTTGAAAAAAGCGGTGAGCCGGTTATGTTGGTGCGTTCCCCGATATTAATAAAGTTGCTTTCGGGACGAATAACCAGCGGTTCCAGTCCGGAAAGACGCGTATACGGCGGCACCACAGGAATTTTCCTGGGCACTGCGCCCTGAACCGCGTCCGCGATCGCTTTAATGTGGCGCGGAGTCGTACCGCAGCATCCGCCCAGAATATTAACCAGCCCGGACTGCGCGAACTCACGCACAATTTTCGCCATGTACTCCGGCGTTTGATCATACTCCCCAAACTGGTTCGGCAAACCCGCGTTGGGATAAGCGCTGACATAAGAAGCGCTCAGGCGCGAAAGCTCTTCGACGTGCGGGCGCATTTCTTCCGCCCCAAGCGCGCAGTTAAACCCAACTGAGAAAAGGTCCGCGTGAGAAACGGAATTCAAAAAGGCCGCGGCCGTCTGCCCTGAAAGGGTCCGCCCGCTGCGGTCCGTGATGGTTCCGCTGACCATAATAGGAAGCTTCTTACCGGTCTTCTCGAAACATTCCATAGCGGCGAAAAGCGCGGCCTTGCAGTTAAGCGTGTCAAAAACGGTTTCGATCAGCAGAAGGTCTACCCCGCCTTCAATCAGCGCGAGAATCTGCTCCGTATAAACTTCAACCAGTTGATCAAAGGTGACGGCCCGGAACCCGGGGTCATTGACGTTGGGAGAAATGGATGCCGTCCGTCCGGTCGGACCGATAGAGCCCGCGACAAAGCGGGGTTTAGCCGGTGTCTTTTTCGTCCAGACTTCAACCGCGCGCCGCGCAACCTTCGCGGCTTCCACATTCAAACGGCGGATTTGCTTATCCAGGTGATAGTCCGCCATGGAGAAGGCATTGCAGTTGAAGGTGTTGGTCTCGATGATATCCGCGCCGGCTTCGAGATAAGCCTCATGAATTTTCTGGATCAGCGCGGGCTGCGTAATGACCAGTAAGTCGTTATTGCCCTTCAGGTCATGGGGGTGGTTTTTAAAAGCCTCCCCGCGATAGCCGGCTTCATCCAGTTTATATTCCTGAATCATGGTGCCCATGGCACCATCCAGGATTAAAATTCGTTTTTGAATTTCTTCGTAAATATTGGCCATAATTTAGCCTGTAATTATACTCAAAAGCGGGTTAAATCGGAAAACTTCTTACGCGTGGGGAACTTTCGCTAAAAAACGCCGGAACTTCGAAGTTTTCGCGGGAGAATCAGAACCAGGCAGTGGACATTCGTTTGCGGTCGGGAGAGAGTTTGCTTTGATTTTTCGGAGAAGTCACGGGGTCCATGACGCCGGGAGAGTCCGTAACCGCGCGGAACTTAGGCTGAAAAACAATGGACTGCCCCGGTTCATTTCTGGGCTGAACCGGCGCGGGAGGCGGAGCCGGCACGGCTTTGGGGTTGATTTCATTTTGCGTGAAATCCTGAATCTCAACCCGCTTAAAGTCAAATTTCCCGGACACGATTTTTGATGCCGCGATACGCACTGTCAGAATTTTACGCCGTTCTTCAAACGGCGGGTGCGAATTAAGCAGATTCACAAAACGCCCGACATCATCCATATCAATTCGGGCCAACTTTTCGACAAACGCCTGATATTCACGCGGGTCGTACCCTGCCTTGATCAGAGAATCGACAACCTTTTCATCCGTCTCAACTTCCTGGTCAGCCGTAAACCGCTTAAAAAGAACGGGCGCGCGTTTGCCGACCTGGTTAAGCGCCATATCGGTGGCAGCCGCGTAGGGGCCTCCCATGCCGGTATCTTTAACCAGCTCAGACCCGGAAAGCATAAGCCCATAAACTCTCTTCACCTTCGTCAAATGAGGAATATTGGAATATTCATAATTCGCCACATGAGTAATTTCATGGGCTAGCAAACCGGCAAGCTCCCCTTCCGTCTCAATATATTTGAACATTCCTTTTGTAATGTAGAGGTACCCTCCGGGGCCGGCAAAAATATTGGCTTCGTCAGAATCCAGCAGAGTCACGTGGTACGGCAGATGCGGACGGGTGGAAACATCGGCGATTTCGGCCGCGATCGCGTCGCAATACCGCTGAAGTTTGGGGCTGTGATAAATGGGGTATTGCCAGAGAACTTTCTTGTGATTCGCGAGCCCTTCTTTAATTTCTGAAAGGTCGTCCACGGTGAGAGGAAGTTCTTTGCTTAGAATTCCATCACGGCTGGCGTGATTACGTGAGGCACATCCGGGAAGAAAAACGGCAAACACAAAAAGAAGAAAAGCCAGCAACCGAGCCATAATCCCCGCCTTCAATCCGGTTTTTCCAACCGGAAGCCGGTGCCGTTCTTTTCAGGCACCGATTTTCCGCGCCTGTTTAAAAGATACCTGTCCGAAGGAGGCTTTTCAAGAAGGAACGGGGGGAATCAGTGAGAAGCCATAAGCGCGAGCTGACGCGGCGTTAAAAGCCAGCTGAGCCGGGCTTTAGGACGGGATCCCGGAACCAAAGTCAGCTTGGCCAGCCCCGCTTTCTTGAGGCGAATCCCTTTCATGGGGCGTTGGAAGATCAGCAGGCTGATCAGACTGCTCAAATGAGGTTCGTGCCCAACCGCAAGGATACTCCGGGATTTTGAGGAACGCCCGGTCTTGATGTCGGCCAAGACTTTCCGGGGTTCCGCCTCCGGCCTCAATGAAGGAAGATACTGCAGTTTCTTTTTTAAACGCAGGCTTTCGGCTACAATTTCTGATGTTTGAACCGCGCGTTTGTAGTCGCTGGACAAAACACTGTCAAACCTCAGCCCGAGATTTTTCATGGCCTTCGCGACCGTTTTCACTTCCTTTTTCCCTTCAGCGGTCAAAGGGCGCTTGCTGTCATCCGGATAACGGGAACCTCTTTCCTGCGCGATACCGTGGCGAAAAATATAAAGGTCGAGTTCACTCATGGCGAGGCCTCTGGGGTTTGAGTTCTTTGGGTGCGGATTTTTTTTGAAATTCTTCCTGCTGTTCGGCTTTCCGGCACAGGAATTCCTGCACCCGGAAACGTTTATCTTCCGAAGGCGACATCACTTTCTCGTAACGCCCGTCGGAAAGAAGGTACCAGGATTTTGAATTATCCCGGAAATAAGCATTTAAAAGTTCGATCAGATCCCGGCGGATTTCCCCGTCCTCAACGCCAAACATAATCTCAACCCGGCGGTCGAGGTTCCGGGGCATCCAGTCCGCGCTGGAGATGTAAACTTCCTCATCCCCGCCGTTTTGAAAATGAAAAATCCGGCTGTGCTCCAGAAACATATCCACAATACTCCGGACTTCAATATTTTCACTCAATCCTTTGATTCCCGGGCGCAGACAGCAGACACCGCGGACATTCAGCTGAATCTTCACCCCCGCTTTGGAAGCCTTATAAAGGCAATCAATAATTTCAGGATCGACCAGGGAGTTCATTTTCGCCCGGATTATCCCCGGTTTTTCAGGGCGGGAGCGGAGAATCTCTCTTTGAATCAGCTGTTTAATCCGGTTGCGCATGCCGTAAGGCGCCACGGTAATGCGGTTCATGCCGAGAGGCCGCGAGAACCCAGTGATCATATTAAAAAATGAAGTTAAATCATTGGCCAGAGCTTCATCACTTGAAAAAATTCCAATGTCCGAATAAATTCCGGCCGTTTTCTCATTGTAGTTCCCAGTTCCGATATGGGCGTAACGGCGAATGCCCTCCGGCTCGCGGCGAACCACCAGACAGGCTTTCGCGTGCGTTTTATAACCCGCCATGCCGTAAATCACGGTCGCGCCCGCGACTTCAAGACGCCGCGCCCAGCTGATATTTTTTTCTTCGTCGAAGCGGGCCTTAAGCTCCACCAAAACGGTGACCCGTTTTCCATTTTCCACGGCTTTTTCCAGCGCCGCGCCGACCGCGGAATCCTGACCGGTTCTGTAAAGCGTCTGCTTGATCGCCAGCACATTCGGGTCTTTTGCCGCTTCTGAAAGAAACTGAATAAAATAATCGAAACTCTGGTAGGGCTGATGAATCCAAACGTCTTTCTTCTTAAGCAGATCCCAAACGGAATCCGCCTCTTCAAAGGCAGGGACCGACCGGGGCTGCCACGCGGGGCGCTTCAAATCTTCAAAAAGAGGCCGGAACGCCAGCTGAGAAATCCCCTTCAGGTCAAACCAGGTCTTCACGTCAAAAAGATTCCCCGGAGAAACTTGGAGATGCGCGGTCAGAAAATCTTTCGTTTGTTTGTCACCCGCGATTTCCATCCGTAAAATCCGGTTCTGATTCCGGCTCCGCAGAGCTTCAGCCATAACCTTGGCAAAATCCTGATCGGTTTCTTCGTCCAGACTCATTTCCGCTGCCCGCGTGAGGCGCATCAACCCGCGCGTGGCAATTTCAAATCCGTCAAACAATTCCCGGGCAAACATAAAAATCAGGTCTTCAAGAAGGATAAAGCTGTATCCCTTTTCGGAAGGCAGCGAAATCATCCGGGGAAAATTTTTAGGAATTTCAATGACCGCGTAACTCCGCGCCGTGTCCGCCGGCGCTTCCGGTTTTAAGCCGAGCACTAAAAAGAGGCTGAGATTGGCGAGAACAGGAAGCGCCTTATCGGGATGCAGAGCGATCGGGGTCAGAACCGGAAAAATTTCTTTATAGAAAAGCAGTTTCACGAATTCGAGCTGTTTTTCATTCAGCGCTTCAGCGGGCACCCGGACAATTCCATGGGATTCCATTTCCGGAATCATGGCCTGTTCAAAATAAAGGTTCTGCTGTTCGATCAGTCCGTAAGCCCGCGAGCGGACGGTTTGAAAAGCCGGCGAAGACTCTTCGAGGCTTGCCATGCGGACCATAAAAAACTCGTCAAAGTTGGAACTGACAATCCCCAGAAACTTCAAACGTTCCAACAGAGGATTGGACGGGTCACGCGCTTCTTCAAACACACGGGTATTGAACTCAATCCAGGAAAGTTCTCTGTTGAAGAAGTGTTCCGGTTTGGAGGTCTCCATAGTCAGCCTTTTGGCGGATTCCCCTGCTTAAGATCCAGAGCCACGCCAAAAACCTCGCTGAAAAGATTACTGCGCTTGGCCATGGACTCCCGTTCATAAGAAATGTCGCCGATTTCTTCGGGCACCCAGAGAATGTAGGCGTCATCCTGCTTTTCCATGGAGAAATTTTTAATTTTTTGCTGACGGGCTTTGTCCAGAGCGTCGGCGATCCGCAAAATCGCCGCCAGCTTGGAAACCACCGC
Source organism: uncultured bacterium (assembly GCA_964385615.1). GTDB lineage: Bacteria > Omnitrophota > Omnitrophia > Omnitrophales > Aquincolibacteriaceae > CAYLPP01. The sequence goes on along the minus strand of CAYLPP010000004.1, from coordinate 102,837 downwards.
GCGGTCGGCGCGAGGCAGGGACATATACGGTTCATGGCTGGGTTGAGGCAGAGCCCGGCGGTGGTAGCGGACTACGTTGGAAACGATATTTTTATCCTGCTTGCGCAGACCGAAAATCTCCGCCGTGTCGACCAGATAACTGGAATGCTTATGATAGGAAGTCGACGAAACAAACATCCCGATATCATGAAGAACTCCGGAGACTTCCAGCAAGAGCCGTTCACGGGTACCGAGGCCGTGGTCTTGCTTCAAAAGGTCAAAAAGCTTGATCGCCAGGTTAGCCACGCACAGTGAGTGAGGTTCGTCGTAATGAAATTTTTTACCAAGCTGACGGGCCGAGCTAATAACCTGCTTGGAGACGTCAGTGCGCTTGTACCCTGAAAAAAGCTGGGAAAGCTCGATCAGCAGGCCGTCGCGAATATTGGTCATGGGCACGACAATTTCTTTCGCCCCAGTCTCTTCCAGGAAGTTGGCGTAAAAAAGAAGCGCGGGGAAGAGCGTCTCCGCTTCAGAATAAAAGAGACTGAATTTTTCCGCCAGTTCCTCAAGAGGAATTTTGGCGATTCCGTTAAGGAAATCGAGGAAATTCTTCTTGTTCAGAATTCCAAAATTCTCGAGTTCACCGCCTGAGTGCTGGCGAGCTAAAAACCGCATATCACCGCCAAGAGCGATAAAAGTATCAATATTCTTAAGGTCGTATTCCCGGGAAAAATTCTGACTAAGCGTGCGGACCGTGCGCTTAATCGCCCGTTTAAAAATATCCGGGGAGGTTTTCCCGGCAATCAGCTGTTCGGGAAGGCGGATCGTTCCCAGAGAAATAGTCCGGGTCAGCCCCACTTCCCCATTATTTAAAACAATAATTTCGATACTGCCCGAACCCACTTCAATAATCAGGCAGTTTTTATTCTGATACTCATACTTTTCACCAAGGGCGTGCTCCACAGCCAGCAGTTCAAGACGGTTTTCTTCAGGACCTTCTATGACTTCAACGTCAATTCCCGTCCGGACGAAAACCTGGTCGACAAAACTCTCGCGGTTCAGGGCATCGCGCACCGCGCTGGTCGCGATCGCGTGAATATTGGTAATCCCGTAGCTGTCGATAATGCTCTTATAATTTTTAATGATCGTCAGCGCTTCACGCATCACCGTCCGGCTGATTTTCCCGGTCGTAAAAACGTCTTTGCCCAAAGCCACGGGTTTCTGAAGGTTTTCCAGACGGCGTATTTCCGTTTTAGGTCCCAATTCCGCGATCACCATGCGGATCGCGCTTGAACCGATATCAATCACGGAAACCATTTGCTTCTGGACTACAGGATTTTCCGTCATGACTTTCCTTTCCCCTCATCAAAATCCGCCGCCAGCCGCGCCGCGCCCTTGATGATCGCGTGATCTCCCAGTTGAGCGGGTACGACCCGGATATGCGCGCCGATTTTCGGCATCACGAAATGCCTCATCGATTTTTCCGCTTCTTTCACGATAAAAGGCATAGCCTCGACAACCCCTCCGCCCAGGACAAAAAGCTCCGGGCTCATAAAATTCGCGAGTCCCGCCATGGCCATTCCCAGACGCCCAGCCCGTTCTTTGATCATCTTTTCAATTTTTTTATCACCGCTAAAAACCGCTTTAGCCAGCACGCCGCTTTTAATTTTTGAAACTTCGGTTCCCGCTTCACGGTAAAGCCTTTTGGCCTGACCACGCGACGCCAAAACCGCAGCTTCGCCCGCCATGGCCAACCGGCCGGTGTAAGCCTCCAGACAGCCCCGCTGTCCGCAGCCGCATGAAGGCCCCGAAGGATCAAGCACCATATGACCGATCTCTCCGGCTGAGCCTGAAACCCCGCTGTAAATTTTCCCGTCGATTAAAATACCGCCGCCGACACCCGTGCCGACAAAAATTCCAATAACATCCTTATAACCGCGGGCCGCGCCTAATTCTGATTCACCGTAAAGCCCGGTGTTGGCGTCATTTTCCAGAACCGCATGGACTCCGAATTTTTTCTGGAGCACGTTCCCCAGACGGAATCCGTTGAGAAAAGGAATGTTCGGGCAGAAAACGATTTCGCCTTTTTTGCGGTCCATAATGCCGGGGGCGCCGATTCCAATCCCGCCGATTTTGGATTTTTGAACCCGCGACTCTTTGAGGGCTTCCCGGATACTGTCTTCGAGGTCTTCCAGGAACTTTTTGGGCCCCTTCGAGGCATCGACTTTATTTTTAACGGAAGCGACCACTCGAAAGCGCTGGTCCAGAACAGCCGTCAGCAGTTTAGTTCCGCCCAGATCGATCCCGATCCAGAATTTTTTCTTTTTGGATTTTCCCATTTCAGTCTCCGTATCCTAAGGTTGGCAGAGATGACTCACAAGTAAAACGTGTGTAAAACGCCGGGTAAGGCCTTTTCTAAATTATACCCGGCCCCGGGAGGACTTGCGGAAGGGGGTTTTCAGACCTGCAGGACTTCCTTGACTTCAGGAATGATCATTTTCAGCCGGTTCTCAATCCCCATTTTCAAGGTCATGACCGAACTCGGGCAGGAACTGCAGGCGCCCTGAAGGTGCAGTTTCACGACCCCGTTGTCAAAACCGTAAAAAACAATGTCTCCGCCGTCACGGGCGACCGCGGGGCGGATTTCATTGTCCAGAATTTCGATAATTTTCTTTTCAACGTCAGTCCGGGTCTCAGCATGCACGCTGACGGAGGCATTCGCCGCGATCGCTTCCTGACCGGACTCAAAAAAAGCGCGAAGAGCCTGCACCACATGAGGACCGACTTCCTGCCAGTCCGCTTCAGGTGTCTTAGTCATCGTCACAAAATCCGTACCGATCATAACGGAAGCCACCTGCCCGACTTCAAACAGGGAAGCCGCCAAAGGCGAATCCGTGACCTCTTCTTTTTTTAAATAATTCCTCGAACCAAAAGAGAGCAAAGGCCGGTTCAGTACGAATTTAAGCGTGTTAGGGTTGGGCGTAATTTCCGCCGTAATCTGAAGTTCTTCAGGCTCTTTCATTTCGCACCCGCCTTCGCGTCTTTAAGTGTGTCCGCCAGAGTGTGCCAGATCAGGGTCGCGCATTTCACCCGCACCGGAAATTCTTTTACGCCTTCAAAAAGCACGAGTCTCCCCACCTTTTCGCGCGCCGGAGCGGGCGTAGGCTCTTTGGTCAGCAAATCAAGAAAGGCATCCTTCACGGTTTCCGCTTCGCTCAGGGTTTTCCCCTTGATAAAAGCGGTCATAAGCGACGCGCTGGATTTTGAAATCGCGCAGCCCGCGCCCTGAAAACCGATATCCTGAATCACGCCCTTTTCATCCACTTTCAGATAAAGATGATAATCATCACCGCAAAGAGGATTGAAGCCGTGCGAATACTGCGTCGGCCCGGCGACTTCTTTGTAGTTACGGGGATTCCGGTTGTGATCCAGAATCACATCCTGATAAAGCTTTTCAAGTCTGGGTTCGGGAATCATGCGTGAAAAACCGCCTTTACCTTTTCCAGTCCGGCAACCAGCGCGTCGATTTCCGCCTTTGTGTTATAAAAAGAAAATGAGGCTCGGGCCGTCGCGGGCACTTTCAAAAACTTCATGAGAGGCTGAGCGCAGTGATGACCGGTGCGGACTGCGATGCCGTCCTGATCCAGAATACTGCCGATGTCGTGCGGGTGAATTCCTTCCAACTCGAAGGAAACCACAGCCGATTTATTTCTGGCTGTGCCCAAAATACGCAGGCCGGAAACCGAAGATAATTTCCGCGACGCTTCAATTAGCAATTCATGTTCATAAGCTGAGATCTTATCAAGTCCGACACCCTGCACATAATCCAGCACCGCGCCCAAGCCCACAATCTCAACAATGGCCGGAGTTCCCGCTTCAAATTTCGCAGGCGGCTTGGCAAACGTCGTTTTCTCAAAAGTCACGCTTTCAATCATTTCCCCGCCGAACTGATAAGGATCCATAGCTTCCAGCAAATCATAACGCCCGTAAAGTACGCCAATCCCGCTGGGCCCGTAAACCTTATGCCCGGAAAAACAGTAAAAATCACAGCCGATGGCCTGAACATCAACCTTCAAATGCGGTACAGCCTGAGCGCCGTCAATCAGCACAACCGCACCGGCCTGATGCGCCAGTTTCGTAATTTCTTCGACAGGCACAATCGTTCCCAGCGCATTGGAAACCTGGGTCACAGCCACCAATTTGGTCTTGGGCGAAAGCAGTTTTTTATATTCTTCCATCAACAGCTCACCGCTTTCATTGATGGGAATAACTTTCAGCTTCAAAGACTTTCTCTGGGCCAACTGCTGCCAGGGAACAATATTGGCGTGATGCTCCAGCTGGGAAATAATAATCTCGTCCCCGCTTTTTAAAAATTTCTCACCGTAAGCGGACGCAACAAGGTTAACAGCCTCAGTTGCCCCGCGCACAAAAATAATCTCTTCCGCTTTTTCCGCGTTCAAAAATTCGGCGCACTTCGTACGGGCCTCTTCACATTCCATTGTCGCCTGCTGGCTCAGCGTGTAAACGCCCCGGTGAATGTTGGTGTATTCCTTCCGGTAAAAATGATCCATTCTTTCAATGACCGCGAGCGGTTTCTGCGTGGTGGCGGCATTATCAAGGTAGACCAGAGGCCGGCCGTTCATGGACGAAGCCAGGAGCGGAAAATCTTTCCGGATTTTCATCACATCAAAATTTGAGCTCATGACGGCCTCCTTCACGCCGGAATCCCCGCGGTCATCCGCTGAATCTGCGCCGAAGCAAAAGCTTCAAGCTCCCGGCGCAAACCCGAATGGCCGATTTTCTCCAGAACTTCCTCAGCAAACCCGTAAGTGATCAAAAAACGCGCTTCCTGCTTGGAAAGCCCCCGGCTTCTCAGATAAAAGAGTTCATTTCTTTCTAACTGCCCTGTTGCGGCACCGTGCGAAGCTTTCACGTCATCCGTATCAATTTTCAGCTGAGGCCGCGACCACGAGCGCGCCTGTTTTGAAAGCAGAAGGTTTTTGTCCAGCTGTTCAGAATCGGATTTAGCCGCGTCTTTCCAGACATGCACCAGGCTGTCAAACTCCGCCGCGGATTTATCCGAAAGAATATTCTTAAACACCTGCCGGCTTGAGCAGTGAGGCTTCTGATGATAAATGAAAGCGTGCTGAAAAACCTGCGACTCCCCGTCCAGCAAAGCCAACCCTGAAATCGAAGCAAAAGCGTTCGAGCCTTCCAGATTTACAACCGTCTCATTACGCGTCATTTTCCCGCCGCTCGAAAAAGAAACCCATTCCAGCGAACTGCCTTCAGACTGCGAAATCCGGCTGTTTAAAAACTGGACCGTGCCTTCACCCGCTTTTTGAATCAGTGACACGCTCAAATTCGCGTTGGGTTCCAGGCGGACTTGAGCCGAAGTATTCATCAGCGAAGCCTTTTCCTCACCGGAGAAATCAAAAATAAGTTCCGCTTTGGAACCGGCACCCAGCCACACCAGAATCCGGGGATTGGCTTCCCCTTTTTCGCTTGAGCGGAAAATCAACCGCACGGGCTCCGGAATAACGGTTCCCTGCGGAACCTGAATGACAAAAGCGTCTTCAAACCGGAACGCGTTAACTACCGAAAGAGGATTTTCATTTTCAAGATCCTGAAAAAAAGCTTCCAACCCCGCCCCTTCAAAACGGCCGGAAGAAAGCACCCCATAACGCACAGCGGAGGGAATTTTCCGGAATGAAGAAACCAAAGGTTGATAAACACCGTTCCAAAAAACAAAAAAGTCTTCATGATCCGCGTCAAGAGCCGAGGGGTTCACAACCGCCGGAACTGTCTGCCTGTTCAATACCGGCATTCTAAGCACCGGCTCTAAACTCATATATTTCCAGGCTTCCATTTTACGCGTCGGGAATCCGGTCTCCTGAAAACGGGCAAACGCCCGCTGACGGAAATCGCGCAGGCATTCCGGCCCGGTTTTTTCCGCGGGTCCCGCTTTGACCGATTCCTGATAAGTCAATTCAGCGTTCATTTTGAAACGGCTTTCCCTTTCATTTCTTCAAAAACCCAGTCATAACCCCGGTTTTCAACTTCAAGGGCGAGGTCCTTCCCGCCGGATTTAATAATTTTCCCTTCAAACAGAATATGCACATGATCAGGTTTAATGTAGTTCAGAATTCTCTGATAATGCGTGACCAGTACCACCGCGTTTTCCGGAGTGCGCAGGCGGTTGACGCCTTCGGCCACGGTACGCAGAGCGTCAACATCCAGGCCGGAATCGGTTTCATCCAAAATCGCGAGCTTGGGTTCCAGCACGGCCATCTGCAGAATTTCGTTCTTCTTTTTCTCACCGCCGGAAAAACCCTGATTCACCGCGCGGTCAAGAAAGTCCTGCGAAATTTCCACCATCTTAATTTTGTCCTGAAGGAATTCGTCGAATTCCATCGGATCCATTTCTTCCTGCCCCTGCGCCTTGCGTTTGGCGTTAAAAGCCAACCGTAAAAAACTCGCGTTATTCACACCCGGAATTTCAACAGGATACTGAAAACCCATGAAGACGCCGGCTAAAGCGCGGTCTTCGGGTTCCATTCCAATCAGGTTCTTGCCATTAAAAAGAATTTCGCCGGAAGTCACTTCGATATGAGGCTCCCCCGCGATGGTTTTAGCCAAAGTGCTTTTGCCCGAACCGTTACGCCCCATGATGGCATGCACTTCTCCGGCTTTAACTTCCAGGCTGATGCCTTTCAGAATTTCTTTGTCCGCGATGACCGCGTGCAGATTACGAACTGATAACATTAACCCACCGTTCCTTCCAGCTTGAGGCCGAGTAATTGCGTCGCTTCCACCGCGAATTCCATGGGAAGTTCCCGGAATACCTGCTTGCAGAAGCCGCTGAGAATGGAGCTCATAGCCGTTTCGGCATCGATGCCCCGCTGTTGAAAATAAAAAAGCTGATCGTCGCTGACGCGCGAGATCGAAGCTTCATGCTCAACCTGCGCCGTAGGATTGGCCACGTCCATATAAGGATAGGTGTTGGCGGAGCATTTGGAACCGATTAAAAGCGAATCGCACTGCGTGAAATTGCGCGCGTTTTCCGCGTTAGGCCCCATCTGCACAAGGCCCCGGTAATTATTCATGCCGTGCGCCGCGGAAATTCCTTTCGAAATGATCGTGCTTCGCGTGTTTTTACCCAGATGAATCATCTTGGTTCCCGTGTCCGCCTGCTGGTAGCCGGTCGTGAGCGCGACTGAATAGAATTCGCCCACAGAGTTATCGCCCATCAAAATACAGCTGGGATATTTCCAGGTGATGGCAGAACCCGTCTCAACCTGGGTCCAGGAAATTTTGGAATTATTGCCCAGGCATTTCCCGCGCTTGGTCACGAAATTAAAAATCCCGCCCTTGCCGGTCTTGGGGTCACCCGCATACCAGTTCTGCACCGTCGAATATTTAATTTCCGCGTTTTCAAGCGCGACCAGCTCCACCACCGCCGCGTGAAGCTGATTCGTGTCGAACTTCGGCGCGGTACAGCCTTCCAGATAACTGACATGGCTGTTGTCTTCGCAGATGATCAGGGTGCGCTCGAATTGGCCGGAATTTTCCGTGTTGATTCGGAAATAACTGGAAAGCTCCATCGGGCACCGCGTATTTTTCGGAACATAAACGAAAGAACCATCGGAGAAAACCGCGGAGTTGAGCGCGGCGAAGTAATTGTCCGCGGCAGGCACCACGGACCCCATGTATTTTTTGACCAGTTCCGGATATTCCTTAACCGCTTCAGAGAACGAACAAAAAATCACGCCCGCTTCCTTCAGTTTTTCCTTAAAAGTCGTGGCCACGGAAACACTGTCAAAAATCGCGTCAACGGCCACATTGGCCAGCCGTTTCTGCTCCATCAAGGGAATGCCGAGCTTCTCAAACGTACGGCGCAGTTCCGGGTCGACCTCTTCCATACTCTGAAGTTTCTCAGCCTTTTTCTGTTTGGGCTCCGTGTAATAAAGGATGTCCTGATAATTAATAGGCGGGTAAGACACATGCGCCCACTTCGGCTCTTTCATTTTCTGAAACTGCCGGAAAGCGTTAAGGCGGAATTCCAGCATGAACTCAGGTTCATTCTTGTAGGAGGAAATCAGACGGATAGTTTCTTCATTCAAACCCTTAACCGTACGGCCTGATTCGATTTCAGTCTGAAAGCCGTACTGATACTCACGATTGACGAATTCTTCAATCGTAGCCGGCTTCGCGCTTTTATTCGTGTCTTTTGTTTCCATAATTTTCCTTAGAACAACAATTTAACTTCCGCGGATTCCAGATGCCCTTTCACGAGCATATCCAGCGTTACGGAAGAATAAAACTGGTTCAAGACTTCCCGGCTCTTGCCCCAGAGGGGTTTGATTCCGCAAAGTGAAAAATGAGTGCAGGTAATTTCTTTGCGGTTATCGGGTTCGCAAAAAACATCAAAAGTAGAACCTTCCAGAGCTTCGATAATTTCTTTCACCGTAATTTCGGTAGCCGGCCGGGCCAGCACATATCCGCCCTGATTGCCGTGAAGCGCGGTCACAATCCCCGCCGCCCGAAGGCTCTGAAGGATTTTTTCCGTATACGCGGGCGAAAACTCTTCAGCACCCGACAGCTCTTTAATCGTGCAAGGCTCAGTCTTTCCGCCTTCCATGTGCCTAGCCATATAGATGAGGCAGACCAACCCGTATTCTGTTTTCGTCGTAAATCTCATAGTGACCTCAGCTTCCGATTAAAGTATATCAAACCAGACTGTTTTAGTCCAGATATGTAACTTGTTTTAATATAAAGGTTTATGAATTAAATAAGGTTTTCAGACCCGTGCAGTAGCCAAAACTGGCAGGGGTGCGCCACTTGAAGGGAAACTCCCGGCACTGCCGGGGTTTAGCGGGGTTAACTTCGCAGGAATTGTCTTTCAGGAAAATACAGGCTTCATCCGGAAGTTTTTTCAGCACAATCTGCCGGCGCTCAATAACCTCACAAAATTCCTCCATAAAATCCCGGATATCTTTCCCGAGGAACCGCGCCATGGCTTCTGTCTCGCTCGTGTTGAGATAAACGTACCCCGGCTTGCGGCAGCACTCACCGCAGCGGTGACACTGAAACTCCCTGTCTATTTTTTCCTGGATGGCTTTTTCGTCCATATGTGCGAGAATGCCCCATTATATGACATTTGAACTCGATAAGTTCCAAAAAGAAGCGATCGAATGGATCGACAAGGGCCATTCGGTCATTGTCTCCGCGCCCACAGGTTCCGGCAAAACGGTGATTGCTGAAAAAGCCATCGACCAGGCTCTCTCCCGTCATGAGCAGGTGATCTACACCGCGCCGGTCAAGGCTCTGAGCAATCAAAAGTACCGGGATTTCCGCGCGGCCTACGGCGATGATCAAGTCGGTATTCTAACCGGCGATGTCTCGATCAATCCCGACGCGCCGATTCTGATTATGACCACGGAAATTTACCGCAATTCCCTTTTTGAAAATTCCAGCCGTATCGAAAAAATCGGCTGGGTTATTTTTGACGAAGTCCATTATCTGGATGACGCCGAACGCGGAACGGTCTGGGAGGAAGCGATTCTTTTTACCCCCTCTCACATCCGCATCCTGGCGCTTTCAGCCACCGTACCCAATGTTCATCAGCTGGCCGACTGGATCCGGAAAATTCATGACCGCCCGCTTGAAATCGTGCAGGAATCTCACCGCCCGGTTCCGCTGGACTTTCTTTTTCAGTGCCAGGGGCAGATTATGACCAATCTGAAAGATTTAAAACGTGACGGCTACCTGAACCGTGAAATCTGGCGCAGAAGCTCGCGCGAACGCCACCGGGGCATTCCCATGATGAAAGCCCGGCCGAACCGGCTCGACCAGCTGGTGGAATACCTCATGGACAACAACCGCCTCCCCGCGATTTATTTTGCCTTCGGCCGGCGGCGCACGGAATACCTGGCGGGCGAAGCCATTCGTTTTGATTTTCTGGACGATTCAGAACGCAAGCAAATCACCCATGACTTTTTTAAACTGCTGGAAAAATACGACCTGAAACACGAAAAATCCGCCGTCGAAATGGCGCCTCTCATTGAGCAAGGTATCGCGTATCACCACGCGGGTATGCTCCCGACTTTAAAAGAAGTCATCGAACAGCTTTTCACGAAAAAACTGATTAAACTGATTTTCACGACCGAAACTTTCGCCATCGGCATCAATATGCCGGCCAAGACGGTTATTTTTGACGAACTCGAAAAATATGACGGCCACGGCTTCCGGCTCCTGACCCACCGGGATTTTTTTCAAATAGCGGGGCGGGCGGGCCGGCGAGGCATGGACACCAAGGGTTTTGTCGTTCTGCGCGTTCACCCTCAGGACGTCAGTTTCCATGACGTGGAAAAAATTCTTCACGGCCGGTATGAGCCGATTGAAAGTCAGTTGAACACCGCTTATGCCACCCTGCTGAATCTCTACCGTGATCTAGGCCGGAAACTTTTTGAAATTTATCCGCGCTCGTTCCACCACTTTCAGTCGCCAGGTCATATCCGCCAGAAAGGCTACAGCCTGCTGGAAAACAAATTGAAACTTCTGGATACGCTGGGCCATCTGGATGAAAAAAGTTTAACGCCGAAAGGCGAGTTCGCGTCTTCTGTCTTCGGCTATGAACTGATGCTTTCCGAGCTCCATCAGGACGGCATCCTGGATAAATTGGATGACGCAATGCTGAGCGTTTTACTTTCCGGCCTGATCTGTGAACCGCGCAAGGGCGATCATGTTCCTCACCTGACCGGCCGGATTGAGAAACTCCGCAGTTACGCCGAGCATCATCACCGAAAAATTCACAAACTCGAATCTCAGTTCCGAATTCATCCCTACACCAAGCACCCGCATTTCAATCAGGCGCTGGCCGTCGAAGCCTGGGTCCAAGGTGTTCCTTTTGACCGGATTTTCCGGCTGACTCAGGCGGATGAAGGCGAGATTGTCAGGCATTTCCGCATGATCATCCAGCTGCTTCGCGAGCTGGAACACGCGCACAGCACTTCAGACGACCTGCGCGCCAAAGCCCACAAAGCGCGCATGAAAATCAACCGTGACGTTGTCGATGCTGAGAAACAGCTCCGCACCTGATCAGGCAGCACAAGATTAAAACAGAATTAGCGGTAGCGAAGGCCTAGAATTTGCAGATAGGTGCGGTGTTCACGGTCAGAAATTTTAAGACCCAGCTTGCGTTCCAATAAATGAATCTGACGGGCAGGAGCTTCGATCTCCGCGAACCAGCCGTGCCCCTTTAAAAAATCCAGCACAATTAAAGCGCTCCCCTTTTGATATTCTTCACGAACCTTTGAGTAACGGCAAGACGGTTTCCATTTTAGCGCGCGGAAAATCAGGTTCATCGCCGTAAAATCAACTTCGGTTTCGATTTCTACCCGTTTTTTAAACCGGCCCGCAAGGCGCGGTCCTTTGAGAGTCAACTTGGCTTTTTTCCCGCTTCGGCGGAGCCGGAGAATCCCTTCGCGAATTCCGAATTTGCGGAGATTGTAAACCGCGTTCTCCTCAAACCCGCTCGAAATTTTCCGGGCTTTCAGCGCGATAATTTTCCGGCGGAACGCTGCCGGATTTTTAACGCGGTATTTCTGTTCGACTTCGTAGGTTTTCAAGATTTGCCGCTGCCCCACAAAATTAATTTCCGCAGGCCGATCCCCTGCCATTTCGCGTCTCCAGAAAATCCGGTTGAAACCTGTCCGGCATTCCAAAGCTCCAGCCGGGATTTTCCCGAATGCTCTAACTCACCCTTCATCTGCTTCAAGAGAAGCTTCCCCTGAGAATCTGAATCCAGATAATCATAGGGCATGATAAAAATCAGGCCATCCTTCGTCTGAGCTTTCAAACCGTCTCCCCAAACTTCGATCTTTCCAAAAACCTTCGGATTCTTTTTTGCCTCTTCCGCCGCGACCTGAGTCGAAAAAAGAATTTTTCGCGCGTCCGTGTCCGTTTTTACCTGGGCCGCGATTTTGATCAGACTCTGAAAACCGGAAACCTGCTTTAACTGCTCCAGATAAGCGCGGAAATAAGTCGCCTCCCGGGGACTGAACTCCGGGCAATTCAAAAAGCGTTCCGCGTCTGAATTTAAGATTTTAAGATCCAACAGGGCATCTTTATTCAGCCGGAAAAGTTCCGCGCGGCTGTTGTCATTGACGACCTGATCCGCGGCGCCGTTCAATCCGCTGGCGGTGACTGCCAGAGAAATAGCGCCTACGGGGATTAAAAACGTCGCCAGAAACACGAAACTTTTCCCGCCCATCCGCGCGCGGGCCATTTTCGTCAGCAATCCTTTTAAATAAGGATTGGTCGTGTAAACATCCACTCCGAACTCTTTAGCCAGCTCACGCTCCGAAGATCCCAGCACCGATTCCCCGAAGCTCGTTTTCTCCCCTTCTTCCTTTGTGCGGAAAACTCCGCCGATAGTCCGCCCGACTTTCCCCGCGGCACGCCCCAAGCCTTTACCCGACTCAATCGGATGGGTCACAAGTTTCACAAATCCTCCGGCCGTAGCTCCCACTGAGGCCGCGACACCGTCAAAAAAACCGCTGGTTTCTTCGTTCCGCCGGATTTTCTCAATAACTTCAATTTCGCGTAAAAGTTTGATCATCGGAACAACCCCCTCGACTTCGTAGAGGGCATGGTCGGATTTGACCTTAAACTTCAGAATCCCGGGCGAGCTTCCAGGCTGAACAGAAAGCACGGAATAGTATTCATTTTTAATCGGAACACGGGTATTTAGGTCGTAAAAGGAGATTCCGGCCAGCAGGGTCCGGGGGGCAATCAGAATCAGCATCAAAAACGTAGAAAGTCTTAGAGCGCTCATCAAGGCCTCGCTTGTTTACCGGGTATTTTGACGGAGAATTATACCTTAAATCACTAAAAAGCTCCCGGTAAACTTTATGTAAAGGATGACGATAGATAGTCTATTGAATTAAGGCTTTGTAGCTATATAACCAAGGGGGAAAACCAATGAAGAAGATCCTTTTAATGCTTTTAACACTCGCCTTTCTTGCGCCTGCCGCGTACGCGGGCGGCACTGAAGGTAACTGCCAGCAGTGCTGTAAGCTCGGCTTCAAAGCCAGTCCCTGGACGGAACAGACCGGCTGGAGCAAGCAGGCGCTTGGCAAGCTTGAGTTTGGTTTCAAGAATTTCTTCGCGGGCTGGACTGAAATCTTTACCGAACCCGTCGAAGCCCATCAGAATAAGAGCTGTGTCATCAAGGGTTTCCTGCGCGGAAATTTCAACGCCCTCTATGACACCATCGGCGGTGTGCTTCACATTGCCACCTTCCCGATTACTCAGGTGGATGTGAAACTTCCCGAAGGCGGAGTCAGCATCGGTTCCTAACGGAATACAGTAGAAGCAAAAAAGGCCGCTCCTCACGGGGCGGCCTTTTTTATTTTGTATCTCAGGCAGACTGGCGGATCACAAGCTCGGGGAGGTGTTCTTTCTGAATCGGGCCTTTCAAACGCCCTTCGATAAGTCCAGTCACAATCGTTACCATTTCCCGCCCCATTCTTTCCAAAGGCTGTCGAATCGTAGTTAAGGGCGGAACTACATATTTCCCGCGCTCAATCCCGTCATAACCGACCACAGCGACTTCTTCAGGGCACTTGATCCAGGATTCTTTGAGAGCTTTTAACGCGCCGATCGCGATATCATCATTAAAGCAGATCATCGCCCGGGGCAAAACCTTGGCCGTGTGAATGATGTCCATCATCTTCAAATAGCCGTCTTCTTCAAAATAATAATCACACTTGCGGTAGTAAGCGGGATCAAAAGCCAGCTCGTTTTCACGAAGCAAATCTCCGTAAACCTGAAACCTTTCCCGGGCGTCCAGAGAATCTTCGTCCGGCCCCTGAAGCATTCCGATCTTCCGGTACCCGCGGTTGAGCAAATGCCTCACGGCAAGCTCAATGCCCGCTTTATTGTTTGAATAAACAATGTTGGTTTTGATGCCCGGCGTGTAGTCGTTGACGATAACTACCGGCAGTTCGGAACCGGACATGGACTCTTCGATATATTTGGGATGAATCCGCCAGGTTAAAAGCAAAAGGCCCTGAACATCGTGCTCTTTGAGGATTTTACGGCTGGGGTCCGCGTATTCTTCGTCTTTAACCATGATCATCTTCATATCATAATGAGTCTGGCGCAAAGCGTCCACGATACCGGAAATAATCCGGGTATGATATTCGCTTTTGAAAACTTCAGGCGTAAACGCGGTTAAAAGGCCGATCGTCTTTTTCATGATCCTTCCTTAACTGTATCCGATATCTGCGCGGATGAAAACCCCTGTTCAATTTTATCTTTTTCCGGATCGGGCCGGGTATTCAAAACGGATGTTGAAATCGTACCCGCCGCAACAGCCGTTCCCGCGGCCGCGTACCCGCCCGCGCCGCCTGCCGCTCCTGCCCCGGTCGCGGCCGGAGCCGCCGCAATCACCGCGGCACCGCCGGCGGTTCCGAGAGCGGCAATGGTTCCCGCGAAAATATAAACTTTCTTACGGTCGCTGACCGGACCCTCATAACGAACCTGACTGGCCTTCACTTTAGGATCCAGCAACCGGTAATCCGGCCGGACACGGGTCGCGACAGGAATAGAAGCAAAAGGGTTCCTGTCTCCCTGCGCGGACGTAATAACGACATAAGGTTTACCGGTCTTGATGTGCTCACGAACCACCACTTTCGTGGGCGTCTGTGTTATCACCTCGTCAGCGGCTGCCTGAGGCAGAACAAAAACCGCTGTAATGACAAGACAACAACCCGCTTTTAAAAGGAGTTTTTTCATACCTCCGGCCACTTTCCGGTCTGTACCGCGTCCTGAATGTACTGAACCAAAGCGATCACATTATTTTCAAGCGCGGCATTCAGATTCACTTCCGGACCGCCCTTCTTGGCAAAAATCTTCTCAACATCACTGCTTCCCGCGGATTCAAACCGGTCAACCTGCTGAAAGGCTGTATTAAAAACGGCTGTTTCCGTCGTAAACCTAACCCCTTGGCCTTTCCAGGTCACATGATTTTTAAAAGCTTTCGGGCGCACTACCGCCAGATAAGAAATCGCGTACTGTTTCATGATGGCCGGAGTCGGCTCGACTTCCATGAACACAAATTCATCAAAAGCCTGCTGGAACCCTTCCAAAGCCATTGGCGCGTACGCTTCCCCAATATAAAAGGTCTGAGGGTCCGCGGTCGCTCCACCGCGGTCTTTGGATTGGTAGGTATAGATTGAAGGATCCAAATAAAGCGCCACCCGCGCGGGAAGCGGGCGTATCTGATAATCAAAATTTCCAGAGAGCAGGCCGGGCGCGTGAATATTCCATCCAAAAAGAGCCGCACAGCCGGCCGTAAGGCTCAGGACACTGAGCAAAAACATTTTTTTCATGGGCGCATTATAAAGTTTCATTTCCCCTCATGCCACATTTTGATTTTGCGGATGAACCGCCCGTTGACGCGGATTTTTAAAAACCACCTGGACAAACGAGTGGTCGGATTCTCTGAGCATCAGCTTGGGATGGGCCTCCATAATCAACCGCCGCCCGTCACGAGTGGAAAACGCGGCATCAAAGCAGAGTCTCTGCCACCCCAAAAAGACGCAGGTAATTTCCTGCAGGGTTTTGGCCTGCGTGTCCTGCGAAAGAATTCCAGCCAGAGATTTTCCTGCAAGTTCCCCCAGACTCATTCCCAGAATCTGTTCGGCGGCAGGATTCACCGTGCGAATCACGCAATTCCGGTCCAGAATAAAAACCGGATCAGAAACTGAGGAGGCAAGCTCCAAATAAAGATTTTCCGCGGTTTTAACCGATTCGCGGACTTTGAGATGTTCGGCAATGTTCCGGCTGACCCCGAGAATTTCAACCGGACTGCCTTTTTCATCACGGATGATCGAAAGAGTTACTTCCGCCCATACCGTGGTCCCTTCCTTACACCGGTATTCCAATTCGATAGGCCCCGGCATTGCCCCCAAACCGTGAAAGAGTCCGGTAAAAGCCACCATGGCTTTTTGGGAAGAATGGCCCGTAAAAGTCTCGATCAAATCCCGCGAAACCGCTTCAGATGGAGTGAACCCTGTCAGTTTAAGAATCGACGGGCTTACATAAGTAAGTTTTAAATTCATGTCCATGGTCCAGATCACATCCGTCACATTTTCCGCCAAAATCCGGTAGTGCTTTTCACTGTCTCTTAATGCGGCTTCTGAATTCTTGCGAGCGGTCGCGTCTTTAATAATACAAACCACTGCCAGAGGTTCTTTATGGCTGTCCCGGATCACCGAAGTGGAGATATCCAGCACATGCATCCCCTGAGGCTTACTGTAGTAAACAACCTCGTGATTTTGCACGCCTCCCGTCCACAAAAGTCTGGCCAGATTCTGTTTTTTAAAAAATTCCATCCCTCCGGCATGAACCGGTCTGCCAATCAATTCTTCGCCCTCCTCACCAAACAAATACCGGGCCGACTCATTAGCTAAACGCACTGTTCCCTCACGGTCCAGCACCAAGAGCCCGTCCGCCATTGTTTTAAGGATTTGCTCAGCCGCAAAAGAGGGCGTGATGTCCGCCAAATGCCGGCGAATAATTCCCCAAGCCATAAACCCGGAAAAAACAAGCACTGCCAAATACCCGCAAGGATAAACCGGAATTCCGTAAGCAGGCAGGAAATCAACGCTCGCAAGATAAGCGATCGCGAAGCCCGCCAGGAAAGTCTTAAAGCGCTTGGTGTTAGCACCATAACGCCGGTGGCAAACCCAAAGCAAACGGAAACTTGAGGCCATGGCACCGAAGAAAAAAACCAGAAAAAGCAGGGTTGAATTTCCGTACCGCGGATAAAACCCCCAGAAATATGGAATCAGCGAAGAAATAAAAGTATTCCCGCTCCAGACCAGAATCAGAAAAATCTCAGACGCTGAAAACGCCAGAAAAAGAGGAATGTTATGGCGGTCAATCTGACGGGCGGCAACTACCACAAAAAGATAAAAAACACTGGGGATAAAAACAACGAAAGTATTTGCGGCCTTCACCCAGATCATGGCCGTTTCAGGATCCCCGCACAAGTTAACCGCGAAAAAGCCAAGGAGCCATCCGGAGGAGCAAAACGTGAGAAGGAGGAACGCGCGGCTTAACGAGGAACCTCTTTCCCTGAAAACCATGACAACGCCAAGGAAAAGGATTGAAAGACCCGCGGCAAGAAGCGGCCACGCGTAGATTTTAAACCCGACCATTTCCGTCATTTCCGTTTTTTCCGGGTTAAAAAAACATTTCTTTGCTTTGGTGAAAAGATACCTGCCTCAGAGAGCTTTTACCAGTTCCCCCTCTAGAAATTAATTTCTCCGAGTTTTTTTAGGCTTTTTAAGAAGTCTTCCCGGAAAACGCGTGTTTTTTGCAGAGCTAAATCCTGTGTGCTAGGTTTTGATCAAC
Organism: uncultured bacterium; assembly: GCA_964385615.1. Lineage (GTDB taxonomy): Bacteria > Omnitrophota > Omnitrophia > Omnitrophales > Aquincolibacteriaceae > CAYLPP01. The sequence continues at coordinate 85,431 of CAYLPP010000004.1, read as the reverse complement.
AAGTGAGGCGTGTTTGAAACTTAGGAACATTGAAAAAATTTTAGCGGTCGGGCTGATGGTTTTTACGTCCACGGTCTGGGCCGAACCGGTCTCCATCCTTCAGGAAGCGAATCCTCCAATCGAAACCTCTGTCAAAACCGTCAAAAAAAGAATGCGCTTGGCAGTGGTTCCGAAAAATCCAGCCCGCTTTGGCATAGCCTCCTGGTACAGCGAATCGGACCCCGGGATCAACCGGCATACCGCGAACGGAGAAATCTTCAACGATAAGCTGTTGACCTGCGCGTCGTGGGATTATGCCTTCGGAACCTATCTGGAGATTAAAAATCTGGAGAATGGGAAAAAGGTCATTTGCCGTGTCAATGACCGGGGGCCTTCCAAAAGACTCGACCGGATTATCGATTTAACCCGCACCGCGTTCAAAAAAATCGCATCCCCGCGCAAGGGACTCATCCGGGTCAGTGTCCGGGTCGTTCCTAAATCCGCTGTTTAACGGCTGTTTGAAGAATCCCCGCCGGACTCAGGCTGCAAAGCTGTCTGAAGGAATTGGTTGAGGATATCTTTACCTTTGAGCTTCCGGTAATCCGTTCCCCCGCTCGGCTGGACGTTCTGTTCAATTCCTGAAGAGCTTTCCGCTGCGGGAGCGTTAGGATCCGCGGTGCCGGTCTTTTTCTGAATCAGCTGTGTCAGCACGTCCCGGCCCTTGCCGACGGCAAGTTTACTGGCAATATACGGAATATCAGGAATCAGAGAGAATTTGGGGCCTTGAGCCTGGACTAGCGGAATCTGGAGACGGCCCTGCGGATCGGTCAGGTATTGAAGCTCTTGAATCCCCCGTATCAAAGCCGCGGACAAATCCGAGTCCAGAGTCACAATCGCGTTCATCTGCACGGACCCATTTATTCCCGCGCGCCCCGAAGCCAGCACGCTCAATGAATCTGATTGAATCAGCGCATGATCAAAGAAAATAATTCCCTGCTGAATAAGGATAGGAGCCTGGATTGGTTCAAAGGATGTGTCATCGGACCTCAAGCGCTCATTATAATTTTCCGGAAGATGCTTTTCCAGGCTCTGACCGATTGCCGGCACGACTGAAAGTTTTTTCAGAATTTCACGCAAAACGTTCATATTTTTAAGAACCAACCCGTCCATTTGAAGCATTCCGTTGCCGGAGACTGTCTGGGTGATCAACGGTGCGCCGTTGCCTTGCGCCGCGGCTTTTAAATTAAGTCCGGCTTTACCGGTTAGATACGGTTCTGAACTCCGGGCCGGAGGAGGCGTCAACTCCGAAAACTCCATACCGGAAACGGAAACTTGAAACTGGGTCTGATAAAGAGGCATCGTTAATTCCGTCTGCCCGGCAAGCTCAAATTTTCCGGTTCCCAGATTACCTGATAAATTCTGAAGAATAATCCGGTCCGCGTTAAAATTGACATTGGCGTCCAAATTCGATGCCGGAATAGGCATCCGGGCGGTCTTGAGAGTTCCCTGCCCAATATGAAAATCGCCTTCTAAATCCCTGATTTTTCCGGAAACCATTTTAAAACGCTCGATCTTGAAATCCAGATGCCCGGCCATTCCCTGAGCCAAGCCAACCTCCTGAAGCGCCGGGAAAGACGCCAGAAGTTTTCCGGCATCCACATCCGCAAGTTCCATTGAAGCGCTGAAATTCTCAAGAAAAACTCCGTTTTCCCGCACATCATATCCGGCTTGCCCTTCCGCGCTAAAATTCTGACGGGTTCCAAAAATTGACGCCCGGGCGTCAAAATGAAGCGGTTTTAGCGGGGAAATATCCGACACCACCGCCTCAATCTGGCGGATATCAATATCCGAATAGCTTGCCGGATTTTGATCCACAAAATGCAAACGGCCATTTTTAATTTTTACGGATTCAACCAGAAATGCTAACGCCGCGGAAGATCCCTCTGCGGGAGTATCCTTTCCAGGCGCGGGCGAAGAAACTTCCGAAGAAGACACCGGCTGTTCCGAAAGTTCCAAAATGCGCCCCGACGGAGAACGGGTCAGCGTTATCTCAGGATTGTCAATAATCACGGAAGAAACCTGGACCTCATGGCGCAAAAGAGGCATCAAGCTGACTCTGACGGCCACTGAACGGATATTCAGAAATGAATTCTTTGAGGTTTTTGACTGGTTTAAGTTCAGACCATCAATTTTTAAAGCGAGTCCGCCTTCCCAGCCCAGAAAAATTCTTTCCATTCCAACAGGGCGTCCGAGTGCCTGTTCCAGTTTTTCCTGTATCATCGGCCGGTAGCGGTCCGCGTCAAATGTAAAAATAAAAAAAGCCGCGGCCGTGACGGCCAAAAGTATAACCGCGGTTATACCCAGCAGAAGATTTCGGCCGAAATGCCCGGATTCCCCGTGAATCTCATCCATTTGAATCCTCAATCCTTTAAAAGTTCGTTGATTTTAGAAGCACAGATAAAATCGTTTTCGGAAAGCCCTTTAACGGAATGAGTCCAAAACCGGACGGTGCAAGCCTTATAACCGAACTCTATATCCGGATGATGATCTTCGCGGTGAGCGATCCAAGCCGCGGCGTTCACGAAAGAAACCGTTTCATAGTAATTTTTAAACTGAAATTCACGCGTCAGACGGCCATCCTTGAGATTCCATCCCGGCGTCTGCTTCAGGTATTCCTGCGCCTGCGCGGATGTCAAAGCGGGTGTTCCCCCTTCGCAGGGTTTACATTTTTTTTGAGAAAGAGTCATAGTTAGTTCCCGTGATTGGCGGAAATCCAGCGGATGGTTCCGCTCTCAGAACGCATAAAAACGCTGTTCGTAACGGCGCCTAGATTCGTGTACCTCACGCCCCGGAGCAAACTGCCGTTCGTAATGCCCGTCGCGGCAAAAATACATTCTTTGCGCACCAGATCGTTGAGTCCGTAGACTTTAGGATCAGTGACATTTCCTTTGCCGTCCGCGATTTGCGCCTGAAAATCTCCGCGCAGGCATTTCATGGCGCAAGCGGCCAAAACACCTTCCGGCGCTCCCCCGGTTCCCAGGAGAAGATCGATCCCGCTCTCCGGAAGCCCGGTCGCGATCGCGCCTGAAACATCGCAATCCAAAATCAGCTTGATCCGGACTCCAAGCTTACGAAGAATCATAATCAGTTTCTCATGCCGGGGACGGTCAAGAATACAGACCATGATCTGATTCATTTTTTTACCGGAAGCCGCGGAAACCTTTTTGAGCGTTCCCTCAATGGGGTCCGTGATATTCAACTTTACCCGCGAAGCAATTTCAGGTCCGTAGGCAAGCTTATTCATATAATACTCACCCGTTTCAAAAAGACCGCCTTCTTCCGAAAGCGCAATCACGCTGATCGCTTCCGGCCCGGAAGTCACCGTCGGACGGGTCCCTTCAATCGGGTCCACGGCGATTTCATAAATTTTTGAATTTTTCGGAGCCGTTCCGACAATTTCTCCCGTAAACAAACCGTAACTGTCGTCCTTCTTACCTTCGCCGATCACCACCCTGGCCCTGAAATCCAAGCGGTTCAGGCGTTCACGCATCGCCTCCGTGGCTTCTTTATCCGCGGCAATTTTGTCACCGCTTCCAACCCAGGCGGATGCCGCGATTGCCGCGGCTTCCGTCACACGGACCAAGTCCATGTTGTTCTGCTTCATCGAATCGCGAAAACTCATTTTTCGATCTGATCCTGCATTTTCGTAATCAAGTCGTTCATCTGCTTGACCAGATATTCAGGAATCAGCCCTTCATGCTCCAATTCTCTGCGCGCGCCGCTGAGAACCATAATCACTCTTTTAATGGCCGCATTCCGGCGAGCCTGGCGAACCTCTGAAGGATTTTCCGCTTCTTCACGGTTCAGAAGAATCTGTTTTACCTGGGCCCGAACTTCCTTGGGTTCCTTGGCGGACGAAAGAACCGCTTTGCGCAAATCGCGGAATTCTTCCGGCTGAATTTTGGGGTTTTCCTTGGCCAGTCTCAGGAGGTTCACGGATTCATAATGAGGAAGGACGGTAGGCTTCGCGTCATCAATCCCTTCCTGGCTGATAATGGCCGGCTCTTCTTTTTCCAAAAAATAATAAGACTTCAGGAGTTTGGCCGCCGTCGCCTGTTTAATGCCGAGCTCTTTCAGACAGTAAGCCTCGAAAGTGAGGTATCCCCACTGTTTGAAGATCTTATCCTTCTGAACGGCAAAAAGACATTGCCCCAACTCTATCCAGGAAGCCTTGTGCTTCTTGGCAATTTCAACGGTTTTAGACCGGAGAGTTTCGGGATTGGCGGCTGCGGGATTGTCATGCTCAATGTAAGAGGATTTCAAGGGGTATTCCTTTCATGGATGAAAATTAATGAAAGGACTATTCTGCATCAAAAAAAACGGTTCGGAAAGGAGAATTTGTTTCCGCTCTTAAAACTGACCGACTTGTCCGGCAGGAGCCCCGGAACCGTCTGGAGAAACACCGGTTTGCGCCGATTCCCCCATCAGAATCTCCAGCTCTTCAAAAATCTGATCTGAGGAAATTCCAATTTCTTCTTCATCCTCGTCCGTCCAGACCCCAAGTTCTTTGAGTGTTTCAATCTCGCTAAGCAAATCGCTTTCACTGACAACAGCAGCCTGTGTTTGCGGGTTCTGGTTTTGAATTTCCCGGTCCACCTGAACTTCGCGTTTAACCTCTGAGGGCATAGGCAAAGCGGGCGCCAGAATTTTCACCTCAGACTTCGCGGTTTCGCGGATCACCGCCGGGGCTTCTTTCATCTGCGGAGATACCGTCACGGGCCTGGGTTTCACAAAAAGCACGATTAAAGCCAGTCCAAGGACCAATACCGCCGCCGGAATCAACGCCGTCTGCCATGAAAAAAGCGGGGGCCTTCCGATCTCTAGAATTCTTTCTTCTACCGACCGGCGGAAATTTCTGCGAATTTCTTGCGGAACCGGCTTTTCACGCAGGGTCTGGAGTCCTTTCATTAAATCACGGTCAAGCTTATCAAACATTTCAGATTCCACGGTCCACCTCCGCTCCGGCCATCCAGGGCTGGAGACTTTTTTTCATTTTTTGCCCGGCCTGCCACAAGTGGGCTTTGACCGCTCCCGTGCTTAAGTCCAGGACCTGGGCAATTTCTTCAAGACTCATGCCTTCCAGATAACGCAGTGTAAAAACACTTTTCTGCTGACCCGGCAGTTTCTCAACCGCTTCGCGCACCGCTTGATCGATTTCACGGTTCTGAAGCTGTTTGCGGGAATCGGGCGATTTGGATTCCAGATTCTGAATCGGGTCTTTTTCTTCCGCTTCTCCGGAAGGAATCCAGTTAAAAAAATTCCGGGTTTTCTTTTTTCTCAGCACATCTTTCGATTGATTGACAACGATCCGGATCAGCCAGGTCGAGAATTTACTATTTCCTTTAAAAGAACCCAGTGCCTGGTACGCCTTCACAAAAGCTTCCTGCGCCGCGTCACGCGCGTCTTCCATGTTCCCCAGGAAAGCGTAAGCCGTATGAATGGCCTTCTCTTCATAGAGCTCCACTAAACGCGAAAAAGCCAGGGTATCCCCCTGGCGCGCCCGGGCGGCTAAAACTTCAGGATCGATTCCGGCTTCTGCGGCTGCCACCGGGACCTCCTCCCGCGTTTCGGGGGGGCTGATTTTGGGATCTTAAAACTCCGCCTCTTGGGCCGGGCCCCTGCCCAGCCTGCGGACGGGAATTCAGCCCATTGACCCTTGGGCCGTTTCCGGGTTCGCTACGGGGATTCATCTGCCGTTCCGGATTCTGGCGTTTAAAATCCGGTCCCTGGTTATTTTTAAATTCAGCCTGAGGCGGTCTGGGAGCCTTTACATTTTCACGGGTATTCTCACGTAAACCGGGCCGGCTTTCAGGCCCGTGAGCTTCCGGTTGCGATGCGGTTGGAAGACGATTCAATCCTGGACGACCGCCCTCCGGCCGATCCTTGAAAGGCTGTATCTTTTGCATCCGGTCTTCAAATCGGGGATGATTTCCAATGAAATTCCTGTAGCGCTCAGGGTTTTCCCTTTTAACTTTCTCGAACTTTTGAACTCTCTCCCCCATGACCTGCCGAAACTTTTCAGGATTGTCCCGGCGCATCCCGCGCAGACGCCGCATCCGGTTTTCCACAACTCCTTGCTTGAGGTCCTGATATTTTTGGGGATCATTTTTCCGGATTTCCCGGAACCGGGATTTAACCTGCTGCTTTCTCTCGCTGACAAAAGCCTCAAACGCCTGAGGGTCTTTCTCTTTAAGCTCGCGTAACCGGGCTACGTTGGAAGGCGAAAAATCCCGGCTGGAAGGCAAACTTTCTTCGGCCCGGGCTGCGGGGGCCGGAGCGGTCAGCCACAGAATAGAAAGGGCCAAAACCCCTATTAGACGTATCTTTTTTCGCATACCCATTAGACGCGCGGGAAGCGGAAAGGTTTAAACAAAAATTACTGGGGAAAACCCATACCGTTGAGGGGGGCCGGGACATCCGCGGGGGCCAAAAAACTAACTAAATACAAAGCACCGCCGACAGGGTTGACCCGGGCACTCAAGGCAATACCGCCGAAAGGAAGGATAACGATTCCTAACAAGGCCGTAAAAATGAAAATTTTTTTCATAACTTCTCCTTAAGACCTGAAAAGGTCTGCAGAGAATCTATCGGCCCGCCTTCGCCTTCTCTTTACTCTGTTTCTCGGCGGCGGCAGCTGCTTTTTTTCTTTCTTCCTGAATCTTGGCACTTAAAGCCTTTCGCTTGAGACTCCATTCCTCATTATGCTTCTTCATCCTTTCACGAAAGGCCTTATCTTCAGCTTTCATTCGGTCACGGATCTGCTCAATCTGTTTTTTGAGCGCTGAGGCTTCCTCTTTTTTATCCGCTTTAATCGCCTCAACAATCTTGCCGTTTAGCATCCGAACCTCATCCATGTCTTTTTGGTGTTTGGCCTGCATTTCTGAACTGGCTTGTTTCAAAGAAGCCACTTCTTCCTGAATCAAAGCTTCCATCTCAGGCGGCATTCTTCCGGAAATTTTACTCTCACCCTTCCCTGCGGCAGGCATATCTTCAGCAAAAACCGCCCCCCCGCTCACGATCATCAGTCCTGCCAAACCCATCAGCATCCATTTCATCTTACTCATACAGCCTCCTCTATTTTATGAATTGCCCCGTTTAACGGTAAAGAGTGCTTTCAAAAACCAGTTCATTAAGCGCAAACCCCACGACATTTTCCATCACCTCATACAGGGTGACTTCGTTGGTTCTCTGGAGATTGTCGGCAATTCCGGATACAAATCCCGGCTCAAAAGCCAAATATTCAACCCGAAGCGCGTTTTCGATTTTTTTATCAATAAGCTTCCGGAAACTCTCCATCTCACGCACGGTTTCTTTTAAAATAACCAGGCGCGATGTTTTGAGTTTGCGTGACAATGTATCGACTTTTTTCAGCGCAATTTTACCACAATCGATCCAAAGCTCCGGAACACCATGATCGCCGGGAATGACCACGTCAGGCTTGTAGTGCATATCGATATTTTTTTCGATAACGAGACGGGGATCATAAAACAGAAGGTAGGCCAGGAGTTTCATAACCACATGGTTCCGGGATTCAAGGTCGGTCTTAACCAGAATCATTTTCTCCCGGACCTTGGGCTTATTTGGGAATTCTGCCCTCAAATCAAACGTGTATTTTTCAATCACAGATTGAGATAACGGCGAAGCTGAGGGGCGATCTTATCGCGGGTCCAAGGCGGGTCAAAAACAACTTCAACTTCAACTTCAACAATTCCGGGAATCGTGGAGACTTTTCTTTTTACATCCTGCCTAAGCCAGTCTCCCATACCGCAGCCCGGCGCGGTCAGTGTCATGCGGATTTGCACTTTCTTCGAGGATTCATCAACATCGCACCGGTATACAAGTCCGAGGTCGACAATGTTATGAGGAATTTCGGGATCATAACAGGTCCTTAACTGGTCCCAAACCAGCTCCTCCACGCTCTTCTCTTTGCCCGTGGAGTCAACAAGCGCCGGGGGCGGAGGCGGTTCCTTGCCGATGGCATCCGCGTCTTTTCCAGCGATGCTGGCCATTTGACCAATTCCGGTTACAACCGTAAAAGCACCGCCAAGGGACTGCATTAACGTTAAACTGGTTCCGGCAAAAAGGGTAATACTTTTACCGCTAGGAATTTCGACGGCTTCGCACTCCCGGCTTAAAACAACCTGTTCACGCTCCTGAGGCATCATGCTTTATTGGAAGGAGCGGCGCTTTCTCCGGCATAATGCCAGTGCCAGGGCTCAAAAACCGTGTCTTTCTTGCCTTTGGGATAGGACAACTCAAATCCAAATTCTCCCGCCCGGCGCTGAAGCCAGTCATATTCCGGAAGCTTTTCAAATGTTTCCGCAGTTTGGCCGTTATCATCGCCGTTAATCCCCTGCATATTAATAAAATCGACGGCCTGACGCGCGGGATTGCCGTGTTCACTGTGCCCCGGGAGAGCGACCCAGCGGTTCGTTTCAGAAATGGAATAGCCGTGCTTGGGCATATAAAAAACAAACTGATAAAGCTGGTAGGCCGGTGAGCGGTAGCCGGATTCAACAAGAAGCTGCTTTCCCAAATCTTTCTGCATCTCCGTGAGCATCACCCGAAGCGCGCTGTAAACTTCCGTGGGAAGATATTGCGTGTCGATCGTCACGGGTTTTCCTCCGCGCTCAAGCTTTTGACCGTCAATACGGGCCAGAAAAGTTTTTTGGGGATCCGGAAACACTCCTCCGGGCTTCAAAGCCCGGATTTTATCGAGAAAATTTTTTCCGTCATCCGCTAAACCGGCATAAAGTTCCTCAAAAGTTAAAAGAGGGGCTGTTCCGGCTTTTTGACGGGAGGGAACCCAAGTCTCCCAATGCGCGAGAACCGCGTTCACGGCTTTTTCCTCTTCAGGAGAAATACGGTCTTTTTTCTTAAAGCATCCCGAAAAAGCAACAGCCAGAATGAGAAGCGCGGGGAAAATTTTTTTCATGAAATCTCCTCTATCCAGGCGGAACATCGCCTTCCGGATTACTTTTTCTTTTTTGAAGATTTTTTCGAAGCGGGACTTTTGGGCGCGGCAGGCTTCTTACGCTCCCGCTCAGCAAGGTAAGCAAGGACATCCTTGATCAGGATGATGCTCAGAGGTTCGCCGGCTTCGTTGAGGACTGGAACATGGCGGAAACCGCCCATCGCCATTTTATTCACGGCAAAAGCAATGGGATGCTCCGGCATGACATATTCAGGATTGGGCGTCATGACTTCTTCCACGGTGACCTTGGAGAGATCTTTGTACTTACCCGCGACTTTCCAGAGAATGTCACGGTTGCTTAAAATCCCTACTAATTTCTTGCGCTGATAGACCACCACACAATTTTTTTTCCTCGTCTGGAAAATACGAAGAATCTTATCGATTTTATCCGTCGTCGCGGCAACCAGCAGGTCTTCTCCGGTAATCAGCTCAGAAATAGGCGCCGACATAATGGCGTCTTTAATCGTGTCAGCTGTTTTCTTGGGCAGGGCGGTGTGATGCAGGGTGTGAAGACACTGAGCGCAGCGGTCTTCACCCTCGATATTTTCAAATCCGCAAGACGGACATTTCATGGTTTCACCTATTTCACAGTCCAGGTCTCAGCACGGTAAAGGAGATCCTGAACGGACCCTTTCCCGCGTTTCTTGACCGCTTCCGCGATTTGGGCATCCATCATTTCGTTGTAGGTCGGTTTCTCAATGGCGCGAAAAACTCCGAAAGGCACCGGCATTTCCGGATAAGTCATCTGCGTCAAAAGGTAAGCATAATGAGGCGTCACGCTTTTTTCATCATGAACAATCAGCCCCGTGTCGCCTGATTTATAATCCATGACTTCCGGTTTCAAACCGTTAAGACGCACCGCTTTATTTTTTTCCTTACCAAAAACCAGAGGTTTGCCGTGTTCCAGGTAAACCATACGGTCTTCGCGGTTTTCGCGCCCGGTAACCGGACCAAAAGCCTTATCATTGAAAATCACGCAATTCTGGTAGATTTCCACAAAAGAAATTCCCTTGTGCTTCATCGCGCGTTCCATGACATAGCTCATATGCAGAGGGTCGGAATCAAGCGTACGGGCGATAAACGTCGCTTCCGAAGCAATCGCGATGCAAAGAGCGTTGATCGGATAGTCGATCGAGCCCATAGGCGTTGACTTCGTGACTTTTCCGAATTCGGAAGTCGGAGAATACTGACCTTTGGTTAAACCGTAAATCTGGTTATTCACAAGCAAGATGTTCAGATCCACGTTCCGGCGCATACAGTGAACCAAATGATTCCCGCCGATGGAAAGACCATCACCGTCGCCCGTGATAACCCAAACCGAAAGCTCAGGATTGGCGCATTTCAAACCGCTGGCAATCGTGGGCGCGCGGCCGTGAATCGTGTGAAACCCGTAAGTATTCATGTAATACGGAAACCGGCTGGAACAGCCGATGCCGGAAACAAACACGTATTTTTCTTTAGGCAGATCGAATTTAGCCAAAGTTCGCTGCGCGGTCGCCAGAATAGCGTAATCTCCGCATCCGGGGCACCAACGGACTTCCTGCCCCGAAACAAAACTTTCTTTAGTGAACGGGGGCTGAGAGGGCACTTGAGGCGCCGAAGTTTCAGGGCTCATACGATCTCCTTGATCTTGCGGACAATTTCAAAAACTTTAAACGGCTGGCCTTGCACTTTATTCAAGCCGATCACTTCGGTTCCAGGAAACTGATTGCGGATCAGCATGGCCAGATGACCGGAGTTTAATTCCGGAATCAGAACCTTTTCGAATTTTTTCAAAACCGCACCCAAATTTTTGGGAAAGGGGTTAATGTAATGAAGATGCGCCTGTCCAATCTTGGACTTTGCGTCTTGAAACTCAGAAACCGCCTGATAAATCGGGCCGTAAGTACCGCCCCATCCCAGCACCAGCAGTTTGCCGGATTGCGCCCCGCGAACTTCAAGCTCCGGAATATCATTAGCAATCCGCTGAACTTTTTCCGCGCGGAAATTAATCATCTTCTGATTGTTATCCGGATCATAGCTCACGTTGCCGGTCATATCCGCTTTGGAAAGACCGCCGATCCGGTGCTCTAAGCCTTTAGTCCCCGGAAGCGCCCAAGGTCTGGCCAGAGTTTCAGGATTGCGCGCGTACGGCATATAGCCTTCAGGGCCCGCTGAGGTTGGATGCTTAATTTCAATTTTAGGGAGCTTAGCAATATCCGGCAATTTCCAGGGCTCTGAAGCGCTGGACAGATAGCCTTCCGAAAGATAGATAACCGGCACCATAAATTTCATCGCGATTCTGCAGGCTTCAAGAGCCATATCAAAACAGTTGGCAGGCGTGCTGGGTGCCACGATGCAAACCGGCGATTCCCCGTTCCGGCCGAACATAGCCTGAAGCAAGTCTGTCTGCTCCGTTTTAGTCGGCATTCCGGTACTGGGTCCGCCGCGCTGAACATCAATAACAACAATCGGAAGTTCAGCCATGACCGCAAGGTTTAAAGCTTCAGATTTAAGGCAAAGGCCCGGGCCGCTGGTTCCCGTGACGGCCAAGTCGCCGCCGAAAGCTGCGCCAATGGTCACGCCAATCGCCGCGATTTCGTCTTCCGCCTGAAAAGTTTTAACCCCGTAATGTTTATAACGGGAAAGACCTTCAAGAATCGAACTGGCTGGAGTAATCGGGTAAGAACCGTAAAAAAGAGGTTTATCGGAAAGCAGAGACGCCGCGACAAGCCCGATAGCAGTCGCTTCATTTCCCATAATTTTACGGTAAGTTCCGGGCTCAAGCTTGGTCTGAGCTACCTGATATTGCGTGGTCAGGACTTCCGTAATGTCCGCGTAATTGTAGCCGGCTTTCAGCGCGGCTACGTTCGCGTTCATAATTTCAGGTTTCTTCGCGAATTTATTTTGAATCCAGCCGACGGTATGATCCAGCTGACGGTCATAAAGCCAGAACATCATGCCGAGGGCGAAAAAGTTTTTACAGCGGTCCACTTCGGTCATTTTAATCGGATGATCTTTAAGAGCATTCCGCGTTAAATCCGAAAGAGGAACCTTCAGAACCTGCCAGTCTTTAAGCGTATCATCGGTCAGAGGGTTATTTTTGAGATTAGCTTTGCGCAAACCAACCTCATTAAAAGCGTTCTCATTAATAATCATGAGTCCGCCTTTTTTAACCATCGGAATATTGATCTTAAGCGCCGCGGGGTTCATCGCGACAAGCACGTCGGCAATATCCCCAGGTGTGTAGATGACGGATTCGGAAAACTGGATCTGGAAACTGCTGACGCCGGGGAGGGTTCCGGCAGGGGCGCGAATTTCAGCCGGGAAATCCGGCAGAGTCGAAAAGTCATTGCCCATGACTGCCGTCGTATCGGCAAACTGATCCCCCGTCAACTGCATCCCGTCACCGGAATCTCCGGCAAAGCGGACGGTAATCGCGGGAACTTTCTTTTTAATTTTTGTATCAGCCACGCTTAGCCTCCCTCTCTGGATTCCATGATTTGATCTGGAACCGGAGGCAGGTTAAGCACTTCGGCCGGATAAAACTCAGCCAAAAAGCGGATCAAAGTACGCACGGAAATCACGTTCACAAGCTCCCCTTTTTCATTCACCAGGGGAATATGATAGAAGCGGTTAGTACCCATCACATCAATAGCCTGGCCGACCGTGTCTTCCATACGGAGGCAGACCGGGTTAGGCGTCATGTAATCACGAACCGGAAAGCTCCAGTTCACGTCACAGCCCATAATTTTCTGGATAATGTCCGTTTCCGTGAAAAAACCCCCCGGTTTTTTCTTTTCAGCGATAACGACGGAGCCGGCTTTTCTTTCCTGCATTAAACGGACGGCTTCATTAACGGTAAAAGTAGGAGGGGCCTGGACGAGGCGAGGGTTCACAATCTGATAAATCTTCTTCTCAGATAAAAGCGAATCAACCGACTTGGAAACAGCTTTTTTCTTAGACACTTTCAAAACCTTTCGCGAATGGGAGCATTATATCCTATTCACGGAAAAATGCGAGAAAACTTTATCGGCAGAATTCTTACTGTCCGCGAAGGGCGGCGCCGCGGGCAGAAGTCTTGCGTTCGTTTTCAGTCAGATAACGTTTGCGCAGACGGACATTCTTGGGGGTAATTTCAACCAATTCATCATCTTCAATAAAATCGAGAGCGAATTCCAGTGTCATTTCACGGGGCGGAACCAGCTGAATGGCTTCGTCCGTACCGGTCGAGCGCATATTGGTAAGCTTCTTTTCGCGGATCGCGTTCACAACCAAGTCATTGCCCTTATTATTGACACCCACGATCATGCCTTCATAAATTTCATCGCCGGGCCTTGTGAAAATCTCACCGCGTTCCTGCAAACCCCAAAGCGCGTAAGCAACGGCTTTACCGTTATCCTGAGAAACCAAAACACCGGACGGACGCTCAGGCAGATCCCCTTTAAATTTCTGGTATTCAAAAAAGTTTTGATACAAAATTCCGGTGCCGCGGGTCATGGTCATAAATTCACTGCGGAAACCGATCAAAGCGCGCGAGGGAATCAAATATTCAAGCCGGACGGTACCGCCAACCGCGCTGTTCTGCATATTTTTCATTTCAGCCTTGCGGGAACCCAGCGCCTGCATAACCGCGCCCTGATAATTGGGGTCGACTTCAACCGTGAGTTCTTCAACAGGCTCAAGGATTTCCTTATCGACTTCCTTAAGGATCACGCGCGGGCGAGAGACTTCAAGCTCATAACCTTCACGGCGCATGGTTTCGATCAAAATAGAAAGGTGAAGTTCCCCGCGGCCGGAAACCTTGAACCGCTCCCCGCCTTCAACTTCTTCAATCTTAATACCCACGTTCATCATCGCTTCGTGCTCCAGCCGTTCCCGAATGTGGCGGGAAGTCAGGAAACGCCCGCCGTCCTTACCGCAAAGAGGGCTGGTGTTGTGGGAAAAATTCATGGAAATCGTCGGCTCATCCACTTTAATCGTGGGAAGCGCCTTGGGATTGTCAGGATGCGCGAGCGTCTCGCCCACTTTGATATCGTCGATACCCGCGATGGAAATAATATCGCCGGCTTCAGCGCTTTCAGCTTCAATGCGCTTTAGACCAATATATTTCAGAATTTTAGTGGCTTTGCCCCGGATGATACTGCCGTCACGCTTCACGCAAACCATCGAATCCCCGGTGGAAATTTTTCCATTGGTAATACGGCCGATCGCGATGCGCCCGACATAAGAATCATAATCCAGCATGGTGATCAGCATTTGAAAGTTAAGGTCGGGATCCGCGACAGGAGGAAGCACGCGGTGAAGAATCGTGTCCAAAAGAGGGGTGATGTCTTTACTTTCATCTTTGAGATCGATTTTGGCAATTCCGTCTTTGCCGGAAGCGAACACGATCGGGAAATCCAGCTGTTCATCCGTCGCGTTTAATTCGCAGAAAAGATCAAAAGCCATATCCACGACTTCCTGAGGACGCGCGCCGGGGCGGTCAATCTTGTTGACCACGAGAATCGGCTTCAAATGAAGCTCGAGCGACTTTTTAAGCACAAACTTGGTCTGAGGCATGGGGCCGTCAAAAGCGTCTACTAATAGAAGCACGCCGTCGACCATTTTAAGGATGCGTTCCACTTCGGACCCGAAGTCCGCGTGGCCGGGCGTATCCACAATATTAATCTGGGTATCTTTAAAACGGCAGGAAGCGTTCTTGGAGAAAATCGTAATCCCGCGCTCTTTTTCAAGGGGGTTCGAGTCCATAATCGTGGTCTCGCCTTCCTTGAAATCATAGGCGCCGGTCTGCTTTAAAATCGCGTCAACGAGCGTGGTTTTGCCGTGGTCGACGTGAGCGATAATAGCGACGTTACGAAGTTCTTTCCTTCTTTTCTGAGTAGTCATAGAGCCGGGGATTATATCACAGTTCTTTCATTATAAAAGTCTTAATATGGTAAAAAATAACCCGCTCCCCGCCCGAGGGCGGGAAACGGGTTTTTGTCCTTACGGACTGCCGTCTTAAAATTATGCCGCGGATTTGATCCGTTTGCTGATTTCGAAGAAAGCCGTCAGGCGGGCTGCCGCCGCGGCAAACCCCTGCTTCATATTCTCGTACATTCTGGGAGTCATCGGGATAACATCCGCAAGCTGTTTACGCAGCGCCGTACCGTACCGGCCTACCATTGAAACGTCGACATACGCCCGCATCACGGTTTTTCCCTTAGTGTATTGATCCGCGATCTTCCGGGCTTCGACCGTATCTTTAGCCAGCCGGATTTCTTGACGCTTCACGGCTTTTAATTCTTTATTCATTTCAGCGACGATACGCTTCTGCTGATCATCCGCGCCCACCAAAATAACCAGAACGCCTTCTCCAGCTTCACCGAGTAAAGCGAGCAGGCCATTATCAATACCAGCGACGGGTTCAGTAATCAGAACATTTGCTTGAGTTCCATGCCCGCGAATTCCCAGCACTCCGCTCAGCTGTTTTCTTTGTTCATCGGTAAACGGCACCCACGGTGAAACCTTTCCGCTTTCACCGGCAGATATCCGGTCAATCAGAACTTCCGCCGAAATGCCGAGAATTCCAGCCGTAGGCGCAATTCCATCAAAAACCTCAGTAACGATTTGGACCGCGCGCAAAGTCTTCCGCGGTGAAATCCCAACCGGAGCCTGAACTAATAATTCTGAAGGCGTCCCCGGTTTGCCTTCAAGCAGGGATACCGCGGTAATATCCGCCGGATTATTTCTGATCTCTGACCGGCGAAGACCTTCCACAACGTGCAGGAAAACACGCCGGGCGAACTGATCGCTCAACTCATTAATGTTTTTACTTTTCTCGTCTTCCGTGTACCCAAAAGGATTCGGAAGAACGTTTTCAGCGCCGTAATCGGAATTCCGGTCCAGAATCTGCAAGGTTCCTTCTAAAATCCGGTCGTAAGGATTGCTTCTTTCCCCGCCGACACGAAACGCCTTCACCCCATCACGGCCGAAAAGCCTCCTCTGAACTTCAAAGGCCAGGGCCCGGGCCAAATCGTAATCTTCCGGCTTCAGCGAAGGCTTTCCAAAACGGCTCCGAAGCTGATTGAGTTCAGCGATAAAATCAGCGTCATTAAGAATGACCGCGGTGTTTTCGGCCAGCACAGGCGGAATCGCAGGTTTGGAATCAACCTTGGCTTTTATAGCCGCCTGATAGCCCGTTGACGAAGGAATGGAAATTTCACCTTTATTGGCTTTAATCAAATCCGTCATCGCTTCAAAAGCCGCGTAAATATCTTCAGGGGTTGAAAAGTTTTCCCGGATCCATGCCAAATTCTGGGCACGCACGGCGAATTCGGGTTCGCGGAAAGGCGATAAAAACATGGTCAGAACTTCCGGATAATGCTCTTTAACCCATTTGAACCATTCATAACCGCCTTCAAGAATGGTCAGCTTTCCGCTCTTAAACGTTTCTTCAATCCCTTTAATCTGCCGGCTTACATAGACCGCCGGCCCTTCAACTTTTTCAATTTTATCCCCATTTAAAAAATACCCCGCAGAGCCTTCAGGAATGGTCACCCCCGTCAGAGGAATCGTGAATTCCCCGCGCTGAATGACTAAAAGCCCCTGGGAAGCATCGAAGCTCACGACAAGATCGCCCGGCTGAAGCTGTCCAGAACCGGTGACCTCCCCGACTTCGACATGAGGCAGTGTGAAATTTTTACGCGCGAGCGCCTGAACTTCCCGGTTGATTTCCCGAACGACCAGAACATCTTCGCCAAGTTCCGCCGCCAACTGTTTTAAATCTTCCGTTTTCACGAAATAGTAAGCTCTTCCGTTCTTTTCCGATCTTCCTTTTTTATCCACTCGCGGAGCGCGGGTGTGAAAAAGAACGAATTTATCCACCAGATCTTGATAGGGGGCGATTTCTCCTTCTTCTTCAGCCAGAAAAGTCGCGCTCATCAAAGCGCCTTTCCCAGTCGCCGGGCCCGCAGAAAACAACGTTAACAGCACTTGAAGCCCTTCGTAATCCTTTAAAATTCCGCTCTCCACAAGTTCACGAACGATTCCAGCGAGATCTTCCGTCGTTAACTTTTCCACCTCATCAGTCTTGAGACTCCGGACTCTTTGAAGAACTTCGGACCGTACCGGTACAGCTTTGCCTTGGGCTTCCGGTTTCGTTTCTTCCGAGCGGAGTTCTGAGCGGGCGCTTGTTCCTGCCGGCTGAACTTTTAAAACCGCCGCGATTAACTTAATGTCGGAAGAGGTAAATCCCGCCTGTCTGAACGCATCAAGCCCGACCTTAAGAAGGTCGCCGACCGTATTCACTCCAAGCTGTCTTAATTTACCCGGTCTTTCCTCACGTTTCTTTTGCGGTAAAAACAGAGGGTCTTGAACCGCTTGAACTCTCAAAAGCAGTTGGTATGCGTTTTCCTGAACCAAATATTCCTGAAGAGTCATAGCTTCCAGCGCGGACGAAGCTTCAGGGGTAAGATCCATAATCAATCCCAGATTAAGATTCACTCCCAAAGCGATCAGGTATTGGGAAACTATTTTAAGCGCCGGTCCTGTTTTCTGGGGATCATCCAGAAGTTCAGGCATTCGTGTCACCAAGTCCTTCAAATTATTAATCCCCCTGCCTTTCCAGGCTGTCAGGGTTTTTTGATCAAGGTATCCGACCCTTTCCACGGGGAGCTCATTGAGCTTGCGGGGATCGAGCAAAGGCTTGCCGTAAATATTCACCGAGAAATAATCCGTTTTCAGCTGGAGACTCGCGATAACCTTGGAAACAGCAGGCCCGGCAATTTTCAATTCCGCCGCGATTTCATTCACCTTTTTCTTTTCGGCGAACCGTCTCGTAAAAACAACCCTCTCACGATCCGTTAAATCCATTAACTTTGAATTTAAAAAAGCTTCGATAAAATCAGCCTCGAAAGATTCCGGCGCCCGGGAAACCGCCCGCGCTTCGGAACGTTTTTTAGGCGCTCGCGGATCAAGAACCTTAATCAAAGCGTCCGTCAATTCCACCCACTCCTTAAAATTTTCATCGCTATCCAGAACGTCTTTCAAAACAGCGGTCCGGGCCTGCCCGATCAAGTAGCCGGTGTAGCGCACAAGGGCTTCTGAGTTTTTCTGCTCCAAAAGATCTTTTTCAAGCGCGTCAGCGGCGCGTTTTAAGTCATCTCCCGTAAGATCAGGCTCACTTCTAAATGCCCCGCGCGTGCGGATGGCAAACTCGACAGCTTTACGGCGCATCGCCGGTGTTTTTAAGAACGTTTTTATTTTCTCCATCCGGCCCGGGTGAAGAATGTCCTCGGCCGCGTACGAAAGCAGAACCCCGAAGCGGACCGCCGCGAGTTTTTCGTCTTTATCGTTAAGCCCCAAAGAAGTTAATTCAGTACCCATCACGGCGTTGTAAAATTCCAGCGCACTTTTTTGCGTGGATTCTTCAAGCGTATAGCGGGTAATCAGATACCAGATGTCCGGATCAATATCTCTTTTGTAAATTTCATTAACGAACGCGGACAGACGCCCCGAATCGTTCGAGTGAGGGTCTGAGAGAACAAGCTCACGGCCTAGAAGCTTTTCAACCATGGGCCGGAAAATAATGTGCCGTTCAACATACGCTAAGACGCCCGGAGTGTCATAAATTCCCTGCCGGTAAGCTGAGCCGATCAGCGCCTGCGTGTTGTTGACATAGATATCCCGGGCAAGCTGAGCCGCGGACTGGTAAAGATCCGCGCGGAGATACGCCATATAATCATCATCCAGCTTGAGATTTTTCCCGGCCTCATAGCGAAGGAGAGGAATTTGAAGATAAACCTGATAATCGTAAGGAAGTTTCGGATATTGCGTCCTCAAAGCCTTCGCGAGATCATCAAAATACTTTTCGTTTCCTTTCAGCTGACCGTTGAAAACGTCAAAATAATTCTGGTCAATGAACTTCTTGAGGAAATCATCCACCAGAAATTCTCCGTAATCCTGGACATACAATTTCCGGACTTTTCCGCTGTCCCATAATGCGCGGAACTGCTTACTGAAATCTTTCATTTTTGCCGCGTCAAAAACCTGATCGAGATATTGAAGCTCGTCTTTTTCACCCGGCTTCCAAGCGGAAGGATTGGAAAGATGAAAACTGAAAATATCTTCAGCCCGCTGACTGCTTCTATCGCCGAGCCCCATCGCGCCCCAGACAGCGTCCGGGCGTGCTGGAATAATAATCGGAAATTTGTTTTTGCGGATGTTGTCGCTGGGCAGCTGGATCGCCACCGGCGCGATGAAATAGGGTTCACGGCTCACACCCGTTACATCCGAAGCGCGTTTCTGGACCCAATCCATTCTGGAAATATGGAAGTACATCAGCGTATGCGTCGGGAACCAGGGATTCGGAGTCGCTCCGAGGCGGAAATCTCCGGGCCGGTAAAAACGCTCACGGTGCATGGTCGAGTAATACCAGGTCCTGGAATAAACTTCTTCGTAAAGGCCGACATAACGTTGGGGGAGATTCGGGCGGTTGTTCCAGGCATTATTTTTTCCCAGGGGTCTGGGGCCGCGGATTTCAGCTTTAAGTTCGAGCTCCATGCGTTCCAACGCATCTTTGCCGAGCCCTTTTTCGCCGTAAAAGCGGTAGAGTTCGAGTTCAGCCGGAAGCTCAAGCCTTTTGAATTTTGACCAGTCGTGATTACGCCAAATCACCTGTTTATAATTATCCATCTGCGCGTATAAAATAGAAAGCGCGAACGCGATTTTTAACCGTTCCCCGCCGTTAGCTTTCCACTCATCAGCATTCAGATAGTCCTCAATGGTGCGGATATAAGTCGCGCTCAAAGATTTTTCAGTTAACCCTTTCAGGTTGATCTCAAAATTATTCTTAACCGTAAAGTAAGCAATCTGCATTTCTACCACCCACTTCGCGGCGGCAGCTCCATGACGGTCCTGCACCACAAAAAGCGGGCGGAAGAAAAAGTAATAAAGATCCAGAGCGGTCTGCCCTTCTTTAAAAGCGCCGTCTTCTTTCAGTTCTTTCAAAAACTCTTCAATCGCGCCTTTCGTCGCTTCAAACTCCGCCTTCTCCGCCTTATTCAGCTTAGCTTCTGTAATATGACGGACACCGGCTTCAATACTCCAAACCGTGTTTTTTCCCGCTCCCGCGGACTCAAGCTGTTTCGACCGCTTATCGTATTTCAGCAAATACCGGATCTGTTCCGCGTTTAAATCTGAAGTGACAAGAGCCTCGAGTTTTTCAGGAGAAATTTTAGGCACTTCCCGCTTACCCCAAACACGGAGCGTTTCGGCCTTATCAATCACAGGCTCATCTATTTTAACAATTGGAGCTTTCTTTTCAGGCTGAGGCAGCGGCACCACTTCAGGAATCGGAGCGGGCTTTTTTTCTTCAACCTTCTTCTCCTGCTGAACCGGTTTAGGTTCTAGCTCCGCGACTTTTGCAGGCACATCCTGCTGAGCCGGCGGATTGACAGGCAAGGGTCTAAACGCGGCATAAGCCGCTAAACCGATCGCGGTCACAAGCCCGATACCGTAAATCCAATCACGCCGTCCGCGCATTTCTGAGCGCGCGCCCGCGTGTTCAACGACATCCCGCATGACCCGGTAAATGACTGCGTCCTTGCGGGTTAAGTGGCTGGCGCTCCCCAGCTCCAGCTGAACTTCCCCGAATTGTTCCACCAGGATATCCGCGACCTGCGATTTTTTAATTTCAACATCTTCATCCAGCATTGCCCGGATATAAGCTTTGTTGTCACCCAGCTCCTGAATTCGCGGGCTGATCCGCGCGTAAGAAAAACCCTTGGATTGAAAGTATTCCTGCATTCCTTCTGAATGAAACCCGCCGGTCACAACAACCGCCCGGCGCTTCCCCTGCGCCTGCATAGTTTCCAAAATGTTGTCCGCCATCAAATGATCGCGGTCAAGCGCTCCGCGGTAAAAATTAAGCGCGAGCGAATAAAGAGCGTCGAGTTCTTTTAAATGAATAAACTGCGTGTCGCGGACCTGCTTGTTTTTATTGACCGCTGAAAACCGTCCGGCGATGGCCGAAGGCGTCATCGTGTCCTCAGAACGCTGGATATTCTGATAATCTTCCCGGGTAAGTTCGAGAGCGAAAAGTTTGTTTAGAGCACGGTAATCTTTAAAGAGGGCCAGAAGTTTTTTCTCGGTTTCGGTTCTGGCCAGCTGATTTGAGAGAAGATCTTCCAGTTTGCTGACCTCCGCGAATAAAGCTTCTCCATTAAGCTCACGCTGAAAAACTTCAAACTGAATCCAAGCTTTCAGGAACCCATAGGGTTCAAAAGAAAAATCGGAAGGAACCGCTTCCATCACACTCTCAACAGCTTTCACAATTTGAGAAGCCTGAACACCGTTATCCGGGGCCATATTCACGGCATTGTCAAAAGCCTCAATCACCGCTTTAGAAACATTGAGCGACCTAAGTTTTTGAAGCATCGCCGTTTTGTCGTTTTCAACACGCGTTTTATCAAGTTTGGGTTCGAGTTTACGCAGGCGGGAATACCGGGTGAGCATCGGCCAGTCTTTCTGACTTCCGGCTAAATCCAGGTCCAAGCCCAAGTGCTTGCGTGAAAGCTCCTCAAGCTGGCGGAGCCATACCGTCAAATCCATCTGCCGTGATTCATAAGCTTCATAACTGCGCAGAAAATTTTTGAGCTGAGGATTCACATGAGGCGCCGTCAGGCGGTCAATCTGCATTTCCATATCTTTTAAGAAATTTCCGCTTTGCTCCCGGGCGCGCAGAACTTTTTGAAAAGCTTCACGGTTCTCCCGGTAAGCCGGAGCGTTTTCAATCCCAAATGCGGCAAGAGTCTTCCCCGCCAAATACCGGTCTAGAAGAAAAATCTCCGCTCCGCTCAGTTCAGATTGCTGAGCCAGACGGTCGGCGATTTCCAGATTCAAATCAGGACGTCTTGGTAAAAAATTCAGGATTTCGGGATGAAGCGGGCCTTTTCCGCCTTCGAGCAAAACAAGGTCGACGCCTTCATAGGCGGTAAGATGCTGGAGAATTTTTTGAATATTTTTCTGAGCGTCATAATTTCCGTGAGCGTCCTGAACCTGAATAATCATGGGCTTTTGATCTTCTAAAATCCCTGAGGTTTCAAGGGAACCTATTTCAGCGGGAATTTCAATTGAGGGAACTCGGAGACTGCTTTCCTGAACTTCGGAGGCAGAAGAAACAGCGGGTGCAAAAATCTGTTGGGCGATAAAACACGCGGCCGTAATGGCCGCGCTTGTTTTCCTTACGAGTCTGCCGTCCCGTTTTTTCATTGAGAGCCTCTTTCAATTAAATTTATTTACAATTTCTTTAAAAAGTTACGCAAGATTACATTAAAAAACTTTTATCTTCAAGGGGTTATGCTGGACTATTTGCAGTTGAAATAAGTTCTGATTTAACCTGAAGGGTGAAATCAAATGAAGTCTGGGAATGACTGAATGGACTTCACGATTTTTAGCAGTGTTAGTTTCTGCTAGAAGATGCTTTGAAGCATTAGACTATGCTGCAGAGCTGATGCGCTTCCTGATCTCAAAAAAGGCGGTCAACCGGGCAGCCGCGGCGGCAAAACCTTCCGTCAGATTTTGGTACATCCGCGGAGTCATGGGGACGACTTCCGCTTTTTGCTTCCTCAAAGCTTCACCCCATTTTCCAATTTCAGAGGCGTCCAGATAAGCCCGCATAACCGCTTTTCCATTCACCGCTTTATCAGCTATCCGGCGGGCTTCTTCCGCGTTTTGGGCTAGAAGCACTTCCGGCCTTTTCCGCGCTTTTAACTCTCGGTTCAAAGCTTCCACAATCTTCCGATCCGCGTCAGAAGCTCCCGCTAAAATAACCCGAACCCCTTGTCCCGCTTCCCCCAGCACAGAAAGCAATCCGCGGTCCACACCCGCCACGCGGTCAACAATCAGAACGTTCGGCGGTTCTGATTTTCCGCGGATCCCCAGAACACCGCCCAGCTGATTGCGCTGATCGGCCGTAAACGGCGCCCAAGCTCCCCCTGGAGCCCGGCTGTTTTTCTTCAAGCGGTTAAACGTATTTTCAAGTTCCTGTCTGCCGTAAATCTCAAACCAGGAAAACGGAATAAAATCAAACCTCAAATCCAGCAGACGGGAAAAAAACAGCGGGGAAAGAGTTTGCGCGCCTGAAACCCGGATTTCCGAGCGTTTCATAACCCGATTAAAATCGCGGACACTTTTCGCGACGATCCCTGGTAAATCCCGCTCGCGGTCCAAAGAAGCGGCAAACCGGTTCAAATTTTCCTTTTCCTCCGGCGGAAGATCGTTACGTTTGTAAAGACCCAGCAAAACCGCCAGCGCCGCGTCCGAATCCGGTTTACCTCCATTAAAAAACAATTCTCCAAGCCGTGCATAAACCAGAGCCCGGGGCGAAATCCGGCCGGCAAAATCAATCGCGTACGGCAGATGCCAAGCCTCAGAAAAATCTTCCTCCGCTCTTGCTTTCAGTTCATCCGCGGAAATTGAGTTCCGCGCGTATTCTTCAGCCTGCGCGAAAGTAATATCCGGAATTTTTGAGCGAATTTCCGCGGGAATCGACTCAAAAGCGGCGCGGGCTCTTTGCTCAAAAGGAAGTTCTCCCGCGCCTTCCTCTCTCTCCCTTTCTGGAAACACGGTCAAAACTCCGCTAATCTTATACTGTTCTAATTCGGGAAGAAGACGGTTAACAATTCTTAAAGCGTCATCCTGGTCGATATAGCCCGGGCTGGTCGCAATCGTAATCAGCTTAGCTCTAGAGAGAAGCGGAAGCAAAACCGGAAACCATTGAGCTAAAACGGTTTCCACTGCCAAACTCTTTTCCAGCTCAATCAAAACCGGCGTTTTCTTGTCAGAGCGGAAATAGGCTTCCACGATTTCTGAATATCTTCCGCCGGCTAAATTAAAACCTTTCGCTTTCAGTTCCGGATCTCTTGAAAGCAAATCGAGGATTTCCTGGGCTGAATCTGCTTTTTGATCTCCCAAAAACCGGAAGAGTTTAACGCGGAAGAGGCTCCGGAAAACGTGAACCTCCGTTCCCATTACATCAATGTCGAAATTCACGATATCCGGCTGATTATTCTTAAAAATTCGATCCAAAGTACCCGCGAAAGGATAAGCCGCCGTAAGCATCTCGATACCTCCAATTCCGCGCCATTGAAATTGAAATCTTCCCGGACCGCTTCTAAGATTGGATAACGAGTTAATAAAGAACCATTTTTCAGGATCAATTAGACCGGCCAAAACTTCCGGCGCGATAAAAGTTCCAATCCGGTAATATTTCGCGATCCCCCGTTTAACTTGCTCCAAATAGTCCGCCAAAACAGCCCCGTCTAAAATCCCCGAGGGGAGCGGAACAAGACCGTTAAGACTGTCCGGCACAAAGAGATCATCCGTGTGCGCGTCAATATGCACCAGCGAAGAATTTTTCGGAATAATTCCCCGTGCGTGGGCTTCCCGCCAAATCGGCACCACTTTATGGTGATCATCCACCACGGCAATATTGAGTCCGGAGGATTGAATATAATATCCTAACGGCAGTTTCGCGGACTCAATCCGCGGGAGCCGGCTGAATCGCTGAAATTCAACAAACGATTTACCCTGCTCTTCATTTCTCAATTCAGAGCGGCTTAAACGGCCCCTGCCAAAACCTCTGGTCTCGGGCCCCAGATGAGCTTCGTGCTGGCGAATAAATTCCAGATAGGCCCATGCTATTTCTCTCACGGCGGCCTTGTTAGCGGGCCCAAGAATTTCCTGAATCATATTTAACCGCCAACGGCCCGCGATCCCCCAATTACTTTCGCCGATCAGTCTTTGTCCATTTTTAACCCCATTCTCAACGTACTCGTCCCGCAGGTACTCAAAAAGCACGGCGCCTACGGCCCTTAAAATCGGAGATTTTGAATTTTCCAGAATAGAAGGATCATGAGCCGTTTGAGCTTTATCAAGGTCCGCCTGTGCAGCCGCGATTTCAGATTGAATGAATTTCGGGGTTCCGCTGGAACTGTTAGCTAAACGGCGGTACAGAGTGAACAAAATCGCTTCTTTCGCGAAATAAGCCCGAAGCTCCGGACTGAACACGGCACCGGGACCCAGGCGGGGGTCAGCCCCCGTGCTAATCGTTTCCAATTCATTTTTGCCGTTAACTCTCAAAAAAGGATAAGCGTCCGTCTGATTCAGCAGTTCAAGCAAAGCTTTATCCGGGACCGCCTCATAAACCTCTTCCGCGGCGTTGTTGCTGGCTAAAGGCATTCGAATATTTTTTGAAGGGTCGAAATAAGAACTTAAGAGCACCCGCCCCGTAAAAAGCCTTTCCTTGTTCCCGATAATTCCCGCAAATAAATCAGGCTGGGTAAAGAAGTCCGCGAGAATGTAATAGCTCGCGGCCCTGGTGAGCTCATCCGGACCGTTAAGAACGTTATTCCAAATTTCCCGCAATACCGCGTCTTTTAAAGACGGATCCGCGAGCCTTAGGCGAAAATCCTGCTGGGCTTTTTCAATTTCATCCCAGGGAAGCTGAGGAGCGGCCTTCACTCTTAATTCAGAGCGTCCGGACGCGGGCGAAAATGTGCTGGTCATGCCGTCATATTCCACCATCGTATCGATTAATTCATAAAATTCCCTCACCTCGGCTTCAGGGCCTTCAACCCTAAAAAACATTTTCTGCTTGCGGAGAATTCTGACCGTGAGAATATTGATAAAATTAAACTCATAAAGCTCGGTTATTGGGTCGGCGTCCCCTTTACCGTAAACCGCGCGCACATTTCTATGCGCCGCGAGCCATACCATAATTTTTTGGTTGGGCGTTGTATGAAAAGCATAGGCGCCGACCGCGTATAATCTATCCTCCCGGATTCTACCGTCATCCAAACTTTCCACACGGGAATATCCAGCTTCTTTCGGAGCTTGAATTTCCGCGTCTTCCGGAGCAACTCCGTCGGAAATCTGCTGGGCAAAATGATTAAAATCATCGCTTCCGAAAATTCTGGCCTCTACGGTAGAAACCAGCTGATTTAAAATTGATTTCCAGTCCTCCAGCGGGAACTGACTCAAGTCAAAAGAAGGAGCCCTGATCTTCTCTAAAAGCTCTGCCAAGGAATATTTTTGCCCCCGCAAGGGTTCCGTAAAATCACTTATCTCTACATGCTCACGAACCAGCTCCTTCAATTCAGGAATTTGCGCGGTCGCGGCGACTGGAGTGATCCTCACCCCTCCAGAGAGTTCCTGCAAAGCCAGAAGAATAAAAGCCATCGGTTTGGACCCGCCCAACTCCCCTTCCAGGTTAACCGGAATATTTTCTCTTTGAGCCGATTTGGCGGCGAGCCAGATATCCCGAACGAGGAGAGGACTCAACTCATCCAGCGCCATCGTTCCGCCCATGCGGTCTTTATTAATCGACTTGCTCAAATCATTGGAACCAATTCCAAAAAACCTTTCGCGCCAATGGGTTTTTGACAATTCCTTTACTTTTCGGGTCATGGCTTCCCGTTCATTTTCAATCGCCGTGGTATCTTCATACATGTAACCAATCGGGATTCTTTCAATCGCATCGCTGATTTCATCCGGATTGAGTGTCGAGAGAAGCTGGGTCATATCCTCGTAGTGAAGTCTCGCGGAAAGGTCCGCAGAAGTACCGATGATAACCTCTTCGATAAATTCTTTTTTCGCGTCCAAAAGCAAAGCTTCAAGCGCCTCGATTTCTGAAGCATTCCGGACATCAGAAATCAAAATCTTAATCCCTGAACGCCGGATACCTTTGCGTAAATGAGCCGCGAAAATGGCTTTTAACTGCATTTTCCCGAACTCATAAAATTCCGGATACTTTTCCCGGTTCAAGTAAAAACGGGCTCCGGACATCGTCCGGATAATTTCATCCATATCCCATCCGCGCAAACCTTTAGCGCCATCCACAAGGAATTGAGGTCTTTTGTCCACGCTCACATCATTAAGTCTGATAGTAAAAACCTGGCCATTTTCAAATTCCGGATAACCAAGAATTTCCGACCCCGCGGCCTGAATACGCGCCGGATCGCGCTCAATACCCGCGCGGTCCATCTGAGCGGTCAAAAGTTCTTCGAGACGGAATAAACCAACCCCGCTCGCGCCGGAGCGGTAAAGCAGGGAGGGTTGACCATCCATCCATTCAATGGCTTCAAGGCTGGTTTCATCCGCGAGGTACTCAATCTGAGTCAGATTAAAAATGGTCTGCTTACGCGCGCGGCTCCAATAATATTTATCCTGGAGCTCGTAAGTTTCTCCCTTACTCTGCCACTCCAGCTGAGTTTCCACGGAGGGATTAATCACCAGAACCCCCCGTTTCGCGTCCACCATCCCCTCGTACTCTTCCCCATCAGCCTTTTCAAGATCCTCCAGCCGGATCCCCGCTTTTCTTAAATCCAGAGAAGTCAGAACGAGAATATTTTCCTTCTTAGCGTAAATAAACCAGTGAGGGATTCTCATTTCCCCTTCCATTTTAGGCGCGACAATCGCCGCGATTTTCCCGTGACCCCGGGAACTCGCCATCAGGCGGTTATAATCCGATTCGTCGTGAATCTCTTCGGCAAAAACGATGACCGGGTCACCAGATTCTCTGCGGGCGTGACCATATTCAGCCAGATCGTAATAACGCATCAAAAAAGGCCAGAACAGCGAATCCCTTTTCGCGGCCAGCTCACGGTTTTCATAGAAAAACTTGGCAGCGGCGTATTGAACCGGCCGGCCTTTGGAAATCTCGTTGCGGATGTAAGCGTTAAACCAATTCAGAAAAAAATCAGGATTCTTACGGAAAAACCGAACAGCCCAAAAATGCAGGCCAAAAACCCAGGCTGTTGATGAAAACACATAAAACCAAATCGTCTTCAGAGACCATCCCCGCCGTTTAAGCTCCGGGAATTCATCGCCCGCCGTCCGGGCAAGCTGAACATGACGTTTTGTTTCGTTGCTAATTTTTTCTTTTCTAACATCCTCCGGATCACGAGGCTCGTAAAGATATTCGTAAACATCGTAAGAGGTTCCCACTTTTTCAAGGTACCCGATCTGTTCCACCGCGATTGTCCGCAGTGTTTTCAGTGACGTCCGGTCCTCACTGCTGGGAGTCTCTTTAATCTCCCGGTCAAGATCCCGGATTCTGATCTTGATACGTTCGATGGATTCCTGAACGGCGGCACGAGGGCTGGATCCTTTTTCAATCGCGCTTAAAATCCTCGGGACTTCAGCTTCCAGTTCATCCTTACGGGATGCGGCCAGGTTTCTTTGCATTTGAATCACGTCATCGCTTTCTGTGTGGAACCCATAAGGCAGATTTAAAATAATTTGGTAGAGCTTAATCATGGCCAAGGTCTGATACCGCCGGGTAATCGCGGTGCGGGCTTTTTCAAGCGAAACGCCTTTGACTTCTTCGGCAGCGCTCAAAAAAAGAAATTCATCACGATCTTCCAAGTCAGGAAGAAGTTCTTTCTCAACGATTTCGCGGGCTTTAGGGTTTGAAATACCCCCGCTTCCTTCAAACCCCATAATCTCACGTAAAATTTCCTGGCTTTTCCTCTGTTCAAGCCGGATACGGACTTTTACGCGTTCAATGACCTCCGCCATAACCCGCATCCCTTCCACTTCTTCCGCGGACGGATTATCAAGACGCAGCACGATACGCGCCCATATCTGGTCTAAAGCTTTCAGTTCATTCGCCATTTTTGCTTCAACCACTAAAAGATTGTCATTACTCCGGACCAGAGAAGGATTCCCCCGCACCGGTTTACGCCTCCACACCTTAATCCGGCTCAAAGGTGAAACCCCAAGTGTTTTAGCCGAAACACCGGGAATGATTAAATCCTGAATGACTGGGGCTTCGGATGTTTGAGTGCGTACCTCTGAGCGAGGAATTGTCACGCCGATTGTGGAGCCTTTCCCGCTTTTGGAAATGACATCCAGAAACCCTGAAGCCAGGGCCGTAGTCGCCCAGACTTCAGCCAATCCCAGCCCTTTCCTCTCATCCAGATCAAATAAGCGGATTCCATTTTCACCGGGCTGAAAATAATCCGAAGGAAAACCAGGTCCGTGATCTTGAACTTCAAAAAGAATCCCCTCTTTTTCCAAGGAAACTCGAACAGTTACCGGTTCCTGAGAATACTCCGCCTGGGCCTCAATTGCGTTCGAAACAAGATTATTGAGAATCGAGAAAAGCCGGACGCGGGAGATAGCGGCGGAAACCCCGGAAAGATCTGAAGTCTCAATAACCAGTTTCTGACCATGCCGTGACTGAATTAAGCCCAGAACCGGCACCACTTCCGTACGCGCGGGTTCAGAGCTTTTGTTCGCGAACGCAATCCGGTCATCAAGATACACCTTAAGAAGCCGGGTTTGCTCCGTGAGAACTTCGAAATTTTTCCGAAGCCGGGCACCCTGTCTTTTGTCACTGCCCCGCATCAGCTCCTCACTGCGTCCCCGAATTTTCGGTTCCTCCGCCGTCAGGAGCTCTAAAAGTCTTCTCAAATCTTCTTGAATCTCCAAAAGAGGTCCCATTATTTCATCTCGCGAAGCGCTCAGGAAATTCCGGTTTATTAAATTAGAAAGCGTGCCCATTTTTCGGATTGAAACTCGAATCGCGTCGCCGAAGTCAAAACCATTTTCCGCGAGCAGTTCGCGGTATCCTTCCAGAACAGTCAACCCTTCCCGGATGTCGGCCCCGCTGGAACTCTTATGCTCTAGACTCCGGGCGGCGATATACGCCAATTTATTCTCATCGCCCGCCAGAACTGCCTTAACCGGTCCATACAAAATCGGTTTTTCCGTACCGGTCTTGCGATTCCGGATTTCCTGAAAGCTGAGTCCAATACTTTCGCGCCCTAAAACCGCTTGATGCTCTGCGATAAACGAAGCATAGAGACTCACCATCGCCGAAATCCACGGAGTGTAGGCATCTCCCATCACGCACCGGATCATTTCAAGCCTCCAGTTTTTCACCGAATGCGTCTTTTGATCCGGAATAAGAAAGGAAGCGGGAATATGATTCTCGACCATTTCCTCACGCGCAAATTCAAAAAGAGCCGCGTGGATCGCTCGCGCGATCGGGAATTTTGAGTCTTGAAGAATTTCCGGATTAAACCACTTCAAAGCGGCCCGGAAATCCCCGTCGGCCTCCTGTATTTTTCCCTGAAAGTACGGCTCGTCAGGATTCCCGTGAGAAAAATGGATGCGCCGGGAAATCGCGAAAAGAACGGCTTCTTTACCCATGTATTTCTGCGTGGCCAGGCTGTAAGTTTCCTCAGGGCTCAAACGAGGTTCCTGACCGGAAACTTCCCAGGAAACAAATTCCTCGGCTTCATTTAAATGCCCCGGCTGATAAACGTCGGCCCTGGCAAGATAATCCATAAGATCATCATTTGAAGCCAAATCTTTGAGGCTTCCGTAAAGGTTGTACCCCAGGTCTTGACGGATCCGGTGATCGGGATCAAAAAAAGCGTGGAACATCAGCTCCCGGATTTTTCGGCGGTCATTATCCGTAAAATGCTGATAAATCTCATCTCTATGCGAGCCCCGTCTAAAAACTCCCGTGAGGATCCGATAGGCCGACAAACGCTGCCTGTCATCGCTTCCGCTTACCAGAGTGCTCAAAAGATCACGCAGCGCTTCATCTTTAGTCGCGGCGTTTTTAAGTTTCTCAACGTCCACCCTCAACTCGGAACGCTGAAGGAGCCGAGTCTGATTTAAATTCAGACGAAGTGAAACCGGAACCGTGAATTTTTTTCCATCCGCGCTCACAGTCACATTTTTTGAACCGGCTTGATATTGAATCCCGAATAAACGGCCGTTTGAATTCGCTTTCTCAATATTTTTTAAGTCCCCGGAATCTTCAGCCGTTTCAAGCTCAGCCCGTACCAGCCGGTCGAGCGAGCCCAGATAAGCATTTCTATCCATTTCCAAAAGAGCTTCCGGTGAAGCGAAAGCAAACGGCACTTCACGGGTCGATGCGAAAAAAAGGCGGGGCTGGCTCTGCAGAACGGCTTCCACATAGGCATCCCTTCCGCCTAAAACTGTAATCTCCGGCATGATCCGCGCATAATTAAACCCATGAGAAGAAAAATAATCCTGAAACGGTTCCGCGTGAAACCCGCCGGTAATCACCACTGCCTTGTCCGCTCCGGTTTCCTTTAACCTCCGCTCAACCCCCTGAATCATTAAAGCGTCACGCTCTTTAGCCCCTTTATAAAATTCGAGCGATTTTTCAAATAGCGAACATATTTCAGCCAAATGTTCGAACTTCAAATCACGGACACGCCCTCCCGAGTTCAGCCTCCGGAATTCTTCGGCCAAAGCTTCCGGGTTCAGCGCTTCACGGCGTTTTAAAATTAAGCCGTATTCCTCAGGCGTGACATTCAGTGCGAAAAGTTTCGTCAGCAAAAGATAGTCCCGGTAAAACCCATAGATCTTCCTCTGATCTTCCGTCCGGGCAAGCCCGTCCGAAGCAAGCTCCGAAAGCTTTTCGGTTTCTCTCATGAGCATTTCCGCGCTTAATTCACTTTGGAGGATCAAAAAAGCCGCACGGATTTTCACATTCGGGTAAGCGTCAATGCTGAAGTCTTCAGGCAAAACACGCGCGATAGCCTCAAATAATTCACCGGTCTGAGGATACGGCAGATGGACCCGCATATTTTCCGCGGAAAATAACTTTTCAGCCTGAGAGGATAATTCCGGACTTATTCCCTGGAGCCGCGCCAGGAAGCCGGGAAGCTCCTCGCGGAAAGAGCCGGAATGATATTTCTTTTCAAGTTCCTGTAGTTTAAAGAAGCGGGTCAGCATCGGCCAGTCAAATTGATTAGCCGGGTCTTCAAGGTTTAAACCTGAATTTTTTGCGGTAACACTTTTAAGATATCCCAGCCAGTCCGCGAGCGAGCCCTGCCCGGATTCAAAACGCTGCATTTCGGACAAAAAACCGCGGAAAGACGACTCTGTAAAAACCGCCAATAACCGGTTAATCTGCTCATCCATCCCGCTGAGGAATTTCCCGGAAGCCTTTTGTTCCGTAAGCACCGCCCGAAACGCTTCACCATTGGATACATACGCTTCCCGGTTTTCAATGCCGTAAGCTTCCATGCCGGGTTCTTCCATCAAAAAAAGCTCAGAACCTTTCATGAGGGCCTCACGAGTCAATTTTTCAGCCGTCTCAAGGCTCAGCGATTTCTCTTTTCCAAAAAAACTCAAGCGTTCCGGTTCAAGTTTTGAAGCGGTTCCTTCGACTAAGAGAAGTTTGAAGCCGTAACGTTTTTTTAAATACTCCAGCAGGTCTCTTATTTTTTGTTCTGCGCCATAATTTCCGTGGGCCGTTTGAATATGAATGATGGCAGGACCGGATCCTGGATGCTCAAACTGTATTTTCCCCAGATTTTCCGGAATTGAAAAATCAGATATCTGCGGAGTCTCCAGGCGCACTTCTCCCCCGGACTGCGCCAAAAGCGGGTTGGCCCAGCTAATCTGACTCCATATAAATAGAGGAAGAACCGTAAACGCGGCGGCTCTTAAAAATCGAGGCATGAATCTCCTGTCCGTGAAAGTTCGTTTTGCAATATTTCTATTGAGTTAAAATTTTTAAAAAGTACATTTTAAGTAAGCTTAATACAACCCTATTCCTTGGAATATTAAAATTTACACGATGATCCTTGTCGAAGCGGGAATAAACTGCGGGATGTTACGGAATGCTAGAAATTGACCTCTATAGCTATTCCCTATTCCTGAATAAAGCATAAACCGGTAAGCCCAACAGCATTAAACCGGCGCCGAAGAGACTTTCAAAGGGCGCGGTACGGATGGTGATCAGGCAAAGAACCGCTGAAGATAGAATAAAAATCACGGGGACCCAGGGGTAACCCGGCATGGATTTTTTAACTTTTTCGGGATCGCGTTTTCTCAAAACAAAAACACTAATCCCGGCCATCGTAAAAAAGAGCCAGTTCGCGAACGCGAAGAAAAAAAGAAGCTGGTCAAAATTCCCCCAAAGAACCAGAGCGGAAGCCCAAATCCCGTTAACGGCCAGAGATTGAAGGGGGGTATGAAATTTCGCGTCAATTTTCGCGACCCAGGAAAGCTTGGGATAATCCCCCGCCACCGCGAAGGGAATGTGCCCTCCCGTCAGAATCGTGGAATTGAGCGCCCCCGCGGCGGAAATTAAAACAGCAATCGTCACGGCAGTTCCGCCAGGCGTTCCAAAAATTCTGGAAAAAATTTCCGAAGCGATCGCTTTCGTTCCCGCGGTTTCAGCAGGCGTCATAACCCGCAGGTAAGCCGCGTTGATCATGAGGTAAAGCGCCATGACGATCAAGGCCCCCATAACCAAAGATCGGGGCAAATCCCGTTTGGTGTCCCTGAATTCTCCGCCGATAAAAGTGCTCTGATGCCAGCCGCCGTACGTCCACATGACCGGAATCAGCGCGGGTGCGATACCCATAAGATTTTTTCCGGTCACGCTCGAAAAAACAGGCCCTCCGGCTGACGGAAGCCCAAGCTTCCAAAAAATAATTCCCGTCATTAGAACAATGGACGCAGTTTTAAGAACCGTTAGAATATTCTGCACTCCGCTCCCCACGTGAAGCCCGCGGATATTGAGAACCGTAAAGAAAAGAATCATTAGGATGGCGAAAAGTTTTTCATGCGAAGCCGCGGCGGGAACAAAATTCCCCAGGTAATTCGTCAAAATATAAGCAACCCCCGCGATCGACCCCGGGCGCATCACCGCGAATTCCACCCAGCCGAAAAGAAACCCGAAAGGCCGGCCGTAAGCTTCCCTTAAGTAAACGTAGGTTCCGCCGGTTTGAGGGTAGCACGCGGCCAGCTCCGCGTAGCAAAGCGCGCCCACCATTGCGACCAAACCGCCTAGCGCCCAGGTCAGCAGAATCAGCGGAGTGGAATCCACATAGCCGGCAATTTCTCCAGGCGTGCGGAAAATACCGACGCCAATGACAATCCCCACGTTAATCGCGACTGAGTCCCAGAAACCCAGCTGTTTTTTATTCATTTTTGAACCAATAAATTTAAAGCCGCGCGGATTTGAGAGGCACGAAAACCGAAAGCCGTCACGCACGCGGTTTTCTTGTCGATAAAATCAATGTCATAAGGGTCGCGCAGAAGAACCACGGCCGGCTTCTCCCAATTTTTCTGAAATTCCTTTAAAAAAACACGGGTGCCTTCATCCAGATACGCGTCGTAACAAAAGAAAATAGCGCTGCCCGCTTTTTTCTTTTTTTCCGGCTGAAGCTTTCCGGAAATTTTTAAAGGAAGAACTTGTATCTCCCCGGGTTTCCAGCCTCGCTCTTTGAAAAGCCCGAGCACAAATGCTTTTTCGTTCAGCATTTCTTTTTCAATCATGATACGCCCCGCCAATTCGGAAAGTTTCGGGAAGACCGCCGAAACCGTCTCTCCTTTCTTAAAACCGAAACCCGCGTGAGACGCCGACCGAAGGACCCCTTCTTCTGAAATCTTCAAGGGAAGCGCTTCTGAAAATTCCCGATTGTGTTTTTTAGAAGCATCCCTTCGAGCCGGTGCCTCTTGGCGCAGAGCGTCAATTCTGACAAGACTCTTTTCAAGCGACCAGGGATCGAGGCGCCCGCTTTCATAAGCTTTGAGCAGGCTTTCAAAAACTTCCTCCTGCGCTTTGACGTCATGACAGATCAAAACCATATCATGCCCGGCTTCCGCTGCGCGTACGGCTGATTCACCAATGGGGCAGATTCCTTTAAGAGCGCCCATTTCCAGATCATCGCTCAAAACCGCGCCCTGAAAACCGAGCCGGTTCCGCAAAAGTCCGGTAATAATCTCTTTTGAAAATGTGGCCGGCTGTCTTTTTCTGTCGAGATTCGGATAAATGGGATGCGACGACATCACGGCGCGAACCCCGGCCTTGATTGCCGCGCGAAAGGGCTCCAGGTGAATTTTTTCCATTTCCTGATGGGTTGAAAATAAAACCGGCAGGTCAAGATGCGCGTCGCGGGTCGACTGCCCCTGCCCCGGGAAATGTTTGGCGCAAGCCGAAATTCCCCCGGCCTGCATGGCTTTGATCCGCGCGGTTCCAAAAGCGGAAACCAGACCGGGATCTTTACCGTAAGAACGGATGCCGATATTCGGGCTGAAATTTTCACGAAGCACGTCAGCGGTGGGTGCCAAATTCAGAGTCACCCCCAGTTTTCTAAGCTCAAGGGCTTCGATTTCACCCTGCTGGGCGGCGTATTTTTCTTTGCGGGTATTGCCGACAGCCAGATTGTCGGGGAAAACCGTAACTCCCTCATTAAAATGAATGACCCGGCCGCCTTCATGATCAACCGCGGTCACTAATTTTTTACCCGCGGCGTCTTCAAGATCTGAAACCAGTTTA
Organism: uncultured bacterium; assembly: GCA_964385615.1. Taxonomy (GTDB): domain Bacteria; phylum Omnitrophota; class Omnitrophia; order Omnitrophales; family Aquincolibacteriaceae; genus CAYLPP01. The sequence continues at coordinate 50,110 of CAYLPP010000004.1, read as the reverse complement.
CGGAAAGCTTTGGCGGAAGCAAAATTCGGGCGGAAGAAAATAATCCCGCCCGGCCTGATTTTCCGGACCAGTTTTCTCATGGCGGAAGTCATTTTCGGCCCTGCCACGCCGATCATCATTTGTTCGCCGACTAGGCCCCGGAGGTCTTTGGACATGGCGCGCATTATATGCTATTCTGCCCCCGCATGAAAAAAGTAAATTACGGAAAATTGCTGACCGAACAGGCCAACCCGCGCACCCGCGCTATCGACACCCTTTCCACAGAAAAGATCCTGACACTGATCAGCCGTGAAGATCAGAGCGTTCCTCTGAAAGTCGCGCAAGCCCGCAAACAAATTGCCAGGGGCGTCGGACTTATGGTGAAAGCCGTCAAAAACGGCGGGCGCGTCTTTTTTGCCGGCGCGGGCACCAGCGGACGTCTCGGCGTTCTCGAAGCCGCGGAATGTCCTCCGACTTTTAACACCCCGCCCTCATTAATTCAGGCGGTTATGGCGGGCGGAAAAAGTTCGGTTTTTCGTTCTAAGGAAGGCGCTGAAGATAAATTAGAAGACGGGCTGGAAATTTTCCGCAAAAAAATGAAATCCGGGGATATTCTAGTCGGCATTGCCGCAAGCGGGGTTACTCCTTTTGTTAAAGGTGCGCTTCAAGCCGCGAAAGAAAAAAACGCATCCGCGATTCTGGTCACCTGCGCGGACGGCTCCCTGCTTAAAAATTTATGTGACTGCGTGATCGCCGTCAAAACCGGCCCCGAAGTCATCAGTGGTTCCACTCGTTTAAAAGCGGGCACCGCGACCAAACTGGTACTGAATATGCTGACTGTCGGCACCATGGTCCAGTTGGGAAAGGTTTACCAGAACTGGATGGTTGACCTCCAGCCCCGGTCCAAAAAACTGGAGGCGCGCGCGCTGCGCCTGATCAGCCGTTTGGGCCAGGTTCCTGAAAACCGGGCGGAAATTTATCTGAAGCAGTCCGGCAAGAAGGTGAAAGTCGCTATTTTAATGGCCCGTAAAAAATGGCCCCGCCCGAAAGCCGTTGCCGCGCTGAAAAAAACACGCGGTTTTCTTAAAAGAGCTCTTCTGGAAAAATGACGCTTGCTCTCGGCCTGATGTCCGGCACCTCCGGCGATGGAGTGTCTTTGGCCTTGGCCGATTTCACCGGCCGCAAATTTAAAACCCTGGGCTGTCTCACCTATCCTTACCCTTCATCTCTTTCCAAAAAAATTAACAGCGCCGTCCATCTTAAGACTCCGGAACTTTCTCTCTTAAACGCTGAACTGGGTCTTTATTTCGCTCAATGCGCGGTCCGTTTCCTGAAAAAATTTCCTGGGCGAAAAATTAAAGTCATCGGGTCTCACGGTCATACCGTGTTTCATGCCGGGTCCGGAAAACCCGCTCATACGTTTCAACTCGGAGAACCTTCTTATCTGGCTGAAAGAACCGGGATCCCTGTGGTTTCGGACTTCCGCCCCCGCGATATCGCTGCGGGCGGTCAGGGGGCCCCGCTCATTCCCTTTTTTGACGACTTCTTTTTCGGAGATAAACCGCGCGCTTTGCAAAATATCGGAGGTATCGGAAATGTCACCCTGGCCGGCGGAAAAAAACTGATCGCTTTTGATACCGGTCCCGGCAACTGCCTCATGGATTGGGCGGCACGAAAATACTTCAAGAAAAACTATGACAAGGGCGGTCAAATCGCGGCCGGAGGTAAGATTGATTTTAAATCCGCGGAAGCCATGGCCAGGCATACTTATTTTAAAAAACTTCCGCCGAAATCCACGGGCCGTGAACTTTTCAATGAGACTTTTATTCCCGCTTCTCTTAAAAAGCAAAAACCCGCGGACATCCTGGCGACCCTGACTTTTTTCACGGCGTTTTCAATCAAGGAAAGTTACCAGGCTTTTCTCCCGCCGGTTCGGGAAGTCCTTGTCAGCGGAGGCGGAGCTTTAAATCTTACGCTGATGAAACACCTGAAAAATCTGCTGACCCCCGTTCCGGTCCTCTCAATTGAAAAATCAGGTATCGAGGCGCAAGCCAAGGAGCCTGCAGCGTTCGCTTTTTTCGCTCTTCGGGCGCTGGAAGGCAAAGTCAATCACTGCCCCGCGGGCACCGGCGCGAAACACGCTGTTATCCTCGGAAAAATAACACGATGAGCCTGCTGGACTGGTTGATTGTCGCCGGTTTTTGCCTGGCCAGTGTCGCCCTCGGCCTTTTGCTGACCCAAAAAGCCGGCAAGGGCATGGAATCCTTTTTCGCTTCCGACCGCTCTCTGGGCTGGTGGCTGGCCGGAACTTCCATGGCCGCGACCGCGTTCTCCTCCGACACTCCGCTTCTAATCACAGGCATCGTGCGCCGTAAAGGCATCTGGGGAAATTGGGAAGTCTGGGCGCTGGCGATTTCTACCATGTTCGCGGTTTTCTTTTTCTCAAAACTCTGGAAACGGGCCGGAGTTCTGACAGAAGTCGAATTTGTGGAACTCCGCTACAGCGGAAAATCTGCGGCTTTTCTGCGGGGCTTTAAAGCGCTTTACTGGGGCATTTTTTATAACGCGTTTATCATGGGCGCCTGGCCGGTCACCGGTCTGTCTAAAGTCATGCAGGAAACCACTTCGTGGAATAAAGCGCAATCCGTCCTTTTTTGCATGGCTCTAACCGCCGCGTACTCCTGCATGTCAGGTTACTGGGGCGTTATTCTGACCGATATGTTTCAGTTTATTGTCGCGATGGCTGGAGCTTTTATTCTGGCCTTCTACGCCGTGAATGCCTGCGGCGGCCTTCATGTGATTGTGGAAAAACTGGGCCCGACCGGCAAACTGGCTTTGATCCCGCCCATGACCGGGCACACGCCTTCAGAAATTTTAGCTTCTCCGTTCGGCTGGTTTCTGGGATTGATTTGCATTCAGTGGTGGGCCTGGAAAAACACGGACGGAGGCGGAATTATTGTTCAGAGAATTGCTTCCTGCAAAAATGAAAAGCAGGCCATTTACGCGACGCTCTGGTTCAATATCGCCCAATACGCCTTGCGTGCCTGGCCCTGGATTCTAACGGCCCTGGCTTCTCTGATTCTTCTTCCGGACTTAACCGATCACGAAAAAGCTTATCCCCGTCTGATTTCCCAGCTTTTACCTTCAGGACTTCGGGGATTAATGGTGGCTTCCTTTTTCGCGGCATTCATGTCCACGATGAGCACCCATTTAAACTGGGGGTCTTCTTATTTTGTTAATGATTTCTGGAAACGGTTCGTTAAACCGGGGGCCTCTGAGAAACATTACGTTGCCGTCGCGCGCCTGACTTCCCTGCTTCTTGCCGCGGCGGCCACGGCCGTAGCTTTCATGACCGACAGTATCGGTGCCGTCTTCACCCTGGTTTTAAACCTGACGGCGGGAATCGGCCCGGTTTATTTTCTGCGCTGGTTCTGGCGAAGAATTAATCCGGCGAGTGAAATCGCGGCCATGGCAGCAAGTCTTCCCGTTCTTCTCGCCCGGCCTTTCTTTTTCGAATTCACGGGCATTCCTGAATCTTCCGTCGCGGATCTTATTTTTATGATTGCGGGCACCGCGGCTTTCTGGCTTCCCGCGACTTTCATGACAAAACCTTGCGAAGATTCCGTTCTGACCGCGTTTCAGGCAAAAGTCCGTCCGCCCGGATTCTGGAAATCCGTTTCAAGCGTTCCGTCCAACTGGATTCCCAGCCTGAAGCTTTGGCTTTACGCTACAGCGGCCCTGCTTCTGACCACTTTCGGACCTCTGGACCTTTTGCTGAATCATCCCTTACGGGGCACGATCTTTTGCGCCGGGGCCGTTGTTTTATGGGCTTTGACCGTTCAAGGGTTGAGAATCAATCAGGAAGCCTGAAAATTTAAAATTTGACGCGCCGCGCGCTCCACTTCAATAATCGAAACCGGTTTTTCAAAATACTTGTCCGCTCCCAGCCCGGTGACCCGGCGCTCCATATTCTCTTCTTGATGCGCTGAAATCACGAAAATTTTCAGTGAGTTTGATGTTTTCCTTAAGCTCCGAATGAGTTCAGCCCCGTCACAGGTTTTGAGCTTATAATCCACCAGAACCAGTTTGGGATTCTCATAACGGCAAATCAGCAGTCCTGTCTCGCCGTCAAGAGCCGTAAAAACCTGATAGCCTCGAAGTTCAAAATACTCCCGGGTCATCAACAGCACATCAATCTCGTCATCAATGACTAAAACCCTGGGTTTAGCCGAATCCGCCATAAAGCCTCTTTAAAAGTGCTTAGTCCGCACACTTTTGGACTAAATTCATCTTTAACCACTCCAAACATGAAATACCGCATGAAAACGGTGTTAATGGACCCTCTAAATCCCGATAATTCCCGTTTATGGAAATTTCAATCCGTCATAATTTCGCGAAACGTCTTCGAAGCCTCCGGGAAACCTGCGGCTGGACACAGCAAAAATTAGCCGAACTCGCGGAACTGGATTACAAACACATCCAGCGTCTCGAAAGCACTCGCCCCACGGACGTCAAGCTTGAAACTATTGAGAAACTCGCGAAAGCTTTTAATCTCACCTGCTCAGAATTCCTGGATTTCTAAAATCCGCTCATTGATGTAACAGCCAGATAACCCCTGCTAAAAAAAGGGCGATTGCTGCCCAGCGAATTTTTTTCAACAAAACCGGCTTCATGGGGGAATCATACCGCTAGGAAAATTTCTGAACACCGTGCGGAGACGGTTTTAAAGTGGAAAGTGTAAAAAGAATGTCTAAGGGAGGATCGGCCGATTGGCCGAGAATTACTTACGCTTGTGGTAAATCAAAACGGTGGCGACAACACCGGTAAAAAAGAAGAGGTTGACGATATTGTAGACCTTCCAGACGAAATCCGTGGATTTGATGCCAGAAGGCGCCATCAGGATAATACAAACCCAAACGCCCAGGGCCCACATTAAACTGATATCTGCTGAAGATTTCCTCTGAACAATCCTGATCATCAAAGGAATATTCCAGAGAGGCAGAGCAATCGCCGCCACCAGAGCAATCTTGTCGAGCATTTGGATTATTCCTCGATTTTAATTTCTTCAGCCTGGGAGATCGCCGAAAGTTCTCCGGCAGAAGCGGCGCGGGTCAAAGCGGGCTTTCCAACGCCTGAAATTTCAATGGCTCCGCCTTTGTTAACCATCCACTCTTCAGAAGTTATTTTATCGCGCACACTCAAAATACCTTCACGAACGGCAAAAGTGCTTTGAGGCTTCCCCTCGCCGCCCGGCACCGCTTGCCCCCAAAATTGAGTGCCCCGCACGGCAAGAACCGCGGCAGGCGTTGAAACTTCAAACTTTCCATCTGAAGGAACCTTCTTTTTCAGGTTGGCGATAATATTTCCGACCTTCATGTCCAAATCTGTATTTTTTTCGTCAAGTTGGCGCATTTCAACTTCTGTTTCGGCAAGAATACGTACACCGGAACGGCCGTTCAAGCTGATATCCAGTAAACCGCCTTCACCGGTCTTAACGGTATCACCCTGGGCAATTTCAGTCCCGTCCGTTAGAACCGTTTCCTGGCCGTCACGGACCAGAACGGGCTGGCCTTGAATTCCGGTTACAATGTTTTTAGCAAGAAGACTGCTGACGGGCATGACCGCCCAGAAAAAAATGACTCCAAGGTAAATTTTTTTCATAAATTCCTCCGGTCCTACTAATATCGGCTCCGCCGATTTTTTCCTTACTAGGTCTACGCCAGGAGCCTTGTTTCTGGATTGCTTAAAGGATCCCCTGCTCCGCGAAGCTATAATACCTGCCATCGCCGATAATAATATGGTCAAGCACTTTGACGGAAACGGCCGAACAGGCATTCACCGCTTTCCGGGTCAGTTCCCGGTCCTCAGGGCTGGGTTCAATCCGGCCGGAAGGGTGATTATGCACCAAAATTACAGCAGTAGCATTTTTTAAAAGCGACTCGCGGACAATTTCGCGGGGATAAACCGCGGCTTCATCCACAGTTCCATGAAACAGATTGGACTCCGCTATGATTCTATTGCCCTTATCCAGGAAAAGCACTTTAAATATTTCACGCACTTGATCCTGCAGAGAAAGTTTTAAATAACGAATCACGGCTTCAGGTTCACGAAGCGCGTCTTTTTTAAAAAGCTCCTGTCCGGCCCGGCGCTGGGAGATTTCTCCAACCGCGCATAAAACCGCAGTCTTGGCAGGCCCCAGACCTTTAATTTTCTGAAGCTTCTCCTTTTCAAGCGAAAGCACGCCCCGCAGTCCGCCGTGCTCCGCGAGAATCGAACGCGCGAATGAAACCACATCAACGCCCCGAATTCCACTGCCGAACAAAATCGCCAACAACTCCGCGTCGGACAAAGCAGCTCCGCCCTGCGACAAGATTCTTTCCCGCGGTCTTTCCGCTTCAGGCCAGTTTTTAATCATGCCTCATTCTGGCAATTCACGGAAATTTCTCAATTTGAATCGGATTTTTTTCCGGAAAATGTGCGGTTTTTGAAATTATTTCGCCCGACTGAGCATTTCTTCGCGCTTGCGCCCATGCGCAAGCACGATGCGTGAGGTTCCCGAAGAACCTCTGCGCACCGAAATTCTACTTCGCCCGGCTGAGCATTTCTTCGGCGTGTTTTTTGGAGATTTCGGATTCTTTCCTGCCGGACATCATCTGAGCGAGCTCCCGGACACGTTCCTCACCTTCAATGACCCGGTATTCCGTCACCGTTTTACCGTCTTTGACCTTCTTGGCGACCTTAAAATGCCGGTCGGCAAAGGAAGCGATTTGAGGCAGGTGGGTAATCAGCAGGACCTGGCGGGCCTGAGAGATTTCTTTCAGCTTCTGCCCGGTCACTTCCCCCAGGCGCCCGCCGATATTCGCGTCAATTTCGTCAAAAATAAGAGTGCCGACCGGATCAACTTTGATCAGCGCCTTTTTAAGCGCCAGCATGACACGCGAAACTTCCCCGCCGGAAATAATTTTTGCCAGCGGCATAACCGGCTCCCCCGCGTTCAAGCTGATCAAAAATTCCACACCGTCACGGCCGGAAGCCGAAAAGTCCGTCTGCGTGATCCCGCACTCAAATTTAGCGTAAGGAATCTGGAGATCGCCCAGCTCCGTTTCAATCGTTTTCTTAAGAAGAACTCCCGCCTTCTTGCGCCCGGCCGTCAGCTGGTCCGCGAGCGATTCAAGCTTCGGCAGAATCTTCTTCAAATTCTGCTCGATTTCCTTTTCGTAGACTTCTTTATTGTTCAGCTCGTCAAAACGCCGGCGGGCATTTTCAAAAAATTCCAAAACCTTCCCGACCGTTGAACCGTACTTGCGCTTTAGTAAATCAATCAAATCCAAACGCTTCTCAATCTCAGACAGCCGGTCAGGATCAAATGAAAGCGACTCTTGATAATCACGCAGGGAACGGGACATTTCCTCGAATCCCAGCTGAACATTCTCAAATTCGGTTTTGGTGTTTTCAATTGAAGGATCGAGCTTAGCCAGGAGGCTGACATCCCTCTGAGCTTTCGCCAACAATTCCGACACGGAACGCTCCTCGCCTTCAAGATACTCCAACGCGCGGGAGCAGGCCTCATAAAGCTTCTCAGAGTTGCCAAACCGAGCCTGTTCTGTTTTAAGCTCCTCTTCTTCGCTTTCTGAAAGATCCGCTTTCTCGATTTCTTCAACCTGGTATTTCAGCAGGTCCAGTTCCCGCTCACGGCCTTCGGCCAGCTTCGCGAGCTCTTCACGGCGCTGAATCAGCGTGTGATAGCCCGCGTAAACTTCCCCGTATTCTTTTCTCAAATCTTCCGTCTTGGCGTAACGGTCAACCAGTCCAAGATGGCTGGCGGCATCCAAAAGAAGTTGGTGGTCGTACTGACCGTGAATATCGATCAACAGGCTTCCAATTTGCTTGAGCGCTGCAGTCGTTGCTGCCCTGCCGTTAATCCAGACTTTGGATTTTCCTTCCAGATTCACTTCCTTGCGCAAGATCAAAACGTCTTCGTCGTCTTCGCTTTTATACGGTTCCAGCCATTCATGCCCGCGAAGAGCTTTGTCGTGAAGTTCAAAAACCGCTTCGACGGAGGCCGTCTGGCCTTCGGCAGGCCGGACTTCCACGCGCTCACCCAGCACAAAACGGATAGCGTCAATTAGAATGGATTTGCCCGCGCCGGTCTCACCGGTTAGGACATTGAGTTCAGGAGAAAAAGGAAGGGATGCTTTGCCGGCCAGCAGAAAATTTTGCACCTGGATTTGCGTCAGCATAAGCCGTATGATACGTCATCTATGGTTAAAATCAATATCCGCTATGAAGGCGATCTGCATTGCGCTCTGACTCATGGGCCTTCGGGTGCAAAAACCGCAACCGACGCGCCTAAGGACAACCACGGCAAGGGTGAAGCTTTTTCACCTACGGATCTGGTGGCCAGCGGGCTGGGAGCCTGCATGCTGACTATCATGGGGATTGTGGCTAAACGCCACAGCCTGGCGCTTGAAGGCGCGGAAGTGGAAGTCATCAAGGAAATGGTTCAGGAGCCTGTGAGACGGATCGGCAAACTGACGGTGACCTTCAAAATGCCCGCGGGTATCCCTCAAAAAGAACGGCCTGTTCTGGAACGCGCCGCGCTGACCTGCCCCGTTCACCAAAGCATGCACCCTGACATTCAGATTCCGGTTCATTTTAATTACCCCGATTGATTTTTAAGACGCGTAATATTGAAAATCGATCGAGTGGATAATAAAATTTCCGCTCGTGTCGTTTGTCGCGTTTTGATCAATAACAAGAACCACCTGCGTAATCGTGCTGAATTCCGCCGTATTCGGAAGATCAATTTCAATGATCTTGTCTGAAGCGGTGTCAACCAAAGACGGCGTATAAACTCCAACCGTCTGGCCGAACTCATCTTTCAATTCCAGTTTAATCTGCTGGGGAGTATCGCTGGCCGTGTAGTTGATCAAAAGCTTGTTGGAACGCGCGTCGTAAGACTGGTCCAGAAACCAGAAATAACCGCCGTACCCGCCATTAGCAGCCAGACTGCCGTAAACCGGATGAATTCCGGCAGGAGTCGCGGCCGACTGGTTGAAATTATTAATCGTACCCTGCGAATCAATGTGACTGAATACCGCCAGTGACCTGTCCGGAATGACTGGAGGCGCGGCCGCTTCCTGGTTCGTCATTGCGATCGAAAGACTGCGGCTGACTCCATCATAAAGCAGGTTGTAATCCAGCTCGAGGCCGTGATTTCTCAAGTAGGTTTCAAAACCCGAAGAGCTGACGTTCGAAAGCCCCAGAATCATGGACGCGGCATCCACACCAAGCGTCCGTTTGGCAATTTCAGTATCGGACCGAGCGCCGTCAAAAAACCCTTCGTTTCCTTCAAGGCCCGGTAATTGTTCCCGGATCGAAGCCAGCCAAGCCAGCACGGTTTGCGGATCAAGCGAAAACGCCGCGGCCAGCGCGTAAGTTGAACCTACGTCCGAAACAAACTGGTCTGCGTGCGAAGATCCGCCTTCCGCGATTTCGCGTACGCCCTGCCGGCTTTCATAAACTCCCGACACAATCCCGTCATCCGGGCGCTGACTGGCCGAAACAAAACCGGGGAGATTGTGCGAAGCGGAAAAATCAGCGTAACTGATAAAAGCGTTTTCCAGCGCGTTGTGGAAACCGATAAAATCCGTTTCCCGGGTATGCAGAAGCGGCCAAAAAGCCTGAAAAGCCCCGCCGTCGAAATACGCCAGGTTTTGAATCGTCTCACCCTGAGATGTTGTGTAATTATTGTAATGAACACCCAGCGCTTCCCAGACCGTGGAAGGCAGATCGTAGCGGACCTGAAGAAACGCGATGCCGCCGCGGAATTCGTTTGCCAACCGGTCCATGTAGAAATTCGGGAAATGTCCGGTCTGGCTGGTTAGACTGTCGCGGGTAAAAACCTGGAAGAAAGAACCGGACACTTCATCCACAAAAGACGCGTAACCTTCCGCCTGATTGTCGAGAAACAATTCAATCTTCGTCTGGATCGCGGCGACCGCCGAAGTCTGCTCCGGCGTCAGACTAACTGTCGACAAAGTCCCCGAAGTTCCGGCCAGGCTTTGCGCGAGATTGGCGTTGTCGCCCAGAGCGATGTCCGGCGTGTAAGGCGTAAGTTCTGGCCCCAGACGCATCCAGGGAATCATCCCTTTCCAGCCGAAATCTTCCTGAATGGTAAGCAGACTGGTCAGAACGGTGTCGATTTCGGTAAGGGCCTCATCACGTGTCATACCGTTGTCGAGCGTGCCGCCGACGACTTCACCCAGAATCTGAAGGTAGTATCCAATCAGCGTGGGCTGAGTAAACCGGGCGTCATTCCCAATATCAACTTCGTCAATCTTGGGATGGCCGTCCGCTTCAATAGAATCGTATGGAAGATGCGTCGCAGGATCGAGGCCCTTGTCCGTCGAGAAATAGGTCAGGCCTTTGGTGATCAACATGTCACGGACCTGATTCTCCGCTTCAGAATATTGGGGCGGGTCATAATGCAGGCCGGGAATCTGAACTTTGATGACATTGTTAAGAAGCGGGTCTCCGGTCTTCTGGTCTTCAGTAAAAATGATGGACGCAATCTTCGTGCGGTCAAAACTTTCCGGAATATTGTCCCCGGTCAACTCCAGCACGTAATTTTGATACACCGGACGGAGTTTCAGAATGAAAAAAGCCTGGCGCAGTGAAGTGTCCGTAACCGTCACGCGCAAACGGCCGTCTTCGGTTCCGCGCGCCGCGAGAATAAATTGCTCGGGAAGAGAAATCGGCGTCCCGTTAAAAATCAGATTATTGTCGAAACTGCCGCCGGAAACCGCGGCGGAAACACTGCTTGATTCTGAAACGGTACGGTCATAGACAAAACTGAATTCTGAAGAACTGTCCTGCTCAAGGCTGATTTGACCGGCGGGTTGAGACGCATTAACATTTGAACCCGACGCGATCAGGGCGGGACTGTCTGCCAGCAAAGTCAGCTGAGCTTCCTGATAAGCGCCGCCCGCGACTTCCGTGATGCCCGCGAATCCCCCCCAATCCAGGCCCAACGATTGCCCCACATGGACTCCTTTGGAAACAAACGCAAGAGAAACTACGCGCGAAAGGTCAATACTGTCCAGCTGGTTCAAAAGAATCTTGTAAGTCTGCGCGGACGCGGTAAGACCGCTCAAAAAAACCTGATCTTTTTTCCCGTCCGCGTCTGTCGCTTCAAAATAAACCCCGTCGAGCCCGGTCCCGTTGTCAGTCAGAGCAAACACAATCCCGGCAGGGAAAACAGATTCGAGATCGACCGGTGACTTGTAAACAGCTTCGGCACGGCCTTCCGAAGTGCGGTTGTAAAGGTTAAAACGGAACTGGGCGGAAGCCAGAGACTGAAGTTCCAGCGCTGCGTCGCTCCAGTCTGTATTGCCGTTAGAATCTAATTTCGTGGAAGACACGGAAAAAACCGGTTTGCCCGAACCGTCTGGAGGCAGCGGCGTAATCGCCGGATTGGAAGCATCCGGCCCAGAAGAAGGTGTGTAAGCAAGTCCTGGCCATTGCGCTTCAAATGTTTTTCCGACATTTTTACCTTCCGACTCAAAACCCAGATCGGTGATCTGGGTTAAATCGATCCCCTGTAAATCCGAGAGAAGCACTTTGTAAACCGGACTGGACGGCGTGATGCCTGACAGCTGAACACGGGCAATTCTTCCGCGGTTGTCACGCACTTCAAAAAATATTTCCTGAAGGTCAGCACTTTTAAGCGAGAAGACGATTCCGTCCGAAAAAGCTGAAGTCAGGTCAAGTGTTTCGATACTTTCTGTTCCGTAATTGTCATAACTCCAGTAAACGCGGCCCCATGAAGTTTTATTGTAAAGATTGACACTGCCTGAAAACTGCGAGGAAGAAACCTGCTCAAAACTCGCGTCACTATAATCATAGCTGGCATCAGAATTAACCTTGGAAGATTCAAAACGCAGTTGAGGCCCCTGCCCCTGTGAAGTCGCGGGCAACGTAGTCAGCGCAGGATTGGACGGGTCCGCGGACACTGCCGGGGCGTAATTGAAACGGCCCCAGTCGATTCCCAAATGGCTGTCAGGATACCGTCCTTCCAGACCGATCGCAACTTTCGCGATCTGCGTTAAATCCACGTCTGAAAAATTCTCAGGAAGAATTGTCCATTTTTGCGCGGTAGACGTAATCCCCTTTAAAATCACACGGCTTTTCTGACCGTTCACATCCGTGACTTCAAAAATCACTTCCGTAAGATCCGGGCTTGAAAGGCTCAGGGTCAGCCCATCCGCGTAGTGCCCGGAGAAATTCAGGCTTTCCTGAACCTGCGGTGTATACAAGTCATCATACTCAACACCCGCCCAACCGTAAGTCGTCTGGTTATAGAGATGATAAACCACTTCAGCGTGAGTCCCCGAATTAACGGTAATATCAACACTGCTGTATTCCGTTTCACCCGTAGGCGTTTTCGAAGGCACGTAACTTTTCAAAACGGGATAACTGCCGGGCTTCGTCGCGGGGAGCAGAACCAAATCCGGATTGCCTTCAGCGGGATTAATTTCAACAGGCGGATCGGAACGGTAAAATTCCAGGAGAGAACGGTCTTTCGTGTTTTCCTTTTCGATTAACTTTAAAACGTCCTGATAAGCCGCATAGGAAGAGTCTGCCAAACCGTGCATCACCACATCAACGGAGTTAAAATCAACGGACTGCGATTCACCGCTGCCGTTAAAAGCCGTGACATCCAAATTTTCCGCGGCTGCGTTTTCAAGGCTTACAATGTATTCGGTTCCGCCGCGGACCGAAGCGCCGGTAAAATCCGTTCCGCTGGGATCCTTTTCACCGTAAGACTGTTTGTGCATCAGAAAATCAGAGGCGGTATCCAGAATCGCCCGGAACGTCTGAGTAACCGAAAGCCCATGCGCTTCATGGCTCGTAAAAAGAAGAACAATCCCCTTCACAACCGCGATGCCGTATTCCCAAGCCTGACGCGCCAGCTTCACCAAATCGCTGCCGGAAATTTTATCGACCGCGGTCACGGCAAAACCTTTGGCCTGATTTAAAAAATCGAACGCACTGTCAAAAGAACCGGGTGCCTCAGCGGAGTTTTGATTTTCAAGTTCCGCGGTTTCTTCGTCAAGAACGGCTTCCGAAGTTTCCTGGAATACAGGTTCCAGAACTCTGTCGGTTTGAAGAAATTGAAACGTGGGATCCACGGGAATATTTTCAGGAACCGCGTTTCCCGGATGAACTTCAGAAGCGGTTACGGCCGGATTGACGGTTTCACGGGAAAGTAATTCAGAAGCCGGAAGCTCCGCGGAGAAAACAGTTTGGGATGTAACAAAAGTGAGCAGAGTTAGGGCGGCGGCCGTAGTCATGCCCGGATGTCTTTTTTGGATTTCTTTGCGCATAGGCCCCTGTTTTGAAGTACTTAATTATAGCTTTTATATATTTTTTAGTGAAGGGCTAATATTAAAATTTATTAATTTTTTTAATATTGACCGCTATAGAGGGAATACGCTATCAGACGCTAGAACTTAGCTAATTCTCCCATACAGATTCTCCGGCAAAACTCGTCTGCTCGGGCATCCAGGAGTCGGAAACAAGGAGAGGGTCCTTTTTAGCCCGTAACGGTTCGGGCAGATCTTTGGAAAAGAAAACGGACTCCCGCGCGCAACCGGAAGCCAGAAAAGAAAAAAGGACGAGGCCCAGATAAAAGAGCCCCGTCCTTATAAAACCGTGAAACTTCAGCACCTGCCTTACTTATCCCTCTTATCGATCAGAATCAGGTGATACCCGAACTGAGTTTTAACCGGGCCGTGGGTTTTGCCGACTTCTTTACTGAAAACCACTTCATCAAATTCCCGGACCATCTGACCTTCGGTGAACTCACCCAGGTCCCCGCCGCGCTTACCCGACGGACAAAGGGAGTGTTTCGCCGCCAAATCCGCGAAGCTGGCTCCCCCCTCAATTTGCTTTTTAAGGTCCTGGCAGACCTTTTCATCTTTTACCAGAATGTGACGCGCTTTTGCTCTTGCCATATAGACTTCCTTTCTTTTTCTTTTGAAAACTACCGGACCGCGAGCTCAGACGTGCAGTGAGGACAGCGGACGGCTTTTATTGAAATCGTTTGAAAACAATAGGAACATTCTTTCGTCACTGGAGCGGCAGGAGCCGGGGCCGGCGCGGGTTTCTGAAGTCTAGCGATCTGTTTGATCATAATAAAAATAACTACCGCCACGATCAGGAAATTAACAATATTATTAATAAATGCCCCGTAATTCAAAGTCGGAGCGCCCGCTTTCTGAGCTTCTGCCAGCGAAGCGTAAGTCTGACCGTCCAAACTGAGAAACAGGTTACTGAAATTGACCTTACCGATAAGAAGCCCGATCGGAGGCATCACAACATCATTAACAAGCGAAGTGACTATTTTACCAAACGCGCCGCCGATGATGACACCGACAGCCATATCCACAACGTTTCCTTTTGTAATAAATTTTTTGAAATCGTCTGACGTTTTTTTAATATGTTCGCGCATAATCGCTCCTCGTAACGGCCGGATTAACCGACCAAGACTCTTTTACTTGATAATTTCTGCTGTTTTTCCTGTTCCACTGCTTTCTTTTCGGCTTCCTCCTCTGCTTTTTTCTGCTTCTTCGTTTTTCTCTTTGGGCTCGATTCTTCCGAAATTTGCTCCGCCGGAGCAGGCTCCTCTTTCGGCGCCGGCGCGCTTGCCGCTTCAGCCGCTTTTTTCTGAGCCTCTTCCGCGGCCTTCATTTTAGCCGCCAGCTCAGCCCGCTTTTTTCGATTTTCTTCAGCCGTCTTAACCTTATTCTCATAAACCAGATAATCGGTTCCCGTTTTCACCTGCTTTTCACCAGTCTTAATCCAGCCCTCTGTCGGCGAGTAAGTCATACCGCCCTGCGCGCTCCCGCTGACCGAAGAGCTCTTCTTCGTTTCCTCAGCTAAACCCGTCCCCATGCCCGTGAGAAAAATACTCAAAATAAAAACAGAAAGGACTTTTTTCATTAGAAAGCCTTGCGGACAGCGTCCAGCAATTCCTCACAGGTGAATGGCTTAATTAGAAAATCCACAGCCCTTAACCGCTGGGATTCAAAAATATTCTCCGTCCGTCCGCGCGCGGTCACCATCAGAACCGGCGTTGCCGCCAGACCGGGCATTCCGCGCAAAAGCTGGAGCATTTCCAAACCGTCGATATCCGGCATCTGGATATCCAGGAGAATCAAATCCGGCACATTTTGCTTGGCAGCCTTCAGTCCCTCCCGTCCATCTCCCGCGGAGAAAACCGCGTACCCCGCCGACTCCAAATGGTCGCGCGCAATCTCAATTAAATCCGGCTCGTCATCAACAATTAAAATTTTTTTAGGCCCAGCCATTTTTCACCCCTACCCGATTTCCTGAAGCATTTCTTCGGCTTTAACGGTGTCCGCGTGTTTTTTACCGAGTTTCTTTTTACGAATTTCTATCGTCCTTTTCATGGCTTTGCGGGCATCATCATACTTCCCCTGCATAGCCAGCGACATTGCTAGATTGTAATTATAATCGGCAGCATCCAGATCATTTTTTCCTTTTTTTGCTTCCAGAATTTCCAGAGCCTGTCCATAAAGATTGCCCGCTTCCACAGGGTGATGCGCCATCATATACAAATTCGCCGTATTGTTCATGGCCTTAGCTGTTTCCGGACTCTCCTCACCGTAAGCATCCACGGCGACATCCAGAGCCTCTTCAGCGGCATCAATCGCGCCCTGGAGATCCTCCCCGTTTCCCGCTTCCTGAATCTTCTTATTTAATTCCGCGATCTTTCGCTCCGCTTCCTTCTGATCTCCCGCATAAAGCCCGGCCGGAACCGCGCAAACCGTTAAAATCAACCCAACCGCGAAAATCCTAGTAAGCTTTTCCATGTAATTTCTCACGTGTTTTGTTAAATGACATTTTCCACTCAACCTGTTTCTCAAGATCAATCCCAAGACCGCCGCATAAATCAAATAGACGAATGGCCGTGTCCGCCAATTCATCTTCAAAGGTATCTTTTTTCTCCAGCCCGAACCGCCCATGGCGGTGAGCCTCAATAGCTTCCCCCAACTCTGACGTAATAAGCATCAGCATTTCGCCTACATTGCGCTCTTTATCCCAAAAACCTTTTTCCCGGGCCGAGCCGTAGCATTCGGAAATCCACTCTGAAATTGCTTTTCCCATAAAAGCTCCTGTCTCTAAAACCAACTTTAACCGCTTCCTTGTCTGCGTTCAGTGATTTTTAAGTTCCGTATTTAGCACTCATTTCTTTTTCGCTGGGGATTTTTTCAGGTGAAACCCCCAGCTCCATTTCCATCAGCGACGGCGTTCCATTTTGCATAAAAGGAGCTCCTAAAGCCAACTGCCGGCGATCTGCCGGACTTAACCTCGACAGCTGACCGGATTGAAATCTCCAAAGCAAATTACGGTACCCCGGCGGAGGTTCATACACGATTGAAAGAGCGGTCTTCTCCGGCTTGGGTAATTTCGCTGAAAAACTTCCGGTCCAAGCCACCGGAACTTCAATTTTTTCCAGATCACTGCTGCAAATCAGCTTGCCTCCCGGAACCGGTTTGAGGGAAATCAGGTCCAGCACCCTTCCGCTGACCCTCAAAGTTTCGTGTTTGTCAGGAACCATCTTCCCTGTTTCAGCCAGCTCCGCGGAATATCCCGCGTCCTGAGAATATTTCATGGCCGCTTCTTTTTTCATGAGAACTGGTTTAGGGCTGTCCGACGGCATCTCCACGACCTCATTTTTCCCGTCATTCTCATCGTACCGCCCCACTTCTTTCCCGCCTTCGGTAATGACATAGGTCGTCGCGAGATTTACACAGCAAACCGCCAAAAGAATTAACTTCGCGAAAAACGGAGGTCTCATCTGAATACTCTTAATACGTAAATGAGAAAAAGGGCAAGATTAATGGCGTGCGAAGTGAAACAAAGTTTGCAGGGAATCCGGGTCACGAAAATCAGGCTGTAAGCAAGATAGACTGAGCGAATGAGCGCGAAAGTCAGTAAAAGACATGAAAGCTCAGAGAAGGAAGCTCCCGCGATTATCAAGAAAGAGTAAACAAAAATTCCAAAAAGAGAATTTGGGATTCCGAAGATTTTCGCGCGGGGCGTATCGAGCACATTCAAACAGCTCTTTTCATCGAGCCTGCAAACCTGAGGAACCCAGAAAACCTCCGGGCGGAACCACTTGTAATAAACCCCGGTAAAATAAACTGAAATCCACAAACCAACCCCGGCCAGAATTCCCGCCAGCAGATTTTCCATCAGACTTTTCCCTTTTCAATCCGCTGATTCCAGGGCATACGCGCCAGAAGCATTCCCATCCCGCAAGTGTCCGTAACCGCGGAAAAAATCAGTCCGCAAGCCACAAAAAGAGAAAGTCCGATACAGCCCGGATGAATCCAGAAAGACCCCAGAATCCCGGAAAGCACCAAAAAGCCGGCGGCAAAACGCACCTGCCGTTCCAGACTCCAGCCCCGGCTTTGCCCGCGCTTCAAAGGCTTCCCCGCCTGCTTCCATGCCGACAAACCGCCTTCAACCACGTAAAGATCGCGGAACCCTTCCTGCTCCAATTTTTCAGCGGCTTTGCAGGCCCGTCCGCCGCTCAAACAAAGCAGATAAAGCGGTTTATCTTTCACAACTCCCGCGGCCGCAGAAGATTTCCAGGCTGAAAGCGGGTAATGCTTTACCCCTTCCAATCGCTCCGACTCAAATTCTGAAGGTTCACGGACATCCAGCACCTGAGCGCCGGAACCCGCAAGAGCTTTTTCCAAATCATCCACGGAGCATTTCTTCATAGTTGCCGATTATCATAGCAAGAATAAGGGTGAAATTGTAAGCCTTTATGCGATCAAAACAATTGCAGGGTTTGAAGAGTTTTCCCTCCTAGAAAATACAATTTATTAAGTCCATCTATCTTATGCCTCACAGCGTAGTTAAGTAAAATAGGGATACCAGGCCCCTTGTAAGCGTGCCGGCTTGGACTATCCTTATTTATAGGGTTGTAAGAAGGCCCGCTCACGCGGGATCGCTGGGGTTAAAAGGGGGGTTTTATGAAGAAAATATCTCTATTACTCGCGGCTTTGATGATCGCGGGAAGTGCTTCAGGCTGGTGTGGCCCGGAACGCGCGGACGGCTTCATCGACAGCCACACCAAAGACAGCAGTTTCAGACCTGTTCAGGATGCCGGAATGCTTTACGGAACCATGGACCACACGATCCATTCATCCTTGGACAAAGTTCCGGTCGTTAAGGAACGTTCAGTCGTCATTCACCCTGTAGAAACACTTATGGGGCAAACGATTGACGCGGGCAGAACGCTCATTAACGGAACCTGGGATCTGCTGACCTTGAAACGCCTGAGGGAAAAGAAATAAGCTGAGAGAACAAAAGTAAAAAAGGCGGGGCCTTAACATGGCCCCGCTTTTTTTACATGTAAATCCGCCCGTGAAGTGTTTTTAGTTTTTGCCGACTATTATGTTATGATCTCGCCAAAAAACCTAAGGGGCCCCAAGCCATGAAGAAAAAAACCGTGAAAAACCCTCATACCATCACTGTCATGATTGAAATCCCGAAAGGGAGCCGGAATAAATATGAACTCGATAAAAAAACCGGCCATATCGTTTTTGACCGTATGCTGTTTTCATCCGTCCATTACCCCAGCGACTACGGTTTTATGCCGAATACCCTGGCCCGTGACGGAGATCCGCTTGACGCCCTGGTGCTCGTCTGGGAACCCACTTTCCCCGGGTGCATGATCGAAGCACGGCCGGTAGGACTTTTCAAAATGTGGGATGAGAAAGGCGAAGATGACAAACTTCTATGCGTACCAATTCATGACCCGCTCTGGAACCACATCAACACTCTAAAGGATGTGCCCCCTCACCTCTTAAAAGAAATCGAGCATTTTTTCCAGGTCTATAAAGCTCTCGAGAAGAAAAAAACTGGCGTAGAAGGATGGCACGGGCTGGAAAAAGCGCTGAAAATTATTGATGAGTCCGTGGAGCGGTACAAAAAAAGCCGCTGATCAGGCTATAATCGCCATCAAACAGCCGAAGCAAACCGCGATCGCCCCAAGAAGCCGAACCGTCAAAGGCGGAAGCCCCGCGTAGTGCGCGATAAAATCCTTAAGCTTCTGCAAATCGGCCGTGAAAATAATCGCGCCGCTCAGAATAAAGAGAACCCCTAAAACAAAGGCGCCGGCCGGTAAAATGCTCTGCGGGGTCGCAAGGATAAGAATCACTCCGGCTGTAATACGCGCGGCCGCGGCGTAATAGAGATTCTTTCCTGCTGAAAAGAAGGCGAAGAGTTTCTGAACAATTAAAGGCCGGACGCAAATCGAAAAACCTAAAATCGCGATCGCAAGTCCAATCAATCTGGCAAGTGCCTGCATGAAGGATCTCCTGTTTTATTTGCGCAAGTAACGTTCTGGATGTTTTTTAAACGCTTTTACACAGTTGCGGCAGCAAAGATAAATTCTCCGCCCCTCGTAGTCGACGTAAAACTTGGTTTTCGCTTTACGCCCCTCCATGACGGGGCAAACACCGCCGGGCTGCCCGATTAAAGCGGGCTGAGACGGTTCCGCGAACACCGCAGTGCCCGCAGTTATTATCGTCCCTAAGACAAATAAAACAAAAAGATTTTTTCTCATCATCCAATCGGAATGCCGACGCTCACCCGGCCCTGAAAATCATCCGCGGCATGATTGGCTCCGATAAGAACGCCCATGGCCACCCAAAAATACTTGGCTTCATAAGCAAGCGTCGGCCCAATAGCGATCTCATTGCGGTTGCTTCCGGGATTCCAGTACTGCCCCTTGATTTCTCCGCCGGCTCGAAATCCTTCTAACACCTCATAATTCAAACCAAGCGTGTACTCATGCTCCGTACGGCCCTTATGGCCCAATTTTGATTCCATAATCTGGTTATATGTCGCGTTGAATTTCCCAAAATCCTTGGAAAGCACAATTTTCCCTTCAAGCACGTGCGGCGCGCCGTCCTTACGGTCCTGAGGTTCATACTCATATTCCAGATAAACCAGAGGATCAATCCAGTACTTCCCTTTTTCACCAATCCGGTATTTCGTTTCAAATTTAAAACCCGTGTAGCGGGTAAAATCCTTAACAGGAACACCTTCATCATCCACACCTTCGTGATTCATACGCTCCCATTGCTGATAGTGCGCGATGGTTAAGCGGTCAGTCACGCCATACTCCACCTCTTCTTCAAACTTCCAAGTATTTTCGCCTGAATGCTTCCCCATATCCGGCACCTTCACCTGAGTATGACTCTCAAGTTCAAATTGCCCCTGAGGCAGGGTCTGATACTCCTGGTTCCAGACATAAGTGCGGGCGTGCGCCAAGGCAAATCCGGCATGCCCCGCCAGAATATTAAAAATAAGGGCTAATACCACTACGGCCCGAACTGAATACTTCATAAATTTACTTTGAATCAAAATCATGCTGTTTCTCCCTAATTGATTGATTTTTAAGCCAGGTCAGAAGACCGTGAAAGGACAAAATCTTAACCGGACAAAATCTTAATAAGACAGAATCTTATCCATTAGGCGGATTTTGTCAACCGATAATTCCAGCGGAAGGCTACGATTGGGCAGGACTTGAGGAGCTTCGAAAATCAGGCCGGCGGATTTGTCCACCCGCATCGGCAATCCGAATTCCGGCAGCAACCGCGGCCAAGCAGGCAAGCAGTACAAGGACACAGCTCCATCTTCCGGCTGAGGGCTTCCAAAATAATAAAATCAAACTCAAAACCGCAAGACTAGCCGCCGCGTACATCGCTTTTGAACCGGCTTCCGCGCGCTCCTCATGAATCTCAAGAAAATGCTCAAAATTGGCGTCCAGATAATTAGAAACAGGCGGATTTTCATAACGCTCAGCCGCCTGTTCTCCCGTTTCCATCACGGCAAACGTCACTCCGCCGCAAAGGACAGCGAGAAGAAGGCCTGAAACAAGCGCGGGACGGCTTTGAGTGACGATTCCCCAAAAAAGAGGCACAGCGGCGCAAGCCAGGCCGATGATGGGAATATGGTTTAAAGCAAGATGAAGATGTTCGGGCGTCATACCGGCTGAAAATCCCGGATATTCGTGCCAAACATCCAGCTGTAACCGTCCAAGTCTTTAAACTGCGCCGTCCGATCCCCCCAAAACATATCCGCGGGCGGCTGAAGAACTTCCGCTCCGGCCCGAACCGCTTGCAGGTAAAGCGTGTCCACATCTTCATGGTAAACATAAATTCCAAACGGCATATTCTGATGGGTCGTCGCGGGAGATTTTGCCGGGCAATGTCCTTCAGACGCGAACATCACAACCACTTTCCCCTGATAACGCATATCCGCGTGCATGACTTTTCCATCCGGCCCCTTAAGCGCGATCCCTTTTTCAAAACCAAAAGCTTTCGCGTAAAAATCTTGCGCTTTCACGGCATCCTTAACGGTGAGACACGGCAGAACCCACGAAAAACCTTTGGACCTCGGATCTTTTTTCATTTGAAACTCCCTGGAAGTGTTTTTAGGTTTTTTTCAGAAAAGTGTTTTAGAGCTTCTTCCGTTTCTTTACCGGCTTCCGTACGCCGGCATGAGAGCGGGAGTCCATCAGACCTTAAATAACAGCGGTATGGCTGCCCTGTCGCGGAATAAAGAAAAACGGGCTGGCCAAACTCCGTATCCGGCGCGACCACCTTCAATGCCCGCTCATCCGGACTCGACGGCTCATACTGCTCAAGCTGTTCCTGAAGTCCGCTTCCCATACAGCTAAAAGCCAGGAAAATCAAAGCAAGCCATTTTGCGCTTTTCACTTTTTCTCCGCTTCCGATAGGTAGTTATTATAAAGCATCCGGGTGCGGTTCCACAACAGCTCTGCCACAAACTGATGCCCCCGGGGGCTGAAATGAGCGTCCCATTTGAGATATACGTTTTCAGGGCCCGCCTGCTGAATCGGGCCGTAAAGATCAATGCATAAAAGCTTTTCCACTTCACAACGCTCCAGGATTTTATCCTGAAATCTAGTCCTCGACTCCGGAGCTTTAAACTGTGAACTGTCGGGCACAATCACAAACACGGGAGTGATTGAACGGGCGCGGGAAACTTCCGCGATTTTTTCAAAATAAGTAAAGAACATTTCCCATTTTTCAGCGGCTCCGGTCAGTGTGCCGTCGAGAACCTTTTCATACTCAAAATCAATGTCATTCGGGAAAACAGCCGCGTAAACAACCGGATAATGAAACCGGCTGTAAAAATTTTCGACCGTGTAAGCCTCTTCAATCGGGCTGTATCCATTCACCCCTCCATTGATCGCGCAAACCAGCGAACCCGCTTCGCGAGAAGCTAATTTTCCAAAGTGCGCGGGGAAAGCCTCGTCATCCTCGACCCATAAACCTTCAGTAAATGAATCGCCGACAAATAGCACCTTCACCCGGCAGTTCTTATCAAGCTTAACCCCGGTCTGCCGGAATCCATTCTGATCAAATGTCTCACGGTTAACTTTCCGGTACGGGAGCCGGGTCAAAACCTCTGTCAGTTCCGGCGTTTCGATAAGTTCAAATCGCCACCACTGTCCCTCTCCCCAAGCACTTAAGTTTATTTTTTTCAATCCCGGCCGATACCTGAATTTTTTAAACCCATACATTTCGACTGGTTCAAATTCCAGATATGGTAAGTGAATAGCGGCATCTTCGTCCCAGACCGTATCAAATATATCCTTCTGACGGCTGTATTCCTGATCATAAATAACCCTCTTCAGAGCATTAAACTCCGGGGTGGAGAGAAACATTCTAACTCCGGGAATTCTCAGGAGGGGATGAAAAACCGTCTTATGAAATGACTTTATAATACTGAGGTAACCGAGAAAAAGAAGAAGACAGGAAATCGCCGAGAGAAGCGCTGCAAAAGCAGGAAAAAACTTCTTCACCCGGCTACTTCAAGGAAGCGGCGGCTTCGGTTTCCGACGCGTGAATAGAGAAAACCTTTTCAAGGTGGGCGATTTCAAACAGATTATTCAGCCTATCCTTAACGTTAAATAAAATCAGTCTTTTATTGCCAAGCTTCCGCAATTCAGCCAGACGGTTAACCAAGGCGGCCATCGTCGCCGTATCGCAATCCTGAACACTCCCAAAATCACAAAGCATATGTTTTTTAAAAAGCTTAAACTCCTCAATCACCCGGGTCATTTTTCCCCGGTTCTGCTCAAGAGCATGAGTGCCGATGGGTCCCTCGAGCCGGAGCACAAAATAATCTCCGTGATCTTCAACATCCCTTAGAAACGCGGGTTTCTGGTCTTTACGGATTGACAGTTTTGACATCTTTGGGCTTTGGCGGATTCACCGGGCCGTTCGGTCCATAATTAATCGTGGTTATGTCGGAAAATTTGATCCGAACCACTCCCTTATCCTTAGTGGAAAGATAAACCTGCTCAGGATTCTGGCCGATGATATCGCCCTTCATGCTGGAACCATCTTTCATCTGGATTTCATCCCCGCCGGCAAACGCCGTCCCCGAAAACAAAAGGAAAAACAATAACAGCCATTGAATCATGACTTGCCCCTTTCAGCTTGTTTTAAGATTCTATCGAAATGCGCGGGAAATTCTTCAAAAATTTAAGCATCCGCTTTCATGCTCTTGACCGTCACGCGCTCCATATAGGTAAAATGCTCCGTATCCAGCCGGATAGAATCGCCCTCCTTAATAAATTGAGGCACCATAACCGCCAGCCCGTTCTCCAGCTCCGCTTCCTTATAATTTGTGTCATTCCCCTTAGTCCCCTGCGGCGTGCTGGTCACCTTCAGCTCGACAAACCTCGGGAACTCAAGGCTCACCGGCCGGTCCTCAATGCAAAGAGAATTGATCGTCATATTCTCTTTTAAAAGCGCGGACTGTTTACCGATAGCTTTCTCGGAAAGCGGGAACTGCTCATAGTTTTGCTCATTCATAAAAACAAACTCGGCACCGTCTTTATAAAGATACTGAAGCTTCACGTGTTTAACTTCGATATCCTCGACTTTTTCCTCAGACCGGTAGCTCTTTTCGCTAAAGTTACCGTCCATCAGGTTCTTAAGTGAAAGCTGAACCGTTTTACCCGATTTCCCCGATCCTCTCACTTCCTGAGACAGCACCTTGCAAGGCGCGCCTCCAATATTCAAAACATTTCCCACCCGGATATCCGCCGCTTCCTTTGTTCCCATAATAACTCCTTTTATTGATCCGCCGTTTGAAGCAGTCTTTCAAAAACATCAAAAGCCGCTTTTACATTTTCAGGATTGCGGTGAAATCCCCCATGTTCACCTTCCGGGTCTTCAATCGCAAGTTCAACTTTTCCGCCGTAACTTTCAATCCACTTTCCAGCTTCACGCATTCCCGGAATCCCGTCACGATCCGGATTCGGATCTTTCCCGCCTCCAAAAGTGACCCAGTGCGTACCTTCAAATGGTTTCTCTCCGAAAACCCCAACTTCGATTTCATGAGTCGGAGGGTAATCCCGATTTGGCTTCCCCGCGTTGGCAACAATGAGTCTGAAATACTTACGCCCGCCTGCACGGTCCAAAGCGGCAATCGAATAAATATTAGCCGAACCCCGGCTGAAGCCATGCAAAAGCAGCGTCCCGGGCCTCACGCCGGTCTGAGAAAGAATAGATTCCAAACTTTCGTAGATTTCTCTGGGTGTCAAATACCCATGAAGACTTTGATTTTCACCCAGCCACCACTGAAGCGCCAGAAGCCCGTACCCTTTTTCTTTAAGAAAAGGATACCAGACAAAAAAGTCGTCAAACGCGTAAGTGCTGTGCCCGCCGACCGTCACAATCAAGGGCGGAGGATTTTTAAGATCCGTTCCTGGAGGAAGCCAAAGAACATAAAAACTTTTTTGATCTGGAGTCAGTGAAATTTGGGCCGCGTGCTGACGCGCGAACTCAACACGAGGCCCGCGCATCTGCTCAGCTTTTTCCAGCAAAACCTGTCCCTGAGCTTCATCCGCAACGGCCGAAGGCGCAATGCCGGCTAAAATCAGCACGGCCATCAGCACTTCTTTCACTTTAAACCCCGACCGCCTGTTTGATGGCATCGATATCAATCTTTTTCATGGGGAGAATGGCTTTCATCAGTTTATCCGCCTTAACCGGATCGCCTTCCCGCATGATGTCGGCGATAATCGTCGGTGTGATTTGCCAGGAAAGACCGAACTTATCTTTCACCCAACCGCACTTCACTTTTTGTCCGCCGTCTGAAAGTTTGTCCCACAGCACGTCAAGTTCCGCCTGAGTTTCACATTTAACCATCAAGGAAACCGCTTCCGTAAATTTAAACTGAGGCCCGCCGTTTAACGCCATAAAAACCTGCCCCTCAAGCTTGAAGACGATCGTCATGACCATTCCTTCGGGGCCGGGACCACTCTTTCCATAGCGCGTAACCGTCAATATCTTGGAATCTTTAAAGATCGAGCTGTAAAACGCGACGGCTTCTTCAGCGTTTGAGTCAAACCACAAGCACGGGATTATTTTCTGCATCGCGGGGTTCTCTCCTCAGATTTCAAAATTCTTTTTCTCCGCTTTTTTTTCATCCGAAAAATGAGTCCGCTCTATCCGGTCATTCAAGGAAACGAGGCTCTCCGCCTCACCCATCATACTTTCATAATAGCCCGCTTCATCCGTAAGAACGGACGGCTCGTACATCCGGCTGACTTCCGCGTCAAAATCCTTTAAGGCCTGCGCCCGGTCACTGTCCGCGCGCACGCACGGCATTATCGAAGCTGTTAAAATGACTGTGAGAATAAAACCCCTGGCGGATCTCATTAGACGCTCTCCGCTTCCTGAATAATTTTTTCCCGGGAATCCGCTTTATCTGAAATCTCTTGCACCTGCTTTTTAACTTTCTCGAACTGATCAAGCTTATCAGCCTGAATAAGGGTCTTTAATCCATTGGTTGTGCTTTTATCCATGGATTCAGCGGCGGAGATCCCTTTTTTACGCACAATCAGAGGATGATATTTATTATTGAATTTGAGCTGTTCCAGATATTGCTGAAAAGCATTTTTTTGCGTGTCCAAGCTTGAGGTTTCAGGTTTGTAATAATTCAGGTTTTCAGGGGCAAGCCGGTACCCTTTGAATCCCATCAAAAAATAACCGCCCGCCAAAAGCACCAAAAACAGAACAAACGCTTTAATCATGGAACACTCCCGATTTGAACCTCATTAGAATCCGGCCGAATTCAGCCGTCTCTTAAGTAACGGTTCGAGAGGCCTTTTTCTAGAGGGTTTTCAGGGGTTTATAGCGGAAACAGGTCACGACATGGTCATTCACCATACCGACCGCCTGCATATGGGCATAGATGATGGTGGAGCCCACGAAACTGAACCCCCGCTTTTTCAGGTCTTTGCTAAACGCGTCCGATTCCTGGGTTTTGGCAGGCAAATCCTTGAGGGTCTTTCTTTTATTACAGAGGGGTTTACCGCCGACAAAGCGCCACTGATAATTACTGAAACTGCCGAACTCTTCCTGGATTTTCAGAAAAGCTTTGGCGTTAGAAACGGCAGAATGGATTTTAAGACGGTTGCGGATAATCCCGGCATTCTGAAGCAACGAGGCGATTTTTTTAGGCGTGTACCGCGCGACTTTTTTTGGGTCAAAACCGGAAAAAGCTTTCCGGTAGTTTTCCCGCCGTTTCAGAATCGTGATCCAGCTGAGCCCCGCCTGCGCGCCCTCAAGAATCAAAAACTCGAAAAGCTTGCGGTCATCATAAACCGGCACGCCCCATTCTTCATCATGATACCGGATGTAATCCGCGTCTTTAACGCTCCAGCCGCAGCGCGATTTCGTCATTCTAACTCGCGGGAGTGGCTATCGCCTTAACCCGTCCATCCAAAATCTCAAAAGCCTCTTTGGTCCCGCCCCGGGTTAGTGTCTGACCGCCGGCAACCCGAATATCAAAAGCATCAGACCGGCCGTTTTTTCCGATCACGTAAAACGCGTAATTCAATCCAAAGCTTTTCGTCGTCACCGACGCGATATCTTGATGCTGAAGCTCAAACTTGACCTTATAAGCCTTTTGTTTTGTATCCCATTCTTCGAAATACAAGGCCTTTTCGGTAATAACTACAATCCCAAGCTCCATGCCGTCAAAAGACCATCCGCTTTTCGGCATATTCGGGTACCAAACCCCGGTGCGCGCCAAAAGAGTCTCTCCTGAACCTGAAGGCAAAGCCTGATTCACAAGAGACCGAAATTCAGGAGAGCTCGAAGGTCCGATCGAAGCGCATCCGGCAAGCAGAAGAAACAGAATAGAAAAACTCGCTTTTTTGAACATTTCCGAACCGCCTTCTTATCTTTAAGATTTTTTAGACAGCATTTCCTGCAAAGTTTCACGAATCATAACAGGAGGCTCTCTGCGGATTAACGAAGGGCGGATTGTTTCCCCGCTAATAATCGTCTTATCAGTTTTAGCATCCACAAAACTAATATTAATGCGAAGCAGATACATACTCATATCCCACATCCAATGATCCTCGTAAGTCACGAGAGTTTGGGTATCGGCCGGCATATCCGCGCGCTCACCTGTCGTCGCCTTATATCCCATAAGAGTAATTTCCTGGGCAATAATCTCATTCAAATTACGCTTATCAGGCTCAAAATGAGCGACGTAAGTTTTACCTAAATCTTTGAGATATTGGCCGGGTTCAAGATTGGCTCGAATTTGGGGTCCTACACAACCGGAGGTAAAAGCCGAAAGAAGCAGACATCCTAAAACTATGAATTTTTTCATGAACCACCTTTGAGTTATATTTGGGAAACTGATCAAATCGCAGGTGTATATTTGACCGATTCAGAGCTTAATTCAAGCTTAAATTAGCTAACACCAGCCCAAATGTGCAAATTGTGCACTTTTGGGCTGACTCCGTTTTCATTTATTTTCAAATTTATAGCCAAAGTGATCAACATCAACCTTGTATAGGTCATAAACTAGCTGAATGGTTTCCGGGCCGTAGTACCAGGAATAATGATGGTGGCGTGAAGTGTTTTTACGGGGTAAAACCGCAGGCGGAATTCCGATACGCTTAAAAATATAATCGGCGTCATTTTGAAGATTTTCAAATTTCGCGACAAAATCCACAAGCACCTTGCCATCCGCGTCGGTTAAAAAAGCCAGCTGGGTCCGGTGCTTTGACCAGGTAATCCCGCGTAAACTCAGCATCCTCGAAAGATCAAGAATGTCCTGTTTCGTAAATTTACGTTCCAGCATCGTTCCCTGGTCTTGAGTCACATTCTGAATGTAATTTGAAACCACCCAGTCCCAGGGATTTCGAACAACGGAAAACTTAAAATACTGGCTCCATTTCGCCGAATCCATCCGCGGTTTAAAAATCGCGGGAGGCATATTGTTGTTATATTTCTCGTAATCTTCCGGAGAAACCTGCTGAGGCGTTTCATAAGGACGCAAAATGGACTCGAGCGTCGTCGTCCCCGTTTTCCCGGCGGCAAAAAAAATAAACTTACGGCTATCTGAAATCAGCAATCCAAATCTCCGCTAAAATACTTTTTTTATTTTTTCTGCAAAGATTCGAGGAAGGTCGTCAGATTTCTAGGCGCATTCTCAGGAGTAATCACGACAGGCTCCTTCACCCAGCCTTTTTTCTTAAGGTAGGCAATCATGAGATTTTCCAGGCGGGGTTCCAGCGGTTTACCCCAAATTTCAATAATTGAATAAGAAAAACTGAAGAGAGTCTCGCTCTTGCTTTTAAAATCTCTAACTCTATATTTTTGGGCGTGACCTTGATTCGGCAAACGAGTGAATAGATACTGCATTGAAGCCTCCTGGTTTACTTCGGTTCTTCGATTTTGGTTCGTACTGCCATTTTTCGCTCCCGCTCCTGCTCCTGCCTTATCCTCTCATTATTCCCGCTTTTCTCATCAAAAAATTCCACGGAATTAAAACGAGAGAAAACATCTTTCCCGGTGCGGGCAATAAAATACGCCCCCGGCTGTCTAAGCGCCTCAGGATGAAGCCTCCATCCTGAGAGCCAGAGAAGAATCAAAAACACAATCGCTGCAATCCACTTAAGCATTATGCCTCCTATGGCCTTAACCGCCCAAGAGCAGGCCTACTTTAACATAGAAAAGCGCTCACCGCCTTAAAAGTATCGGACCTTTTCCTGTATCCGTTTACCGCGTCTGTTTCCTGAAAATCACAATAGATCCGCAATTTTATCACTGTAAGGAGGGGAAATTCCCGGGGGAGTTGCGCGGGAGACAGGTCTCAAGTTCGCTAACCCTGCCTCCCGATGCGCCGAGAAAAACTAGCGGCGTTTTTTCTTCTTAGCCGTGCGCTTTTTCTTTTTTGAAGCGCGCTTGACTTTCTTTTTTGCTTTTTTCTTTTTTGCCATTCAAGTCACCTCCATCTTAAAAAATTTTAACTCAATTTCTTTTACGGCTCGATTGATGGAGGCCTGAAGGAAAATGTTTTTTACTCCGTTTCGGTTTCTGCTTTTCAATGCGTGTGGTAACGGACTTCCAGAAGCGCTGCCAAGGCACGGCAAGCATCAACGGTCGTAAAAATTCCGACTAACTTATGGTTTTGAACAATAATCGCGGACCCATAGGATTTATCAGCCATTTCCCGAACCACATCACTTAAATGAGCTTCGGGGGAGACAACGTAAGGCTTTTCGTGACTGATATCCTTAACTAAAAGCAGTTTAGGATTAGTGTCCACCAGAGAAAGCGCGGTTTTAATATCGCGGTCACTGATGATCCCCTTCACCTCCCCTTTTTCCATAACAGGCAGATGCCGAATCTTCAAGTCACGCATCATTTTCTCAGCGCTCTCAACGGTTTCTCCAGATTCAATAGCGTGCGGTTGGCAGGTCATAAACTTTTGAATCATAGGTTCGGCTTTTGACATGGAACACCTCCTTATATTTAAAGAATGCCCTGGAAAGCCCACTGATACTGTGACGGGTGTCACACGCTTGCGAACCCTCCCCTTCCCGAAGGGCATTTTATTTTTTACTTTTTTTCAAGAATGTAAACGTTGCGTTTGAGTCCCTCGACCGCCTCAATCCGGGCGCCTTCATTCTCCGGCTTCCCGCTTTCCATTAACTGAATCGCGAAAGAGTCTTCATACAACGCCCGAATTTCATTCTCTTCGATCGAAAAAGGCGGCCCTTCCAGCCTTGAAGAATCATAATGATAAACGATCAGCAGGTACTTCCCCCCTTTTTTAAGCGCCCGCTGAATGACCCGCGCGTAATCTTTTCTCATCGGCGCCGGTAAGGCCACAAGAGAAGCCCGGTCGTAAATGAAGTCGTAAGTATTTTCGGCGTTAAGCTTAAAAAAATCACCGCAACTGACCGTTAAATTTTTGTGAGTGTAATGAATAAAATCCTGATCCCGGGTAACTCCTGGAGGCAGAAGAGCATTCCCCTCAAAAAAAGCCTTAACCGCCTGCTCATATAATTCCACGCCATGAACCTCGAGTCCAAACTCACGGAGCCAGAGAAGATCGACCGATTTCCCGCATAAAGGCACGAGCACCTTTTGCCCTTTTTGAGGAAGCAACTGAGGGAAATATTCCACCAGCTTTCCGTGATATTTAGCCTGGTTAAAGTTAGTTCTCCCCTCTTTCCAGGACTTTACCCAAAACTCCGCATCCACAACCTCAACTCCTATACGTTATCAACAAGTATTTCACGCGGGTCTCAACTTGACACTCTTTGACCGCGCTTAAGCGCCAAACCCGCCGTCAATCGTGTGCTGAGCGCCGGTGACAATCGAAGCTTCCGGGCCGGCTAAATAAGCCACCATGCCCGCGATTTCTTCCGGCTGAGCATGCCTTTTGATCGCCATAAAAGAGTGCATCACATCTTTCATGGGGCCATTTTCAGGGTTCATGTCGGTGTTCACCGGACCGGGCTGAACATTGTTGACCGTAATTCCCCGCGCGCCGAAATCACGCGCGAGACCGCGCGTCATTCCCTGCACCGCTGATTTCGTCATGGCGTAAGCAGCCCCGCCTTCAAAGGGCACGCGGTCACCATTCACGGAACCGATAAAAATAATGCGCCCGCCATTTTTCATTTTGCGGCCCGCTTCCACCGCGGCGTGATATGGCCCCCGGATATTGATATCGATCATCCGGTCCACATCTTCCGGTTTAAGATCAACCGCGTTGCCCATAACGAGCGTGCCGGAATTCACCACCAGCACATCAATCGCGCTCTGCGACGCCATCAACCCCGCCACAGCCTTCCGGTCACCGCTGTCCGTCTTCACGGCTTTGGCACCCGCTTCCTTCGCAAGCTTCAACGAAGCCTCTTCTGAGCCAAAGTAAGTAAAAGTAACTTCCGCGCCTTCGCGGGCCAAACGCTTCACAATCGCGGCGCCAATACCGCGGCTTCCGCCAAGCACAACCGCTTTCTTTCCTTCAAGAGTCTTCATGTTTATTCCTTTCCCATAAGGGTAACAATCCGTGGAAGATAGTATAGGACTCAAACCAGGGAGTTGAAACGAGGAAGTTTAAAGCTGGCTTAATTTCAAATGGGTTTACTTCTCTAAAACAGCTTTGAGACCGGCAAGGTCGCGCTCGACCCATTTCACGTCCTGCTCATACTCCGCGTCCGTCACTTCCGGTCTGCGGAACAAAGTAAACAGCACTTCACTCCCCGATCCGTTCGCCACCACACGCATCGGCACGTATATCTCTACACCGGGAGCAGGGATTACATAATGGTCCAAAATCCCGAGGCTGTTTTTCCCGGCGATGCGAATGGAGACAGGGCCCTGCGGGGTCTGAGCAATCCACTCCCCGCCCTTATTCTCAATAGAAAGGCAAAAAGCCCCAGCCCATTTCGGCAGATTCCTCAAGTCCGAAGCGAAGTCATACACCTTGCCCGGATCGCGGGCAATAGAAACACTGAGCGTCTGTGATTTCATAGGTTCCCTTTTCAGCTCTGCTTTTTGCAACAACCGCCGGCACAAGCGTTATAAAGCCAGGCAAAAAAGAACCCGGCGATACCGCCATCGACCAGCGCGTAGCCTCCCCCGACAAACACATCGGCAAGCGAGGCCGACGCATGATAACCGGGATAAACCGAAGCAATCGCTTTCAGAAAAGCATCTCCGTAAGCCGGAGTGAAATAATGAATGACCCCAACAAGAAAAATCGCGCCTCCCCACAAAACACCGCCCGCAAACGCCATCGATTTAGGTGAGAGTTTAACGGAATCCTGCATGACGGCCTCCTTTTGATTTAATCCATTTTCTCGCTGGAATGCCCTGCGCGCAAGACTGTTTTTGAAATAACTCAGGAGATATGGAACTCTGGGAGAGGTATTTGCTTTAAACACGTCTTCCTGTTACGTTTTAAATAAGTTCAAAATCTTATTCTGAGAGGTTACCCATGAGGATTACATTTATGAAGACACCGCTGGTTAAATGGCTTATCGCCTTAATTCCTGCTTTCTGCCTAACCTCTTCGCTTTTCGCCGCCGAATTGACGGATATGGGAATGACTCAGCCGCCGGAAAAACCAGCTTCAACAGAAGTCGAAGACACTCAACAGTCTGCCGTCATGGAAACTTCTCCCGCGACCGCGTTTGAAAACGAAGGACCGCTCGGTGAACCCACAACAGCAGACTCCATGACGACTGCCGTGCCGCCAGAAACGACACCGGAACAGGATCAGCAGTTAAAAGAATATCTGGAGTCCATCAATGTCAAAGGCCCCACACTTTTACCGCCTCCGACTCCCGTCGAAGAAGAAACGAAACCTGACACCATCGAAGACGATGATAGTGATCTCACTCTACCCACACCGCCTGATGACTTTAAGCCTTACACACTCACGAGCCTGCAATTAGGGTCTACATTCACGAATGCTGAGGGCTTGACCGGGAAAGTCGTATCTGCTGATCTTCAATGGAACGACGAAGCTAAAACTTTCGAACTTAGCCACTTGGTCGAGTTCCCTGACGGCAGCATGATGACCGTTGATCAAAATGGAAACGACATCGGGGGGGATATTCCAACGCTTTACCCAATGATTCCCACCTCGTTGGGACAGCCTTATTCCGAAGAAGACGGAAAAGTCACGATTGTGATAGGCTTGAAAGTCACGATCACCGTAGAACTTGACGAGTTCGGAAAAAAAATGTTTATGTTTGATTATGAATACGAAACGCGCATCGCTCTCGAAGGAGAGATTGACCCGATCATGAATCCGCCAGGCGATCTAATTGGTGCAGAAGTTGAAACTGCAGGATTAGAAGATGACGATTCCCTTGCTAAACCTGATAACGGTACCGAAACCCCCAATGTTACCAATCCTCCGGCACCCGTTCAAAATCCAGCTCCGAAATCCGACGATGATCTTATTAAGGATTTCCTGGAAAAAACACCCATCAAGGACATCCTTTCGTCTGATGAGCTCAACGCAACTCCCAAAGAAAAATTCAAACCAATAAATATTACAAGCCTCTATTTGGGTGACACAATCCGGGATGAAAACGATCAGATCGGCAGGGTCAAATCAGCAACACTTGTCTGGCCCGATGGAGATCCAGCCCCTCAATTTATCTACGTCATAGAATATGCGGACGGCAGCACGAGCAGAGTTGATGCTTCCGGAAAAGCTTATTTGGATGATGTCTTTTTGAAAGACACGCTGCTTGGCAAACCGGTTCCGGACGCTGACCTTGTCCCCGCGCCGACTTGCACAAGAATCAGCCTTACTATCTCTGAAGATATAAATGAACTCACAGGTCTGCCTGAAGACGAATTAACTTATACCTGGCATCCTGAAACAAACTAGGGTCTGTCACTTATTTCTTCACCCTGTTTTGGAACCGGCACGGCCAATCTTTACAGGCTGACGATGGGTTTGAACCCGCCCCAGAACATACGCTTGCCGTCAAACGGCATATTTTTTTGGAACATTTCGCAAATTTTTTTGTTAGCCATGACCTTTTTCATCACTTTGTCGCGCTGACTTCGGGATTTATACACGACATAAGCAAAAACCACCACTTCCCCTTTTTTGAGTTTCACGCTCTGAGGAAACGACGTCCATTTGCCAGGCTTCACATCATCCGCGACCGCTTCAATATATTCCAGCGCTCCATACTTGCGCCAAGCCTTGCCCGCAACCGTTGCCATTTTTCGGTAAAGCGCCAAATTCTTTTTGGGAACCGGTAACACGAAACCATCAATATACGCCATAAAACCTCCCTATTTTAAAACCAGTACCGGAATCTGCTCTTTAGTTAGACTTGGGACAATCGTAATAGTTTGCCAAAGATTCGAATAATGTCCCCGTCCGTTTATGGAAGGGTCTGATTTCGGAGGTGGACCCAAGCTCTGAAGTTTTTGTTACAACTACCGTGTTAGCATTAAAAACAGTCGCTCTTTTTTTAAACCAGTCAAAACACCCATTGCCCAACTTGCTGCAATTTTCCTGGACCTTAAACTGGCAGTCCGGCGAAGGGAGGGTGTTTTCGACACGCACAAACTCCCATCCTTTATAGCGCGAGCGCGCGCAGCCATCGACAAAAAGCAATAAAACGATGATTCCAACTTGCTTTAAGTTCATGCAGCTCCTTCGAAACCCGGCACCAGGAGTACCGGTACCTTTTGGATCAAACTTCTGCTATCATTTACCCGACGGTTCCGGCTGAAGCTGGAGGGAATTGTACCCTCCTGAGAATGAGGCCGGAATCGTCACTAATTTTCCCTGCCCTAAATCTTTTTTCCCAAACCCGGCACTCTGAGTACCTGTACCTATTTTGTACGTTTACCTGTCCCCAGCTCGGTGCCTGGCACCTTTATCTCTTTATCTAGGCGCCTGACACCTTAAAAGTGTCTGTCGCCTATTTGCGGAAATACACTGTTATTTTCGGCTTCTTCGACTGTACATTTCAACACTCAACCGCTCTAAAGTCCTTAGAAGGTTATTGAGACTGTAAAGCTGCCCCTCCACCAATTTAAATATAAAGAATCCCAAAATCCCTCTTTTGTAAAAGAACTCTTCACTAAAAACTATTTTCCGAGAACCTAAAACCAGAACCAAATCTTTTTCGTTCGCGATTCTAGCTAATAGCTTTTTTGTTACTTCGCTTTTTTCATTTTTTTGACTTTCCAGGATTGAAAGGTCACCGTCAATCCTGCTTAATTCATTAAGAACTTTATTCCCCTCTACCTCGTAAATTTCTTTTTGAGCAAGTAAAGTTCGCCTCTTAGCCTCGAAGTTAATAACCTCATCCAGGTTTTTTCTCTCTTCTTCTAAAACCTTAATTCTTTCTTCTGTAGAGGTCGCTTTATTAATCAAACTTTGAATCTCAGGCACCTTCGCCAATTGACGAAGCACCTTCTTATCGTCACGAACGAAAAGCACTCCAATTATCGTAAATATTAACTGCGGGAAGAAAGCGCAAGCAATACCATACGGGACGATATACCATGGTTGCGTATAAGAAATAACGGCCAAAAACAACACGCCGCCAAGCAAAATAACACAAGCGATCAGGCCAAGAATTTTTTTCATTTTCTCCTCATATCAGTGTCCTCGAGTTTAAAAATAATCTGGATAACTTTTGATTTAGCTCCACATTTTCCCTCAATACTTATTAATTTAACCTGGCACTCTGAGTACCGGTACCTTCTAGCCTAATTAGCAGTAGATCGAAATCGATCGCAATATTCTTTTAATAATACACCCGTATCTAAACGATATATTGGCACGACCATCTTCCGACTACCCAAAGATATAATCTGTTTAACTTCCTTCATAGCTCTAAAAACCGGTTCATGCATAAGATCTTTTTCGAGATAATCAATCAAATCTTCTGAACAAAACTCCTCTCCGTGCCAAACCTTAAAGTTAAACAATTCTCGCTTTGTACTTTTTCGTATATTCCCTTCGTGAAAACTCACCTCACCTGAATTTAAAAAATTAACTAACTCAAAAACCGACCTCACGGGATGACCCAATACTCGCCCGCCAGAAAACATCCTATTCCCCATCACAACACAAGTTGAGAAGCGGAAGCCATCCAAAGATTTAATTCCGATTTTCCGGGCCAGCAT
This sequence comes from uncultured bacterium, assembly GCA_964385615.1. Classification (GTDB taxonomy): domain Bacteria; phylum Omnitrophota; class Omnitrophia; order Omnitrophales; family Aquincolibacteriaceae; genus CAYLPP01. The sequence continues at coordinate 14,036 of CAYLPP010000004.1, read as the reverse complement.
TTTTATGAATTCAGGATTTTGCATATTTTTTTTTAACTGTTCAAGCTGTTGAGTCGCGGCTTTTCGAATGTAATCGTAACTCGTCCGAAGCTCATAATGATTACATGGAAAAAGAGAGTTTTTACATTCAAAATAAAAAATGCACCCATCAATCACCGCGACCAAGTCAATTTCACCGTGTTTCCCCTCAAACTCATAAGTTAAACCACGTTTTAAATGGCTAGCGCGAGGCTTCAAACTTTTCTCTAGGATTTCCCCCAAAGGATCTTGAGCCGAATCCGGATCGAACCTGAACCGAACGTTCTGCATAAAATTTCTAACTAAGTTTGAATAACTAACAATTGCGGGGGGCAGAAGCATCCAGCCCTTAATAAAAACTAAAGGCTGGTACTGAATATCAAAAACCATGTCTGAGGTTGACGACCAACAAGCCACCCTCATTAAATCTTCGGTTTTCTGCTTTCCAAAAAAATACTCCATCCAGCCTTTAAAATTCTCTCGAGAAAAGACCGGCACTAAGGATTGAATAAAAACAAGCGTGTCTAGCAATTTCTGCTCTTTTGCGTAAGCAATCAACATATGGAGTGAGAACCTTATCAAACGTTGCCATTTTATGATGTCGAGGCCAGTTAATGCCCCAGATATTTGTTTTTTACTTATCTCTTCCGGATTAATTAAGAGCTCTTTACTTAACGATAGAATTTCCGTCACCTCTTCTTTAAATAGCTGATCCTGCGTTATGATTTTTTTTAAAGGTTCTACCATAGGGAACCCCATAACTATCCTCTCAAGCGGTTTTTTCTTAACCGTAAAAAAAATGTCCTTTAACCTTTTACACAAATAGCTAGAAGCTTTATCAAAGGAAACAACCTCTTCCGCAGGCTGAAACACAAAGGCGCTGTGTATGAACTGAACCTTTTGATAAATAAAACCATACTCGATGCTTCGCATTAAACCTGGGTCCCTAGGGAGAAAATGAATTTCGGACTTTTTCTTAACCGCATCATAGCCGAAACAATCTATCAAAACTTCACATTCTCTCAATCGAACAAGTTTGAAAATGTCAACCAAATGCCTTACATACACCTGACTTTCTATACTCCGGACATTCCCCGGAAGCAAATTGCCAGAGCTGGCATAAGACGAATTGCTATAATGATAAAATAGATATGAAAAAGCTTCGGCAAATTCTTCTCGTGAAATATTCTCGATTGTTTCAGGGTGCTGTGGATCGTCACTGTGGTGACCTGTTAAAAACAACAACTCGAGCGATACTAGATAATTTTGTACCCGCAAGTCTTTAAACTTTCCGCACATTTTTTTAAAAATCGAGAAGGCACCATGCGCTAGATGAATAAGACATAGAATTGATTCTAAATATCGCAGACTCTCATTACCCAAAAGATCTCGCGTCGGTTTTTGGAAGGCCGACTTAATAAGAGGCGCCAATGCTTTTGTATCAAAATTGTAAGTTGATGGCCGGAAACAACCCATCTTTTTTATCTCTATAAAAAATTGCTCCTGGTTTTTTTTAACAGCTTCGACAAAGCTCTGCTGAGCGCCTTCATAGTTTTTTTCTTCCAATTGAATCTTTAAAGATTTTGCTAAGTCTTTAACCATATCGAAATATTGACAGTCTTTCTCAAAGGAGGATTTCTATTAAACTTAACCCCTCAGAACCGCCCGCGGCTATTAAGTATAACAATCAAGATTTGAGTACCGGATTAAATCAAAACTTATGTAATGTCCTGCTTTTAAAATAAAAAACCCCCGGTTTTTCCGGGGGCTTTTTATTTGTTCGATTTTTTTATGACTCCGCTCATGGAGGCGTCTCTTTTTTAGGGCAGATCCGTGTATCCCATTAAATATTTATCCACTTCCCTCGCGCAACCGCGGCCTTCGTTGATGGCCCAGACGATCAGGGATTGGCCGCGGCGCATATCGCCGGCGGCGAAAACGCCTTTGATGTTGGTGTTGAATTTGCCGTGTTCGGCTTTGGCGTTGGAGCGTTCGTCACGATCCACTTTGAGCTGGCCGAGGACGGTGTCTTCGGGGCCCAGGAAGCCCATGGCAAGGGTCACAAGCTGGGCGGGCAGAATTTGGTTCGAGCCCGGCACATCTTTGGGAATGAACTGGCCTTTTTCGTTCTTGGCCCATTCGATTTTCACGATTTCAACGCCGGAAACATTGCCTTTGCCGTCATCAATAAAACGCTTGGCGGTCACAAGGTATTTGCGCGGGTCAGCGCCGAATTTCGCGGCGGCTTCTTCCTGGCCGTAATCCATTTTGTAAACCTTCGGCCATTGGGGCCAGGGGTTGTCGGGCGCGCGGTTTTCAGGCGGTTTGGGCAGAATTTCTAATTGAATCAGGGATTTACAGCCGTGGCGCATGGAGGTGCCGACACAGTCGGTGCCGGTGTCACCCCCGCCGATCACGATCACGTCTTTGCCTTTGGCGGAAATCGGGGCTTCTTTGCCATCGAGCAGGGCTTTGGTGTTGCCGTGCAAAAATTCCATGGCGAAGTGCACGCCTTTGAGCTGACGGCCTTCGATCGGAAGATCACGGGGCTTGGTGGCTCCCCCGGCCAGCACGACGGCGTCAAAATCTTTCATGAGCTGTTCGGCGGGAATGTCTTTGCCGATTTCAGTATTGGTTTTAAAAATCACGCCTTCAGCGCTCAGCAGGTCGATACGGCGCTGAACGACTTTCTTTTTATCGAGCTTCATATTGGGAATGCCGTACATGAGCAATCCGCCGATTCTGTCAGCGCGCTCGAAAACGGTCACGAGGTGGCCGGCTTTGTTCAGCTGAGCGGCGGCGGAAAGGCCCGCGGGGCCGGAGCCGACCACAGCCACTTTTTTGCCGGTGCGTTTGGCCGGAGGCTCAGGCACAACCCAGCCTTCGTCAAAAGCGCGGTCAATAATGGAAGCTTCGATATTTTTAATGGTAACGGGAGGTTCAGAAATGCCGAGCACACAGGAACCTTCGCAGGGCGCCGGGCAGACACGGCCGGTAAATTCAGGGAAATTGTTGGTTTTGTGCAAACGGTCGAGGGCTTCACGCCAAAGACCACGGTAAATCAGGTCATTCCACTCAGGGATCAGGTTGTTGATCGGGCAGCCGGAAGCCATGCCGGCCACAAGCGCGCCGTTATGGCAGAAAGGAATTCCGCAATCCATACAGCGGGCGCCCTGGTCCTGCAGTTTCTGGACGGGCATGTGCTCATGGAATTCTTCCCAATTGCTGATTCGCTCTTTAGGAGATTGATCGCGGGGAATTTCGCGTTTGATTTCGAGAAAGCCTGTCGGTTTGCCCATGTCGGTGGATTCTTTCTATATCTTAGTTGCCGCCGACGCGTGAAACGTCCCGGACATTTTCTTCAAACGCGGCCATAATCGCCTGCTCGCCGGAAAGCCCCTGGCTCTTCACTTTTTCCAGAGACACCAGCACGCGTTTGTAATCTTTGGGAATCACTTTTACGAATTTCGGAACCATTTCAGCCCACAGGTCAAGCACCTGCGAAGCGCGCTTGCTCTTGGTGTATTTCAGGTGCTTTTCAATCAGTGCGCGGACTTCTTTAATTTCTTCAGCGTTCTCGAGCTTTTCAAGATCGACCATCTGCTTGTTACAGCGGGTCGGGAAATCTCCGGTCACGTCCAGAATGTAGGCGATTCCACCCGACATTCCCGCGGCGAAGTTGCGCCCGGTCGCCCCAAGCACCACCACCGTGCCTCCGGTCATGTATTCACAGCCGTGGTCGCCCACCGCTTCCACCACCGTCTTCACACCGCTGTTGCGCACGCAGAAACGCTCGCCGGCCATGCCTGAGAAATAAGCTTCGCCGGAAGTCGCGCCGTAAAGCGCGACGTTTCCAATAATCATATTTTCTTCAGCTTTAAACGTGGCTGAAGGCGAAGGATAAACCATGATTTTTCCGCCTGAAAGGCCTTTGCCGACATAGTCGTTGGCATCGCCTTCAAGCTCCATCGTCATGCCTTTGGGAACAAACGCGCCGAAGCTCTGACCGGCTGAACCCACAAACTTCAGCTGAATCGTGTCTTCGGGCAGGCCGTCGATGCCGTATTTTTTGGTCACTTCGTTACCCGTGATCGTGCCGGCAACGCGGTTGACGTTTTTAATCGGAACCGTCGCGCGCACTTTTTCGCCTTTTTCAATCGCGGGCTTGCAGATTTTAAGAAGCTGGGTGATATCCAGCGACTGGTCAATGCCGTGATCCTGAGGCATCTGGCAGTACTGCCCCACTTCGGGGCCGACTTTCGGCTTGTAAAGAATGTTCGAGAAATCCAGACCTTTGGCTTTCCAATGATCGATGGCTTTCTTGACTTCGAGGCGCTCCACGTGGCCGACCATTTCATTCAGAGTGCGGAAGCCGAGCTGAGCCATGATTTCGCGAAGTTCCTGCGCGATGAAATTCATAAAATGAACGACATGCGCCGGATCGCCGGTAAATTTTTTGCGGAGTTCAGGGTTTTGCGTCGCCACGCCGACCGGGCAGGTGTTGAGATGGCAAACACGCATCATGATACAGCCGAGCACGACCAGCGGAGCGGTCGCGAAACCGAATTCTTCGGCGCCGAGCAGAGCCGCAATCGCCACGTCACGGCCGGTTTTGAGCTGGCCGTCGGTTTCCACCACGATACGGCTGCGAAGATTGTTGAGCACAAGGGTCTGATGGGTTTCGGCAAGACCGAGTTCCCAGGGAATGCCCGCGTGTTTAATGGAAGAAAGCGGTGAAGCGCCGGTACCGCCGTCATAACCGGAGATCAGCACCACGTCCGCGTGCGCTTTGGCAACGCCCGCCGCGATCGTGCCCACGCCGACTTCCGAAACCAGTTTCACGCTGACACGCGCTTCACGGTTGGAATTTTTCAGGTCGTGAATCAGTTCAGCCAGATCTTCAATCGAGTAAATGTCGTGGTGCGGAGGCGGTGAAATCAAACCCACGCCCGGCGTGGAGTGGCGGGTCTTGGCAATCCACGGATAAACTTTGGAGCCCGGAAGCTGACCGCCCTCGCCCGGCTTGGCGCCTTGCGCCATCTTGATCTGAATTTCTTTGGCCTGGCTCAAATAATAACTGGTCACGCCGAAACGGCCGGAAGCGACCTGTTTGATCGCGGAATTCTTGGAATCGCCGTTGGGCTCAAGCTTGTAACGCTCAGGGTCTTCTCCGCCTTCGCCCGTGTTGGAACGCCCGCCGATACGGTTCATGGCCACAGCCAAACCTTCGTGCGCTTCTTTTGAAATAGAGCCGTAAGACATGGCGCCTGTCTTGAAACGCTTCACAATGTTTTCCACAGGCTCGACCTGATCGATCGGAATCGCCTTGGAAGGATCGATCTTGAAATCAAGCAGACCGCGAAGTGTAGCGTAATTTTTTTCCTGCACGTTCACGGCTTTGGAATAATCCTGGAAAGCCTTGTAATCGCCGGTCCGGCACGCGCGCTGAAGTTTGTGCACGGTTTCAGGATTGAATAAATGATATTCGCCGTCTTTGCGCCACTGGTACTGACCGCCCGCGTCAAGCGTGGTTCCGTTAACCTGACGGTCGGGGTAAGCGTGCATGTGGCGTTTGGTAACTTCTTCGGCAACCTGCTCAAGCCCGACGCCTTCAATGCGTGTGGCTGTCCAGGTGAAATATTTGTCCACGAAAGCTTTGTTCAAACCGACTGCTTCAAAAATCTGCGCGCCGTGATAGCTCTGCACGGTTGAGATGCCCATCTTGGACATGGTCTTGACCACGCCTTTGGAAACCGCTTTGGCGAAATTTTTAACCGCCGTCTTGTGATCAACATTTTTCAGGATGCCCTGGCGAATCAAATCGTCCATGGACTCAAAAGCCAGATACGGGTTGATGGCGCTGGCGCCGTAGCCGATTAGAAGCGCGAAATGATGCGTTTCGCGAGGCTCGCCGGATTCCAGAATCAAAGCGACTTTGGTGCGGGTGCCCTGGCGGATTAAATGATGATGAAGCGCGGAAACCGCCAGCAGGGCCGGGATCGGCGCGTGCTCAGCGTTCACACCGCGGTCAGAAAGCAGAATAATATTGGCGTGATGAGAAATGGCTTTGTCGGCCAGCTCGAACATTTTTTCGAGCGCGCCCGCGAGGCCTTTCCCGCCTTCTTTCACGTTGTAAAGAATCGGAAGCGTGACCGATTTAAAATCGGCGTGCTTGATGTGACGGAGTTTTTCAAATTCTTCATTCGTCAGAACGGGGCTCTTAAGCTTGATCTGACGGCAACTCTTGGGCTCAGGCTTTAAAAGATTTTCTTCTCCGCCGATCGTGGTGCCGGCGGAAGTCACGATTTCTTCACGGATGCAGTCAATCGGCGGGTTAGTCACCTGCGCGAACAACTGTTTAAAATAATTATAAAGAAGATGGGGTTTATTCGACAAAACCGCGAGCGGAGTGTCGGTGCCCATGGAGCCGACCGGTTCCACGCCGTCTTTGCCCATCGGGGTCAGAATCATGCGCAGATCTTCAAAGGAATAGCCAAAAGCCTGCTGGCGCTGAAGCACGGTTTTATGATCGGGCTCATGCACGTGCGGGGGTTCGGGCAAATCTTCAAGATTGACCAGATTTTCATTCAGCCACGCGCGGTAAGGGTGTTCCTTAATAATTTTGCCTTTCAGCTCTTCGTCGGAAATGATTCTTCCCTGCTCAGTATCGACCAGAAACATACGGCCGGGTTGGAGACGGCCTTTTTCAAGCACTCGTTCCGGCGCGATATCCAGCACACCGACTTCGGAAGCCATGATGACCAAATCATCTTTAGTCACATAGTAACGTGACGGGCGAAGGCCGTTGCGGTCGAGCGTGGCGCCAATGCGGGTGCCGTCGGTAAACGCAATCGAAGCGGGGCCGTCCCACGGCTCCATAATAGAAGCATGGAATTCATAGAAAGCTTTTTTCTCGTCGCTCATGGACTCATGGTTCGACCAAGGCTCAGGAATCATCATCATCATGGCGTGCGGGAGTGAACGTCCGCCCAGCACAAGGAATTCAAGGCAGTTGTCGAACATAGCCGAATCAGAACCGTCTTGCGCGATGACCGGCATGAGTTTCTTCATGTCGTCTTTGAAAAGTTCAGACGCGGCCTGCGCCTGACGGGCGTGCATCCAGTTCACGTTTCCGCGAAGCGTGTTGATTTCACCGTTGTGCGCGATGTAGCGGTACGGATGGGCGCGGTTCCAACTCGGGAAAGTATTGGTGGAAAAGCGTGAGTGCACCAGCGCCAGCGCGGATTCACACGCGGGGTCCTGGAGCTCAGGGAAGAAATTGTCGACCTGCTCGGGAAGGAGCATGCCTTTATAAATGATGGTGCGCGAGGAAAGGCTCGCGACGTAGAAAAACTCCCCGCCTTTAATTTTGCCTGAATAGCGGATCAGATTCTCAACACGCTTGCGGATGACATACAGCTTGCGCTCAAAATCGTCGTCGGTTTTCACGCCGGAAGCGCGTCCGATGTAAATCTGGGCAACCTTGGGTTCGCAGGCAATCGCGGTTGGCCCCAAAGAACTGTCGTCGGTTTTAACTTCGCGCCAGCCAAGGAAAGCCTGGCCTTCTTCCTTAATAACGGTTTCGAAGACTTTCTGGCATTCCTTATATTGGGCCGGATCGGGCGGGAGGTAAACCATGCCCACGCCGTATTCTTTTTCGCCCGGAAGCTGGAAACCAGCCTTAGAGGTCTGCTGTTTCAGGTATGTGTGGGGAATTTGAAGAAGGATACCCGCGCCGTCGCCTGTGTTAACTTCGCACCCGCAGGCTCCGCGGTGGTTTAAATTCAAAAGGATCTGCAAAGCATCCTTGACGATGCTGTGCGACTTCTTACCTTTAACGTTGACTAAAAAGCCAACGCCGCAGGCGTCGTGTTCATGCTGGGGATTATAAAGCCCTTGGGCTATTGGTCTTGTCTTCATAAGTGAATAAAGGACGGATATTTTCGGACAATTCCCCCTGAGTGTCAATCTTTTATCTCGAGGGGGCCTTAGGAGAGGTCGGTCTTGACCGCGGAGGCTACCCAGCCGTGGGCCTGATCTTCTTCCACATCCACTAAAATCGGCTGGCCGGGCTGAAGTCCGGCAAAATTTACGATGCCGTTGTAAATCGTGTCGGGTTTAACCAGAATATCGCGGGTTTTCTCATCCCCGCTGTAGGGGTCGTCAAAGGAAATCGTCAGTTTATTGGCCTCAGGATTGACTTCCCGGACCGTTCCCCTGACTTCATAACCCTGGGCAACAGCCTGAAGACCGGCCAAAAGCACGGCTAGAGTTACCGCGAAAACGGCTTTTTTCATAGAGCCCTCTTGTCCTAAAGTGTACACGATAGGGAGGCTTCCTAGCCTGGCACCCCCAAGATGAACAAATTGTAATGTTGGTTTAACCTTCCTGTCATCTCCAATCTGTAGACTTGTTTTCAGAAAGGAGAATAGCCATGAAAAAGACCCAGCTTACGATTCTGACGCTTCTCAGTATTTTCGCCCTGACGGCTTCCGCTTTTGCTGAAACCGCGCCGGCGCCTGTGAAGCCTCATGCTTTGAAAAAGCATCACCGCGCGCATCATAAACCGGCCCCCGCCCCTAAAAAGGCCGCCCCGGCTGAAGACGCGTCTAAATAATTTTTAACAACCCAACAAAAAAGGAGATTCAAAAATGAAACGCATCGCTGCCGCAGTGCTTGGTTTAGCTTTGATTGCTTCCGCCCCTCTCGCCTTCGCGGGTGAATGGACGGGATTGATTTCCAAGAAGGACAACAAAGTCTGGTTTACGTCCGGCAAGGAAATCTACACGGTCTCCAACGCTGACAAGACCAAGGGCTTTGAAGGCATGAACGTCAAGGTGAACGGCGCCGCCGATCAGGCCACCCACACCCTGACCATCAAGACCATCGCGAAAGCGTAACTCCATGGGCGCCTCCGAAAGGAGGCGCCTTTTTTCCAGGTTCTTTACTTGACAATTTCCTCGCCTGAATTTCTAATACTTCGCCCCTTATGATGTACGGAAAACAAACCATCACACTTCTGTTTCCTGAAATCAAAGAGCTCCTGCAGGCAAAAGACTACGTTCTTTTGCGCCAGGTGCTTAAAGACAGTAATCCCATTGGTCTGGCTGACTTCTGGGACAAGCTGACTCCTGAAGAACATATTGAGATTTTCAAGCTTCTCCCCCCGCAATCTTCGCTCAAACTTTTTGAAATGCTTAAGATCGAAGATCAGCAGTCCATTCTTTCAAGACTGGATGATGCCAAAGTAACGCCTCTGCTTGAAAACGTGAGCTCGCCGGAACTGGCCAAAATTTTTCACCAGATGACCCCGCGCTCCGTCAAAAAAATGAAAGACCTGATCAAGCGCCAGGAAGCGCTCGCGCGGATTGATCTGGTCATGCAATACCCGGAAAATTCCGCCGGCGGGAAAATGCACCCGGAATTCATCAAGCTTGGGCCCCGTCTGACCGCGCGTCAGGCGCTTTCAATTCTGCAAGCCATCGCCCGGCCTAATCAAAAATGGTACCTCTTCTATCTTTTTGTCACGGCTTCCGATGGAAAAATCCTGGGCAGTCTTTCCCTTCAGGATCTTCTGGCCGCGCCGGAACATGAACAGCTCTCTGAACTCATGACTTCCGTGGAACCTTATAAAGTCCGGCCGGAAACCGACCAGGAAGAAGTCGCTCTTTTATTTTCAAAATTCAATCTGGGAGCCGCGCCGGTTGTGGATGAAAACGATAAATTGATCGGCGTAATCACCGCGCGGGACATTCTGGAAGTTCAGCGCCAGGAAGCTTCCGAAGATATCACCAAGATGGTGGGAACCAGCACCAAAGCTCTGGATCTGCATGAAACCTCCGTCTTTAAAACTGTGTGGTACCGCACGCCCTGGCTGGTTGTAACGCTTCTCGGCGAGATGGTGGTTTCTATCATTATCAAACATTACGAACCCGTGCTGGCCAAAGTCATCGCTCTGGCGTCTTTTTCACCGTTGATTTCAGCGATGGGCGGAAACGTCGGCGCTCAGTCGGCAACGATCGTGGTGCGCAGTATCGCGCTGGGTGAAATTAAAACCCGCGCCGAAAAAATGCGCACGGTGCTTCACGAATTCAAAGTGGGGATTCTTCTGGGCACTCTTTACGGAGTCACGCTTGGGATCATGGCTTACATTCTTTATGGAGAGCGTTACCACTGGCAATTCGGCATGTCGGTCATGATCGGCATGGGAACCTCCATGACGGTCGCTTCCACAATGGGCGCTCTGGAGCCGATCTTTTTTCACCGTATCGGCGTGGATCCGGCCACCGCAACCGGCCCGCTGATCACCACGATCACCGATATCATCAGCAATCTCGTTTATTACACCCTGGCGACTTTTCTTCTTCTGAAAATGGCGGTTATTTAACCGGAAGCCAGACGGTAAAAACCGATCCCTTGCCCGGCAGGCTGGAGACTTCGATTTTCCCCCGGTGAGCTTCCGCGATCCAGCGGCACAATCCCAAGCCAATCCCGGTCGACTGCCCGTCCGCAATCGAAACTTTGCGCGTAAAAAATTTATCAAAAACTTTCGGCAGTTCATCGGACGAAATCCCCGGCCCGGTATCTTCGATTGATAAACACGCCATTCCGTTGGGAACGCCGACTTCCATTCTCACTTGCCCGCCGGGCGGGCTGTGCTTGAGCGCGTTTTCCACAAGATTAGCCGTCATCCGCTCCAACAGACTTCTCTCGCCGTAAACACAGACATCCGGAGAATCCGTCAGTTCCAAAGCCACTTTTTTTTCCGCCGCGATTTTCGCGTAAAGATCTTTCACGGAATTTAAAACAGGTCTCAGCCAGACCGGTTTCCACTCCAGAGTCCAGTCACCTTCCGCGTGCGCCACGGAAAGAAGCTGTTCCACCACCTTACTCATTTCATTCACCAGCTCCAGCTGAGAACTCAAAACACGGCGGTAATCGTCTTCCGCGCGGGGCTTGCGCAGGGCCCATTCCATCTCACCTTTCAAAACGGTCAGCGGTGTTCTAAGCTCATGCGAAGTAGCCGCGCTGAACTGACGAAGACGGCGGTATCCCCGCTCAACTCGATTCATCATGCGGTTAAAAGTCGCGGCCAAATCCTGAAGTTCATCTCCGGTTTTCGGCTCATCAATACGCTCATGCAGTTGAGCCTCATTAAGCCTTTCAACCTGCCCGATCATTTTCCCGACGGGTTTGAGCGCGAGACTTGCTAAAAACCAGCCGACCAGGGAAGTTACGGCCAGCGTCGCGGGAATCAAACAAAAAAGCCAAAGCCTGAGGCGGGCTAGCGAAACATCCATCTGATGCACCGAAACGGCAATCTGAACAATATAAAGAGGTTTGCCCCCTTCACGGATCGGGTGGGTAATCATCAGCACGCGCGAACCATCCCCCGCCTGAAAAGATTCAAAAAAAGTAAGCCCTTTCGACGCTTTGCTTAAAACCTTGGAATTGATCGGAAGAAACCACTGATTGATATTTTGAGAGAAAGCCAGCGTCCGGCCATCCATCCCCAGCACCCGCACGGCGCGCGTTGTTTCCAGTTCATTGCTGTTATCCGCCCATTGAGCCACGATCGAGGATAATTCACCGCCGGCAAGTTCCTTCAAATAATCTTTTTTTGCCTGTTCGCGGTTTTTAAAATGACGCGTATCTTCATTTTCGGTTTTCCAGAAAGAAAAAACCGCGTCGCCGATGCTTTCCGCCTCTGAAGTCAAAACCAACCGGATATCGTTGCGCAGGTTCTGCCGGACGTTCGCGTAAAGAACTAAACTGAAGAGGGTGAGGATGACGGCCAGAATCCCCGCGTACCAAAGCGTCAGGGAAAACCGGATCGAGCGGATCATTCTTTTTCAGGAATCTGGAGCATATACCCCTGCCCGCGAAGCGTATGCAGAAGTTTCGGCTCATGCCCATCGTCAATTTTCTTGCGGAGACGGGCCACGTGAACGTCGATGACATTGGAAAAAGTATCAAAGTCCTTTTCCCAGACATTTTCGGACAGCATGGTGCGGGTCACGACCTGATTGAGATGACGCATAAAAAAATCCAGAAGGTTGTACTCGCGGTTGGTGAGATCGAGCTCCTTCCCGCCCCTTTTGACCTTACGGCTCTGTGTGTCCAGCTCCAGATCCGCCGCGGTCAGTTTAACCGGAACCATGTTCCCGTGCCTTCTTAAAAGGGCGCGGACACGCGCGAGAAGCTCTTCAAACCCAAAAGGTTTGGTGAGGTAGTCATCCGCTCCGGCATTCAGCCCGGCAACTTTTTCACTGCGTTTATCGCGCGCCGTAAGCAGAATGACAGGTGTGGATTTTTTTTCAGCGCGCAGACGGCGAAGGACTTCCATTCCGTCTTTTTTGGGAAGCATTACATCCAGGATGATGAGGTCATAGTCCTGGGTTTGAGTCAGAAATTCCGCTTTCTCACCGTCTTCAGCGGTATCTACCGTGAACTGCTCTTCTCTTAAACCGCGGCGGATAAAAGCGCTTACCCGCGAATCATCTTCGACCAGTAAAATCTTCACGGCCTCTCCGTTAGACCTGAGGAACACAGACGAAAAACATTCTAGCGGGATTATTTCTTCCCCGCAAGAGCCTCCGTTTTCAGGACGAGTTCCCCATCCCGAAACTCCACAACCGCCCGGGAGCCTTCACTGACCTCATTTTTCAGGATCGCGCGGGCCAGACGGGTCTCGACTTCTTTTTGGATAAACCGTTTGAGCGGACGGGCACCGTAAACCGGATCATAGGCCTTCGAGGCGATGTAATTCTTAGCCGCATCCGAAAGCTCCAGTGTAATATGCCTGCCCTCCAGTCTTTTTTCGAGATCTTTGAGCTGAAGGTCAACCACCCTGCGGATTTCCGCCTGCTGAAGCGGTTTGAACAGCACGGTTTCATCCACACGGTTTAAAAACTCCGGCCGGAAATGCCGGCGCATTTCAGTCATGACTTTCTCCCGGGCACTTTCCTCAATCCGGCCTTCACGGTCGATGCCTTCAAGCAGGTACGAAGACCCGATATTGCTGGTCATGATCACAACTGTGTTTTTAAAATCCACGGTTCTCCCCTGTGAATCCGTCAAACGTCCGTCGTCGAGAATTTGAAGGAAGATATTGAAGACGTCATGATGCGCCTTTTCAATCTCGTCAAAAAGAATCACGCAGTATGGTTTACGGCGCACCGCTTCGGTCAGCTGACCGCCTTCGTCATAGCCGACATAACCCGGAGGCGCTCCGACCAGCCTCGATACGGCGTGCTTTTCCATGTATTCACTCATATCGATACGGATCATGTTGTTCTCGCTGTCAAAAAGCGATTCAGCAAGGGCCTTGGCAAGTTCGGTTTTCCCCACGCCGGTAGGCCCCAGAAAAATAAAGGAGCCGATCGGCCGGCGCGGGTCTTTGATGCCCGCGCGCGCGCGAATGACCGCATCCGCGACAAGGTCCACGGCTTCGTTCTGACCGACAACCCGCTTATGCAGAACTTCGTCAAGGTGCAAAAGTTTTTCCTTCTCGCCTTCGACCATGCGTGAAACCGGAATCCCCGTCCAGCGCGAAAGGATGGATGCGATTTCCTCCTCAGTCACTTCTTCACGCAGAAGCGAAGGGCCTTCTTGTTTCTTGGCAAGCTCCGCCTCGCGGGTTTTCAATTCTTTTTCAAGCTGAGGCAGTTTGCCGTGGCGAAGTTCGGCAACCTTGTTCAAATCGTATTCCCGTTCCGCTTTTTCAATTTCAATTTTGGCTTTTTCGATTTCTTCACGAAGCCCGCGAAGCTTCTGAATCGCCTGTTTCTCCGTGTCCCACTGGGCTTTCATGGTTTTCTGTTTTTCACGGAGCTCCGCCAGTTCTTTCTTGAGATCTTCAAGCCGGTCCTGACTGGCTTTGTCTTTTTCTTTTCTCAACGCGGTTTCTTCAATTTCCAACTGCATGGCACGGCGTGAAACCTCATCCAGCTCGGTAGGCATGGAATCAATTTCCGTGCGGATCATGGCGCAAGCTTCATCCACCAGGTCAATGGCTT
>CAYLPP010000003.1:0-291937 GCA_964385615.1 uncultured bacterium | reverse complement strand
ATTCTGGGCCTGGCAGTCTGCTACCTGCTTGGGGAAGGAATGGTTTACACCGTTTTTCACAAGCAGTTGACGCTTTTTCCCCGTTACGTAACCGCGGTCCATTATGGAGACTGGGCAATTCGCGCCAACCTTCCAGGAGCGCGTTACCGCCACAAGAGTTATGACGGAGTTTGGAAGTTCCGCATCAATTCACGGGGATTTCGCGATGCCCGCGATTTCTCTTATGAAAAACCGGCGGGAACAGTCCGTATTCTGATTTTGGGAGATTCTTTTACGATTGGATATGAAACCGGTCAGGAGGAAACCTACGCGGCGTATCTCGAAAAAAATCTTCGTAATAAAGGTTTCAATGTGGAAGTGCTGAATGCCGGTGTCTCCGGGTATTCTAACGCCGAAGAACTGGTTTTCCTGGAGCAGGAAGGCGTGAAATATTTGCCGGACATTGTCGTTCTTGGGTTTTTTATCAACGATCCGTCAGACAATGTCCGGGCAGACCTTTTTCGTCTTCAAAACGGCTCACTGGAAGTCCACTCCAAAACGTATCTGCCCGGTATCCGTGTGCATGATTTTCTCAACAGCATGGGCTGGTACCGTTGGCTCAGTGAAAATTCTTATCTGCATAATTACCTCAACCAAACCGCTACTTGGTTCGTCAAAGAAAAACTGGAAAAGGCGAATGCCGGCGACATTCAGGCTTCCGGAGGCGGGGAGCTTTCGCGGTATGAAAATGATCTCGCGTTCGCGCTGGTAAAGCGGATGGGTGAAGTCAGCCATGAACATGGCGCCAAATTCGTCCTGCTGGACATTCCGACTTATGCTAAAGAGCGGTCGTTTCCGGCGGGGTACCCGGTGGAACAAATTTCCGATTATTTTATCGACGGGCTGCGGGTTTTAGAACCGCATTGGAGCGGGAAGATTCTCTACCGTCAGCACGGAACCAGCCATTGGACCGATCAGGCCCATCAGATTATCGGGGATGATTTGGCGCAGGTTCTGGAGCGGGAAGTTCAGGAAAAATCTCTGCCTTCGAAAGCCGTCTGAGTTCGCCCGCTACGGCTTCAGCCGCGGTCTGCCTTCCCTCACTATTCCAGTGGGTATCCGCAGGGTAATAAAGAATTTTTCCTTCCGCTGTTTTTTCCTCAAAAAGAGGAGTCAGGCTGAAATAGGGAATTCGGACTTCATCCGCCGCTTTCATGACGGCTTTCTCCATATTATCCCGCGTTTGAATTTGTTCCCGGCTTAATCCGGAAGCATAAGGCGCAAAAATATGAGTAGAAGATGGAATGAAAAGAACAAGGGGAGCGGCTCCCGTCTTGTTGGTTTCAGCCCTGAAGGCTTCCAGTACTTCTTTAAGATGCCGGATTTCAAAGTCATTGGCGAGTTCTTCGGGGGATCGTTTTTCGAGTTCATACGTAAAGACGGTGTCGAAGGATTCAGCTCCCGGAAGCCGGATGGAAACCCTCCGGGGATCCCACTTCCTCAGCATGGGTTTGATGAAATAGGTTAGGGTGTCTTTGAGCGCCAGGGCATAACGCTGAAAGATGTTTTTTGAAGTCAGGTTGAAGTGGTAGTAGTCTCCGCCGTCTTTCCATTCACGGTATTTCAGGATATCCCGGAGGTCATTTCCCTCAAAGAAGCAGAAAAGCGCGATCTTCGGGTGTCGTTTCAAAGCGTAGCGTTTCAAAACTTCTAGGTACTGGTCCGGTCCGTACCACTCCATGCCGTAATTCGCGGTTGAAAGGCCAGAGACTTTCTCCAGCCGGGCGCTAAAAGCATCGCTTTCATCCAGACCAAACTGGATAAAAGAGTCCCCAATGACTGCGATGGCTTTGGGCCCGCTTTGACCGGAGTTACGGAAACCTTCTTCATCGAACCGGGCTTCGTAAGGGATAGCCAGTTTTGAAGAGGCGGTGGAAAGGTCCCCCGCGAAAATCCCACGGTATACATAACCGGAACGGGTCTGGAAGATCAGGACGGGGTCTGCAGTGTAGCGCTCCCGGAGTGAAAAATAATGAATTTTTCCGAGGTTCAGTTTGCGTACCAGGGCAGGGCTGGACTCTAAAATTAAAAAAATCAGAAAGGAAAAAAGCAGAAGGGTGGCAAAGAAAATCAGGATTCCCTGCAGCCATTCGGGCAGTTTCCGGGTCAAAGTCATGGGGAATAATAGCACAGCCTATTCTGGTTGGAGAATGGGATTCTCGATCGTTTTTATTGCTAAAGGCTTTTGAAGCGGTTAAACTAAGTGCCGCCAGATCGGGGGAAGTTTGCTGGAAGTTAAAAAGTCGTTAAATCTTATGGGGCTTCGATTAAGTCCCGCCAATGCCTTGGATGTCCTTCAGTTTGCCGGGAATGTTATCCGGGAGGGAAAAAAGGCAATCATTTTACATTTGAACATTCATGGCGCCGTTCTGGCTCTCCGCCGTCCCTGGATGTTCGATTTTTACAATCAAGCCTCCATGGTCGTCTGTGATGGAGACGGTGTCCGTTTAGGGCTTCGTCTTCTGGATCAGGACCCTCCGCCTAAAATTCCGATTACCCGCTGGATCTGGGAGCTCGCCGCTTTTTGCGAAGAGCAGAAATTCCGCCTTTATTTGCTGGGTGCCCGCAAAGACGTAATCGCGAAGGCTGCCGAACACCTTATTGAAACCCATCCCAGACTTGTCATCGCGGGTTACCACGACGGCTATTTTCCGAAAAAGGGCCCAGAAAATGACCGTGTCATTTCTGAGATGAACGAGACCCGTCCGGATGTTCTCCTGGTTTGTTTCGGTATGCCTGAGCAGGAAAAATGGATTATGCGCAATCAGGAAAAGCTGAACGCGAAAGTCATCATTCCGGGAGGAGCGGTCATGGATTACGTGGCCGGAAAACTTGGGAAGGCGCCGGTTTGGATGGTTCGCCATCATCTGGAATGGCTTTTTAGAATCTGGCAGGAACCGCGCCGGCTCTTTCGGCGTTATGCAACGGAGATTCCTTATTTCCTGCTTAAGGTTTTATTCTACAAAGTGGGAATGTTTTTCAAGAAACGCTGATTATTTAGCGCCGACGCCGAATACGACCACGGGAATGGTCTTGAAGAAAATCTTAAGGTCCAGCCAAAGCGACCAAGTATCAATGTAGGTCAAGTCTAGTTTCATCCAGCTGTCAAAATCTGAAATTTTATTCCTTCCGCTGACTTGCCACAAACCGCTGATTCCAGGAAGCATACTTAAACGCCTGCGGTGCCACGGCTCATATTGATTTACTTCAGACGGAATCGGAGGCCTCGGTCCAATCAAGCTCATATCGCCTTTCAGCACGTTAAAAAATTGAGGGAATTCATCGATGCTGAATTTGCGGAGCCATTTGCCGATAGCGGTGATTCTGGGATCATTCTGCATTTTAAAAGCCGGTCCGCCCATTTCATTATGCTGGCGGAGTTTTTCAAGCTGCGCTTCAGCGTCCGTAACCATGGTGCGGAATTTGTAAAGGTTGAAAACACGTCCGTTCAAAGTGACGCGTTTCTGTTTGAAAAAGATGGGGCCCGCGGACGTGATTTTAATCAAAATGGCAACCGGTATCAGAATAGGCATCAGAACCAGCAGGCCCATCGCGGCTAATGATAAATCCAGAAGACGTTTGAGCAAAAGCTGGGTCAGTTTATCGCTGGTAGTTTCAAAGGTCAGGAAAGGGAAGTGATAAATGTCATTTTGCTTCACTTTCGCGAATTTCATGTCAAAAAGATCAACGGCGATACTGACGCGTTTGCCCAAGCTTTCACAGTAGAGCACAGCCTGTTCCATCTTTCCAAGCCAAGAGCGGGGAACCAGAAAAATCACATCATCAATGACCGTGCTTTCAAGCACATCCGGAATGGCTTCAAGAGTTCCTATGATTTTATGGCCCTGCACTTCCTTGCCGATGAGTTCAGGATGAGAGTCGATCAGCCCCGCGATTCGAAACCCCCACTCCGGATGCTTTTTGACGAGAGATAAAAAGGATTGGGCCCGTTTCCCGGTACCGACGATTAGAACTTCCCGGTAGTTATAGCCCCGTTTTCTAAAGAAGGAGAGTGTAGTGATCAGCGCGAAGCGTGAACCCGCTAGCATGATAAAAATCATAATGAAGACAATGGCGGTAAAAGTCCGGCTCAAATAGAAGAACTTCAGAATGAAAACGACAGTTCCAAAAGCCAGGAAAGCCAAAGCCAGCCCGCGCAGAAGATCGGAAACGATTTCTAAAAGTTTTTTGGTGCGGAAGGACTGATAAGCGCCGAGAAAGTAAAGAGATCCGATCCAGACTCCGACGAGCCACGGCAGAAGATCCAGATAAACGCTGATGGGGAACCATCCCGTGCGTAACGCGGGAAAAAAGTTTTCCACAGGCGCTTTAAGATGGTAGCTGGCAAAAAAAGCGATAATGACAATTAATGCGTCGCTAACGATCAGCAGGCGTCTAAAAAGTGTTTCGTGTTCTTTCAGCATCAGGTTCTCAAATGTGTGTTAAAAGGTTTTTATAGATATGAGCGAAGTATCTTAGCATAAGAGAGCCGGTCTTTCGAGAGTGAGAAATCATTAGAATATAAGGAACTTTTTGGACTGCTTTTTACGGCAGTTGGAGAGTTCGGTCAGGACCCGGCCGCGGTGATTCTCATCAATTTCCGTGATGGCGGCTTTATTCCAGAAAGGGTCAATATAGGAGAGGAGAGAGCACAGGTCTTTGAACTCTGGCGCGATGTAGTCCCCGCCATTGACGGCGCCATAAAGGCCGTTTTTCTTGAAAATGCAGATGGCGTGGGGTTTTGAACCGTAAAGACTGATGACAAAAGACGAAATGCCGTTCTGTTTCATGATTTCATGGGCAAATAAGGCGAAATCCTCGCAGTCACCTTTGCGGTTGCGAAGAATCTCTTCGGCGGTCTGCCAGTATTCTTCTTTGCCGAATTGACTGCGGTCATGTTCAAAATCGAAATAGCGCCAAATGTAAAGTGCCACGTCTTGGGGGGTTTTCAGGTAGCCCGCGAGGTTTCCAACAGAGAGGACTTGGTCAGGAAGCTGGGCCTTCGCTTCAGCAGTCATAAATATAAGAAACATGGCAATGCCAGCTGCGAAAGCACCAATGACCGCGATAGTCTTTTTCTTCATGCCGAATCCTCTCCGTGAAACCCGCGAACTTCCGCGGGTGAAGAGCTTGTGATTCGGCCAAATCTCTTTGAAAGATTTGGTAACCGGGCGATCCTTCTCTTGCGAGGGAGGACCCTTGGCTTTGCGTCCCACCATTTCTGATGGTTTGCCTTTTTCAGAATCTCAAAGCTGTAAAAGAACTTTCTTCTATAGAAAAAGGTAACACATCCCGGGGCCCTGTCAAACCCGTGAATTCTAAACCTTTATAAAATAAGGGGTTACAGTTCGTTTTTGGGGAAGTACCATTTGACTCTGCCTTCGTAAACTGTTAGGATATGCACACTTATGAGTTTCCATCCTGTTGAAGAAATCATTGAAGAAATCCGCCAGGGCCGCATGGTTATCATTGCGGACGATGAATCCCGTGAAAATGAAGGGGATCTGGTTTTTGCCGCCTCTGCTGTCACGCCTGAAAAAGTTAATTTTATGATGAAGTACGGCCGTGGTCTGATCTGCACACCCTTAACCGAAGAGCGCGTGGAGTCTTTGCGCCTTCGCCAAATGGAAATGATTGCTCGTGACCGCATGAGCACTGCTTTTACGGTTTCAGTGGATGCACGCATGGGGATCAGTACCGGAATTTCCGCTTTTGACCGCTCCCGCACGATTGAGGTTTTAGCGGATCCCAAAGCCGGCGCTTCCGACTTGGTTTCGCCCGGGCATATTTTTCCGCTCAAAGCCCGCAAAGGCGGTGTGCTGACGCGCGCGGGTCATACCGAAGCGGCTGTGGACCTTGCCCGGCTGGCCGGTTTCGAACCGGCCGGAGTGATTTGTGAAATTGTGAATGATGACGGCACGATGGCCCGTTTTCCCGAACTGGTTGCTTTCTCGAAAAAACACGGTCTTAAAATGGGAACGATTCGCGACCTGATTGAATATCGCCGCCGGTTCGACCGCCTTGTGGAAAGAATCAGCCAGGCAAAAATTCCCACGCTTCACGGGGAGTGGAATGTCAGCCTTTACCGTTCTCTGGTCGACGGCGCGGAGCATGTCGCGCTGGTTAAAGGTGAAATCAAAGACAAGCCGGTGCTGGTGCGGGTTCACTCCGAATGTTTCACCGGCGATGTGCTGGGTTCGCTTCGCTGCGATTGTCAGGATCAGCTCGCGGCTGCCATGGAAACGATTGAAAAAGAAGGAAGCGGCGTGATTCTTTATATGCGTCAAGAAGGCCGGGGAATCGGCCTTGCCAATAAACTTAAAGCTTACGCGCTTCAGGACAGAGGTCTTGATACCGTGGAAGCCAATCTCGAACTGGGTTTTAAACCGGACCTGCGTGATTACGGCGTGGGTGCCCAGATTCTCAAAGACCTGGGGTTGACCCAGCTTCGCCTCATCACTAATAATCCCAGAAAAATTGTCGGGCTCGAAGGTCATGGATTGACGGTGACGGAACGTGTTTCGGTTCCGACGCCTCCTCGCGAGCACACGGTCAAGTACCTCAAGGCCAAAAAAGACAAACTGGGCCACCTTTTTAATTTCTAAGGACCGCCATGCCGATCCGCCGCGGACGTCTCTCTGCCAAAGGTAAGAAGTTTGCGATTGTGGTTTCGGAATTCAATGATTTCATTACCAAACGCCTCCTTGAAAGCGCGCTTCAGGCCTTTGAACAGGCCGGAGCTTCACGCAAAAGCGTGGAAGTTATTTGGGTTCCCGGCGCGCTTGAAGTCCCCATGTTCTGCAAAAAACTCGCCATGAAAAAGAAATTCCATGCCATTGTCGCGTTAGCTTGCGTCCTGCGCGGGGATACCTTTCATTTTGAATGTGTGGCCGGGGAAGTCACCCGGGGAATCTCGCAGGCCGCTCTGGAAACCGGAGTGCCGATCGCTTCCGGCGTGATTACGGCGGATAATTTGGAGCAGGCGATTGACCGCGCGGGTTTGAAATCCGGGAATAAGGGAAAGCACGCGGCTCTGACAGCGGTTGAAATCGCGGATTTAAGCGGACAGCTCCATGCGTAAGAGAACCCAGGCGCGGGAATGCGCCCTTCAGATTCTTTATCAGTCCGAAATGAATCCCGGTGATTTAGCGGAAGTTATCCGGGACTACTGGTCACAAAATCCAGATTTTGACGATGAGGAAGTCAAATCTTTCGCGGAGCGTCTGGTCAACGGAACTTCTGAGCATCTCACGGAGTTGGATGATGTTATCCGCAAAGCCGCGGACAATTGGGATTTAGAGCGCATGGCTGTGGTTGACCGCAATATTATGCGTTTCGCGGTCTTTGAACTGCTTTTTTGCGATGACATTCCGCCCAAAGTGACCATTAACGAAGCTGTGAATATCGCCAAGAAATTTTCTCAGGAAGAATCCGGGAAGTTCGTCAACGGTGTGCTCGATAAAATTAATCACACGGAAAAACCCCGCACCACTCCCTCATGAAAAAAGCCGGTCCGCGCGAAGCTGAAGACGAACGCTGGATGCGGTTGGCGCTTGGCCTTGCGGAAAAAGGCCGGTTTTCAGTCAGTCCTAATCCGATGGTCGGTGCCTGTGTGGTCAAAGCCGGCCGTCTCATTTCCGCCGGATGGCATCGTAAATTCGGTGGAGAGCACGCGGAGGCCGAAGCGCTGAAGGCTGCCGGCGCCAAAGCCCGGGGCGCGGTTTTGTATGTCACTCTTGAACCCTGTTCTACCTGGGGTAAAACCCCGCCTTGTGTTTCCACCGTCATTGAATCCGGGGTATCCCGTGTCGTGGTCGCGATGCGCGATCCGAATTTGGCTCATCATGGAAAAGGAATCGCCGCGCTTAAAAAAGCGGGCATCCGCGTGACCGAAGGTGTTTTGTCTGAAGATGCGGAGGAGATGAACGCCGCCTTTTCCAAATGGATCAAAACCGGAATGCCGTACGTCACTTTAAAAATGGCGCAGTCACTGGACGGGAAAATCGCGTCGCGCTCAGGTTTGTCCCGCTGGATTTCCTCGCCGTCGTCACGTCAATTTGTGCATGAACTCAGGGCTGAGCAGGATGCCGTTCTGGTCGGCAAGAATACGCTTTTCACGGACGATCCTTTTTTGAGCCCGCGCGTTTCGGCGCCGGGTAAAGATCCGGCCAAGCCCTGGCGGATTGCCATGGATCCTGAATTAAAACTTTCCGCCAAGGCCCGGATTTATCACGGAGAACAGCAGACCCTAACGGTGGTTCTTGAAAACAAAACCCGCAAAATCAGGCCCGATTCCCGGAAAAAACTGACGCTTCTTCCCGTGCCCGGAAAAAACGGCCGGCCAAACCTGAAAGCTCTTTTGCGTAAGCTCGGAGCTCTTGGGGTTTCCAAACTTCTGGTTGAAGGCGGCGGTGAAATGGCCTGGTCCCTTTTATCCGAAAAACTGACGGACAAAGCTTACTGGATTATGGCTCCCAAAATTTTGGGCGGGCGTTCCACGAAAACTTCCGTTGAAGGGGAAGGATTTGAAAAACCCGCGCAGGCTTTGGGCTGTAAGGTCACGGGAGTCCGCCGGCTGGGTGAAGACTGGGTGTTTGAGACGGAGTTTTAATATGTTTACGGGAATTATTACCAATCAGGCTAGAGTGGTTGAAAAAGAAAAGCAGGGCGGACAGGTCCGCTTTCGGTTTTCTTTTTCCAAACCCGAAAAGCGGAAGCTGGAACTGGGTGAAAGTGTCGCTGTTAACGGAGTCTGTCTGACCGTAGCCGCGAAATCCGGAAAAACTTTTGACGCGGACGTCATGAATGAAACTTTAAAAGCAACCTCATTAGGAACGCTGAAGACCGGTGAACCCGTTAACACGGAACGGGCGCTTCGGTTTGGTGATCCGGTCGGCGGTCATTTTCTTTCAGGGCATGTGGATGGAGCCGGTAAGGTCCGTAAAATTGAAAAGCAGGGGAAAAATATTTCGTATTGGATCGAAGCGCCGGGGTCACTGAAAAAGTATCTGGTTAAAAAAGGTTCCATCGGCGTGGACGGCATCAGCTTGACGATTCAGGACGTGAAGGGACGCCTTTTTAAGGTTTCCATTGTTCCGCACACCCTTAAGGAAACGGTTCTGGCCGGACGTGAAAAAGGGCAGACGGTTAATCTTGAGGCTGACCGCTACGCTTTGCTCAAAAAGCAGGATGCCCGGGCCGGAGCGAACCGCGCGGAAACGGCCCGCCGGATTCAGGCCATGAAGAAACAGGGATTCTGAGAATGAATTTCGAAACTCAAAACACCGCGACTAATATTTCCGGCCGCGCGAAAATCGAGCGTTTTGTTTCCGGGGAAATCTGGAACCGGGAGATTCAGCCGGCGGTTGAGAAGGCTCTAGGGTCTAAATCATTTAAGGCGCGCGCGCGTATCGGCAAATGGGCGGTGGAGGCGGTCGGCGACGATCCGCACATTCACGAGTTTTTCTCGCTGAACTGGTTTCAGGAAAAAGGCAGCGGGGCGGAAGTCCGGAGCTGGTACCTTTCCTCCTGCGCGGATTCAGCTCTGCTTAAGACTTTTTTAGGGATTCATTCAGATTCCGAATGGGACGCGCACCGGAACCAGGTTTTGGAAAATTTGAAAGACCCGGGCTTTCGTATCCTGGTGCGGGATGAAAAAATTCTGAATATTGAAAATCTTCCCGATGAAAAACAGAAACAAGCGTCTTTGTCCGTTCCCGCGTTTATTTACTGCCCGGAGCTGAAAACTTCTCTGTCTTTGAATTCCTCCTATTACGGGCAATTTAAATCCAAATCCGTCCTAGGCCCGCTTGAAGAATATCTGACGGAGCTTGGAGAGCTGGATGAGGCCGGCGCGGTTGCCAATCCTGAAGAGGTCTGGATTTCCATGCATGCCGGGTGCGCGCAATATGTGACAGGGAAGGGTGAAAATAAGGGCGTTGTTCTGGTCGGCCCGACGGGAACGGCCAAGTCGACACACGCTTATGGACTTGCTTCCGCCAAACCTGAAAACAAAATGCATTCCGACGACTGGCTTTTTGTCAACGCCGGCACCGGAGAAGTGCTGGCCGCAGAAAATTCTTTTTATATGCGCACGCCGATGGCTGAATTTTATCCGGAGCTGACTCCGGTTTTTCTGACTCAGCCGTTGGAGAATGTGCCGATGACGTCCCGGGATTTAAAAGACGCTTTTCACACGGAACTTAAGAATCTCGGAAAGTTTATCCCGGCTTTATGCAAAACCCCCGCTGCGCGCGCTCTTGTGAAACACTCCGCGCTTTTCCAGGAATCAAAGTTGAGCCGTTCGCTCAAACTGACGGATTTGTTTCTGGTTAAAAGGGATCCGGAGGATCCGTTTTTAATCCGGGAGATTTCCGGGGATGAGCTTATTGAAACGCTGATTTCCGAAAACAATGTCTGGCAGTATTCGGGCGGTCAAAGCGGAAGTTTACTGCGCCGGAGTACGGAATTTTATTACAACCCCTATCTTTGTTCCGTGGATATCGATCCGCTTACGGGGGAGACAGGGCCATTGGACCGCTTGCGTCTTCAGACTTGGCGGTGTCTGGCCCGGCTGAAAGGGCTTCGGATTTTTTCTTTAAACGCACGGCTTCCAGTCGCTGAAACGCAGAAGATTCTGCGGGAGTTTCTTGAAAACGGCGGGCGGGAAGTCCGGGGTTAAATCAAAGGGGGATTTATGAAGAAAGTTTTCGTGGTTTCTTTTGCTCTGATTTTTTCGATGTCTGCTTCGGGGGCTTTCGCGGGCGAAGGGACAATGGGGGATTATTTCAGCGACATGGGCAAACAGACTGGGCGCGGACTTTTAAATGTTGTGACCAGTCCCGCGGAAATTCCCTGCACGATGGCGGATGATATTAAAGCTGACGGCGCGGGAACCGGTACTTTTACCGGGCTGGGCAAAGGGCTGGCTTTTATGGTGCGCCGGATTGTGATCGGGGTTTGCGAAATTGGAACGTTTATGATTCCCCGCAGTGAAGCTTCACTGCCCCCGGTCTGTCAGGGAGAAAAAACCGCTTCATGAGAGTTATTTCACTTTGCCCTTCGATCACCGACACGGTAATCGCGGTTGGCGGACAAAAGTTTTTAGCGGGAGTCACGGATCATTGCCCGGAGCTTGACGGCCCCGCGCGATTGGGCTCTCCCAAGGCTTTGAATCTTGCCGAAATCGAACGTCTTTCGCCGGATCTGATTTTTGCTGACGCGGTGGATAACCGGCCGGAAGAAATCCGGGTTCTGCAGAAGAAGTTCAAAGTGGAAAGCTTTGAAGTCCGGTCGATTCAGGCTGTGATGGACGCGGCCGCTTCTGCCGGGCGCAGTTTGGGGCTTATCGCTTCGTCGCAAGCTTTTGTTGAGGAGATCCGCAAAGCGGCGGCAGAAGTCCGCCAGGGACTTGCCGAGGCTCAGCCTCTCCGGACCCTGATTCTTTTATGGAATATGCCTTTTCTCACAGTCAACTTTGATACATACGCCTCCCGGCTGATTGAGCATTGCGGTGCCTACAATGTTTTTCACCAGGATCCGGTCCATGAAATTCCGATTGAGCTTGAAGATATGATTGATAACAATCCTGAACTGCTTCTGCTCGCTTCGGAACCTTTTCCTTTTCAGAAACGGCACATTAAGAAGTTCCGGGAATACCGGATCTTTTCTAAAATCCCGATCGAGCTGGTCAGCGGTCATTACCTTTCGCGTTACGGCCCGGTCACGATTGAAGCCTTGAAGTTTTTTGAGACGTTAATCCGTAAATCCCGCCCGGCGGCTTCCGTATGAAATCCCGCGCGTTCATGATTCTGGGAACCTCTTCGGATGCCGGAAAATCTCTGATCGCCGCCGCTTTCTGCAGGCTTTTTTCAGACTGGGGTTATTCCACCGCGCCTTTCAAAGCGCAGAATATGTCGAACAATTCTTTTGTGACTTCAGACGGCGGTGAAATCGGCCGGGCTCAAGCCGTGCAGGCGGAATGCGCCCGTGTTGAGGCCTCCGTGGATATGAATCCGATCCTGCTGAAGCCTTCCGGGGATAATCAATCCCAGCTGGTTTTGCATGGCCGTGCTGCCGGAAATTTTTCAGCGCGTCAGTATTATTCGCAGTCCGAAAAGATGGAAAAAGCGGTAAGGGAATCTTACGAAAAACTCGCGGGAAAGCATGAAGTTATCGTGCTGGAAGGCGCGGGAAGCGCGGCGGAGGTCAATCTCAAACAGTACGATCTGGTGAATATGAAAGCCGCGGAAATGGCCGATGCCCGATGCCTTTTGGCCGCGGATATTGAAAGGGGCGGAGTTTTTGCTTCCGTCATTGGGACTTTGGGACTGCTGGAGCCTCATGAGAGGGCGCGCGTTGACGGTATTTTGATCAACAAGTTTCGCGGGGATCAAACTCTCTTTGAGGAAGGAGTTCAATTTATTGAGGCCCGCACGGGGATCAAGGTCTGGGGAGTTCTGCCTTACAGCCGTGATTTTTGTATCGACGAGGAAGATGGATTGAATTTAAAAACTTCCGGGCCAGTTATGCCGGAGGAGCTGGATATTGCCGTGCTCCGGCTTCCGCATATTTCCAATTTCACGGATTTTGGAATTTTGGCGCAGGAACCCGGCGTGCGCGTGCGTTATGTCGAGAAAGCTGAAGCTCTCAGCCGGCCTGATCTTCTGATTCTTCCCGGCACCAAGGCGACCGCGGCGGATTATGAATTTCTTTGCGCACGGAATTTTCCGCAAGCCATTCAGCGTTACGTGAAAGAGGGCGGGCGGGTGTTGGGAATCTGCGGCGGGTTTCAAATGATGGGCAGAAAAATTCGGGACACAGCCGGAGTGGAATCTACCCAAAAAGAAACTGACGGGTTGGGTTTTTTTGACATGACGACAGAATTTCAGCCTGAAAAAATTTTACGTCAGACGCGGGAAACTCTCAGTCTTTCTCTTTTTGGCGGCGCCGTTCGAGGGGAAGTGGAGGCCTATGAGATTCACATGGGGACCAGCGTGTTTCATCAAAGCTATGCTTCTTTGGGGCCCGGCGGAGCGGTTTCGGCCTGCGGGAAATTCGCGGGCACTTATTATCACGGTCTTTTCGACCAGCCGGGTTTCCGGAAAACATTTTTAGAAGCACTCGCTTCTGATTGCGGAAAAAAACGGACGCAGGGCCTTGAGCTTTCCGCGCGGGATTTTAAAGAGAAACAATACACGGCGCTGGTCCGCTGGCTTTCGTCCTCAATCCGCATGGATTTACTTAAACAGGCCTGGCAGATGGAGCCTCGCAGTACGGTGGCCTTATGAAAAGCGCGGTGCTGGTGATTGCTCACGGAAGCCGGGAAGCGGAAAGTAATCAGGCATTCCTCGATTTTGTGGAAGCTTTCCGCAAAACCTGCCCAGGGAAATTTGTTCAGCCGGCTTTTCAGGAGCTTTCTCAGCCGGATATCCTGTCGGCAATAGATGCCTGCGCGCAAAACGGGATGGAGGAAATTATCGTCGTTCCTTTTATGCTTTTTCCGGGCCGGCATGTCAAAAAAGATATTCCGGAATTTATCCGGAAGGCCAAGCTGAAATATCCGCAAATCGATTTTCACTATACCGGCCCGCTGGCGGATCATCCCGCTATGGTCGAAGTGCTCCGGCAGAAAGCCGGTCTTAAAGGGGGGAAGTATGCCTGAAACTCCAGAAATCAAACCCGAACTTAAGCCTTATGGGAAACATGTTTTTGTCTGTACGGGTCCTCGTTGCGCGCCTGACACATCCAACGCGCTCTATAATGGGCTAAAAGAAAGACTCAAAGAGCTCAATTTGCATCAAGGAGATCAAAAGATTATGCGCAGTCAAAGTCATTGTTTCGGGATTTGCCATGGCGGACCCTTAGCGGTGGTCTACCCTGAGGGGGTTTGGTACCACCATTTAACCCCGGAAAAGATGGAAAAAGTTGTCCAGGAGCATTTGATCGGCGGCAAACCTGTCTCTGAGCTTGCCATGCACATTAAGGGGTAGGATTGCTCCTTGACGCCCTCAGGGCCTTTCATATAATGGAAGTCTCTTAACCAGGTTTTAAGCCCGAAAGGACCCATTTTTGAACATGTCGGACTCCGTCATTCCTACTCAAGATCCTGACGTTCAGGATTCCAAATTTTTTGCCGCGATGGGTTATTTTTCATTTCTTTGTTTTGTTCCGCTGCTTTTGAAGAAGGGCAGCAAGTTTGCTCAATTTCACGGTAAACAGGCTCTTGTGCTGTTCATTATGGAGTCCGCGGCCGGTATCTTAAGCATGGTGCCGGTGCTGGGAGATTTGGTTTCCCGGTTTGCCTTTGTGGTTTTTGGAATTTTATCGCTGGTGGGTGTTTTAAAGGTGCTCATGAGTGAGTACTGGGAAATGCCGGTCATTCACGACATTTCCAGCAGGATTACTCTCTAACAGCCGTCCGGTCTCTGGTTTTCAAGTTTCGAAAACCGGGGAAGGAGATTCCTTTTATGCTTACGCAGTAAAAATCTTTTTTTCGGGGTGATTTTGTATGCTGCTTCGTTCCAAAAAAACGCACGGGGAAGAGCAAAACTGGTGCGTGATCTTAAGTCCCATCAAAAACGAGTTCGACAAGAAAAAAGTCGCGCATAAAATTTCAGAAATTTTTTCCGTCTCAAACGAAGAGTCGATGGATTTGGTTTCAAACACCCCCATCATTCTTCTGGATAATCTGACCCGTCCTCTGGCCGCTAAAATTAAGGAATTCTTCAACGGGATTGGGGCTGATACCGTCCTGACGAATGACGTTCTTCAAAAAAGAAAATGCTACCGCACGGTCTGGCCGGAAACACCCGATTTGTCGTTCCTTCATCAGTGGCAGCCTGCGGAAAATCATCCGGGCGCTCAGACTCTTCCGGCGGCTGAAGCTTTGGAAGAAATACGCTCTATGGAACCTCCGATTCCGATTACCGCCAAGAGTTCCGCTTTGAAATTTTCCGATTTCACAAACCAGGACCGTCAAAGTTCCGATCCTCAGGAATTGGAAAGACTGCGTAAGGAATGCGCTCTGCTGCGTGAGCAGGCTGAGCATGCCCGTGAAGAATTGATTCAGGTCCGTGAACAGGCCCGCTTGGGCCGTCTTGCTGAGACGCAATCAATTCTTGGTGAGAAAGATAAGGAAAGTAAAGAACTTCGGATGCTTCTGGCGCACGCGGAAGAAAAATATCAGGTATTGCACGCGGAGTACCGGGAAGCCCGGTCTTTATATGAAGAGAAGATCAGTCTCTTAATGAGGGAGCTTGAGCAGTGGAAGCTTAAAAACCAGGAAACCGTTAAGGTTCAGCAGACGGTTCAGACTGAAAAACAGTCTCTGCTTGAGGCTGTCAGCCAGAAAGAAGCGCTTATTGCCCGGAGCCGTGAAGAGCATGAAAAAAGCGTCCGGGGATATGAACAAAAAATCAGTCAGGTCATGCAAGAACTTGATTCGGCGAAACTCCGGGCCAAGGAATTGAATGATAAACTGCTTTTTCTTCAGAGAAACAAGGAACAGCTTGAGACTTCTGTCAATGAACAGGCTGACCGGATTTCCGGCTTGAACGAGAAAAATCGTCAGTTGACCGAAAGTCAAACTCTTCTGAAGAAGCAAAAAGAGGAAGAGGCTTCCGCCAGAGAAGTCTCTGAGAAGCGCGTGAAAGAGCTGGAACACTCTCTTCGTGAGCAGACGGATAAAACTTCGCAGTGGGCGGAAAAACATCGTCAGGCTTTCGAAGCCGGCGAGCAGATCCGCAAGCAGAAAGAAGATCAGTCCGCGGGCAGAGAAACCGCTGAGAAAAGAGTCAAGGAACTGGAGCTTTCGGTTCGGGATCAGTCTGAAAAAGTAAACTACTGGTCAGAAAAGCACCGCCAGCTTTCTGAAAGCAGTGAGCAGATCCGCAAACAGAAAGATGAAGAAGCTCTTGCCCGTGAGGCCGCGGAGAAACGCGGGAAAGAACTTTCCCTGAAGCAGCAGGAACTTTTTCAGGAAATTGAATCTTTGAACGCTGAAATTAAACGCTGGGAGATGAAGTCCGGGGAAGTCGAAAAGCATTTTCAGGAACTTCAGGAAGCTTACCAGAATCAGGATCAGATTCTTCAGGCGAATCTCCGGCAATTGGAGCATCGGGAAAAAGAACTCGAAAGCGCGCGTAAACAGCTGCGTGAAATTAATTTTCAGGTGGAACAGAGAGAATCGACTCAGCGCCGCACAAGGATTGCCCAGGAAATATCCGAAAAAGAATCCCAGCTGAAAAAACTGGTCGGAGATCAGGAAAAAATGGAAGCTGAGATCCGGGAGCGGGAAGAAATGATCCGCAAAGTTCTTCAGGATCAGGAAAAGATTGAGAAGGAAATCATGGATGGCAAGCAGGCTCAGCGCCATCTTGCTGAGCTGGCGAAAAGGGAAAAGGCGCCCCGGTTTAAAAACGGTAAGGAAACGGATGAAGTACCCAGCGAGCAAGGAGAAGCATGATCGAGCTTGTTCTTAGTAAGATCAAGATCGATGAAACCCGGAATGAGCAGGTTATTGTTTTTCGTGAAAAGGAAGGAACCCGTTTTCTTCCGGTTGTGATTGGAATGGCTGAGGTTAACGCGATCAAGATGAAATTGAGCGGTATTAAACCGCCCAGGCCTCTGACCCACGACTTGCTGATTAATATTATTCAGCAATTGGGAGCAAAGCTGGACCGGGTCGTGATTGACCGGCTTCAGCAGAACACTTTTTTCGCTAAGCTTCATTTACTGACGCCTGATCAGAAGGAAGTTGTGATTGACGCGCGTCCTTCAGACAGCGCCGCGCTGGCGTTGCGGGCGGATGTTCCGGTTTTCGTGTCTGAAGAAGTTCTCGGGGAAGCCGGCGTTCACGAGTTTTAAAAGAAAAGGAAAAAATATGAAGGAATGTGATGTTTTAATTATTGGCGGCGGCGGTTCTGGTTTGACGGCCGCTCTTTATACTTCCCGCGCGAAACTTTCCACGGTACTTCTGGAAAAATTGACTCCGGGCGGGCAGATTGCCGTCACGGATGTGGTCGAAAATTACCCCGGATTTCCCGAGGGGATTACAGGGCCTGAAATCGCTCAGAAAATGGAAGAACAGGCCAAGAAATACGGAACCGAGGTTGTTTACCAGGAAGTGAAGTCTATTGAGAAGAAGTCAGGAAAATTTGAAATTAAAACGTCCTCTGAAACTTTTTCCGCAAAAGCCGTGATTTTGGCGGCGGGCGCTTCCTTCCGTATGCTGAATGTTCCAAAAGAAAAAGAGCTGACAGGGCGCGGGGTTTCCTATTGCGCAACTTGCGACGGCGCTTTTTTTAAAGGGAAGGAAATTGTGGTTGTCGGCGGGGGAGATTCCGCTCTGCAGGAAGGCCTTTTTCTGACCCGGTTCGCCACGACGGTTACGGTTATTCACCGCCGTGATAAATTGCGCGCGAGCCCGATTCTTCAGGAGCGGGCCTTGAATCACCCGCAGATTAAATTTATCTGGGACACGGTGGTGGAAAGTGTTGAAGGCGATAAAAAAGTGACTGGGCTGAAGTTGAAAAATCTCAAAACCGGCGCTGCTCAGGATTTTAAAACCGATGGTATTTTCATTTTTATCGGCCACGATCCCAATACGTCTTTCATTAAAGGGTTTGTCGATCTTGATGAGCATGGATATGTCGTAAGTAAGAATGGAACGACCGCCACTTCCGTTCCCGGAGTTTTCGCGGCAGGAGAGATCCGTGCCGGCGCGGTGAAACAGCTGGTCGCGGCTTGCGGTGAAGGCTGCGAGGCGGCCTTATCTGCCCAGGCGTTTGTCGAGCACACGTGAAATTTTTAAGTTCCAGAGCCGTTGCTTTTTTAATGATTTTCGGTGTTTTAGGCTGCACGGTTTCACGGCCTCTTCCGCAAGGTTCCTCAGCACCTGACTTTTCTCTTCCGACTCTTGAAAATCCCGCGGTTCAGATCACGTTGTCTGAGTTGAACCGTGAGACGCCGGTTCTTCTGGTTTTTTGGGCTACGTGGTGTCCAAATTGTGTTGAGGAAATTCCGGCGCTGAATGAACTTCAGAGCAAGTATTCGGGCAAAGGATTAAAGATTCTTGCGGTGAATTTAGAGGAGTCCCGGAAGACGGTGGAAGAGTTTGTGAAAAAACAGCCTATCTCTTATCCGGTTGTTTTGGATGAACGCGGGAAAACTTCAAACTTGTATAACTTATCCGGTATCCCGATCGCCGTCCTTCTTGAAAAAGGCGGTAAAGTTCTTTATTATGGCTACAGCGTTCCGCCCGTTGAGTCGCTTTTAACGCAAAAGGAGAATTCGTCATTATGAATCCTGAGAAAGACCGTGAGTTTGATCAAAATATGAATCAGCTTATAGGCCTCCTTAAAAAACTTCTCAAAAATATTCCTCAGGGTGGGCCGTTTCAATCATTTTCGGGAGATAAGGATTCAAGTGTTAACTTTAATATCTGTTTTTTTACTTTTCTTCCGATGAGCGCTGATGAACTTGACGAATTCGAAGAAATTTACGATCAGTACTTGTTTCAGGACGACAAGAATGCCGAAGAGCTTTCCGCCGAGCTGAACCAGTCGGATATGGATTTTCTTCGCCGTCACGGCATCCGGTTTTAGTTCTTACATGAAAAGAATTTTGATTCTCGCTGGAATTCTTTTTTCCGTCTACCTTCCCTCCTGTCTGTACGCCGCCCAGCCCGAAAAACCTTTTGATCACAGTAAGTGGCAGGCTTTTCTTCAGAAATATGTGGATGAAAAAGGCGCGGTTGATTTCGCGGGTGCAAAAGGGGATACGGCTGTTTTAGATGAATATCTGGAACAGTTGAAAATGGTGACAAGTCTTTCCCTCAACGAATGGCCCCGTGAGGAGGCTGTCGCCTATTGGATCAATGCTTATCACGCGTCGCTGATGCGCCTGATTCTTAAGAACTATCCGGTCAAAAGCGTTCAGGAAATTCAAGGGGTTTGGGATTTGAAATTCTTTGAATCCGGTCATGAAGCTTACAGTCTTAATGATATTCGAAACAATGAGCTTATGGATCAGTACCATGATGAGAAAATTCATTTCGCGCTGTCCTGTATGGCTGTTAGCTGTCCGCAGCTCAGCCGTGAGGCTTATACAGGACCGCGCCTTGAGGGTCAGCTTTTCGAAGCCGCTCAGCGCTTTGTCAACGACGCCGAGAAAAATAATATTGATCCGATAAACAAGAAAGTAGAACTGTCAAAATTTTTTAAATGGTACGGCAGGGATTTTTCGTTTAATTTTGGAAAGCCTGAAAATGAACGGAAACTTTCAAAGGAAGAATTCTCAACCCTTTCTTTCATTGTCTACTATCTTGAAGATTCTGATAAAGTTAACTTCCTGGAAGACGGCCGCTACAAAATCCGCTTTTTGTCTTTCGACTGGACTTTAAAATCCAGGGCTTCCTGATTCTGTGATTTCCCGCCTGCGTGTTGCCTGCGTGCAAATGGATGCGGGAGAAGATTTTACGCTTAACCTCAAGCGAGCTATCCGCTTTTTTCTAAAAGCCATTAAGCGAAAATCCGAGGTTGTTGTTTTCCCTGAAAACTTTTTATGGCGCGGACGAGCCGGCGATTTGCCTTGGGCGGCTTCTTGCGCGGTAGAGGCTCTTAAGGTTTTTAGTGAGCTGGCGCGAGCTCACCGGGTTTATATCCTTTTAGGAAGTGTCATTGAAAAGGCGGGGAGACACAAATTTTATAATACCTCTTTCTTGATTTCTCCCGCCGGGAAAACGCTGGCTAAATACCGTAAGATTCATTTATTTGATTCAGGAATCAAAGGGGCGCGTGTCCGGGAATCCCGGCATATTACTCCCGGAACTAAAGCGGTTGTTGCGGATATCCGCGGAATTCGCTCCGGACTTTCAATTTGCTACGACTTAAGATTTCCCGAGCTTTTCAGAGAATTGTCTTCGAAGGGATGCCGTTTATTTTTTGTGCCGTCGAATTTTACGGAGACCACAGGGCGGGCGCATTGGGAAATGCTGTTAAAGGCGCGGGCCGTCGAGAATCTGGCTTTTGTGATTGCTCCGGGTTTATCTGGCCGTCATCCCGAAAATGGTATCAAGAGTTTTGGAACTTCGCTTATTATAGACCCGTGGGGCAGGGTGCTGGCTCGCGCTAACCAGACACAAAACCGGGTGATTTTGGCTGATCTTGATTTTAAAGCGCAGGCTGGTTTGCGCCGTGATTTTCCAGTTTTAAAGCATCGATTTTTCTGGAAATCTGCCTGACTTGACGTAAGTCATTCAATTCAAATAACTTAAAACTGTTGACAGGGAAGGCCCCCTCCCTTATGATGTGCAAATCTCTGGAGGGGTATTTTTATGTCTCGTTATGCCATTATTGAAACCGGTTCCAAACAGTACAAAGTGGAGCCGAATTCTGTTATTGAAATTGAACGTTTGAAAATGTCGGAAGGCCAGAAGGAAGTGGCTTTGGACCGTGTCCTTCTTGTGCGTGACGGTGAAACCGTGCACGTTGGAAATCCCGTGATTTCAGGCGCTAAGGTTATCTGTGATTTCCTGGATAATATCCGCGCTAAAAAAGTCATCGCTTTTAAGTTCCGCCGCCGTAAAAATTCAAGACGCATCCGCGGTCACCGTCAGGACCTGATCAAGCTTCAAGTCCGCGAAATCCGCCTTGCTAAATAAGAGGTAAATTGTCATGGCACATACAAAATCACAGGGTAGTACAACAAACGGCCGTGATTCCAATCCTAAAAGGCTTGGGGTTAAGGTTTACGGCGGTCAGTTTGTCCGCGCGGGCGGAATCATTGTCCGCCAGAGAGGCAGCCGTTTCCGTCCCGGCTTTTTCGTCGGTCAGGGAAATGACTTCACTCTTTTCGCGAAGCGTGACGGTATCGTTGAATTCAAGACCAACCGCACTGTCCACGTTCTTCCGGCAAATTAATCTTTTCCTTTGGAAAAAAGGGGGACTTCCTTTTCAGGATGTCCCCCTTATCTTTTTTAACCCCCATTTGATTCTTCCTTATGTTTGTTGACCGGGTTCACATCATGGTTCAGGCCGGAAACGGCGGTAACGGGTGCGATAGTTATTTCCATCGCATGGATAGGAAAGTTGTGCCCAATGGCGGTGACGGCGGTGACGGCGGATCTGTTATTTTCCGCGCGGATACAAACTCTCAAGGTTTGGCACCCTTCCGGTTTCGTCAGCACCTGACTGCTGAAGGCGGAGGTAATGGCGGAGGCACGCTGAAGCGCGGAAGAAACGGTAAGGATTTGATTGTTGGGGTTCCGGTCGGTACCCGTATTCTGGACCGTCAAAAGAATCTTTTGATCCGCCATTTAACGCACGCTGGCGAGGAGGTTGTGGTCTGCCGCGGAGGTCACGGCGGCAGCGGCAGTCATGGCGGTAAATCCGCTCAGCCGGGCGAAAGAGGCGCTTTCATTGAAGTTGAGCTTCGGCTTCTTCTTCAGGCGGATGTTTTTCTGGTCGGACTTCCGAGTTCGGGAAAATCTAAACTTCTGAATGTCCTTACAAATTCCAAGGCTCGTGAAGGCGCTTATCCTTTCGCGACCAAGGAACCTGAAATTGGTATGCTGGATCTGGATATCCATGATCCGCTGACTTTATGTGAACTCCCGTCTCTTTATCAAGCTTCCATGGAAGGCCGGGGGATGGGCCGTGAATTTCTGAAGCACCTCGAAAACGCGCAGCTGATTCTTTATGTCATTGACCCGGTTTCGGATTTTGCGGCTTCTCTTGAGGAAGGGTTGAGGATTTTGAGGGAAAATGTCCGGGATTATTCTGAGGATTTTGCTAAAATTCCCTATGCGGTCGCGGTTAATAAGATGGATCATCCGGAAGCGAAAGCGAAAGTTAAGAAAGAGAAATGGAATCCCGGCGTTCCTGTCTTTTATCTGTCCGCGGAATCTGGAGAAGGGCTTAAAGAACTTAAAAGTTATCTGAAGGAAAGTTTAAGGCTCCGGAAAGAAACGATATGAGAGAAGCTCTGAGAAAATGTGAGCGGATTGTCCTGAAAGCCGGGACCAGTATTCTTACCGGCCGTGACGGGCATATTTCGTCTAAGAATCTTGAACGGCTCGGCAATGAAATTTTGAGTCTCCTAAAGCAGAACAAAGAAGTCGTGCTTGTCAGTTCGGGCGCGATTGCGTTTGGGATGGAAGCCACTGAAAAGCAGGCCAGGCCTAAGGAGATGCCGCAGCTGCAGGCTTGCGCCGCGATTGGTCAGGGGCGTATGATGCATGCCTATGAGCAGTTTTTTTCGAAAAAGGGAATTTTGACGGCTCAGATTCTTCTGACGCGCGATGCTCTTGAAAATCGCACGCGGTTTCTTGCTGCCCGGCATACGTTTCAGGAGCTTTTTGCTCTCGGCGTTCTGCCCATTGTTAACGAGAATGATACGGTAGCAACCGAGGAAATCGCGTTTGGGGATAACGATATTCTGTCGGTTCAGGTTTCTCATCTGGTTGGCGCTGATTTGCTCGTCATTTTGTCGGACGTGGATGGATTTTATCTTAAAGACGGTTCCCGCATTCGGAATGTAGAGTCGGATTCCGAAATTGACGGAAAATTAGTCCGGCATCTTCAGGACACTCAAAAAACCAAGACGGTCGGCGGAATGCGCGCTAAACTTAAAGCCGCCCGGGTAGCGATGGGCCTGGATGTTCCCCTGATGATTGTAAACGGGCATGAACCCGGTGTGGTTCAGCAGGCGATCGAGGGAAAGGATGTCGGTACCTTGTTTTTTCCCTCAAACAAAGGAAAGAACGAACGCCAGAAGTGGATTGCTTATTCAGCCGCTCGGCGAGGCGCGGTCTGTGTGGACGATGGAGCTTATGAAGCTCTCCGCCGGAAGAACAGGAGTCTGCTTGCCAGCGGTTTAATTAAAGTCACCGGTGATTTTTCAAAAGGGGACGCGGTTGAACTTGAGACGAGTGATGGAAAAGTTTTCGGCCGTGGTCTGACCCGGTATTCAAGCCTCGAAATCGCTAAAATCGCGGGGAAGAAAAGCTCAGAGATCAGTACGGTTCTGGGATATAAAGGGCAGGATGAAGTGATTCACCGCGATGACCTTGTGATATGGGATTAATATGAAAAATTCCAAAGCTCTGGAAAAAGAACTTCTGAGAACCTTGAAAGAATCCAAAACCGCTTCAAGGGTATTGGCTCAGCTTACCCCCGCTTTTAAAAAGAAGGTTCTGCTCGACGCGGCTTCCCTTTTGAAAAAGAATGAAAAATTCATTCTGACTCAAAACGCGCTTGATCTACGGAACGCCCGGCAGTCCGGACTTTCTCCAGCTATGATCGACCGGCTGACGCTCAATCCCCGCCGTATTGCTGAAATGGCGCAAGGAATTAAAGAGGTTGCTTCTCTGAGCGATCCGATTGGTAAAGTTTTAGAAAAATGGAAACGGCCCAATGGTCTGGTAATTTCAAAAGTTTCCGTTCCTCTTGGCGTTATTCTGATTATTTTTGAATCGCGGCCCAACGTTACTGTTGAGTGTGCCTCTCTGTGTTTTAAGAGCGGGAACGCGGTGCTTTTGCGCGGAGGGAAAGAGGCTTTTCATTCAAATCAGGCGCTGGCGTCGGTTTTTGAAAAAGTTTTCCGGAAACATGGGCTTCCCTCAGGCTGCGCTTCCGCTTTAAAGACGACCGACCGTGAAGCGGTGGATTTTCTCCTGACAAGGGACAAAGAGATTAACCTTGTGATTCCTCGGGGCGGGAAGTCGCTGATCGAAAAGGTTGTAGCGAGTTCCAGGATCCCTGTAGTCAAACACTACGAAGGCGTTTGCCATGTTTACGTGGATCAGAAAGCGGACTTCAAGAAAGCGGAAGCGATTATTTTAAACGGTAAACTTCAGCGGCCGGGTGTTTGTAATGCCGTAGAAACTCTTCTGGTCCATCAAAAAGTCGCGTCTAAGTTTCTTCCAGCTATTGGGCGAAAGCTTCACGACGGCGGATGCGAACTGCGCGCCGACCATGCGGCTAAGAAGTGGCTTGAAAATTCAAAGTTAGCTCAGGCTTCCGATTTTGGCCGGGAATTTCTGGATAAAATTCTCGCGGTTAAAGTGGTTTCGGGTCTGGATGCCGCCGTTGAACATATCCAGGAATATGGCTCCGGTCATACGGACGCTATTGTGACCCAAGATCCGAAAACCGCGAAAGTTTTCACGCAGAAAGTGGACTCTTCTTCGGTTATGGTCAATGCGTCAACGCGTTTTGCCGACGGGTTTCAGTACGGGTTCGGCGCTGAGATCGGAATTTCAACCGATAAGATCCACGCGCGCGGCCCGATGGGGCTTGAAGGGCTGACTTCCTACAAATACGTTGTTCAGGGTAACGGCCAGATCCGGGAATGAAAATCGGGGTTTTCGGCGGCACGTTTGATCCGGTTCACAACGGTCATCTGGCGCTGGCCCGCACGGCTTTGGCCCAGCTTGGATTGGATAAAGTTCTTTTCCTTCCCGCTTTTATTCCTCCGCACAAAACGGACCGAGAGGCGATAACCCCCGCGCCTTTCCGCTACCGGATGGTTGAAATGGCCATTCAGGAAGAATCGCAGTTTGAAATTTCAGATATGGAGCTCAACCGGCCGAATATTTCATACACCGTGGATTCTCTTAAGGAATTACGGAGTAAATTTCCCGGTGCTGAGTTTTATCTGATTCTCGGGGAAGATTCTCTTAAACAGTTTCCATCCTGGAAAGAACCGGAACAAATTCTAAAAATGGCCCGGCTTGCCGCAGCCCGGCGTCCCGGATACGAACTCGGTGATTTTGACGCGAAAGTCGAGTGGCTCAATATGCCGAATATGCCCATTTCTGCGTCGAATATCCGCAGTCAGTTTGCCTTAGGAACCTCTCCGGGGAGCGAAGTTTTGCCGGAAAAGGTCGAAAACTATATTCGTAAAATGAAATTGTACGGAGCTTCCTAATGCATCTTTTTCTTCATATGGCCGGATTAGCGCTGCTTTTTATCTTAAGCGCGTTTTTTTCTTCGGCTGAAACCGCGATTTTTTCTCTTTCCAAAATGGAGCGCCGCCGTCTCCAGCAGGCGCATCCTGGGCTTTCACCCTGGGTTCAGAGGCATTTGGATCATCCTCGCCAGGCGCTGATCACTATTTTAATCGGCAATCTGTTTGTTAATACCCTTGCCGCGGCGAATATGACACTTCTGGTTCTTCGATACTTACACCCGGGTGCTCTCGGCTTTGTTATGGTTTTATTTACGATTGTTCTGATTTTTTTTGCTGAAATTCTTCCCAAGACGGTAGCCGTCCGGAAAAACGAGAAAATTTCACTTCTGGCCGCTTTACCGCTTCAAGTTATTTCAGTGCTTTTATTTCCTTTCCGCTGGACGGTCCGATGGGTTACTGAAAAAATCATCCACGTTCTAATTCCGGAGAAAAAAGAGCATACAGACCAGATTTCTGAAGAAGAGCTGAAGACCCTTGTTAAGATTGGAGAAGAGGAGGGGGTTTTGGACCGCCAGGAGAGGCAGATGATCCAGAAGCTTCTCGACCTGGGGGAGCGCGCGGTTAAGGACATTATGACGCCTCGTACCGCGATCGCGGCGCTTGATATTGAAGAACCCCGAGAAAAACATCTGGAGATGATTCAGAAATATCATTTCTCTCACTTCCCGGTTTACCAGGGATCGGTAGACAATCTCTTAGGTGTGGTTCCTGTTCAGGAGTATGTGCTGGACCGGCAGACGCCTGCGGCCCAACTGCTTAAACAGCCTCTTTTCATTCCTGAATTCAAACGGATTGATGATCTTCTGGAAGAATTCCGTTCTAAAAATAAGAATTTCGCGGTTTGCGTGGATGAATACGGCGGAACGGCAGGGATTGTAACCTTGGAGGATATTTTTGAGGAAATTTTCGGAGAGTTTTACGATGAATACGCGAAACCCGAAAATCCCATCCGCCCGGCTGGAAACCAGGAATATCTTGTGGAAGCGAAAATCCCGCTTTCGGAGTTTAATGAATTCTTTTCGCTGAATCTGGAAGCTCAGGAAACATCCACACTCGCCGGCTTTATTTTGGAGAAAATCGGAGAAGTCCCGGAGAAGGGGAAGATACTCAGTCTTCCTGACTGCCAGATGAAAATACAGGATGTGATCCGGCACCGCCTTATCCGGACCGTATTGGTCAAGGCGGTAAAGAAATGACATTCCTTTTCGTCTTTTTTCTTTGTTTGATTCTTTCCGGATTTTTATCGGGTTCTGAAATGGCTTTTGTGTCGGCCAATAAACTCAAACTTAGAGAGCTTGCCGATGGCGGGGATCTTCGGGCAAAGAAGATCATGCGCCTTCAGGAACATCCGCATCAATTTCTGACGATTGTCCTGATTATGAATAATATCACCATGATTACCGCGACATCGGCGGCGGCTTTCTGGCTTCAGCAGAATTTTAAGATCGAAAGCGAGTGGCTGGTGACCTTGCTGACGGTTCCGTTTTTTATTATTTTGGGTGAAACAGTTCCTAAAGATTACGGCAGACTTCGCTCTCAGCAGTTCCTGCTTGCCTGGGCTTCCGTTCTGGAGTTTTTTTTAAAGATTCTCCAGAGACCGGCGGTTTGGCTGCTCAAAGGCGTGGATTTAATTCTGGGGCCTTTTGGCGGACCCCTGCACCGCAGTATTTTTGTTTCCGAAGAGGAATTCCGCCTCCTGATTGAAGAAAGTACAAGTTCCGGGATTTTGAATCCTCACGAAAAAAAGCTGGTAGACACAATCCTGGATTTTGAGAGAATTCACGTGGAGTCAGTCATGACTTCTTCAGATCGGGTCGCGAAGATCGAAATTTCTGAATCTATAGCCAGAGCTAAAGAAATCGCGCTGAAAACACAGGCCAGGATGATTCTCGTTTACGAAGAAATCCCGTCGATTATCGTAGGTATGATTTATGTGTTTGACCTTCTGTTTGAAAAAGATGAAAAACAAACTTTAAAGAAATATCTGAGGTCGCCCATTTTTTTATCCAAAAATACATCAATTGAAAAAGCGTTTCTGACTTTACAGCAAAAGCGTCAGTCTTTTGCTGTGGTGACGGATATGCATGGGGAAGTCATCGGGGTTGTCCCGATTGAAAGGCTGTTTACTTTATGAAGTTTCGCGGCTTGATTCAGCGGGGTGTCTTCAGCTTTTTCGCGCTCGCAGGGCTTGTCTTGTTATTAACAGTAGCCCCTAAAAACTCTTTCGCGCGCTATTCGGATGAAATCGCTGTTTCTCAGGATGAAGTTTGGAAAGCTGTTCAGACGGCCTTGAAACCTTTCGGAATCCGGAAAATAAATGAAAATAAGAAAACCATTGAAACGGATTGGGTTCAGGACCGGGTTCGGCGTTCCAACCGTCTTTTGAAGAATATTCCCAAACAGATGTATGACCGGCGCTACCGTATGAAGGTACGGCTTCGCGATCGTGCTGGAGACACAATGATTGAAATTACCGGGGTCTTCCAGCAGAGAATAGGTACCAGAATCCAGGATCCCTGGGAGTTAATTAAGCCTACCGGTGATGATCTTGATATTGAGCAGGATTTTTTCATGAAAATCCTCAATCAGCTTTCCAACGACCGCCGCGATAATTGAAAACCCCTTTCAGAGGGGGACTTTCCTTAACCCTTTAGAAAGTACCGGCACCTGCCGTTAATATACCCGGCTCCGAAATCTTCACCATTCGAAAAGGGAGGCGGGATTGAGGGTTCTGGCAATTGCGAATTTAAAAGGCGGCTGCGGCAAGACGACTACCAGTATTAATTTTGCGGCCTGCCTGGCACTGCTTCATAAAAAAGTTCTGATTGTGGATATGGATCCGCAGGGGCACTCGACCTGCGGTTTGGGTGTCCGTGAACGGGAAGCTCCGCAGGGCACTTACGATTTACTCACTCCCTACAGCGCGGTTCTCAGCGCTTCTCCGCTCATCCACCGTATTGATGAAAATCTTTCTTTAATTCCTGCCTATACGAGGCTTGCTGAAATTGAAAGCGAAATGGCAGGGGTGCCGGGGATAGAGAAAAAGTTACGCCAGCAGCTGCGATGGATTGACAGTCAGATGCCTGGATTTGATTACGTTATTTTGGATTGCCCGCCTAATTTGGGAAGCCTGACTTTTAACGCTCTGGAAGCTTCGGATGAAATTATCATTCCGATAGAGCCTTCATTTTTTTCCCTTCACGGCTTGGCTAAAATGACTGAAACCCTTGCGGGCCTGAACCTCAAACGGACCCATCCTGTTGAAATTAACGCGCTGCTGACGATTTTTGATTCCCGCACCTGCTTCGGCAAAGAAGTGTATGAAGAGGTTAGAGGATTCTTCAAAGAAAAGCTGTTCAAGAGCATTATTCATGAAAGCGTTCTTCTGAAAGAAGCGGCCGGCGCGGGTAAAAGTATTGTTCAGTATGACCGTGGGTCAGGCGCGTTCAGGGACTATTTTAATCTGGCTGTGGAATATTTAGAGCGTCAGCTGGACCGAGCGCTTCCGGCCAAAAAGCTTGGGTGGGACAATGCCGTGCAGAGCCATTTCGGCCCTCGCAAAGTCCACGGCGGTATTCTTTTTCAGACGGTCAGCAAGAATGCGCGCACGGTCGAACTTGCCGGTGATTTTAATAACTGGATTCCTGAACCCATGATTTCCAGGGAAGAAGGGCTTTGGCAGAAAATTATTCCCATTACGGCGGGAACTTACCGCTATAAATATATTATTGATGGGGAATGGCAGGTGGACCCCGGACAGCCCTTCCATCAACTTAACGCTTTCGGAACCTTTGATTCTTTTCTCGACCTGAACCTGGGGGCGAATTATGGATGAAGTCCGGAAACTGAAGCGTGGTCTTAAAGATATTTCCACCTTGTTTTCAGAAAAAGCGGGTTTTGAATCCGGGGAAAAGCCGATTGCCCGGAACATTCTTCCCGACGCATCCATTCAGCTGATTAGTCTTTCTCATCCAGGCTTGATTTCATCCTTTGATCTTTGCCGCGCAGCGGCGGAACAAGCCTCTGCCGCGGGATACCCCTCAAGCATTGTGTCTATTGGTTGCCAGGGAGAGCCTGAGGGCGCCAGTGCCTTAAAAGGCAGTTGGGTCAAGCACCGGCATATGGACCTGAGTGAGTTTGAAAAAAATTGTTCATGTTCTTCTTCGGGAAGAGGAGAAATGGAGTCTTCCCTTATGTTTCTCGATTTTTCCTGGCACAACGCGGGTGTGTTCGAGAAGGCCGTCGGGCTTCTTGATAAAACGGTTTTTTGGGTTACTCCTGAGATGGAAAATCTTTCTGAGGTCTATAAGTGGATCAAATGGGCTCTTCAACGCAATGCCCGCCTTGAGTGCCTGCTGGCTTATGACGGCTTGGAGGAGAAAACCGGAGCGTATCTTTATGAAAAGCTTTCTGAAATGGTCTCCCGGCACTTAGGCTGCGATCTGGGATGGTTTGGGTGTCATCCTGTTTCCAGAGGAGGTTTTCACGGCATACCTGCTTTTGATCTGGAACTTTTAATTTCCCATGATAATTTTCTTATGCTCAGTGAAAAGCAGGCATTGAGTCACTCCTTGAGAGCCTCGTGAAGACCTACTTTATCCGGGCTACGGCGCCATCCAAAGGGGTTGTGGAGTCTTTAAAGAAGGCTGTCCTGGAGTATGAGCACATTGATGATTACGACCGGGTCTTCGCTCTAAGCTATGACCGGGAAGATCAGTTTTTTATAAAAACAGGGGAATTCATCGTTTGGAGCCGTGTATTTAACACTCCCGCAGGCCATCAAGACCTTTCGGAATTGGCTAAAGAGATTCAGCGCTTGCAGTCGACTTTTAACCTGCCCTTGCGGATATTCGCTTTTTTTCAGGAGCTTACGAGCGGGCACGGACTTTTAAAAGCATTGCCGGGGAATCCGCGGTGCTTTCAATATTCTTTTCTGAGTTCCGAGAGCGGATCCGCACTGGCCTTAAAAGACCTCTGTCAGGCCGCTCCCAAGGTGCTCCCGCCTGCGCCTGAAGGTTTTCAGGTTCAATCGACTCTGCCGCGCCTGAGCCGGTCGGAAATCAGTGAGTTAATTGAGATTAGTCTGGGAATCCGTAAGCTGACCAACTGACAAGTTTTAACCTTGATGCCTGGCTGAAACTCCTCTATAATCCCTCCTCAACTAAAGGACTCATCTCTTGGCAAATACAGTTTCCATCAAAGAAAGTATCGAAATCCTCAAGCGGGCTCAGACTATCGACCGTGAGCTCTATACCAGCCAGCGCGAAACGGGGCAGGAAATCCCTGAGATTCGTGAAAAAATTAAGACTGAACTGGAAGCTGAAAAAGACCATCTTAAACAGCTCGAGGGTGAATTCCGTAAGCTTCAGATGAAGCAAAAGGAAAAAGACGGTGAGCTTGGCCAAAAGGAAACCAACGTTAAGAAGCTTGAAGGCCAGCTAAGCCAGGTTAAGACAAATAAGGAATACAGCGCTCTCCAGCAGGAAATTGCCTCTCTGAAGGCTGACGGCTCGTTGCTCGAAGAAGAAATCATCAAAGTTATGGATCAGGTTGAGGCGGCTGAAGTTGAGATCAAGAAAGAAAAAGAACGTCTCAAAGTTATAGAGAAAGATTATCAGGCCAAGGAGTCTGAACTTGATCAGAAGGTCAAAGCTATTAATGACAAGCTGGACGGTCTGAAAAAAGAGCGGGATACCATCATTCAGCAGGTTCCACAGGATGTCCGGAGCCTTTACGATTTAATTATTCAAAAGAAACAGGGCATGGCACTTGCCAAGATCAGTAATGATATTTGTGGTGCCTGCCAGCTTCAGTTGCGCCCGCAGCTGATTAATGAAGTTAGGATGTATCAGGCCCTTGTGGTCTGCGAGAACT
The DNA here is from genome assembly GCA_964385615.1 of uncultured bacterium. Classification (GTDB taxonomy): domain Bacteria; phylum Omnitrophota; class Omnitrophia; order Omnitrophales; family Aquincolibacteriaceae; genus CAYLPP01. Next base: position 261,052 of record CAYLPP010000003.1, on the reverse strand, counting down.
GCAGCCGTATCCTCTACACTGACGAAACTTAATCCCAAAAAGCCTTAATTTAAGATAATCCTCCAAAAAGTGGGGGATTTTTCTGTTTTTTTGCGGTTTTTCCTTCTTTTTGAGCTTCTCAAGCCTCCATTAGTAGTGGTTTTTCCCCTTAAGACCCCAGCTATTGTGCTTTTAACCCTCTTTTCAAAAAAAACTAAAGTTTTCCTAAAAATAGCATTGACGGGCACTTAAGGCACGGCTATACTTTGGTCGATAATGATGTGGGGTAAAGTGGGGATAAGTGGTAGATTTCAAAGGAGAACTCAAGTAAATGTTCTACGGTGAATACCAACACTCGCTGGATAACAAGGATCGCGTGATCATCCCCGCGAAGTTCCGTGAGATTTTCAAGGAACATTACGCGGAGAAATTCTTTATTACGCGCGGCCTGGATCAGTGCTTGTTTGTGTTTACGGAAGAGTCCTGGAAAACCCAGGAAAAGAAGTTCCGGGAACTGCCTTTTACCAAAGGGGAAGCCCGTAAATTCAACCGTCTTTATTTTTCAGGAGCTTCTGAAGTTATTTGCGACAAACAGGGAAGAATCCTGATTCCTGATTACCTGAAGTCTTACGCTGAAATCAAAACAGACGTCGTTATTATCGGCGTTTCGGACCGTATCGAAATTTGGTCCAAGGACAAGTGGACAGAGTTTTTTGAATCGAACAAAGGTAATTTTGAAGAACTGGCTGAAAAGCTGATCACCGATCCTCAGAACTGAGGATCAAAACCCGGGAGGAAATATGGCATACCGTTCCAGAGCAAAGATGGGCGTTGAAGTGTTGCGGTTTCATGGCGATTTGAATGCTTCAGAAATGATTAAGATTAAGGAGCGTTTGACCCGCCTCCTCAATAAGAACCAGAAGAAACTTCTTCTGGATCTCAGCGAAGCCCGCAAGGTTGAGCTTGCCGGCCTCGGGATTCTGGTTGACCGCCTGATGAAGGTGCGTGCCCAGAAAGGGGACATTAAGCTTTGCAACCTGCGCCCTGAAGTCGCCAAGACCTTCCAGATGATTGGGGTCGGCGGTTTGATGGAACAGTTTCACTCCGAAGAGGAGGCGATCCGGAGCTTTGCTGCATAAATCTGTTCTTTTGACGGAGGCCCTGGACTATCTGGGCCTTAAAGAAGGTTGTATCGCGGTGGACGGTACTTTGGGGAGTGCCGGTCACAGCCGGGCGATCCTGGAAAAGATAGGCAAGTCGGGCAGGTTGATTGCCCTGGACCGGGACCCCGAGAGCATCAAGCGTTGCCAGGCGGTGTTTGGAGAAGACTCCCGGGTAACCTTGCAGAATGCGAACTACTCGCAACTGGACAAGGTTTTGGATTCTCTAAACATTCCGGCCGTAGATGCCGTACTACTTGATATAGGGTTTTCGTCAGATCAGCTTGAAGACCCCTCAAGAGGGTTTAGTTTTGAGCGGGAAGGGCCGCTTGATATGCGCCTCGGCCCTGAGTCATCGGTTACGGCAGCGGATTTGGTCAATGGGCTGTCAGAGTGGGAATTAGCCAAGCTGTTTTGGGAGCTTGGAGAAGAGCGGAATGGCAGGCGATTAGCCCAGGTGATTGTGCAGGAACGGCAGAAAAAGCGGATTTTAACTACCGTTGACCTGGTGAGGGCCCTTGAAAAGAGCTTACCGAAGGGTTTTTCGGCGGAAAAGGGCAACAGGCCGTTCTGGATGAAGCGCCATCCGGCCACGAAAGTGTTTCAGGCGTTGCGCATCGCGGTCAACGGAGAGTTGGAAGCCCTCAAAACTGGGTTACCGGCAATCTGGAAACGGTTGAAAAAGGGCGGGAGGCTTGTGGTGATCAGTTTTCATTCGCTTGAAGACCGGATTGTTAAGCACCAATTTGTGGAATGGAAGCAAGCGGGTGCCGGCACAATTCTGACCAAGAAGCCGATTTTAGCAAAAAGTGAAGAACAGGACTTGAATCCAAGATCGAGAAGCGCTAAACTGCGCGCTGTAGAAAAAATATGATCCAATCCATGGGGAAAATGATTTTTGGAGTTGGGATCTTGACGTTAGCGCTTCTTCTTTACGTCCATGAACAGGTGTCTCTAGTTCGAGTTTCCTACCAGATTGATTCCAAAGCCGATAAACTTTCAAAAATGAAAGAAGATTACCGGCAGATTAAATTTGAAGTTGACCAGCTGAAAGCTCCGCGTTTGCTTGAAGAAAAAATGAAAAGTCTCTCTATGGATTTGACGCTTCCCCGTGAAATCCATGTTGTGCGTACGCCGGCCCTTAAAGTGCCGCTGCCTAATCAGCAAGTATCCACCGGATCCTTTTCCGGGAATATGTTTGGTTTTTTGGGCCACTGGGTTGAGGTTGCTCAAGCTAAAACCGATAATTAATGCCGTCCACAGTTAGTCCCCGGCGTCTCTGGATTTTTAATCTCTTCGTCGTCTCTTTATTCCTGATCATTATTTATCAGCTCACTCAGCTGATGATTGTGCGCCGGCCCGCTCTTCTCGAGCTTGCGGATAAACAGCATCGCCTTAAAATCGAAGTTCCGCCCGTCCGCGGATTGATTGTCGACCGGATGGGTAAAGAGCTTGCCACTAATTTAATGGCGCCTTCCATTTATGCCGTTCCCCGTATGATCGCGAAAGAAGATGTTCCCGCTCTGTCCAAAAAAATCGCGGATATTCTCAAGCTTTCACAAACGAGAGTTTCCGATCGAATTTCCAGAGATAAATCTTTTGTCTGGCTCAAACGGAAAGTCTCTCCGGAAGAAGCTTCAGCGATTGATAAACTGGGAGTTTCCAGTTTAGGAACCATTAAGGAGTACAAACGTTTTTATCCTCAAGGCGATCTTTTAGCGCAGATTCTCGGGTTTACCGGAATTGATAATTCTGGTTTGGAAGGCATTGAATTGAACTGGAATCGTGAACTGCAGGGCCGTTCCGGATGGCGCTATACCAAGCGCGATGCTTTAGGGCGCGAGCTCAAAGCGTTTGAAGTTAAACACATCCCGGCTGTGGATGGGCATAAAGTCACGCTGACCATTGACCAATATCTTCAATACTTGACCGAGCGGGCATTGGACCGCGCGTATACTCAGTACAAAGCTAAAGGCGCCACGGCTATTATTATGGAAGTAAAAACGGGGCGGATTCTCGCCATGGCAAACCGCCCTTCTTTCGATCCCAATCATTATGGAAAAGCGACTTCGGACGCGCATCGTAACCGTGCGGTTACCGATATGTATGAACCTGGATCGGTTTTTAAAATTGTGGCGGCTAGCGCGGCTCTTAATGAGAATAAAGTGACCCCTGAGACTACATTTAATTGCGAAAATGGAGCCTGGGATTACGGCCCAAAAGTTTTACATGACGTTCACTCCTACGGGACACTGACTTTTGAGGAAGTTATTATTAAATCCAGCAATATCGGGTCGGTGAAAATTTCACAGCGGATGGAGCCGGCCGTTTATGAAAGTTATGTGGAGCGGTTTGGTTTCGGAAAAGCGACAGGAATTGATCTGCCGGGTGAAGCGCCTGGATTTGTGAGGCCTTATACTCAATGGTCCAAGACCTCACCTTACAATGTTCCGATTGGACAGGAAATCATGGTCACCGCTCTTCAGATGACAGTCGCGATGGATGTGATTGCTAACGGCGGTAATTTGGTTAAGCCGTTTATCCTGGAAAAAATAGAAGATTCAGCAGGGGTTGTGATAAAAGAGAACAAACCTTTTATACGCGCCCAGGTGATTCGCCCAGAAGTCGCCGAAACCATGCGCCATATTTTGATGCGGGTTGTTGAAGAGGGAACGGGAAAGAGCGCCAAGATGAATGGTATTTCCGCGGGCGGTAAAACCGGCACCGCGCAAAAAGTTCTGCCTAATGGGCGAGGGTATTCGCACAGCGCGTTTATGTCTTCTTTTATTGGTTTCGCTCCCGTGGAAGATCCGAAGTTTGTCATGACAGTGGTGGTTGATGAGCCAAGGCCGGTTTATTACGGCGGTGTTGTAGCGGCTCCCGTGTTCAAAGAGGTTATGGAAACGGCGCTTTTATCGATGGGGCATATTCCTGACAACGCTAAAACGCTGGACCAGATCAATGAAAGCTTTAAGAAGAAGCAGAGCGCTCCAGAAAATCTGCCCAAACCGAAACGGGTTTCGAACGCGGGTTCAAGAATTGCGACTCGGTAGCGCCTGCCGGACAGGTGACATTAATTTCAATCAGTTTTCCGTTAATGGTATCGAGTCCGGCAAAATAGAGTCCGTGCCGCAGGAGAAATGGTTTAAGCGCCCGGAGCATTTGCTTTTCCTGTGATGTCAGCCTGCACCGGTGAAAAGTTGCTCCCAGATCCAGGTTCCCTCGCCACTCCTTCCCAACAGGACGTTTTTCGTAAGCGCAAAGCAGTTTTCCGTTAAGCAAGACAATGCGTTTTTCTCCCGAACCTTCCGTTAGAAAAAGTCTCTTCTGAGCCATGACCGGTTTATTTTTTCTGAGTAACCGGCGCAGTTGGAGAAGGTTCCCCCCGGGCCGCATGGTAAAAACGCCTTTTCCGCCCTTTTCATCGAGAGGTTTGACCACAATTTCTTTATGAGTGTTTAGAAATTTTAAAATTTCAGTTCTTTTCGATGACACAAGGTTAGGCGGGATCCATTTGGGAAAATTTAAAATAGAAAGTTTCTCGTTTTGAGTGCGAATACCGCTAGGCTGGTTAATGACGGGAATTTTTTTTGAAACGAGCTCAAGCTTGCGGGTCATCTCGATATAGGCACGGTTTACCGGCGGTTCTTTACGGATTAAAATCAAGTCGAGTTCAGACGCGTCCCAGACACGGGTGACGCCGGAGCGGTATTGAGGGCGGGACTTTTTTGGAAACTCGATTTCCAGCTTCCGGGCTTGGATTTTCAAATGTTTTCCTTTGAGGTGTAAATCCGGAACATCCGCGGTCCAGAGGGTGTGGCCTCTACGCTTCAGTTCGGCACTGACCGCGAGCGAATTATCCCACTCGTGATTCAGCCTGTTCAAAGGGTCTAAAATAACTAAGATATTCATGTCTGTTAGGTTACAATAATGCCCCGGCAGGGCCGGGATTGTAAATGACTATTAAAATAAGGATTTAAGTTTGACGACTTCCATTAAAGAACAGACAATTTTACTGAAATCCGAGAAAGATCTGGAAAACTATTTCCATCGGTTTATTAAGCCGGCCGACCAAAAGCGAGTGGGGTTGGAAGCGGAGTTTTTCGGGGTTTGCAGGAAGACCGGTAAGGCAATTCCTTACGCAGGCCCAGAGGGAATTCAGGCCGTTTTAAAGAAAATGGCTGAGCGGTTTGACTACCAGCCTGTTCTGGAGAACCGTAATATTATCGGGTTAACCCGCCGTGACAGCGCGGTTTCCCTGGAGCCGGGAGGGCAGGTGGAGCTTTCCGCGCCTCCGGTTCATGATGTTTTTGAAATTCAGGCGCAGATTCGAAAATTTTTGGAAGAACTTAAACAAGCGTCTTCAGGATTTTCCGAGATTGCCTGGCTCGCCGTAGGCATTCATCCGTTTAGTTCTTTAGATGAAATTTCCTGGGTCCCTAAAAAACGCTACGATCTGATGCGTGAATATTTGGGAACACATGGGAGTTTGTCTCATCACATGATGAAACGCACGGCGACGAATCAAGTCAATGTGGATTACACCAGTGAAGAAGATGCTATGTGTATGCTTCGCACGGCCCTTGGCATTACATCCATTGTGACAGCGCTTTTTGCTAATTCCGGTTTTTCAGAAGGCCGACCCAACGGCTATAAAACTTACCGTGCGGAAATCTGGCGCTACACGGATCCGTTGCGGACCGGTCTGATTTCCCAGTTTACCCGGCCCGGCCGCCGGTTTTTAGACTATTTAAATTATGTTCTCGATATTCCGCTGATTTTTATTGTGCGTTCCGGCAAGTGGACGGCGCTTAAAGACTGCACCTTTCGAAAATTTCTCAAAGAAGGTTATTCCGGAGCTAAAGCCACGCTGGGGGACTTTGAGCTTCACCTTAGCACTCTTTTCCCTGAAGTCCGCCTCAAGCAGTATATGGAAGTCCGGGGCGTGGATTGTCAAAGCCCTGATTTGATTCCCGCGGTTGCCGCATTTTGGAAAGGGATTCTCTATGACGTGGAAACCCGGGCAAAAGCCTGGGCTTTAGTCGAGGATGCGACTGAGGAAGACCGCCGCAATCTTCACGCGGAAGTTCCGCGTCTTGGTCTTCAGGCCCGCCTGAATGGGCGGCCTATTTTCCCGATTGCCGAAGAATTGGTGAATCTTTCCTGCGCCAGCCTCGGAAGGCAGGAAAGCAGCGGTCCCTCCAGTGAATGCGTTTTTCTCAACGCGATTCGTGACAAGATCATTAGGCCGGGAAAGTCTCCGGCAGAGACTCTGCTTGAAAAGTGGAACGGAACCTGGGCCCAAAACCCCGCGAAATTGATCGATTACCTGAGCTTTTAAGAGCCTATTTTCTTACTGAATTTTTCTCCAACCTTCGTTATAATCTCCCTCTTTACTCGGGGCGTAGCGTAGCCTGGCTATCGCGCCACTTTCGGGAAGTGGAGGTCGCAGGTTCAAATCCTGCCGCCCCGACGTTTAACCTCTCAACCCGATCTCTATGCATTCAATTGAAGTAAAAGACATTCCATTCTTTCAAGGTTTAAGCCCGGCTGAGGTCGGAGCGATCGCGGCCTATTTGATTGAGAAGTCTTTCAAAAAAGGTGAGATCATCCACAATGAGGGTTCTCATTGCACCGCGCTTTTCTTCGTACGTTCTGGGCGGGTTAAAATTTACCGCAGCTCTCAGGAGGGCCGGGACCAGATTTACGAAGTCCTGGGGTTTGGGGATACTTGCGCCTGCAACCCCGGAGAATCCAGCTGGCATTGCGGTTCCAACGCGGAAGCGATCGAAGACAGCGTTGTCTGGTTTTTACCGCGCGAAAAATACATCCAGATGATTTCTGAAAACCCGAAAATGCTCCATTCGCTTAATGCGCTTTTTGCCAAGAGGCTTCAATGCTTCAGCAATCTTATCGAAGAGGTTTCTCTCAAGGATTCCAAGAAAAGGCTGGTTAAATACCTTTTGGATATGCTGGAGCATAAAAAAGAGTCCGCCTCTAAAAATAACGTTCTTTTTATTCAATCCACCCGGGAAGAAATCGCTCAGCGTCTGGGGACTTCCCGTGAGACGATTGCCCGCCAGATTTCTGACCTCAAACGTAAGAAACTTATCGATGTGAAGCCCTACCAGATTGCCATTCTTAACCTCGAAGGCCTTAAAAAACTCCTTCAGTGACGTCTGTCACAGCAGACCGCGCTTCTCAGGCGTAACCTGAAGTCGGGGTGAGGAAGCCCCCCGAAGGAGGCGGTTATGAAAACCATGGAGTTTTACCTCATCCTGCTCATGACGGCTGCGGTTGCGTCTTTGGCATATGCGGAGCATTTTAGGGCCACGACCGGGGATTTATATGAGCAGAGCTATTCGGCGAATATGATGAAACAGACTGGCGGCTACAGCGCAGTCAATGAGCTGAGGGCGTCGGAATATCGCAGTCAAAACCAGGTTTGTGATGAGAATCATAATTGCGGAGCTTCCCAAACCGTAAAGACGAGAGAAGGACGGGCGGGGAGAGTTGAGGAAATGATGGAGACTTTTCATTTTCCTGTATTAGGGTAAAGAAAAAGCATTTAACAAGGAGGTCTGTCATGGAAATGCCTAGAAGACTTGCCAAGTTTTTAAGAAAACATAAAGTGAATTTTGAAGTTCAGCATCATCCTCAAGCCTTCACAGCCTTGGAAATCGCGGAAGCGAGTCATGTTTCAGGGCACAGTTTTGTCAAAGTGGTGATGGTCAAGGTTGATGAAAAAGACGCGATGGTGGTTTTACCGGCCGATCGAGTCGTGGATTTGTTCAAGCTCAGTACGGCGTTGGGAACTCACAATGTCCGAGTTGAAGATGAAGTGGAATTCCGCCGGCTATTTCCCGATTGTGAAGCGGGAGGGATGCCTCCTTTCGGAAAGCTTTACGGGATTCCCTGCTATGTGGATGAAAGCCTGCGCGAAGCTGATGAGCTTTATTTCAACGCGGGCAGTCATTTAAAGGCCGTAAAGATTTCAGAAACCGATTTTATGAGGGTCTTAAACCGGGCGGTTTTTGGCGACTTTTCAGTTATTCGCAGAAACGGCCGATGATCTTTCCGGGTATCAAAAACCGGGGGAGGTGTTTGCCGATATGAAAAAGATACTGTTTATTTCAGTTTTGGTTCTGGTGGGTGCCGGGGTTTGTTTTGCGGGCCGTGATGATAATATGGAGCCTGCAAAAGGATTTTTTCTTCCGAAAGGGAACCCGGAAGCGGGGCGTCAGGCCTTTAAAGACTTGCAGTGTCTGGCTTGCCACGCGGTCGAGAAAGATGCTGAGTTTAGCACACCTTCAATGGTTCCTCCTGGGCCGGTTTTAGGGGTAAAACAGGGTAATTATGCCACCGGGTGGATCGCGAATTCAATCGTGTCGCCTTCGCACACGATTGCCTTGGATTCCAACGGAGAGGTTGAAGGAACTCAGCTTTCAAGAATGGGAGATTTCACCGGAAGAATGACCGTCCGGCAGTTAATCGATCTTGTGGCTTACCTCAAATCAATGGGAGATGAAACCGCTGAGGAAGACGAGGAGCCTGTCAGTTAAGGCCGAGCTTTTTTTTGTATTCTTCGGTAATTTCGTCGGCAATTTCTCTGGGAAGATTTGATTTTCCGGGAATCGGCGGCTGAGGCTTCAATTTTGGTGCGGCGGTAACCAGTGCTTCAAATTCTGCTGCGGAAAGAGACGGCGTCTGGTGCGAGCGGGCCTGATTGCGCACAAAATTGTCGTCAGAGACCACGCATTTGCGTTTGTTTCCCAAGTCTTCCAGAACTGTAATAATTCTCTCGTCCGCGTCTTCGCCTGTTTCAGAAAAAACCAGCCGGACTTTAGGCGCCGCCGGGTGGTTCAGGTCACGGAATTCGGAACGGCCGTCAAACACCAAAATGATTTCTGAAACGTCTCCGCGTTTTTCCGCCCACTGACTGCAGAAGGTGATGAGGGCTTCCCGGGCGGTCTGGAGGTTCCGGTCCAGCGCTTTATCGAAACGGCGGATTTTATGGATAAGGTTATAAGCGTCCAGAATATAAATCATGCGGAAGCGGGAATGCCCTCAACTTCCAGGCTAATGCGCAGGATTTCGTTTGTCAGAGCCATGATCGGGTCAAAAATATTCCCCGTGCCGAGCTGAAAATCCTTACGGTGGATAAAGGTTTCGGTTTTGAAGCGGATGGGTTTCCCGGGGGCGGCGTTCTCTTTTGGAGTCAGCATGTCCGTTTTAAAAATGACCGGTACCGTTTTTCCTCTAATGGTTAAATTCCCGTAAATGTTGAAAGAAGTTCCCTGTACGTCTTTAAACGCCTCGCTGGTGAAAGTGATTAAAGGGTATTTCTCCGCCCAGAAAAAGTTCTTACCTCTCAACTCCCGGTCGCGCATTTTGTTGCCTGAGTCCAGGCTGGCACATTCAATTCTCAAACGCACGGAGGAACCTTCGATTTTCGCGGGATCGAAATCGAAACTGCCTTCAAATTTTTTGAACCAGCCTGAAACAGTAACGATATTGAGATGCTTGAGCGTGAAAAGAACTTTGCTTTTATCCTGGTTGTAGGTGTACTCGGCGGCCGAAAGGCAAAGGGAAGGCAGTGTCAGTGAAATTAAAATAAGCAGACCGCGTAAAATTTTCATTTAAGCATTATAAAGAAGGTCTGCTTGTCCGGGAAATGCTATTTTCCGCTGAGGTTTGCTATAATGCCGGAAACTATGGAGTTTTATGGAAACGATTGAATTTGAATTGAAAACAGAGTTCATCGAGCTTTACAAGCTTTTAAAAGTGACCGGATTTTGCGGGAGCGGCGGTACGGCCAAGCAAACAATTGCCGCGGGGATGGTTTGCGTGAATGGTGAAGTGGAAACCCGTAAAGCTTTTAAAGTCAGATCCGGGCATCAGGTGGAATTTGAAGGAAAGTCGATCCGTGTCCGCTGAGTCTTTTCCTCCTTGCGAGGCGTCTTATTTAATCCGCCAAACCCGGTTAATCCTTTCAAGTTACCGGCATTGGAAGGGAACTAGTTTATGGCCGGAAGACCGGCCGGATGAAGTTCTCATCCGTGAAGTTTATGAAGCTCCCTTTGTTCTGGTTTCATCCGGAGCAGAAGAAGACCCTGTCTTGAATTACGGTAACCTCCGCGCCCTTGAACTCTGGGAAATGACATGGGATGTTCTGGTGAAAACTCCCGGCCGTCATACGGCGGAGCCGATGGAAAGACAGGCTCGTGAGAAATTTTTAGAAACGGTTCGCCGGCAGGGCTATATTGATGATTATCGAGGTATCCGCGTTTCAAGCCGAGGCCGGAGGTTTGAAATCCAGCAAGCCACGGTTTGGAACCTGCGGGATGCGGACGGCCGGTTTGCGGGCCAGGCAGCTTCTTTTAGTAAGTGGAATTTTCTTTAAATCTCCCCTAATTTTCCTCCTGAATTGGCACGGTGATTGCATTATTGTCCGTGTCTCCGCTTTTAGCTTGATGAAGAAGCCTCGAAGACAAAATTGTGCGACGGATTTGTGAAGGAACCGTCATTTTTAAACCGAACAAAGGCGTTCAATACTTGTTAAAAGTGTTGAACGCTTTTTTTTTGAAACTCAAGGAGGATTGCCGTGGAAAGAAGCACTCAAGCTCTTGAAACCATGATCCGGTTCTGGGTTCAGCGGGAAGAAAAAATGCGTCAGGAATACCTCCTGCTTAAGCATCGCAGGAGCCGTTTTACGGATATAGAGGAAGACAGGGGGCAGGAAGATTTCCGCAAGCGGGACGCTGTTCTCAAACGCTTTTTATCCTGAAGGAATTACTATGGAACCTAAAATCGCGATGACCGCTATCATTCTGGCGGGCGGTAAAAATGCAAGGGTGGGTAAAACCCGGGCGATGCAGCCGTTTGGTCCCGAAACCATGTTAGAAGCTTTGGTGCGGTTTTCTTCAGCCGTTTTCAGTGAAACCTTCATCATCGTGAATAAGGACCAAAAGTTTGAAGGCCTCGACTTAGGGCGGGCGACGGTGCTGGCGGATTTATTTGAAAACCAGGGGCCGTTGGCGGCGCTTTACACGGGTCTTTCCTACTCGCTTCACCAAGCCTGCTTTGTGCTGACTTGTGAGCCTGAATGCCTCAATGAAGTCATGGTCCGCAGTCTGGCAGCCCGCCATAAAGCGGACTATGACATTGTCTGTCTGGAGGATGATTCAGGACAGCCTAAGCCGTTTCCAGGTGTCTATCTGCGGGCCACCCGGCACTTAATCCGACTTCTCCTGGAGCGGGGAGAGACTTCTCTCTGGCGATTGATGGAAGTAGCAGTGGTGCAAGGGGTTCCATCACTAAAACCTGAGCAAATCCCAGCAGTTAAAGCTTCCTGAGTCTCTAAAATCAGGCTAAAGTGCGGCTGTTTTAAGCCGTAGAATTAACGCTTGACAGGCTTTCGGGATTCGTTCAGTATTGACGCCAATAGTATGAATTGCGTAAAACTTATTCCGTAAGGTGATCGTGAATTTGCCTTACGGTTTTTTTGTGTTTTACGGGCTATAAGCTGAAGAAACTCCCTGAATCCGGGGAGCCTTTCATTTTTTACTATAATTTCAACGAAAGGTGGAAATAGACATGGCTAAAGGAACAGTGAAGTGGTTTGACAATGCTAAGGGCTATGGGTTCATTTCCCGCGATTCAGGCAGTGATGTGTTTGTCCATCATACCGCGATTCTGGGGGAAGGATTCAAGTCTTTGCAGGAAGGCCAAGCGGTCGAGTTTGAAGTGACCAAGGGCCCCAAAGGCGATCAGGCCACCAACGTCAAGAAGGTTTAATTGACGGGAAAAAAGCCCGGCTGAAAAAAGCCGGGCTTTTTTTTTGCCCATTTTTCTGATACGTTATCGCATGCCTACGATTTACTGCCTCGATCTTGAAGGAGTTCTGGTACCCGAAATCTGGATCGGGGTTTCCAGGAAGTTCCGCATGAAGTCCCTGCGCCTGACCACCCGCGATATTCCCGATTACGATAAGCTGATGAAGTACCGAATCGGCATCCTGAAGAAGGCGGGGATTCGCCTTAAGGACATTCAAAAAGTCATTTCCACCTTGAAACCGCTTCCGGGGGCGAAAGCATTTCTGGATTCCCTTCGCCAAAAAGGGCAGGTCATTATTCTTTCCGATACTTTCTATGAGTTCGCGGGGCCCCTGATGGCCCAGCTGGGATACCCCACGATTTTCTGCAATCAGCTTCACTCAGACAAGAAAGGCTTCATTTCCGGTTACACCCTTCGCCAGAAAGACGGCAAGCGCAAGGCCGTCAAAGCCCTACGGTCGGCCGGTTTTAAAATCGCGGCTGCGGGGGATTCCTATAATGATCTGACCATGCTCCGCACCGCTGACCGGGGTGTGCTTTTCAACCCTCCCGCCAATATCCGTAAGGAATGTAAGGACCTGCCCGCGGTTTTTAATTACCGGGATTTATTTCGAAAAATTACTGCCTAAACTTCTTGTAAACCCCCTCAGAGGCGTGTACCTTTTAATCGTTGCTTTAAAAAGAGGGGTTTATGCTCGTTATTCGCTGGGCGGGACTCATGAAGTTTAAGGATAGAATTCTGCAGCGTAAGCGCAAAATGAACCGCGCTTATCAGCGTATATCCTCTTTTAATCTGCTTAAGTACTATGATCCTTCCGCCCGATCACCTGAACTTCTCACGAATATTGTGGATCTTTCCGAAGGCGGTCTTCAGTTTACTGCCCGCCAAAAACTCGCGACCGGCAGTATGATTCAAATGGTTATCAATCTGATCGAGCGCAATCAGGATATTCCCATTCTGGGTCGCGTGGTCTGGATTCGTCCGCTGGACATTCGCTACAAGGTTTACCGGGTGGGTGTTTTATTTGAGGAGATTCGGCCGGAACATCGCGGGCTTTTACGCAGTTTGGTTCTTGACGGCAAACTGACTTAAAATTCTCACTGGAGAGCTTCCTGTTGCTCCGCCGTGTTTTTGTCTGATAAAATCCCTCATGCAAAAGCTTTCCCATGCCCAGCTGGTTTCCCGTCAGGAAGTCCGTTCCGCGCGCCTTCCGATAACCGTTGTTCTCAATAATATCCGGAGTCTTTACAACGTGGGTTCCATTTTCCGCACGGCAGACGGCGCGGGGATCGAAAAAATCTGGCTGTGCGGGATTACCGGAATTCCGCCTTCTTCTAAAATTTCCAAAACCGCGCTGGGTGCTGAAAACGAAGTCGCCTGGGAGTTTTGCGCGGATGCCCGCGCCTGTGTTCAAAAGCTTAAGGCTGAAGGTTATCAGATCGTGCTTCTGGAGCAGACTGACCGGAGCCTTCCGGTTGAGAGCTTTGAGCCGGACGGAAAAATCTGTCTGGTGCTGGGCAATGAAACCGGCGGTGTGTGTGATAGCCTGCTTGACCTTGCGGACACGGAGGTCGAAATTGAAATGTCGTGTCTGAAAAAGTCCCTCACTGTGACCGTCGCCTTTGGAATTGCGGTTTATCATCTGAGATCCATTCTAAAGAAACGGACCGGAGCCTTATGAAAAAGCAGTTGAAGGTTTATTTCAGCGGAACGGTGCAGGGCGTGGGGTTTCGTTTTACGGTTCAGGAAGTTTCCCGGCGCTTTGATGTGACGGGTTTCGTCCGCAATCTTCCTGACGGCCGGGTTGAGTTGACGGCGGAAGGCGAAGAAAAAGAAGCCCAGGCATTTTTAAAGGCCGTGCGTGAATCGCGGATGAATGCTTATATCCGGGATCTGGAAACCTCCTGGTCTGAACCTGAAAACAGTTTCAAAACATTTTCAATCCGCCCCTGATGAAACTCGCGCTTTTTTCCGATATTCATTCCAACCTTGAAGCTCTGGAAACCGCCGAAGCCCATGCCCGCAAGTCAGGTGTGGAACGTTTCGCGGTGCTGGGCGATACGATCGGGTACGGGGCCAATCCCAATGAATGTTTCGAGTGGGTTCTGGGACACGTGGATATTCTGCTGGCGGGAAATCACGAGCTGGCCTTGACGGATCCGGTAATGCGGTACAGTTTTGCGGGAATCGCGGCAACCGCTCTGGACTGGACACGTGAGAAAATGGATAAAAAGCTGATCGGAAAAACCAAAGAAATCAGCTTTTTTAAAATTGAGAGTGACATGACGTTTGCTCACAGCAGCCCTGACCAGCCTGAGAAGTTCCGGTACCTGTGGGGGCCTGAGGACGCGCGGAGGTCTTTTCCTGAGATGAAAAATCAGGTTTGCTTTGTCGGGCATACGCATGTGCCCGCTTGTTTTTTTGAGAATGGTGACGGCGGAAGATTGAGGCCGGGAACCATTCAGCTTCCCGAACATGAGAAAGCTATCCTGAATCCGGGCAGTGTTGGACAGCCGCGCGACGAAGATCCCAGGCTTGCTTACGGAATTTATGATGACAAGGCCAGGACCTTCGAAATTGTCCGGCTGGAATATGACAACCGCAAGGCCGCGGACAAAATCCGGAAAGCCGGACTGCCCGCTTACCTCGCCGACAGGCTTTTATGAAAAAAGAAGTCCAGACAGAAATCGAAAAGCTTCGCAAGGAAATCGAAAAGCACAACCGCAAGTATTACGTTGAGGCCAGCCCGGAAATCAGCGATTTTGATTTTGATAAGCTGATGGCCAGGCTGATTGAACTGGAAACAAAACACCCTGAACTTTTAACCTCCGATTCGCCCTCTCAGCGGGTGGGCGGTCAGCCTCTCAAAGGTTTCCGGCAGATTACTCACACGGTTCCCATGCTGTCGCTGGACAACACGTATTCCTTTGAAGACCTCCAGGAGTTTGACAAACGGGTCAAAAAATTTCTGGCTAAAGAAGAAGTGGATTATTTCGTAGAGGAAAAAATCGACGGCGTTTCACTTTCGCTGACTTACGAAAAAGGTCTGCTGGTACTGGCCGCCACGCGCGGTGACGGCGTCCGCGGGGATGATGTCACGGAAAACGTGAAGACCATCCGCTCAATTCCGCTGAAGCTTAAAGGGGATTTCCCGAAAAAACTGGAGGTCCGTGCTGAAGCTTTTATTCCCCACGCGCAATTTGAGAAGATCAATCAGGAGAAAGAGAAGCTGGGAGAAGAGCTTTTTGCCAATCCCCGCAATGCCTGCGCCGGCAGTTTAAAGCTTCTCGATCCTAAGACGGTGGCTTCCCGCCGGCTGGATGCTCACGTGCACGGATTCGCACTTGCCGAAGGCGGAAAAGAGCCGGAATCTCAGAGCGGGGCGGTTGCTTATATGAAATCGCTGAGTCTGCCTGTGATTGAAAACGCGCATCGATGCGGATCGATCGAGGATGTTTATAAAGTTATCGAGAAATTTCAGGGTATTAAAAATACGCTCCGTTATGACGTTGATGGGATCGTCGTCAAAGTTGACCGCTTTGATTTTCAAAAAGCATTGCGCGCCACGAGCAAATCTCCCCGCTGGGCAATTGCTTACAAGTATCCCGCGGAGCAGGCGGAAACCCTGCTTGAAGAAATTACGGTTCAGGTTGGGCGCACGGGGACTTTGACTCCTGTGGCGAATCTAAAGCCTGTCCGTCTTTCCGGAACCACTGTTTCGCGCGCGAGTCTCCACAACGCGGATGAAATCGAAAGGCTGGACGTGCGTGTCGGCGATATTGTGAAGGTTGAAAAATGCGGGGAGATTATTCCCAAAGTCATTGAAGTGGTTAAAGAAAAGCGCAAGAAGCCGCTTAAAAAATTCGTGTTTCCGGACAAGTGCCCGGTCTGCGGAGGAAAAGCTGAAAAATCCGGCGATCAGGTGGCCGTAAGGTGTATCAATCTTGCGTGCCCAGCCAAACTGAAGGCGAGCATCCGTCACTTTGTTCAGCGTGACGCGATGGATATCGAAGGGCTTGGCGCCATGTGGATCGCGGCTTTTGTTGAGAAAGGTTTTATCAAGGATTTGGCGGATATTTATTCCTTGGACCGTGAAAAGATATCGAATCTTGAACGCATGGGGGAGAAGTCCACGGAAAATCTTTTTAACGCGATTGAGGAGAGCAAAAAAAGGCCTCTCGAGCGGCTGATTTTTGGATTGGGCATTCAGGATGTGGGTGAGCGGGGCGCTCATATTCTGGCGCAAAAATTCAGGAGTCTGGACAACCTGGAAGAAGCCGGACTCGAGGAGCTTCAGGAAATCCGCGAGATCGGGCCTGTGACCGCGCAATCGGTTCATGATTTTTTTCATGAATCCGGTACCCGCAAGATTCTTGCCCGGCTGAAAAAAGCGGGCGTGCGCTTTGATCTTGTGGAAGCGGTAAAAACGGACACTCCGTTTAGCGGGAAAACATTCGTGATCACCGGAACCCTTGAAAAATATGAGCGTTCTGAAGCGGAAGCTTTAATCCGGGGGCTGGGCGGTCATCCGAGCGGAAGCGTCAGCAAGAAAACGAATTATGTGATCGTGGGGGAAAACGCCGGCTCTAAGGAAACTAAAGCCAGAGAGCTTGGAATTACGGTTCTTTCGGAAGCTGAATTCCTCAAACTACTCAAAGAATCGGGCATTTCCTAAACTGACATACCGCTCATAAGGCTCTTTCCTGAAATCTTAAAGTTATTTATTAAGATAAATCCTCTCATTTGGTTTGGCTGTTCCTGCCTTCGACTTGTAAACTTTAACTAATGAAAAAACCGAGAAAAGTTTTCCTGATTGACGACGACACGTCTTTTTTAAGAGAAACGTCTCAACTTCTTTTAGAAAACGGATATGAAGCGGCTTTCTGTGAGAAGCCTACTCACAGCATTAATCGAATCCGCCAGTTTCAGCCGGACTGTATTCTTCTGGATGTGCGGATGCCTCTATTTGACGGGCGCCAGATGCTTCCCTGGCTCCGCCGGCAATGGCCGGACCTTCCGGTGATTATTGTCACGGCCGTGGACGGAGTGCCCCGTGAAGATTTCCTCGGGAAAGGCGCTTTTATGATTCTCGATAAACCTTTTACCGCTCAAAGTCTTTTTAATGCCATTGAAAGCTCGATTGCCCGGGACACCGAATTTCGCGATAAAAAAGCCGCCTGAGTCAAGCCTCCCGGTTCTTCCGCCGATAAAAGCAGTATGAAGCTCGCATACGTCCGTGAATTCCTCGATTATCTTTCCGTGGAAAAAGGCCTGTCCGAAAATACGCTTGAGGCCTACACCCGCGACTTGGAAACTTACCGGGGGTACATGGAATCTGGAAATATCGCCAAATGGGAAGATGTCAAACGCAGTCATATTATGGATTTTCTGATCGCTGAAAAAAAGCGGGGCCTTGAAGCCGCGAGCATCGCGCGCCGGCTGGTAGCTGTAAAAGTTTTTCACCGGTTCCTTCTGAAGGAACGCTATTTAAAAGAAGATGTGACCAGCGTGATTGAATCACCCCGCCTGTGGAAGCGTCTGCCTCAGTTTTTGTCTCTTATGGAAATGGACGCCTTTTTAAAATTAATCGCGTCTTCCAAAGTTCAGCTTCGCGACCGCGCTTTGCTGGAGCTTCTTTACGCGACCGGAATGCGGGTTTCCGAACTCGTGAATCTTCAGACAGGGGATTTGAATTTTGAAGGGGCTTTTGTCCGGTGCAAAGGGAAGGGAAGCAAGGAACGGCTGGTTCCAGTCGGCCGTCGGGCGCTTCAGCTCTGCAAAGCGTACATAGAAAAAGACCGGAGCAAAATTAAAAGTCCCGCCGGAGAACTTTTTCTGGGGCGGGGAGGCCGGAAGCTCAACCGGATCGGCGTCTGGCAGATGATCAAGAAATACGCAAAAGCGGCCGGGATCCAAAAGGAAATCACCCCGCACACCTTCCGGCACTCTTTCGCCACGCACTTATTGGAAAGGGGCGCGGACCTTCGTGTCGTTCAGGAGCTTCTGGGCCACTCTGATATCTCCACCACGCAGATCTACACCCACGTTTCACGAGACCGGCTTAAATCCGTTCACGCCAAATACCATCCTCGCGGTTGACGTATTCCTTAGACGTCACCGCGAGATACTTGCGCATGGGCGCAAGTGTCCGAGAGGTTGACGTATTCCTTAGACGTCACCGCGAGATACTTGCGCATGGGCGCAAGTGCCCGAAGGTTGACATATTTCCCGCCACAACCTGATTGCCGTTCCAGGGCCCGTCATGTTATACTCACCCCTCAAATCTTGGGGGATTCATGAAGAAAATCCTGTTGCTTGCAGCAATTTTTTGCGTGACCGGAGCGGGACTTGCCGCTGCGGAAGTGGATGGGGATTTTTCGGCACCCGACGTGAAGAAGCCATCGCGTAACGCTGAAGAGCTTGTCAGTGATCATTATTCCCTTTTGAAAGCCAAGGTCAATGAGCTTGAACGCCGGCTGAACGATATGGAACGGGACCGCCGTTTCGATCAGGACCGCTTGCGCCAGCTTGACCGCGATGTTAGTGAATTAAAGAGACGTTTTTAACCCGTTAGGGGAAAACAGGGCGCTATCGTCTAGCCCGATCTAGGACGTCACCCTCTCACGGTGAAGACACGGGTTTAAATCCCGTTAGCGCTACCATATATAAAGAAAGAATATTACTATGATTAACCGTTATACCCGCCCCGAAATGGGCTCGATTTGGACTGAGCAAAACAAAGTTCAAAAATGGCTTGATGTGGAATTAGCCGCGCTTGACGCGCTGGCTGCTAACGGCGACATTCCTAAAGATATTCCCGCGAAAGTCCGCAAAAAGGCGAAGTTTGACCTTGAGCGTGTGCGCGAAATCGAAAAAGTGGTTCAGCACGATGTGATCGCGTTTTTGACCAACCTGGCTGAAAACGTCGGCCCTGACGGCCGTTACGTTCACTACGGCCTGACTTCCTCCGATATTCTTGATACCGGTCTTGCCCTTCAGATTAAAGATGCTTCTACCATTCTGATCCGTGAATTGAAGAAATTAATCGAGATCATCGCTTCCAAAGCTAAACAGCACAAAAAGACCCTGATGGTCGGCCGCAGTCACGGTGTGCACGCGGAACCGATTACTTTTGGTTTGAAGATGGCGCTTTTCTATGAGGAATTTAAAAGAAATCTGAAACGCATGGAGATTGCGGCGGAAGGAATCGCTTTCGGAAAAATTTCCGGCGCGGTTGGAACATTTGCCAACGTCGACCCAAAAGTGGAAGAAATGGTTTGTAAAAAATTGGGGCTGAAGCCGGCGCCGGTTTCCACGCAGATTGTTCAGCGTGACCGCCACGCGGAATATATGTCCACGCTGGCCATTGTCGGAAGCTCGCTTGAAAAACTGGCCACTGAGATCCGGGGCTTGCAGAAAACCGAAACCCTTGAAGTTCAGGAATCTTTCGGCGAAGGGCAGAAGGGTTCTTCGGCCATGCCTCACAAACGCAACCCGATTACCTGCGAGCGTGTCGCGGGTCTTGCCCGTATTCTCCGGGGCAACGCGATGGCGGCCATGGAAAACGTGGCGCTTTGGCACGAACGTGATATCACGCACTCTTCCGTCGAGCGTGTGATTTTCCCCGACAGCACGATTCTTCTGGATTACATGATCGGTTGTATGCAGACGGTCATCAAGAACCTGCTGGTGCTTGATGAAAACATGATGGCCAATCTGGAAAAAAGCCGGGGCATGGTTTTTTCTCAGGGGCTTTTGCTCAAGCTGGTGCAGAAAAATTTGACGCGCGAGGAAGGCTATAAGCTTGTGCAGGATGCCGCCAAGAAAGTCTGGGAGGATAACGCCAAGCTTAAAGACGTGGTGCTCAAGGATCCCAAGATTCTCAAGCACCTTTCTCCCAAGGAGATTAACGAAGTTTTTAATTATGAATATCATTTAAAAAACGTGGATAAAATTTTCAAACGCACCGGGCTTTCAGCCTAACCAAGAGGAAACCGAATGACTGCGCAATCTCAACCCAGGACCGTAAGCCAAACTCATCTCCCTCTGCCGCTCATCGGCCGTGGAAAAGTCCGTGACATTTATGCCGTAGGAAACGATAAGCTTTTGATTGTCACCAGCGACCGCTTAAGCGCGTTTGACGTGGTTCTGCCCAACCCCATTCCTTATAAGGGGCAGGTTCTGACTCAGATTTCCTCATTCTGGTTTGATTACTTCGCTTCCAGCGTGAAACACCATTTGATTACTACCCAGGTTTCAAAGATGGGCTTGCCCGCGGATCTGGTTTCCAAGCACGGTGAAGAACTGGAAGGCCGCAGTATGCTGGTCCGCCGTTGCCAGCCGCTGACCATTGAATGCGTGGTGCGCGGTTATGTCACGGGTTCCGGGTGGAAGGATTATCAGAAAACCGGTTCGGTCTGCGGGCACGTTTTGCCGAAAGGTTTGAAGCAGTGCGGGAAACTTGAAAAACCGCTTTTCACTCCTGCAACCAAAGAATCCACCGGGCACGATATCAATATTGATTTCGAAGAAGCGTGCAAACGCGTGGGCCGGCAGGTTGCCGAAAAGGCCCGTGACCTTTCCATTATGATTTATGAAAAGGGAAGGGATTTCGCGGCTTCCAAAGGTATTTTGATCGCGGACACGAAGTTTGAATTCGGTCTTTTGGGCGATCAGCTGATCCTGATCGACGAAGTTCTCACGCCTGACAGCTCGCGTTTCTGGCCTGCGGCCGATTACGAAGAGGGGCGCGACCAGGTCAGCTTTGATAAGCAGATCGTGCGCAACTACCTGCTCGATATCAAGTGGAACCAGCAGCCTCCGGCGCCGGTTCTTCCGAATGAAGTCGTGGAAAAAACCAGTCTTGCATACCGGGATGCTTACCGCAAGCTTACCGGAAAGGATTTGCTGTGATGTTTAAGGCGACCATTAACGTAACATTGAAGAAGTCGGTTTTGGATCCGCAGGGGCAGACGGTTCTGCACGCTTTGGATTCGCTGGGTTTTAAAGAAGCGAAAAATCTGAGAGTCGGAAAGTTTTTCGAGCTGGCGCTTGACGCTGAAAATCGTCAGAAAGCCGAAGCCCGGATCCGCGAAATGTGCGAAAAACTTTTGACCAATCCGGTCATTGAGGATTACACCTTCCAGCTTCAGGAAGCCTGAGCGGAACGGGGCGAATGTTTCCTTCTTCATTCCGCCGGTTTTCCGCGGCTCTTCTTCTGCTTTGCGTGGTTTTTCCGCCGGTTTCACTTTGCGCTTCGAAAGAGGAGTCAGCTCCGGATTTTAAGCGGGAAATTTCAAAGCTTCTGAAAGAAGACCGGCTCTTTAAAAACGAAGAAGCTGAGAAAGCGTATTTCGATCAGGTTTCCCGCAAAGCGCTTCAGGAAGCTCAAAAAGATTTAAAAATCCACGGGGAAGATGACGCTCTGGCGCTGATTGAAAAAAACGGCGGAAAAGATTACAAATACCGGATGGCCGAAGGGAAGCCGGTTATCTACACTTTTGAACCCGCGCTGATGAATCTTGAGGCTATGAGTCTGGAGGCCCGCAAGGCGGTTCTTGAGGGAAAAGCCTGCATGACCTTCAGCTGGATGGATGTTGTTTTCAGGCCGGATGGGCAGGGAAGTCTGGAAGTCGAAGTGAATTGGGCTAAATCGGAAAAAAGCATCACTTCACGGGTGCTTTGACACAAAGGGCGCGTGACGGTAGAATGCCCCCGTCAGACAAAGGAGAGTTTTGAAATGAAGGCCGCGGTTGTCGTTTTTCCCGGTTCCAACTGTGATACGGACTGTTTTCACGTCCTCAAAGACGTTATGAAAATTCCGGTCGAATTTGTCTGGCATAAAGAAAATACCCTCCCAAAAGTTGATCTTGTGGTTCTTCCCGGCGGTTTCAGTTACGGGGATTACCTGCGCACGGGCGCGGTTGCCCGTTTTTCACCCGCGATGGAATCGGTCCGCCGTCATGCCGCGGAAGGCCGTTACGTGGTGGGTATCTGCAATGGTTTTCAGATTCTTCTGGAAGCCGGGCTTCTTCCCGGCGCTATGCTTCGCAATAAAACGCTTTCCTTTATCTCGAAGTTCACGCCTATCCGCTGTGAGAACAATAATTCCATCTTTACGAAAAATATCAAAAAGGGCGAAGTCCTGAATATCCCGATCGCGCACGGCGAAGGCAATTATTTCTGCGATGACGATACGCTTAAGCGTCTTCAGGATCAAAATCAGATTCTGTTCCGCTATTGCTCCGCGGACGGAAAGCTGGGTGAAGAATTCAACCCGAACGGTTCCCGGGACCATATCGCCGGGATTCTTAATGAAAAAGGGAATGTCATGGGCATGATGCCTCACCCTGAACGCGCCAGCGAAGATATTCTCGCGGGCTGTGACGGTAAAAAAATCTGGGAAAGCCTTTTGAGTGTTTAAAAATGACAATGACTATGACCGAACCTAAAATCACGCCTGAACTGATCGCCAAGCACGGGATCACGCCTGAAGAGTATCAGAAAATCAAAACCATTCTCGGCCGTGAGCCGAACATCACCGAACTCGGGATGTTCAGTGTCATGTGGAGTGAGCATTGCTCTTACAAAAATTCCAAACCCATTCTGAAACTTTTCCCCACGTCCGGCGCTAAACTGCTGGTGAAAGCGGGGGAGGAAAACGCGGGGATTATCGATATCGGCGAAGGGCTTGCGATCTGCTTCAAGATTGAAAGCCACAATCATCCATCGGCGATTGAACCTTTTCAGGGCGCGGCGACCGGTGTCGGCGGGATTATGCGCGATATTTTCACGATGGGAGCCCGGCCGATTCTTTCCATGAATTCTCTGCGGTTTGGTTCTCTGGATTCCGGTGACTCAGTCACAACCAAGCGTCTTTTTAAAGGGGTTGTCGCGGGGATTTCGCATTACGGCAACTGTATGGGCGTTCCCACGATCGGCGGAGAAGTTTATTTTCATCCTTCCTACGAAGGGAATCCTTTGGTGAATGCCATGTGTCTTGGTCTTGTGGACACCAAAGGCATTGTGAAAGGCAAGGCTGCGGGAACCGGCAACCCGGTTTATTACGTGGGTTCCGCTACCGGCCGTGACGGTTTGGGCGGAGCGGCATTCGCGTCGCGCGAATTGACGGAAGAAAGTCAGACGGACCGGCCCGCGGTGCAGGTCGGCGATCCGTTCATGGAAAAACTTTTGCTCGAAGCCTGTCTTGAATTGATTAAAACCGACGCTCTGGTGGGTATGCAGGACATGGGCGCGGCTGGTTTGACCTGTTCGACCTGTGAGACCGCGGCGCGCGGTTCTACCGGAATTGAAATTGATCTGGCCAAAGTTCCTTTGCGTGAAACCGGGATGATTCCGTATGAAATTATGCTCTCGGAGTCGCAGGAGCGCATGCTGATTATCGCTAAAAAGGGCAAAGAAAAAATCGTTGAAGATATTTTTAAGAAATGGGATTTGCACGCGGTTCAGATCGGCGAAGTGAAGGACGGCAAGCTGATGCGTGTGCTTCAGAACGGAAAATTGGTCGCTGAAATTCCGGCCAAGGCGCTTGCGGATGACGGCCCGATTTATATCCGTGAAGAGAAATTGCCTGCGTACTTAAAAGAAGCGCAAACGCTCGATCTTAAAACGGTCTCGGAACCTAAAGATTTTAACGCGGTTCTGAAAAAACTTTTAAACCACCCGACGATCGCTTCTAAAGCCTGGGTCTGGCAGCAGTACGACCATATGGTCCGCACCGATACGGTTTTTTATCCGGGGCATGATGCCGGCTTGGTCCGCATTAAGGGAACCGAAAAGGGGATCGCGGTTTCGACAGACTGCAATAGTTTGTACTGTTACCTGGATCCTTTTGAAGGCGGTAAAATCGCTGTTGCCGAATCGGTTCGCAACGTGGTCTGCACCGGCGCGGTTCCTTTGGGGATTACTAACTGTTTGAATTTTGGAAATCCGATGAAGCCCGAAGTTTTCTGGCAGTTTCACCAGGCGGTTCTGGGCATGACGGAAGCCTGCAAAGCGCTTCAGACTCCGGTGACCGGCGGTAACGTCAGTTTTTACAATGAGAGCCCGACCGCAGCGATTTATCCGACGCCTACGGTCGGCGCGGTCGGTTTGATTGAAAATATTTCAAAGCGGGTTCCTTCCTTTTTCAAGCGTGAAGGGGATCTGGTATTTCTGATGGGGCAGACCTTCGATGAAATCGGAGGAAGCCATTACCTGATGATTGAACATGGTCTTGAAAAAGGGTTGCCTCCGCGTCTGGATTTAAACCGTGAGACGGCTCTTCAAAAAACTATTCTGGAGCAGGCGGGCATGGGGCTGTTGGCGTCCTGCCATGATTTGTCTGAAGGCGGACTGGCTGTGGCCCTCGCGGAATCCTGCATGGGAGGTCAGATCGGCGCGCTGATTGATCACGTTGATCTAATCCGGGATTTCGGGGCTCTCCGTAAAGATTCTATTTATTTCGGTGAAAGTCAGTCACGGGTTCTCATAAGCGTGAATCCTAAAGATAAAGAAGCCGTGATTCAGGCGGCGCACCGCAACGGGGTTCAGATCGCGCAGATTGGGAAAACTGGCGGTAAAGAGCTTTGCGTGGATGATAAAATTTCTCTGACGATTGATGAGATGAAGAAAATCTATGAGGGAGCGATTCCCAAAAGGATGGAAGCGTGAGCGGGGAAAACGTTAAAGATCATTGCGGTGTTTTTGGTATCTTCAATCACCCGGAAGCCGCCCGTCTGACTTATCTGGGCTTGTTTGCGCTTCAGCACCGGGGTGAAGAGGCCGCGGGTATCTGCACTTCCGACGGTGAGAAACTGCATCTCTATAAAAATCAGGGCCATGTGGGCGATGTTTTTGATGAGGCTGCGATCGCGGCGCTTCCTGGTAATCACGCGATTGGTCATGTCCGCTATTCGACAACGGGTTCTTCCACGGTGATTAACGCTCAGCCCTATAAAGTGGACTACTCCCGGGGGCAGGTTGCCGTCGCGCATAACGGAAATCTGGTTAACGCTCAAATTCTGCGCGCGGAACTTGAAGCTTACGGCTCCATCTTTGGAAGCACCATGGATTCTGAAATTTTTGTGCACCTGATGGCCAAGCCGTCTTACCGAAATGTCGAAGAATCGGTGATTGATACGGTTCGGCGCGTGGAAGGCGCTTTCAGCGTTGTGATACTGACGGAGAAAAAAATGTTCGCGGTGCGTGATCCTCATGGTTTCCGTCCGCTGTGCCTGGGCAAATTAGGGCGCTCCTACGTCGTGGCGTCTGAAACCTGCGCTTTTGATTTGACCGAAGCGGATTTTGTCCGGGAAGTCGCGCCGGGGGAAGTGGTTGTGATTGATGAAAATGGCGCGCGCAGTTTTTTCCCGTTCAAAGACAAAGAATATAAAAAGGCGCAGTGCATTTTTGAGCACGTTTATTTTGCCCGTCCGGATTCCACTATTTTCGGCGATAACGTCGGGCTGGTTCGTGAGCGCTTAGGGCGCCAGCTGGCCAAGGAACATCCCGTGAAGGCGGACATTGTTATTCCTGTGCCGGATTCCGGAAATTTCGCGGCCATGGGATACGCCAAGGAATCAGGAATTCCGTTAGGCATCGGTTTCACGCGCAACCACTACATCGGCCGTACCTTTATCAGTCCGACCCAGGCCGCGCGTTCTCTCAAAGTTAAAATTAAATTGAATCCCATTAAAGAGGTTGTGGAAGGCAAGCGCGTTATCGTGGTGGATGATTCGATCGTCCGCGGGAATACGGCCAAGTCGCGCGTGATTTTATTGCGCAAGGCCGGTGCGCGGGAAGTTCATATGCGGATCAGCTGTCCTCCGCATGTTTCACCCTGTTATTACGGCATTGATTTTCCGTCAAAGGCGGAGCTTCTTGCCAGCAATAATTCGATGGAAGAAATTAAAAAATTCCTGGAAGTCGACAGTATCGGTTACCTGAGTCTGGAAGGGATGCTTGCGGCTACGACCCAGCCTGCGGAATCTTTCTGTTCTGCCTGTTTTTCCGGCGAATATCCTACCGCGGTTACCGATGATTTTGACAAGCTTAAGCTAGAGAAAAAAAGAACTTAATCGTTTTTGATCTATCTTGTTCTAAAGCAATAGTTTAGCCCTCTTAGATTCTTGCTCCCTCCTATAGAAAGCCCTCTGAAAATCTGTTACCCTTTCAGGAAAGACTTTTTAAAAGACTGAAAACGTGAAAATCACTCTGAAAACCTCTTTAAATCGGTGGGTTGCGGGGGCGGTCGTGGTCTGTTTTGCCATGACAGGTCCCGTTCCATTTCCATCCGCGCTGGCGGGTTCTGAATCCAAACCCGATCCCCAGGTTCTTCTTTTAGCTGATTTATCCAAATTTGAAATCCCATCGGGTCTTGGAAAAATTGAGGAAGTCTCAGAAGGCCAAAAAGATCTTCCCGCCGTTTTCCTGATTCAGGACGCTCATGCTGTTCCTGACGCCCAGAAAAACATTCAGGCTTTACTGAATTTACTTCAGACCGATCATGGAGTCCGCTACATCGGGGTTGAGGGCGCTCTCGGGCCTTTTGACCCGCAGCTTTTTAGAAGTTTTCCGGATGCCGGAATTTTGAAGACGGTTCTCAATGGATACGCGGAAAAAGGCGAATTGACGGGAACTGCCGAATCGGCAATCACCGGACCGGGCTTGGCGGAATTTGAAGGTGTTGAAGATTGGGGGCTTTACGAGCAGGGTTTCTCCCTTTTTCGGGCGGCCGCGGACAGCCGGCAGAGTTCCGTCAAAATTGCGGAAATGGAAAAAATTATCAATGATCGAAAGAACAGGCTCTTTACGCCGCGTCTTCTGGAATTAGAACGCAGTCTTGAGGCCTTTCGGAAAAATCAGGAGGACATGCTGAATGTGCTTCAGCTTCTGGCGAGTATTCAAAAACCGCCAAAGGGTTCCTCGCTGGAACTGATTTTGAATGAAAACTCTATCGGGAATGAAGAAGAATTCAAAGAGGAGATTTCTAAAGCTTCACAGAGGGTGTTTTCTTTTTTGGATTCTCCCCAAAACCGCCAGGAGAACGCCGGTGCCGGAAAAAAATTTCAGGCTTTGAGTCAGGCCTACCGGACGGGAGAGATCCGGGAAGACGCTTTCGCTTCAGAACTGCAGACTTTTCTTCCTTCGCTTGCTTATTCAGAGGGCCTCAAGGCCCGGATCTTAGCTCATCAGCGTCTTCAGGGTCTAGAAGGAACCCGGTTCTTTCAGGAATTTGAAGCGTATTCTGAAGAAATTCAGGATCGGCTGGCTGAAACCGGAGAACAGAAAAAACTTCTTCAGGATATCCGTCATTTTCAACACTTGCGAAAACTGGCTTCTCTGGAGCTTTCACGGAAAGATTGGGAAAAAATTCAATCAGACGGAATAGCCGAAGACCCTGCCTCCTCTTATTTTATTTCCGCTGAAGAATTTTACAAAAACGCGGAGGCCAGGGAGAGGGCGATTGCCGGAAACTTTATAAATGGGATTAAGGCCGGAAATCTGAACCGGGGAGCTTTGGTGCTTGGAGGGTTTCATGCGCAGGGTCTGGCCCGAATCTTACGGGAAGCGGGGATTTCCTACGTGCTGATTCGTCCGGAAATGCAGTCGATCCCGGAGATTTCGCTTTACCGGGCTCAAATGCAAGGGGATGTGTCCTGGAAGAAATATCTTCAGGTTGAGAATGGGAAAATCAATCTCTCCCGGGCTTTTGCTCGTTCAACTCGCGACCGTCTTCTGAAGCAGACCGATCAGCCCGGAAAACTTTTAAAGGCGTGGAGGGATCAGATTATCCGCGATCTTTCCGCGCAGAACCGCGTGGAGAAGGCTGATTCTTATCTTCAGCTTTTAGATGAAATTAACGGGGATTTCCTGGATTCTGTGCGCGAAAAATGGCTTGCCAATATTGACGCGTTCATTCGCAGTGTGCGGTCTCTCGATAAGTTGGGAAAACTTGATGAAAATAATGTCATGAGTCTGCTGAAGACTTCTGGAATACCGGTTCCTTACTTTGCCGGTGCCGTTGCTCCGCGCAGTGAATTACGGGCGGAAAAAAGCAAAGTTAAGGTGGGGGACGAATGGATTGAGGACCGGCGTAGAGGCGGAACCGCGAATCCCATTGTGCGCAGAAATTTGCGCGTTGCCGGTCAGCTGGGAAAAGTGGAAAAGATTCTGCAGGTTTTAGAGGCGGCGGCAATTTCTAGTGACGGCCGCTGGGACCGGCTGGTTCCGTCTGTTCTGGAGCAGATGCAGGATTTGATCCGTTTATACGGGTACCTCCAAAAAGATTTCGACACAACGCATTTAGGGCCTGAATTTATAGCGCAATGGCTGATGCGCGACCAGCGCAACCGGAATATCCGTTCCGAAGAAGTTCGAGCGGAGACTATTATCACTCTGGGGTACATGGCCCCGATGAGCGCGATTAATAAAGCAGACCCCAGTATGCGCGCCGGCAATGAAATGTGGCACGCGATGGAACGCGCGATCGACACGGTTGTAAAGAGAATGGACGGGGTAACCGCCTGGGTTGTTAAAGGAAAACGCCCGGTGATTATCGGGATTCCTCAACACTTGGCGGCTCAGTTTATTAGTGAAGTTAACGCGGAAGCCAGGCGGGAGTTCGATCTCGCGCTTCAGCGGATGCAGGATAACGCGGTTGACGGCGGAGAAACGGCCGTTCGTGTCGCCGCGGTGCGCAAAGAGATGCAGGGGCATTTAAAAACGCCCGCGGCGATGATTTCTCTGGGAACGCTTGAGACTGTTTTAAATGCCAACAATCCTGATTACGATACCCTTGAAGCTGAGGCTCAGATGGAAGATTTTCCCGCGGTCATGGCCAGGCGCATCTGGAGAAGCATTGACAGCGGAGATCCGGTTTTTGTTACCGGGGTTACTAAATCTTTGTCTGAATTACTGATCCCGCCGTCGGTTGACAGTGAGCAGACGGCTGATGATGATCTCCTTTTTGCCAATATGTATAAGCGGTTAAAATCTTACCGCCTTGCCGTGACTATTTATGAAATCCTGGGCGATATGATGGAAGAGAGCCGGAAAAGGCAGGAAGTCCTCACGGAGGGGCGCGGATTATCGGAAGGAAGTCAGAGAGGATCTTTTCCTCTGCAAGTTCATCACCCTTGGCCCGGACTGGATTGGGGGTACCCGGATGATACCGTCAAGATCAATTCAGTTTCACGGTTTGAGCGTCAGACCACCGATCTTTTAACCCGTCTTCTTGAAGCCATTCGAATAGGGAAAGACCGGAGCGGACGTGAAGAGCTCAAAAAAGCCATGCCGAAAATCCGGGAAATTTTCAGGAAGACAGAAATTCTAATCACCCGTGACAGCCGGGATCACCGTCAGGCCAATAAGGCCTTTCTAATCTATGACGTATATCGGATGATCAATAAAAGAAGACTCACTGAGGATAAACATGTTTCGGGATACTCTCAAGCTTCGATCGGTGACGAGATTTTCGGCGTAATGGACAATGACAAAAAGCTTCTTCTCTTCATGATTGATATTGATAATTTTAAGCAAGTGAATGATTTTCTTTCGGCGCGCTTCGATTTTTATCCGGCTGAGGACAGTGTTCTGTTCGGAATTGTGACAGACACGATTCAAAAGGAGCTGGAATGGATTTCCACGCACCAGGGGCGCGCGCCCCCGGCCTTTAAAGCCTATCTCGCGGAAACCCGCGGCGATGAGAGCTTGACCTCCAAAGATTTAAGAAAGCCTGAATACGCGCCGGTTCTTCATGGGTATCTGAGATGGGTCATGTATCAGAGAGTCAAAATCCCGCTTAATTTTGAAAAAATTAAAGCTCTTCCGCAGGAGAAACGGCAGAAACTTCTGCGCGACGCGTTCCCGGAAAAATATCCGGAAATTGAAGCTAGGATTGAAGCGGGGAGCGAGCAAAAAGAATTTATTATCAGCCTTGGAGATCTCTGGGTTCCTGAAACGCAGAAATATGAAGGGATGCCTTCTTCTCTTTCCCGGCTGCAGACGGGGCGGTGGGTTCGGGCCGACTTGACGCTTGCGGCCGCCGAAGTTTCAAAAGGTCCCTTGGATCAACCGAATCTGGAGGCGGCGTCTTTTGACAAAATTGGAGACCTGATCGCTAAACCCGGAAATATCCTGGATGCACTGTCTGCTGAAGTGGATAAGGGGAAAAGCAGTCTTGCTCTCAAGTCTCAGGGGTACCAGCCTTCGCAGGCTCCCGAACTGCAGGCTGCCTATGAGCGCGAGAAGCTGATTAAAAGTCATGTTAAAGAACAGATTGGGAATCTTTTTGACGGACAGAAAGTTCCTGAATGGATGATTGGCGCCATTGGGCAAGTGATTTACCAGACAGGGCGTGCCGCGGAAGTGACTTCAGGTTCACCCGCGAATGTTCATCCTCGAAACACGATTGCTTCAATTCGAGAACAGGCAGAAGCAAATATCCGGGCGATTCTTGGTACGGCAGCCGATCCGTATGTTTTTCTCGGACTTCTTGAGGAAAACGGTTATCTCGGTTTTGATCTGAGCAGGGAAATTCAATTAAGAAATGTTGTCCCGTCCGCTCGCTCCGAATCCAGGACGCAAAATTCGTCCGAAAATCAGGTTGAAAAGCCGGAGTCCTGGATCAAATGGCTTCTGTTGGTGATTCCCAGGTTTTTTTACGATCTTTTCGTTAACCGGAAAGTTTTTGGGGCCGTGCGTAAGAAATACAAAGACGCGGCGGCTCAAAATAGTTTCACCCAAAATTATCTGGATATTTACTCGCTTCCTCCCGCGCACTTTAAAGGCCGGTGGAAAGAGTCTTTGAGCGGAAAAATCTATGAAGTAGATTTGATCGGGGGAATGCACGGAGATCCTCAATTACCGGAATATGCTCTGGATATCGCGCAAAAATCGATCGGAAATCCCCGTTCTTGGGTCATTGTGCTGGAAGGCGCCGAAGAGCCGGAGGAGTTGGTCCTCCCGGGTTTAGGAGCCCAGGCCGCGCTTCCGGCTGAAGTTACAACGATGAAGGAAGTTGCCCGGGGTTTGAGGATTCCCGTTTTTGATCCTATTCCCAGACTGGAAGCTCCCGAAGTGATTCAAAGACTTCAGGATACTCTGGGGCTTTCCGCGGATGATGTGTGGGAATCCCTCCTTTTCATCCATTTAATCAGCGGTGTTCCCGATTTACAGCTCACGCAGCTGCCCGCGCCGGAATGGTTTTCCTTATCACTGAGAGCGCTTCATAGAAGTCCGTTGAGTGAAGATCAGAAGCGCAATCTTGTAGTTAAAAAATTGAGACAGCTAAGAACCTCTCCTTCGTCCATTCCCGTATTTCTTGAACGGCTGAATCGTGTTAGGAATGCGCGGCTTGAAGTCCGCAATCAAATTGCGGGTGAAGTGCTCAGCCGCCGTTTGGCTTTATATCCGGCCAGGACCAAGATTTTTAGCGTGGTGGGAGAGAATCATGTTCAGATTTTTGGGGGTACCCCTCGGGAGGCAAACGAGAATATCAGCGCCGAATTATTCGGGGAGCTTCTAACTAACCTTCGCGGAATCTCGCGCTCTGAATTGCGTACCGATACAGAGCAGCCGGCTGAAAAGGAGCCTGTGGATTGGGCGCTGGATGTTCTTGCTGAGCATAGCAAGCTGGCCCGGTTACGCCGGCTGGAACAGCTTTGGATCCTGGAAAATCAGGAAAAATTCGGAGAATTGAAATATTTGATCTCCGATCGCTATACGAATCTTCCCGGGATGCGTGAATTCG
Organism: uncultured bacterium; assembly: GCA_964385615.1. Classification (GTDB taxonomy): domain Bacteria; phylum Omnitrophota; class Omnitrophia; order Omnitrophales; family Aquincolibacteriaceae; genus CAYLPP01. Next base: position 229,324 of record CAYLPP010000003.1, on the reverse strand, counting down.
TGATTCGCCTTATGAGTGCTTATAAGTTAGGGGGTGATAAGGGGTTTGATGAGGCCGCGGGTGAACTCATGACCGCGTACCGCCTGGAGAAAATTTTGGCACCCTACTATGAAGTTGAGGTTCTGGGCGTTAATCTGCTGATTGGTTTTCATGAGTACGACATTATGCTTTCACTTAAACCCCGGCCGGGAGTGACGCCGCCTGAAGGAATGGATTTTGGGGAGGGTCTTTATTTTGTTGAGGCTAAAGAAGACGATGCCGCGGATTTAAACCCGCTCATTCGGGAAACAATCAATTCGCAGATTCCCGGGCAGGTCCGCGATTTGGAACTGCTTCGGCGGGCCGGTGTTCCGGTGCGCGGGGTGATTGTCGCCGCTGGCGGAATTCAAAGCGGAACGGGAAAACGTCAGGCAAATGTTTTCACGCGTGAACCCTGGCCTGAAAGAAAGCTTCCCGGCTATGGCCAGAATTTCTCACTGCACACGCTTGTGACCGAATCTTTCAGTGTTGAAAATCAGAAAGCGGAGCAAGGTACGGTTCCGGAGATTCCTCTGGCTCAGATTCAGGCGTGGATCGGGCAAAAAAATTCAATTCAGGACTTGTTCTCGGGAATTTTTATCCCACGATATGGTGCCGGGGCAGCAGGGTATCAGGACTTGATTCAGCGCGAGAAGGCCGCTCAGGAAGCGCGGCGGGTTGAAATGGAGGAGCGCAAAATCCGGGCAGTTAAAGTAGAGGCAGATCTTGCGGCGCGTGAAGCTGCTGGGGTGGAATGGACAGATTTATTCTTGCGGGCCGGTGTCCAGGGAAAAATGGGTCAGCTTGAAGAACCTGCTTTTGTTGAAGAAGCTTTAGAGTGGTATCTGGTGAAGCAGAGAAATTTTCCGCTTGAGCAGTTAAAACGGAATTTGGAGTCCCTCTATCGCGGAGAGAAGCGGGATTTAAAAGACGTGACTCCCGGCGATGCTCAGCGGGTTTGGGTATCAATCCGTGAAGCGTATCTCGCACATTTAGAAACCAGAGAAAGACCTAAACGGAAGAGTCCCGGTGCGGTGAAAATTCCTTTCCGCTTCAAAGATAGAACAGCGGAAGAAGTTTTTCAGGAAGAGGTTTTTGGTGAAAATGGCTGGATTTCTTCATTTGCGAACCGCCGTGATCTGGTTCCTAATGACATGACTATTCAGGTCTCGGAAATGGAAGCGGGAGAAGCGCTTCGGCTTTATTTTCTGCCGTATCTTCAGAGCGGGGACTTTAAGGTGATGCAGCGGCTGGAGAAACAGTTACGAGAATGGATATGGGCTCCGTCTGAGGGGCCGTTGACCTCACGGGACCAGGCTTGGCAGAATCTGATAAAGGCCGCGGCGGAAGAGGCTGTAAAAAACCAGGCTCGTTCCGAACTTCGATCCGTGGATCGCGTCACGTCCGTCGGAAGTTTTAAAGGGCGCATGGATCCTGCCCGTCCTGTCATTGAGTCTTTGACGAAAGCTTTGGCTCAGGATGGCGAGAGGACTTATCAGGTTGCGGATTTTGGAAATGGCTATCCGGCGTATGTCACAAGAGATCAGGCGGAATGGATATCAGGAGTTCTCTCAAGCCTTCATTCTGAAGCCGTTTTAGATTACACGGCGATTGATCAGATTAACTTCGCGAATTATGTTCTCGATAGTGATTCTGCAAGATGGACAGCCTTCATCCGCCAGGAAAATGACGGCTCTGAGCCGAAACTTATTTACAGCTATGAATGGAAGCCGGACTGGTGGACCCGGCTATTTGGGCGGGATTATCTCAAGGAATTTAAACGAGTCCGGCTCAATCCGGAGGCTGGATCGGCAAAAGGAATTTCGATTATTGCCAATCCGTTTCAAGGTGAGGAAAGCGGAAAGAAGAAAGTAAAATTTAAGACTGGAAAGCTTAGCGACGGTTTGGGCGGGGCCCAGCCGGGAAGTTTCGATTTTATAAGCGCCTACAATGTTTTTAAATATTACCCTCATCCGGAGGCGATGATTCCTGAACAGATAAGCCCCTATCTGAAAGATAAAGGGTTCCTTCTGACCGGAACAAGTTTTTCACTAGGAGACATGCTTCTCCAGCTTTATCAGAAAAATGGGGAAAGGCTGAGTTCCCGGAGACTTTTCTTGCTTGTCGGCAAAGCCCGGCGCCGTGCCGGGGATGCTGTCGCTCTGGGTTACGATTCGCTTGGGACTTTAGTCGATACGGACTGGTATCGAATTAATTTCGCGGATATGGTGCTCCGTGAAATGGTGCCCAATTACCAAGGCTATTCGCCGGACGAATACCGCCGCGCCGGAGAATGGATGCTGGCCGAACCCGGAAGGCTGGACAAGTACCGCCAGACCGTCGTTGAGAGGATTAATTCCCTTGGTATTTTTAAAGCGAAAGTCACGGGGGAGTTTATCGAAATTAACGCGGATTCTGTTTCCGCTCTTTCTCCCGCGTCTCTCGAAGATGAACTTTCCGCCATGCGAAGATCCGAAATTCGAGTTGAGTTTCGAGAGGTTCCGGAGCTGAGCGCGGAGGATTTAGCGGATGGAGGTGTTGATGCCGATATTCCGGCGGATGTTCCGCTCAAGAGCCGGGCATTTCGGGATTTAGAGAAAAGAGGTCCTCTTATTGCGGGTTTGAGTGATCTTTTGCGTAAAACACTATCCAGCCGGAAGTTTATTCTAGGCTCTTTGGCGTTAATCTATCCCGAAGAAAAAATAGAAGCCGGTGCAGGCGAGCCGATAAAACTGATTCTCGATCCGCAGTCAAAAGCCGGAAGTAACCGTGATTTTTTTCGAGTGCGCGCTGAATTTCAAGGCCGGAGTTATACGTTTGGTATTTACGCGGGAATTTTAAATAATGAACAAGTGCGTGAAACTGAGCTCATGGGACGTCTGGAAGTTGGTCCTCGAACGGGTGTTCGTGCCCGGCTGCCTTTCAGAAGTAACGTTGGAATTATGAGTGTGCGGGCGGTGGACGGAGAAAGCGCTAAGGAGCTTTTAGAGTCGGGGCGAGTCAAATCTGCGTTTGAAAGCATTTTCAAGACCGGCTTAATGATGATCCGTAAGAAGGTGAATTTTTTTGATGTGGTTGAGAACCCAGGGAATATTGTTTTGGAGAACGGCACCGGGAAAATATTTGTGGTAGATCACGGTTTCTTTTTTCCCGATAACGAGTCCTTTTCAGCCTTGGGTTTTGCTTACGGGTCAGCGCTCGATGCTTTTAGCGCGGGGAGGGATGGAGACAGCGTTTCGTTTTTCGGAGCGCTTGGCGAGTCCGCGGTTCGATTAACGGCCGACGAGATAAAAACACCTGGGGCTGCGGCGGACTATTTGGAAAAAGCCCTCGAAGTTGCCCGGGCTTTAAACGGAATCGATCCAGCTTTTATGGATCCCGGTCTTATTCCTGAATGGACCGCTTTTGAAAAAGCGGTGAGTGAAGGGATCGGGGCTTTGCGGGGGGGCGAAAGTTCACGCTCTGAGGTCCGCATGGCAACTGCTGTGACAGAAGCACCTTTAGAGGATGAGGAAAGGGACCGGATTTTAGCGGAACTTCGGCGGGCTTTTTCGGGGCTTCAGACGAGTTCGGGGCCTCACCTTTGGGACGCGCGCCGGCTTTTCGAACAAGGGGATTATTTAGAAGCCGCTCAGGAACTTTCCGGAACTCTTTCCCCAAAATGGGCAAATGCTAAAGAAAATCTTCAGACTCTCGCGTTTGATAAAGCAATTCGAAAACTGCCGACCGTGCCCCGTGGCCTTATGACTGAAGCGGTGCTTCAGGAAACCCTTCGCGTTTTGATTCAATCGGATGTTTTTTCATTCCTGCCGGGTAGTGCTGAGGGAGAGGCGGATCAACAGCAGGCTTTTTGGCGGGACTTTCTTGAGAAGACCGCTGCTTTAAAACCAATCGCGGAAACCCTCGCCGTAAGCGCGCTTCCCTCATTCGGGCGGGCGCGCCGTGAAGCGGTTAATGAACGGGAAGCTCAGCCGGATCGCGTGATTCTTCAGTGGACCGGCGAGTATCGGCAGAGTACGGAGATTATGAATGCCATCGATTTTTTAAGACGGAGTTTAATTTATCTGTTTCCGGATTATCAGGCCGGCGCGGGTGACGTCCGCTCGTCTCATGCTCCGAACCAGGATGACGAAAAATACAGGATTTTTAGTCTCGAGCTTAGCTTAAAACCCGGTATTGCTTCTCGTTCGGAAGCTCGGTCAATGATTCTTCCGGAGGATGCTTTTGGCCATAAAAAGGGGCGGGAAGATCAGCCGCGGCTGCCTCTGGAGAGTCTGCTGGACGCCAGGTTTAATTTAACGCCGGAAAGCCGGAAGCAGAAAGTTTTTAAAATCGCGGACTTCGGAACAAGTCTGGGGGATTTTCTACCCGCCATTCAAAATCAGATGATGGGCTTAGGGTACGCGGTGCCTGAGGTAGAGGGTTTTGAAGCTAAGGGAGCGGCTGTAATCGCGGGTAAAAGAGCGGGGTATCCTGTCCAAAAAGCCGTTGTTAACGCTGACGGAATTACGAAGATTGAAGCTGAGGAAAATGAAACCCGCCTGACGGAACTTGAAAAACGGTACGATCTTATATTTTTTAATGCCTGGGATCCCAGTGGACGGGCTTCACAGGGATTTGGGCCGATGTTCAAAGTTTTCAAACGCTACGCTCAAAATGATCAAAGTCTAGGATTTGTCAGGCTGTACAACAGTCAAAAAATTTCGGATGAAGAAAAGCTTGCGGAAAGCCGTGAGTTGGAAAGAGAAATTAAGAAGCATCCCGAGATTTATTTTTTGGAGTTCAGTGAAGCTTCCAGTCCGGAAATCGCGGCGGGAAAGTCTCCGCTTGGGCCGCTTGTCTTAATTTCACTAACGCCCTTTTCCGAAGCGCTAAAGACGGCGGCGCGTTCTGAAGTCCGCTCGTTCTCATTTGAAGCTCCGGCGAATGCTTCGGATTGGGGAGAAATTTACGCGGCTCTGCAAAAAGAGGTGAATACCGCGCAATTCACGGACCCTAATGATCCCGCGGAAGAACTTCAGCGTCTTTTGGCAGTTGTGGAGCCCATCATTCAGAAAGCGTTGGGGCTGCCGGCTTCCTACACGGCTGTTGAAGAAAGTGTATCTTCTTTTGGAGATTATAATCTTGATTCCAATCCTGACAGAATGAGGAAACGTCTTTTTCTCATGAAGGCGGAGAAGCTGATGTCCGCGGCAATGCTGAAATCCATGGGGCATGAAGTTCAGTTCCTGGAAACCGCGGATGGGCCGGAGCAAGAGCTGACTTTCGCGGAGCTGGAATTTTTCATTCCGGAAGATTTAACCGGGATTTTCCTGCTTTCTCAAGGGCATCCGGAGCTGGCCATGGTTGTTTCGGCACCGTTTACGAAAGAGGTAGAAGTCCGGGGTAATCGGATTTGGGTATTAGGAGGCTGGTTTGTAAAAGAAGGAAAAATCTTTTGGGTTCACCGGTTCACGAAACCTCGTCTCGTGAACGCGTATAATTTAGGAAATATTTCCCTGGAAGAAAGTCTGGGCGGGATTATCCGGGGGCAATTCGGGACTCCGCTTGCCTACCCCCCGCAGTCCAGAGATTTGAAGAGGTTTACTTTTAAATCGATCATCTATCTGGCCCTTCAAGATCCGCACCCGGAAATTGAGGTTCCGCGTCACCTGGTTCAGAATTTGGATAAGAAGATTTTCACTTTAGAAAGTGAGCGGAGAGATGTGATCGTGAAAAATGTTCAAAGAGCTCTGACTTCTTACGGAACGGATGTGGTGCTGAAGCCTGATCAGGGGGCTTTGGGAATCGGGGTGCAGTTTTTCAGCTCGTCAGACAGTCTTGGTGAAATAGAGCGGAAGGTTGAGGAGCATTTGAAGAGTTATCCTCCCGAAAAAGCGGTTTTACGCTACTTGATTGAAGAAAAAATTCCTTTGCTGCCTTTGAAGCCGGACGGTAGAGATAAAGAAGTTTCCTGGGGAGTCCGCCTGCTTCTTTCTCTCAACCCTAAAACGGGCAGGGTGGAGACTGTGAATCGTCTGGTTCGTCTTCAGGAAGGTTTCTTACGCCGGACTGCCGAGTACACTTCCCGGGATGTCTGGCCTGTCGAGAAAACATTTAATCAGCTGGGGCTTGAAGCGGGTGAGCAGGGCCGTCTTTCCGCCGAAATGGAGCGCGCGGCTCAGGCGATTTATGATGTCGTCTCAACGCAGGGGAGGCAGAAGCCGGGGATTGTTTCCGTGGACTTTTTTATTACCCCGGATAAAAAAGTGGTTCTCAATGAGATTGGATTTCTTCCCGGCGGACAGGCCTGGTTCTATTCACTCCCGGAAGCGGAGCGGTTGGCGTTTGGGAATTTGCGATATGATCCATACTGGTTCGACCGCGTCGCGGTTGAAGCTTCAAAGGCCCGCTCTGAGACAAGGCTTGAGCCCATTCTGATTTCTGAGGATTTGACCGCATTGGCGATGCAATTGTATCCCGACGCTTCTACTGCCGTTACTCCCCGCGCTGAACTGCGCCGGGCGGTTCAGCAAGTTGCCCGCAGAGAAATCGATCTGGATCTTTTGGAAAAGACTTTGCGCCAGGCGGTAGAGCAGACTCTGGCGAATATCCGGCCCGAGGCTTCGGTGAATGAAGCTGTTCACGCGGTCTTTTCGCCTATGATTGACGCGATGCTTTCCTTCTTTAGAAAGAAAATTTCAGAAGCGGTTCCCGGAAACCGGAAAGTGGTGCTCGCGCTGGACTTGTCTGAGATTGATAGAAACGGATTTGAAAGAGCCGAAAGCGATTACGCGGATATTTTAACCCGTTATTTTTCAAACGAAGTTGAACGTCTTTTAATTAAAGGAACACTTAGTGCTGAAGTGACCGGAAAAATCCGGGAAAGCGGAATTTCTCTGACGGCTCAGAACCGGATGGAAAAAATTTCAGGAACCGTTCTTCTTAATCAAAAAGTTTTACCGCTGATCCGCGCTTCAGGAAATATCTATCAGACTTCCAACCAGGTGCTGTGGCCGGTGGGCATCCGTTATGATCATGACTCCGGGGTGAATGCTGAAGCCGCGGTGATGGCGCGTTTCAGTCAGACGCTGTTTGGAATTCTGTCCGCGCTTCTGGTCCGCCAGCCCGGTGACGCGGAAAAGCTTCGCGCGGAGTTTCTTCAGGCTTTGGCCCTGAGAAAGCAGTACGGGGATGCAGCCCAGGCCGTGGTTTCCTTCGATGAACAGGGGCATGCCTACATTAATGCCAAAGCTCTTGAAATTCTAATGACCCGCCAGGCCCAGACACTTACTTCAAGATCTGCCTAAGATTTGCAATTTCCCACCTATGGTGTATCTTCAATTTATAACATTCTATGGCTTTGCATAGCATTTCACATCAAAGACGTCTATTTTCCAAAACTCGTTTGTATTATAGATACCCGTAGTATAAATTACTTTATATATGTTCTTAAAAAGAATTTATCAAAATCTACGCTACAGGAGTCTCATCGGATGATAAAAGGCAGCCAAAAGACACTCTCCTGGATTCTTTTGGTTCCTTTCTTTTTCTTTTCTGTCACGAGCGGGCAGGTTCCTGTTCTTGCGGGTTCGGATATAACGCCCACTCAAACGGATGCCGTGGAATATCCCGGTGTTCCCGCGACCGATCAACAGGAAGAACCTGAGCCTGCTTACGTTGATCCGGGGCAAAATTTTAATCAGGAAAATCCTCTTTCACCCGCAGCTCCTGAAGAACCGGGTACCAACACCGGTATTTTAACTTCGAATGAAGATTCAAATTCAGCAGATTTGACGAGCGGAGAACCTGACCACAATACCGATTGTCTTGGTCAAGACTGCACCCAAGTTCAACCCGGTCAGATTTGCGTGGGCGACTACTCATCCAACAGTGTTCCTTCCGGATACTCCGCGGATTGCGGTTCCTCCGCCGATTCTAATTTTCAAAACTACATCAGCGGAGGCCCTTCAATCGGGAATCTTCTGAACAATCCGGAATCGTTCGGATATCAGTATGTTTTAGTTGCTTCAGGGCCCTTTGCCGGAATGACAGGCTATTACAAAAATGAGGGAGGCACTCATCGTTTTCTTTCTCTTGATGTCGCAAATGGTGTAACGGATTCCATGTGGAACAAAGTTTCCGCTTTCTTTAACAATAATTCTCAAGAACCGATTTCCAAAGGGGAGGCCGGTTACCTTTATCTTGTTTCTCATGATGGTTCGAACGGCGGCGGTTACGGCGTGGGGCGCGGTAATGGAATTGTGACGGGAAGCGGCGGCGGGCCTATTACCAATGGGGGACTTGGGACACCTCCTCTTGAACCTCCTCCGGGCGGATGGGGAGATGATGAAACGGGATTACGGGTTGTGAATGTCGGCCCGTCCATAGGCCTTGAAAACCCTGATCCTCTTTATGTGACTCCCGGTGTCCGGATTTCCTGGAACGGCGGTACTTTCCGCATGAAAAATGGCAACACATTTATGGTCGGCCGCACGTACGTGAATGGCCGTGAGCACGCCTACGCGGTGATCTATCAGCCTGACGGTAATACTGACCGTATTCTTTTTGAAGGAGTTTCCGATTTCCACGCAGGCGATAATCCTTCAATGGCTCATTATATGGTTCCGTACGGCACAGTTTCACCGGACGGGCGCTTCATGGCTTTTGTAGTTGAAGGCGGTCCTTACGGGTCAGAACTTTATGTCTACAACAGTGTGACTGGAGACATGAGCATTCGGCCGTTCCCGGGGTATGAGGTTGACGCAAACGGCAACGAACTTTTTATTCAGTTTACCGGGAAAGTCGCGGTGGATAATGAAGGCAATACGTACGCTCTGGCACAACGTCAGAGCAGCAGCTGGTGGGGAGGGGGGAATGAGCTGGTTGTGGAGCGTTTTTCTTTTAGTGGTGAAACGATCGGCGCCGCCGTACTGATTGATCCCTCTTTGACCGATCTGGCGATGTATGATGGGGACACACTGATTCTCTACAATCAGGACGCGCAGTTCCAGCGGATCGAAAAAACCGCGGGCGGCATCGTGGCGATGGGGAGGATTTATTCGGCTCCGGTCGCCAACAGCAGCATTCCGCTCAGTTACACGGAGCTCATTCCGGGCGATACCCGTGCCGTGCGCTTCTACGCCGGCGGACGGCAAGTTATTGATGCGTTGACCGGTAATGTTATTGAAGACACGAACATCCCGCAGTTATACCCGATGCACAGTGCCGTGCCTACGCACACCGACAGTGACGAACTGCGCAACCTCCAGCTGACGCTTTGGCACAAAGAGGGAGGCAGTATTAACAGCGGTTATACCAATATCAATGAACTTTATATTTATGACGCCAACGGCGATGTTGTCAGCGGGCCGTATGACATGAACGCGTTTCTAGTCAGAATCGGCGCTCCGGCTTTTGGCCGAACCTATATCTGGAGCTTCACGGTCGGCAAAGGCCGTATTTCTTTCTCAGTGGCTTCAGCGGCTTCCAGCTACGCGGCCGCGTTTGTCGATATGAAACTTGAAGATTTCTACGCCGCGATTGGTTTTAACGCGCCTGCCCCCGTGATCCCTGTTGAACCGACGGAACCGACCGGCCCTGATGAACCGAATAATCCGCCCACGATCAACTGGCAAACGATTCCTGTTGGAAATAATCCGAATTTGACGATTCGCGTAAAAGCACTGAATGTGGAGTCGCTGGGTGCCAACACCGCTACCATCAGCGCGCTCTTTAACAGTGGTGTCCGCCTTGCTGCGGGTAACACTGTCTCGCTTCAGTATTGGGACGCTTCCGCCGCCAATCCGAATATCAGTATCGCCCTGATGTCCTGTTCCACACAGGCCGACGGGAATGTGGAATGCCGGGTCGATCTGAGCGGTTTGAATCCGAATACGACCTACCGCACCAATGTTTCCATTTTATATGGAGGTCGCAATCGCCCGCTTGATCCGAACGATCCGAACTTTATCCCGATTTCCACCAGCTTTATTCCGGGAATCGACCGTTTTACAACGCGGAGCTCAGAAGGCGGAAATCCAGTAACACCCGGACAGGCTTACCGTTCGAGCAGTAACACTTACAACAGCCGGGAAGGGCAGGAATATTATTTCATCACGCCCGCTTCCGCGCACTTTCATATTGGCAGTACTCAATATACAACTCAGGCGAATTCCGCCACGCTGAGCGTGAATTTCAGCACGACTTTCGGTGCCACTCTTCCGAATGGGCCGGTGGACGTTGAGTACTGGGCCGCGCCTGGTGAGGGGACCTCGGTTTTTACGGCACGCATGACCTGCAGCAATGGTAACTGCTCCGCGAATGTTCAGGGGCTTCAGCAGGGTCAGCAGTATTTCCTTCGTTTCGTGATCAACAGCGGAGATAACCGGCTTGCCTTCCGCCCGAATCTGGATTATTTCACGACTGCGGGAACGGTGCAGAACCCGGTGCAGAACATGACGGGGATTCCAGACTACACCTATACCGACAATGCTGTTCATACGGTTTCAACGCCTCAGCCTTACGCGGAAGTTTCTTATTCAAATCTTCGAGTCTCCGCTCTGAATGATAAAACGGAGTTGATCAAAGTCCATTTTAATTCCGGTGTTACGGTTAATGAGCAGGTTCTGGTGCGGTATTACCCCCGCAGCACGTATGGTGTTGCCGGCCCCGCGCACGCGCGCGACGTGCTGATGACTGCGGGACCAGGCGCCGGAGATTTTTGGGTCGCGATCGGCGATTTGGAAGCGCTCGCTGAGGGTGATGTCTATGATTTTAACTTTGTGATTGATTACACTCAAGCCACGTCGGCAGGGCTTGGCGGCGCTCAAACGTCTTTTGCTCCCAGCATTCATTCATTCCGGCTTCCTCCGGACAACCCGAATAATCCTGATAACCCCGATCAGCCGCCCGCGCAGCAGCCCCGCGGAGTGATTCAGAATGTTCATGCGGCGGGAGAAGTCGGAAAAGCGACGTTTAATCTGGATGTTTATCCGGACGCGGGATATTCATGGCCCGGCAACGGAGTGCCTCCGAATTCGCCGGAAGTAATTATCGAAGTGATGAGACCCGGACAGGGATGGGCGACTGTAGCGGGAACGGCATGGTCACCGCAGCCCGGTCATGTGACGATTACGATTAACGATCAGATTGATTTCGTGGCGGGGACGCAGTGGAATTTCCGTGTGAGACTGCAGTACGCGGGTGCGGAGATTGCCGACCGTCAGGAAGGACAATTTTACATTGAAGGTTTTGCTCCGCCGATTGATCCCGGCCCCGGGACACAGTACAGCTATAACGTTTCAGGAACTCAGATTGCTTCGGCAGATTTTACTTTCAATGGCGGAATTGTTCCCGTTGGATTCACTTCAGTTGACGATTTAAACGCTCAGGGTGAAAAAACATTTATTTCTTACTTTGATCAGGGGCAAAGCGTTCTGGAGCTCTACGCGAATCCTGAAAAGTACGGTTATCAGTATACCGCGTCACTTCCCGTGCCGCTTGCCGGGATGCGCGGGTTTATCAAAACCAACGGTGCGCAAATTTCTCTGTTCACAATTCCGGGGGATCCGCTTCCTTCTACAATGTCGCAAATTGTCGGACCCGTCGCGAATTTAAATGATGTCAGCTATGTTTTTATGACTTGGAACCGAGGTTCGAAGGGCGGTGGAATGGTTGTCGGTAAAGGATCTGTGGAAGGTGTGAATCCATCCGATCCTCCTGCCAACCCGCCGGTGGTCATTGATCCGATTATTCCAGGCGTGAAGTATAAATGGAATGCCGATCACTACGCGAATTCCGGACAAACGTTTGATTTCAATAATGGAAAAATCCGGTTAGAGACTGGAGATCCTGCTTTCGATGGAAGTAACTGGGAGATTGATTTTAAATCCATTTTGTCAATTGCTTCATTAGGTGATCCGGGTTCACCTATGGCGATGCCTGTCGGGGCCGATCTTTATTACGGAGATCCTAATACGGATCCTGCCTCCTGGACCAAAGTTACATTAAATCAGAATCCGGCTAATCACTGGTCCGCGGCGCTGGGTTCGCTTCCCGCCAATGCTCTTCTTCATACTTTTGTCGTCGCGAAACTGCAGGATGGAACGACACTCCAGTTTCCGCCGGACAGGAATTATATTTCTACGGGCGGCGCGGAGCCGGCAGTCAGGCAGCCATATCTGGCGACAGATCTGGTGAAGGAAGTTCCGGAAGCTAAAACTTATCAAATGGGATGGCCTCCGAGGTTTGTGACTCAAAGCAATCTTACTTTCGCGAGCCGTGTTACAGGACCCCAGACAGCCAATATTACGGTTACCGTCAAAATGCAGGGATTGAATCCCGGTGAAAAACTGTTTTTCGCGATTGTTGATTCTGTTTACGACATCAAAGATGTCATGATGACTTATCTGGGAAATGACACCTGGGTAGGAACTTTCACGGGCCTTCCTCAATCGGTTGATAAAAAAATCTCGTGGAATATTGTTGAAAACGGGCAGACGGAAGACGCGTTTGGAGGTGAGAGTTTTCGGACCGCGCCGGGAAGCGGCGGAGGGGAAACCACACCGCCCAAAGGAAATTTTGACCGCAGTCAAAGCGGGAATGCGGCCGGCAGCGGAACTCCCGGCCATGCGGTGCTGGAAGCTGATGTGATTCTGACCGGAGACTGGCCGCCGTCATTGGCGAGTCCAAACGTGAAGACGAGAATTACGAACACGGTGACCGGTCAATCTTTTGATGGAACCGCAACCATGACAGCTTCCGGGCATGTTGTCATTACGATTGATTCTGCGGATATTCAGGCCGGCGACACTTTTGATTTCTATATTGATTTATATGATCCGGACGGCCAGCCGCTGGATCATATCGTGGGTAACCAGTTTACGGTTCGGGACAGCGGCGGTGAAGATCCCGGCGTTCCGCATAAGGGCGAAGTTAGCGGGAAAACAGTAGACCCTCATGTCGGACATGTCACTTTCAACTTTGACGCAAAAATAACGGAAGGCGCATGGCCTCCCGGCCCTCCGCCCAACGCGGTAAAGGCTCTTGTGGTGGTACGCCGTCCTGGCGGTTATTCAACGGTGGTTGCGGGATCAGCTTGGGTAACCGGATCCGGTGAAACGAGGCATGTAGTCATTGATATTCCCGACGCGATTGATTTTGTCTACGATCCCTACTTATTGCCGGGGCAGAACCAATTTGCTTATGAGATCAGCCTGAGCTATGCCGGCTCCAGTCTGACTCCGATTCCTCCTGGGCCCAGCCAAATTGGATTTTTCACGATTCCTAATGAAAATCAAGACCGTACCGTTACTTTCCAGTCGCCAAGAGTTACGCCGCATCAGCATAATGCTGATTTTAAATTCGGAGTTTCAGGTGTGACGGGTAAAACCAAAGTGAACGTTGATATTTACGATCCTGTCACTAACCTGCCTGTGGACCATATCGAAATGGATTTCATGCAGGACGAAACTTTCAGCCTTCCTTCGAACACGGTTCTTACGCCTGACAAAGAATACGTCTTTGTTCTTACCGCCGTTAATGAAAACGGCGAGCGCGTTGACGTGCAGGAGTACCGGAATAAGTTCAGGACCGAAGCCGACGATAACGGCGGCCGCACGGTAGCTTTCAAAAATATGAATATTATCCCAACCGCTCATAATGCGACATTCGCATTCAGCGTCACCGGGGTTAATCAGCCGACAAAAGTTGTTTTGGAAGTGCGCGATCCGGTCACCAATCAATTGCTGACGACGGTTGCTACGGATCCTCTTATCACGGAGGACGGCAGCGTGCGCTTGACGACGAATGCTGTGCCGCCTCTTAAAGCGGATACCCTGTACAACTTTGATGTTTTCGCGCTTGATCAGAGCCAGCCTCCGCAGCGCGTTGAAATCCAGGAATACAAAGGCGATTTCCGGACTCTCAAAGACGAACAGAATTACAAAGCCGTCGTGCAGGGTTTTAACAAGACATTATCTTTTACTCAAACCAGCTATGAAGCGAATTTTCAGATCGCTGACGTCCTGCAGGGCGGGAAAATTTACTGGTTCGTTCAGGATATGAACGGAAGCGTGATTTCGAAAGGTTTCAAGGATGTGGTCGAAGGCCAGACTAATGTTGATATCCACATGGACGGTTTTAACGCGAGCCAGCCCCTGGAATATGTGGTGATGGGGACCGACAATCTTCAAGACCCCAATGCCCGGAGAATTGTCCGCGACCTTCGCATGGACGGCCAGGTCACTTTTGGACCTGAATCCCAGTCGGCCATGAAAGGCATGACGATCGATTTGGGGAATAATTTGATTTTAACCGCGGGCGAACAAAACAGAATTGAAGCGCCGCTTAATCCGGGTTATTCCACTCATAATCAGGTGGCTGTGATTACCAACACGGCAACCGGTCTGGTTGAAAAAATCGTTGATTTCCCTGACAAGTTTTGGGACCACAAAATTACCTGCGGTGCTTCCGATGCGGTCGTCGCTTGCTTTATCACGGGGAGCGGGAATTTCCCTGATGATAATTATCTTTATACCTATAACCGGGCGACTCATCAAACCCTTACAACGCATCTTCCTCCTTCTTCAGGCACCTACTACTTTGTGCCTGAATCGGTCAAAGTGGGCAAGGATGGGGCCGTTTTCCTTGCCGGATCTTCTGTGAATAAAAATGTCAATCCGATGGCGCTTCGCCCCGGCATCCGCATTTATAAAAACGGAGTTTCGATCGGCGGAACGGATATCGATGCTCCGAATTTCAACGGTAATCTCAACAATGCCGGGATTAATCTTACTCGTGATGCGAGCGGCAGGGACGTTGTGATTATGGTGGTTCCTCTCCGCTACAGCACCACTGAGCCGAATATGGAAATCCTGCGCTTCACCGCGGTCCCTTCGGGCAGCGGAATTTCATTGCAAGAATATGCGGACGATCCAAAAATGATTGACCAGGTTGGAACCGTCCAGTTCATTGAAGGCGATCCTAGCAAAATCATTATTTTTGGATCGGGCACCATGAACAATGTGAGTAAATATTATTTGATCGATGCCTTGAGCGGCACCGTCATCAATAAGGGTGATCTCTATGGAGCTACCGGTTACTATGACCGCGACTCCGCGATTTATGATGCGGCCACCGGCAACACGATTCTTCTTACGGTTGCCAACGGTGATCTTAATGACCCGTGGCTGACCATTCTGGATAAAGATGGCAAAGCCGTTTTCGACGCTTCCGCGACCACCATTATGCATTTTCTCCAGGCCGATGGTATCGCGCGAAAAGATGACAAGCTGAGGGTTTTTGGAATGGCCGTCAATCCGGGCGGCACCATTACGATTTCTTATGGTTACCGGGCGCTGATTCCGCTGGATGATCCGAAATTGGATCTCTGGTTTAATTATGCGAACAGCCAAGCTTCATTTACTGCCGGTAAATTGGTGGAACTCATTAAGAAATATGACGACGGCAAGGGCCCTGGCGGAGGCGATATTGATCCGGGCGACGGAGGCGGGGATGAAACGGGCGGCGACCAAACCATGCCGTTCGTTAAATCAGCTTCCGGTGGAAAAATCTATACGAACCAGATTGGTTTGGGCACTTTGCTTGGTAATTTGCAGGATGCCGGCGGCGCGGAATTGTACTTGAACGACAATGGGACGGTGGTCAAAAAAGGCCAAGCCCTTTCCTTTGCATTCCAGAACGGCGCGGTTTACGCGAAACCGGATGGAGAAGCGATTCCCGTATGGGTCAGAAACACTTCCGATGGGTCTTACGAAGAGACGCCTCGTAAAGGGGGAGAGCTTTGCGGGCTGCGGGAAGATTGCTACGGCCGCGTTTTAGTTGGAAGTGTCGGACCGGGCGGAGTTATTTTCACAAAGGGCGGCGGCGATTTCCCTGATAATGAACCCGCTAAATTCTATAAGTATTCAATTCCGCGCGCTGTGGAGATCACGCTTGCAAACGGCGACAAAGTCAAACGCAATGTCGTCGACCGCACGGAAATCATTATTCCCAATTTTAATGCGAAGGACAAGAACGGTTTCAAGAAAACGGTTTATAACGTTGAGCCGAATAGTGACGGGACCTTTACGGTTTTTGGCTTTAACGGCAAAGGCACCAAGCCTGAAAATGCCGGTGACGGCGAGTTTTTCCTCATGAGGGTTGACAGCACGGGGCACATCGTTAATCAAACCAGTTTCAAGATGTTGAACATGGATTATCTGAATAATCCCGGTTTGAGCGCCGGCGATGCCCGCATGACTCGCACCTCCAGCGGATTGGTAGTCTATGGGATTATTGAAAAACCGGCCCAGCCCGGCAATCTAGAGATGAACAGCTATCTCAACATTGTGACCTACGATGATCAGCTGCATGTCATAAAAAGTCAAAGCGTTCAGCTGGACACTCCTGAACCGGATGGAACTAAGAAATATTCTTTCAGCACGCTTGACCATGTGGAAATTCCTCAGGGCGGCAGCAGCATTGTTGTTACAGGAGACAGCTATGCTGAAGTAAATTTCGGCACAGGTGCGATGATTTCGCGGTTCGAATTTGCCGTGGATAACAATACTCCTGCCGGCGTTCAGGTTCATGATCACAATACCGCTCTCACTCTCAAAGGCAGTGGTGGTTTGGGGGATTGGAGCATGACCCTTCTTTTCTCGCAGCAGTATAACGACTCAGGCGTGTTCCAGCATGCGAGCGTGACGGTTGCGTCGCTCACGGGCCGCGGCGGCCCGTTCATTGAAGGAAAATATTATTCAAATATTGTGCAGGGAATGAGCCGCGGGATGGATAATTTCTTTGCGGCCATCGGCATGGCGAGCTCGCCTTATACGATTGAAGGTGTTGATCTCCTCAAAACCAGTGAAGGAATTCTATTCTTCTGGGACAATGGAAACAACAGCGGCCGCTTAAGCTCTTCCGCTGCGAGCCCGGCCTGTCCGTTTTTAAGCTGGCTGGAAACCGGTTCTATTAATTGCGGCATGGTTGATGGCGACGGCGATGGCACTGACGATGGTATAGATCATAATGGTGATGATATTAATCCCGGCGATAAGGGCTCTGATCCGTGGCCCCCGCAGAATCCTTTGCGCGGCTATGACATTTCAAATACCGTAACGGCAGCTGCGAAGTTCGTCCAAGTGGGTTCTGAATATCAGATCACGTCCGGCGGATTCAGCAGATTTGATGCCGTGAGCCCGGACCTTGCCGCCATTTACGCAAATCCGGGGCAGTTCGGATACTCTCTCACTTCGGCTCCGAGCGCCGGATATAACGGAACGTATCTTGTGAAACAGCGGGTGGAGTCGGGAAATAGTTATTATTCCATTTTGACGATTCCCGGCCAGCCGCTTGATCGGATCGTTGTTGATTTTATTCGAGCGAATTTGCCGGATGTGGCGATTGAAGATATTTCTTATGTCGCACTCGAAATGCAAAGCGGTTTCACCTTGAGCGGGAAGATGACAGTTGGAATGCTTCCGCAGGGCGACGGTCCGTTACCAAATCCGAACCCGAATCCTGCGCCTCAGCCGAATCCAAATCCGAACCCAAATCCAAACCCGAACCCGAATCCGGGGAATGGTCAGCCGGTTCAGGGCATGGCGACGCTGTCCATTATTCAGTCATCGGCTCAATTCCCAAATCCGGGAACCGCGAACTTTGAGTTGACGCTCGCTCCTGCGGCTGGATCAACGTTTGAGAATCTTTCTCCGCAGGGGATTATCTCCATCAATATCGTTCATGAGGAAGGTAATAATATGACCACACCGGCCGGCGGCGGCGCCGCGTATATTTCCGGTTCCGGGCAGGTCATAGTGCCGACGACTTTTTGGAATATTTATGGAAATGGAACGACCCTGCATTTTACGATTACCATCACGCAGAACGGCGAAAACATCGCAAACACGATCGAAGGTGATTTTGTCGTCGGTCAGGGATTTACTCTGAGTCCGACACCAACGCCGCCTACGCAAAATCCGGGCCAGCCTCAGACCATGATCGGGGATGTAAGTGTTCAGTCCACCGTGATTTCACAATTGGCGGGATCCGCTACTTTTGATTTTGATTTCACAGAACTTTCAGGTCTTCAAAATTATAATCCGCCGGTTGAAGCGCATGTCGTTGTGAAATACCACGATGAAAACGGTTTCGCGTTCGGCTGGCAGGGACAGGAACAATTTGCTCCGGGCCATGTGAGTATGACAGCTTATCTTTATCCCAACGGAATTCAGGCCGGGGAACAGCTTTATTATGAAATCACCATGACCCAAAACGGGATTCCGGTTGCTTCTCCGAGAACGGGAATCTTTATCTACGGACAAAATCAGAATCCTCCGGCTCCGGGTCCTGGGCAAGGACCTGAAAATCCGGTGCCTCCGGCTCCGCCGCAGGGGCCTGAGAATCCCGTGGGACCTGTTTCGAATTGGGGCCCTGAAGGTCCTCAGCCGGGACAACAGTATGCCCGGGCGAATGTACTTGGAATTACTTCCCAGGCCGGAACCCCCGGGGCGCCTCCGGGAATTCCTGAAACGCCGGGGTCCGCGACGATTGTGATAAGGACGGATGAGATTGGGAATGAATGGCCTGAAAATATGACACCGCCCGCGGCGATTTCTTTACAGGTGGATGTACAGCATCCTTACTATTTTTATCCGTACACCAGCAGAAGCGGTACGGCCTGGATTACCCAGGATGGTCAGATTTCGAGTTTTGATTTTTCAATTCCCGGGTCTGCTCCGGCCGGAACGCGCTTTGATTATGTTATCCATGTGAGTTACGCGGGGCAGGCTCTCGATACTCCGATAACCGGATTTTTTATTCTCGGAGAAAGTACGGGCAATCCGATTCCGCCCACAGGCCCTCAGAATCCGCAGGAACCCGAACTTCCTGAAGCTCCGGAGCCGCAGGAGCCTCCATTTATTCCCTCAACGCGGATTGTGCGCGATCCGAACGTTATTCCCGACGGCATGAATATTTCCGCGGGTCCAAACGAACAATACATGATTGCTTACTGGCCCTCTCCGTCCTCGGGCGGTGCCGGGAACACGCTTTTCCATCGTGATATTGAAGAAGATGACCGTCCGCTGTTCGGGAAATTTAATCAGTCAACCGGGGAATTCACGGAGATCATTATTTCAGAGTCAGATTTGGTCGTGCTCCTGGGTGAACCGCTCGCGGGGCATAATTTCGGAGATTACGGCAATGTTCGGTCCGCGAATTCCGCGAATAAACGGTTCATGGCGGGAACCATCGGTAACCGGTTCGGCTATGTTTATAACACCGTAACCATGGAGAAGAAAATATTCGAATTAAACATCAATGACCCGGATTATTACGCTTTTAAATCGGTCGATGTCGATGATAACGGAAATTTATTACTTTATACAAACTCCTATGAGAGCGATCCGAAAATTTACGTGTTTGACCGTTTCGGTAACGGCGGTCTCGCGGCCAGCAGCTCGATCGGAAATTTTCATATCGGCGGCGGCGTTTACAAACCAATGCATGTTTCGGGCAACAAGCTTTATTTGGTCGGAACGTCCGCGGATGAGGAAAAAGTCGTTGTTCAGACATTCAATTTAAGCGGGACTTCACTGACGAGTCAGGGACTTACGGAATATGAGACCGGCCGTATGAGCGGCATCCTTATGACGCAAGGCCGTGATGAGCTGGTGGTGTCGACCGGCAATAGCGGCGGCAATCTTAAGCTCATTAATTTGGTTTCGGGCGGGATCCGCAGTATTCCCGGCACTTACACCAATTCCGGAGAAGCCTTCGCGGTGGGGAATGACACTTTGATTATTGGGGCGGGAAATTCCGGCAGAGGTCTTTTGATCAAAGACAACAACACCGTTATAGAACTCGACATCATGACCCTGATGAAAAATTATGTTGTTTCACTCGGTGATAACGCGGACGGTGTTCTTTCCATTAATGACGTTGACCGCAGCGGCGATACTTTCGGGATTAATTTCACGAACTTGAATGTGTGGTCGACTGAACAGCACGGCCACATGTATCACTACACGCTTCGTGTGAGTTTAAGTACTATTGTGGCTTCTGTGTTTCCGTCAGCGCCAGTTCCGGCTCCGGGCCCGGATCAGCCTCCTGCGAATCCGAACCCGAATCCTGCGCCTCAGCCGAATCCAAATCCTAATCCGGCGCCGCAACCAAACCCGGCGCCTAATCCGGGACCGCAGCCTCAGCCGAATCCCAATCCTAATCCTAATCCGGGTGCGCCGCTGAGCCCGAACCAGGCGCCCACGTCGATTCCGGGTTCGCAAGTTGTCACCGCATCGATTTCATATATTGGAGGAAACTGGAATACGGGAACTTTTGGCCAGCCTGTGCCGGTCGAATCACTTCCGATTGATATTGCTGCGATTTTCGCGAATCCAAGCGCTTTTGGTTATGAATGGGGTTCCGCGCCAATGGCCGGCCTTAACGGTAACTATCTGGTTAAGAAAACCGGACAGTCGGGAAACCTGCGCCATTCGATTCTGATGCAGCCGCCTCTGGATGATTTTGTTCTGGGCCTTATCAGCGATAAGTTGACAGAGGAGCAGCTGCAGAATATTTCGTTCGTGAATATTGAATTGCTCAGCGGCGTGATTACGAATGGTTCCATTCGCGTCGGTTACAACTCAGAGACCGCCGCCTACAGCGGAAGTGCGAAGATCAGCGCGGCGGCGAGCGTGACAGCTCCAACGGCTCCGGTTTATGTTGAAACGGTTAGTTTTGAAAATGTCGTGATTCAGCAAACAGTGTTTTTAAATACTAATTCAACGGCGCCCGTGAGATCCATTGAAGTTAAAAATTTACCGCTTCCTCCGGCTCCGGTTCGAACGGTTTCGGTTACGCCCGTTTCCGCGCCGGTTCAAACGGTTTCTGTTACACCTAAAGCGGCCGCTTCACCGGCGCTCGAAAGTCCAATCACCTTGACTGTTCCTGAAGTTTTGACCGTGTCCGGCGGGGAACCTTCCGCGGTTTTTGGCGGCGGTTTCGAATGGAATCAGAATCTGACCCGTACGGTCTTCTCCGCGATGCCGGATTTTTCAAACCCCATGCTTTTCAATACGGTTCCAGTGATTTCCGGGAACGCGGCCGAGATCAATAGTGTGATGGGTTATCAAGCATCGGTTTTTGCCGGAACGCCTTACTATCCGCCCGCGGAAATCAGAACTGAAAAGTCACAGTCCTCAGAGAGCGTCATGAATCTCTCGAATAACGGTTCGGTGAATGGCCCAAGCGCCCAAGTTGCGGAAAACATTTCGGGGCCGACCACTCTTGAACGGCTTGTGAACGACGTTCGCGACCGCAACCGCGTGAATCCTTCCTGATCTCCAGCCTTCTCTTTCTTTTGTCTGGCAATTCGTATAGGGAATAGAGTATACTGCCCCTCTAAATTTTTGAGGGGTATGAAGAACTGGACTTATGAAAAAGCCGGAGTGCCTCACTTAAAAGGCGATCCGGGTTATAACCGTGAAATTACCAAACTGATCCGTTCTACGCACGTGCCCGGCGTGCTGGGCAGTGCCACCGGTTTTGCCGCCCTCTTTGATCCCAAAAAATCAGGCGTTAAAGATCCTCTCCTTGTTTCTTCCACTGACGGTGTCGGCACCAAGCTTGAAATCGCGCGCCTTCAGGGAAAACATGACACCATTGGCGTTGATCTGGTCGCCATGTGCGTCAATGACATCATTACCTGCGGCGCTCAGCCTATTTTCTTTCTCGATTACTTTGCCTCCGGCCGCTTTGAACCCAAAGTCATCAAGCAGGTCCTGAAAGGCGTGGTGGACGGCTGCCGTCAGGCTGGCTGCGCGCTGACCGGCGGGGAAACGGCCATTATGCCTGGCTTCTATGAATCAGGCGCGAAGGGAGATGCCCAGTATGATATCGCCGGTTTTTCAGTCGGGGTGGTTGACCGCACGAAAGTTATTTCCGGACGGACCATTAAGCCTGGAGACGCCATTATCGGGATTGCCTCCTCAGGCTTCCATTCCAACGGCTACTCTCTATTAAGGAAGATCTTCTCAAATAAGGAGCTTAAAGGCCGTATCGGCCGTGAGCTTCTGACTCCTACCCGTATTTATGTAAAACCCGTGCTGGCATTGATGAAGACCCTCCCTGTGAAGGGGATTGTCAATATCACCGGAGGCGGTTTCATTGATAACCTGCCTCGTGTCATTCCTGAACCTTATGGCGCCACACTGGTGCGTGATGAATGGACGGCTCCGGCTATCTTCCGCACGGTTCAGAAATCTGGTAACATATCTGACTTCGAAATGTCGCGGACCTTTAATATGGGAATCGGCATGGTGGTGATTGTCGACGCCATGTATTCGAAGCAGGCCCTTAAAACGCTTGAAAAATTTAAACTTCAGTCGTGGGTGATTGGTGAAATTACCCGTCGGCGTTCGGTGGAGGTGGTATGAAGGTTTTAATCGTCGGTTCGGGCGGCAGGGAACACGCATTGGCCTGGAAAATTTCACAAAGCCCTCTTCTAACCAAACTTTACGCGGCCCCCGGAAACGCGGGAATTTCTCAAATCGCCGAATGCCAGCCTATTGAAGCTGACAATATTCAGGGACTCCTGGAATTTGCCCAGCGCGAAGCTATTGATTTGACGGTGGTTGGTCCTGAAGCGCCGCTGGTTGCCGGTATTGTGGATACTTTCGAAGCGGCCGGCTTGAAAATTTTTGGTCCCTCCAAACATACGGCCATGCTGGAAGGCAGTAAAGCTTTTGCCAAAGACCAGATGTCCAAGTTCGGCATTCCCACGGCCGATTATGAAGTTTTCTCCAATGTGAATGAAGCCAAACATTTCTGCATTGAAACGGAAATGCCGGTCGTCATCAAGGCTGACGGCCTCGCCGCAGGCAAAGGCGTCGTGATTTGCGACAACACGCAGGACGCGGTTGCCGCTCTGACGCGCATGATGGCGGAAGGTGTTTTCGGCGACGCGGGCAAAAGAGTCGTCGTTGAGAAAAAGCTGGAAGGTGAAGAGGTTTCCATTCTGGCGCTCAGTGACGGTGAAAAAATTATTCCGCTGGCCAGCGCGCAGGATCACAAACGCGCTTATGATTACGACAAAGGCCCCAACACCGGCGGGATGGGTGCTTATTCTCCGTGTCCGTTTGTTTCTGAAGAAAAGTTCAATGAAATTATCGATATCGCGATTCGACCTATGGTTAAAGGCTTGGCGGCTGAAGGCACGCCGTATAAAGGGATTTTGTATGCCGGTATCATGCTGACTAAAAACGGCCCCATGCTTCTGGAATACAATTGCCGTTTTGGTGATCCTGAAGCCCAGGTTATTTTACCGCGCATGAAATCCGATATCCTTCCGATTCTTGCTGAGATCGCCAATGGTTCGCTTTCCACTGAAAAACTGGAGTGGCATGACAAAGCTTGCATGGGCATTGTGATTGCTTCCGGCGGTTACCCGGGTTTTTATCACAAGGGTTTTCCGATTCAGGGGATTGACACTGTGGCGCGTCAGGAAGATGTTTTTGTGTTTCACTCAGGAACTTCTAAAAATGAACGTAACGAAGTGATCACTTCGGGCGGGCGGGTTTTGGTGGTGACGGTTTTGGGAGAAAATCTGAAAGCCGCTCACGACCGGGCTTATTCGCAAATTGCTCACATTCAATTCGAGGGCAGTTTTTACCGCCGTGATATCGGCCGTAGAGCTATGGAGGTTTTAAAATGAGTAAAGTCGCTATTTTAATGGGCAGTGATTCCGATCTTCCGGTCATGAACGAGGCCGCGGCCGTATTGAAGGATTTTGGCATTGGATATGAAATCCATGTGATGTCCGCGCACCGGACGCCTCATGAAGTGGCTGCTTTTGTGACCAGCGCCAAAGAAAAAGGTTTTCGTGTTTTTATCGCGGGCGCGGGCGGCGCGGCGCACCTTGCCGGTGTGATTGCGGCCCATACCACTTTGCCGGTTGTCGGGGTTCCCGTGAATTCTTCACCGCTTCAGGGCTTTGACGCGCTTCTCGCGACGGTCCAGATGCCTGCCGGGATTCCGGTGGCCACGGTCGCGGTCAATGGCGCGCGTAACGCGGGTATTCTCGCGGCTCAGATTCTTGGAGTGGCTGATAGCGCGATGGCTGATAAGCTGACGGCTTTCAAAAAGAAAATGGCTGAAGGCGTGAAAGAAAAAGACGCCAAGCTTCAGCAAACCGCGTACAGCAAATAAAAATGAAAACCACCGCAGTCATCAAGCTCGACGCTAAAGACCCGGACCTTTCAAAAATTCGGGATGTCGTTCGCGCTGCCCGTGAAGGCAAGGTGATTGCGTTTCCGACGGAGACGGTTTACGGGATTGGCGGGGCTATCAGCGCGCCGAATATCAGCCAGGCGCTGGACGCGGTTAAAAACCGGGAAATGGGTAAGAAATATACCTACCATATCGGCAGTCTTGAGATGCTGGAGTTTTTGAAGATTAAAAAAACTCCGGAGTTCCGCTACCTCACCCGTCTTTTCTGGCCAGGGCCTTTGACATTAATTGTGCCGAATCAGCAGGGGGAAAAGATTGGATTGCGGTATCCCAGGCACCGTGTGACAACTGCCATGATTAACGCGGCGGGAGAACCTTTTTTCGGAACCAGCGCGAATCTGTCCGGCGGACCGTCTCCGGTTTCGGCGGACGAAGTGGCTCAAGCCCTTGAGGGTAAGATTGATTACCTGATTGACAGCGGAAAAACGGAGTACGCTCAGGAATCCACCATTGTGGATTTGTCCGAAAAAGAACCGGTGCTGATCCGCGGCGGAGCGGAAGCTCAGGCGATTGAGTTCGCGCTTGGGAAAATTAAATCGGGGAAATTTCCCCGTAAGAAAATTCTATTTGTCTGCACGGGAAACTCCTGCCGTTCTCCAATGGCCGAAGGCTGGCTTCGCGACGAATTGCGCCATAAAGGTTTGCATGAGCAGATTGAAGTGGCTTCCTGCGGTATCGGCGCGCGTGACGGCGCGAAAGCGACTCCCGAAGCTGTTCTGGTTATGCAGAACCGGGAAGTGGATATTTCAAAGCACACCAGCAAACTCTGCAAAAGGCAGGATATTGAAGACGCGGATGTTGTGTTTGCGATGTCTCACGAACATTACGTTTTTATCAGCGGGCTTTTTCCGGCAGCCAAGGATAAAATTATTGTTTTGAATATTCCCGACCCTATCGGTATGGGGATGCTGATTTATGAAGAAGTGATTAAAAACATCGAAAAGAAAACCAGGGAATTCTGGCCGAGAATCGTGCAATGAGCGCTTCGGATAAAAAAATTGCTTTCGCCTGCGATCACCGGGGTTTTGAAGTTAAAAAACAGGTAATCGGCTGGCTTGAAAAAAATGGGTATGAAGTCATTGATTGCGGTACGAATTCCGCCGATTCCGCGGATTATCCGGACTTCATGTTTCCCGCTGCTGAAAAAGTCAGTAAGGGAGAATGTTCCCGCGCGATCGGGGTTTGCTACACCGGGATTGGTTCCGCGATCGCCGCGAATAAAGTTAAAGGCGTTCGTGCGGCGCTGGTGCACACCGTGAAAGAAGCTGAACTGTGCCGTGGTCACAACGATTCCAATATGCTGATTCTTGGGTCCGGTTTCATGGATCCGGCTTTGGTTATTCCTGTCATCGAAACATGGCTCAAGACACCGTTTGAAGGGGGACGACATGAGCAGCGTGTTAACAAAATCAAACAGTACGAAAAACAGCATGGCCTCTGATTCTTTTCTTAAAAACCAGGATCCTGAAATTTTTGAAGCGATCCGGCACGAAATACACCGGCAAAATGACAATATCGAGCTGATTGCCAGCGAAAATTTTACGTCGCCGGCGGTGCTGGAAGCGGCCGGTTCCGTGCTGACCAATAAATACGCGGAAGGCTATCCGGCCAAACGCTGGTACGGAGGCTGTGAGAATGCCGATACCGTTGAAAAGCTTGCGATCGACCGGGCGAAGGCTGTGTTTGGCGCCGAATACGCCAACGTTCAGCCTCATTCAGGCTCTTCGGCCAACATGGCGGTTTATATGGCCCTGCTTCAGCCTGGGGACAAGGTTCTGGGT
The DNA here is from genome assembly GCA_964385615.1 of uncultured bacterium. Taxonomy (GTDB): domain Bacteria; phylum Omnitrophota; class Omnitrophia; order Omnitrophales; family Aquincolibacteriaceae; genus CAYLPP01. The sequence continues at coordinate 203,252 of CAYLPP010000003.1, read as the reverse complement.
ATGGATCTGACTCATGGCGGTCACTTGACCCATGGCCACAAAATGAACTTTTCGGGTAAATATTACGACATTATCCCGTACGGCGTTTCTGAAAAAGATGAGCGCATTGATTACGATAATCTGGAACGTCTGGCGATGGAGCACAAACCCAAAATGATTCTTTTGGGAGCTTCCGCGTATCCTCGCGTGATTGATTTCAAGCGCGGCCGTGAAATCGCTGATAAAGTTGGCGCGCTGTTGATGGTGGATATGGCTCACTTTGCGGGCCTTGTGGCGACCGGCCATCATCCCAGCCCGGTGCCTTACGCGGATGTGGTGACCACCACGACGCACAAGACTCTTCGCGGTCCTCGCGCGGGTTTGATTCTCTGCAAGGAACAGTACGGCAAAGCGATCGACGCCTCCGTTTTTCCCGGAATTCAGGGCGGACCGCTGGTGCACATTATTGCCGCGAAAGCGGTGGCTTTAAAAGAAGCCTTGTCGCCTGAATTTAAAAAATACGGCGAGCAAGTGGTGAAAAACGCGAAAGCTCTGGCCAAAGCCATGGCCGCGCGCGGTTTCCGGATTATTTCCGGCGGTACGGATAATCATCTGATGCTGGTGGATGTGAAGGTTAAAGGATTCAACGGTAAACAGGTTCAGGATACGCTGGACATGGTGCGTATCACCGTGAATAAAAACATGATTCCGTTTGATAAGGAATCTCCCTTTAAGGCTTCCGGTGTCCGGCTGGGAACTCCCGCGGTTACGACGCGCGGGATGGGAGAGAAGGAGATGGATGAAATCGCTTCTCTGATTGATGAGACCCTTCAGGCGCCGATGGATGAATCCCATCTTGAAAAAGTGCGGCAGAAGGTTCTTGCTTTAACCAAACGTTTTCCTCTGTATCCTGAGCTCATGAAAAGGTACGAATAAGGCCCTATGCGCTGTCCGTACTGTAAAAAGGAAAACGACAAGGTTATCGATTCCCGCAGCGTCAATGAGGGGCAGATGATCCGCCGGCGCCGGGAATGTGAAGCCTGCAGCAGGCGTTATACGACCTATGAGCGGATTGAAGAAATCCTCCTTTACGTCATTAAAAAAGATCAGCGGCGGGTTGCTTACGACCACGCCAAGGTTCTGGCAGGGATTCACAAAGCCTGTGAAAAGAGACCGGTTCCGGTTGAAGAACAGGATAAAATTGCCGAAGAACTTGAGAAGATGCTTCACGAAAAGTATGAAAAAGAAGTGCCTTCCCGGGTGATTGGGGAGTTTATTATGCAGCGGCTGGCTAAAATTGATCAGATTGCATATGTCCGTTTTGCCAGTGTTTACCGGGAATTTCAGGATGTCAGTCATTTTATGAAGGAAATCAAAACCTTGCTGGCGCGGTAACACGCCCGTAAAATAATGAAATTCCCTCTTGATTAAAGCAAAAAAGTCAGTCAATATGTTTCAAGCGATAAGCTGACGGTCCGCCGACAGCTTCTTAAAAAAGGAGAGCACGAATAATGGCTAAAGCAAATTCAGCGTTCATGAAACCTATGAATATCAGCTCCGACCTCGCCGCAGTTGTGGGCAGCGGTCCGATGCCCCGCAGTGAAGTGGTCAAGAAGCTTTGGGATTACATCCGTAAGAACAAACTTCAGGATCCTGCTAACAAGCGCAATATTAACGCTGACGCCAAATTGAAAGCGGTTTTTGCCGGCAAAGGCGTCGTCAATATGTTTGAGATGACGAAGCTGGTGTCGAAGCACCTTTCGTAATTTTCAGCGATTAAACAGAAACCGGTTCCGGGGCTAGAACCCGGAGCTGGTTTCTGTTTTTGCGTTTCAGGGAAACTACCCGCAGGAGATTTACCATGTCGTCTCTTTTCAGAACCCTCTCTCAAGAACAAACGCCTCTTCATTTTGAAAAAAAGGATACTCCTCCCAAAGCCAAGAACCTCGGTTTTAAAATCGCCGTGGTGTTTTCATTTATTGTCTCTATTATCGCTTTGGCCGGGGCGGGACTTTTGAGAAGTTCTCTGGAAACTGAAAAAAATCAGCGTGAAGCTCTAGAGGCAGCTCAGACCCAACTGCGTGAAAAAGCGGACGCTTTTGAGAAATCTTCCAAGGACTACCAGAAGCAGATTGAAGATATTCAGGGAAAACTGAAAGCTTACGAAACCGAAAAGCAGGATCTTCAGAAGCAGCTGGAAACCGGCAAAGCCCGGGTTGAGGAACTGACGGCATCGGTAAAATCTTTAGAAGAACGCAATCGTGCGCTGGAAGAAAACGCGCGGAAAGCTCAATCTGAAACAGAATCATCGGAGTCAACGGCGGAAGGTGCCGCACCCGCACCCGCACCCGCGGACGCAGCATCGTTATCTCCTCGCGTTTTGACGGTTAACCGCAAGTTTAATTTTGCCGTGGTCAATGCCGGTCTTCAGCAGAAACTGAAAATTGGCGACGTCATCGAAGTCCTCCGTGACGGCAAGCCCGTCGCCCGGCTTCAGGTTGAAAAGCTCTACGAGAGTTTTTGTGCCGCTTCCATTACTTCCGAGCCTAAGGACGCCCCTATCCAGGAAGGGGACGCTGTCCGCCTGGCCGTTTAACCTCTTATGAACGCGACAACCCTCACAAGCCAAAAACTGATCAAGGGAATTTTCCGCCCGCCCGGCGATAAATCGATTTCTCACAGGGCTGTTATGTTCGGCGCTCTGGCGGACGGTGAAAGCAGCTATACCCATTTTCTGGAAGCTGAAGACTGCCTCAACACGCTTGAGGCTTTCCGGGCCATGGGGGTCCGCGCGGATCATGTCAAAGGAAGCGGACAGATCCGTATTTACGGCGTTGGGATGAAAGGTTTGAAAGCGCCTGTTCAAGACCTTTACCTGGGGAATTCAGGAACCACCATGCGTCTTTTAATGGGGATTCTGGCGGGCCAGCGTTTTGAAGTGAATCTGACTGGAGACCCTTCGCTTTCCTCCCGCCCGATGAAGAGAGTTACGGAACCTCTAAAAAAAATGGGCGCTCAGATTAAGGGCCGTGATAACGGCAATTTCGCGCCGTTGACCATCCGCGGCGGAAAACTTCAGGGGATTGATTACGACAATAAACTGGCGAGCGCTCAGGTCAAGTCCGCGATTTTACTCGCGGGGCTTTTCGCGGAGGGTTCCACCCGGGTTCTTGAGAAAATTCAGTCTCGCGATCACACGGAACGTTTTCTGGAAGCTTCAGGTGCTAATTTCAGAAAGGACGGAGATTGGCTTGCCGTGACTCGTACTGAAAAACTCAGGCCTTTTGAAGCGGATATTCCCGGAGATATTTCCGCGGCCGCGTTTTTTATCGTGGGCGCGGCCATTACGCCGGGTTCCGAGGTAGTGATTGAAAAGGTTTGCCTGAATTCCACCCGGACGGGGATTTTGGATGTTCTCAAACGCATGGGTGCCGATATCCGGATTGAAGTGACTCAGCAGGTGCCTGAACCTCTGGGGCAAATTTATATCCGGGGCGGAAAACTTAAGGGGACCCGTATCTCGAAAGAAGAGATTCCCAGCCTGATTGACGAATTACCGATTTTAATGACGGCTATGGCGGTCGCCGAAGGGGAAAGCCTGGTTTCCGGGGCGGAGGAGCTACGGGTCAAGGAAACCGACCGTATCCATTCCATGGTGACTAATTTAAAGGCGGTAGGGGCCCATATCGAAGAACTGCCCGACGGCTCTCTGATTAAAGGGGTGGAGCGCTTCCGCGGGGCAACGGTTCAGAGTTTTGGCGATCACCGGACCGCCATGAGTCTTGCCATAGCAAGTTTAGTCATGGATGGGGCGGTTACGATCAAGGATATCGATTGCGTGGCAACGTCTTTTCCCACCTTCTTCCGTGAGTTTGAAAGGCTTCAAAAAGGGGCCTGAAAACCCAGTTATTCATTTGACACTCCAGGGGGATTTCAATATACTGTTTGGACTTCTCACCCCCTTGAAAGGATTTTTTCATTCATGTTTTTTTTGGATCGTGTTTTAGGTTTTTTTTCCAGCGATATCGGCATTGACCTCGGCACTGCCAACACGCTTGTTTATGTCAAAGGACAAGGTGTTGTTCTCTGCGAGCCTTCCGTTGTCGCGATTGATAAAACCACCCACGCCGTTCTCGCGGTGGGGGAAGAAGCTAAACGCATGCTCGGCCGTACGCCGGGCAATATCGTTGCCATCCGCCCTATGAAAGACGGCGTGATCGCGGATTTCGATATTACTGAATCCATGCTCCGCTATTTCATCCGCAAAGTTCACAAGAAAAACCGTCTCGTAAGCCCCCGTGTTGTTATTGCTGTTCCTTCCGGCATTACTGAAGTTGAGAAGCGCGCCGTAAAAGATTCCGCGGAACGCGCCGGTGCCAGAAACCCTGTTTACCTTGTCGAAGAACCCATTGCCGCGGCGATCGGTGTCGGTCTTCCGATTCACGAGCCTGCCGGCAATATGATTATTGATATCGGCGGCGGAACCACGGAAATTGCCGTGATTTCACTTTCCGGAATTGTTTTCTCCAAGAGTCTTCGCGTCGGCGGTGATGAATTTGATGAATCCATCGTGATGCATATGAAAAAATCCTACAATCTGATGATTGGTGAGCGCACGGCCGAAGAAATCAAGATTCGTATCGGTTCCGCGTATCCTCTTCAGGAAGAAACCACGCTCGAAGTTAAGGGCCGTGATATTCTCGCCGGTCTTCCCAAAACGGTTACCATTACCAGCGAAGAAATCCGTGAAGCTCTTTCCGAACCTCTTTCCACGATTCTTGAAGGCACCCGTATCGCGCTTGAGAGAACCCCGCCCGAACTTTCCGCTGATTTGATCGACCGCGGGTTGATTCTTGCCGGCGGCGGCGCGCTTTTGCGCGGGCTTGATAAGCTCATCAGCGAAGAAACCGGTTTGCCTGTTCATGTCGCGGATGATCCTTTGACCGCCATTGCGCTTGGCACCGGCCGTTACCTGAGCGATTTCCATCTTCTGAAGCGGCTTTCAGTCAATACCAACGGCGTCAAGGAATTCGGTTCCTGATTTTCTTCGTTTCACTTTAACCGTACATTCTGGCAGGACATTCCATGCGGGCTCGCCGTTCGTATTATTTTTGGGCATTTCTTTTCCTTCCTCTGCTCGTCTTTATTCAAAACCCCGCTGTTAAAGAACCTGTTCAAGGTTTTACCCTCGCGGTTCTTAAACCCGTTCTTTCCACAGGGCAGGGTATCTCCCGTTTTTTTTCTGAAACCCGCCAGGGGTTCGAAAGAATGGTCCGCAGTTTCCGTGAGCAGGGCGTGCTTGAAGCCCGGGTTGCCCAGCTGGAATCCATGCTGGTCCGCTACAAGGAACTTGAAAAAGAAAACGAACGTCTCCAAAAACTGGTTGATTTCCGCGGAAGTGTAAGCGGAAAAACGATCGCGGCCCGTATTATCGGATCGGACCCTTCACCGTGGCGCAAGAGCTTCATCCTCGATAAAGGCACCCGTCAGGGAATTCAGAAAGACATGGCGGTTATTGCTTCTGAAGGTTTGGCAGGCCGGGTTTTGGACGCGGGATCTGAAACTTCCCGTGTGATTCTGGTGAATGATCTGGATGCGCGCGTTAGCGCGATGACGGAGCAATCCCGCGCGACTGGAATTATCGCGGGGGACGGCGGGAGTACGCTGAAAATGATTTACCTCGATCTGGAAAGCGCGGTTCAGGTTCAGGAAACGGTGCTGACTTCCGGATTAGGAGGCCTTTTCCCGAAAGGCCTCAAAATTGGAAGGATTATTTCCGTGACCCGCGATCCTTCGGGGCTTCATCTGCAGGCCGAAGTCGAGCCTTTCGTGCCGTTTTCCAAAATGGAGGAAGTCCTTTGCTTAAACTCTTCTCCGGAAAAGTCCTGATCCTCCTGATCGGCCTCACTGCCGCCGATATCTGCCTGACACCCGTCCTGGGAATTTTACGGCCCGTGCTTGGCTATCTGCTGGTGCTCTACGCGGTTCTTTTTGAGGAGGGGCGTCAGTCGGCGGCATTCGCGCTAACCGTCGGAGGGCTGCGCGATTTGACGGGGATTGAACCTTTGGGAGTAGAAACCACTGTGCTTTTGGTGATGACCCTTCTGCTGGCTTTCGTCATTCTTAAAATTGAGCGCGAGTCGCCCTGGATAAGAATGGCGGTTGTTTTTATTTTTGTCCTGACGGTTTTTATCTGCCGTCTGGTTGTCGGTGCTTTTTTAACCGGAAGCAACGCGATCCCGGCGGATTATCTCGCGGTTTCGTTTTTCTCCGCTTTTTCGACCGCCATGATTTCGCCGTTCGTCTTTCTTTTCTTTCACCGCTTTTTCGGCAGGCAGACTCTGCTCAAACAGTATGAGCTTTTCAGGTAAAAGATGCGCGCGCTTATCGTAAAAGGATTTTTTTATGCGGGTTTGATTCTTCTGGGGCTGGGGCTTTTTCAGACTCAGGTGATTCAGGGCGGGGCTTTCCGTAAACTCAGTGAGCAGAACCGGGTGCGTCTGATTCCTGTTGAAGCGCCGAGGGGCCGTGTTTTTGATGCTCAGGGGCGTCTGCTCGCGACCAACCGTCCATCCTATGATATTGTGGCCACTCCGGAAGACGTGGAGCCTGAGGCGTTTCCCAGACTGGCACGGCTTCTCAATATGACTGAAAAAGAAATCCGCCATAATATGAGCGCCCCGCGCGAATATCCTTTCGCTCCCGCCATGATTATGCAGGACGTGGACCGGGACACGGCTTTCCGGATTGAAGAAAGGAAGCCGGAGCTTCCGGGGGTGATGGTTCAGGTTTCTTTCCGCCGTTATTATCCGTATGAACAGACGGCTTCACACATTATTGGTTTTATCGGGAAAATCAGCGAAACGGAATACCGCAAAGCGGACCGTGAACGTTATGGAATGAATTCTCTGGTCGGCCGGGCCGGGATCGAAAAAATCTTTGATGAGAAGCTGCGCGGGCGGCGGGGCGGACGCCAGATCGAAGTCAATGCCCGGGGTCAGCTGATCCGGATTCTTTCTGAGAAAAATCCTCAGCCCGGAGAAGACATTACCCTCACGCTCGACCTGGAATTTCAGAAAAAAGTCATGGAATCCATGCAGGGTAAGCATGCCGCGGTCGCGGTCATGGACCTTGAAACCGAAGGTCTGATGGTTTTGGCCAGCACGCCGGCTTTCGATCCAAACGCTTTTGTTTCTTCCAGCCGGGGCCAGGAAAGAATTTCATTTCTTAAAGATCCCGAAGCGCCTTTGCTTGACCGGGGTGTCGGTTCGGCCTACCCGCCGGGTTCCGTGTTTAAGCTGATTACGGCTTTGGCCGGGCTTGAAACCGGAAAAATCACGCCGGAAACCCGTTTCTACTGCAATCATACTTTCCGTCTCAAAACGGACTCTCGCCCTTATCATTGCTGGTATGAACACGGTCATGGAAGTTTGAATTTATATGAAGCTTTGGAGCGTTCCTGCAACGTTTACTTTTACAATGTCGGGTCGCGTCTGACGCCGGAAGATATTTCTCACTACGCGCATGAATTCGGTCTCGGTGAGCCGGTGGATCTGGAACTGACTTCCATGACGCGCGGACTTGTCCCGAATTCCGAATGGAAAATGCAGAGACTCCACCAGCCCTGGTATCAGGGTGAAACGCTGAGTTTTGCCATCGGTCAAAGCTACCTGCTGGTTTCGCCGATCCAGGTGCTCCGGCTCACTGCCACGATCGCCAAGAATGGATTGCGTGTGGAGCCTCAGCTGATTTTAGACCCGGCTCACGCGGAAAAGGAAAAGAAGATCGCGATTCACGAAGAGAATTTGAAAGCGATCCGGAGGGGGATGCTTCAAGTTGTTGAATCGGAATACGGCACGGGCCAGCTGGCGCGCGTGGATTTCGGAAAGATCGCGGCTAAAACCGGTACGGCCCAGAACCCTCCCAAAAAAGCCCACGGCTGGATGACCGGGTTCTTTCCCTATGAGAATCCCAAAATCGCTTTCGTGGTTTTCGTGGAGCACGGCGGGTCGGGCGGTATTTCCGGCGCGGCCATCGTGAAATCCATGCTTCAGACCTGGAGGACAGATGTTGCGAAAATGGCTTAAGGGAGTCCACTGGCCTTTGGTTTTCGCCGCCGCCGGTCTTGTTATTATCGGCACGCTGTTTGTCTACAGCGCGGCTTACCACGATTCCGGAAATTACGAAGATAAACAGATATTCTGGGTCGCTGCCGCGGCCGCGGTGCTTTTTATGGTGCCGTTTATGAGCTACCGCAGTTTTCTCAGCGTGTCCTACCTTTTTTATGTGATTTCGATTTTGATGCTGGCCGCGGTGCTGGTTTTCGGGAAAACCCGCCTGGGCGCTCAGCGCTGGCTGATGCTTGGGCCGTTGATTATTCAGCCCTCAGAATTCGCGAAACTCGCGACCGTGCTCGCGCTGGCCAATTTTCTTGGATCTAATAATCCGATTGAGAAAAAATTCCGGACTTCGGTTCTCGCCCTTGGAATGGCCCTTCTGCCCTTTATTTTGATCGCGAAACAGCCTGACTTAGGTTCCGCTATTTTGTTTCTTCCGATGATCGCGGTTCTTCTTTTTTTATGGGGAGTGCGGTACCGCGTTTTTATTATTGGTGCCGTGATGGCGCTGGCGGCCGCTCCGCTCGGCTGGGAATTTCTCAAGGAATATCAGAGACGGCGTATTTTGGTTTTCCTGAATCCGAATCTCGATCCGCTTGGATCCGGCTATACCGCGGTGCAGTCGAAAATCGCGATCGGCTCCGGCGGTCTTTTCGGTAAAGGCTATATGGCTGGAACTCAAAGCCAGCTTCAGTTTGTGCCGGAGCACCACACCGACTTTATTTTCTGTGTCATTGGGGAAGAGTGGGGATACGCAGGCGCGGTTCTGGTCCTTGTTTTTTACGCGCTTCTTTTCCGGTCTGCTTTTCAGGTTATGGAAAATACGACTGACATTAAAGCGAAGCTTCTGATCGCGGGCTCTGTGGCCGTTATTTTCACGCAAATGTTCGTGAATATCGGGATGAGTTTTGGTTTGATGCCGATTACCGGGATTACGCTTCCGTTGATCAGTTACGGCGGTTCTTCATTAATCGCGACGGCCGTGACGCTGGGGCTGATTTTAAGTATTTACCGCGAAAGGTCGATTTTTTAATCACTGCGCTTGAGGAGTCCCTCAAGTGCGATGAATCACGGTACGTTTAACAAACATTACTTGCACTTGTTTTGATCCATAAGTGCGATGACTCATGGCCCCATTAGGACTGCGCTTTGCACTTGCACCGACGTGCAAGTGCGATGAATCACAGTCCTGCCGGGACTGTGTATTCATCGGGGCGTGGCTCAGCCTGGCTAGAGCGCCTGCTTTGGGAGCAGGATGTCGCAGGTTCAAATCCTGCCGCCCCGACCAATCAGTTACAATGTCAGGATTTGAAGGGAGCACCCGGGTTCAAACATGACTTAGGTCATGTTTGAGGGTGCGGCTGGCCGACCGGAGCAGTGAAACTGCGGAGGCGCCAAATCCTGCCGCCCCGATTCCTTGTACTCATGTACAAGTGCGGCGCCGTTACTTTAAAAGGAATGCCGCATGAGAAAATCGGATTTTAAGGGCACGGCTCCCATGATTTCAGTTTGCTCAGAATTAGAATTCTAACTTAGAGGAGGATTTATGCTTTCAACGAAAATGCTCAAGGCTCTTAATAATCAAATCGCTGAGGAATCTTACGCTTCTCACTACTACCTGGCGATGGCTTCCTGGTGTGACAAAACGGGTCTGAGAGGATCCTCTTCTTTTCTGTACGCGCATGCTGAGCAGGAGCGCCAGCATATGCTGAAGCTCTTCCATTATGTGAACGACGCGGGCGGGCACGCGATGGTTCACGCGGTTAAAGAACCGCCGGCGAAATTCAAATCAATTTCCGACGTTTTTGTTCTGATGCTGGAGCATGAACGTTTTGTGACCAAATGCATCAACGGTCTGGTTGAAATCTGCCTGGATGAAAAAGACTACTCCACCTTCAATTTCCTCCAGTGGTATGTCTCCGAACAGCATGAAGAAGAACGGCTGCTGAATTCGATTCTGGACTTGATCAAGATTGCCGGTGTCGAAGGACGCGGACTTTTCCTGATCGATAAAGAAATCGAAAAGTACGCTTCGAAAGCCTGATTTGCGCAAGCATCCGCACCTTTTAGAAATCAACGCCCGGATTTTTTTGAACCGGGCCCGAGCCCGGTATGGAAATCTGCCGGATCTGGCTTCGGTTCCTCCGGATGAATGGAAAAATCTGGCCGGGCAGGGGTTTGATCTGGTCTGGCTTATGGGTTTATGGCAGCGCAGTCCTGAAGCCAGGCAGATTGCTTTACGGGAACCTTCCCTTCAGCAGGCTTTTGATACCATTCTTCCGGGGTGGACTCCGGAAGATGTGACAGGCTCGCCTTACGCGGTTTATCAGTATACGCCTGACGCTTATTTCGGCAGTACGGAATCCATTCAAAAGCTTCGGGAAACTCTCAATAAATCCGGAATGAAACTCATTTTGGATTTTGTTCCCAATCACCTGGCGCTGGATCATCCTGCCGTGCTTTCCAACCCTGAGTTTTTTGTTTCATCAGACGCGCAGGAAGCTCAAAGGGAACCGGAAATTTTCTTCAAAACACCGGGCGGGCGTTATTTGGCTCATGGAAAGGACCCTCATTTTCTGCCCTGGAGCGATACGGTTCAGGTAAATATATTCTCAAGCCCGGTTCGTGAATTTATGATCCGCGAACTGCTGAGAATTGCGGAAATCGCGGACGGTGTGCGCTGCGATATGGCGATGCTCCTTTTGAAGGATATTTTTTCACAGACTTGGAAGAAATATCTAACCGGTTTCGAGGCGCCGAAAACGGAATTCTGGGAAGAAGCGATTACCCGCGTTAAAAAGAAGAACCCTGATTTTGTTTTTATCGCGGAGGTTTATTGGGGGAGAGAATGGCAGCTTCAGCAAACCGGTTTTGATTTTACGTACGATAAAATTTTATATGACCGGCTTTTTTTTGATGACGCGGCCAGTGTGCGCGCGCATTTGACGGCGGAGCCGGATTACCAGAATCATTCCATGCGGTTTATTGAAAATCACGATGAGTTCCGCGCCGCGGCGGCTTTTGGTCCCGAAAAATCCCGCGCGGCGGCGGTGATTGCGGCGACGGTGCCTGGAATGAGGTTTTTTCAGGACGGGCAAATCGAGGGTAAAAAAATCCATCTTCCGGTTCAGTTGGGCCGGGAGCCGGAAGAAAAGCCTGATTCGGATTCCCTGGCTTTTTACCGTACTTTGCTGGCTTACGCGGATGCTCCAGTCCTTCACCAAGGAACCTGGAAACTCCTGGAGGCGGATCATGCCAATCTGCTGGCCTGGGCCTGGCGTAGAGGAAACGAGTGCAGGGCTGTAGCCGTGAACTATTCGGACCAGGCAGTTTCGGGCCGGGTTCAAATGCCCGGAGGGGAAAGGGAGGTTCAGTTAAAGCCATGGGGTTATTTGCTGCTCGAGTACAAGGTTTAAAATGCGCGATTCTGGCCTCGGTTTTGTTTTTGGTTTTTACACCGCTGGGCCGTACGGAAGGAGAAACTGAGATGGGAAAAATTGAAAAAAGCAGTTCCGATTGGAAGAAAGAGCTGACGCCGGAGCAGTATCATGTGCTCCGTGAAAAAGGAACAGAGCGGGCGTTTACCGGAGAGTATAACAAGATGAAGGCAAAAGGGGTTTACCGGTGCGCGGGATGCGGTGCGGAGCTTTTCAGTTCAGACACTAAATTTGATTCCGGCACGGGATGGCCCAGTTTCTGGCAGCCCTTGAAACCCGGCAGTGTCGCGACTGAAGAAGACAGCAGTTTCTTTATGGAGCGCACCGAGGTGCACTGCCCGGTTTGCGGCGGGCATTTAGGCCATGTGTTTGACGACGGGCCCCAGCCTACCGGCAAACGTTATTGCATTAATTCTGTTTCCCTGAAATTTGAAGAAAAAAAACCTTAATTGATTTTCCTCCTGGAGTGACAGGGCATGGAGGGACGGTGCTGATAAGTATCTTCTTTGTCGTGGCAGGGTTTGCTTTGCTGATCAAAGGCGGCGATTTGTTTGTAGATGCCAGTATCCATATTGCCCGGATTCTGGACCTGCCCCGTATTGTGATTGGAAGTACGATTGTAAGTCTTGCCACGACAAGTCCTGAGATGGTTGTTTCTGTGACCGCCAGCTGGCTTGGAGATTCCGGAATTGCGCTCGGCAATGCTTTAGGGTCAACGATTGCAAATTTAGGGCTTATTATTGGGATTTCCGCTGTCCTTAAACCCATAGCCGTGGATTTAACCGATTTTAGGCGCCGGGCTTTATGGATGCTTGCAGCGGCTTCTGGAGTCGTTTTCTTCTCCTTGTTTCTTCAGCTGAATCGGGTGACGGGAGCTATTTTACTATTACTCGCCGTAGTTTATCTCTACTCCGATTATCAGCTTCTTGTCCGCAAAAAGCAAAAGAGCTCTCACGGGATCGTTCTTGAGCCTAAAGGCAAGAGCTCTCTAACAAAACTGATTTTTACGTTTTTAATTGGAGCTATTTTTGTAATTGCGGGGAGCCGGGCCCTGGTTTTTGGCGCATCCGCAATTGCCCGCGCTTTGGGTATTCCCTCGATGATTGTAGGTCTTACTGTAATTGCTGTAGGAACGTCATTGCCTGAGCTGGTGACGGCGGTGATCTCCGCGCGAAAAAACGCCTCCGATTTATCCGTAGGAAATATTGTGGGTGCTAATGTCCTCAATCTGGCAGGGATTACGGGCATCGCTTCAGTAATTCATCCGTTGTCGGTTGATCCTTTAACCCGGAACTATTCGTATTTTTGGCTTTTTTTACTCGTGCTTACGATGATGGTATTTTTTTGGAAAAAAGGAAGAATTCAGCAGCCGCAGGGTCTTGTGTTCATCTTGCTTTACGCTTTTTATATCGCGGGACTTGCTATCCTTCATCCTTTTCATCTAACGGCAACTTTAAACTGATTTTACATAAAAGCATGGTGGCGGTTTGACGCAAGATAACAAAACCAGAGTTTGGCATATGATGCCGGTTAAAGATGTCCTCGATGATTTGGGCGGGACAGTGAGAGGACTTAGCCCTGAAGAAGCGAAAGAACGTCTTTTCCGTTTCGGGCCTAATCTTTTGCCGTCTGGGAAAAAGCGGAAGCTTGCCGGGATGATCGTGGATCAATTCACAGATTTCATGATCGTTATTCTGCTGGCCGCATCCCTTGTATCAGCATTCATCGGAGATGTTAAAGATACCATCGCGATTCTAGCTATTGTCATTCTAAACGGCATTATCGGTTTTGTTCAGGAATACCGAGCTGAGAAAGCAATGGAAGCTCTTAAGGCAATGGCTGCCTCCTCCGCGACCGTGATACGCGATGGAAAAAATATTGTGATTCCTGCCTTAGAACTCGTTCCCGGCGACAAGGTTTTGCTTGAAGCCGGACAAATTACCCCGGCTGATCTTAGGCTTCTTGAAACCAGGCAGCTGCGGATGGATGAGTCGGCTTTAACCGGGGAGTCTGTGCCTGTTGAGAAAATAACGGAGCCTATCGCGGGAGAAACGATCGCTCTGGGGGATAGAAAAAATATAGCTTATAAAGGGACGATTGTGACCTATGGCAGGGGGAGTGGTATTGTCATTGCGACTGGCATGAGCACTGAGTTTGGGAAAATCGCGGCCCTCCTGAAAGATGCGGGGGAAGTTAAAACGCCTCTTCAAAAGCGTCTTGCAAAATTCGGAAAACGCCTTTCAGTGGCGGCATTGTTTATTTGCGGAATCGTATTCGCTACGGGAGTTTTTCGGGGTGAGTCCGTACTCTTAATGTTTATGACAGCCGTGAGTTTGGCGGTTGCCGCTATTCCTGAGGCTTTGCCGGCGGTGGTTACGATATCGCTCGCCATTGGCGCAAGGAAGATGGCGCAAAAAAAAGCCCTCGTCCGAAAACTGCCGGCCGTTGAAACACTCGGTTCGGTTACCTATATCTGCACGGATAAAACCGGAACCTTGACTTTAAACCGGATGCGGGTTGAAAAATTTTATTGTGATGGAAAGCTGGAGCCGGAACCTCTAGCCGGGGAGTGCTGGCAAACCTTTCTTCAGGGGCTGGCGCTTTCGAATGATGCTGTCACGGGGGAAAAGGGTGCCGTTATCGGCGATCCAACGGAGGTGGCTCTTTTTGAGGCGGCTCGAAAAGGGGGAGTCGAAAAGCGGGATCTTGAAAAGATATTCCCGAGGATCGCGGAAATCCCTTTCGATTCTGTTCGAAAATGCATGACTACATTTCATAGAAGTCCAAAAGGGGGTTTTATCGCCTTCACGAAAGGCTCACCTGAATGTATTGTCGGTATATCTCAAAATATTTTTTGTTCTTCGGATATTTCCACGGCACTTAAAGATGAATTGACGAAGGCCGCGGAAAAAATGGCTGCCGATGGATTGCGGGTTATGGGGATTGGAATGAGAGCGTGGAACGCGTTACCGGGAACAATGGATCCGGAAACGCTTGAACAGAATCTGAGCTTTTTAGGACTGATTGGAATTGTGGACCCTCCCCGGGATGAAGCGCGGGAAGCCGTACGGCTTTGTAAAGATGCCGGTATTGTGCCTGTCATGATTACGGGAGATCACCCAAACACCGCCAAGGCGATAGCGTTGCGTCTCGGAATTTTAGATTCTGCCGAAGATGGTGTGATGACCGGTGAAGAACTCGGGAAAATCGGACTTGCTGAGTTTGAGAAAAGAGTTAAAACGATTCGAGTGTATGCTCGAGTTTCTCCAGATCAAAAACTTAAAATTGTAACCGCCCTACAGGATCAAGGGGAATTTGTGGCAATGACAGGAGACGGAGTCAATGACGCGCCTGCATTAAAGCGCGCAGACATTGGAGTTGCCATGGGCGTAACCGGTACTGACGTCGCAAAGGAAGCCAGCTCTATGATTCTTCTGGACGACAACTTTGCGACTATTGTTCGGGCGGTGCAATCCGGGAGAAGAATTTACGACAATATGCGCAGGTTCATCCGCTATGCAGTGACCACAAACTCTGCGGAGGTGTGGATTATTTTTCTGGCGCCCTTTTTGGGTTTGCCCATACCTTTTCTTCCCATTCAGATTTTGTGGATTAATCTTTTGACGGATGGATTGCCGGGTCTTGCTCTTGCCGCTGAACCCGCGGAGAAAAATGTGATGAAACGTCCTCCAAGGCTTCCAGGTGAAGGAGTGTTTGCTCACGGTCTTGGCCTTCATGTAATCTGGGCCGGTCTTTTAATGGCCGGTTTAACTCTGGGTTCTGAAGCGGTATTGGTTGCAAGAGGAGTGGCGCATTGGCAATCTATTATTTTTTGCGTGCTTTGCTTCTCCCAACTGGCGCATGTGCTGGCTATCCGTTCAGAGAGGGAGAGTCTTTTTACCCAGGGTTTATTTTCGAATAAATCCCTTTTGGCGGCGGTGACCGTGACTTTTTTCCTCCAAATGGCCACGGTTTATGTTCCTTTCATGAATCAAATTTTCAAGACTCATCCTTTGACCCTTTGGGAACTGGGTGTTGCTATTGGTATTTCTTCGATTGTTTTCATTGCGGTTGAGTTTGAAAAATGGCTGAAAAGGAAGTTTTGCGCCCTTAAGGTTCCCAAAAGTTGATCTAGAAAAGGGAAATAAAGGGTCATCATTGTACTTCTTCGTGCTATTCCGTTGTCATCCTGGCAACGGGAATGAGTGCGGATTTCTCACATACGCTACAATTCAAACTCAATAAAAGTTTTTAATTAGCCTCGCTTATTTAATTAAGTGCAGATTTTGCACTTTTACGGAAAAATTATCGTGTTTTGACTTGCCTCCTTACGGTATCTAGGGTATCTTCCACAACCACACGCGTTTTATTTTTAAAAATCCAATTTCCGCGAGGCCTGAATGCAATTCAACCCCAAGTGTCAGGACCGAAATTTTGTATGGAATCTTCATTCTGTTCAAAAAGTCATTGCAGGAATATTGGTTATTACGTTCGTTTCGACCCAGGTTTTGTGGGGGCAGGAATATCTCGCTTCCTCGCCTGAAAATTCTCAAGCCGTAAAATCCGCGATTCAGGAACCTCAGGTCTCTCCCGCGTCTGAATCCGCCGAACAAATCCCTCAAAATTCTCAAGATTTCCTGCTGGAGACTTTAAAGCTGACTTCCGTGGACTCCGGCTCAGAAAATGTTTCTGAGGAAAACCGGAACTATGACTATGAGCGCTATAGTTTTGAAGACGCTCTGGATCAGCTCCGCCCGGAATATGCTTCCGCTGTGATTGTTAAGGACCTTAAGGCGGAAGATTTGAAAGCTTTGGCCGGCCTGTCTTTTGAAGTTGGTGTGATTGTACTTCACGGCGAAATCGTGATTTTTACTTCAGGAAGTGAAGATGAGGTTGGCGTGCTTTCTCCCGTGAAGGAGCTAACGGATAAGGCTTCGTTTGTTTCTCATACCCACCCCAACGAGCATTCCGCACAAGGCCCTAGCGGTCTGGACATTAACGAAGCCGGCGAAAGCGCAGAGTATGTTGTGACTCACGATGGGGTATTTGCCTACAATAATCAGGGGCTTCTTAATTCCGGGGATCCTCTTTTGCTTGAAGATTATCTTGAAAAGCTTGAGCAAGCTGTTAAGGCCTCAGAGTTGGAAGGCAGTCAGGTTGAGGCGAGAAAAGAACTCAACCAATTCATTGCTGAGCAGGACCGGTATAACGAAGCTCAGGAGCAGGAGAAAATCGCTTTACGCCGGGGAGGAACGCTCTCAAACACTCCAGGACTGTCCAGTTCCAGTGTTACGACTTTAAGCGGAAATCCCCAGCCTTACTTTGTTTCCGGGTCAACCCCGGCGACCGGATTGTCTTCTCCCGGATCGGACCGGGTCACGATGGATTTCAGCGTAACCAACTCAAGCGAGTTCTCCGGATTTTCTGTTTCTTTTGACGACGCAAGCACCTCCGGCACTGTTGAAACCCAGAGTATTACAGGATTCACCAATCTTACGATGGGCTTAAAGGGAGCAAGCAGTTCTGTCAGTCTTGAGATTGTCGATATTAACGGTGTCACTGATACCTGGACTCTAACTGGAATTTCCAGTTCCAGCGAGTTGTTTTGGCAGCTTCCTGTGGCGTCTATTTCCAATACGCTTGATAAGACTAAGATTAAACAGCTTAATTTTATCGTCGCTCAGGCAAATACATCCGTTCAAACAGGTTCTCTGACAGTCCGGCTGAAGGGGGTGGATGTGGGCACTCCCGCGGTGCCAGGTGTATCTCCCGGAATTCCTTCCTATTCAACTCAGACAACGCTTATATTGTCCGGCACTAAAGAAGCAAACACTTCCGTTTTAATTAACAACGTTGAAGTGGTCGCTTTGAATAGTTCAACTACTTGGACAGCGACAATTAATTTAACTTCGGAGGGTAATAATAGCGTCAGTGTGAAGGTGAAAAATTCCATCGGGAAAACCAGTTCACAGGTTTCCGGCACCGTTAAGCGGGACACGATTGCTCCCTCGAATGCCACAATGACCTTGGCGGGGGATGCTCAGTATACGGCTTCGACCAGTGTCAATTTGACGGGTTTGGGGGCTTCTGACAGCGGAAGCGGGCTGGATAAAATGAGTTTTTCCAATGACAACGTCAATTGGACAACTCCGGAAACTATCGTTTCCACAAAGGCCTATACATTGCCTTCCGGTGACGGCAGCAAGACGGTTTATGTGAAATACACGGATAAAGCCGGGAATGCTACGGTCGTTTCAAAAACAATTATTTTGGATACGGCTGCCCCAACGGGGTCTATCAATGTAAACGGCGGAGCGCAGTATATCGCGCAAGTCTCAGCGAATTTAAATCTTTCAGCCTCAGACGCGGGATCCGGGCTGAATAAAATGAAGTTTTCAAGCGACGGAGTTAATTGGACGGCTGAAGAGGCTTACGCGGGGACAAAGTCCTGGACCTTTTCTTCGGGAGACGGCGTAAAAACAGTTTATGTGAAGTTTTCAGATTTGTCGGGTCAGTGGTCGAGCGCTTATTCCGTTACCGTGCAATTGGATACGACCGCGCCGACGGGGACCGTTCAGATTAACGGGGGTGATGACTTTACGGTTTTAAGGGATATCACGCTGACCTTAACGGGATCAGACGCCATTTCAGGAATCGATAAGATAACTTTCTCGCTGGATGGCGGTCAAACCTGGACGGGATGGGAAGATTTTTCAACTTCGAAGACCCTGACCCTCCCCGCGGGGGACGGAAGTAAGCAGGTGCACTACGCACTCAAAGACATGGTCGGAAATACTCATTATGCGTCTGACAGCATTACGCTAGACACAACACCTCCTTCGGGCTCCGTGACGATTAATAACGGTGCGCCGGAAACTTCCTCAGCTGATGTCACTCTGACTCTAAGCGCTTCGGATCCAAACTCCGGTTCGGGTGTCAGTCAGATGCGGTTTTCCACGGACGGGGGAACGGCTTGGAGTTCCTGGGAGAATTTTTCGTCGGCTAGAAATTTGACTCTTCCCTCAGGAGCTGGGCAAAAAGAAGTTTTGTTTGAGGTCCGTGATGCTCTTCAAAACGTCGCAAGCTACAGCGATACCATCACTCTCGTCAACGGCGCCCAAAATTTACCGCCGGCATTCAAAGCTTCTCGGTTTGTGGATTTAACTCAGGGGAATGCCCAGCTTGAGCTTCAGCTTGATGGCCCTGAGCCGGGTTGGAACCCTTCTCAATTCAGCTACGCGGTTGATGACGGTGCTTTTACGGATCCTCAAAGCTACACACAAACCACGCTGATAGATTTGCCGGAAGGACAAGGGCGCAGGCTGATACGGGTGAAATTCTATAAGGCCGATGGAACGGTTTCTGAGATTTACAGTGAGGAGATTAACCTGGATGCCATGCGTGCTTTGGCAAGTTTTGACGCGGGCGCCGCGGATGATTCCCTTGATGATCTGGTTGACAGCGGGATGCTCCGTACCGATGAAAAAGGGAATTATAAGAATTTTTATGAACGCTCTTTGCTGTTAGAAAATACGAATTTCCCGCAATCATCCTTCTATATTGACCCCGTCACCCAGGGGGCGACTCGCCCTGATATTCATGTTCAGTTTTATTATGACTCCGCATCGTCTCAGGCTTCTTTTGAGACAGGTTTCACTTTGCCGGATGCTTTTGTCGAGGGAAAGCCCGCGGAAGGAACCGCGAAGCTTGTTCTGGAGGATGGATTTTGGAAGTTAAAAGTTAAACGTCCGGCGATTCAGACGGTTGACGGTGTCTCATTTAGTGTCGAGCAGGAAGACGAAATTCTTTCGCCGTTGACGCCTCAGCCGGGAATGACTTACGACCTGGAATTCAATTTTACTCTCGATGGGCTTGAGGTTTATTTAAATAGCGAAAAGAGCAGAATCACTTCTATTCCGCTTTTCATCCTCCGGGGCGTTGAAGCGAATCCTTACTTGGACGTTCAAACTTCAAGCGTGACTTTGAAGCGTGTTCGTATTTATGGAAATACACAGCGCGTTCTGACGGCTAATAATGAGCTCCATACCTTCACGTATGAACAGGATGCGAACGGTAAGGTTGTTAAAGCGACAGATTCAATCGATTGGTCGCGTTTTGAAGACGTGACCCTTCAATCCGTGAGTTATCAGCTGGTTAGGGATTATGACTCACAGGGACGTTTGACGGGATTTACGGATAAGAACGGCGAAGTGACAAATTGGAATTATGATGCTTCCGGCAGACTGACTTCTCGCGATGAATTTGCCAATGGCCGCGTAAGCAGTCTGGTTTATTCGGTTGATGGAAATGGTAATGCCGTAGTCACAAATACTCTTCAGTATCAGGATGGTTATGGAAATTCCGTAAACGCGGTCACTGTGGAAACCTATGATGCTCAAAACCGCCGTATTTCTCTTGTATCAGCGGACGGCAGATCGACGCTTTTTACTTATGCCCCGGATGGCACGGTCACGGCGGAAGTAACGGATGGAAGCCAGAATTACTCAGTGAGCAGTCTTTTTGACAGCCGGGGCCGTGCGATTCATCTTGTGAATCGTGACGGAGCTTCAGAAACCAGAAATTACGTGCTTTTAAGCGATGGTTCCGAAGAACTTACCCTTTTGAGGGATATTCCAGACGCGGATGCCAGTGGGAACAATGTCACCTATCAGACCCAACAGCGTGTGGTGACAGATCGTCAGGGAAGAATCATTGAAACGGAGAATATCAACGGTGAAACAGCCTTTTGGGAATATGATTCGGATGGATACCTGACTAGTTATCAGGATGAAAAAGGCAGACTTACTTTATGGGAGTATGTGAAGAATGCTCTGGGCCGTAAACGTTGGGGCAGTGAGACTCTCAGCTACACGGATGATTTTGGAAATGTGATTGACCGGGTGACAACTTACAACTGGGATGCTTATGAAAATATCGGCGCGGAAATTTCTCCTGAAGGCGAGGGGATCATTCATGCCCGCACGCTTTTTTATAACCATCAGTTCAAGGGGCAGTGGGATCATATTTATCAGAATGTTACTTCAATGAATGATTTGTGGAACCGTTTCTCCGTTCCTTCCGATGTGGTTGTGGAAACTGACTGGAATGAGCTTGGAGAGACAGTTTCCGCCGGTGAACGCAATGGCACGCGCAGTGAAAATGCATGGACTTATGATGCTAAAGGTAATTTAACGGCCAATACTCTGACCGAGATTTATCACGATGGAAGTACGCAAGTCCAGTCGGTTTCGTATTTTGAATATGACCTTCATCAAAACCTGACAAAACAGATTGATCATTTAGGGAATGAAATCCGGTATACCTATGATTCTTTCAATCAGTTGCTCACAACGATTTATCACTATGCGGGTGATACCCAAAACCAATTTGACCGCTTAACGGCCCATACCCGGTTAGTTAGCGTTTCTGGAAAGCTTTTGGATGAAAGCGATACTCTGACATACATGGATGCCTTCGGCAATGCCGCGCAGAATTTGAGTCTTACAGCTTACGATTATTTCGGCAATGCGACAGAACGGATCATGCCGGATGGGCATGCCAGCGTTATTTCTTATGAATATTCAGATAGCGGACGGATTCTGTCCCGGACCGTTTTTTACTATGAAAATATCTCCAGCCTGGAAGATTTGCGGCTGCTTCACCAGAACCAGCCTTCAGAGCTGAGAGAAAAATTTATTTACGGACGGTTGGAAGGAGAAGTCCGGAGTCATGAAACCCGTGACGGGAAAACTGAGAATACGGCGTACTTGCGTGACAGCGCGGGCCGTCTTTTAAACCGGACTGTTGTGACGAGTTGGGTTACAGAAGATTTACGTAATGTTTCTACGGCTGAAATTATGGAATTTGATATCTATGGGCATGTCATTCGCGAAGTTTCCGCGAATGGAGATGAGACGCTTCACACTTATGGGGGCATGGGGTCTCAAACAGCCTTGACTT
The DNA here is from genome assembly GCA_964385615.1 of uncultured bacterium. Lineage (GTDB taxonomy): Bacteria > Omnitrophota > Omnitrophia > Omnitrophales > Aquincolibacteriaceae > CAYLPP01. The sequence continues at coordinate 181,759 of CAYLPP010000003.1, read as the reverse complement.
ATAAAATTCACTTTAACCCAAACGGTACTGAAACAATTTATCAAGAGCAGGCTGCTTTCCATGAAGTAAGGCAGTCTAACGGTGATTTAATCAGCAGTACGCAGACGATCGAAGGAGTGGATAGTTTTCAGAATCCCTATCAAACCGATATTCTTCAGAAATTTGACGCTTTTGGTAATGAGATTGCCTCGATTGACCGGGCTGGTAAAGGCCGGGTGACGGAATATGTGCGTTTTCCCTGGGGAGGAATTCAGGAGATTCGGGTTTACGAATATGAGGGGGTTGCGAATTTCAATGAATTGATGCAGCTGCACGCTCAAACTCCGAAGCTTATAGAGAAAAACGTCTATGACTTTAGGGGAGAGACGATTCTGAACCAGAATAAGGATGGGTTAGTGACTCTCTTTGAATGGGTACGTGGGATTAACGGAGAGTTACAGCAGATAACAAAGCATATCCAGGTTCCCGGAGAAACGGAACGGGTTTCGACGGACGAATTTGACAGCCTGGGACGGCTTTCACAATCGATTGATCAGGACGGAATCCAGACAGTTTTCAGTTACGCGCTTACCGGAGAGCTTTTGACACAGGGTGAGACGGGAACTGGAAATCATCAAATTACAAAAAGTTATTCCCAAACTACTTTTCCTAATGGAACTCCCAAAGTGCAGGGTGCCGTTTCTTTCGGGATTGACCAGTTCGGCAGGCAGGTGGATTTTTCCAATTTCAAAGAATATAACTCACGGGGTGAATTAGCTTATAGCATCAGTGAAAATGAACAGGGGCGTATCACCGAATTTCAATACGATGAAAAATTACGCATCCGCCAGCGGACGACTTATGAGCTTCAGGATGGAAAAGGGTTTCTCGCTTACGCGAAAGCGCATTTAGGTGTTTCCGCAAGTATCCAGCATTTGTCGTTAGATCTTTTGAAACAGTGGTTTCAGCTTTATGGCAGTCAGAATCCTGACATTTTGGAGCAGTTTTCTCCGGTTATTTTGACTCAAGCTTGGGATGAATGGGGCAATGAAACGGCCAATCAAACAGAAAGTGAACGGCAAGAGACTGTCACGCTGACGAATGATTTGGGACAGCCTCAAGAAATCCAAAGAAAAACCTATTCTGCCATTGGGGATAAAGGCCCGATTCTTGATTTTTCCATTCAGGCAAAAGCTTATGTGCCCTCTGACGCGGTTCCTTCCATTCAATTTAACGGCCAAACAGCCAATCTTTCCGGTTTGACCGGTTCCGGAATAGGACTTGTTGTTTTGAATCAGGCAGATCCAGATCAAGCTGTGGTTCATGTTTATTCAACGGCTGAATTTTCAGATTTAAAGACTGATTTGGACGCGTTAAATCAAGGAGATTTAATTATTCTAGTCACTCGCGGAGATATCAGCGCGGGAATGGATGAGGAACTCTTTTCGAAATTAGAAAATTTCGGTAGTTCAAAAATTCGAGGTCTTGAAAACGCCGGAGCTCTCAGTTTGATTGGTATTAAAGGATCGGCTCATGGTCAGGCGATTGAAGATTACCGTCAGGATCAGGGGGAGACTTCCAAGGCTTCAAATTTCCGGTTTGATCGAAGAGTTTTTGACGTGCGCGGTTCACTTCTTCGTTATGAAGATGGTTTTGGGCATATTTTGGAATACACTCGCGGATTCGATGGAGAAGCTCTCAGTCTTGTGGAGACTCGTGAAGAAGGTGGTTGGCAGAAGACGACGAATTATCAAAAAACAAGAAATGCGGAAGGACAGATTTTAAGCACGTCAGAATCCGTGGAAGAGTTAAACGCCCAGTCTTTTGAGGATAACATTAGTTTTACCCGCGATTGGCAGACTGACAGCACGGGACATACCGTGGAAAACGGCCGTCTGGCGGTTGATTCTCAAAGTCAGCGCTGGCTTGCCTCTATTTTCCCTCAAGCGGGAGATAGCCATGAGCTTTCCGGTGATTTCAAACTTCTGGAATCCTCAGACGCTGAAATGTTTTTTATTCTCCGCTATCTCACTGCCGGCACTTATCTCGGGTTTAAATTAGATTCTGAAAAACTTCAGGTTATTCAGCGGGAAAATGGGACTGAAACGGTTCTCCAGGAAACGGCTCTGAATACGGCTCTGGCTCAAGATATTTCGTATGTATTTGATGCCTCTCTCAATGGAAGGCGAATGGTTTTTACTTTGGCAGGAGCGGAAATTCTAAACTGGCAGGTTTCTCCGGAAATTGAAATGGTTAATTCGGGAAGCCTGGCTTTGGCGGTTGAAAGCGGTAAGGTTTCTTTTGACGGCCTTGGAGCAAAACGGAACTACGTTAAAGGGCGCGGATTTTCAGACTCTGAAATTCTGAGTTCCAGAACCGATCAAAACGGAGTGACTTCTTATTTTAACGCGGAAGGGGACGTTATCCGTGTGGAGGATCCCTCGAATTCGACTGTCAAGGTCTACGAAATTCAAAAATACGCGGATGGCTCGCTTAAGAGTAAAAAAGAGACGATTACAATCACTCTTAAAAATGTGGACGGCGCGGATGTTATTACCTCGGTTACCACTCAGAGTTTCTACGATCTTAAAGGAAATCTGGTCCGGTTTATTGATTCAAAGAAGGGTGAAACCCTTTACGCCTATACGCCTGCCGGCGAAGTTCAATCGGTAACCTATCCTGACGGCACGAAAATGGAGAATATTTACGAGGCGAATGCTGAGACGGGCAGCCGTTCAACAACTGAAATTCATTTTAAAATGCGCAAAACAGCTTTGGGCGATCCCATTCTTGACACGCAAGGTAATCCTGTTTACGACGAAGAATCCCGCGTGAAGCGGACGTACGACAAAGAAGGGGACTTGATTTTTACCATGGAATCGATTGCTTCGGAATCGACCCGTGAAGAGATCGAGTATACCTATATTCGATTTCCGGGCGCTGAGAGAAAGCTTCAGCGGAAAGAAGCTCAGCATCATTTTATTAATAATGCCACAGGCGAAGAAGTTCTGAGCCTGACTTCTTATGAAGAATGGGATATTGCAGGTCTCCTTCTGAAGAGTTTAGACGCGCAAGGCACTGAGAAAATTTACACCTACCGTGAACTGGTGAACGGGGACGGCGGAAAAAATCTTAAGCGGATTGCGGCCATTCGGGAGACTTCGGCCGGGGAAGTGAAGACGTCTTATTATTTTTATCACCAAAATGATAATTATCCGGAGCTTGGTTTCACCCTGTCGTCCTACTGGGATTTAGATCAGGATGAAGCTAAGGACGCGGACGATCTCGATTTCGTGGTGGAAGTACGTGACCGGAGCACCGCGGCGGCGAATGATGACGAGTTTCAGGTTATTCAGTATTCAGGCAATGTCGAAGCTGAAAGGGTTGAACGGCGCCTGACTTATAAACCGGGTGCCATGAATAATTTGGAGCGGGAGTCCGCTTATACCTATCATTTCGACGGGACTTTGGATCAAATTATCGATTATAAGTACGCCTATTTATACAACCCGGCTACCAATCAATTGGACCGCCAGCCTAAAGCGCTTCTTTCCACAACCACGTATAAAATAGATCCTAATACGGATGGCCCCCGCATCGATAAGGTTACGGATGCCTTCACCGTTAAAAATTATTTCTATACGTCAACGGGCCGGCTGGAAAGGGTGGAGGAAACCAACGGGGCTTTTCCAAACCGGGTAACGGTTTCTCACTATGATGCTCAGGGGGATATTGTTTCAACCGTCGATTTTTATGGCCGTACAACCTACTTTGACTACGTAAAAAATAGCACGGGCCGGAACGTGGGCGTTTTTATTACGAGCGATCAAAATGAAGGGCGTGTTTTCCGTATGTTTAACTCCAATGGCGAGATAGCTCTGGAGCTGGACCGGAATGCCCGTTTGACTTTATACGATACCGTTCTGCATCCAACGGGGTTAGGGAAAAGTGTGACGGAAACCCAGTATTTTCTGGAGGATTCTTCGGGCTTTTTAACGGCTTGGTTCCATCGCCCCGAAGGTAATAACTACACTTTTGAAGAGATTCTGAGTGTGTTTGACCGTAATTCTGACGGCAAAATCGATGATTCCGATATCGAATCGTTATTTAATGCTTCAGGGTTTTCTGCGGGAACGGCACTCCGCCGGGAAAAAAATTATAAACTTCTGAATCAGGAAGGAGACCTGATCCTTTCCTTGACTCCAGAAGGAGAAATTTCAGTTAACAATTACTCCAAAGATATTCTTGAGGCTAAACAGCAGACACAATGGATTTTTTCAAAGGCGGACGAGATTTTGGGGCATTCCAGGATTTTCCCCGCTTCCTCAGCTCCCCAGAGCTCTGAATGGGCGTTATTAACAGAAAAACTCCTTAAAGCGGGTGCCCGGGATTATGAAGAACTCAATAGTTCCGAACGAGCAGCGGCTGACGAGAACCGGCTCCAGGCAGTTATGGAGTATTTTCTTGCCGCTGGATTGATTGCTCAGGCCGAAGACCTTACTGTCAGTAAAACCGTGCGTGTTCACAATTCTAATGGAGAATTAATCAAGGAAATTGAACCGACCGGAGCTCAGAGAACCTATGTTTATAACCGGGATGAGTTCGGAGCTCCTCAGTCGAGTTTGTCTATTTACTCTGTAACGGGAGGGATCGTTTATCAGGAATTTAATCATGAGGGTGAAATTATCCGTCAAAGATTCCCGAATGGATTGATTAAAATTTTGAGTTACGAAAAGGATGAGCGCGGGAATACGGTTCAGGTTATTGAGCAGACTCTTTATCCGCATGATCCTCAGGGGGCCGGATCTATTGAAACTCGGACTCTGGATTACCTGGGAATGGTTACGAGTGTCACGGACCGCAACGGCGTAGTGACTGATATGGTTATTCGAGAGAACGTGTCTGGGGAAAAAGAGATTCAAAAACACACGCATTTTCAGGATACTTTCGGAGCTTCAATTAATTTTACGGAAGTTGAAAAGCAAAACCGCTACGGGAATGCGATTTACCGCGAGAACCGCAATGGGCGGGGGGCTCAGATTCTCAATCGGTATGATGTTATGGGAAGAGTCACAGAGACGGTTGAAACCGTGGATTTTACTCAAGCGGACGGACAGCACGTTCATTATGAAGAGACTGCGCTGTTTAACGCTGAAGGGGAGCAGATTTTAAGCCGGGATAAGAACGGTAGAGAAGTGAGTTTTGAATATATCCGGGATGCTTTTGGAAACGTTTCTGAAATTCACGAGCGTGAGACCATGCCTTCTGGGGCTGTCGCTTTGACGGTTCGCAAACTTTCGCCTCTAGGAGAAACGCTTTCGCTGACGGATAAAAACGGTCAGGTGACTGGGTACTATTATGACAAAACCTCTATTGGAAATGTTCAGACTATTTATGAAACGACCAAGCTCCGGTTTGATTTTACAGGAGACCGGCAGGTGGATGACAGGGACCTTTCGGTTCTTTCTTCGGCTTTTGGATCCACCGCGGCAGCGGATCTTTCGAAATTCGATCTTAACTTAGACGGTCAGATCAATGAGGCTGACGCGCAGGCGCTCACGCGTTCCCGGGAGTACGGTACGAGAGAAGCCGGAATTGTTAAGCAAGTTTCCCCGTTTGGCGACATTCTTTCAGTGACGGATCGCAATGGCTATACGGTCTACTACGAATATCAGAAAGACTCTGAGGGGAATTTACTTCGGACTCTTGAAACAAATAACCGTTACCCCGGGACCGTTACCCGTTTCTTTGATTCAAACGGCAAGATTTCCGGTTTGAAAGATCAGGCCGGGAATAGTGTCCGTTATCGTTATGTTCTGGATGCTAAAGGTAATGTTATTGAGAGCGTCGAAGAGCAGACGATGGCATCCAAACCTGAAAATGAACAGACCACAGTAACCACCGCTCAGCATCAGGACGGCAGTTACACTGAAATCGAGACGGATTCAATTGGTTTAGTCCGGCAAACCGAATTTGACGCTCAGGGGAATAAAATATCCGAAAAATTGCGGGCTGGATTGGATATGAAACTGGGCGCTCAGGCGCAGATTACAACAAGCGGAAATTTCAGTAATTCTTCTAATCCGCCTTCCCGTTTGAATGACGGGATTCATGACCGGAACAATCCATGGTATTCCCTGAATCCGGGTGATGGGTTTAACGATGAGTACGTTATTTATGATCTCAGGGAAGTTAAAGAGATTTCTACCGTGCGTGTGGACACCGGAGTTCCGGCCGACAACAGTTTTGTGCGTCAGTTTGACGTCAGTGTTTCTGAGGATAATATCCATTGGCAGAAGGTTGGTGGAGCTGCCGGATTGTCTTGGCAGGGACTTCAGACGGTTTCGTTTTTAGCCCAACAGGCTCGGTATGTCCGGATTGATAACTTTCAGTCCTGGACGAATGACGGAACGCCTTCCAAGGTGGGGGTAAATGAAATTGAGGTCGGCGGTTCCCAATATACAAACGCGCTTTATGAGACCGATTCTGAAAATAATTTAGTTGTTACGACTTCGGACGCGCTGGGTTTGTTGAAAATTCAGAAATACAATCCGGCAGGACAGGAAATTTATTCTTCCGAACGCAATTTAAACAGCAGCGGTTTAGGCAATACAACGGCTTTAGGTAATGCTCAATTAAGTTCAGCTGATCCCAAGTTTGGAATGACGGCTCTTCATCTTGATGGTTCAGGCGATATGCTGAGGGTCGAGAATGGCGGCAGTGCGGATTTCCAATATGGAACTGATAATTTTACGGTTGATTTCTGGGCTAAGCCTGAGGCGATGAGCAATCAGCAAATGCTTTGGTCGCAGTACACCGGAGGAAGCCAGAATAATAACTTTTTCCTTTATCTGGATTCCGTCGGGCAGCTTCATGCCTACGTTGAGAAGAGCGGGCAGACTTTTTTAAATCTAGCCGGAAGTATTGTGCCGACCGGGGTATGGTCGCACATTGCGTTTGTGAGAAACGGGAACAGTTTTACGCTTTATATCAATGGAACTGCCGTAGGTTCTTCAACGGCCTCCGGCGATATGCCTTCGGGGGCTTTCACGACCGTTGTCGGGGGAACTTACAGCGGGAGCGGGTATATTTATTCTTTGAATGGGCAAATGGACGAGGTCCGTGTTTCCAAGGGGATTGCGCGTTGGACGTCTAATTTTGCAGTTCCTTCGGGCTCTTACGTTGAAGACTCCTACACAAAACTTCTTCTGCACTTCGATGAACAGCATTTTGACGAACAGACGACTTCCTATGATACGGACGCTCAGGGGAATGTAACCAAAACCGTTAAAGCGGGCGGTGCGGTTATTTTAACTGAAATCAGAAATGCTCAAAATCAGGTTACCTACCTTAAAAACCAGCAATTTGAACACTGGTATGCTTATTCGAATGATTCCCAGGGGAATTTAGTAACTTCCATTTCGGATAATCTTGGAATTTTTCAGCAGGAAATCCGGGACGCGCAAGGAAAGCTTATCAAGACAATTAACCGGGAAATCGAAGGGAACCATGGCTTTGGAAATGGTGTGACGGTCGTTGGAGACGCTCATGTCGCTGAAGACGCGAAATTTGGCGAAGGCTCCGCGAGTTTTGACGGATCGGGAGACTATCTCACTTTCCCCGCCAGTGCCGATTGGAATTTTGGAACCGGCGATTTTACGATCGATACTTCATTTAAGATCAAAGCCGGAACATCCGTTCCAGGAACTCTTTACGATAACGCAACCTATGGCGGGGGAGGAATCCGGATTTACATGGATTCGCTCAGTAAGATTCACGTGAATATCACCGCTTCCGCTCAAACGGATCAATTTAATTACACGACGTCGCTGAGCACGGACTCTTGGTATCACCTGGCTCTGGTGCGGGTGAACGGAACGGTGAAACTTTTCCTCAATGGAACTCAGGTCGGCAGCGATCAAACGGATAACGGTAACATTTCAAGTTCACAGACTTTGAAAATTGGGGTCTGGTATTACTCTTATGACGGCGGATATCACGGTTATTTTAATGGCGAGATTGATGAGATGCGGGTATCCAAAGGAATTGCCCGGTGGACAAGTAATTTTACTCCGCCTGCAGAAGAGTATCAAACTGACCCATACACAAAACTTTTGCTTCATTTCAACGGCGTCCGATATACCGAAACGACCTATCAGGATTTTCTAGATGTGGATGGAAGTGTAATACGAACGGACTCGCTGGTGAGCCAGGATGGAATTTTGAAAGCGGTTTTATTGGGAACGCCTGCCGGATTGAACTCTAAGGATGACCTAACGACCGCGCTTCCGATCGTGTCCGCTTCCAACAACAGTAATTTTTCAGGATCTGAGCTTGCTTTTGATGGGAAATTCAGTGCTTACGCTCGAAGCGGAATGAATGGTTCTATGACATTTGAACTTGCTGAAACGGCACCGGTCGGCAGTGTGCAGACCTATTTCAATCCAAGTCAGGGTTTGCAGTACAAGATCGATGTTTCTTTGGACGGTGTTAATTGGTACAACGTGGTTCAGAAAACGGGCCCCGGTTTTTATCAAGGTCTTCAATCGGATACCTTTAATCCTGTTAAAGCGAAATTTATACGTATTACCGCGACGGCATCGCAGACCGGTCTGAGTGAGTTTAATATTGATGAAGTGAGGATCTATCCTCCTGCGGGATGGCCTGTGACCAGCACCGTGAAAAGAACCTTTAACGTTCTGGGGGAAACCCTTTCTGAATATCAAATTGGCGGGTCGGCTGAAACGTTTACTTACGAAAAAGATTCTCTCGGGAATGTTACGCGTGTTTTTGAAGCTCACCATAAAACCACGCCGGAAAGCGTGGTAGATTACACGACGACCCGGCGCTTTGATTTTTCGGATGAGCGGACGGTGCCTTCGAGTGCTCCCGTGACATTTCAAGGGGATGCGCAGTTAAGCGATAGCGCCGCGAAATTGGGTCCGACAGGATTGAAACTTGACGGTTCCGGGGATTATCTGACGCTGGCCAACAGCGATGACTGGAATTTCGGGACGGGTGATTTCACGGTGGATCTGTGGGCGAAACCGGATGTTATCAGCGGGACCCAGGCGCTGGCGGTTTGGGATTATGAAAATGGATCGGCGTATAACGGAATCAGTATTCTCGCGGATGGAACGCTTCACGCGTTTTTCGGCGCGGCGGTAAGAAATGGAGACGTTAATTTCCATCAGCATGTTCAGCTTTTGAGCTCTCCCAACGCGGTGGTGGCGGGGCAGTGGCAGCATATTGCGGTGGCCCGGCAGGGAGACCAGATCGCCTTGTTTTTGAACGGCGTGAAAGTGGCGCAGGCTACATGGATTTACAGCACGACCAATACGTCGAATCCATTACAGATTGGAACGCTGCGTTTTGAGGGGTATGTTCAGGACTTTCACGGATCGATTGATGAATTCCGCATGTCAAAGGGCATAGCGCGCTGGACTGACAATTTTACGGTTCCGACGGGCGAGTATCAGACGGATTCCTACACCAAGCTTCTCCTCCATTTTAACGGGGCTTCAGGTTCTCAGACCATGATGGAAACGCAGACAGTGTTTTCTTTCCCCAGAGAAGGACAGCTTGTTGAAAGCGTCGACCGTCAGGGGAAGGTTACCCGGTACTCTTATGAGTATGACGCTCTGGGTAATCAGATTGGAACCTATCAGCTTACTACCCGTGGTTCTGGGCCTGATATGACCACGGAATTTTTTGGAGAAATCAAAGATCTGAATGGAAGGGTTATTGAACAAATTGATGACTCAGGAAAAGTCACCTACTATTCCTATGATCTGGATGCGAACGGTAATATCAAAAAAGCTTATCTTAGTGAGACTCCGTCTGATGAAGTGAGTGTAACGAAGAATTTACTCGATACTGGATTCGGGGTTGGAGTTTCAGGCGCCGGCTGGGCGGACGCTTCCACGAAAGCGGATAAGATCAATTACCTTTTTGACGGCAGTCTGGATACCGGGGCTTCAGTCACTTTGTCCGGTAATGAAGAGAAATCTTTAGTTTTTGATTTCGCTGATACGAAGTCTGTGGATGCGGTTGGCGACTCGCATTTGACCACGACAGCGCCTAAGTTGGGAACTGCCTCTTTGAAACTTGACGGTTCCGGGGATTATCTGACGCTGCCCAACAGCGATGACTGGAATTTCGGGACGGGTGATTTCACGGTGGATATGTGGGCAAAACCGGATGTAATCAGCGGAACCCAAGCCTTAGCAGTTTGGGACTATGAAAATGGATCTGCTTATAACGGAATTAGTATCCTCGCGGATGGAACGCTTCACGCGTTTTTTGGAGCGGCGGTAAGGAACGGGGATGTCAATTTTCATCAGCATGTTCAGTTGCTGAGTTCTCCGAACGCGATTGTGGCAGGGCAGTGGCAGCATATTGCCGTAGCCCGTCAAGGCGACCAGATCGCTTTATTTTTGAATGGCGTAAAAGTGGCGCAGGCTACATGGATTTACAGTACGACGAATACGTCTAATCCTCTGCAGATCGGAACGCTTCGCTTTGAGGGGTACGTGCAGGATTTTCACGGCTCGATTGATGAATTTCGCATGTCAAAGGGTATAGCGCGCTGGACAAATAATTTTACCGTTCCGGCCGGTGAGTATCAGACCGATGCCTACACTAAACTCCTCCTCCATTTTAATGGGGCTGATCAATCCCGGCTTTTTTCTGACTCTTCCAAAGCTTGCCCCGCTGGAGGCTGTGTGAATTTATCCCGTGTCCGGTTTTTTTCTGAAGAAAATCCAACCGCCGGATACCGCATTGAAGTTTCTCAAGATGGAGAAAACTGGACAACCGTTGTGGATCAATCGGCGGGTCCCGTCAAGAAGCAGTGGCATGACTTTGAATTTCCGGAAATCGGCGCCAGCTATCTTCGGGTTAGCGCGTTTGGTTCCGGCCTGCTTAAAATTGATGAAATGCAGCTTTTTGAAAGTTCAATAGCGGAGAAAAACTTCAAGATTTTGAGAGAGTATGATTCCCGCGGTAACGTTGTAATGGAACAGAACGCGCTTTATAAAATTTGGAAAAGCCGGCCTGATCTTCAGATGATTTTTTCAGATCCGCAAAAGAAATCGCTTCTTGCCGGGCGCTGGAAGAATAAAACTCTGGCAGATTGGGCTAAAGAAGCCGGTTATCTTGAAGATCCTCGTCTGGCGGATTATGCCGTTCAATCTGAAATTCTGAGCCCGGAATTAAAAACGGCCTTTGATCTGCGGAGGGATCTGCAGAAACGTTTCACCGATGAAGCCGGGCTTCGTGCCTGGGCGGAGAGCTTTGGGAGCGCCAATAATCCGCTTCTGGCCGCTTATTCGGCAGGGAGGACTCAAAGCTCTGAGGAAGCATCAGGTTTCGTGGAGACAGCTGTTCCCGGTACGCTGGTTGATGAACAATTTGATGCTCAGGGGCGGGTCATCTATCAAAAATTTAAAACCGATCAGCTTCAAGACTGGGCTAAAACCGGAACAGCGACTTCATCGGGTGCTTACGATTCCTCCAGGGAAGCTTCGAACGCGATTGATGGAAATTCAACCACTTTTTGGCTCGCTAATACGTACGCTGATTCCACGCCCCGCTGGCTGAAGGTGGATTTGGGGCAACTTTATGATTTGAAACAGATTCTTTTATCTGATCAGAGTAGTTCTAGCAATTACATCAAGGATTTCCATATTAAAGTCAGTGCTGACGGCGTTAACTACACGGAAGTTGCTTCGGTTCAGAACAGAACCGGCAAGGGGATTTACTCCGCTGATTTTTCCGAAATTCAGGCTCGTTATGTTTTGATTGATGGAATGGTCGGAAGAAACGGTTCTGGAAATTCGGATTATCCTTTGATTTCGAATCTGCAGGTTTTGGGGAGCGCTTATACCGAAAGATGGACGGATTATTCGACGGACGCGCAGGGGAATTTGACAGTGACTGAACAAGATGCCGACGGTATTGTAGGTATCAAAAAATACAATGCAACTGGACAGCAGACGTACGTTTCAGAGCGTCAGGCGGAAGAAAATCCGCTGGAAGGTTTAACGGTTTTGGGAGACAGCCATGTCGCGGGACCTGGGAAATTTGGAGCCACTGCGCTTTCCCTGGATGGGGCCGGCGATATGCTAAGAGTTGATGCCGGCAGTGGTTCTGACTACCAATATGGTTCTGATAATTTCACGATTGATTTTTGGGCCAAGCCGGAAGCGATGGGTAATCAGCAGGTACTGTGGTCGCAGTATACCGGTGGAAGCCTAAATAATAACTTTTCTCTTTATCTGGATGCCAGCGGACAGCTTCATGCCTACGCTGAAAAAAATGGTCAGCTTTACGTAAGTGTGACCGGAAGCACGGTGCCGACAGGGACATGGTCGCACATTGCGTTCGTGAGAAACGGGAACAGTTTTACGCTGTATATTAATGGAACTGCCGTAGGGTCTTCAACGGCCTCTGGCGATATGCCTTCCGGGTCCTTCACGACAGTTATGGGCGGGACTTATAGCGGGAGCGGGTATATTTCTTCCTTTCACGGTCAATTGGATGAATTCCGTGTGTCCAAAGGTGCAGCTCGTTGGACTTCGAATTTTTCTCCGGCTCAGACGGAGTACCCGGCAGATGCGTACAGCAAGCTGCTTCTGCATTTTGAGAAGTATCATTACACCGAGAAGTGGACCTCCTATGAGACGGATGCTCAAGGGCAGTTGACGATTATGGTTTCGGACTCAGGTGGAATTGTCCGCCAGGAAACTTTTGACGCGCAGGGGAGAAGCGTTTATTTGAAAGAGCGCAAGAACGAGCCTGTCAACCAAGGTTCTGCCTATGCTTCTTTCTATGACGAAACGGTGACGGAATACACGGCGCTTGCCGGCGGGGATACAGAGAAAAAGACATGGATGATTCTCCAGAGCGGGCAGGTTCTGCTTTCAGATGAAATTTATAATGAGGATGGCAGTTTAATTTCCAAACAAATTCGCACTTCGCAAGGGAATCTCGCGCGAGGCCTGCAGATGACCGCTTCGAGCTCTTCTTTACCGTCGACCGGTCCCGCCCATTTGACGGACGGCGTTTACGCGGGTGCGGGAACCTGGGTTTCTAATTCTCAAGGGCCCAATGAATGGGTTCAGCTTGATTTGGGCGGTGAATTTAACATCTCTGAAGTTCGCCTGGATACCCGCTGGCTACAGGGGCTTTATGTTTCCAGCTTTAACATTAAAATCTCCGGGGATGGGACTAACTGGCAGACCGTCGTTGTTGAAGGAGCGCTTTCGACTGCGGGTCAGTGGAAGTATCTGATCGCGGATCAGCTGGCACGGTACATTCGGATTGACGGTATTCAGGGAAAAAATCTCTCCGGCAATTACAACGCGTTTTTGGGTGAAGTGGAAGTCTATGGGACGGAGCTCCGGAACGTTACCATTCAAAATGAACCGGCCCGGCGGATTGAAACTTTCATGGAACGGCAGGAATTGGCGTCCGGAAAAACCGCGACTGCGACAACCAACGCGGGAACAACGGTGGATGCCTCCAAAGCTGTGGACGGGAACGCGGAAACAGTCTGGTCTGCTTTGAGTGCGTATAAAGAAAACGCATTGGTCGTGGACCTTTGGAACTCTTATGAAATCGATGAAATTAACCTTCTTGCTTCCTCAGCAGGCTATTTGAAATCTTACCGCCTCTCAACGTCTACGGATGGTCTTCACTGGGAAGTTGCCGCAGAACCTTCCGGGGGAACATCTGGACAGGAGTGGACTCTTAATTTCACATCTCGTCAGGCCCGCTATGTTCGCGTTGATAAGATTGAAGCGGAAGCGAGTGCCGGCGTTTTTAAAGATGATTTTATTAATGAGCTCCGCGTATTCGGTTACGTGCCTGTTACGATTGAATCTCAACTTGATGATTTTGGGCGTGTTGTAAAGCAAACCCGTATCGGCGGACGTGAAGAAAATAGTTTTGAGTATGCTTATGACTCAAACGGTAAAGTTTCTGAAATCCGTCAATATGGCCCCGCAGTTCTCGAACAGCATAAGGTCGGTTTTGATACTGCCGGCTCCAGCGCTTCAGCCCAATTGATTGACGGCAATGAAAGCACCAGCCAGACCGTTACTTGGAGCGCGGGCTCGGCTCCGCAGTCTTTTACGGTCCGCTTAAACCGCACCGCAAATATCAGCACTGTCCGTCTAAAAACAGGCGGAGACATTAATAACGGATTTTCATATTTGATCCAGGCTTCTGCGGACGGGATTAATTGGTTTACCGTCGTTGATAAAAGCGCTGCTCGCGTCAGCGGCTGGCAGGAAGACAGCTTTCCGCCCGTTTCGGCGCAGTATTTGCGTGTGGTCGGCGCGCTGGATTCCAGCTGGGGAACCAGTCTGACGCTTTACGAAATTGAAGCGTATGAGACTCAAACCCAAAGCACTCCTGTTTCTATTAAACAGTTTGATTCCTATGGTCTCATGACCGCGGATGAAAATGCCCTTTTTCTTGTCTGGAAAAATAGTACGCAACTCCAGGCTCTCTGGCCGAATCCCAATACCGTCTCAACCTCAACTGGAAACTGGCTTGGCAAAACTCTTGTCCAGTGGGCGCAGACCGAAGGGTACAAAACCTATCCAAGTTTGTCCGCTTACACGCCGGTTCAGAGTGCGTTTGGTTCAGGAGCCAGCACGGAAACGCTTCCCGGTCTCCGCCAGGTTCTTGATAATACGTTGGGGCTTCAAGACCGTTTCCGGATTGATGGGAATAAAGATTCAGGATTGATTCAATATGCTCGCCTTCAGGGATATCGTGAAGATTACCGGCTCACGGATTATTCGCCGATCGTGCGGACCGCGGAAGTTGCGCGGATTAATACCTTCGAATCCAGAATGGATTTTTACGGAAATCAGTCTGTCCTGATTGCTAAAGATTATAACGGTGCCAGGGTTCAACGGCGTTATGACGGTTCGACCGGCCAAGTTCTTGAAGAAAAAGACGAACTGACCCTTCTTTGGGAAGATCGGGCGGACCTTTACAACACAATCCGCAGCGCCGCGGACCTTCGTACCTGGGCGGTTAACACCGGCTCTAAAAATGCGGATACGGCATCCGCGCTTTCTATTTACAGCTCGTATGGCATTGACGGTGCAAGCGAAACGATTCCGACGGTGCATTATTTCCAGAATATTTTTGGTGCCTCGGGATATCTGACCGAGAGTGTGGATATTTACTGGCGCCTTGAAGGAAATGAACTTAGGCGTGAACGCACTCAATATGATGCCGACGGCCGTGAAATAACCGATATCCTTCCTGACGGTACCTTTAACTACGTTTATTACAAAGACAGTCAGGGTCGTTCACTTCGCCGTACGGGAAGCGGTTCGAACTTTCAATCGACCGATGAATTGCTGACGGCCGACAATTCACGCTCAAGTTATGACATCGGCGCCGTGACCCGGCAGATTATTTACCAGTTCTTGCTTCTGCTCGGCCGCTTGCCGTCCCCTGAAGAGCTCGCGATTGAGGTTCAGGATGTAGTTCAGCAGGGGAATTTTCTTTCACGTCTTCGTATGACTGCCTTAATGCCGATTGCCGGTCTTTCCTCGGCGGCGGCTGAAACGGTTAAAGGACTGCTTGATCCTTCTTTGGTTGAGAATTACGGAAATACGGGAGATCAGGATCTTGTAGCGGCGGCAAGAGCCGGGGAACTGGCTGATGAGCAGATCGCAGCGGCTCTTTCTGAGCAAACCCTCGAAACTAAATACCTGGAAGTACTGACTGACGGCATTACCCGCCGCTTGCTGGGCCGTGACGCGGGTGAAGATATTCTTCAGGGAGAAGAGTCTTCTGAGCTGACTCAGCTGGTTAATCAGTTTAAAACCTTAAATTCCAGGATCGCGTTTGAAAATTATCTTAAAAACGACTACAACTTGGATGCTCAGGGCCATTCGGAGCATTACAACCGTACCCAGGAAATCACGGTGATTATTAATGCCGTTGATCTTCAGCTTCGAATCTTTTTCGGATTCGCGAATGGAACGTTGAATCCGCAATTCGAGAACCTTTTAAAACTTCTCAAAGCGGATACCGCTTTCAGTATGGCGGAGTTGACCTCAGCCGATCTAGATAAGATTAAGTCCAGACTTATGGACTTGATTGATGAAGATATTCATTTTGGTCAGTCGGCCATGCACTCCGTGCAGGAAATGATTCTAAGTATTTTTGGAACTGCTCCCAGCCTCCCCGAATTGACGACCGAAGCGCTCTTCGTCGATATTCTTACGGGGGTCATTTCTCCCGAATTTACCGGAAACCTCCAGTTTTCAGCCTATAACTTGAAAACCGTGGCTGCGGTGAATAACGCGGGAATTCAGGGCTTTAAGTTAAGCTGGGAAGACCTGGTTCGTCTCGTGACTGTCAGTGGTCTGCCGGTGATCGTAAATATTGAAGAGCGCCATTACGTTGTCGTAACCGCGATCACGGATACGACCGTGACCTTCCTTGAGAATGGTCACACCACCACTAAGTCAATCGCGGAATTCCGAGCCAAATGGTTTGGTTTCGCGCTTGTTCAAACTGGAACGCGTCTTCATAAAGTTTCGCAGAGTTACACGGAACTTTCCGATACGCTTGCGTCTCTCAATGAACCGATTACCGTTTTAATTAAGGAAAACGCTGCCGATCCAAACGATACGGCAACTCGTTTTGTCGAACTGGTGCAGATCAGCGGGGGAACGGTTTCTTTCCGCGAAAACGGTGTTGATCAACAGCTTTCAGAAACGGAATTCGGCGCGTTGTTTACCGGGTTTGTGTTTTTGACGGCGGCGCAGTTGCAGGCCTTGAATCTTCCGATTTTAGACGATTCTGACGCGATGCGGTTTTACCGTTTCGGCACCCAGGTATTCCGATTTAATCCTGAAAACGATCTGGCTTCGTCAGACCTTTTAAAGGTTAAGGGGGCCGGCTGGTTCAGCAAGCTATTCAAGAAAATCGTTCATTTCTTTGTCGAAGTTCTCAGGCCGGTAATTAAGCTGATCGAAAAGATCGTGGCGACCATTAATAAAGTGGCAGTCGCTATCTTCGGTAAAACCGTTGGGAATTTCATTTCCGGAATTTTGAATCAGCCTTTTAACTTTATTATCAATTCTTATCACTACGCGGAGCGCGGTGATTTTAAGGGCTTGTTTAAATACTGGGCGATGACGGCACTTCAGGTTGTAATTCAGGTTGTTCTGATATTTATCCCGGTGATCGGCCAAATTATCGGGGCGATTCTTAACGCCATCCTTCAGGTCGTCTTCAGCGCGATTCAAGCCGTGATTGGCGCTATCATACAGGTCGTCGGGACAGTCATTTCTGGGATCGGCAATGTGATAGGCGGGTTATCTTCCGGCTTGGGCGGGGCGATTTCCTCATTTGGGCAAAGCGTGGCTACTTTTGGAAGCAATCTTCTTCAAAGCGCGGTCAACAATATATCCAGCGCTTTAAGTAATCTTGGAAGCAGTCTTCAGAAAATATTCCAGGCGTTTAAACCTCAAAACCTTCAGCAGGCTTTTATTAACGGCTTGAAGGAACAGATTAATCCTCTTGTTGGCTATAAAAATTTAATTAGCGGAGCGACTAAGGGGTTAAGTTCGGTTGGCGGGTTTACACAGCTGGTGGCTAATACGCTGAAGAAATTCGCATTGAATCTTGTTGAACAGAAAGTGGATCAGCAGATTCAGAAAAGCAAAATGAGCGAATTCTGGAAAAGCGTTTTAAGCACAGTCGCCAATGTCGGCATAGAAGCGGTTGGAAGCCAGGTTGCTTCATATGCTGCAAAAAATATCAATAATGCCCTGGGAATTGGAGCTTCCGGCAATAACGGTCCGCCCACCGGCCAGCAGGCAAATTTCGGCTTCTTTGACGATTTAAAGAATGGCGTTACAAAGTTCCTGAAAGACGCCGGCGGAGCCATTAAATCCATATTAGTTAATAATCCAATTACTGCGGTTGTTGAAAAAATTAACTTCAACACTTCCGGTACCGCTGCTTTTTTTGAGACAGTAGTAGCGGGAGGCGTTAAAATTGCTTACCAGATTTCCAATACGGCAAATAGTTTATTCAAAATTGTTGATTTGGACGGTGGGAATTTTAATATTCTTAAAATCGCGGCGAATAAAGTCGGATCTGTTATTGAAACAATTGGAAATTTTAATCCGACAGCTTCAGGCCCAAATGGTCAAGCTAGTCTATTGCAAAAGATAGGGCAGGTCGCTCTTTTCCCTATTTTAGGGATTCAGGAGTTTCTTTTTAAGCAAGGATCGGAGATTTATCTCCCGGATGGGCGCCATTTTAAGAGCTTGCAGGATCTGCAATCTCAAATAAAAGATCCTAATCAATTACGTGCAATACTTGCTAATATTCAATTCTATAAAGTTAATGGAGTTAGCACCTCTCGGAATGATGCAATTCGCCGGGCAAGTACGGGGGTTGCGGTGAGATACAATCCTAGTTCGGGAATATTGGCAGATTTAACCGAATTTGCTTTGGATAAGTTTTTGGGACCGATTATTCCTAGTGCGGTTTCAAGACAAGTGGCGGACGATTTGGTTTTTTTGAATAAATATGGAAATCGCATAGCTGTTGATGCTCATAGCCAGGGAACGGTTATTTTAAGTAATGCTTTACTTGAAGTGGCTAAAAGAGGGCAGATGCTTACAAATATTTCAGGCGTGGAATATGATGCTACGACTGTGTCAAAAATTCGGGGGACTTTAAGTGCCAATTTAGCTGGTGTAGGATCCGTTAGCTATAAAATTGACTATAGAGATGCGGTTCCGAATCTTTCTTCCACGCTGAACCCATTTAGAATCGCATCTGGTTTGATTTATTCCCCTAAAGTACTTACGTATCATTCTTGGGATAATAACTATGATGCTGGGAAATTTCAGGAAAGCCCAGCGTTTTTGACGGTAGATCAAAGTGATAATCCTTTTTTGAAATTTTTAAAACGTAACTCCACCCGGTTTTAACTTATGAGATATTTTGTACTATTTATTTGCATTCTTTTGCTTTCACCTCAAAAAGGAATGGCATTGCCCTTCGATTTTTTTAACACCTGCCAAGAAGGTAAGACTTATCATGACTTCCAAAATAGATTTGAGGTACCTTGTGTTTTTAAGAAAGCTGAAAAGACTGAATATGGAGTTGTTTTTCGCAGTAACTTAGGAATGACTTTTAATGTAGCCGCTTATGATATTCCTCCTGATGCAGCTAAAGACTCGGCAATTGAGCTGACAAAGCAGGGGGTGCGAATGTTGCTGGAAGGGGCAGATATTAAACTGAGAATCATAAGAGAAGAGCCTATTGTGTATCGAGGTTATAAATCTTTGAATTTTGATTTTACGCGTGACGGTTGGACCTATATCAGCCGCTTTGTTCAAACGGATCACTATGTTTATTGGGTTTATTCTGCGCATTCTAATGAAGATAAGTTTATAGAGCCTGCTTACTATGAAATTGTTGAGAAAGATTTTGATCAGGTTAAATTCGAGAAAGAGTTCGGTTCTGGGAAGAAATAACTAATTCTTATCTTTTACTCCCGTTTACCCCCTGAGTCTCCTGTGATAAAATCGGCTCCCTTATGGATAGGCGAGCCGTACTTCTCTTAGCTTTCTTTCTTCTGGTTACTCCCTTGCAATTGCATGCCCAGGAAGAGAAAGCGGATTCTGCTAATACACCCCCCTCAGAGCAACCGGCTTCTGCCCAGACTGTTCCCGCGCCGCCGCAAACTCCTCGTTACAAAGTTGAGGCGGATTTTTCAAAACCCATTGGTGATGCTTCGCAAATCACGGATTTTTTTGGTTCAGGCGGGAGTGTCTATTTTGTTTCTAACAACGCGGATGATCCCGTCGCTCAATCTTGGCGAGATTTGGGTTTCAATCAAATCACGTTTGAAACCCTGCATCTGGAAGATCCCTTCGAGCGCTGGGTCAAAGTCAGTGTGGATGAAAAGAAACAGGTGCAGGTTGATTTCAGCGACTACGACCGCTATATGCGCATGTATCTCGACAATCTTAAAGCCCGGCCTTTTGTTTATCTGGGTAATATGCCCCGCGCGCTTTCGTCCTGCCCGGAGGATCCTGCTTACGCGGTCTGCAAACCTAAGAACCTGAAACTCTGGCAGGAGTTTGTACGGAAAATCGTTAAGCACAACATTCAAAAATTCCGGCTCAAGGGAATCAATTACGGAATCATGGGCGAACCGGATCACCCCGATTCCTGGCACGGAAGCCTTCAGGACCATATCGAGTTTTACGCGGTTACTTATCGTGCGGTAAAAGCTGAAGACAAAACAGCTCAGATGGGCGGTCCCGCGGCGATGAGCTGGAAAAAAACGCCGTCTTCATCCGTCGCGGTGTTTACATTAGAAGATTGGATAAAGGCGCTGGCGGAATACAATAAAAAGAACCCGGAAAAATCTGCCGGACTGGATTATGTTTCCTGGCAGGATTACGGATGGGCCGGGCCTGAACTTAGTAAAGGTGCCGACGCTGTCAGCGGTTATCTTAAGAAAAACGGTTTTGACCCGGCGACACCCAAAATGCTGGGGGGCAGCGGTTGGGGCTCCTGGTCGAGCGATTATCTGGATGAAGTCCAGACGCCCTGGCAGAGATCTTCATTTATTCTGGCCAACATGATCCGTGAGTTTCAAAATCCGGATCAGAGAAAATTCCATCAGGCACTTTATTATTCTTTTTACTTTAACGATTACTGGATCACGCCTGAAAATGAAAAAGACCTTCAGCGTCAGCGCGCCGTGGCCCTGGTGATTATTCCTAAAGAGGGGCGTTTTCAGCTGACGCCGTCTTTCGCCGCGTTTCAGATGATGAAAACCATGAGTGCTGGACACATTGTGCCGAGCGATTCCGAGAAACCGCTTGAGACGATGGCCGTTTTGGATGAAGCCGGTCAGCGCGCGGTCGTTACGGTAGACAATCCGACTCCTGATTTGGCTATCGCGGAGTTTTCCATCAAAAATATTCCTCTGAAAATGGATGAGGTCAAAGCCCGGCTCAAAAGTATTGACGAATTTCACAGCATTGACGGTTATGGACTCGAAGAAGGTTTTGAGATTGAGCCTAAAATGGACGAGGGCAACGCTGAAATCGCGATTTTCATTAAGCCTTACGGAAGTCTCCAGATTATCTGGCAGAAGCCGGAACCGCCCAAAGAAGAGCCCGCCAAACCGGAGGATGAAGACCCCCGGGCCGATGACGATATCCATCCGCAAGCTCATGTCGAGCCCCGGCGGATACCCCAGTGAAACTTCATTATCTTCAGCATGTGCCGTTTGAGGGACTTGGGTCGATTGAAACCTGGGCATCTGCCAAAAAATTTCAGATCACCCATACCGCGCTTTGGCAATCTCCGGTTTTTCCATCCGAAAAAGAGATCGACTTGCTCGTGGTTATGGGCGGTCCGATGAATGTGGATGAGGAAAAAATCTATCCCTGGCTGGCCGCCGAAAAAAAGTTTATCGAGAAAACCCTGAAAGCCGGGAAAAAAGTTCTGGGAGTTTGTCTTGGCGCTCAGCTGATAGCCCGGGTTCTGGGCGCGCCGGTTTATAAAAACAAGCACAAGGAAATCGGCTGGCTGCCGGTCACATTTACGCCTGAAGCCAAAACGTCCCCGATGTTTTCAGGCCTTCCGGAAAAAATGACCGTGTTCCACTGGCACGGAGACACTTTTGACCTTCCTTCGGGAGCCGTGCGCGTGGCCTCAAGCGAGGCCTGCCTGAATCAGGCTTTTAGCGTGGAAGATCAGGCAGTCGCGCTTCAATTTCATCTGGAATCCACACCTGAAAGCGTGCGCTTGCTGGCTGAAAATTGCGCGGATGAGCTTGTTGACGCGTCTTACATTCAGAGCGGGGAAGCGATTGTGAGTGAAAAGTCTCACTATACCGGTATCGCCTTCGCTTTATCGCGAATTCTCAGTTCCTGGTTCTAGGCATTTTGGCATGGAGAGACGAAGGCTTTTTTGATAGATTACTCTCTTATGTCTAAGGCGCGCCTTGCCCTCATGATCAGTGTTTTGACTCTTTTCACGGGATGCTCCCGCCAGGATTGGCTTTCCAAATATTATATGTTTAAGGCTGAAAATGCCGTTTCCGACGCGGCGATCATGAAGGACCGGAAAGTGGAGTATGAAAAAAGAGTTCCGCTTTACGCCTCTGCCTGCCGTTATTTCCGTCAGGCCTATGAAACCGATAACCGGGTTTTTACGCTTAACCGGATTGAAGAGGCTTCGGACTCTTGCTGGCGGGCCAATGACCGGGAAACGGAAGACCTTTTCAAGGCATTCGAAGAAGAGTACAGCAAAAAGCACCCCCAGGAAGTTGAACATGGCGATTCCGGGGTGGGCATGATGGAGATGGGATAATGCCTCAAAGTGACTGCACCGCTTATAGGAAGATTTCCGGCGATTTTGTTTCGGAAGAAACTATAAACAGCGAAAAATTTCTTAAAGTAAAACCTGAAGCCTTGAAGTTACTGGCCAAGCAGGCATTTATTGACGTTTCCTTTTTTCTGCGTGAAGCGCATTTGAAGAAAGTGGCTGGGATCCTGGACGATCCGGAAGCTTCCGAAAACGACCGTTTCGTAGCTGTGACTTTGCTGAAAAATGCCGTTGAAGCTGCCAAACTTCAGCTGCCTTCCTGCCAGGATACCGGCACCGCGATTGTGTTTGCCAAAAAGGGTCACAAAGTTTTAACTGACGGACGGGATGACAAAGCCCTGAGTGCCGGTATTTACGAAACTTTTCAGGAAAAAAATCTCCGCTATTCCCAGATGGCGCCGGTTTCCATGTTTGAGGAAAAAAACACCGGCAGTAATCTTCCCGCTCAAATTGATATCTCTGCCGTTGAGGGCGGAGAGTATCAGTTTCTTTTTCTGGCCAAAGGCGGGGGATCGGCCAATAAAACTTTCCTTTATCAGGAAACGAAGTCGCTTTTAAACGAAAAATCCCTGATGAAATTTTTAAATGAAAAACTTTTCGGTTTAGGTACCGCGGCCTGCCCGCCTTATCATATCGCTGTGGTTATCGGCGGAACCTCGGCGGAGTCGACGCTGAAAACCGTGAAGCTTGCTTCAGCCGGTTATTACGATGATCTTCCGGTTACGGGGGATGAAACCGGCCGGGCCTTTCGTGATTTGGAGTGGGAAAAGAAAATTCTTCAGTTGGCGCAGGAGACAGGTATTGGCGCGCAGTTTGGCGGAAAATATTTAGCTCACGATGTCCGTGTGGTGCGTTTGCCCCGGCACGCGGCTTCCTGCCCGGTTGGTATCGGTGTCAGCTGCAGCGCGGACCGCAATATCAAAGGCAAAATTACCAAAGACGGAATTTTTCTGGAACAGCTGGAAACGGATCCTGGCCGGTTTTTGCCCAGCGATACCGGCAGTAAAGCCAAGCCTGTTTCGATTAACCTCGACCGGCCGATGAAGGAAATCCTGGCTGAGCTGTCAAAATACCCGGTTAAAACCCGCCTTAGCCTGAACGGCCCGCTGATTGTGGCCCGGGATATCGCTCATGCCCGTGTTAAAAAAATGCTTGAGGAAGGCAAGCCCATGCCCGATTATTTTAAGAAGCATCCTGTGTATTACGCGGGTCCGGCCAAGACACCCCAGGGGATGCCTACCGGCAGTTTCGGGCCGACCACGGCGGTGCGCATGGACGGCTATGTTGAGGATTTTATGAAGCAGGGCGGTTCGCTCGTAATGCTGGCCAAGGGCAATCGGACGGCGGCGGTGACGGATGCCTGCAAAAAGTATGGGGGCTTCTATTTAGGGTCTATCGGCGGGCCGGCCGCGATTTTGGCCGCTGAGAATATCATTAAAGTGGAAATGCTTGATTTTGAAGACTTGGGCATGGAAGCGGTTCGAAAAATTGTGGTCAAGGATTTTCCGGCTTTTATTGTTTGCGATGACAAAGGAAATAATTTTTTCAATCAGCTGTCTTCATTTACGAAGGCGGAAGTTTAATCAGGAGAAATGAAATGTTCGGAAAGATGAAAAACATGATGGATCAGATGCAGTTGGTCCAGAAAATGATGAAAGACGAAAATTTCAGAGCGTTTATTTCACATCCAAAAATTCAGGAAATGCTCAAAGACCCGGAGTTTCAGGAAGCTTTAAAAAAGCAGGACACGCAAAAGCTTCTTTCCAACCCCCGGTTCGCGGCACTTCGCCAGGATCCGGAACTTGCCCGGCTCGCAGCGAATCTTAAACTTAATCTATAAAGGGGCCGACTATGGGAGACGCGAAGAAAAAAGTTTTGCTTGTT
Organism: uncultured bacterium; assembly: GCA_964385615.1. Lineage (GTDB taxonomy): Bacteria > Omnitrophota > Omnitrophia > Omnitrophales > Aquincolibacteriaceae > CAYLPP01. Next base: position 157,483 of record CAYLPP010000003.1, on the reverse strand, counting down.
GATGATGAGGCTCCGCTGAGAAGCTTACTGAAGAGTCTGCTTGAAATGAATGGGTTCACCTGTCTTGAAGCGGAAGACGGCAAGAAGGGGCTGGATGAAGCCAGGAAGCATACTCCTGATCTGATTCTTCTGGACGTCAATATGCCGAAGATGAACGGATTTGAAGTGCTGAAAAATCTTAAAAAAGAAAAGAAGACCATGAATATCCCGGTGATTATGCTGACGACGCGTGATACTCAGGATGACATGGCGCAGGGCATGGAACTTTACGCGGACAAATACATTCCCAAGCCTTTTGACAGCGCGAAACTGCTGGAAGAGATCAGGAAAACTCTGTCTTCCCAGGGGTTTTAGCCATTCAACGCTGCCCTCAATGCGGTGACACATTTGAATGTGCCGGCGATTCCTCCTGCTGGTGCTTTGATTATTCACTTTCCGGGGAAACACGGGAAAAACTAAAAAAACTTTCGGAGGATTGTTTCTGCCCGGCCTGTCTGCGCAAGGCAGCGGGGATGGAAGCGCCTCAAAAGGAGAATCGGGTTTTATGACGCAGGGTAAGAAGGAAAATAAGGAAAATAAAGATCACATGGTCTGGATTGACATGGAAATGACCGGTCTGGATCCCCAGAGCGACCGGATTATTGAAATGGCCACGCTGATTACCGATTCTCAGCTTAAGATTGTGGCCGAGGGGCCGGAAATCGTGATTCATCAGCCGGATAAAATCATGAAGGGTATGGATAACTGGAATAAGAAGCATCACGGACGTTCCGGTTTGACCGCCGCGGTCAAAGCTTCAAAAATTTCCGTTAAAAAAGCGGAGAAAATGACACTCGATTTCATCAAGCAGTATTGTGTTCCCAAAAAAGCGGTGCTGTGCGGAAACTCCATTCACCAGGACCGCCGTTTCATCAACCGGTACATGCCGAGCCTCGATAAATTCCTTCATTACCGCCTGATTGACGTCAGCACGGTGAAGGACCTGGTCCGGCGCTGGTACCCTAAAAACAAGTCGATGCCCAAGAAAAGCGAAAACCACCGGGCCCTGGGAGATATCCGGGAGTCGGTCGAGGAGCTCCGTTTTTACCGCAAGCATTACTTTAAGGCCTAAATATGTCAGTTCTTTTTCAAGTTCACAACATCCGTAAAACCCACGGTGCGCGAGTCATTTTGGATGACGCCAACGCCTCCTTTTCCCTTCATCAGAAAATCGGTCTGATCGGCCGTAACGGAACGGGAAAGTCCACGCTTTGCCGTATCATTACCGGTGAAGAAGAAATGGATTCCGGGCACATCAGTAAAAATACGGATCTGCGCCTGAGTTATCTCGAACAGCATGACCCTTACAAGATGGATGAACTGGTCACGGATTTCCTTCAGCGTTATTCCGGCAGGGAAGAATGGGAATGCGGTGAAATGGCCGGCCGTTTCCAGATTAAACATGAAATGCTGTACGCGCCCATCGGCGATTTGGCCGGCGGTTACCGGACTCGTGTCAAATTGACCGCGATGCTTCTCAAAGAACCAAACTTCCTGATTCTCGACGAACCTACGAACTACCTCGATTTGAGCACTTTGATTCTTCTGGAAAATTTCCTGAAAGAATTCAAGGGCGGGTTTTTGATTGTGACTCACGACCGGGAATTTATGAAGCGGACCTGCACTTCCACTATGGAAGTGGAAAATGGTCAGCTGACTTTTTATCCCGGGAACATCGAATCTTATTTTGAGTTCAAGGAAGAACAGCTGGAACAGAAGCTGGCTTACAATAAGGGCGTTGAAAGCAAAAAGAAACAGCTTCAGGATTTCGTCGACCGTTTCAAAGCGCGTGCTTCTACCGCGACCCGCGCGAAATCTAAAATGAGGCAGATCGAAAAACTGCAGACAGTTGAGATTACGGCCCCGCAGGCTACGGCTAATATCCGTATCCCGGGCGTTGAGCCTAAGGGCGGGGTGGCTCTTTCTGTGCAGGATATGACAATCGGTTATCCGAACAAGGACATCGCCGCCGATCTTTACTTCGACATTGACCGCGGTCAGAAGGTTGCGATTCTAGGTGATAACGGCCAGGGTAAAACCACTTTCATGCGGACCATCGCGGGCGACCTTCAGCCGAAAGGCGGTTCTTTCAAATGGGGCACCGGCCTTAAAGTCGCTTATTATGCCCAGCATGTTTTTCAAAGCCTGACCCCGACGCATGACGTTTACGCGCATCTTTCCCATGTGGCCGCGGAGGGAATCGGTCAGCAGGATATTCTGGACATGGCCGGCGCTTTTCTTTTCAAGGGGGATGACGTACGCAAGAAAGTCGCGGTTCTGAGCGGAGGCGAGCGTGCTCGTCTGGTTCTGGCGGGGCTTCTCTTGACCCGAAGCCATGTGCTGATGCTGGACGAACCCACGAACCATCTGGATTTTGAAACCGTGGAATCGCTGGCCAAAGCCTTGCGTGATTTTCCCGGCACCGTGTTTTTCATCAGCCACGACCGCACCTTCGTGAATCTGATTGCCAACATGATCCTGGAGGTTAAAAACGGCAAGATCAAAAGATTCCCTGGAAAATATGAAGAATATGTTTACCACCTTGAGAAAGAAATGGAAGAGGATCTGATCAAGGATGGCTACGGCCCCCGCAAACCCGTGAAGAAAGATAAATCCACGGCGGAAAAAGAAATTAAGGCGCTTCAGGCCAAGCTTAAGAAAATTGAAGAAAAAATCACGGCTGACAAGACAGAGCAGGACAAGCTGATGGAAGAGTTCGCTCAGAACCCTTCCTGGTCGCGTGAGAAAAAAGAACGTCTCGATCAGCTGACCTTGCTTCTGCAGGAACATGAAGCCGACTGGATGGAAGTGCAGGAAGAGATCCAGGAACTCGAGGAATGAGTACCAAAATCCTCGGGGTTCTTTGCATCCTTCTGGCTTTTTGGGCCGGGTCTCAAAAGAGCTTCATTTGGGGGTTTTTTGGTTTTCTCCCGTTTTTCTGTGTTGGAATCGCCCTCCTGACCCGCAGTAAATGGATACCTAAAGACAAGGAAAAAGACCCGGAATAGCGTTATAATCGCTCCATGACCGTACAGACTAAGACTGATTTTGGCGGACGGGGAGTCGCGGCTTTTGAAAGCCGTATGGCGGATATTATGGCCATGAATATCCAGCGCAAGGGCGGGCGGGCCGTGATTGCCCCAACCATGCAGGAAATTCCTCTGGACCGCAACCCGGAAGCTTTCGCTTTTGCTGAAAAACTTTTCGCGGGTCAGATTGAAGTTCTGATCTTTATGACCGGCGTCGGGGCCCGGATGCTGGTTGAAGCCCTTTCCACGCGTTACCCCAAAGAAAAAATTCTAGCCGAATTTTCCAAGCGCACGATCGTCGCGCGCGGTCCCAAACCTGTGCACGTGCTTCGCGAACTCGGTATTCCCGTCACGATTACGGTTCCCGAACCCAATACCTGGTTTGAAATTCTGGAAACACTCGATCTGAGTAAAAAGAGTGTTTCACTTGGAGGCAAAACAGTAGGGGTTCAGGAGTACGGTGTTTCGAATCCCGACCTGATTGAAGGTTTGAAAAAGCGCGGTGCTAAAGTGGTGAGGGTTCCGGTTTACCGATGGGCGCTTCCCGATGATACCGGCCCGCTTGAAAAAGCGATCGATGAAATTGTTTCCGGCCGGGTGGATTTTTCGCTTTTTACCAACGCCATGCAAATTCGTCACGTCCTGCGTGTCGCCGCTGAAAAAGGTCTGGAAGAAAAACTTTTAACCGCTTTAAAGAATACCGTAATTGCCTCCGTCGGTCCGACCTGCAGTGAAGCTCTGCGCGAGTGCGGTTTAAACGTGGATTTTGAGCCTTCGCATCCGAAGCTGGGGCATTTGGTCGCGGAGTCCGCGGCCAAAGCGGAAGAACTCCTGGCTGAAAAACGAAATCCAGCCCCTTTGCTTCAGGTCAAACCCCGCTTGCAAAACCCGCAGACCACAAAAGACTCGCTGTTTTTAAAAGCCTGCCGGCTTGAAAAAACCCCCTATACACCGGTCTGGCTGATGCGCCAGGCGGGCAGGTATCAGAAGTTTTACCGGAAAATCCGGGACAAAGTTTCGTTTATTGAGCTGTGCCGGAATAAAGAGCTTTGCGCGGAAGTGACGGTGAGAGCTTGTGAGCAGATCGGCGCGGACGCGGCGATTATTTTTTCTGACATTCTTTTGATTGTGGAGCCTTTCGGATTTGGGCTTGATTACTTAAAAGGTGACGGTCCTGTAATCTCAGGCGCGCAGGGACAAGCGCTTAAGCCGGATGAACTGCCTGAAATTGATCCGGACAGCTTATCGTTTGTTTATGATGCGATTCGTTTGACTCGTTCCTGCCTGAATCCGCAAACACCGCTGATTGGTTTTTCGGGCGCTCCATTCACACTCGCTTCTTATATCATTGAGGGCGGAGGTTCGAAAGTTTTCGCGCGCACTAAAAAACTGATGCATAGCGATTCCGGAAACTGGCACGCGCTGATGGAAAAACTTTCCCGCGGGATTACGGCTTATCTCAACCGTCAGATTGAAGCTGGAGCGGACGCGATTCAGATTTTTGACAGCTGGGCCGGGTGCCTTGGCCCGGAGGAATACGAACGGTTTGTTCTGCCTCATTCGCGTGAAATTATCCGCAATTTAAAAAAGGGAACGCCTGTTATTCATTTCGGCACAGGTACCGGAACTTTTCTGAAAGAATTTGCTCAGGCCGGCGGAGACGTAATCGGAGTCGACTTCCGCTCCCGGATTTCGGAAGCCTGGGAAGTGATCGGACGTGACAAGGCGGTGCAGGGAAATCTGGACCCGGCCGTTTTATTCGCGGAAATTCCTGTGATTCAAGAACATGCCCGCCGTATTTTGGATTCTGTCAAAAACAGGCCTGGGCATATTTTTAATCTGGGGCACGGTATTTTGCCGGCAACCCCGGAAGATCACGTTAAAGCGCTGATCGATTACGTTCACGAGTACAGCGCGCAAAAGGGATCATGAACCCCCGCGTGGCCGTTGTGGGCGGGGGAATTTCAGGTTTGGCCTGTGCCAACCGCCTCCAGGAGCTTCTTCCTGAGGCCTCCATCAGCCTTCTGGAAGCCTCAAGCCGGCTGGGCGGCCTGCTTGAAACCCTTCAGAAAGACAGATTCCTGCTCGAGGGTGCTCCCGATTGCTTTCTAGCGGATCAGCCCTTTATCTCTGAATGGCTCAATAGAAACGGCTTTAATTCCATTGTTATTGGGACAAGCAAAGACAATAGGGGTAGTTTTGTCCTTAAAAATGGGTTAATGTCACCAGTTCCAAAGGGTTTTTATCTAATTTCCCCCACAAACTTCAAATCCCTCCTTGAGGCTAATTTATCTTTTATGGGAAAGCTCCGTATGGCTTGGGAATGGTGGGTGCCGGCACGTAAAGAGGCCGGGGATGAAAGTGTTTCGGAGTTTATTACCCGCCGGTTTGGGCGGGAAGCTTTGGAGCGGATCGGCCAGCCCATGATCGGTGGGATTTATACCGCGGATCCCGCTCAGTTGAGTATGCGGGCCGCAATGCCCCGTTTCTGGAAAATGGAACAGGAGCACGGCAGTATTATTCGAGCTTTGATGAAAGCGAAAAAGAACGGCGCGGAAGGCCAGGCCAGTGGACCCCGTTACAGTTTATTCAAGTCCATGGCTCGCGGGATGGGGCAAATGGCGGATGAATTAGTCAGCCGTATGGAGAAAGTGAAAATCCAGACCGCTTTTCCGGTGCAGAAGCTGGAACAAAACAATGGAGTCTGGACTCTTTCGGGTGAGAATGGGGAAAAACTTGAAGCCGACGCCGTTTGTCTTGCCTTGCCGGCTTACCGCGCGGCGGCATTAACGGTACCGTTTGCTCCGGCGTTGGCAAAAGATCTGGATTCCATTATTTATGAATCCGCGGTGACTGTGAATCTGGCTTATCGTGCTGAAGAGATTCCCGAACTGCCCCGGGGGTTTGGGGCGGTAATCCCTGAGACGGAAAAAAGAAAAATCGTGGGCATGACGTTTTCCAGCCGGAAATTTCCCGGCCGCGCGCCGGAAGACCGCGTTTTGATCCGCGTTTTCGCGGGCGGAGCGTTTCACCGTGAAGTCCTGAACCTGAGTGACAGTGAAATTCAGACAATGGTTAAGAAAGAACTAAGGGAAATTTTAAAAATTGAAGCGGAACCGATTTTTTGCGTGCTTCGCCGTTATCCGCGAGCGATGCCTCAATACCATATCGGCCATCCGGAGAAAGTCGCGCGGATTTTTGACGCGGTTGAAAAACATCCCGGACTTTTTTTGACCGGAAACGCTTACTGGGGAGTGGGAATTCCTGAGTGTATCGCAAGAGGGGAACAATCGGCCGAAAAGATGGCTGTTTACCTGGAGTCGCGCCGTGCCTGATTTTGATCATGTCCTGCTGGTTGGTTTTGGAGGTCCAGAAAAACCTGAAGATGTCTGGCCTTTCCTGCTGGAAGTCACGAAAGGCACCCGGGTGCCGGAAGAACGCCTCAAAGAGGTGGTTCATCACTACGAAGATGTGGGCGGACGTTCTCCTTACAATGATGCCGTGAAGCTTCTTGCGAAAAATCTTCAGGAACTTCTGGCCCACTCAAAACCTCTGCCGGTTTTTACCGGTATGAAAAATTGGTATCCGTTCATGAAGGATACTTTGGCGGAAATCAGCAAACAGGGATTCAGCCGTGGAATCGCGGTAATCCTGGCTCCGCACCGTTCCGACGCGAGCTGGGACAAATATATCCGCTGTGTGGATGAGGCTCTCAAAGAAACGGGAGCCCGGATGACTTACGAGTACCTTCATCCGTGGCATGACCACAGCGGTTTCACGGGCTCTTACGCCGAAAATATCAAGAAAGCGGTTAAAGACAAATATAAAACCCACGTCATTTTCTGTGCGCATTCGATTCCCGTGGAAATGGCCGGGCAATGTGATTACGCGGAGGAATTTAAAACGTCTTCCGATCTTTCGGCTAAAGAGGCTGGGCTGTTTTCCTGGAGTCTGGCCTATCAGTCGAGAAGTGGAAATCCCCGCCAGCCCTGGCTGGAACCGGATGTGGTTTCAGTCATCGAAGGTCTTCAGCGGGAGCGTTTTTCCGAAGTTCTTTTGGTGCCGATCGGTTTTTTGTGCGAGAACGTGGAAATTCTTTTCGATCTGGATTTAGAAGCCCGGCAAGCGGCGGAAAAAGCGGGGTTTAAATACTGCCGTTCCGAAACCGTGATGGAGCATCCGCGCTTTATTTCCATGCTGACGGAATTAATTTTAGAAAAGGCGGGCGTGCTGAATGGATGACGCGGAACTGGTTTATTCGACTGACCCTGAGCGCAATAAAAAGTGCGCGCGTTGTAAGAAGCTGAAGCCGGAGTGCGTCTGCGGAAGGGAAAGTAAAGCGCCGGCTGTTTCATTTACGGCAGTTTTAAGGATTGAAAAGGCGGGACGGGGCGGGAAAACCGTAACGGTTGTGGACCGTTTGCCCCGTCAGCATAAGCTTTTGGATGAGCTTTCACGCCTTCTGAAACAGAAGTGCGGAGCCGGGGGAACCTATGGGGTGAGGGATGGGCATGGTATTATTGAGATTCAGGGGGATGCCCGCGAGAGAATCAAAGCGGTTCTTGAGCAGGAAGGCATTCCGGTAAAAGGAGCCTGACATGTCCGAATGGAAAAAATGCAGTGCCTGCAAGAAGACGATCGAATATAATGCCGAATATTACACGTGTTCGGTAAGCACCTGCCGTCAGAAAGCCACGCATTTTATTTTTTGCTCGGTTTCCTGCTGGAGTTCGCATATCGCGGTTTTCAACCATCGTAACGCTTTCGCGGAAGAACAAACGGCGCCTGCGGCGTAAATAAATGACACAAGCCAACCTGATCGAACAGCTTAAAAATTTCGCGGAACGAAAGCGGGTATCGCATTCTCGTTTGGCGAAAATGCTGGGTGTTAACCCGAATACTCTCGGTCAATGGCTTCAGGGCCACCGCAAACTGCGTAAAGACGAGTGCGACCGCCTTGAAAACTTCCTGAAAAAGTAGATGTACCATATCCAAATCGTTGGGGCCGGTTACACCGGGTCCCGCATTGCCTTCGATTTCATCTCCAAAAAACAGAAAGTTTGGGCTGTGACCCGCACGGACCGCCGTCACGCGGAGTTCCGGCAGGCGGGTATTACGCCTCTCATAGCGGATTTAACGCGGCCTGAAACTTTAGAATCCCTGCCTCCGGCGCATTTCGTCGTGATTTGTCCCGCGCCTGACGGCCGTACTGAAAACGATTACCGGAAAATTTATCTGGAAGGCACGGCTCATTTTTTAAAGTCCTTAAAAAATAAACCCCGCCCGAATTTTATTCTTTATCTTTCGAGTACCGCGGTTTGGCGTGAAAGAGGCGGGGAGTGGGTGGATGAGTCGATACCCGCGGACGCTGATTCGGAAAAAGGAAAAATTCTCAAAGCCGCGGAAGGACAGATTTTGAACTGCGGAATCCCTTCAGCGGTTTTCAGGCTTTCGGGAATTTACGGTCCGGAGCGCAACCGTCTTGAAGCGTTGAAAGCCGGGAAGTGGCCGGAAAATCCTGAAAATGGATTTGTGAACATGATTCATGTTACGGATATTGTCCGCGCGGTGCCGGTTTTGTTTAAAAGCGCTCAGTCGGGAGAAATTTATACCGGGGTAGACGATGAGCCTGTTTTGAGGTCGGATTTCTACGGCTGGCTTTCGGCTAAAACCGGTTTTTCTTCCGGGTTTAAGTTTGATTCTTCCTGCTCCGGCAAGCGGTGCCGTAACTTGAAATTAAAATCTATCGGTTTCAGGCCTCTTTACCCGACCTTCCGTGAGGGGTACCAGTCTTTCCTGAAAGATTAACCTCAATCCCTCAACTTTCCGGCCGATCTCTTTTACTAGAAGGTCCAACCCGGGAGGTTTCGATGATGCCTGAAAAAAAGATCGCGAAACTGGGAATTGCGGCGGAATGTTTAAGACAGCGGGTAGGATTTTTAGGACGAAGGCTTTTGTCGAGCCGGTTGACTTTGTTTCACCAGGGCAAGATCGACGAAATTGTGGAAGAAATCCACAGTTTTAAACGCCGATCCCGCCCCGGAAATTAAACGGTCAGATCAAACTTTCTTTTCAGCTGGGACAGCTGCGGCCGCCGCGGATGAAGGATTCGGAGGGAAGTTCATGATTCTGACGTCCCCCGGAAGATCAAAATCTGAAACCTGAAACTTCGCGTTCAGATTAATGTTTTCCAATTCAACGATCGTCGTGCCTTCCGGCGCCTGAACTTCAATTTTGATCGGGAATGATTTTTCTTTCCAGACCCAGGCCTTGCTGGGTTTTTTGATATTCGGTTCCGTGAAGGAATAAACATCACAATCGTAGCTTCCGATTTTTTCGGATCCGATTTTTTCTCCGCCGTTTTCTTTAAGGAATTCCAAATAACGGGGAATATCGCGGGTCAGATTAGGCCGGTCAAGCTCAGCGGGAATTTTGGTCGCGACTTTTTGTTCAGGAAGGTAGCTGTAAACGCCCTTATCATTTCTGAGCATTACGCTTTTCATTCCGCCGAAATCAGATTCAGCCTTCATGAATTTATCCATGGTGCTGACTTTGATGGTGGCGATCGCTTTTCCGCCCATGGAAATTTTCTGATCATAGGACGCGGTCATCGCGAACGCTTGCGTAGAGATCAAGAGAACGAATAAGGCCGTTAAAAAGGGTTTCAGGGTCTTCATAATTCCTCCAGGTTAAGTGGTGCAGGGAGTATACCAGAAGGCGGGCTGTCCGTCTTTCTGCTTTTTGCAGGGTTTTCCGGGCATTGCCTTGTTCCTTCTTTTCTGATATCTTATCGGCTCATCGGAGGATTTTATGAGCATGCCAGGTCCTATGGAAATTATCGTTATCCTGCTTGTCGTTCTGCTGTTATTCGGAGCTAAAAGGCTTCCGGAAATCGGCAAGGCGCTTGGGGACGGAATTCGCGAGTTCAAGAAAGCGATTAAAGACGGTTCCGGCGATTCTGACAAGAAATAACCCGCCTTTTACCCAGCCAATCTGACTTTGGGTCTCTTGCGTAGAACCCTATAGAAAGAGGGGATCCATGAAAAGCAAAAGGCCTTCACGTTTTACGGCGGGGCTCATCTGCCTTCTGACTGTTGTGTTCGCCTCCGCGCGTAACCCGGATCTTTCCGCTATGGCATCAAAACCCGACCGCCCCGAGACTTTCGACACCCGCTTTGAAGGCCTTGTGCGCGCGCCTGAGTTTCCCTCAGGCCTCCAGTGGCTTAATACGGAAAAACCCCTTTCCATTAAAGGTCTTCACGGAAAAATTGTTCTCCTGGATTTTTGGACTTACTGCTGCATCAACTGCATGCACGTCATTCCCGACCTGAAAAAATTGGAAGAAAAATACGGGCAGGAGCTGGTTGTGATCGGCGTCCATTCCGCCAAATTCGAAAATGAAAAAAATACGGATTCCATCCGCCAGGCGGTCATGCGTTATGAAATCAAGCACCCGGTCGTCAACGATTCTGAAATGGAAGTCTGGCAGCAGTACGGCGTTCATGCCTGGCCGACGCTTGTGCTTATCAATCCCAACGGCAGGATTATCGCCGCGCAGTCGGGCGAAGATGTTTTTGACCTCTTTGACGGCCTGATCGCTGAGACCATCCGTTATTTTGACGCCAAAGGCCAGCTCAAACGCGGGCCGGTTGAGTTCGCGCTTGAAAAAGAAGCTCAGGATAAGACCCTGCTTTCATTCCCGGGGAAAATTCACGCGGATCCCGTTTCTAAAAAACTTTTCATCAGTGACTCCAACCATAACCGCATCTTGATCGCGGATGCCGGCGGAAATATTCTGGATGCTATCGGTAACGGAGCCGAAGGCGCTAAGGACGGACGGTTTGAGAACGCGGAGTTTAATCACCCTCAGGGAATGTTCGCGGATGGAGATTTGCTTTATATCGCGGATACGGAAAATCATTTGGTGCGCCGGGCTGACCTTAAGACGAGAGAAGTGACGACCGTCTTGGGTACTGGAAAGAAAGCCGGCTATATCGAAGGTTTGCGCGGACGGGGAACCGATGTTCCGCTGAACTCTCCGTGGGACCTTCTGGTTTTGAACGGAAAACTTTATATCGCCATGGCCGGTTCTCATCAGCTTTGGAAAGCGGATCTTGAAACTTGGGACGCCGAGCCTTTTGCCGGTTCAGGCGCTGAAGCCCGCGTGGACGGCCCTTTGCTTTCATCCGCGCTGGCACAGCCGAGCGGGATTACGACTGACGGATCAAAGCTTTATTTCGCGGACAGCGAAGTCAGTTCGGTGCGTGCCGCGGATTTGAATCCCGCTGGAAATGTAGAAACTTTGATCGGTGAAGATCTTTTTGAGTTCGGGGATATTGACGGAGGACGTGAAACCGCGAGGCTTCAGCACGCGCTGGGAGTCGCGTGGGACGGGATGTATCTGATTACCGCGGATACGTACAATTCAAAAATTAAAATCATCGCGCCGGGTTCTAAAACCAGCAAGACCTACGCGGGTACCGGGGAGCACGGACTGAAAGACGGAAGTTTAAGCGAAGCTCAATTTTATGAGCCCGGCGGTGCCGCGGTCCTGGATGGCAAAATTTACGTGGCCGACACGAACAATCATCAGATACGGGTGATTGACCGAGGCGCGGGTACAGTCAGTACGCTGGAGCTGAAGGGAATGGAGAAACTGGCGAAGCATCTGCTTAAAGATTTTCACGGGCGTCTGGTGAAGCTCCGCGAGAAAAAAATCCGCGAAGGTAAAACGTTTCTGAATGTGACGTTCGAACTGCCGAAGGGTTACGAATTCACGCATAACGCGCCGATTCACGTGGATGTTAAGTCTGACGGAAAGATGATCGTGTATGTCAGCGGTGACGCCAAGATTATTGATAAAGAGCGCCGTGAACTTCCGTTTCAGATTCCGCTCATGGTGAAACCCGGGGAAAACACGCTGACTCTCGACGGCGTTTTTTATTACTGTCGTAAGGATTCTTCCATTTGCCTGTTTGACCAGGTCCGCTACGAACTGCCGTTAAAAGCGTCTCCTTCCGGGCGTTCCGAAACCCAAATCACGATTGATATTTCTCCCAAAGACCGCAAATAACGTTTCGGAAAAAATCCAGATGTCCGATACTTAAGGAGAATGAAAAAAAACATCATTTTTCTAATCCTATCGCTGTTCCTGGGTTCTGTCAGCGCGGGCGCGGCTGACGCGAAGAAAGACCCGAACACGGATTATCTTGAGCCGTTTAAACATCCCAAAAACGAATCTGTGATCATGGGGATTCCTGTTAAAGGGGGGATGGCTTTCTGCGGGCGGGTGGATTCCGCTTTGAAACTCCTCAAGAAAAAATCTTATTATGACCTTCAATATGTTTTGAAATATATCAAAGCGATTGAAAAAGGAGACCGCTCCGTTGTCAGCGCTTATTCCGAGAGGCCTACAATTTACTTAAAAGAAGACACTTTGAATAAAACTTCCGGACCTGGATTAGGAGCGATACTTGTGCACGAAGCTTGCCATGTTGAAATGCGCGCCAAAAACGGCTACGGGAATCCTTCGTATGAAGCTCAGCAGAAAGAAGAGCTGGAATGTATGGCGAAGGAAAAAGAAACGCTGAAAAAACTCGGGGGTTCCGAAAAAGAAGTGCAATACATCCGCAGGCAGGACGGTCTGCATTTTGACACAAATAAAGATGGTAAATATGACCGGACGGACTATGAAAAGCAAACCTGGTAGCGTATCCTCTGAAGTCTTTCCTCCGGGACTGAAAAAGATTTCCCGCGAAATTTCCGTTCACGGAAAAACTTGGCACGATGACTACTTTTGGCTTCGTGAAAAGGAAAACCCTGCCGTGATCAATCACCTGAAGGCGGAAAATGAATACACCCGGCTCTTCATGAAAGACACGGAAGAACTTCAGGAAAAACTCTACAAAGAAATTTTGGGCCGGATTAAAGAGACGGATATGTCCGTTCCAGTCCGTTATGCCGGCTACTTTTATTACTCACGCACGGAGCAGGGGAAGCAGTACTCAATTCACTGCCGTAAAAAAGGCAGTCTCGACGCGCTTGAAGAAATCCTGGTCGACGGCAATCAGCTCGCTCAGGGGCAGTCTTATTTTAGTCTCGGTGTCTTGAAAGTCAGTCCGGATCAAAACCTGCTGGCTTTTTCCGTGGATACCGACGGTTCCGAAACCTACACCCTGCGTTTCAAAAACCTTTCTACCGGCGAACTTCTGCCGGACGTCATTTTGAAAACCGCGGGCAGTTTTGAATGGGCGGCCGACAGCCGGACTTTCTTTTACAGCATCCAGGATGAAATGAAACGGCCGTTTCAGATTTACCGGCACACGCTGGGAAGCGATCCCGCCGAAGACAAATTGATTTTCCATGAAAAGGACGAGTCGTTTTTTCTGGGGGCTTACAAAACCAAGGACCGGAAGTATATCGTGATTCATTCCTCCAGCAAGACAACGGCCGAATGCCGGTTTCTTCCGGCTGAAAAGCCGATGGATGATTTTAAAGTCATTGAGCCCCGCCGTAAGGAAGTGGAGTATTCCGTTGAGCATCACGGCGGAAAATTTCTCATCCTGACCAATGATACGGCTGTGAATTTCCGTCTGTGCGAGGCGCCGGTTGAAAATTGCGGTTTGAAAAACTGGAAAGACCGGATCGCGCATAAACCGGAAGTGAAACTGGAAGGTGTGGATGTGTTCCGGGAGTATCTGGCCGTGTATCAGCGCGAGAATGGGTTGGAAAAAATCCAGATCATCCGTCTTTCAGACGCTCAAAGTCATTTTATCGAATTTGAAGACCCGGTTTACAGCGCGTGGGGCGGAGCCAACCGTGATTTTGATTCTAAAATCCTTCGCTTTGAGTACAGTTCCATGGTTACACCGCATACGGTTTACGACTACGATCTTGAAACCCGGGCAAAAGAATTGAAGAAGAGACAGGAAGTTCTGGGCGGTTACGATAAGTCAAAATACGCCTCAGAGCGTATTTTCGCGGTTTCTCATGACGGGGTGAAAGTTCCGGTTTCAGTTGTTTATAAGAAAGGGCTGAAAAGAGACGGTTCCGCACCCTGCTTTCTCTACGGTTACGGTTCCTACGGAATCAGCATGGATCCGGTTTTTTCATCCTCACGCCTCAGCCTGCTGGACCGGGGTTTTGTTTTCGCGCTTGCGCATATCCGGGGCGGAGGGGATTTGGGCCGGCCCTGGTACGATGACGGCAAACTTCTGAAAAAGAAAAACACGTTTCTGGATTTTATCGCCTGCGCGGAACATCTCATTCAAGAGAAATACACTTCGGCTTCGGAACTCGCGATTTGCGGAGGCAGCGCGGGAGGGCTTCTGATGGGTGCCTGCATCAATCTTCGGCCCGATCTTTTTAAAGCGGTGATCGCGATGGTGCCTTTTGTGGACGTTTTGAACACCATGCTGGATCCGACCCTGCCTTTGACCGTGACGGAATACGAAGAATGGGGAAACCCGCAGGACCCGGTGTTTTTTAAAAGCATCCAGGAATATTCGCCTTACGATAACGTCAAGCCGGCAGAATATCCAAACATCCTGATTACCGGCGGTTTGAACGACCCCCGGGTTTCTTACTGGGAGCCTGCCAAGTGGGCGGCGAAGTTGAGAGAAAATAACCGTGCCAAAACGGCGATTCTGGTTAAAATGGAAATGGATTCAGGTCACGGCGGGCCGTCCGGCCGTTACGACAGCCTGAAAGAAATCGCTTTCGAATACGCTTTTGTGTTTAAAATGCTGGAAGTGAGGGAGCCGTGAAAAAAGAAAAAATCGAAGATTTTTTCGAAGACCGCAAGTCGACGATTTTTCTGGGCGCTTCGGCCCTCGGCTATTTCTTCTATCATTTTACGGCCGTCAAAGGAGCCATGCGTTTGGCGCCTCCCATGAAGCCCATGGGGTACGCCGTCCTTTTCGCGATTATCGCTATCATTCAGGCGGTTGTCTGGCGCCATCTCAAGCGCGCGGATGAAAAAACAAAATGGGCGCGTTTCCCGCTCTCGCTTTTCTATTTTCTCTGCGAATTCGGCCTGATCGCGTTTTCACTCAGCCTCGCGTTCTGGCCTATTTTCCTTATGTTCCGCTCTAAACTTATCTAGGGGATTTATGTTTAAACTCATCCGCCTCCTGATCCGTCTTGCCGTCCTGCTTGTCATCCTTTATTTTGTAGCCCGCGCGGGGCTGGATTGGGCCATTGAAAAAAACACGGGAACGCAGGTGAGGATCGGCGGTCTGCGCGTCAGCCTGTCGCCGCCGGAAATTCAGGCGACCCGGGTGCGCATCCGAAACCTCAAACATTTCCGTGAGCCGTACCTGGCCGTGATTCCCGAAATTCTGATTCAGGTTGAGCCCTTGGATTTTCTCAAAGGCAAAACGCATATTACAAACCTCCGGATCAATATTCAGGAAATGACAGTCGAGAAAAACGGAGCCAATGAAGTGAATCTTAATGAACTTAGAAAGAATCTTGAAGCCAAACAGCGCGCTCAGGCTGAGTCGGGGCGGGGAACCGCGCACGCGGCTGTTTCGTCTTCAGGTTATTCCCGCGCCGGTTCGCGAAACCTGATTGTCGACCGCGCGGAATTCAGCCTGGGAAAACTGATTTACGCTGACAGTGCCCGCGATCCGGTTTTCCGCAAGGAGTACCCGCTGAATATCAGTCATCAGGTTCTTGAAAATGTCACAGACCCGCTGAGCGTGACCCAGCAGCTGATCAGCGCGGTTTTAAAGTATGCCGGCACCAGCATCCTTAATGCCCAGGTAGGGGAAGCGGCCAATCAGCTCGGGGCCCAGGCCGGGGAAATTCTTGGTAAGGCAAAAGAGAAGCTTTCAGGCTTCTTTCAGTCCTGACTCCCTCTACAAAATCTTCTTTTCAAGCCTTTAAAAACTCTCTTCCCTCCCGCTTTTTTTAATAAAAATCAGCCTGTTTAGTTGCACGCGCTCCTCTCTGCGGGCATACTTCGATTAACACTAAAAAAAGAGAGAGACAACAGCAGGAGCAGGCAGTGGTCGAACTAGAAAGCGGTTTATTGCAGTCCCGTATCCTCATTATTGACGATGACGTCAACATCGGCATGACTCTCGAAGAAGTCCTCAAGGATCATGATTACAGCATGGTCCGCTATATTTCAGACCCCCGCCAAGCTGAATCCGTTTACCGGCAATTTCAGCCTGACCTTGTGATGCTTGATATCAAAATGCCGTTCATGGACGGTTTTGAAGTCATGCAGGTTTTGCGCGGGATTCAGCAGGAAACATTCGTGCCGTTTTTGGTGCTGACCGGAGAGACGGATGAGGAGATCTGCTTGCGCGCGCTGAGTTCCGGCGCGACGGACTTTTTAAATAAACCGTACAAGGCGTCAGAAGTTTTAGCCCGTATTCAAAATCTTTTAAAAGTCCGCAAACTTCACACGGAGCTTGAGAAAAAAGCGGGTTTTCTGGCCAATAAAGTGCAGGACCGCACGGAGCAGTTACGCCAGGCGATTACGGACCTCGACCTTCTTCATAAGCAGGTCAAGCAGGCTTATATTGAAACCATTTACCGGCTGACGCGCGCGACGGAATATAAAGATGAAGAAACCGCCGACCATGTCAAACGTCTGTCGCTTTACTCCGCCGAATTGGGCCGGGCGATCGGTATGAATGAGCAGGAAGTCGAACTCATGCTTTACGCCAGCCCGATGCACGATATCGGCAAAATCGGAATTCCCGATAAAATCCTTTTCAAGCAGTCTTCGCTGGACGCGGATGAATGGTCTGTCATGAAGACGCACCCGAAAATTGGGTATGAAATTTTAAAAGATTCTGACGCGCCGATCCTGAAACTGGGCGCGATTATCGCTCTCAATCATCATGAGCGGTGGGACGGTTCGGGATATCCCAATGGGCTTAAAGGAAAAGAAATTCCGATTCAGGCCCGTATCGTTTCTCTGGTGGACGTTTATGACGCTCTGCGCAGTAAGCGCCATTATAAAGAGCCCTTTTCTCACGAAAAAACCTGCAAAATCATCCTTGAGGGCGACGGCCGGGTGATGCCTCAGCATTTTGACCCCGAACTTCTGGAAGCCTTCAGGAAAATCCACAAAGAGTTCGAAAGAATCTTCGAAGAAAATAATGGGTGAATCCTCCTTCAAGCGGCTTTACTGGCCGTCTGTCGATGATTTTGAAGAATCCCGGAGAGCTGCCGGCCTTGGCGCGGGCACGGCCATTCTTGTTGGAACCGTTACGGGCATCATTTCATGGCTCAATACGCACGGGCATCCGGTTTTTTCAGGGATCGACAGTACCGGCTACATTGATATGGCGGTTTTTCTGGTTCTGGGTTTCGCTATCACGCGCATGTCGCGTATCGCGGCTCTGGCGGTTTTAGGCTTTTACGTTTATGGTCAGCTGGAAATGGCAAAACTTTTGGCCGCGCACGGGGAAAGTATGCGATGGTTTATTCCCATCCTTTTTTCAATTAATTTTATCAACGGCATTCGAGGCACTCTCGCGTTTCATGAGCTGAAAAAGCGGGGGATTTCAGAAGCTGAGGAAATGGAAGCCAAGAAAGCCGAACGCGAGGAATCGGGTGAAGCCGAAGCCATGCGTGTTAAACAGAAGCGTGCGAGAATTGTCCTGCTTGTGATCATCATCGCGGCCGGCGGTTTTCTGGGATACACCTATTTTTTTAAAGCTAAAGCGGGCGGTTTGAATGCTCAATCCGGTTCACAAGTAAAAATCTCCGACGCTTCTCCCTCGATTCCCGGGAATATCGTTCCTGTATTGCCCAAAGCCAAACCCGGCCAGTCCATGCTTGCGCCGTCGGCCAAAAGCCAGCCGGCCGTGCAGAAGCCCAAAGCTCCGCCGCCTGAAGGAAGCCTGGATTTTAAGCTAAAGAGCGGTAAGACGATCCGGGGTAAAATCGTTTATGAGGATGATGTCTATTACTCCGTTGACACCGGCGGAGCGGAAGAAATTGTCATTAAAGAAGACTTAAAGGCCCCGCCTTCCTGATTTAAAATCCAACCGTGAAACCTATCAATTTTGAAAAGATATTGTTTCCGGTCAATATTCTGCTGACGGGATTTATTTTCTTTTTGATTACCCCCACTACCCATATTTACGCCCATTGGTTTCCCGACAAGGAAGATTCTCTCTGGCTTATTCCCGCGGTTGTGATCGGGTTTTCCGCCGTTCTGTGGTTTGCGACCAGTCTGGCTACGCCCTGGCTGATTCGGAAAGGGGTTTTTGAAGACCGGCGCAGTGAAAAACGAGGGCATCCGGTGAATGTCTGGCGGGTGTCGGGAGTGGTTGTGAATTTTTTGTTTCATATGGCCGTTTTATTGATAATGTGTATACTTCTCGTCGGTGAAATGAAAAGCGGACGGCCGGCGGAGTTCCTTTTTTCCAGAAATACTGTTTGGCACGCACCCTGATCTAACTTTTAACGCGGAGACACGCGGATGCCTTACCGCCGTAAAAGGCGTAACCGTAACAAGTATTTCGGTGTTCTTTGTTTTGTGACTGTTCTTTGGATGATGGGCGGCCGGGTTCATCTCGAGAAAATTCTCGGACCGGAAAAACCGGATTACATTAAGATATTAACCCGTGACGGGAAGATTTACCGGGGAACCAAGACTTATGAATCCAGTGACGCGCTTAGTCTTCTCACGCAGGGGCAGAGACTCACGTTTGTGACCGGGGAAATTATTGGGAAAGAACGCCTCCAGGGTTTGGAACTGAAACGCGCGATTGAGCTGGGAGAAATTAAAGTTAAGCCGGAACCGCACCTGGTCACTTTTCGAATGGAAGATAATTTTTTCCATGCCGCACTCAGCCAAATGACCTTTCCGTCAGCCAGAAAAACCGCTGCCGGAGGTCTTCCCGCGATGGCCGCCAAAGCCATGGGCGTTCCCGAAAGTAAAATTAAAAAAGCAATGCAGGATCCTGAAGCTTTGAAGAAAAAATTGAGCCCTGAGCAAGTCGCGAAGTATACCCGCATGGCCCGTGAAAAGGGGCTCAGTGTCTAAACTGCTTTCCTGGAATGTCAACGGCGTGCGCGCCGTGATCCGCAAAGGTTTCGTCGAGTTCGTTAAAAAAGAAAAGCCCGATGTGATCTGCCTACAGGAGACCAAGGCGCACCCCGATCAGGCCGGCCTTGAGCTTCCCGGTTATGAAATGTTCTGGAATTACCCGCCCAAACGCTGGCACTACTCCGGCACCGCGATTTTTTCAAAGGTGAAACCGCTCAAAGTTACCCAAGGCATGGGCATCGAGGAGCACGACGAGGAAGGGCGTATCCTGACCGCCGAATTTAAAAATTATTTTCTGGTGAACGTGTATGTGCCCAACACCAAACGCGATCTTTCACGCCTGCCTTACCGCTACAAAAAGTGGGATGTGGATTTTCTGAAGTACCTCAAGAAGCTCGAAAAAAGGAAGCCGGTCGTTTTCTGCGGAGATTTGAACGTGGCGCACGAAGAAATCGATCTGGCCAATCCTGACACCAATCATAAGAATCACGGTTTTACCGACGAAGAGCGGGAAGGTTTTACCAACTTCGTGAAAGCCGGTTTTATCGATACCTTCCGTGAATTTACCAAAGAAGGCGGGCATTACAGCTGGTGGAGCCCGTTCGCCGGCTGCCGAAAGCGGAACGTCGGCTGGCGCATCGACTATTTTCTGATTTCAAAATCACTGAGACCCAAACTCAAAAAAGCATTTATTCTGCCCGAAGTCATGGGCTCCGACCATTGCCCGGTCGGCATTGTGCTGGAGGATTAATGGCGTTAAACCGTTACCGGCTTCCCGGTCTGGAGAAAAAATTTTCGCGTGAACTGCGCAACAAGGCTTTTATCGTGCTGGTGCGGGTGCATTCCCGCAATAAAGAAGACTGGGACGAGCGTCTTGAAGAAATGCAGGAGCTGACGGAGTCCGCGCTGATCCGCCCGGTGGGCTCCATGAACGTTAACCTCAACGATCCCAGCCCCAGTCACTTTCTCCGTGAAGGGAAGCTGACGGAGCTTCGTGATGAAGCCCGCAAGGTCGGCGCCAACGTTTTGATTTTCGACCGTGAGCTGACGCCCGCTCAAAACGGCAATATTGAAAAATTCACCGGCATTTCAGTTATGGACCGCACGGCGTTGATTCTGGATATTTTCGGCAGGCGCGCGAAATCCAAAGAAGGTAAGCTTCAAGTCGAGCTGGCTCAGCTGAGTTACGCGTTACCCCGCATCGGAGGCCTGGGGGGCGTTATGTCGCGTTTGGGCGGCGGTATCGGCACTCGAGGCCCGGGCGAACAGGAACTTGAAAAAGACAAACGTAAAATCCGCACGCGCATGAAGCAGGTCAAAGAAGAGCTGGAAAGAGTCAAACAGCACCGGGGATTACTGCGTGAAGGCCGGAAGAAGAAAAACTTTTTCACCGTGGCGCTGACCGGCTACACCAACGCCGGAAAATCCACACTGCTGAACGCGCTGACTGGCGCCGACAGTTATGTGGAAGACAAACTCTTTGCCACTCTCGACCCTGTGACCCGAGTAGAGAATCTCAACGGCCGGCGTGACGTGCTTTTTGTCGACACCGTCGGTTTCCTGCGGGATCTTCCGCACACCCTGGTTGAAGCGTTTCACGCGACCCTCGAAGAAGTGAACCACGCCGACGTGATCGTGCACGTGCTTGACGTTTCAAGCCCTCACGCGTCTTCGCTCAAATCGGCGGTGGAGAAGGTGCTTTCTGAAATGAGCGTGGCCGGCAAGCCGGTGATTTTAGCGCTCAATAAGGCCGACCTGCTGGATGAACACCAGAAAAGAGACGTGCAGGCGGTCTGGCCCGAAGGGGTGCTGATTTCGGCCCGTCAGAAGCAGGGCCTGCAGAGTTTGACCTCCAAAATCGAGTCTTTTATCTAAGAAACCGGCAGGTTGAAACCGCCCAGGTTTCGCTTTATAATCACTCCCGACATGCCCAAAGACTTCAAGCAATACGCGTCGCAGGTGCTGGCTCATATTTACGAGCACAACGATTATGAGCGCATTCATGAGTTGTTGAAGCACCGCGACCGAAAATTCGAAGGCATCACCGCCGATGCTTTCGGTCTGGAATACCTGGCAGGGCGCCTGGCTCTGGCCTGCAAGCTTTGGGAACGGTCCTGTGACGAAAACCGCATCGAACCTGAAGACGACCGCAAAGCTTTCCTCCGGAAAGTCATGAGCGGTTTTGAAAGCCCCAAATATCTCAGCCTCGCGACGGTTTTTAGTGAATACCTTCACGACCCGGCCATGGAAACCGATCCGGTGCTGGCTGTGATCGAGAAAATCTTCAGAAGATTGGCTGTGACCCCGACGGTGGGGAAAGTTTCAGGCCCGGCCGTGGCCGACACCTTTCAAATGCTCATGGCCGTTTCCGACAGCTTCAAAAACTCTTTCGAAAACGAATTTTTCGAGTTCGCGCAGACTTAGGAGAGCGTTATGGAAAGAAAACCCGTTCAATCCACTGATTTGTCCATCATCGGCTACAACCTTGAGACCCAGGAACTGGAAGTGACTTTCAAGGGCGGGGGAGTTTACGTTTATACCGGCGTGCCTGAAGTGGTTTATCAGGCCCTGATGCTGGCCTCGTCGCACGGCCTTTATTTCAATCAGCACATCAAAGACAAATACCCTACGAAAAAAGTCCGGTAACCCATGGCCGGAAGTGCCGCGCTCGAGAAACTGCTTCACGAAGTGCGGGCTTGCAGAACCTGCGAAAAACATTTACCCCTCGGCCCCAATCCTGTTCTGCGGGCCGACCCGCGCTCTAAAATCCTGATCATCAGCCAGGCCCCCGGCACCCGGGTGCACGAAACCTCGATTCCGTTTAATGACCCCAGCGGTGACCGCCTGCGTGCCTGGATGGGCGTGGACCGTGACACTTTCTACGACACCCGAATCTTTTCAATCATGCCCATGGGCTTTTGCTACCCGGGCAAGGGAAGCTCCGGCGACCTTCCGCCCCGCAAGGAATGCGCCCCGCAGTGGCACGCCCGGGTGCGCGAACACATGCCCAACATCAAACTCACACTGCTTGTGGGCAGTTACGCGCAGAAGTATTATCTGGGAAAGAGAATGAAGGAGAACATGACCGAAACCGTCCGCGCCTGGAAAGAATACCTGCCCGACTTTTTTCCATTGGTGCACCCTTCACCCCGCAACCAGATCTGGCTCAAAAAGAACCCCTGGTTTGAAAGAGCCGTGGTGCATCAGTTGAGAGGAATAGTGGGGAAACTATTTGAAATGCGCAAATAATCTTAGGAGAGGTAGATGAAAATTATAGAAATAGCAAATTTTAAGGATTTTATAGAGGCGATTGAAAGGACGGATAGCCAGCTTTCAATATATCGTGGACATGGGGATGTTGCTTGGAAGCTTATGCCTAAAATTGGTCGAGTTTATAATTATAGGCCCACTATCGATAAAAAATATGGTCCCGATCGAGTTTATCAAGACGAGTTCTTTGCTTTTGAAGATTTTAAAAGAAGGGCAACTCCATATGTTCAACAAGCCCCTCAGGACGATTGGCAGTGGATATCTTTAGCGCAGCATCACGGGTTCCCAACTAGACTTTTAGATTGGACCGAGAGTCCCTTGGTAGCGGCTTTTTTTGCTTGTTGGAGCAAGAAAAATGGAGATGCCGCAATATTTGTAATGGATAGGAGGCGGATAGATGTTGCGAATCGGCAGGAGCATCCGTTGAAATTGCGGGAGACTAAAATTTTCGAACCTCATCATTTGACATCTAGAATTACCGCGCAATCCAGCGTGTTTACAGTTCATTCTGAGCCGCATGTGGAGTTATCGGGAGATAATATCCAGAAATGGGTCTTGAAACGCGAATGTTTGATTAATTTTCAAATCCGATTGGAACATTTTGGTGTTAATCATCATTCGTTATTTCCCGGCTTAGATGGGCTTGCGAATATGCTGATAAATAAGTTTTGCTTATACGAAAATTAGAATGACTCAGTACCGGTTCCAAGTGGAGTGGGTTAAGAGTGACAATAAAACGCATTGACCGCATTTAGAGTGAGGTTTGAGATGATATTTATTGGTAATGTCTGGAAAGAGGGTGAAGAAACACGCGGGAAGCTGACTTTGCTTTCAGGCGCACCGGAAGGACCAGAGCGGGTATTTCACTTCAAAGGTTTCGAGGATTTGAAAAAGATTCTCGAATCGGAATTTAATAACTCGGTACCGGTTCCAGGTGAACCGGGTTAACGGGGCCAGGAGGTTCAGATGAAGCGTTGCAAGCATTGTGATGCTGAGGATATCGATGAAGATCTCGCTGAAGAAGGAATTTGCAGTGAGTGTGGCGAGGAATTGGATGATTCTGGCGATGATCTTGAGGATGACGACGATGATGACGAGGACGAGGAGGACGAAGAGTGAAACCGATTGATCAGCGGCCTCCCTTACCGCCATTTACCAAAGCAAGCGCGACCGAGAAAGTGCGTCTTGCTGAAGATGGATGGAATAGTAGGAATCCCGAGAAAATAAGTTTAGCGTACTCTCCCGACAGTCAATGGCGTAATCGGATTCAGTTTGTTAACGGCAGAGAAGAAATTGTTCGTTTTTTAACAGAGAAGTGGAAAACGGAATTAGAGTATAGACTTATCAAAGAGCTCTTCGCCTTCACGGAGAACCGGATCGCTGTAAGATACGCCTATGAATATCACAATGCTAAGAATCAGTGGTTTCGAGCGTATGGCAACGAGAATTGGATTTTTGATAAAAATGGGTTGATGAAAGAGCGTTTTGCGAGCATTAACGATTTACCTCTGAGTGAGAGTGAACGGAAATTTTTTTGGCCGCTCGGCAGAAGACCTGATGATCACCCGGGTCTTAGTGAATTAGGTTTGTAAAAAACTGGGTGCCGATACTCCAAGTGTAGGGAGCGAAAAGGAGGAGGGGGGATGAAGCTGATTGACCGTATTATGTGGGCGGTGATTATTTTGGCGGTTGATGGCTTATTTTTCTTTCTGCCGTTGATGGCGCTGGCGGCAGCTTATGTGCTGATCGCAAGGCCGAAGGGGTTTCGAAACCTGGTTGACCGGATTTACAGCGAAGCCTGATTATCCGTAAGGTTTAGCCTCTTTTAGCCTTTACGAAGCCTTTCACGAGTTTGTCTGCGTAATCTTTGTAGTCCTTGAACCTCGCGTTGCCTATTTTCCAGCGGCCATCCAGCAATCCCTGGACGAATGTGCGCTTGGCGGCTGTATTTAACCTTGTGTCATTAAGGTAGTAAATGACTTCTTTCCGCAGCTTATCGATATTCTCAAGCTGTTTGGTGAGGCTGGCAACGATTTTGCCCCTGGCTTTTCCGTCGCTTGAAGTAATTCTGCTGAAGTCGGCGATGATCGCATTGTTGGCGGCTATTTTCTTGTTGTTCTCAGCGATTTTATTTTTATCCGCTCTCTGGTTTAAGTCCGCAAGCTGGAAATTCTCGAATTGCAGCTGCAGGATGAAACCCCGGGCGACGTCAGAATAGATCCTTCCTTTTTTAACATCCGAGATGAGATTCTCCAGTGCTACCTGGGTTTCAAAGAGGCTTTTGGCCATGCTGGTGATTTGTTCTTTCATGGACTTGATTTCTTCGTCATCGTTAACGGCAAAGACTTCGGCGGGTTCATTCTCGATTTCCTTGGCGCTTTCAGTCCTCGCACTGTCTCCCAGCATAGTGCCACTCGGCGATCCGCCTTCTTCCTCCGGGGGAGTGTTCAAGAGCGTATCCATGTCATCCATGTTGTAGATGTCGATGTATTCACCGACTTCCGCATCATCACCTTCATCGGCGCCGTCAATATCGAAGGAGCTGTCATTCCAAGAGTCATCAGCCAGATTGGCAGGATCCTGCGCGGTCGGGAGATTCGTGTCTTCGGGTGTTGTTACCGGAGTCGTCGTCTCCGGAGGTGTCGTGGCCGTGGGTTCCTGAGCCGGCATTTCTTGAACCGCTGTTTTATCAGGCTCCGGCTGTACGATGGGATTTGTCATTAAAAAATCGGTGCTGGCGGGCGGGGCCTGCTGTTCGACGGGAGCCATTTCGGGAGTGTCATCAGGAGCAACGCCGGGGGCCTGTGTTTCGCCGGCCGGAGCATTTTCCACGGGAGAGCCCATATCTAAAGAACTGTAGGAAACCGTTTGAAAAACAAGTAGAAATCCCAGAGTAAAGAGTGCCGTTTTCTTATCATTTTTTTTCATTTTAGTATCTCCCTTGTTTAAAGATTACCGGGTGAATGTCAGTAAAACAATAAGGGGAGCTCGATTCTAGGGTAGGGGCAGATGTAAGTTATGTAAGTTTCCCTAAGAGCGGTGTACACTTAGGGCATGGTTTCTTTATTGTGGGCAGCGCACTGGCTGGTGCTAGCGGTTTTCACCGCGATTTATTTTTATATTATTTTTCGTCTGAGAAATAAACACCGGCAAACTTGGGAAGCGTTGGGCAGACCTTCGATTGTTTACAACAGCCGGGAAACGTCGCGGAAATGGCTCAAGTGGGCACGGGCGGGGGAGTATAAAACCCTGGGCGACAATCTGTTGACCCGGAGTCTGAGTATTGAAAAATGGCTTTTTAAGATTTATCTGCTGATTCTGCTTTTGATTATTCTATTCACGATCGTCCTTCCCAGACTGAGATTTTAGAAAAACCTGATTTAAGTCTTGAGCGGGCGGAAAGGGCCCTGAGCCGAAGGTTTCCATTCGCCTTTCTTTCTCTTCTCTATCGCTTTTTCCATTTTTTCCCGGTCCATTTTAAAGACTACGATTTCCTCGTCGCTATACTCCGCGGGCCCCAGGATTTTATTGTAAATTTTTTCCAGATAGATTGGCGGGGGGTAAACAGGGTCCAGTTCCTTTTCCATTGGGTTCATTTCACGGAAAATATTCCGGTGAATAATAACGCGGTCAGCGCCCGAATCTCTGACGCGCGTGAGGTTGAGTAAAGGAACCATGTTGCGGAATTTCAGTTTTTCGGGGTCAATCAGCCGGCTTAAGAGCACGTCGATGGGCTCGTCTCCGTAAGCGTAAAGTCTGCGGACTTCGGCTGGGATCAGAAGCCGGGACGTGTAGCCGATCACGACGCGCTTTCGGTGAAAATGCTGATAGTAATAGTAAAGATTAAGCGAGTCGCCGACCACCATGGGGTATTCCAGAATGGTGTTGATTTCAGGATCCCGCGCGATTTTAAAATAATAGTCCGGAACATGCTGTTTTTTCATGGCGTAGCTGCCGTCGCCGTCAATTTTATAAGAGTGCTTGTTCCAAGCGCGGCGCGTGTAGGTTTCCTGAAACGCGGAGTGATCCATGAAATTATTGGGAGTGCGGGTGTAGTGGCGCGCCAGTGGGTTTTTAACGCAAAGAAAGACGAGAAAGATCCCGACGGCCAGGGTTTTCAGGATTTTAGTCCAGGGCGCGGAGTTTTTGGTGTTGATAAACGCGAAAAGTCCGTGCGACACGAAAATAAAATTTATCGGCAGCAGAGTGATCATGTACCGCGTAAAAAACAACGGGACTTCAATCTGATTGACGCTAAAAAAAGCGAAAGTGGGCAGATATGCGGAAACGCAGATCCACCCAAGCAAAGGCCTCCGGCGGACGAGATGAACCGCGCCCAGGACCGCCAGCGCGAAAAAGACGGCGATCAGGCTGGGCCTGGCGGTTCCGCTCATGAGAATCCATATACCGTAAAAACTATCTAGGGAGATCAGCCCGAATTCACGTCTTTCTTTCATGATCCAGGGATTTTTGAGCATGACCGGAAAATAAAAAGCGAAGACGAGAAGCGCGAGGCAGAGCCCCGCGGTGATCATGAGCCGGGGCTTCGGAGCGTTTTTTAAAGGTTTCCAGTGAAGGCCTGTGAGCGCGATCAGCGGTGAACTCACGGGAATCAGGGTGGCGGGGTGAAAATAGGAAGCGAGCGCTCCGCACAAAACGTAAAGGACCGCGTAGCGTGTCTTTTTTTCGGATATCCAAAAGTAAAGGCAGAGCAAAGCCGTGAAACTCAAAAAAAACGCGATGCTGTAAGGCCGGCTGTTCCGGCTGTAAAAAATCAGAAACGGAGAGATGGAAAGAAGAAATGAAAACAACAGAGCCCTTTGACGCCCCAGAATTCGAAGCGTGAAAAGCGGAAATAAAATGACGGCGGAAATCCCCGCGATGATTTGCGGGAGGCGGATGAGAAGCGCGGACCAGCCCACGGTGTGAAGCAGAACCCAGTAATAGAGGTTAGAAATGGGGCTTGTCGCTCCAACGGAGCTTAAGCCGAGAATCTGATGAAAGGTTTTTCGCGACGCGAGCACAAGGCCGTGCCATTCGTCATCCAGAATAATCTGGTCTTGAAGCAGGTAAAGGCGCAGAAAAATCCCGAGAGCCCACAGCAGAACCAGAGTGATCCAGAAACCGGCGGATTTTGAAAATAACTTTGAAGTCTTGGCTTTTACGGCAGGGATGAAGCCCTCCTTCCTCTATGTTCTGCTTCGACAGGCAGAGGAGGGGGCTTAAGCGGAAATTTTAATATTTAGCGTAAAACTTTTCGCGGCGGGTCTTGATATGATCGTTGGTCAGGTAGTCGTCGTAAGTGGTGTCGCTCTGGTCGATCACGCCTTGCGGAGTGATTTCGATAATGCGGTTGGCCACGGTCTGCACGAACTGATGGTCATGAGATGAGAATAAAACGGTGCCGGTGAAATTCTCCAGGCTTTCGTTCAGGGCCTGAATGGATTCCAGATCGAGATGGTTAGTCGGTTCGTCCAGAATCAGAACGTTGGCGGAAAGAAGCATCATGCGTGCCAGCATGCACCGCACTTTTTCACCCCCGGAAAGAACCTTGGCTTTTTTAAGGGATTCTTCGCCGGTAAAAAGCATACGGCCCAGGAAACTGCGGATAAAATTTTCATCCGTCTCTTTTGAAAACTGCCTCAGCCAGTCGACCAGACTCAGTTCGACCTCGTCAAAAAACTGTTTATTGTCTTTGGGTAAAAACGCGCGGGTGGTTGAAACGCCCCATTTAAAACCGCCTTTATCCGGCTGAGCTTCATTCATCAGAATCTGGAAGAGGGCAGTCTTGGCCAAGTCGTGAGGGCCTACGAACGCGATTTTCTGCCCCTTGTCCACGCGCAGGCTCAAGTTATCAAACATCAATTTGCCGTCGATCGTTTTGGAAAGATTTTCGAGACTTAAAATATCGTTGCCGGCTTCGCGTTCCTGCTTGAACATAATGTTCGGGTATTTGCGCGAAGAAGGCTTGATGTCTTCAATCGTCAGTTTTTCGAGCAGTTTTTTGCGCGAGGTGGCCTGGCGCGACTTGGAAGCGTTGGCGCTGAAACGGGCGATGAAGGCCTGAAGTTCCTTGCGCTTTTCTTCGACCTTTTTGTTCTGATCGGAACGCTGGCGGAGAGCGAGCTGGCTGGACTGATACCAGAAACTGTAATTGCCGGGGTACATCTGAATTTTTCCGAAATCAATGTCGGCGATGTGCGTGCAGACTTTGTCCAGAAAGTGGCGGTCGTGCGAAACCACGATCACGGTGTTTTTGAAATCGTAAAGGAAATCTTCCAGCCACATGCAGGTGATGTCGTCGAGCTGGTTGGTCGGTTCGTCGAGAAGCAGGACGTCGGGGTTTCCGAAAAGAGCCTGGGCCAGCAGAACACGGACTTTTTGACCGCCGGCCAGCTCTTTCATCTTCATCGGGTGCAGGGCTTCTTCAATGCCCAGATCGCTGAGGAGTTTTGCCGCTTCGGGCTCAGCGTTCCAGCCGTTCATGTTCTCAAATTCGGTTTCCAGCTCGGAAGCTTTAAGGCCGTCGGCTTCGGAGAAGTCGGGCTTGGCGTAAATGGCCTCTTTTTCTTTTACGACCTGATAGAGTTTTTTATGGCCCATGATCACGGTTTCAAGCACGGGGTATTCGTCGAATTCAAACTGGTTCTGCTTCAGGAAGGAAACCCGCGCGCCGGGGGCGATAACGACCTCGCCGGAATTGGATTCAATTTCACCCGTCAGGATCTTGAGAAAAGAAGATTTTCCCGATCCGTTTGCCCCGATCACGCCGTAGCAGTTCCCGGGAGTAAAGGTGATATTGACGCTGTCGAAAAGGACGCGTTTGCCGTATTGTAATGTAATGTTCGTCGTGCTGATCATAAGTCCTCTTAAAAGGGGATACCCGCTGGGGGCAAAACAGGCGGAATTATAACATAAGACCGTCTTTTTTTAAAAAAGAACTTGCCCGGCGGTTGATTTCAAATAAACTGAGGTTTCAATGAACCCTGTGACGGATTCTCTGACTTTTATCGGAATTTTCTTTCTCGGCCTGGGGCTGAATCTCACGCCCTGCGTTTATCCCATGATGACGGTGACCATCAGTCTTTTCGGCAGTCAGAAAGACTCCAGCCGTCTCAGCTCTTTTCTTAAATCCGTCGCTTACGTGACCGGGATCGCGGTAACTTACAGCACGCTGGGCGTGATCACGGCTTTCACCGGCGGTTTTTTTGGCGCGCTTCTGCAGAGCAAATGGGTTCTGTTTGGAATCGCTTTAATTCTCGGCGGTCTGGCTTTGAGTATGTTCAATGTTTACACGCTGGCTCTGCCGGCCGGTCTGGTCAATAAACTGGCCGGAAAACGCAGTGTCAGTCTGATTGGTTTCTTTTTTTCCGGCGTGTTCGTCGGCGTATTTGCCGCGCCGTGCATCGGGCCCACGATTCTGGCTCTTATTACTTTCGTCGCCAGCAAGGGCGATCCGGTTTTTGCTTTCCGTGTTTTCTTCACGATGTCGATGGGGCTCGGCCTTCCTTATCTTCTGCTCGGTACTTTTTCGGGCGCGATCAAGAAACTTCCGCGTTCCGGCACCTGGCTTCTCTGGGTGGAAAGACTTTTCGGCGTGGTGCTGATGTCTTTGGCCGGCTTCTATTTAATCCTGGCGATCCAGCCCAAGTTTCTGCCGTTTTTGATTCCTGGGGCTTTGGTCATCGGCGGGATTTATCTGGGCTTTTTTGAAAAGTCCGCGAAATACGGCAAGAAATTTTCGCTGTTTCAGAAATTCGCCGGGTTAGTGGCGATTACAACCGCGATTTTGATGACCGTGATGGCTCCCAAAGAACGGGTGGTCTGGGAAGCTTACGCTCCTGAAAAAATCGCGCAGGCGAAGACTGCGGGCAAGCCGGTGATTATCGATTTCTACGCGGACTGGTGCATTCCTTGCCACGAATTGGATGACAAGACTTATACCGATCCGAAAGTCATTCAGGCGCTGAAGGGGTTTGTCCGGCTAAAAGTGAATATGACGGAAGCCGATGACGCTGAGACTCAAGCGACGGCGGAGAGCTATGAAATTCTGGGTGTGCCCACGATTATTTTTCTGGATGCCAAAGGCGCGGAGGTCAAGAAGGCCCGCACCACGGGGTATCTTCCGCCCGATGAATTTATGGAGCTTTTTAACGCGTCGCCTGAGTTGAAAGTTGAGACCCGTTGAAAATCCGCCAAATCCGTTTGCTTCCTACGATTGCGAATATTATTTAGGTGATATTCCTCCGGCCCGGCTGGAAATCTACGAGGACCAGACGCGAAGCATTCTTTCCAAGAACGATTCTCCCGACCTTCCATTTACCTACAGTTTGAACCCTTACCGGGGATGCGCTCATGCCTGCGCTTACTGCTATGCCCGGCCTTCGCATGAATATTTGGGTTTCGGCGCGGGCAGTGACTTTGAAAATAAGATTCTGATCAAACGGCGCGCGCCCGAACTCCTGCGCGAAGCTTTCATGAAGAAATCCTGGAAGGGGGAGCGGGTGGTGTTCTCGGGGGACACTGATTGCTACCAACCTATAGAAGCCAGTTACCAGCTCACGCGCCAATGCCTGGAAGTCTGCCTTGAATTCGGGAATCCCGCGGCGATCATTACGAAGTCCTTCTTAGTTGTCCGTGATCTGGAGCTGTTTAAAAAACTTCATGAGCGGACCCATGTCCGCGTGAATATCAGCATTCCTTTTTGGGATGAGAAAACCGCGCGCCTTGTCGAGCCCAGAGCGTCTGCCGTTTCCAAACGTTTTGAAGCAGTGCGGATGTTCGCGGACGCGGGGATTCATGTCGGGGTGGCGGTCGCGCCGGTGATTCCGGGGTTGAATGATTCGGATATCGCGCGGATTTTGAAAAAGGCGGCAGAGTGCGGCGCGAAATCTTCCTGGATGACTCTTTTGCGTTTGCCGGGGAATGTAAAATCCGTGTTTCTCGCGAGGATGAAGGAGCTTTTTCCCATGGCTTACGATAAAATCGAAGGCCGTATCCGTGACAGCCGGGGCGGGGAACTCTATAATTCCGCTTTTGGGCAGAGACACCGGGGGCAGGGGGAATATTGGGACAATCTCCGGCAGATGTTTGAAGTCTACTGCGCGAAGTCGGGGCTGAACCGTGAAATGAAGCGGGAATCCCGGCCTCCTTTTCACCGCCCGTCAAAGCAAGCTGAGCTTTTTAGTTAATTTAGGAGCGGAAATGCCGTAATGTTACCTCGATGAGCTGGTGGATTTTATTTACGGTTTTTGTGGTTTTTCTCCTGGTGCTCGACCTGACGGTCATGCACCGCAAAGCGCATGTTATTTCGATGCGCGAATCCCTGCTTGGCGTGGCTTTCTGGGTCGGCTTGGCGGTCGCCTTCAATATTTTCATCTATTTCTCGAGAGGGCCGGAGCAGGCCATGAAATTCTTGGCCGGCTACGTCATTGAAGAATCCCTGAGTGTCGACAACCTCTTTGTCTTCCTAATCATCTTCTCTTATTTTAAGGTGCCGGAGAAAGACCAGCACCGAGTCCTTTTCTGGGGCATTCTTGGCGCGCTGATCATGCGTGCCATTTTCATTTTGGCAGGGGTTCATCTGATCGAAAGTTTCCACTGGATTATCTATGTTTTCGGCGCGTTTCTGGTTTTTACGGGGTATAAGCTTGTGTTCGGCAAGGAAAAGGAAGTAAAACCCGAAAAGAACCCTTTGCTGAAAGCATTTAGGAAAATCGTGCCTGTGACCGAAAATTATGAGGGCGACCGGTTTTTTATACGGCGGGCCGGAAAGATCATGGCCACCCCGCTGATGGTGGTGCTTCTGGCGGTTGAAACCACGGATGTCATTTTCGCGGTGGATTCGATCCCGGCGGTGCTGGCGGTCAGCAAGGACCCGTTTATCGTTTACACGTCAAACGTGTTCGCGATTCTGGGATTGAGGGCGCTGTTCTTCGCTCTTTCCGGGCTGATGCATTTGTTCCATTATTTGAACTACGGGCTGGGGGTTATCCTGGCTTTTGTCGGTTTTAAAATGCTGATTGAACATTTTTACGTGATTCCAATTACTGGGTCGCTTGCGTTTATCGCGCTGACGCTGACGGCATCAATTCTTATTTCAATCGCGAAACCGCCTGCTGGAAAGCATGGCCGTAATCATTAATTAAACGGGAGAACTTATAATATGAAAAAGATTTTTCAGAAACTTGTCTTCCTGGGTACGTTTTGCGCGTGGCAGGGTGTCCTTTGGGCCAGCGAGGCCGACCTGAAGATTCCGGATCTTCATGAAGGGCAATTTAAAATGTTCGGCGGGCTGACCGGCTATCAGATCCTTCTTTATGGAGCGCTGGTGATTCTGGGAACCGTTGGGCTGTCTCTTTATCAGTTCGTTAAAATTAAAGCCCTGCCGGCTCACAAGTCCATGCTGGATATCGCGGAAACCATTTTTCAGACTTGTCAGACCTACCTTAAACAGCAGACTAAGTTTCTGGCAATCCTCTTTCTGATTATCGCGTGCGCGATGTCTTATTACTTCATCGTGCTTCAGCATGAAGCCCCGGCCACGCTGGCGCTTGTTCTCTTTTTCTCCATTGTCGGGATGGCGGGCTCAACGCTTGTGGCGTATTACGGCATTCGGGTGAACACTTACGCTAATGCCCGGACGGCTTTCGCGTCTCTTCGCGGGATGCCTTGGGAAGTCGTAAACATTCCTTTGCGCGCGGGGATGTCCGTCGGACTTTTCCTGATTTCAATCGAGCTTGTCATGATGGTGATCATCCTTCTTTTTGTGCCTCGTCATATCGTCGGGTACTGCTTCCTGGGTTTCGCGATCGGGGAATCGCTGGCCGCGAGCGCGCTTCGAATCGCGGGCGGTATTTTTACCAAGATCGCCGATATCGGCTCTGACCTGATGAAAATTGTTTTTAAGGTCAAGGAAGATGATCCCCGTAACCCGGGCGTGATCGCGGACTGCGCGGGTGACAATGCCGGCGATTCTGTGGGTCCGACGGCTGACGGTTTTGAAACGTACGGGGTTACGGGCGTCGCGCTGATTTCGTTCATTACGCTCGCGGTTAAAGACCCGTCGCTTCAGGCCAAGCTGATCGTCTGGATTTTCGCGATGCGCTTCCTTATGGATTTCATGTCAGGTATTTCTTATTTCATCAACAAGGCTATTTCCGAGAAAAAATACAAGCATCTGAAAGATTTTAACTTTGAAGAACCGTTGACGCATTTAATCGTGATCGCCACGACGCTTTGCATCTCGACTTCTTATGGAATGTCTTATTTGCTCATCGGCGATCTTTCGGATTCAAGCTTGTGGTGGAAGCTGGCTTCCATTATCGCGTGCGGTACGCTGGGCGCGTTTTTGATTCCGGAGTTCACCAAGGTTTTCACTTCGTCCCACTCCAAGCACGTTCACGAAATCGTGACGGCGTCACGCGAAGGCGGAGCATCGTTAACCATTCTTTCAGGTATTGTTGCCGGTTCCTTTTCCGCCTTTTGGAAGGGGATCCTGATTGCCGGTCTGATGTTCGTCGCCTACTTGCTTTCGGGAATGGGCCTTCAGAATGTCATGCCTCACGCTTCCGTTTTCGCTTTTGGTTTAGTCGCGTACGGTTTTCTTTGCATGGGGCCCGTCAACATTGCCGTGGATTCTTACGGCCCGGTCACGGACAACGCGCAGTCGATTTTTGAATTGTCGCAGGCGGAATCGATTCCGGGGATTGAAAAAGAAATCGAAAGGGATTTCGGTTTCACGCCTGATTTCAAAAAAGGAAAACATTATCTCGAAGCCAACGACTCTGCCGGCAATACTTTTAAAGCGACCGCGAAGCCTGTGCTGATCGCGACTGCCGTCGCGGGCGCGACGACCATGATTTTCTCGATCATTCTCTTGCTTCAGGAGCATTTACGGCTGGAAGCGGTCGCGGGTGCCGCGGGCAAGATTCTGCCGGTGAATATCGGTGAAATTCTTCTGCATGAAAAGCTGTCGCTGACGTCCTCTCCGGTTCTGCTCGGGTTTTTGTGCGGCGGAGCGGTGATTTATTGGTTTTGCGGCGCGTCGATTCAAGCCGTTACAACGGGAGCCTATTCAGCTGTTGAATATATTAAAAAGAACCTGAATCTGGATAAGAAAGAAGCGGACCGGAAAGATTCCATTACCGTGGTCAGGATCTGCACGGAGTACGCCCAGAAGGGGATGTGGAATATCTTTCTCGGCCTTCTCGCGTTCACGCTCGCTTTCGCGCTTTTTGATCCGTATTTCTTTATCGCTTATCTGATGGCAATCGCGGTCTTCGGTCTTTTCCAGGCGATGTACATGGCCAATGCCGGCGGTTCCTGGGATAACGCGAAGAAACTGGTTGAAGTGGATTTTGGCGAAAAGAATACGCCTCTTCACGCTTCGACCGTGGTCGGGGATACGGTGGGGGATCCTTTTAAAGACACGACTTCTGTTTCACTGAACCCGATCATCAAGTTCTCAACTCTTTTCGGGATGCTGGCCGTTGAGATCGCGACTAAAATGGATCCTTCAGTCACCCGGATTTTCGGCGCGGGTTTCTTCACCGTCGGGTTGTTCTTCGTCTGGAAATCTTTCTACCGGATGCGGATTCCTGAAAAATTGAAAGGTTAACCGTAATCCGGTTTGTTCTTCGGCGTGTTTGAATCGCCGAAGAACGCCGGGTTGAGCGGTTTAACCCGACAAAGTATTTATGCGCGCATTGCCTCTGATTGTTTTCACGCTTTGTTCATTCGCCATCGGCTACCGCTATTACAGCGCTTTTCTGGCGTCGAAAGTTTTCGCGCTCGACGCTTCAAGAAAAACACCCGCGTTTACCTGCCGTGATGACCAAAACTATCTCCCCATGTCGAAGTGGGTTCTCTTCGGCCATCATTTTGCCGCGATTTCAGGCGCCGGTCCGCTGATCGGTCCCGTGCTTGCCGCGCAATTCGGTTTTCTGCCCGGGCTTTTATGGATTGTGATTGGCGTCGTGCTGGGAGGCGCGGTGCAGGACTTCGTAATCTTGGTCGCCTCAACGCGCCGGGAAGGGAAGTCTCTGGCTGAAATCGCGAAAGCTGAAATCAGCAAGCCTGCCGGATTCGCCTGCGCGCTTGCGATTTTATTTATCGTGATCGTCGCGCTCGCTGGGCTTGGTTTTGTCGTGGTCAACGCTCTTGCTGAAAGCTCCTGGGGTACTTTCACGATCGCGGCCAGTATCCCGATTGCCATGATTATGGGGTTTTACGTATTCGCGCTTAAAAAAGGTGCTCATGACGCGGTGCGCAATGCCACCATCGTCGGAGTGCTGGCTCTTTTGGCCGCGGTGGTGTTCGGCCGGTGGGTTCCGGAAATTCCCTGGCTGAATTCCATTTTTCTTTTAAACCGCCAGCAAATCATGATCGCGATGGCGATTTATGGTTTCGCGGCTTCCGTGCTTCCAGTTTGGCTCTTGCTGGCTCCGCGCGATTACCTGAGCAGTTATATGAAACTGGGAACGGTTTTCTTTTTAATCGCGGGGATCGTGGTTGTGAACCCCAAACTGCAGTTTCCTCCGCTGACGGAATTTATTCACGGCGGAGGCCCGATAGTTCCCGGTAAGCTGTGGCCGTTTTGTTTTATCACCATCATGTGCGGAGCGATTTCAGGGTTTCACGCGCTGGTTTCTTCCGGCACGACACCGAAAATGATTTCGAATGAATGTCACGCCCGGCCTATCGGCTACGGGTGTATGCTTTTTGAAGCCTTGGTCGGGATTGTCTGCCTGATCGCGGTATGCGCGCTTCACCCCGCGGATTATTACGCGATCAATGTTTCGCCTGCTGTTTTTGAAAAGCTGGGTCTGGTGCCTGTGAATCTGGATTGGCTGACAAAAGAAGTGGGTGAGGCGACCCTGGTGGGCCGTACCGGCGGAGCGGTTTCGCTGGCCGTAGGCATGGCGCAGATTTTTAGCGCGATTCCGGGGCTGGCCGGTTTTATGAAGTACTGGTATCACTTTGCCATTATGTTTGAGGCGCTTTTTATTTTGACCACGATTGACGCGGGCACCCGGATCGCCCGGTTTATTCTTCAGGAATTTCTGGGCGGGATTTACGCTCCATTTAAGAAAACCGACTGGCTCCCCGGCAACATTCTGGCGAGTTTGATTATTGTAGGGGGATGGACGTACCTGATCTGGAACGCGAGTATCAGTACCATCTGGCCCATGTTCGGGATAGCCAACCAGCTGTTGGCCGCGATCGCTCTGGCGATTGGAAGTGTGATTTTGGTCAAGATGGGAAAAGTCCGCTATCTCTGGGTGACTTTGCTCCCGCTTTCGTTTGTAACGGTGACGACGCTGGCTGCGGCGTTTCAGATGATCACGCGCCATTACTGGCCGAAATCCGCGGCGCCGTGGATGATTCAGCTGAATATCGCGCTGATTTTCGTCATGACTGCCTGCGCTTTTTTTATCTTCGCGAGCGCTTGGTCCAAATCCGCCAAAGTGCTTCGAAACGAAACTTAATTGCAGGACACGCTTGTTTTCTCTATACTAAGGCAACTCTAACCCGCAACAAGGACTGACTTTGCATTTACCGCTAGATGATTTGATCCGATGGGGTGGGTATTTTATTCTCATCGCGATAGTTTTTGCTGAAACCGGCCTTTTGATTGGGTTCTGCCTTCCCGGCGATTCTCTGCTGGTTACGGCCGGCCTTCTTTGCGCGCTTGAAAATTCCCTCAATATTGTTTGGCTGAATATCTACCTGATCGCCGCGGCCGTGATCGGCGACAGTGTCGGCTATTTAATCGGTTACCGGATCGGTCCCAAGCTTTTCAGTAAGGAAGATTCGCTGATTTTCCGCAAGAGTCATATTGATAAGACCCGCCGTTTCTATGAAAAGCACGGCCCCAAGACGATCGTGCTTGCCCGCTTTGTCCCTATTGTTCGTACTTTCGCGCCGACGCTGGCGGGTGTGGGGCGTATGGATTATAGAACGTTTCTAACTTATAACATTCTTGGCGGTATCGGCTGGGTTTTAAGCATGACGCTCACCGGCTATTTTCTTGCCCGTTCCATTCCCGACATTGATAAGAAACTTCACTGGGTTATTCTTGCCGTCATTTTTTTATCCAT
The DNA here is from genome assembly GCA_964385615.1 of uncultured bacterium. GTDB lineage: Bacteria > Omnitrophota > Omnitrophia > Omnitrophales > Aquincolibacteriaceae > CAYLPP01. Next base: position 120,026 of record CAYLPP010000003.1, on the reverse strand, counting down.
TCTGCCGATTCTCAAAGAATGGCTGGATCATAGAAAAGAAAGTGCTTCCGGCGAAAAAGGAAAAGACTGATATGAAAAAAAATTGTTCTTCCATACTTTTGTTCGTTCTTGCTCTCGCGGTTCAAGGCTGTTCAGGCGGTTCGTCCGGCGGAAATACTGTCAAGATCGGCTGCGCGGGCCCGTTGACCGGCGACCAGGCTCAGCTTGGGATCGATACTTGCCGGGGGGTAGAGCTGGCCGTGGATGAAGCGAACCGGAAAGGTGAAGTGCTTCCCGGGATGAAGCTGGAAGTCGTCAGCCTGGATGATCAGCACAGCCCGGCGCAGTCGGTGAATATTGCCAAAAAATTCGTTTCAGATTCAGATGTCGTTGCTGTAGTAGGGCATTTCAACTCCAGCTGTACCAAACCGGCTTCCGCGGTTTATCACGAAGCGCGTATTACTCAGGTTACGGCGACGGCAACGAATCCCGATCTTTCCAAGCAGGGCTTTGATACTTTCTTTCGTGTTTCCGCGACGGATGATGTTCAAGGGCCGCGCGGAGCGCATTACGCGATGCAAAAACTGGGAGTCAAAAATATTTTCATTATTGATGACAAGACTACTTACGGAAAAGGTTTAGCGGACGAGTTTGATAAGGAAGCCCGCAAGATTGGCTTGAATGTCATGGGGCATGAGGGCATCACGCAGGGCGATAAAGATTTCACTCCGCTTCTGACTAAAATTAAACCGCTGAATCCGGAATTGATTTATTTCGGCGGAGTTTACCCGGAAGGCGCTTTGCTGATCCGCCAGGCGCGTTCACTCGGAATGAGTTCCGTGCAATTTATGGGCGGGGACGGTCTGGCTAACCCAATTTATTCCCAGCTGGCGACTCCGGAGATTGCTGAAGGGACTCTGGCGACCATGGTGGGCGGGGATATCCACCAGGTACCTGCCGCTAAAGCTTTTATTTCAGCTTACGAAAGCAAATACGGCGAAGTCGGGCAGTGGTCGGCTTATTCTTATGATGCCGCCAACATTCTGATTGATGCGGTGCGCAAAGCCGGCTCCAAAAATCGTGAAGCGGTTCTGAAGGCCATGCGTGAAATTCCTGACTTTAAGGGAATCACCGGGCCCGTTGTTTTCGACGAGAAGGGTGATAACAAACACCAGTTTATCGGGGTTTTTAAATTTCGTGACGGCAAACTCGAATATGTGGGGCCCGCGGAAGCCTGATGTCTGACGTTTTTCTTCAGCAGATCGTAAACGGCCTGACGATCGGCATGATTTACGCCCTGATCGCGCTGGGCTATACGATTGTTTACGGAATCGCCCAGCTGATTAATTTTGCCCATGGTGAAGTTTTTATGGTGGGCGCCTACCTCGGCCTTCTGGCCTACGGCCTTTTCCACGGAATGTTCAGCGCGGGAGGAAATCTTTTTTTTATTCCCGTTGTTTTTATTTTCGCTATGGCGGGTACCGGCGCGCTTGGATTTTGCATTGAACGTCTGGCGTATAAACCCTTACGGAACGCTCCCCGGCTTGCTCCGCTGATTACCGCCATCGGTGTTTCATTTCTGCTTCAAAACGTTGTCATGCTGATCGCCGGACCTGCGGATAAGAATTTCCCGGAAATTTTCACGCCCGCGAAATTCACGGCCGGCGGGGTTCACTTTACAAGTCTTCAGCTGATGATTTCCGCCGTTTCCCTTTCTCTTATGGCCGGACTGCATTTTTTTGTGAAAAAAACAAGGGTTGGAAAAGCCATGCGCGCGCTGGCTGATGACCGCCAGGCCGCCAGCCTGATCGGTGTTCCGGTGGATAAAGTGATTTCCGCGGCTTTTGTGGTGGGCTCCGCGCTGGCGGGTGCCGGAGGCGTCATGTTCGGGATGTATTACAACACCATTAATTTCCATGACGGCTATCTTGCGGGGCTCAAAGCTTTTACCGCGGCGGTGCTTGGCGGGATCGGTAATATTCCCGGGGCGATGGTTGGGGGAGTTTTGCTTGGCATCCTGGAAGGTCTGGGAGCCGGTTATATTTCTTCGGAGTGGAAAAACGTTTTCGCGTTTTTTATTCTCATTTTAATTCTTTTGTTCCGCCCTTCCGGTCTTCTCGGGGCGAGAGTTGTTAAAAAAGTTTGATGACTAAAACTAAAAAAGTAAAATCATCTTTCGTTTCTCAGGCTTTGAACGGTTTGAAAACATTTTCTCCCCGCACCCGCGTTGCCGTGATTATTGCCGTGTTTTTTCTTTTCCCATTTTTTGACCGCAATCCTTATCACGTGGACGTGATGGTGACCGCGGGGATTTTTATGCTGGTTTCGCTCGGGCTTAACGTGATTGTCGGCTACGCCGGCATTTTAAATTTGGGTTACGCGGCTCTTTACGCGGTGGGGGCCTACACCTATGCTCTGCTGAATCTGCATTTTCATATGCCGTTCTGGCCTGGGCTTCTGGCCAGCGCTTTCGCCGCCGCTTTTTTCGGCATTCTCCTGGCTTTTCCGGCCTTGCGTCTCGGGGGAGACTACCTGGCCATCGTCACGCTGGGAGCCGGTGAAATCATGCGGATTGTCCTTAATAACCTCGATCATGTTACAGGCGGGCCCAACGGCCTTTTGGGCATTGATCACCCCTCGATTGGATTTCTTAAGCTGGATTTCGGCGTGAAATCTGAACCGTATTATTTTTTGATTTTAGGCTTGGTTCTTTTGACAGTTTACGCCTTACGCCGTCTGGAAGCTTCGCCTCTTGGGCGCTCCTGGGTCGCGATTCGTGAAGATGAACTGGCCGCTTCCTGTATGGGGGTTGATCTGATGCGGGCCAAACTTCTGGCATTCGCGATCGGCGGATTCATCGCGGGTCTTGCGGGCTGCGTTTTCGCGGCCAAACAAGGGACGGTATCGCCGGATAGTTTTGATTTTGTGTTTTCAGTCATGGTGCTCGCGATGGTGGTCTTGGGAGGACTGGGAAATATTAAGGGTGTGCTTCTGGGCGCTTTTGTTTTGAGTCTTCTGCCGGAGTTTTTGCGCGGTTTTGAAGTTTACCGTATGCTTCTTTTCGGGATTGCCATGATTCTTATGATGCTTCTCCGCCCGGAAGGGATGCTGGGTGAAAAGCGGCACGTCGCTGAGCTTCGTGAAGGACGGAGGAAGCGGACGTGAAAATCGCGAAGCGGATGAAATCTTCAAGATCCGGGCACGGGATTTCCGAATCCTTTCTTTTAAGAGTCGAAAACGTGACCAAGCGCTTTGGCGGGGTCACCGCGCTTGAAAAGGTCAGCTTCACGGTCGAAAAGGGAAAAATCGTCAGTTTGATTGGACCCAACGGCGCGGGCAAAACCACTTTGTTCAACTGTCTGACCGGAATTGCCGCGCCGGAAGAGGGGACGGTTTATTACGGAGACGTTCAGACGCTTCTTAACCGTCTGGAGCCCTATCAAATCACCGCCCGAGGAATCGCCCGCACGTTTCAAACGATTCGTCTTTTTAAGAACATGACCGCGCTGGAAAACGTGATGGTCGGCGCGCATCTCCGGACTTGGCCGAATCTCATGGATTCGCTTTTCCGGACACGCCGGATTCGGGTGGCGGAAAAAAGGCTCCGCACGCATGCTTCAAGGCTCCTTCATTTTTTCGGTCTGGCCGGGAAATCCCACGAACTTGCCCGAAATCTTTCATACGGCCATCAGCGCAAGCTCGAAATGGCCCGGGCGCTGGCTTCTGAACCTAAACTGCTTCTTCTGGATGAACCTGTCGCGGGGATGAATCCGAAAGAGAAGGAAGAGTTTCTGGATTTGATCCGGGCGATTCGCGATAACGGGGCCACGATTCTTTTGATTGAACATGATATGAAGGTGGTCATGCCCGTTTCTGATCAGATTGTGGTGCTGGATTACGGCAAGAAAATCGCTGACGGAACGCCGAAGGAAGTTCAGAACAATCCCAAAGTCATCGAAGCTTATCTTGGCAAGGTGAAACATGATTAATCGTTTCGGCAGTCGTCAGTCAGGCTTGTCTTGCGAGCAACGGCGGTTCGGTGCTTGCCGGCCCCGACCGCCTGCTACTCTCAGCGTTTGGGGCTCCCCAAACGCCTCCGAGAGCTGCTCTACAGACAACCTGCCTTCCTCCAGCCTCCGCTTCTTAGATAGCTGTAAGGCGGACGTATGTTAGAAGTTCAGGACCTGCATTCGGGGTATGGAAAAATCGAGATTCTCAAAGGCATTAATCTGAGTGTGCCTGCCGGAAGCATCGTTTCGCTGATCGGCTCCAACGGCGCGGGGAAGACAACCTTCCTCATGACTCTTTCAGGAATTGTGGCGGCGCGCAAAGGAACGATTAAATTCGAAGGCAGACCCATCGAGAATTTGCGCCCGGACGGCATTGTGAAATTGGGGATTACCCAGGTGCCGGAAGGCAGGCGGATTTTTCCCCACCTGACGGTAGAAGAAAATCTCGATCTTGGAGCCTACACGCGCCGGGACAAGGAAATTTTGAAGGACAAAGATGAAATGCTTTCGCTTTTTCCAATTTTAAAGACCCGCCTCAAAGGTCTTGCCGGAAATTTGAGCGGAGGGGAACAGCAGATGCTCGCGATGGGCCGGGCGTTGATGGCCCGCCCGAGGCTTCTGCTTTTGGATGAGCCTAGTCTGGGCCTCGCGCCTAAAATTATGGAGATGATCTTCGGCTTAATCCGCAAGATCAGCGAGCGAGGAATTACGGTCCTGCTTGTGGAGCAAAATGCTTTTAAAGCGCTGGAACTGGCGGATTACGCTTACGTGATTGAAAGTGGAAAAATTGATTTGGAAGGCACCGGGCGGGAACTTCTTCATAATCCGCGGGTAAAACAGTCCTACCTCGGCGAATAATTTTGGTTTAGAAACAAAAACCCCCGGAGCCTTTCGGCCCCGGGGGTTTTTTGCTCGGGGGAAGAAGTCAGCTTACAACCACTTCGCCATGCTCGCCGGTACGGATTCTTACAGCGTCTTCAATGCTGTAGATAAAAATCTTTCCGTCGCCGATGGTGTTCGTGCTCGCGGCTTTCACAATTGCGTCCACGATTCCTTTGGCTTGAGAGTCCTTCGAGACGATTTCGATCTTCGTTTTCGGCAGCAGATCCACTTTAAACTCGCGGCCGCGGAACTGCTCCGTGATGCCTTGCTGTTTGCCGTGCCCGACGATCTCCCAGATCATCATGCCGGGACAGTTGATGGCATCCAGCGCCTGCTTAACGGCCGGAAGTTTCTCGCGCCGGATGATTGCCTGAATCATTTTCATTTCAAAATCCTCCTCGTTGAGTTGATTACCGGGAAATCGGGGTTTCCTGAAACTTATCCATTTTCACACCCACATAGCCGGGGGTGCCCATTTCCGGAATATCAAGACCTTCGATTTCATCGTCCGGAGCTACGCGGTGACCGACCACAAGGTCAATCCCTTTGAGAACGATATAGCCCATGATGCCGACATACAGCACGTTGGCCAGGACACCAATGCAGGAGGCGATAAATTGTCCGCCGTCACCGTAGAAAAGACCTTTGACAGTTCCCGCGACACCGTTCCAGCCGTCACCATAAGTGCCGTCCGCGAAAAGACCGGTGGCCAAAACTCCCCAGGCTCCGTTGACACCATGAACCGCGACGGCGCCGACAGGATCATCAATTTTCAAAACACCTTCGATAAAATAAACCGCTTCAATAACCAGAATACCCGCAACGATGCCGATGATGCAGGCACTTACGGAATTCACGAAAGCGCAAGGTGCCGTGATGGCCACAAGACCGGCGAGCATCCCGTTGCACATCATGCCCGGATCCGGTTTTTTAGTGCGGACCAGCCACATCCACAGGCAGGCGACAAGCGCGCCGGTGGCGGAAGCCAGCATGGTGTTCGTGGCGACAACACCGATACGAAGGTCAGTTCCCGCGAGCGTGGAACCGGGGTTGAAACCGAACCAACCGAAGGCGAGAATAAAAGTACCGATAATGGCCATCGGAAGATTGTGGCCCGGGATGGCGTTGGGGCTGCCGTCACGGTTGAATTTTCCAATACGAGGGCCGATAATTTTGGCGCCGACAAAAGCAAGCACACCGCCAGTCATGTGAACGACAGAGGAGCCGGCAAAATCAACGTGACCATGACCCAATCCAAAGTTGGTACCCAGAGTAGCCAGCCAGCCGCCGCCCCAGACCCAGTTGCCGTAGATTGGATAAAGAATGGTTCCGACGAAACAGCCGTAAATCATGAAAGCTGAAAATTTCCAGCGTTCAGCCATCGAGCCGGTCGGAATGGTCGCGGTAGTGTCCATGAAAACCATTTGGAACAGGAAAAGAGTGAAAACCGCGGCATCATAAGTGGTGCCGGAAAGGAAGAAACCTTTCCCGCCGAAAAGGCCGAGAGTTTTTCCGAAAAGATTAATGGTGAATTCGTGGTCAAGAACACTGACACCGCCCAAGGTTCCCAGCGCTCCGAAACCGCCGAACATCAAAGCGAAACCGCAGACATAAAACCCAAGCATGCCCAGCGGATAAATCATGAAGTTCATAGCCATCGTGTGAGCGGCATTTTTGGCGCGAGTCATACCAGCTTCAACCATAGCGAAACCTGCCTGCATGAACATGACCAAAAATCCTGTAATCAAAGTCCAGACGAAGTTGATGGAGACTTTGTTGTGACCGGCAGCAGCAGCAACTTCTTCAAGCGTTGGGGCACCGGCTTTAGCCGCCGCGACATCAGAAATTCCTCCGGTACTGCCGCCGCTTGGATCAGGTCCTGCCGCATAGCTGATCACGGGAATCAGCATGCTGAGCAAAAAACCAGCTAGAATTAAAAAGCTTACTTTTTTTCGCATGTTTCAAAATCCTCCATTTTTTTACGGGTTATTAAAAACTGATCTCGCCAATGCAAAGCCTGTGCCAAAGATTTGAAAAAAGTAAAATCGCTTGGATGAAAATCGTAAAAAACTTAATTTCCACGTTTTTTGACGTTTTTGTATTACCAAATAATCCAAAATTGTCGAACTATATACAATTAAATGACTTACGTTAAAAAATTGATGAAATATTGATGCGTAAAATTGATAAAATATTGATGTTTATCAGAATTTAAATTCGATAAGATGAACGCTATTCCTAAAGCAAAGGTGGAAAAGTTGAAGATCCATTCAGGGTTAAAAGGATACCTTTTCAGCGCACTGGCAGTGTTAGTGATTGCGTTCGCTGGGGAAATGATCGCTGTGGTCAGACCTCAAACGGATACCATCATTTTTTATCTGTTGGCTGTCGCGATTACGGCTTTGAGGGCTGGACGCGGTCCAGCGATTGCGGCGGCTGTGATGAGTGTTCTCGCGCTCGAATTTCTCGTTTTTTCTCCAAAGTATTCACTGGAAGTCCAGGCGGCTGAAGATCTGCTGACTTTGTGCGTGCTTTTATTTGTGGGCATTATCATCAGCAACTTAGCGGCGCGTTCACGAGAGAGCGCTATTGAAGCGAGTCAAAAAGAGTCAGAAACCCGTGCTTTATACAAGCTGAGCCGGGACCTTTGTGCCGCCCCTGATTTAAAGGGGGTATGGAAAACTCTGCAAACCTCTCATGGTCTGAAGTATGTCACGGAAATCCATTTTTTTCTGGATAACGAAGGCGTTCTTCAGCCGTTTGGAATGTTGGAGGGGCACGCGCTGAGCCCCAACGATTTCTCCGCGGCTTCCTTTGCTTTTAAGACAGGCCATCCATCAGGCTCAGGAACAGCGCATTATACAGGCTGTTATTTTCATTACCGTCCTTTGAAAATTGCCGAAAAAACTTTCGGAGTTCTTGCCGTGCGGTTGGTTCCATTCGAGGGGAAAAGTTTAGAGGAAATAATCTCGACCGATTCCATGCTGGATTCAGCGGCTATTCAGGCAGCGATTGCTATTGAACGCGTCAGGCTTTCTGAAGAAACGCAGAAGGCGGTTCTTCTGCGTGAAAAGGAAAAAATGCAGACGGTTCTGCTGAATTCCATTTCTCACGATTTGAGAACCCCTTTATTCTCGATTAATGGGGCTTTAGCGGCTCTCTTGAAAAATAGTACTTTAGACGAAAAAACAAAACGTGAATTGATTCAGACTGCTTTTGAAGAATCTGAGCGGTTAAACCGGGTGGTCGGCAATTTGCTTGATATCACCCGGATTGAAGGCGGCGCCTGCCAGCCCAGTTTCAAGCCTTGCGACATTCGGGATTTAATCGGTGCCGCGATTCAGCAATTTTCCGCCGAGAGGCTTGGGGGGAGAAGAATTGGCATTGAACTTGCGAGCCGTTTACCAGAAGCTCAGATTGACTTTACGTTAATGATGCGTGTTCTGGTCAACCTGGTCGATAATGCTTTAAAGTATTCTCCGCCTGATACGCCGATTACGATTCGGGCGGTGCTGGAGGGCTCTTTTATTCGTATTGAGGTTGAGGACCGGGGTGCCGGAGTTCCCGAAAAGGATATCAGCCGTATTTTTGAAAAATTTTATAGAAGCGAACAGGTTAAAAAGACAAGCGGGGTGGGGTTGGGGCTTTCAATCTGCAAGGGGATTGTTGAAGCTCACGCGGGGCAGATTTACGCCGAAAGAAAAGAAAGCGGAACTGTTTTTCTTATTCGGCTTCCCGTGGTTTGCGAATTGAGGGGGATATCGATTGAAGGTGAATGAAGGTTTAAGGGTTTTGGTTGTTGACGACGAAAAATCAATTCGGCGTTTTCTGAAGGTGGAACTTAGCGCCAAAGGGTACCGTGTTTTTGAAGCGGAGGACGGCCGGTCGGCGATTGAAGCTTCAGCTTCAGTTCGTCCGGACGCTGTTATTCTGGACCTGGGGCTTCCCGACATGGAAGGGGTTGAGGTCATGCGGGAAATGCGGTCCCGCGCCTCGATGCCTGTGATTGTCGTTTCAGTCCGCGAACAGGAAAAAGATAAAATTGAAGCTCTGGATGCCGGCGCGGACGATTACCTGACCAAGCCGTTCAGTTCCGAAGAGCTGTTTGCCCGCCTGCGAGCCGTAATCCGCCGTTGGATTCCCAAAGATAAAGACCAGATTTTTAAGACTGGCCAGATTGTCGCGGATCTTACGCGCCGTAAAGTGACCGTTAAAGATATTGCGGTCCATTTAACACCCACTGAGTACGATGTTTTTAAGATTTTAATTTTTAACGCGGGCAAAGTGGTGACTCAACAGCAGCTTTTCCGGGAGGTTTGGAATAAACCGGATGGAACCGGAGGACTTGATCATTTACTCAGGGTCACTGTCAGTAAATTGCGCGCCAAAATAGAACCAGATGAAGACCGTCCTGTCTATATTACGACTGAACCCGGAGTCGGATACCGGCTTCGCTACGATCAGCCGGCCGCGGACGCTGATACCGCATTCATTGACAAATAAAATTCATGTTGTTATAAGTTTTTCTCAGGAGAGTAGTTACTGATGCTGACAATCACCAAAAAAGTAGAACGGCCAAGAGAGCTTAAATGGTACCAGGCTGGAGCCATGCTGTACGGCGACTGGGGAACCAGCAAAGCTTACGTCCTAGGTATCGCTTTTGCTCTGACCGGACACGCATCCTGGTTCTTTCTGGGCCTGATGTCGCTTCTGACCGCTTTTGTTGGAATTTGCTACATGATTCTCTGCCGTCTTTATCCCGATGGAGGCGGTGTCTATTCTTCCGTTAAAACCCGCTCCCAATTCCTCGCCGTTGTCGGAGCACTGCTTCTAATTGCTGACTATGTCATTACCGCTTCTTTAAGCGCGCTGGAAGCCTTCCATTACTTCAATGTTCCTCATCCTGAACTGTGGGCGATTGGATCTATTCTCACCATTGGTGCGATCAACTGGGTCGGCCCCACCAAGGGCGGGAGTATCGCGGCGTGGATCGCGGTCGCGGCCTCGATTACGGCCGGAGTGCTTTTTGTCGCGACTCTTCCAGAGCTTCCTCATGTGGTGCTTAAATGGCCGACGGGGAATTGGTCTCAGAACTGGACAAGTTTTGTAGGCATTGTGCTGGCTCTTTCCGGGGTTGAAGCGATCGTCAATATGACCGGTATCATGAAAGATCCGGTTGAGAAAACCTCAAGCCGGGCGATCTGGCCTGTTCTGCTTGAGGTCGCGGGATTGACGTTTCTTCTTGGAATCGCGATGAACGCTGTTCCGAATCTTGAAAATCACACGGAAGATATGCTCCGTGTACTTGGGGTTCATTACATTGGACACTGGTACGGCACCGTCATTTCAATCGTTTTCGGTTTCCTTCTTCTTTCCGCGGTAAACACGGCGATTACAGGCCTGGTGAGCGTTCAGTTTTTAATGGCGAAAGATCACGAATTGCCGTTTGTGTTTGCGCGGTTGAACCGGTACGGGATGCCCTGGCTTTCGCTGGTGATCGCGACTGTGGTTCCGGTGCTGGTTTTAATTTTTGAGCATGAAGTGGTCGGCTTGGCCGCGCTTTACGCGATCGGGGTCGTCGGGGCGATCACCATGAATATGGCCAGTTGCGCGACTAATTTTAAACTTCGCATGAAATCCTGGGAGCGCGCGCTTTTAACCTCCGCTTCTATCATTCTTTTTTTTATCGAAATCACCATCGCGATTGAAAAACATAGTGCTCTTTTATTCGCCCTGACGGTTCTTTCAATCGGACTTCTTTTAAGGTTCATTGCCAAGAAGTTTATTCCTATTCCGGTTCCAGCGATGATGCCGACGACTGTCGAAGTTTTGACGGTTTCAGAGGCCAAAGAAATTATGCCTCTCTACAAGAGCAGTTCTTTGGTCGCTGTCCGCAGTATCAATGAGCCTTTGCTGGAAGAAGCTTCACTGCGAGCCAAGGCGCTGGGAGAGAACGCGGTCTATGTGACGTATGTTGAAGAAATGCCTTCCGGAGCGGAGTTCCCGCTGGAAGTGAAGCCTTCCGCCGAATCCATTGAAACTCTGGCAAAGGCTCAGCAGGAATTTGAGAAAAAGGGGATTACCGCGGTTCCGATCTGGCAGATCAGCGACAATCCCGGCAAGATGATCGCGATGGCGGCTCATGACCTCAGCGTCAAGATTGTTATGATTGGAACCACGCGCAGAAGCGCGCTGGTCAGCCTTTTGAGGGGAGACGTTCTCAGGACTTTGGCTCACAATCTTCATCGTGATTGCCGGTTGGTGATTACGGGGTAAACGCTTTGAAGTGAAAATAAAAAACCCCGGAGTCCAAAGACTCCGGGGTTTTTGTGTTTATGACCGCAGTTTAAACGAGAGCGCGTTCTCCGCGTTCGTTGGTGCGGATACGGACCACTTCGGTAATGTCCGAGACGAAAATCTTACCGTCTCCGACGCTTCCCGTCACGGCCGCCTGCTGCAGGACCTTCAGGATTTTTTCCAGGTCGCTTGAGATACAGACGATCTCAACCTTGACCTTCGGAAGGAAATCCAGCTTGTACTGCTCTCCGCGCCACTGCTGGACGGTGCCTTTCTGTTTGCCGTGGCCTTCAATCTCAGTAATCGTAATGCCGGGATAACCTGAGTTTTCAAGGGCCTGACGCACCGTATCCAATTTTTCAGGACGGATGATAGCTTCGATTTTTTTCATTACCGCACCCCGCTGAATTCTTTTTTGAACGATTCACTCGCCGTTGAGGAAGCCCCGTCCACAGTGCCGTACTGGACCGTGTGAGCCTTGCGGGCTACGAAATCAGGATAGGCCACGTTTCCGTGTTCGCCGATATCCAGACCTTCAATTTCTTCATGCAGAGTGACGCGAAGGCCGATGGTGTACTTAATGACGTACCAGGCAATCGCGGAAACGATCAGCACATACGCGCCGACCGCGACTACGCCAGTCAGCTGGGCCATAAGAAGCTTGGCGCTGCCGCCGAAGAAAAGACCATTGCCGGTAGTGCCGGGGCTGACCCAGTCTTCTGCGAAAAGGCCGACAGCGAGTGTTCCGAAAACGCCGTTGACCAAGTGAACAGCCGTTGCGCCGACCGGATCATCGACTCCGACTTTATCGAAGAAGATAACCGCAGGCACCACGATCACACCGCCGATAAGGCCGATCAAAGCCGCGCTGCCGACGCTGACGAAAGCGCAAGGAGCGGTGATGGCGACAAGACCCGCCAAACAGCCGTTGATAGTCATGCCGATATCCGGCTTCTTAAGAAGAACCCAGGACATGAAAGTCGCGCCAAGAACGCCGGTCGCGGCAGCCATGTTGGTGGTCAAGCAGATGTGAGACATAAGACGCGGATCCGCGGCCATGGTGCTGCCCGGGTTGAAACCGAACCAGCCGAGCCACAGAACCAGAGTGCCGATCATCGCAAGAGCGATATTGTGACCGGGAATCGCGTTGATCTGGCCTTTTTTAGGACCGAATTTCCCGAACCGGGGACCCAGAATAATGGCGCCCGTCAAAGCAGCCCAACCGCCCACAGAGTGAACGACCGTTGAACCGGCGAAATCCCAGAATCCGAGCTTGGCAAGCCAGCCCCCGCCCCAGATCCAGTGACCGCTGATCGGATAGATCAAACCGACAATGACAAATGAGAAAACAATGAAAGAAAGATACTTGATGCGTCCGCCGACAGAACCGGAAACAATCGTGGCGGCCGTTCCAGCAAAAACGAGCTGGAAGAAAAATTTGGCACCGAGAGGAACGCCGGTCCAGTTAAGCGCGCTATAAACACCTTGATACGCGTCACCAGTAGCCGGGCTATTGTCGAGACCGCCCGCCATCAAAAGGCCCTTCAGCCCCATGAAAGCATTGCCGTCCCCGAACATCAGGCCGAAGCCGACGAACCAGAACGCCACGGTAGAGCAGGCGAAAACAACGAAGTTCTTGGAAAGAATGTTAACGCAGTTCTTGCTCGACTGGAAACCGGCTTCCACACAGGCAAAGCCAAGGTTCATGAAGAACACCAGCATTCCAGTTACAAGAACCCAAATCGTGTCTAATGCTACTTTTGGATCCATTGAGTTCTCCTTTGAGTTGTTTTGAAATTTTCAGGGCCCGCCGCTCAAGGCTTGCCCGGAAAACAGGGGGGCTAATGCAAGGCCTGTGCCATGCCGGGTGTGAAGTTTATTTTGTAGAGCAGAAAATAGATGAAAAACAACCGGAAAAAGGCGTATAAATCGCGATTTTGTAACAATTTTGACTAAAAGGTGACAAAAAAGTGGAGTTTCTTGATGCCTTATTGATCTCTGGGGTTTTTTAGAGTTTTTCGTTCCAGTCGGAACGGCTGTACTTTTGCTCAATCAGGTTCTGAATGGAGGGCGCGGGGATATCGCTTAAGGGTTCAGCAGCACCCCAGGCTGACAGCATTGTTTTTTTGAGTTTAGGGATGGGGATTTGGAGATTTGTAATAAAGGCATCATGGGGGCGGTTTTCGCGGTAATCCGGCTGTAGGGAAGGCAGTGCCAAGTACTTTGAAACGGTTGAAAGATCAAATCCGTAAAGGAAAGTGCCGTGAAAAAGAAAAGCATTTTTTAACCGGCGCTGGGCATTGCCTGAAAATTTAAGGCCGTTAAAGGTCAGATCCGTAATTCCCTGAACCCGGACTTCGGAACCCAATAAAGCCTCAAGCGCTTTACGGTTGGTTTCCATAATAAACTCGTTGGAGGATTTCAGATTTTTGAGGGGGCCGGATTCAGGGATTCTGAGAATCAGCGCGTAGTTCAGACAGCCGGGACCTTGAAGCACTGTGCCTCCTCCGGAAGGACGGCGCAAAACTGGGATAAAATCTCTTCGGCAGGTTTCCAGGTTTAATTCCCGCGCGGCTTTGTTGGAGTAGCCTAAAACCGCGAAATAAACCGGAGATTCCCAAAACCGCAGTGCCTCCGGCCCGCCGTTTTCACAGGTTTCCAGAAGGGCTTCATCGCAGGCCAGATTTTCTTCAGGGGTCTTAAAAGACAGGTCTAAAAATTTCATGAAAAGCATTATACGGCATCCAGTACCCTCTGCGGTATTGCCTTCTTCTATAGAATCTTATTGAAGTTCGGGGGGGAATTCAGTAGATTATCCAGATACATTTGGGGGTCATACGGCTTATTTATGTCAACTTTGGAGAGTAAACACATGCAGGAATCTGGTGTAGGCGGCTCCGGCCAGCCTGGACAAACGAACACCCATCAATGGCTCCAAGCGCTGGAGCATGTTATTGAATTCATCCTTAAGAACCGTGAATCAGAAGATAAAGATCCCTTCATCCTTAGTCAAGTTCTGAATCAGCTGCGCGAAGCCGGATTAAAAATCCCGCCGGTTGTCAGCACTCCTTATATCAACACTATCTCGCCGGAAAGTGAACCAAAATACCCGGGCAACCGTGATTTGGAAAGACGGATCAAGAGCTTGATCCGCTGGAACGCCATGGCTATGGTTGTGAAATCCAACCGTGTGCATAACGGTTTAGGCGGTCATATTTCCACGTATGCATCCAGCGCCACTTTATATGAAGTGGGGCAGAATCACTTTTTCCACGGTCCGGATGGTGACGGCCCAGCCGATATCGTTTATTTCCAGGGCCATGCTTCTCCTGGCCCTTATGCCCGCGCTTATCTGGAAGGCCGTTTGAAAGCCAGCCATCTGCATCATTTCCGTCAGGAACTCGCGGAAGGCGGAGGTCTTTCTTCTTATCCGCATCCTTATCTCATGCCGAATTTCTGGCAGTTTCCGACGGTGTCGATGGGCTTGGGCCCGATCATGTCGATTTATCAGGCGCGTTTTAACCGCTATCTGCACGCGCGTAAACAAGTGGACTGGAAGCGTGAGCCCAAAGTCTGGTGCTTTGTCGGTGACGGCGAAATTGATGAGCCTGAATCGCTGGGCGCGCTAACGCTGGCTTCCCGTGAAAGCCTTGATAATTTAATCTGGGTTGTGAACTGCAACCTTCAGCGTCTTGACGGTCCGGTTCGCGGGAACGGAAAAATTATCCAGGAACTCGAAGCCGCTTTCCGCGGTGCCGGGTGGAACGTAATCAAAGTGATCTGGGGCAGCAGTTGGGACACTCTTTTGAGATCCAAGCACAGCGGTCTTCTGATTAAGCGTATGGAAGAAGCTGTGGACGGTGATTTCCAAAAATATTCCGTCGAACCCGGAAGCTATATCCGTAAACATTTCTTCGGAAAATATCCGGAACTGCTCGAGCTCGTAAACCATCTCAGCGATGAAGAGCTGCGCAAGATGCTTCGCGGCGGTCATGATCCCCAGAAAGTTTACGCGGCTTATAAATCGGCGACGGAGCATAAGGGTCAGCCGACTGTGGTGCTCGCGCATACGGTTAAGGGCTACGGTTTGGGTGAAGCCGGTGAAGGAAGAAACATTACTCACCAGCAGAAAAAGCTGAACGAAAAAGAACTCCGCGAATTTAAATCCCGTTTCCAGATTCCGATCAGCGATGAAGAAATTGTCGACACGCCTTTCTACCGCCCGTCGGATGACAGCCCTGAAATTCAGTACCTGCAGGAACGCCGGAAAGCTTTAGGAGGATATCTTCCTCAGCGTAAGTTTCAGGCCGATCCGCTGCCGATCAGCAGTCTGGATTTCGCGGAATTTATGAAAGGTTCCGGCGATTTAGCGGTTTCTACCACGATGGCTTTCGCGCGTATTTTGACTAAACTTCTGCGTCACGCGGAAGTCGGTCCGCGCATTGTTCCGATTATTCCTGACGAAGCCCGCACATTCGGTTTGGACGCGCTTTTCCGCCAGGTCGGTATTTACGCTTCCAAAGGTCAGCTTTACGAGCCTGTTGACCGTGAGTCGCTTCTTTATTATCAGGAAGCCAAAGACGGGCAGATCCTTGAAGAGGGCATCACCGAAGCCGGTTCCATGTCGTCTTTTCTCGCGGCGGGAACGGCTTACGCTACGCACAGCCGGAATATGATTCCGTTTTTCATTTATTACTCCATGTTCGGGTTTCAGCGCGTGGGTGACATGATCTGGCTGGCCGGCGATATCAAGGCCAAAGGTTTTATGCTGGGTGCGACTTCAGGACGCACCACACTGAACGGCGAAGGTCTTCAGCATCAGGACGGTCACAGTTTGCTTCTCGCGAGCACGATCCCGACCCTGATGGCTTATGATCCCGCGTTCGCTTACGAACTTGCGGTGATTTTGCGCGATGGCATGAAGCGTATGTATGAACAGGGTGAAGAACTTTTCTACTACCTGACGCTTTATAATGAAAACTATGTGATGGCTCCCATGCCGGACGGTGTGGAAGAAGGAATTCTTAAAGGTCTCTACCGTTTCAAGACGGGGAATGAAAAGAAACATAAGGCTCATCTTCTTGCCAGCGGACCCATCATGAATGAAGCGTTGAAAGCCCAGGAAATTCTGGAGAAATATGATGTTTCTGCCGATGTTTGGAGCGCGACCGCTTACAAGCATCTGCGTACCGACGCTTTGAACGTGCAGCGCTGGAATATGCTGCATCCGGCTGAGAAACCCAGAAAATCTTACGTTGAAGGACTTCTTGAAAAAGAAAAAGGCGTGTTTATCGCGGTTTCAGACAACCTTAAGATTGTCGCTGACCAGATTGCTCCCTGGGTGCCCGGCGGTTTGATGACGCTTGGTACGGACGGTTTCGGGCGCAGTGAAACGCGTGAAAATCTCCGGCGGTTTTTTGAAATCGATGCTCCTTCGATTGTAATTGCGACGCTTTATCAGCTTTCTCGTAAAGGACAGGTCGATGTGAAGGTGGTCGAAAAGGCCATTAAAGACCTCGGCGTTAATCCTGAAAAAGTACATCCCATCATTTTGTAATTTAAAAAAACGGAAAGATTGAAATGGATATTAAAGTTCCCAGATTAGGCGAAGGTGTGAACGCGGGCACGGTGGTCAGCATTCTTGTTTCTGAAGGCATGACCATTCAGAAAGATCAGACTGTGCTGGAGCTCGAAACTGAAAAGGCCGTCGCGCCTATTCCTGCTACGGAAGCTGGAGTTGTCACCAAGATTCTTGTGAAGGAAGGCGATAAAGTTTCGGTGGGACAGGCGGTTATTACCATTTCATCCTCCGGTTCGACCGGTACGTCCTCCACGGCTCCCGTGAAGGAAGCGTCCAAGCCTGCATCGGCTCCCGCGCCTTCCGCGCCGGCTCCGGTTCAGCATCACGCGACCAGCCCGGCTCAGAGTCAGGATTATTCCTATCAATCTAAAAGCGGTTTTCCGCCTCCGGCTTCTCCTTCAATTCGTAAAATGGCGCGTGATTTAGGGATTGATCTTACTCGTGTTCGGGGTTCTGAAGCGGGCGGAAGAATTACGCTTAATGATTTGCGTACTTATATCCAAGCCCTTCAGCAGACTGGAGCTCAACAGCTCCAGCACGCTCGCGGGTCCTCGACGGATCCGTCTTCGCAGGGAACGGCAGCTAGGGTTCCGGCGCCTTCCGTTGATTTCTCTAAGTGGGGCCCCGTCACCAAAAAGAAAATGACCAACTTACGCAAGACCATTGGAAACAAAATGGTCGAGTCGTGGACGGCCGTTCCGCATGTCACGCAGTTTGAAGAGGCCAATATCACGGCCCTGATGGCCCTGCGCAAGAAATACGCGCCTGCTTATGAAAAGAAAAACGCCAAGCTGACTTTGACCTCTTTCATTATGAAGGTCGTGGCGAATGCTCTGAAAAAACATCCGGTCATCAACTCCAGCATTGATGAAGCAGCTGAGGAACTGGTTTATAAAGAGTACGTGCATCTTGGCATCGCGGTCGATACCGAACAGGGTCTGATCGTTCCTGTCATCAAGAATGTGGACAAGAAAGACCTGGTTGAAATTTCCATCGACCTGCAGAAGATGGCCGAAAAGACCCGTGCCCGGAAAATTTCCGTGGATGATATTCAGGGGGGTACGTTTAATATTTCGAACCTGGGCAGCATTGGTGGCACGTTTTTCACGCCGATCGTTGCGGTGCCCCAGGTGGCGGTGCTCGGAGTCGGCCGCGGCGTGACCCGCCCGGTTTACATTCCGGCGGCTTCCAAGACAGAAAAACCCAAGCTTGAGCCGGCCATCATGCTGCCGCTCGGCCTTTCTTACGATCACCGCGTGATTGACGGCGCGGACGGGGCCCGCTTCATTATGGAAGTGGTCAAGGGCCTTGAAAATTTCAGCGAAAAAGAAGTTAAAATCTAAGGAATTCATATGGCGAATATTAAAGCGACTCAGACAGATATTGTAGTGATTGGTGCTGGGCCCGGCGGTTACGCGGCGGCTTTTTACGCGGCTGATCAGGGAAAAAAAGTTATTTTGGTTGAGCAGGATAAAAGGCTTGGCGGTGTTTGCCTGAACCGCGGCTGCATTCCTTCCAAAGCTCTCCTCCATGTCACAAAACTTATCGCGGAAGCTAAAGAATCCGCTTTTCGCGGGATTTCATTTTCTGAACCTAAAATTGATTTGTCAAAAATGCGCGCCTGGAAGGATTCAATTATTGAAAAACTTTCCAAGGGAGTCGCGGGTTTAGCTGAACGGCGGGGCGTAGAAGTTTGGCACGGGCGCGCCCACTTTGAGGGCTCCAATCAGCTTCGCGTGGAGACTGCCAAAGGTCAGCAGTTTATCAAGTATGATAAAGCGGTTTTGGCTGTAGGGTCTCGTCCGGCGATGCCGTCCGCATTTGATCTTGGCAATAAACGGATTATGACTTCGACAGAAGCTCTGGAAATCGAGGACATTCCCCAGGATCTTCTAATTGTCGGCGGCGGTTACATCGGGATGGAGCTCGGCACGGTTTATGCGACTCTGGGCAGCCGTGTGGTTGTGGTTGAGGCGCTGGACGCGATCCTTGCGACCGCCGATCCTGATCTTGCCAGACCTGTTGTAAATTTTGCTCAGAAGCATTTCCGTGAAGTGCGCGTGAAGACCAAGGTTTCTAAAATGGCCACGCACGGTAAGCAGATCAAGGTTGTCATGGAACAGGATGGTAAAACGATTGAAGAGCTTTATGACCGCGTGCTTGTTTCCGTGGGCCGCGCGGCGAATACCCAGGACCTTGGCCTTAAAGAAACTAAGGTGAAATTGGATGACCGCGGGTACGTGAAAGTCAATGACCAGCAGCAGACGGATGATCCTTCCATTTACGCGATTGGTGACGTGGTGGGCGGGTTGATGCTGGCGCATAAAGCTTCCAAGGAAGCTCGTATCGCGATTGACGCTATTGTGGGTGAGCATTCTGTGTTTTCCGATATTATTATTCCCGCAGTGGTCTTTACCGATCCTGAAGTTGCCTGGTGCGGTTTGACGGAAGCGGAAGCCCGTAAGAAAGGCATTCCCGTGGAAGTTGTGAAGTTTCCCTGGTCTGCTTCCGGAAGAGCGCTTAGCTTTGACCGTACAGACGGGATGACTAAGCTGATCGTTGAGCCTGAAACGGAACGGATTCTGGGTGTCGGCGTTGTGGGTGCCGGTGCTGGGGAATTAATCAGTGAGGGGCTTGTGGCGATTGAGATGGGAGCCACGGTCCGTGATTTGGCCGAATCCGTTCATCCGCATCCGACGCTTTCAGAAACTTTTATGGAAGCCGCCGAAATGTTTTTCGGAACAGCGACTCACGCTTATTCACGCAAGCGTCAAACAGCGGAACCTGCCGGGGCCTAATCAATCTCCCGGAGCATCTGTTCCATCGCGGGAGGGAGACCGGATTCAAAGCTCAGAGGTTTATTGGTTTCCGGGTGGCGGATTTTCAGGTATCTGGAATGAAGAGCCAGCCGTTTGGCCGCTTTCGCGTTTTCTTTCCCGCCGTATTTTTCATCGCCTAGAATAGGGTGCCCCAGGCTGGCCAAATGCACCCGGATTTGATGTTTCCGTCCCGTTTCAATTTCAACATCCAGCAGCGCTGCGGATGCCGATTTTCTAAGGACTTGATAGTGCGTCACGGCATGCTTAGCTCCTTCGGAGCGCTCCGGAGACGTATAAACCTTCAGAAATTTACTCTCCCTCAGCCAGCTTTCAATTGTGTCCGATTCGCGCGGAGGAATTCCATTAACAACTGCGTAGTATTTTTTCTGAAATTCCTGCCAGTGTTCCTGCAGAAACATTTTCGCATTAAGGTTTTTCGCGAACACAATTAAACCGGAAGCGTCCTGATCCAGACGGTGAACGATATAAATCGGCTTGCGGTTGCGGGGATTCTGGCTCATTAAATACTCGTGGACCTGGTAATAAGCGGTCCGCTTCTGCTCTTGTTCTGTCGCGATCGTCAAAAGCCCAGAGGGTTTATTGATCACAATGAGTGTGTCATCCTCATAAACAATATCGAGCCGTGAGCGCAGGCTTTGCTTTGCGGCTTCTTCTTTGTCTGTCTGCAATCCGACCTGATCGCCCGGCTGAAGAGGGTGATCGAACTGCGTCACGATTTTCCCGTTAACGAGAATAGCCCGCTCCCGAAGGTAGTTTTTAAGTTTTGTTTTTTTGATGCCGTGCAGGCCTTCGAGAAGGAAATCAAAAAGTTTTGCTGGTTTTGTGACTTTAAGCAGGTGCATAAGCGGAAAACTTTCTTTTGAAAAAGCGTGCGGCCGAAAAACGCAGAAAAGGCAGCGCTAGAATGGAAGTGTAGTGACCCAAAGGAACGAAAAGAGTGCGGGGATTACCCAAAGCTTTGCGCAGTTTAAGGCCCTGTTTAAGTCTGATGACACGGTCGAAAACCGCTTGAATCATGAGGAACGAGTCAGGATTGGCTCCATCATGGGCATTTCCCGGGTCTTTAAGGAATATTTTTTTTAATTCTGCCAGGAGCGAAGGTTTGTCCAGGTTTGTTTTTTTTAAGGCGGCTTCACGGTGACTGCGCATCAGGGGATCTTCCGATGTGATGAAAATCTCAGGGATATCCGCTCCGCCGAGCGCCAGTACATGGCATTTCAGCCGGGAGTCTTCGGCCGCCCAAAGGCAGTTAACGATAGCTCCAAAACTCATTCCGAAACTTCCGACTTGTTTGGCATCAATTTCACTTCGGTTTAAAAGCAAATCGAGAGTTCTCCGGTTTCTGGAAATAGAATTCTCCAGGTAGCGGGGAAGTTGCTCCAGACCCTGGTTGGAATCAAATTCGAATATGGGGCGCTCCAGAATCGCGCACGCGAAACCCTGACGCGCGAAATACGCGGCTATTTTCTTTTCAAAGAAAAGGTCTTCAAGAAAAACCAGACGCCCAAGAAGCGGAGTCAGGCAAATGAGGGGAAAGGGGCCTGACCCCTCTGGAAGGTATAAGAGAACAGGTTCTAAGGTTTTTTCTTTCAAGGTGATGCATGGCATGGCGTATTGTAAGGGGGAAGCGGGGTTAAATCCAGAGGATTGGATACAGTTTCCGGGCGGAATGCCGAAAGCTAAATAAGGGCAAAGATGCCCTCAAGGAGGCTCACCATGATGAAGAAATGCGGCATTTGCTATGTTGTCGTGATTCTAGCTGCGTTGGGTGCCTTGAACGGAGCGTTGACGACGCTGATAGGTCTGGACCTTGTCATGAAGGTTACAACGATGCTACCGGTGCTTTACAAGATTTTTTACGCACTTTCGGGGATATCAGGGATTCTTCTGATAGTCACAACCCTGTTTAAGCCTTGCCCCTGCACGAAGGGGTGATGTATTCAAAGCCGGCTGAATCTTTCAGCCGGCTTTTTTACGGAGGAAACCATGCGGACTGCTTACGGGAGTAAAAGAATGTTTAGAAATTTGAAGATGGCCCTGGTTTTTCTTATCTTTTTTATCTCGCTCTGGTTCACGCTTTTTACGCGCCGCAGCCTTGCTTCAGAGGCGATTCTCCCGCCCGCGGATCAAAGCCAGGCCCTGAATATGTACCGGAAACAGCCTAAAACCGAAATGGCGAAAGTAAATTATCTTTTCAACCGCTTTGGCAAGGCTCCGGTAAAAGTAATCTACGATGGGCATGAGTATGAAATGCCTGAAGTCGTGAAAACGGCAAAAGAGTTCTTTTTCCGCCGTTATCACAATGAAACTGCCGAATATTGGATTAAAAATTACTGCTACAAAAGCGACTCAGGAAATATTATTATGTTCAGGCTCGCGGATGGAAGCTTGAAGCCTGTCCGTGACGCAGCGTTGGAAGAACTGGCGGTCCTTTCGAAAACTGCCTGACAGCCTTCCCGTCATTTTCGAATTGAAAGGATTGTCATGCTGGTTCCCTTAATTATGGGCCTTGTTGAAGGCCTC
The DNA here is from genome assembly GCA_964385615.1 of uncultured bacterium. Lineage (GTDB taxonomy): Bacteria > Omnitrophota > Omnitrophia > Omnitrophales > Aquincolibacteriaceae > CAYLPP01. Next base: position 97,914 of record CAYLPP010000003.1, on the reverse strand, counting down.
ACGGAATTTCTCCCTGTTTCATCCACTGGACACTTGATTCTCGCGGGCCATTTGCTTGGTTTTACAGGCGAGAAAGCTTCTACGTTTGAGATTTTTATCCAAATGGGCGCGATTCTGGCCGTTTTTGTTTTTTATGCCCACCGTTTTGCCGGGTTTCTTAATTTTAAAGACAACCAGGGATTCAAAGGGTTGCGGGGGATCGGCATGATGGCCGTGACAACCTTGCCTGCTTTGGTTGCGGGCCTGGTTCTTCACTCTTTTATCAAACACCATCTTTTCAATCCGCTGACAGTCGGGCTCGGATTTATTGCCGGGGGTGTTTGGATTCTTCTGGCGGAACGTTCGAAGAAACTGCGCCAGTGCTTTTCCCTTGATGAGATTAGCTGGAAACAGGCTTTTTCAATCGGCTGTTTTCAGTGTCTTGCTCTCTGGCCCGGTTTTTCGCGTTCCGGCGCCACGATTCTTGGAGGCATGACTCTTGGTCTCGATCGAAAGACCGCCACGCAATATTCTTTCTTTGCGGCTGTGCCGGTTCTGGCTGCCGCGGCCGCGCTTGATTTGATCAAAAGTCTTGATGCTCTTCAATCTTCCGATATTCCATTCTTCGGTATTGGGCTTCTGGTCTCTTTTATCTCCGCGCTGGCGGTTATCCGCTTCTTTGTCGGGTTTGTAAGCCGTCACTCCCTGAGCTTTTTCGCCTGGTACCGGTTTGCCGTAGCCGGGCTTATCCTTTACCTTCTCCGCTGAGTTATGGAAGTTCTGGGGTTCGTGCTTCTTGGCTTTTTTGCCTTTCTGGGAATCTTAGGACTCTTCTTTAATTTTCTGGGAACATTCTGGATTCTTCTGGGGGCTTTTTTATATGCCTGCACTGCCGGTTTCCGTCCGTTAGGCCCGGGTGATTTTGTTTTTCTTGTGCTGATATACGCGGCCGGAGAAATTATGGATTGGGTCGCGATTGGGATCGCCGTGAAAAAGACGGGCGCATCCCGTTCAGCGATCTGGGGCAGTGTGGCCGGTGCTTTTGCCGGAGCTGTGATTGGAGTTTTTTTCGCGGGGATTGGGGCCGTTCTAGGACTTTTGACCGGAGCTTTTTTGGGCGCCTTTTTATGCCAATGGTTTACGCATGGAAATGTGCGGACGGCTTTAAAAGCGGGTGCGGGAAGCAGTCTCGGGTATATGATTTCCTGGGTTTTTAAAATTTTTCTGGCGCTGGTCATGACGGTCTGGATTGCCGTCAGGATTTTCTGGTTTTACGGTCAAGTGCAGGTATAATAATCAAAATTTTATAAAGAGCATGCGTTCGCAGTGACGAACAAAATTTGTGACAGGTTTGCGGTTGTGTTTTAACGCAGCCAGACGTGCGCCCGTAGCTCAGGTGGATAGAGCATCTGCCTTCTAAGCAGGGGGTCGGCCGTTCGAATCGGCCCGGGCGCATTTAACTTTACGCGGCTTTTTCTCCCGAATCGGATTTTCTGAAGAAAGTCCATTTCCTGGCGGTCTCTTCACAGAAAAAATCTTTCAGCGCTTCGTGGCGCGAGCGGGCGTCTTCATAGCCCAAAGTGATCAATTCCCGGATAAATTTGGTATGAAACATGAACCGTGTTCTTTTTGGGGTTTCGGGAGCTCTTTTTTCAAAGCCGTAAAAGTCCCGAATTCTTTTTGAGGGGTAAAACATATAAACGCTGACCGGATTGTAATGCGCGGCCATGGAGTCGTCTTCAATCGGTATGCCTGGCACTCCCTGATTCTCGGCTTTTTTTGCCGCCGAAAGAACGCGGTAAAACCGGTTCATCATTTGAATCTGAATCGTTTCTCCGGTAGCCGGGTCATGACTGAGGCGGTTCATCAAAAGTCTCATGATGTTGGTGAAGCGGGGTTTGAATCCCGCGGGATACTGGGGCAGGGAAGTCGGAACCGGCCGGTCCGTCGCGATGGTCATGATTCGGTTCGCGCCCATTAAAGCGGCAGCGGCTAGGGGGCGCTCCAGTCCTACGGATCCATCCACGAAGTAATGTTCCCCGATTTTAACCGGCGGCAGGAAAAGAGGAACACTGCAGCTGGCTTCGAGATGAACTCCTTCCAGCCGGGTTTTAATGCCGATAGAATGAAATAAATTCCACTCTTTGGCTTTTTCTCCTTCCTGAAACCAGCAAGACCGTCCGGAGATCATTTCGGTAGCCGCGATCGCACTGGCCAGCGTGGTTCCAGCTTTCAAGGCTTTCTCGAAATTTTCCCGGATAAAACCTTTTTGAATCACATCTTTCATGGGGCCGGGACTGAATAAAGACCAGGCTTCAGTGCGGTGGGCGGGTTTTTTCCGCCACTGATGATAAAAAGTTTTTAGAGTGTTTTTAAATAGGTTGCCGTGGTATCCGGGAACATGAAAATGAAGCCAAAGATCTTCAAGCCAGAGACTGCTTTGAGCGGCATCGGAGGATTGAGCGGAAAAAAAGGTTGTGTTGAGCGCGCCGCAGGAGCTGCCTGCGAATACCTGAAAGGGGCTGGCCTGACCGCGGGAGAATTTTTCATGCACGTATTTAAGAACACCGACTTGATAAGCGCCGTGCGCGCCGCCGCCGGAACAGACAAGTCCGAGAATGTCTTTTTTAGCCATGACAAAAACTCCGGTTGTCTCTTATTAAAAGGTAACACATAAGCCGAAGCATTCAAGTCGAGGTATAATGCTTTCAAGCCTTATGTAAAGAAAGCCGAAACATAAAAAGATGCCTTCTATGACGAATCGAAAAATTTTGAATACCCGAGGCCTTACGGCGTTTGAAGCGCTTATTCTCCTCACGATTTTAACCCTCATGGCGGTTTTTCTTTACACGCAGTTCTACTGGATCGATCAGCGGGTCAATAACCGCCGTTGCGCGGATAATTTGCGCCGGATATGGACTGGTATTCAGATTTATGCCAATGGAAATCCCAGCCGCGAGCTTCCTTCTGACAGCAGTGCGGACGAAGCTTTAGGCCGTCTTTTTGTGCGGGGGAACCTGACCCGTCTGGAAGTTTTCGATTGTCCCTTCCGCCACGGCCATCCCAGAGGTTTCCCAGGGCCGGATTTAACTCATCCGGGAGGCAGTTTACGAGGGACTGAGTATCTTTATACCCGCAGCCGGCTGACATTAGATTCACCGGGGGAGTCGCCGGTTGTTTCGGATATTCCCGGAAGTCATTCAGGGGGCCGGGTGCATGTCCTTCATCTTGACGGCACGGTTACTGAAGAAAGCGAAATTCCAGCAGGTTTTTAGCCTCATTCCCTCACATCCGGCTTATTTTGCAGGTTTAAATAAGTTCAATCTCTTCAAACACTCGATACCCTTCAATCTTGCAAAAGCCTCCAAATCTGCTACGTTTGAAAAGGATGCTTATGAAGAATCTTATCGGTACCTTTGAAGCGGCTAAATTGTGTCAGGTTTCCCCGGGGACGGTTACGCGCTGGATCAAGGAGGGGAAGATTCTGGCGTCTTTGACCGCCGGCGGGCATCACAGGATTTTAATTTCCGAACTTGTCCGTTTCATGGAAAATCTGAAAATTCCCATCCCTGAAGAAATGTCAGGAATTTACGCGCGCCGTGTACTGATCGTTGATGATGAAAAAGAAGTCCGCAGTATGATTCGGTGGGCGGTTGAAGCCGCGTTCCCCGGCACCCGGGTTGACGAAGCTGAAGACGGTTTCGCCGCGGGATGGAAATGCCGGGACGGCCGTCCTCATCTTGTGATTCTGGATATTCATATGCCTGGGTTTGACGGCTACCAGGTTATGGAATTTATCCGCCATTTATCAGAAGAAACCCGCCCGTCCGTTTTGGTGATCAGCGCGCTGATTGAGCCGGATGTCAGAAAAAAAGCGATGGTGCTGGGGGCTAACGATTATCTGCAGAAACCTTTCGAGCTTTCTAAGTTAAATCAGAAAATAGCGAGCCTTATGAATCCTCTTGGAAAAGGGAGAAAACATGACGCCGCTTGATCGAGACTCTAGAATTTTGGTGGTCGATGATGAAGACGGGATGAGGGACCTGCTGGACCAAGAATTGAAGTCCATGGGGTATCAGGTTTTTCTTGCCCGCAACGGGCAGGAAGCTTTAGAGGTTTTGAGCGCGAAAAAATGCCACCTGGTTTTAACCGATATGCGGATGCCGAATATGGACGGGCTGGTATTGCTTGAAAAGATCAAGGTGATCGATCCAACTCTTGAAGTGATCGTGATGACCGGGCATGGCACGATTGAAGATGCAGTGACGGCCATGAAAAAAGGTGCGTATGATTTTGTTCTAAAACCTTTCAGTTTGGATGAGATTAGAGAGTTGATCTCAAAAGCTCTCGAAAAGAAAAGTCTGAAAGGGATATTGGCCATTTACGAGTCCGCCAAGCAGATCATGTCGGCAGTGCATATTTCCGATTTGACCGTGATGATCATCGAGGTGCTGATTCGAATGTTTGAGGCTGACGCGGGCTCGCTGATGCTGGTTAACGAGAAGGGCAAGCTTGCGATCATGGCGTCTCACGGCATTTCTGAAAAAGTCGCTCAGGAAACTCAGCTCGAAATCGGAGAAAGGGTTGCCGGAAAAGTGGCGCAGACGAAAAAAGAAATCCTGCTGATTAATGGTCTCGACAGGTATCCGGAATTCAAGGATTTAAAGAAAAAATCGGATATCGCGTCTTCCATGATCTGTCCTTTGGTCAGTGTGAGCGGAGATCTGCTTGGGGTTTTAAATTTAAGCCGTACCCGAAACCGGGAGAATTTTACGCAGTCTGATCTTCAGGCCGCTGCTATTTTCGCTTCCATTTCTTCTCTCGCTATTTCAAACGCCAAGCTCTTTGAGCGCTTAGAAATTCAAATGCAGGAGCTTCAGGAAACCCAGGACCGCCTTCTGCAGGCTGAAAAACTGGCGTCCGTAGGGCGTTTGGTCGCGGGGGTTGCCCACGAGTTAAATAATCCTCTGACTTCTGTTATTGGATATTCCCAGTTGGCGGTTCAGGCGGAAACGCCGGAGGATATGAAGCGCAGTCTGACAATCATCAATGAACAGGCGGTTCGGTGCAGCCGGATTGTCAAAGACCTTCTTTATTTTTCCCGGCAAAAGAAAATAGTCCGGGAATCTTGCGATCTATATGACCTTGTCGATAAAACTTTAAAAGCCCTCGACCTTGAATTTAAAAAACGCGAAGTTGAAATTATTTGGACCCGGCCCGATCATTCACTGATACTGGATTTGGACGCTTGTCAGATCCGTCAGGTTTTAAGCAATCTGCTGACTAACGCGTTTCAAGCGCTTGAGAGTGTGAAGGGGAAACGCCGTATTGAAATTCAAAGTGATGAACAGGCTTATAAGGTTTGTCTTAAAATTTGTGATAACGGTCCTGGGATTCCGGCCGATGCTTATCCCCGAATTTTTGATCCCTTTTTTACGACTAAGGACATTGGGCAAGGTACAGGTTTGGGACTCAGTCTTTCTTACGGCATCGTTAAAGAACATGAAGGTGTGCTTTACGCCGAGCGGAATATGGGGCGAGGAGCGGTTTTTATTCTGGAACTGCCGGTTCAGAATAAAGCGGTGTCTTTTTCTCAACGAAAAGCGGGATAGTTATGAACGACATGGGAATTTTGATTGTTGATGACTATGAAGACAATATTCAGCTGCTTGAGGCTATTTTACGAAAAGCGGGGTTTACGAGGCTCTTTAAAGCCGGACACGCGGCTCAGGCTTTCGAGATTTTAGCGGCCCATAAATCCGGTACTCCTGAAACCCGCGTTGATCTAATTTTGATGGACGTCATGATGCCGGATATCAGCGGGACAGAAGCATGCCGAAGGGTCAAATCCGACGAAGCTTTAAAAGATATTCCGGTTTTGATGGTAACGGCGCGCACGGATCTTGAGTGCTTTGAGGAAGCGTTTAACGCGGGCGCTATGGATTATATTGTTAAGCCTGTCCGAAAAATTGAGCTTTTGGCGCGGGTCGGGTCGGCTTTAAAATTAAAAAAGGAAATGGATGATCGCAAACTCAGGGAAAAAGATCTGACGGTTCAGAACGAAAAACTTGAGAAAGCTCTGACGGAAATTAAGGTTTTACGGGGATTTCTTCCGATATGCGCTTACTGCAAAAAAATCCGGGATGTTAAAGGCCTCTGGCATCAGATGGAGGCTTACCTCATGAGTCACTCCGAATTAACTTTTACGCACGGAATTTGTGAAGCCTGTCTCAAGAATCAGCACGAGCAACTTTCCATCCGCAAAACAAAACCTCACCCGAACGACTGAAAAGCCAATTCAAGGTTGACAACTGTCTTTCATGCAGTTAAAACCTTTATAGTCCCTTATGTGGAATAAAGAGCATCTTAAAGAAACGATTCACAGTAAGATGGAAGGCTATCACCTCGTGATTGCTTCCAACCGTCAGCCTTTCAGTCATAAAGTGAAAGGTGGTAAAGTTGTGTGCCAGCGTGAGCCTGGCGGGCTTGTTACCGCCCTCAACCCCGTGATGCAGGCCGCGCAGGGAACTTGGGTAGCGGCGGGTACGAGCGAACATGACCGGAAAAATGTTGATGCCGGCTTTAAGGTTATGGTTCCTCAGGAAAATCCCTCCTATGCACTTCGCCGGATTTTCTTTCCCAAATCTGAATGGGATCAATATTATTTCGGCTACTGCAACGAAGGTTTATGGCCTCTTTGTCACATTGCCTACACGCGGCCCATGTTTCTTGATTCCGACTGGAAGGCTTATGAAAGTGCCAACCGAAAATTTGCGGCGGCGATCCTTGAAGAAATTGGGGATCGTAAAGCGTTTGTTTGGGTTCACGATTTCCATCTGGTTCTTGTCGCGAAATATCTGAAAGAAGCCGGCGCCTCCAATATCATTACGTCCATTTTTTGGCATATTCCCTGGCCCAATCCCGAAGTTTTCCGCATTTGTCCGCAGAAAAAAGAAATTCTTGAGGCCCTTTTGGCTTATGACCTTGTGGGGTTTCAGATCCGGTATCATTGCGATAATTTTCTGGCTTGCGTGGACCGGGAAATTGAGAGCCGTATTGACCGGGAAAAGATCGCGGTTCAATACCAGAGCCACGAAACTCTGGTTCGGGCTTTTCCAATCTCCGTCGACTATGAAGCTGTTTCTTCACAAGTTCAGAACGGTGAAGCCGACGCGCGGATCGCCGAAGTTCTTTCAGACGTGGATATTCAGGGGAAGAAACTGCTGGTAGGAGTCGACCGTATTGACTACACCAAGGGAATTCCGGAAAGGCTTAGAGCGATTGACCGCTTTCTGGAAAAGCATCCGAACTACCGGCAGAAAATGGTTTTCTTTCAGGTTGGGCAGATCAGCCGGATTCATGTGCCCCGGTACAAACAGCTGAATGATGAAATCAACGCCTTGGTGGAAGAAATTAACTGGAAGCATTCTGAAGGAGCATGGACACCGATTGTTTTCAGCCGTACGGCGATGACTTACCCTGAGATTTTAGCCCTGCTTCGTGCCGCGGACTGCTGTATTGTCAGTTCTCTTCATGACGGGATGAATCTGGTCGCCAAGGAATTTGTTTCCGCGCGGGCTGACCTTAAAGGGGTACTCCTGCTTTCCTGTTTCACCGGGGCTTCCCGGGAGCTGGATGATGCTCTTTCGATTAATCCTTTTGATACGGAGTCTTTCGCGGATTCCATTCTTCAGGCTTTGGAAATGCCTGAGGAAGAGCAGAAGAAGCGTATGGCGAAAATGAGAGATACGGTCCGCCAGCAGAATATTTTCCGCTGGGCCGGTAAGGTGATGTCGCAACTCCTGAAATTCGACTTTCAGGAGTCCTGATGCTGAAGCATCTCTTTGAGCAGTGGAATGAGGTTTCTCCGGTTTTTAAGGCCCGGAAGATTCTGCTTTTTCTGGATTTTGACGGCACCCTGACACCGATTGTTCAGAGGCCGGAACTGGCAAGACTGCCGCCCCGCGCGCGAAAAGTCCTTTCTGATTTATCCCGCAGCAGCGATGTTACGGTCTGTGTCGTCAGCGGGCGCTCTTTACCTGACCTGAAAAACCGGGTCCGGATTCCCGGATTGGTTTATGCGGGGAATCACGGGTTTGAAATTGACGGCCCTAAAATATCTCATGTGCATCCTTCCGCGGATTCTTTTAAGGACCTGCTTAAAAAAATCGCGAAATCTCTCGAGCTTGTGTTTAAGCCTATTCCGGGGATTCTGGTTGAGAATAAAAAATTCACCCTCAGCATTCATTACCGTATGGCGGATCCTCAAAAAGTTGATTACGCGAAACTGCTTCTTTTTAGAGAAATCGGCGGGTATCTGGGGAAATCGCAAGTTGTTTTGACTGAGGGCAAAAAAGTCTGGGAAATCCGCCCGCCTATCGAATGGAATAAAGGCCGGACGGTTTTATGGCTTTTCGCGCGGCTTCTGGCAAAATCCAAGGAGCGGGTTCTGCCGGTTTTTATCGGCGACGACATGACGGATGAAGACGCTTTCAAGGCGCTCAGACACCGGGGGATGGGGATCCGGGTGACTGATGAGCCTGAAAAACCGACTGAGGCGGCTTATTTTTTATATTCCCCGGCCGAAGTTTTTTCTTTTCTAAAGAGACTGTCCCATCTAAAATCTTCTGAAAGAAAAAACTGAGGCGAATGTGGACGACTGGTACAAAGACGCGGTTATTTATGAAGTGGCAGTCCGTGCTTTTTGTGACTCTAACGCGGACGGAGTCGGCGATTTTAAGGGCTTAATCAGTAAGCTGGATTATCTCGAATACTTGGGCGTTAACTGCCTCTGGCTCCTGCCTTTTTTTCAATCTCCGCTGAAAGATGACGGATATGATGTTTCTGATTATACGGCCATTCTGCCCAACCGCGGAACGATAGAGGATTTTGAAGAGTTTATCCGGGAAGCCCACAAGCGGAATATGAAAGTCCTGATTGAGCTTGTGCTCAATCACACTTCAGATCAGCATCCCTGGTTTCTGGAAGCCCGCAAAGACCGAAATTCCCCTAAAAGAAATTATTATGTCTGGAGTGACACGCCGGATAAATATAAAGATGTCCGTATTATTTTTTCGGATTACGAAAAATCAAATTGGACTTGGGACCCGGCGGCGGGCCAATACTACTGGCACCGGTTTTTCAGCCATCAGCCCGACCTGAATTACGAGAACCCTGAAGTCCGTGAATCTATGAAAGAAGTTCTGCGTTTCTGGCTTAAAAAGGGGGTCGATGGTTTCCGCCTTGATGCGATTCCTTATCTCTTTGAAAAAGAGGGAACGGATTGCTCTAATCTTCCGGAAACCCATGAATACTTGAAAGAGCTGCGGAAGATTGTGGATGAGGAATACCCCGGCCGGGTTTTCCTGGCGGAAGCCAACCAGTGGCCGGAAGACGTGCGTCCTTATTTCGGGGATGGCGATCAATGCCATATGGCATTTCATTTTCCGTTGATGCCGCGTATTTTTATGGCGATCCGTAAAGAAGACCGGACACCGATTGAACACATTCTCCAAATTACTCCACCTATTCCGGCGAATTGCCAGTGGGCGCTTTTTCTGCGTAATCATGATGAATTGACCCTTGAGATGGTGACGACAGAAGACCGCGACTATATGTGGAAGGAATATACGGCCGATCATAAGGCGCGGCGGAATCTCGGAATTATCCACCGGCTCGCGCCTCTGGTGGATAACGGCTGGCGTCAAAGAGAGCTGCTGACAGGCCTGCTTTTCAGTCTCCCCGGAACGCCGGTGATTTATTATGGAGATGAAATTGGTATGGGGGACAATATCGCGCTCAGTGACCGCGACGGCGTGCGGACGCCCATGCAATGGAATGGCGACCGCAACGGAGGTTTTTCCGCGGCGGAGCCCGAACAGCTTTATTTACCGGCAATCACGGATCCGGTTTACGGTTATCAGGCGGTAAATGTGGCCGCCCAGAAATCTTATTCCACTTCTTTTTTAAATTGGAACCGGAGGATGATCCAGGTACGGAAAGCTTATAAGGCCTTTGGGCGGGGAAGCATGGAGTTCCTTGATTGCGCCAATCATAAAGTTCTGGCTTACGTCAGGCGGTACGAAAATGAAATTCTTTTGATCGTCAATAATCTGTCCCGGTTTCCTCAGCCGGCGGAACTGGATTTAAAGGAGTTTGACGGTTATATTCCTACGGAGCTTCTCGGCGCGACGGTTTTTCCGGCGATAGGACAACTGCCGTATTTTTTAACGCCCGGTCCGCACGCCTTTTACTGGTTTCAGCTTAAAAAGAAAAACTGAGGATTTCTTATGGATCAGCCGCTCGGCACCATTGTTTTCACGCTTGCCGCGGGTATTTTCGGCCTTGTGCTGGGAAGTAAGACCCGGGTTCCGAGTATTCTCTTTTTGCTCCTCTTTGGAATTCTGCTGGGGCCCCAGTTCGCGGGTCTGGTTCAGCCTGAGATTTTCAGTTCCCAGCTTCCCGTTTATATTTCCATCCTCGTGGCCCTCATTCTCTTTGAGGGCGGCGCTTCTCTGAAATTTTCCCAGTACCATGAAATTTCGGGGCCTCTCCGGCGTCTTTTGACGATCGGAGTGTTAGTGACGCTGGTGCTCGTGACGCTGACGGTCCGCCTGGTGGTCGGATTCAGCTGGGTTAAGTCGATCCTTTTTGGATCCATTATGATCGTTACCGGGCCTACGGTGATTCTGCCGATTCTTCAGCGCGTCAGAGTGCGGGAAAATCTTCACAACATCCTGAAGTTTGAGGCCATCCTCATTGACCCGCTTGGGGTTGTCATCGCCATCGTGCTTTTCGAGTTTTTACTTTCCGGCCATATGAATGCGCTGGAAGGTATTGGGCTTTTCGGGGCGCGAATCGCTTTGGGAAGCATTCTGGGTCTGGCTGCCGGGTGGCTGGTCAGTGTCTGCCTGAGTCACAGCCGGCTTTTGCGTTTCGAGAGCGAGGAATTGGGCGGGCTTTTTGTGATGGCGATCAATCTTTTCTTCTATGGAATCGCCGAGTGGATTCTTCCTGAATCCGGGCTTGTTGTTTCAACTGTGGCTGGGGTCTATGTCGGTAATTCGAAATTTACCGGGCATGAGCAGGTACTGGCTTTCAAAAAACAAATAACACTGCTGGCGCTTTCCTGCCTGTTTATTCTGCTGTCAGCCAATGTTCCGATTTTTAAAATCCGCGCGGTCTTTGTCCAGGGAAGTATCGTTATCTTTTTGCTTATCTTTATGATCCGTCCGCTTTCAGTCTTCATCAGCAATTTGGGAAGTTCCAAGCTTTCCTTCCGGGAAAAATTATTCCTCAGTTTTCTGGCTCCGCGCGGAATCGTATCCGCTTCACTTGCCTCGCTATTCGCGCTGGCTTTTGAGGAGAAATCCGCCAGCCATCAAGGAATGTTTCTTCCTCTCGCGTTTCATGTTATTACGGGCACCATTGTTTTTTACTCGGTTTTTTCGGGGTTGATCGCGTGGATTCTCAAAGTCCACGAAGAAAAAGCGGATGGTTTTCTGATTCTGGGCGCCAATCCTTTCGGCCTGGCTTTCGGTGAGGAACTGCGCAAGACCGGGGTTCGCGTCACGTTTTTGGATACCAACCCGTATTTCTGTCACGATGCCCGCGAAAAAGGTTTTCAGGCATTCAACGGAAGCGGTTTTGAGCGTGACTATATCGAATCTCTGGACCTAAAAGGGATCGGGCGGATGGTGGCTTTGACTCCGAACCATGAAGTTAACGTTCTTTCCTGCCAAGCGATCAGCAAATTTCTCGGAAGGAATAAGGTTTTCCGCGTTTGGGATAAAGCCGACAGCTGGGACGCGGTTAGCGCGGCTTCCTATGATGAGTCCTGGGGAACGCCTCTTGCCGGTTTCATTCCTCCGGAACCTGAGGACGGGGACGATGCCTGGAATCTGGTCGAAACGGAACGTTTCCGCACTGTCGTCCGTAAAGTTGAGACGGCCTTCAAGGTTGATTCCAATTTTGCGACAAGAAAATCAACTTCTTTCCCGCTTTTTGTCAAAATGGGCAATGAGATTTCATTTCTGATTCCCGGCCGGGATTTGTCTCCGGGCGCGGAAATTACCTACCTGGAGCCTTTGAGCTGAATCCGGAAGTTTTCTGAAGTTCGTGTTCGATGGCGTCGAGTAAAGTACGGTGAGTTTTTAAAAAGGGTGCTGAAATCCGCCAGACCATGCCGATATCCCGGCGCGCGGGAGGGGACATCGGGATAAATTTTAATCCCGGATACATCCGGGAATCCGCGGCCATGCGCGGTACGAAAGTCAGCCCTTCACCCATCTCTGCCAGACGCATGACGGAAGCCAGACTGCTGCCCTGAAAAATGACCTGGTCATGCTCGCGCGCGATTTTACAATAGTCAAGCGCCTGATCGCTGAAGCAATGGCCTTCTTGAAGAATTAGGAGTTTTTCTTTTTGAAGTTCCCGGCGGCCGATTCGTGAAGCTTTGGCCAGCGGGTGAGCGGCTGAAACCGCGGTAAGATATTCCTCACTGCCTAAATTTTTCGCGGCCAGTCCTTTTTCTTCGATCGGCAGTGAAAGCAGACCTAAGTCGAGTTTTCCGGAACGCACGCTTTCTACCAGTACCGAAGTGGTTTCTTCATAAAGAGAAATCCGGATTTTTGGGGCTGATTTCTTCAGAGCTGCGACAGCCCCTGGAATCAGGTAAGGGCAGAGAGTCGGAATGACGCCGAGCGCAATGGTACCGGAGTCTTCCTGCGATTCATTTTGGATTTCGCGGGTTCCCCGGAGGAGAGAATCCATGGAAGCCCGGGCGTGAGGCAGAAACTTCCGCCCCGCTTCGGTTAGGCGTATTTGCCGGGGCGAGCGTTCGAATAAAGGGGTTCCCAGCTCATCTTCCAGTTTGCGGATCTGCTGGCTGAGCGTGGGCTGGGTAATACTGCACCGGCGGGCCGCGCGCATGAAGCTCAGCTCCTCAGAAAGGGCCAGAAAGTAGCGAAGTTGCTGGGTTTGCATAGTTATTAACTATGATAGTAATACATAAAATCGTCTTTATCAATAGCCTCTCAAGTGCGACCATCATAGTGTCGTTATCACTCAAACGTTTAACAGGAGGCTGTTATGGCATGTGAAGGGCACGAAATCGCGAAAGTCGGGAAAGCGGTACCTGAGTTTTCAGGGCAGGCGCTGATGCCTGATGGAAATTTTAAAGACATCAAGCTCTCAGACTACAAAGGAAAGTGGGTTGTGGTTTTCTTTTACCCGCTGGATTTTACTTTTGTTTGCCCTACTGAGATCCGTTCATTTAATGAGCATTACAAAGCGTTTAAAGACGCCAAGGCTGAAGTGATTTCAGTCAGCACGGACAGTGTCTTTTCGCACAAAGCCTGGACGGAGCACGGACTTGGTAAGGTTGATTTCCCGATGCTCGCCGATACCGGTCATCAGGTTTCCAGGATTTTCAATGTTCTGATTCCAGAAAAGGGTATTTCCTTGCGGGGCACTTTTGTGATTGATCCCAATGGGGTACTTCAGTCTTCAGTAATTAACGCGCTGAGCGTGGGCCGGAATGTGGAAGAAACTCTCCGCACTCTGCAGGCCCTGCAGACAGGCGAATTAACCGGCTGCGGCTGGAAGCCGGGCCAAAAAACGCTGGGTAAGTAACCTGGCAGGGAGGAAGTCATGAAAACTCAAACCGGAATCGCAATCGACATTGGCATCAAGGAGTCAGCGCGAAAGGAGATCGCGGCCGGACTTTCAAAGTTCATGGCTGACACTTATTCGCTCTATCTCAAGACTCACTACTACCATTGGAATGTTACGGGGCCCATGTTTCAGACGCTGCACCTGATGTTTGAACAGCATTACAATGAAATGTGGACCGCTGTGGATGTGATTGCCGAAAGGATCCGGGCGTTGGGAGTTTTCGCCCCGGGCACTTACGCGGAATTTGCCCGGTCAACCTCCGTGGCGGAAGACAAGGGGGTTCCATCGGCTGAAGATATGATCCGCTCGCTGATTAAGGGGCATGAGGTGGTGATTCGTACGGCCCGCGCGCTTTTTCCCCTGGCGGAAAAAGTCCAGGACCAGTCCACCATGGACCTGCTCACTCAGCGTATGCAGATTCACGAGAAAACGGCCTGGATGCTTCGCAGCCTGCTTTCCTGATAAAAGGCTTGACATCCGGCTTCTGTATATACAGAATATCTCAACTCAAGCGTTATCGAGACTTTCTGTATATACAGGAGCCGTGACCTATGCCCGTTAAAAAAGCGAAGAAAAGTTCTGAAAACCGGATGATTTCCATCCGCATCCCCGAAAAAACCATTTCCGACCTTCAGCGCCAAGCCGGGAAAAAAGGAAATATCGGCTACCAGAAGCTGATTAAAGATTATATTGCCAGCGGTCTTGCTGAAGAAACCGGCGTTTCATCCGTTTCGGAAATTTTTCAGGAAGAAACCCAGGCGATCGGCACGATTGTTCCCAAAAACCTGCCCAAAAAGAAAAAAGAGCCTTCGGATCTTCCGCTTGTCATGCGTGAAGATATCGAAGCTCTTGGAAAGATATTCAAGCCTTACGCCAAGTACTTCGCGGGTAAGACGTTCCTGGTCACCGGAGCGTTTGGGTTTCTTGGGCGCTACATGGTGCATTTGCTCCATTATATGAATGAGCGGGTGCTGGGGGATCAAAAGTGTAAGGCTCTTCTCCTGGATAATTTTGTGACGGGCTATCAGCAGCAGATTGTTTCTGACGAGCATTTGACGTTTTACCGGCATGACGTCATCAAGCCCTTCCAGACGGACGCCAAGATTGATTACATCATCCACGCGGCGGGAATTGCGTCTCCGGTTTACTACACTAAATTTCCGATTGAAACCATGGACGTTGGTACGGAAGGTACTCGGCATATGCTTGAGCTGGCGCGCCGGAAAAACGTATCGAGTTTTATTTTTATGAGCTCCAGCGAAGTTTACGGAGATCCGGACCCTAAGCACGTTCCGACCAAGGAAGACTATAACGGCAATGTGTCCGTGAATGGCCCCCGCTCGTGCTATGACGAATCCAAGCGTTTTGGCGAAACCATGTGCACGGCCTTCTGGCGTGTTTACAATGTGCCGGTTAAGATCGTCCGCCCGTTTAACGTTTACGGCCCGGGGATCAGACCCGACGATTACCGCGTGCTTCCGAACTTCATTGAACACGCTCTGCGTAAAGAACCTCTGCCGGTTCATGGTGACGGGCGTAATACCCGTTCCTTCTGCTACATTAATGATGAAATTGAGGCGATTTTCAAAATTCTATTTTCAACTCACGACGGCGAGGCTTTCAATGTTGGAAATCCTTCGCCTGAAATTTCCGTTAAACAGCTGGCTGAACTGGTCGCGGCTGCTATGCCTCATAAGGTCAAAGTGGTCGGAATTGATCCTCCGCACGCGGTTTACGCGAATTCGGATCCGAAACGCCGCTGTCCTGACATTACCAAACTCACGAAACTGACCGGATTTAAACCGCGGGTGGGCCTTAAAGAAGGTCTGAAGCGCACGATCCGCTGGTTTCAAGAATCTTAAACCCCAAAAAAAGAGGAGCATGAACATGGAAAAGAAATGGCACATTGACCCTGCATTCGTGGACGCGCGCGGCGCGATCACCAACGTTTTTGAAGGACGCATTGAACATATCGCGCTGATTACCTCTAAAAAAGGCACGGTCCGCGCCAATCACTACCATAAAAAAGATCACCAGTACATTTATCTGGTCAGCGGCGCGTTTAACAGCCACTCTGTGGACACTCGCGACACCTCCAAGCGTTTGGTGCTCGAAATCAAGCCGGGCGATATTGTTGAAACGCCGGCGCTGATTGCTCACGCGCAGGAATTCACGGAAGATTCCGTGTTTTTGGCGCTTACGACCTGCCAGCGTGAATCCGGTAAATACGAAGAAGACACCATCGCCTATGAAGTGATTAAGGGCGGTTACCTGAACGCGAAACTCCAAAAAGCCTAAGCATGACCCAAAGCGTTGTTATTACCGGCGCCAGCCGTGGGCTTGGTCTCACGCTGGCACGGCAATTTCTGGAAGCGGGGTGGCAGGTTTTCGCGGTCAGCCGTACGCGCAAACATTGGAAAACCGCAAAAGCGAAACTTCCTAAAAATGCTCCGGTTTCATTTCACGCTCTTGACCTTACTTCCGAACCGCAGGTTAAAAAATTCGCGGCGAAGTTTAAAAAACAGCCGCTCGATCTTTTAATCAATAATGCCGGTTACGGGGGAGATTTACTCCGGCTGGAAGAAACCACTGTTTCTGAGTATCATCGCCTGATGAACGGGAATTTGCTTTCGTCATTTTTGATGTGCAAACATTTCGTTCCTATTTTCCGGAAGCAGAAACGCGGGACGGTTTATAATGTTTCTTCCATGGCGGGGCAAAGGGCCGTGCCGAAACTGGCCGCTTATTCGGCCGCCAAGTTCGGCGTGCTCGCGCTTTCACAGGCGGTAGCCAAAGAGAATCTGGACATTCCCATTAAGTGCGTGACTTTTTGCCCCGGCGGGATGAACACGGAAATGCGGGCGCAGATTTTCGGCAAAGAGGATGCGGCCAGACAGCAGAGCACGGATTTTGTCGCGGGAATTTTTTTAGACGTTTACACGAATAAAACGGAAGTAGAGTCCGGCGGCGATATTGTTATTCGCCACGGTAAAATTACGGCAATTCACGCTTGCCCGGGAGTCTGATCATGGCTGATTATTTGAAAAAAACCTGCCGCTATTGTGAGAAACCTCTGGACCCCGCGTTTTTAGAACTGGGTTCGGTCGCGTTGGCCAATTCATACGTCAAGCCGGAGGACGCCGGTAAACCCGAGTTCAAATGCCCGCTCAGTCTGACCTGGTGCCGTAACTGCGGGCTCGTTCAGCTGACCCACGTGGTTCCTCCCGACATGATGTTTAAAAATTATCTTTACGTCAGTTCCACAACTCAGACTTTTCGCGATCATTTCGCTCAGTATGCCTCCCGGGTTAAAGCGCGCGTTACGAAAAAAGAAAACCCGCTTGCCGTGGATATCGGCAGTAACGACGGGCTTTTGCTTTCCTGCTATCAAAAAGAGGGGATGCGTGCCGTGGGGATTGACCCTGCGGAGAATCTCAGCGCGGCCGCCAATGCCAATGGACTGGTTACGATCAACCGCTACTTTGACGCGGAAAGCGTGAAACAGATTAAACAGCGCTTCGGGCCCGCGGATGCCGTGAGCGCCAATAACGTTTTCGCTCATATTGATGATATCGCGAGTGTCTGCCGGAATGTGCATGACCTTCTGGATGAAAAGGGAATCTTTTCCATCGAGTTTCCTTATTTGGTGACCATGATGGATGAAATGCTTTTCGATATGATTTATCACGAGCATCTCTCGTATATCGCGGTTCATGCCCTGACTTTTGTGCTGGATCGTTTTGGCTTTGAAATTTTTGATATTGAGCAGGTAGCTTCGCACGGCGGTTCTTTGCGGGTCTTTTCGCAAAAGAAAGGCGGCGGGCGGGCGCAGGCTCCGATTGTGGCCCAGCTGATCGAAAAGGAACGTGAGCGGGGATTGACGGACATGGCTTCTTATCAGGTTTTCGCCGGGAAGGTCATGGATTTGAAAAATAATTTTATGGAAGCCGTGCGGTCGATTAAGAAGTCGGGCAAGTCGATATCGGGGTACGGTGCTCCGGCCAAGGCAAGTACCATCATCAATTTCTACGGTTTGACCTCAGCGGATATTGATTACGTTGTGGATGATAACCCCCTGAAGCAGGGGTATTTTGTGCCGGGCGCGAAAATTCCAATCGTGCCCAGTTCGCGCCTCATGGAAAATCCGACGGACTTTGTGGTCATTTTTGCCTGGAATTTCGCGAAGGAAATTCTTAAGAAAATCGGCTGCTTGCAAGAAAAAGGCGTGAATTTTATGGTTCCAGTCGGTAAAATGAATCCGAATGAAGGACAAAGTAAAAAATTTCAGATTCAATCCTAAAAGTCTCGACAATCTAATCCTCTCCTCCCGCCTCGCGGCCCCGATGGTGCTGGCGACGGTCTGCGGTCTGCTGACCGGTGCGTTTATTATTCTGTTTGTCAAAATGATTGATGCCGGCCAGTGGTTTTTTATGGTGCGGGGCAAAGAGTTATTATCCGGCACGGGCCGTTTCTGGATTGTTTTGATTCCCGTCATCGGCGCTTTTCTGGTTACGGTTTTGGCGCGTCTGCTTCCTGAAACGAAAGGTCATGGGGTTCCCGAGGTCCTCAAGGCGATTGCGATTAAGTCCGGTAAAATGCCGGCAGCTCTTATTTTTCTCAAACCGCTTTCTTCCGCGATTTCCGTTGGTTCAGGCGCTTCTGTCGGGCGTGAAGGTCCGGCCGTGCAGGTTGGAGCGGTAACGGGATCGGTTCTAGGGCGCTTGCTCAGGCTTTCGGAGCCGCGCGTTTTGAACATGATTGCCTGCGGTTCGGCTGCCGCGATTGCCGCGGCTTTCAACGCTCCGATTACCGGGGTTATGTTTGCTCTCGAAATTATTCTTCGTGATTTTGCCGCTACGACTTTTAGCACGGTGGTTGTCGCGGCCGTTGCCTCCAGCGTTTTAAGCCGGGCTTTTCTGGGCGAATCGTTCGCTTTCAATATGGCGGACTTCAGCCTGCGCAATCCCTGGGAAATGTTTTTGTTTCTTATACTCGGCGTGCTGTCTTCGCTGGTCGCTTACCTTTTTATCCGGATTTTTGACCGTGTTGAGTCGGTGATGGAGCATAAAATTCCCGGAATCTGGGTCCGGGCTCTTTTGGGCGGACTGATCATCGGCTTGACCGCGCTTTGGTTCCCTCAAATTTTGGGAATGGGCTTTGAGGTGATTGAGCAGGCGTTTCGCAATGACCTCGGTCTTCATCTTGTTTTGATGCTCGTTTTTCTTAAAATTTTTGCCACTTCCGTTTCGATTGCCTCAGGAGCCTCAGGGGGAACTTTCGGCCCCGCGCTTTTCATCGGCGCGATGCTTGGCTGCGCTTTCGGGAAAATGGTCGTGCCTCATATGCCTTTCGGCACGGCGGGAATCGGTGCTTATGTGCTTGTAGGCATGGCCAGTGTCTTTTCCGGCGCTTTTCACGCGCCGTTAACGGGGATTTTTCTCGTTTTTGAACTGACCGGCGATTACCGCATGATTCTTCCCATTATGATTGCTTCGGTCGTTTCAGCTTCTCTTTCCAAGATTATGCACTCCGACTCACTGGACACGATCAAGCTTTCCCGTGACGGCATTGATGTTGAGAAATTTAACGATGTGCGCCATTTAAGCGTGCTTCGGGCTTCGGACGCCATGAGTAATCAGTTTGAGCTTGTGCCCGAAAAAATGGATGTTTTTGAGCTGGCTGACCGAATGGCGAAAGCTCCTGAAAAAGTTTTTTTCACGGTCAATTCGCGGGGAGAGCTTCGTGAAATGGTCATGAAAGAAGATGTCCAGGAAGTGATTCTGGATACGGCCGTGAAGGGGATTCTCGCCGCGGATGTTTCAGTGCCTCTGCGTGATTACTGCCTTTCGGATGAACCTCTGAGTTCTGCTGCCCGTCTGATGCTGGAGCGCCGCTGCACGGTTTTACCAGTGGTGAATTCAGAAGATAATCTCCGGCTCGAAGGAATTTTGCGCACGGAAAATATTTTTAAAATTTACGCGGATGTTTCGTCAAAGCGGGGTGAGGCGATTTCCCGCGCGGAGAGCAGCCGGTTTGAATCAGAATCAATTACCTCCATGGTTTTTCAAATCACCAGAGCTTCCCAAATGGATGGGAAAATGGTTTTTGAGCTGAAACTGCCCGAAGGTGTTATTCTGCTGTCCGTTCACCGCGGGGGGCGGCGGTTTGTTCCCAAAGGTAAAACGGTGGTTCATTTGCGGGACCGGATTACCGCGGTTATGGGGCGCGCGGAACATAAGGCCTTTCACGGCTGGGCCCACGATAACCATCTTACGGTGTCTGAAAATAATCCGCAGTCTTGAGGGTGCATGAGAATCCTTTTGATTGAAGACGAAAAGAAAATAGCTTCCTTCATTCAGCGCGGGCTTAAAGAAGAGCATTTCGCGGTGGATACGGCCGAAGACGGTGAGAAAGGTCTCATGATGGCTCAGATCAACCCTTACGATCTGATCATTCTGGACTTAATGCTTCCCGGCCGTGATGGTGTGAGTGTTTGCAAAGAACTGCGCGCGAAAAAAAACAACGTTCCGGTTTTAATGCTGACTTCGCGGGCTGGAATCAAAGACCGGGTGCTGGGTTTGAATTCCGGCGCGGACGATTATCTCTGCAAGCCTTTTTCCTTTGAGGAACTTTTAGCCCGCATCGCGGCTCTTCTTCGCCGTCAACGCCTTGATAAATCCACGAAACTGAAAATGGCCGATCTTGAGCTGGATCAGCTGACTCACGAAGTGACCCGCGCCGGCCGGAAAATCGAACTCACGTCTAGGGAATATTCGCTTTTGGAATATTTGATGCTTAACCCGAATACCGTCGTTACCCGGACGATGATTTCCGAACACGTTTGGAACGAGAGTTTTGACACACTGACCAATGTGATTGATGTTTATGTGAATTACCTCCGGACGAAAATCGATCAGGGTTCCAAAAAACCGCTGATTCACACGGTTCGCGGTTCGGGGTATATGCTTAAAGATGGCCATGTTTAAATTTCATTCCGTTAAGTTCAAAATCGGTTTCCTCTACACCGCGCTTTTAGGGCTATTTCTTATATTTTTCAGCGCCACGCTTTATTTTTCCATCCGCTATCTGCTTTACCGCAATCTGGATCGGAGCCTTCAGGCCCGCTCCCAGGAAATCGTGGATATTATTAACGCTTACTCTGAAGCGCTGGGGCAGAATCGTGACGCATTGGCTTCCGCCTCAAGGAAGGTAATTCGTTTTGAGGGGGTTGGAAACACCCTGCCGGCGGACGCGGTTTCCATGGAGAAGCGCCTGCTTGATATCATGGACCGCTATGACCTTCGGCGTGATTTCATCCGGCTCATGGCGCAGGGAGGCGTGGTTGTCAGCCAATCCGAAAACTTACCCGTAAAACCGCTGGATACTCTGCTGAAACGCTGGGGAGCCAGCTTTCTGCCTGAAAAAAGACTGAAGCCCGAATACCACACGGCGGACGGTTTTCGGACCATTCTGGTTCCGGTCCGTTTTCGTGACGGGCGGTTTTACAGCCTGCAGGTTGCTACGCCGATTGATTCCATCGAAAAACTTCTACAGGATCTTTTGATTTTCGCGGTCATTTCACTGGGGGCGTTTTTAACATTCGCGGGATTTATGGGCTGGTTTTTTGCTTCCCGCGTTTTGAGGCCGGTTGAAAAAGTGACGGCTGCCGCCCGTAAGATTACTTACGAAAATCTGACCGACCGCGTGGAGGAAAACGCGCCGGATGAGGAAATGAAATCCCTGGTGGGCGCTTTTAACGACATGATCGCGAGATTGGAAAAATCCTTCAAGGCGATTTCGGAGTTTAGCGCGCATGTGGCCCATGAGCTGAAAACCCCGCTGGCGGTGATGCGCGGGGAGTCGGAGCTCGCGGTGCGCAGAGAGCGGTCGCCTGAAGAATATCAAAAAGTTTTAAATGGAAATCTGGCGGAGATCGAAGGTTTGATCCGGGTGATTGACGATATGCTTTTATTGACCACGCTGGATTACGACCCTCAGGCTTTCCGGTTTCAAAAAGTGGACCTAACGGCTTTTCTCAAGGACATTTCAGAGGCGGCAGAGATTCTGGCCCGGAGGAAAAATATTCGGGTCAGTGTTACGCCTTTTTCCGGTCCTGTCTGGGTTTCCGCGGACCCAGTACATCTTCGCCGTCTTTTTCTGAACTTGATTGAAAATGCCGTGAAATTCACCCGGGAAAATGAGCGGATCGGAATTTTCGCGATCCTTCGGGATAAAAAAGCTCAGATTGAAATTTCAGACACAGGCCCCGGCATTCCCGATCAGGACCTCCCGCGTATTTTTGAAAAATTTTTCCATAGAGAACGCACGGTCAATCCCGGCACCCCGAGCCACGGTTTGGGTTTGAGTATCGCGCTCTCAATCGCCAAAGCCCATCAGGGGGATATTCAGGTTAAAACCCATGTGGGAAAAGGCTCCGTTTTTACCGTCCAGCTTCCTCTTTTCCGCTCTTAAAGCCTCTCTTCGGATTAGAAACTTCTAATCTTCTATTAATCTTCCTCTCATTTTATTCCGGTTATCATCCTTTCCGTAGTCAATGAGAGGAGCTCTATGAAAAGGATTCTGATTGTCGATGACGACTTTAAAATCCGCCGTGTTTACTGCGATTTACTGACTTCAGAAGGCTACGAGGTTGGTATGGCTAAGAGCGCTGAGGAGGCGACGGAAATTCTTCTTCGGCAGAATTTTGACGTGGTGCTTTTGGATATTAATATGCCGGATATTGACGGTACCGTGATGCGGGAAGTCCTCGAAGCTTACGACGAATCCCTGAAGATTATTGTCTCAAGTGTGTATCCGGTGGAACGTCAAAAACGGCTGATTCTTAAAGCTCACGACTATTATGACAAGGCTCAAAGTACCGGACTTTTGATTGGGAAAATTAAAGAGCTGGTTAAAGATTAAAAGGGGAGGAGATTATGAAAACTCAAAATAAAATTCAAGGACCTGTTTTGGCGGCACTCACATTTCTTCTGATGCTTAGCGGGGAAAGCGCGGCGCACGCGCAGACTTCCAGTGTTTCCGTAAAACAGAATCAGACACCGCAAGTTTCGAACGCTTCTGATCCCTGGAATGCCGGTTTCGGCATGGAAGACACCTGGAGTAATCCGTTTTTGGAAATGGACCGGATGATGCAGCAGATGCACCGGATGTTTCAGCGGAGCATGATGTCCAGTCCCGCGGGATTCACAAACGGGGCGGGGATGATTTCTCCCCGTATGGATGTTCAGGAACTCAATGACAAGTATGTGGTCAAGGTTGATCTCCCGGGCATGGAAAAAGAACGCATCAATCTGAACATTACTGAAAACGCGCTTACGGTCTCAGGAGAAAGAAAATATGAAAAACAGGCGTCAGACCCGAACGGAATGCAGATGTTTGAGAGAAGCTACGGCACGTTTCAGAGGGCGCTGCCGATTCCTGCCAACGTCAAAACGGAGGCTATTACCGCAAAATACGAAGAGGGTGTGCTGACCATCACCATGCCCAAGCTTCAACCCGATCCCGCCACAGCTCCTGCTGCCAGGTCGATCCCGATTCAATAAAAAGGCAGACTTACCGCAGGGAGCGATTGCCGGCCGTCCGCATGGGTTAACCCCGGCGGGCGGCCGGTTTTTTATGAGAAGGAGATGGGTCCTTGCGGTTACTCCCCGCGAATAATTCCGTGGTGAAAAATTTCTCCGTAATCCACCGGGGTAAAAAGCGTCAGGGGACTATCTGAGCTTACGGGTGAGGATTGGTCCCATATTGCGAAGATTTTAAGGACTTTGCTTCCGCCTCTTTTAGGTTAGAGAAATTTTAGCTGAAATTCGATCAGAGTAACTGCCTACAAACGGACGGACTGGATAATGGATTGAATCTAAGCAAATAAATGCCTCTGAATGAGAGCCTTGACTATATGTGGTTAAGCAAATACAATTAGGCTATGAAACTTAAAGATACAAAACGCATATTCAGGGCTTTTTCTGACGAAACGCGGCTCAGGATTCTTAACCTTCTAAGCGAAGGGGAATTGTGTGTTTGCGATGTGATGCGAGTTCTCGGTGAGCCGCAGTCCAAGGTATCACGGCACTTCAGCTATTTACGCAAGTCGGGTCTTGTTGTGGGGCGGAAGCAAGGACTCTGGATGTATTACCGGCTATCCGAGCATGGGGCAAAGATCTTTCGGCCGTTTATTCAGGGCTTATGCGGAAGTGCTTCGCAGGTGGATGAGTTATGCCGGGATCTTTCCGCGTTGAATCACAAGAAAAAGAAACTCGTAGCTTGTTGCAGTAAATAATTTTTTTTGATTCTAATATATCTGCATAGACAAATATGAAAGGGCCGCGATGAAAAAGTTATCGTTTTTAGACCGTTATCTTACTCTTTGGATATTCACCGCAATGGCATTAGGCGTGTCCATAGGCCACTTCATTCCCGGCGTTGAAAAGGTAATCAATTCCTTCCAGGTTGGCGCAACGAATATTCCCATCGCAATCGGACTGATCCTGATGATGTATCCGCCGCTTGCCAAAGTGCGCTATGAAGAATTAGGGGATGTTTTCAAAGACTGGAAAATCCTTTCCTTGAGCCTGATTCAAAATTGGATTATTGGTCCGGTTTTAATGTTTGGGCTCGCGATACTTTTTTTGAGAGACAACCCGGCCTATATGACAGGTTTGATTCTCATCGGGCTGGCGCGCTGTATTGCCATGGTGATCGTATGGAACAAACTTGCAGACGGGGATACGGAATAC
Organism: uncultured bacterium; assembly: GCA_964385615.1. Taxonomy (GTDB): domain Bacteria; phylum Omnitrophota; class Omnitrophia; order Omnitrophales; family Aquincolibacteriaceae; genus CAYLPP01. Next base: position 73,507 of record CAYLPP010000003.1, on the reverse strand, counting down.
GCCGCGGGCCTAGTGGCTTTTAACAGTATTTTCCAAATTCTCTTTTACAGTATTTATGCTTACTTCTTTATTACGTTCCTTCCCCGGCTGTTTGGATTCGAAAGTTTTACGGTTCATGTTTCCATGGGGCAGATTGCGGAAAGCGTTTTTATTTATCTCGGGATTCCATTCTTTGCAGGGATGCTTACACGCTTTAGTCTCGTTAAGATAAAAGGCAATGATTGGTATGAAAATAAATTCCTCTCAAAAATCAGCCCTATAACGCTCATTGCGCTTCTTCTTACGATTGTTGTTATGTTTAGTTTGAAGGGGAATTACATTGTTCAAATTCCGATGGACGTTGTCAGGATCGCGATTCCACTGCTTATTTATTTCGTTGTAATGTTCGGGATTAGTTTTTATATGGGGAAAAAAGCAGGTGCAGACTACGGTAAATCCGTCACGCTGTCATTTACTGCGGCGAGCAATAACTTTGAACTCGCGATTGCTGTGGCTATTGCGGTTTTTGGTGTGAACTCAGGCCAGGCGTTTACTGCCGTGATTGGCCCCCTGGTTGAAGTGCCGGCCATGATTGCTCTTGTGAATGTGGCATTTTGGATTCAAAAAAAGTATTTCATCAATATGGAAATCAAGAAAACAAAAGGATGCTGCTGATATGAAAACAAAAGTTTTAATTCTTTGCACTGGAAACTCATGCAGGTCGCAAATGGCTGAGGGAATTTTGAGGCATTATGGAGGCGATAAGTTTGAAGTCTTTAGCGCCGGAACCAAACCTTCCAAGGTGAATGAAACGGCCATTAAGGTGATGAAAGAAATCGGGATCGATATTTCGGGGCATCGCTCCAAGCACGTTGACGAATTTACGGGGCAAAAAATCGACTATGTGATTTCGGTGTGTGATAACGCCAAAGAATCCTGCCCAATTTTTCCGGGAGGCACCACTCGCTTGCACTGGCCTTTTCCTGATCCGCCGCACGATAAGGAAATAACGGAAGAAGTGCTGAGCGAATTCAGAAAAGTTCGCGACCTGATCTTGGATAAATTTAAAGTGGTAGCTCAAACGGGGCGATTCGCGCCTAATCTCGAAAGGAGTATTCCGAATGGATAAAATCAGAGTTCTGTTTGTTTGCGTGCATAATTCTGCTAGAAGTCAGATGGCAGAGGCACTTCTTAATCGCTTGGGCGGAGACGCTTTTGATGTGCAAAGCGCTGGTTTGGAGCCCGGAGTATTAAATCCTCTTGCTGTTGCTGCTATGAATGAAATCGGGATTGATATCTCTGGGAAGAAAACGCAGGGAGCGTTTGATCTCTTCAGACAAGGCAGGACTTACAACTATGTCATAGCTGTTTGTGATCAGGCAAGTAGTGAAAGATGCCCGATTTACCCGGGGGCTTTGCAGAAATTACAATGGAGCTTTGAAGATCCGTCGTCCTTTCAAGGGACTTGGGAAGAAAAGTTAGATAAAACGCGCCGGGTTCGTGATGCAATAAATGAAATGATCGAAAAGTGGGTTTCGACGATCAAACAGAAAGTTTAGAAGGGGGATTTATGGAAAAAGAGAAGCGGGATGAAAAACCTAAGAAAAAAGGTTTCTTTGGAAATCTTATAGACAAGCTGGATAAAAAAATGGAAGAAAAATCTAAAAGTAAACCGTGCTGTGGCGGAGATGATAAAAGCGCTTCGGATTCGAGCTCATGCTGCAAGTAATTGTCGATTGGCTGGTTTATTCCGTATTGAAGTTTACGCCCGAATCCAAATTGGGCGGAGTTGTTGATTTTTTTATTTATGATTCAATAAAAATCATACTGCTTCTTTTTGGAATGATCACAGCCATTGGTTTTTTAAGAACCTTCATACCGCAACAAAAACTTCGCGGGTGGCTCAGTTCGAAGAAGAGTAGTTACCTCTATGCTTCGATTTTTGGGGCTGTAACGCCTTTTTGTTCTTGTTCCTCAATCCCGATTTTTATCAGCTTTCTCCGGGCTGGGATTCCTCTCGGCGTTGCTTTCTCATTTCTAATTACATCGCCGTTGATTAATGAATACCTCATCGTTTTGATGCTCGGATTTTTTGGGGGTGAAATTACCGCTGCGTATGTGTTGAGCGGCATATTGATCGGGGTGGTGATCGGCGCTATTTTGGGTGCCTTGCATTTGGAGAAATACCTTGTGACTGATTTAACGGAAGGGACTCTTGCCAGTGAAAAGTCTTTCCACGGAGGCATGTTAAAACGGATAGCATTCGGCTTGAATGAAGCAAAATCGATCGTGCATAAAATCTGGGTGTGGGTATTAGTTGGAGTCGGAGTTGGAGCCATTATCCATAATTACATTCCTCAAGAAGCAATTCAATCGATTCTGAATAAGGCCGGAATTTTTTCTGTGCCGATCGCAACCCTTCTTGGTGTGCCGATGTATGGCAGCTGCGCGGCGATTGTGCCAATTGCCGTGGTTCTATTCCAAAAAGGAGTCCCGATTGGAACTGCCCTTGCGTTTACCATGGCAATTGTGGGGCTAAGCTTACCCGAAGCCATCATGCTCAGAAGGGTGATACGATTACCGCTTATCGCTATTTTTTTTGGCGTGACTACTCTGGCTATTATTTTTACGGGATATTTGTTTAACTTTCTTTTTTAGATAAACCGCATGCCTGGAATTTTTAGCTGTAAGATTTAAATTGATTTGCTATTTTGCAGAGCGAATAAAATGATCAGAAAAGATAAAGGAGAAAAAATGAAAAAAACGTCGTAAACAATGGACCTTTGAAGTAAAAGCTGTCCGCCTGAAACATACCCCGATTTACAAATAAATCCCTCAAATTCCTGCACCGAACTTACATGAAGAACGCATGCAGAGTCTGATCCAGGGCCTTGCCAATATCATTATTGATTCTCGAAGACAGAGTCAGGAGCCGGAAGCGGGGAGTCAATGATTTAGAAACGCTGATGCCGGGAGCGTATTCGCGTTCCGGCATCAGGTCGTCCCGTTACTCTGAGTGAATAAGGGGAATTTGATTAAACTCAGAGTCAGCTTTAATCAATAGAACCCAACCTTGGAGGTTGGGTTCGTGGTTACATATGGGGTCCTTTATCTTACCCTCGACGATTCACGCGAGGTGCGTACTTTTAAGTATACGCAGGCATTCTATAGCATCTACCAACATCGCCGCCAGCAGATTATTTTTGGGGAACGACCAAAAGAGCTTAGCGATGTTGAAACTGTCGATCAAAAAGTTTGGCAGAAGCACCAAACCTATCTACAAAGGCTCGAAAACTTCCCCCTGAAAAAGGCTGCTTATTACCGAGACCTACAAGAATCATCTGGCATCAAAAGCGTTCGTGGTCTTTCCGAAATTACAGGTGAAGATTGGTCTTCTATTGCCCGGGTACTTAAGACGTTGGAATTACCTGATTCTATTCAAAGCTTTCTTAAAGATAACCAGCAGCCAGAAATTGTAAAGCATTTCCATTTGAGGCGTCTCGTAGAAATTGTGCGGTTGGGGGATGAACCTAGCCAGTTAGCGCAATTCCGAGCAATGCTTGATGAATTCGAAGGCCATTTGAATAAATCCCTTGCCGAAATTTAATTAATTTAATCTTTAAGAAATAACCAAGGGTTATTTCTTATGAGTCCGGTTTCGAAGGGTTCGTTTGATGCGATGGTCTTTGTAAGATTGCGCCGAGTAGGCTTTGAAAATATCATTCCAGGTAATCAATCCCAAAACAACGGAAGAGTTCTTCTTCTCCACTACAGACAACTGTGAAATCTTATTTTTTGCCATGAGATCCATAGCAGCTTGAAGCGTATCGCTTTCACGAATGCAGATAGGTGCGCTGTGGGACAAGGCTTTTAACGGCAGGTCAAGAGAGATATCCTTACGCCAGAGTTCTGCGCGGGAAATAGAGCCTACAATTCTATTTTGGTGATCTACGAGTGGATAGAAATGATGCTGCGTTTCAGGTTTATTCGAGTTTAGCCACGGGCGGGTTTCTTCAATCGTTTGATCTTGCCTAAGAACAATGGCTGGATAGGTCGCGTAATCCTTAACGCGAACATGGGCCATAGATTCTGTCCCAAAACCTTCGGGCACACGAATTCCGCGACGAGTCATGCTCTCGGTCATGATAGAGGTTGACATCGTAAGACACGAAACTAGATAGGAAGCCGCGCATCCTGTAAAAACAGGAATAAAAGCTAAAGGCTGATGGGTTGTTTCTAGCGCTAAAACAACGGATGCTAAAAAGGCTCGCGAGGCTCCTGTGAAAATTCCGGCCATGCCAACCAAGGCCGCGATGCGATGGTCTATGCCAATTCCTGGGAAAAACTTTTCTGCAAGCAGACCCAGAGCTGTCCCTAAAGCTCCGCCCATAATAAACATAGGCGCGAGTGTCCCTCCGGAAGTCCCGCTTCCTACATAAATTGTCCAAGTAATAAATTTGACGAGGCCTAAAACAAGTAAAGCTTTCCCTAAAAGCTCACCGTTTAAGGTTTGCTCAATGTAATGGTAACCGACACCAAAAACACGCGGATCAAAGTATCCGACGAGTCCTACAGCGAGCGCGCCAATCGCGGGATGCCACATCCAATGGATGGGAATTTTTTCAAACAGGTTTTCAACTGAGTGAACAAGTCTGGTTAAACCAACAGAAACAAATCCGATGATAATCCCAATCACTCCATAGATAAGAAAGGACGTTCCGTCTGGAGCGATCACGTTTTCCATGGGGAAAACTGGGCCGGTGCCAAAATAAAGGAGTCTTACGGCTTGTGCGGTAATTGCCGCTAAGGCAACCGGAATAATAGAACGGGCTCGGTATTCAAACAAGAGAAGCTCAATCGCCAGCAAGACGGAAGCTACCGGACTCGCGAAAGTTGCTGCAAGACCGGCAGCCGCACCCGCAGCAAGAAGAGTGCGGCGTTCGTGATCTGTGATTTTGGCGAGTTGGCCCCAAAGCGACCCTAATGCACCGCCCGTTGCTATGATGGGACCTTCTGCCCCGAAAGGCCCACCGGTTCCTATGGAAATAGCGGCGGATAAAGGTTTAAGAAACGTAAGACGTATTGGAATTTTGCTTTCATGCAGGAGGACACGTTCCATAGCTTCCGGAATGCCATGACCTCGTATGCCCGTGGAACCATAACGAGCCATGAGCCCGATAATCAGAGCGCCAATGACCGGAACAAAAATCACAAAGAAACCTAACGGATGCCCGGCCGGGGATACGGGACGAGTAGAAAAATGCCCATAAAATGACAGATTAGTAATGAGCGAAATGAGAAGTGTTAATCCATAAGCGGCCAAAGCCGCTAAGGCACCGATGACAATGGCGTAGAGACAAATCAACAGGATCCGAGGTTTGAGATGTGATAAATGTGGAGTAATCTTTGTACGTTGAAGTGATGGATTCAACGTTGGTGAAACGGGTAAGCCTTCCATGTTGGGTTCTTCCGAGGGGACAGCGTTCATAATTTAGAGAAAAATATTATCATAAAATGAATCATTTAAAAAGATGTTGTGTTTAGTCTGGAAATAATCTTTGCAGCTTTAACTTTAAGTTTGAAGTAAGAGTTACTTATCCTGCGCCCCATTCATAGAATGAGACGCAGGATATCAATCAATTTAGTAGCCCTTAGAATTAACTGCGTTTTCTTGATTTTTAAAGGACCAGCCGGTTTTTAACCCTACAACGAACCATCCCAGCGCAAGCGTCCCCAGGGCAAAAAGAGTATCGCCGATCATACGCATCCAGCGAATGTTATGCAGCCAGGGATTCTGCATAAACTCCGATGAGCGGGCATACCATAATCCATACTTTACACTCGCAAACGTTTGAGCGAGTCCGATGGGCAGCAAACTCAGAAGAACCATTAACGCGAGACCGATATTGATCGACCAGAATGCAAAACGAAGAGTGCCTTCTTTCCATGGTTTATGGCCCGCTAATCCTTTTAAAACAAAGAGCATTAGGCCGATGCCGAGCATCCCATAAACGCCGAACAAAGCGGTATGACCATGAACGGCCGTGGTGTTGAGACCCTGCATATAATAAAGTGCAATCGGCGGGTTGATTAAAAAGCCAAAAAGGCCAGCGCCGACCAGGTTCCAAAAAGAGACGGCGATGAAACAATAGATCGGCCATTTATAAGCCTGAACCCATGGCCGTGCTCGCGATAAGCGAAGATTATGGTAAGCCTCAAACCCGATTAAAATAAGAGGGACCACTTCCAAGCCACTAAAGGTAGCGCCCAGGGCAAGTACTGCGATGGGGGTTCCCGTAAAATAAAGGTGATGAAAGGTTCCGATAATTCCACCCGTAAGAAAAACATTTGTCGAAAAGAGAACGGTTGCGGTCGCGATTTTTACACCGAGAAGTCCCATTCGCACAAATAAAAAGGCAATGACCACGGTTGCGAAGACTTCAAAGAATCCTTCCACCCAGAGATGAACGACCCACCAGCGCCAATATTCAGCGATCGCAAGATTGGTGCGGTGCCCCCACATAAGTCCTGCTCCGTAGAAAAGAGCGATGGCGGCTGAGGAAATCAAAAAAAGAAAAAGCAGATGTCTGCTTTCGCTTTTTCTTTGGAGGGCTGGCCAAATGGCACGGACCATCAAACCGAGCCATAAAAAAAGTCCGACAATAAGAAAAGCCTGCCAGAATCGGCCAAGATCTACATATTCATATCCCTGATGACCAAACCAAAAATTGGAGACAAATCCAAGCTTTTGCATGACGCCGAACCATTCACCGGCAAGAGAGCCGACGACAATTACAAGAAGCGACAGAAATAGAAAGTTGACTCCCAAGCGTTGAAATTTAGGTTCATGTCCTGAAACGGCGGGAGCAATAAAAAGACCTGTGGCAAGCCAAGAGGTCGCAATCCAAAAAATCGCAAGTTGAATGTGCCAGGTTCTCGTGACCGAATAGGGCAGCCACTTTGCAAGGGGAATCCCGTAAAATCCGCTTCCCTCGACACCATAGTGTGCAGTGATGGCACCTAAGAGAACTTGCACAACAATTAAGGCCATGACAACCCAAAAGTATTTAAGCGTGGCTTTCATTGAGGGCGTAGGAGCGAGACCCAGCAGGGGATCATTTTCGGGGATTTCCCTTTGAGCATGCGGCTCGTCCCGATTTGCAGCATAGTAGGACGCAAGAAGCGCGATTCCCGCCAACAGAAGAATGACGCTAAATCCGGTCCAGAGGATAAGGGACGGTGTGGGACGATTACCGACCAGTTCATCGGCAGGCCAGTTATTTGTGTACGTAACATCGGTACCGGGACGGGTGGTTCCGCATGCCCATGCCGTCCAAAAGAAAAAAGAGTTAAGTTTGGGCATTCGAGCCGGGTCTTTAATCGTATTTCGAGCCATGGCGTAAGCTTCGCGTGTTTTTTCAAGCGCGGGATCATTCATGAAAAGAGACGCGTAATGGCGGCTGACCGCATCAATGGCCTCAGCTCTTATCTCAGAAACCGTCAGTTGTCCGGTTTTAGGATCATAGGTATTGGTGCGGAGTTCTTTTTCCAAACGGGCTTTCAACATGGCTTGTTTTTCTGTGTCGAGTGCCTCAAAATCTTTCCCAAAATCTTTTTGAGCCCATGTATTGACAAGATATTGGGCCTCACGATGCAGCCAGTCAGCGGACCAATCGGGAGCAACGTAAGCACCATGTCCCCAGATGGATCCCAATTCCTGCCCGCCGATTGATTGCCAAACATTCTGGCCGTCTTGTATATCCTCGCCGGTAAAGAGCAAATGTCCGCTTGCGGTGGTGACTTGTTTGGGGATAGGCGGAACTTGACGGTAAATTTCACGCCCGAAGTATCCGAGTATGGAAAAGGAAAAGATGATCACTGCACCGAAACATAGCCATAATCTTTTGTAATTCATTTAACTCTCCTGTGGTTTTATTTGATTGAGCGGCTGCCCGGATCTCAAGGCGGCAACCCGTTCTTTAGCCTCTTCGTGGCAGCGTTCGAACTCTTCCTTTGAAGAAGGAAACTTAAAAATGGGTTTGAATATAAAAATGAGCCACAAAGCTGCGGCAAAGAGCCAGCATGCAGATGCTGCCCCCAAAAAAGTAAAAAAAGATTCCGGAAAGAAAATAGCCGCAATTCTTAAACAAAGCGCTAAGGCGAGAAGGGCTCCAAGCGCAGGAAGCTGCCAAATGGCTTGTTTTAAATCCGCCATTTGTCCGCCATGGCTAAAAATAACCATCGTCGCAATGGCAAATGTCATTAAAGAATAACCTCCCAGGAAAGTGACGTGCAGCAAAGTGGCTCGATAAGCCGGAAAAAAGATGAGGCTGAGATGCCCGATAAAAATCATCCAAAACGAAATACAAAGCAATTTCACAAATTGATCTTTTGCAGGCGGCTTTAAAACGAGGGTGCGCGAATGAACATAAATCAAACCGATAATGAATGCGCGCGCAAAGAAAGCGGTGCCTAGGCGGCCTGTTCCTTCAAGAAAAAAAGTCAGTAAAAGACAAAAAGCCGCAGCTGCGTGGTAGTAAAGAGCATTTCTTCTTTGAGATTTCCGGATTTTTATGTCTCGAATGGTTTGAAAGGAAGGGCGAAAAGTGCCCATGAGCCGCGGTCCTAGAAAACTGCCGACACCAAGAACAATGCTGAGAAGAAAGCCCTGCTCCGATAAAAGTTTTCCTATTTTACCAGCCGCACCCGAGAGCAGATGAGCGTCGGCTCCTGTCATTAAGAGTACGCCCAATAAGCCATTTAAAAGGGCCGCGGGAATCCATACGAACTCGACCGGCGATTCGATTTCGACACTTTTTTCCTTCAGAAATCGACGGGCGGCAAAAAAAATGAGCATAAGAAGCCAGGTTGCAAAACAAAACCGCGCATAGGCCCATTCATGCAGTAGGTAAAGGACCGGCGCCGCATTGACTAAAACTAAAAAAGTTAAAAATTCTTGCAGAGAAGCGGACGGCGCTGAAGCAAACCGGGGCATCGCTGTCAAAAGAAACCCGGCAATGAAACAACCCATGTAACCCGATATTTGGATTGCCGAGTGAAGCTGCATGGAATAGGTGGGAATCCATTTGAGGGCATAAAAGAACCAATGACTTATTCCGACTATTCCCCACAGGATGCCGAGAGGAAAGAAAATTCTATAGGGTTCTTCGGCTGCCGATTTGAACCAACGGGAAATATTAAGGACGTTCATGAAGTTTACCGCCATCCGTTGGTTCTTCTTTGCCGACATTGTGAGGCAGAGAGAATCGGGCATGGGTTGCTCTCTCTAAGCTTTCTATCTTATGCATGCGTTCATCGACGCCGATGCGGCGAAAAAGGTCGCCGAGATTCGCGTAAAAACCATAATCTTCTCTAAAGTCGCTTGTAAAGGGTTTATTCTCAAATTCAGTGTTCTCCTGGACGAACAACATGTACTCGTGTTCGGCGTGATCTTCAAAGTCAGCATTGAGCCCATAACTCCAAGAAGGCTTCATGACATAGAGAAGCCAGCTAACATGGTAATAGAAAAACGCCATAAACTGCGGAAGGATTCTAAAGCGGAAAAAGTTCTCCGGCACGTTCTCTTTCTGAGTTAATTCTTCGAGAATGAGCAGATGCCATTGCTCATTATCCTGCTGTTCGCGAGCTTCTTTTAGGAAATCAAAAATCCGGCGGGCAAAATCCGGCATTGCATAGGTATGCGTCATGGCGATATAGGCCACGTGTTCCCATGCCTGATAGGGGACGCGGGCAATCACTTCCAGGACTTTGAATTTTGAAAATGTGCGCTTCTTTCCATAGAAAAGATCCATGAAGAGGAAAAGAAGGCGGGCGAGGAGTCCATAACGCCTTCTGGGAGTTTCAAGCGTTACCTGCTGCTCTCTTTTAAGCTCTTCACTCGACTTCATCTTACTTAAGTTTATGAGATCCATGTAAATCCTTCATCATAATGGGTGTTTGCGCTCAAGATGATTATTGCATAATCAAACGTTTGAGTTCCGTTTTGTTTTGTATGAGATCGGCAAGCGAATATTTATTTAAGGTTTTCAAAAAGGCCATAGTTGCTTCCTGAAAAGCTCCTTTGAGCCGGCAGGTGATCGCGATGGCGCAAGAATCATTTTTTCGGTTAAAGCACTCAACAATATCCATATCGGGCTCAAGTTTTTGAATGATCTCACCCAAATTGATTGATTGGGGTGATTGCGCCAAAACAATTCCGCCTGACTTTCCACGCATTGAATTGACATAACCTAACTGAACCAGATTATGAACTGCTTTCATCAAGTGGTTTTTAGAAATTGCGAAAGCTCTGCTAATTTCTGCAATCGATGCCTTTTCGTCTTTAACTCCTAAGTAAATCAGCACCCTTAATGAATAGTCCGAAAAATAAGTGATTCGCACGAATATCTCCTTGTGAGCGGCCGTAAAGCGTGATAGCTTATACATGTATTTTAAATACATATTTAAAAAATGCAAGGTTTTATTGACTGTAAACGTGTCGTAGGTTTACCAAGGAGGCGAGACATGGTTAATTCCGAGAAACGCGAGCAAAGGATTCTTGATGCACCGCTTTTGACATTTGAAATTCAAGAATTGATTACCAGACTTAAAAATGAAGAAACTTGGAAGAACACGGAGAAGAATTCCATTACTTTAAATATGGGAGCCGGACTGCGGATGGTGATTGTCGCTCTTCATGAGGGCGCTAGCCTAGAACCGCATAAAGCGAATCATCCGATTAGTGTACAAGTGCTGGAAGGAGAATTGGAATTCGGAACGGACGCACAAACCGAAACTTTGAAAAAAGGACAGATCCTGATGCTTCATCAAAGTATTACGCACCGTGTTAAAGCTCATACGGAATGCGTTTTTTTGCTCACATTCGGTTCTTAAATTAACAGGAATCGACTATCCTCGGAGGATTGCATGAAAACGGTAAATACCATTGCTCAATATTTTGAAGCGGACCACAGCAGGTTGGATTCATTATTTAAACAATTCCAGAATAAAAAGAAAGAATCCATGGCCGAAGCTAAAGCTTATTTTAAAAGCTTCAACAACGGCCTCAAGCGCCATATCATCTGGGAAGAAGATGTTTTATTCCCCGCATTTGAACAAAAGTCGGGTATGAAGGCCGGCGGACCGACTTTTGTGATGCGTGAAGAGCATCGTCAAATCGGAGCTGCTCTTGAGCGCATTCATGACAAAGTGCGCAGAGCGGATTCCTCAAGCGAAGAGGATGAGCAAGTACTTCTTGGAATTTTGGCAGGGCACAACCAGAAAGAAGAACAAGTGCTTTATCCTGCTATAGACAAGTTCTTGTCCGAAGAAGAGGTTGCCGGAGCGTTTCTTGCGATGGAAAACATACCTGCGGAGCGCTATCAAACTTGCTGCGGCGGACATCATTAGGGAGTGGTTATGAAACGAATCGGTCTAATCGGCGGTCTCAGTCCCGAATCGACGGTGCACTACTACCAATTTCTTTGTCGTGAATACAACCGGCGCTTCGGTAAATTGAATTTTCCGGAGATCACGATTCAAAGTTTAAATCTTCAGATACTCATTAAGCTTTTCGAAGAAAATGATTGGGAAGGTGTTGCCGTCACTCTTTTGGAATCTTTGGATCGTCTAAAGAGAGGTGGGGCTGACTTTGCGGCAATTCTTGCCAACACTCCGCATAATGCTTACGACAAGATCCGTGATAAAAGTCCGCTTAAAATTTTAACAATTATGGACGCGACCGCTGAGGCTCTTACCCGGGATGGCCGCAGAAAAGTGGCTCTCCTTGGGACAAAACTCACTATGGAATTCGGGTTTTTTCAAAAACATTTCAATTCATGCGGCATCGAAACGCTTGTGCCGGATGAGCTCCAGCGCCGTGAGCTGGACCGTATTATTTGGGAAGAGCTTTCTCATGGTGTCATTCGTCCGGAGTCCCGGGAAGCGGCAAAAACAATCATTTCGGACTTGGAAAAAAAAGGCGTTGAGGCGACGATCCTCGGATGTACAGAATTATCTCTTTTGATCCAACCCGAGGATAGTTTGCGGCCTCTTTACGACACAACGCAGATCCATGCCGAAGCCATTTTGGAATACTCGCTGGGGGCAAGCGACAGCCTCTAAACAGCCGGTAGGAGAAATCTTATGATCAAGCTAAAGCGTGTTTATGAAAATCCTGAGAGAAAAGATGGTGTACGGGTATTAGTGGATCGATTATGGCCAAGAGGCATTTCCCGCAAGCGGGCGGATATACACGAATGGTCGAAGGAAATTGCACCCAGCCGGCAATTAAGAAAATGGTTCGGCCATGATCCTGCAAAATGGAATCTATTCCGTACCCGTTATCTCGAAGAATTGAAGGCGCGCAAAGAGGCTTTAAAGCAATTGAAAATAAAATTCTCAGGAAAGACAATGACGTTCATTTACGCGGCTCATGACATCAAGCACAATAATGCTATGGTCTTAAAACAGGTTCTTGAGAAAATTAAAGTAAAATAAGAGAAGAGTAGGGATTTTACTATGACTGTGAACGCAAAATCTTCCGCGATGATTGTAGGCGAGGCGGCTTCACCTGGTTTGGCTCGTGGAGCGGCCTTTGTATGTACCTGTGGTGATCTTGGCATTGCGCCGAGACGAGCTATTAGCAAAGACGACACGCAGAAGGAGCTTCAAAAGTTTGATGCTGCAATTTCTGAAGCGGAAAATGAGTTGTTGAATTTACAAAAAAAAGTCCGGGAAACTATTGGAGAAAAAGAAGCTTCCATTTTCGGGGCACATATTCAACTTTTGCATGACCCTTTGCTGCGCGAGGAGGTCAGCGTCCTCTGTCTCACGCAGCTTATTAACGTGGAAACTGCTTTGGAGCAAGCGATTGACAAGCTTGCGTTATTGTTTGTGCAAATGGAAGATCCCTTTTTCCGCGATCGCGCTGCGGATTTACGAGACGTCGGGAAGCGGTTGCATGACATTCTCGTCAAAAGTGAACTTCCTAAAATACCTCTTCTTCCTGACGGAAGCGTCCTAGTTGCGCGTGAACTGCTTCCTTCCATCGTGGCGCAACTGAGCAGCCGTGCTATCCGAGGATTGATTATTGAAGAAGGCGGACAAACGGCACACGCCACTATTTTGGCACGGGCAGGAGGCGTTCCGTTGCTCATCCATACCGCATCTGCCACGGAAAAAATCCGAACAGGTGATTCCCTAATCGCAGATGGTTTTTCAGGCCGGGTCTTTATTAATCCGGCTCCTTCCATTCAACGCGAATATGACCGTCTCGAGGCAGATCTTCAAGCCCATAACGCCGTTTTGAAAAGTTTGATTGCCTTACCGGCGGAGACGCGAGACGGAACCCTCATTAAGCTCTGTGCGAATATCGGAAAATCAGCCGACGCGGTCGCAGCAAAGGCATTGAATGCAGATGGAGTGGGCCTGTACCGGACCGAATTTGTTTTTCTGGTTCAGGATCACTTTCCCTCTGAGGAAGAGCAATATCAAATTTACAGGAATACTGCAGATCGCATTAAGCCGGGGGAGATGGTGATACGGGTGTTGGATCTCGGAAGCGATAAGCGTCTTCCCTATTTTCCACTTCCATTCGAGGCAAACCCCTCGCTTGGGTGCCGGGGAATAAGGTTATTGATAAAACATCCTCAGATTTTACTCACGCAGCTTCGGGCCATTCTTCGGCTAAGCGCGACTCACTCCGTTTCTATTCTCATTCCGATGGTGGGAGGCGTGGAAGATTTGCATGCGGCAAAAGCTGCTATTAAAGCCGCAAAAAAGAGTTTGGCATCCGAAGGCCTGCCGTTCAATCCCCATATTCCTGTCGGTGCGATGATCGAGACTCCGGCAGCGGCAATTATGGCCGGGCAATTAGCCGAGGAAATCGATTATTTCAGTATTGGTACAAACGATTTAGTGCAGTACCTTTTGACCGCAGACCGGACTAGCAGCGGGGTCGCGGTCTATTACGAGCCGCTTCATCCCGCGATGCTGCAAGTACTTGCCTCAATTGCGTCCGCGGCAAAGGAGAAGAGCAAGAGCATTTCTATTTGCGGTGAAATCGCAGGCAATCCCTTGTACACAGAACTTTTGTTAGGACTTGGATATCGTAATTTCAGTGTAAATCCTGGAGAAATACTGGAGATTAAGAACGCGATACGCTCAACGACGATAGAAGACGCAGAAAAATTAGCGGGACAAGTACTCCGGCTTGGCACCATTCAGCAAATCAAAGATTGCATTCATAAAATCAGTCCTTGCGGCACAAAGGAATTATCGAAGGGCGTCCGAGGCCCTTCTTACCAACCTTTACAGAACGAGCAAGGTGATCCGGTGTTCTGTTCCAATTGCGGAAAGTTATCGAAAAGCAGTAAAGGGGAAGAAGGCTGTATCTGCGAATCGGAAACGGGATACGGCACAGCTTCGAAAACACCCGCAGAATGACCTGTGGGGGCATATTATTCCGGTTGCCGTGAAACCCGGAACAAGAGGATTGATTGCGGGTGCGTGGATGCCCGGAATCGTTTCAACCTCCGAAACAAACAAAAAATATTAAGGAGAATTTATGACCTTGATGAACGAAAAGCAAAAAACAAGAACATTGAAACTCATCTCTTCGCGGAAAGAGGCTGGAAATATCCGGACATTTATATTTGAAACCGGAGGACTTGTTTGGATTGCCGGACAGAGCCAGGCTTGTGTGCTGCCACGGGCAGGAGTTACCAAAGAAGAAAATCAACGCTGGTTTACCATCGCTTCAGCCCCAAGTGAAGGGACGATCAATATCTCGACGCGGATATCCAAAAGTAAGTTCAAACAGGCGCTCAATGCCTTGAAATTAGGCGATGAAATGCAGGTGTACGGTCTCAGCGGAGATTTTATTTGGGAAGAGAAGGAGAGTGAAAGAGTTGTGCTCGTCGCGGGAGGTATTGGCGTAACGCCTTTTCGAAGCATCCTGCTTGAACGAAAGGCCGTGGGAAAGCCGCTTAACGCCACGCTTTTATATTTTAACCGTACAAGCGAAATTCCGTTTGAGAATGAGTTCCGGTTACTGGAACAAGATCATCCGGAATTTGTTCTCAATAGTATCGTCGGTGAGCCAATTTCAGCAGAAAAGATATTAGAGCTTGCGCCTCAATCGAAAAATCAAATTGTTTATTTATCTGGTCCAGAGCCTATGGTGGAAAGTATTGGCGCGAATTTACGCGAACTCGGAGTCAGTATCAAGCAAGACTGGTTTCCGGGATATGACGAAAGTAACTATTAAAAACCCAAGAAATTATATGTTTAAGTTTGATTATGGAAAGAAGCGGGTTTGCCAATGGATATGGAACAAGTGGCGTAAGAATCGAGATTACGCAAAAAGGTGCGGGGCAAATCGACTCGCACCTTTGAATCGTTACAAATTTCTCCTGAGGGATTCAATCATTTGAGTTTATAGATAGTTTAGCTAGAGGATAAAAAGATTTATCATGACTCAAAAAATCAAAAGCCAATCAATTCTCCGAGACCCGGCACACGATATTTGGCGTCTTGGTTCACACGCTCTCGACGCTTTCTTTAAACCTAATTCCGTTGCCATTATCGGAGCGACAGAGAAGCCGCACAGTGTCGGCTTTACGCTTACCAACAATCTTGTCTCCTTATTTAAGGGGAAGGTTTATCCGGTCAATCCCAAGAGAACCGCTGTTTGCGGAGTGCCTGCCTATCAGTCCATTGCCGGGATACCAGAAAAACCAGATCTTGCTGTGATTGTCACGCCTTCGCAGACCGTGCCGGACCTCATCGCCGAATGCGCTGCGGCCGGAATCAGGTCCGCAATTATTATTTCAGCCGGCTTCAAAGAGCTGGGAGCGCCTGGAGCGGAGCTCGAACGGCAAGTGCTTAAGGCCGCCCGGGGGCGCGTCCGTATCATCGGGCCTAATTGTCTTGGAGTGATGAACCCGCACATGCAATTCAACGCGACGTTCGCGGACCGCATGGCCAAACCGGGGAGCGTTGCATTTTTAAGTCAAAGCGGCGCTTTATGCACGGCGATCCTAGATTGGAGTTTTGGGGCCCGTGTGGGTTTCAGCTCTTTCGTTTCATTGGGTTCGATGCTGGACGTGAACTGGGGGGACCTGATTGATTATTTGGGCAATGATCCGAAGACGAAAAGTATTCTGATTTATATGGAATCGGTTGGAGACGCGCGTTCGTTTATGTCTGCGGCACGAGAGGTTTCTCTCTGCAAACCCATTATTATCCTTAAAGCGGGCCGGACGGAAGCCGCTGCCAAAGCCGCGGCTTCTCACACAGGTTCGCTGGCCGGCAGTGATGAAGTATTAAATGCTGCGTTTGAACGGGCGGGCGTTATCCGTGTCAAAAATATCGGGGAACTTTTTCATTTGGCGAATATTCTGGCCAAACAGCTGCGTCCGCGCGGTCCGCGGCTTTCGATTCTTACCAATGCGGGCGGCCCCGGTGTTCTGGCGACCGACAGCTTAATAGAAGGAGGCGGCAAGCTCGCGGAACTTTCGCCGAGTACGATAAGTTCCCTTGATAAGCTCCTTCCGCCGCATTGGAGTCACGGAAACCCCGTTGATATCTTGGGAGATGCCGGCCCTGAGCGCTATGCCCAGGCGACTGAGATTCTTGCCGGCGATGAAACAACGGATGCTCTTCTCGTGATCCTTACGCCTCAGTCAATGACGGATCCTGCAAAGACTGCCGAACTCCTTTCAGAGCGCCTTAAGTCGAATCAAAAACCCGTTCTTGCGAGTTGGATGGGAGGGGTCGAGACATCCAAAGGAATCCCATTTCTAACGAAAGCGGGAATTCCTGTTTCGGATTATCCGGATCAGGCAGCTCAGATGTTCAATTATATGTGGAAATATCAGCATGGCCTTGATCTGCTTTATCAAACGCCTGCTTCATCCGGAAATTTAGACAGCGCTCTTCGTTTGGATACCGCAAATCTCATCCGGCTTATCCAAGAATCAGGCAGAAATGTTTTAACTGAGGATGAAGCTAAAAAAATCCTGACCCATTACGGGATTCCGGCGGTTGAAACAATTATTGCCCATGATGAGAACGAAACTGTCAAGATTGCAGAACATATCGGCTATCCCGTAGTCCTTAAGCTTTTCTCTTTGACGATTACTCACAAGACGGATGTCGGCGGGGTACGCTTAAATCTCCAAACGGCGGAGGAAACACGCGCCGCGTTTAAGGCGATCCGTTCCTCGGTTGTTTCTTTAAAAGGAGAAGATTCGTTTCAAGGCGTATCGGTCCAGCGGATGATTGATCGGAACGGCTATGAACTTCTGCTTGGAAGCTCGGCCGACCCACAATTCGGTCCGGTTATTGCGTTCGGAGCCGGAGGTCAGCTCGTAGAGGTTATGAAAGACTACGCCCTTGCATTGCCGCCGCTTAATGCCACGCTTGCCCGGCAATTAATCGAGAAAACACGCATCTTTAAAGCATTAACCGGAGTCAGAGGGCAGCCGTCGGTCAACCTTGAAAAACTTTCGGATATCCTCGTGAAATTTTCACGGTTAGTGCTCGAACATCCACGGATCCGGGAGATCGACATCAATCCTTTGTTGGTTTCAGGGGAAGAGATGATTGCCTTGGATGCACGAATCGTGCTTCACGAGCAGAACATGCCGGACAATAAACTTCCGCGCCCGGCGATCCGGCCCTATCCGTCTGAATATATTTACCGGTGGACAACAAAAAACGGATTGTCCGTTGTCATTCGGCCCATCCGACCCGAAGATGAGCCTTCTCTGGTAAATTTTCACCGTGCGTTATCTGAAAAGACCGTACGGCGGCGGTATTTTAAAAGCATCGGCTTGACCGAACGCGTTGCCCATGACCGTCTTTCACGCGTGTGTTACAACGACTACGACCGACAAATTGCTCTGGTTGTTGAATCTCAAGAGTCAAAAAATGAGATTTTAGCCGTAGCGCGTTTAACTAAAACTCAAGGAGACGCCGCCAAATTTTCAATGATCGTAAACGATCAAAATCAGAATCAAGGTATCGGAGAAAAGCTTCTGAGTCTCGTCACCGATATCGCGAAAAAGGAAGGCGTCGCAACGGTTGCGGCTGAAATGCTGATGGATAATATTGTCATGAGAAAGATTTTCGAAAAACTTAATTTCGCCATAATCGGGGAATCGGACGATAAAGTTATTTTCTCTTTGGATCTAGCGAGGTCATAGTTTATGAAAGAGATTTTTACCATCGGGCACTCCACTTCACCGGTATTGGAGTTCATTCGTCTTTTGGAGGCGTATCAAATCAGAATGCTGGTGGATGTCCGTACCATTCCACGCTCACGGCACAATCCTCAATTCAACAAAGAGTTGCTTCCCGCTGAACTGGCTTTAAGCGATATACGCTACCAGCATCTCTCCGGTTTAGGAGGTTTACGGAAAACGATATCGAATTCAGTGAATACGGGCTGGCGAAATGCTTCGTTCCGGGGATATGCGGATTATATGCAAACCTTGCAGTTCCGGCAGGGGTTAAAAAGGCTTTTATCTCTGGCGAAGACGCGCCGTGTCGCGATCATGTGCGCCGAGGCGGTTCCCTGGCGTTGCCATCGCTCTTTGATCGCCGATGCGCTGACTGTGCGTGGATGGGAAGTGCGGCACATCATGAATTTAAAAAATGCTAGCCCTCACAAATTGACACCTTGGATCGCGGTGAAAGGAACGAAGATTTGGTATCCCTCGGATAATCTGAAGGGGTTATCAAAACCAAAACAACTTACAAAGAAGCGATCCTACGCAAATAGGCGTGGTGTCAAAGGCGGCAAAAAAAGATGATCAAGAAATTTAAAATTGGAGATCATGTGGAGTGGAATTCGGAAGCCGGATACGTTCGGGGAACGATCAAGAAAAAGATTGCATCGCCTATCAAATTCAAGGGGTATATGGTCCACGCTTCAAAGGAGACACCGCAATATTTGATTAAGAGTGACAAGACCGATCATTTGGCCATGCACAAAGGCTCAGCGCTCAGAAAACTCGATAAAATAAATCACCCATCAAAAAAGCGTCAGCAGTGACAGAGCTTATCATGAAAAAACAAGACGATTTGATGCCGTCCCTTAAGAACCGTTGTGAAGAATTCGACAGCTGTCCCGAAGAGATATCGCCCAATCTTCCGGACATCGGCAAACCAAGAGTCGTTATTATTGGCGGGGGATTTGGAGGCCTTGAGCTGGCTAAGAGGTTAAGAAACACAGACGTTCAGGTTGTTCTGATTGACAAGAATAATTATCATACTTTCCAACCGCTTTTATATCAGGTGGCGACCTCTGCCATGGAACCGCCGTCAATTGCCTCTCCGTTCCGCGAGATTTTCCACAAGCAGGACAATCTTTTCTTTCGGATGGCGGAAGTATTTAAGATTAATTCTGTTCAGCACTTCCTGGAAACATCGATTGGTATTATTTCATTCGATTATGTAGTGATTGCTTCCGGCGCCCGCACGAATTTTTTTGGGCTTGAGGATATGAAGCGCAATGCCATTGATATGAAAGGTGTTCCCGAGGCTGTGAACCTGAAAAATCTGATTTTGAAAAGGTTTGAGCAGGCTCTCCTGACGGATAATAAAAAGAGAAAAGAAAGATTGATGAACATTGTCATTGTCGGGGGCGGGCCTACGGGAGTCGAATTAGCAGGAGCTTTCGGGGAATTAAAAAAAGATATCTTCCCCAGAGATTACCCTGAGCTGAACATTGATCAAATGCAAATTTATATTATCGATATGCAAGACCGTTTGTTCAAAACGTTGTCGGAGCAGGCGTCGCGTTTTGCGGAGCTATCTTTGAAGAAATTAAAGGTCAATATAGAGTTGAATGTGAAGGTTGAATCTTATGATGGGGAAATATTGAAGCTCTCAAATGGGAAGCAACTGTATTCGAAAATTGTGATCTGGGCTGCCGGCGTTATGGGAAACGAAATTCAGGGACTGGATTCAAAACAGTTTACTTCTTCCAACAGGCTTAAGGTTGATCGATTTAACAGAGTAGAAGGCTGTGAAGATATTTTTGCAATTGGGGATACGGCAGCCATGGTTTCCGAGCAGTTTCCTAAAGGTCATCCGATGTTGGCTCCTGTGGCGATTCAGCAGGCGACAATGTTAGCCAAAAATTTCAAGAGGCTGTTGATGAAACAAGAAATGAAACCCTTTGTTTATAAGGATTATGGCGTTATGGCCACAGTCGGACGCAACCGGGCGGTTGTAGAATTAAAATTTTTGAAATCTCACGGCGCAGCAGCTTGGCTAATATGGGTTTTGTTTCATTTAATGTCACTGGTCGGTTTTCGTAATCGTGTCGTTGCTTTTATTAATTGGCTCTGGGATTATATTCGTTACGACCGCGCGGCACGCCTGATCGTTGATCCCGTACAGAAATAACCCAAACGATTCGTTTTGTCACCGGAAAGTTGTCATGATCAAATATAAAATATCGAAAAATGCAAAAATCCTGTTTGTGGGAATTAACCCCCATCCGGGTTCATACCGAAGAGGTGTGCCTTTTTCAAACAACAAAATGTTTTGGTATTTGTTGAATAGAGCCGGTCTTCTGAATGAACTTGAAAGCAATCTCAAGTGCGACGAGTCTCTCAAGAATATTTACGATAAAAAATTCCTACAGAAATATGAATTAAATTTTATGAATTTGGTGAATAGGCCTACGATCGATGTGACTATGCTCAGAAAAGACGAAGGGCGGTCCGGCATAAAACGTGTATTAAGAATGATACAAATGCACAAGCCCCAAGTTATTTGCTTTATAGGTAAAGTCACCTACAATCTATTTCAAGGTTCCAAGCAATGTGAATATGGATGGCAAAAAAATATCAGGAATGTCAGAGCTTATCTGATGCATTTTCCGATCCGCGGACTTGCTTCAATCCGTGTAAGGGAATTGATTGAGGTTAAACGAGCCATCGGTAGTTAGACGAGTTCGGATTCACTGCAGGTGAACAATGGGATCAAATAGAGCGCATGAGTGAAGTATCAGTCCTTGGAAGGTAAATAAGGCAAGCGAGGAAGGTTAAAACGTTTAGACTGCTTTATTCTCAACTTCTTTGAGGAGTTCCCACTTGCTCATGCCAAAGCTCTTTGCAATAAGCCCAATCTTATGCAGGGTAACGGAGGCTTCTCCGCGCTCAATGCGCCCCGCATAGCTGCGGTCAATCCCGAGGTGATCCGCGTAGGATTCCTGGGTAAAACCCTTCTGCTCTCGTAGTTTTCTCACTATGAGTCCAAATATCCGTTCTTTTCCTCCGACCGGCTGACGTCACATGGGTATGCTCGGAGGTTAAGAAACTTTATGCGAACTTGTCGGCGACTAACTAAAAGGAGAGGAAAAGCGGAGATAGCTGCTACTATGGTTCTAGTCCCTTTTGACGGGTCCTCATGTTACCCTCAACGAACCGTGTTTTTGATACGCACTCTATAGCAGTGCGTATCAAAAACGTGGAGTTTTACTCCTTCGGTTCGTCAGAACAAATGGGGTCCTCGCAGTTACTCCACGCGAATATTTCTAGTGGCTTAAAATCTCGCGTATTCGCAGGCGAGGAACAAATGGGGCCCGCGCGGTTACTCTGCGTGAATAAGGCGCAGACCCGTGTTTTTAAATTTTCCCAAGCGTTTTATAGCATCTTCAACAATCGCCGACAACAGATAGTTTTTGGAGAGCGCCCGGAAGATTTGACCGACGTTCACTCTATCGACAAGAGGATCTGGGAAAAGCACCAGACGTACCTCAAAAGAATAGAAAACTTCCCCTTAAAGAAAGCTGCCTATTACCGTAAGCTTCGAGAAACTACTGGAGTTAAAAGCGTCCGAGCCTTATCAGAATTAACAGGAGAAGATTGGTCTTACATTGCCCGTGTTCTTAAGACGTTAGAACTGCCCGAGTCTGTTCGAAACTTTCTCAAAGAAAATCAGAATGCGGAAATCGTAAAACAGTTTCATTTGCGGCGGCTACTAGAAATTGTTCGCTTAGGCGATGAATCCAGCCAGTTAGCTCGATTTCGAACAATGCTTGATGAGTTAGTGGAGTCCCACCTCTTAAAAGCCGATTCTCTTGGATTCTTATCCAAAATATAAGACAGAGTCATTTCCTGATCGCACGCAGGGACATTTAATGCTGCGCTCTTCCTACTCGTTTGCCTAGAAGGATCATCTAAAAAGAAAGCAAAAAACTCTTTTAAATAGCATATAGACATGCTATT
Organism: uncultured bacterium; assembly: GCA_964385615.1. Taxonomy (GTDB): domain Bacteria; phylum Omnitrophota; class Omnitrophia; order Omnitrophales; family Aquincolibacteriaceae; genus CAYLPP01. Next base: position 51,281 of record CAYLPP010000003.1, on the reverse strand, counting down.
ATCCTAAAATGATTAGTAAAACAGGAACGCTTGCGATTCGGGCTTTGATGGCACTCTCCGAGCTACCGGAAAGCAAATACGCTGGAGCGATACAGATTGCCAAGCAATTAAAGGCGCCGGCAAATTATCTGAGTAAGCTGCTTCAGTCTCTTTGCAGAGCGGGCATTGTGGAATCTCAAAAGGGATTAGGCGGCGGTTTTCGATTAGTAAAGGAGCCTGAAAAAGTCACTTTATATGACATTATCGAGCCTGTTGAGCAGGTGGGAAAGTGGGAGCGCTGTATTATGGGCAGAGCTTCTTGCTCGGACAGCAATCCATGCACATTGCATCATAAATGGGCTGACATTTCGGGCCGGTACATAACTCTTCTGAAAACCACAACTCTGTCGGATTTAAGAAAGAACGGTAAGCATTCTCTGCATAAAATTCATAAAGGGGATTAAACAATGGTAAAAAATATCGTTACTCAATATTTTGAAGCAGATCATAATCGTCTTGATGCGGCCTTCGCAAGTTTTCAAGAGCTTAAAAGAGAATCCTTCCCCGAAGCAAAACAGCATTTTAAGGTCTTCTTTAAAGGGCTCAAACGGCATATTGTTTGGGAAGAGGACGTTCTCTTTCCTCTTTTTGAAAAAAAGTCCGGCACCAGCCAAGGCGGTCCTACATTTGTGATGCGTGAAGAACACCGCCGCATTGGGGCATTGCTCGACCGTATTCATGAAAAGGTCAGAAAAGCCGATCCATCTAGTGATGACGATGAAGAAATGCTCGTTGAAATCTTAGAGGCCCATAATCATAAAGAAGAGCAGGTTCTTTACCCTGCGATCGATCAATTGATTACAGAAAGGGAAGCCGCACAGATTTTTCTTGCGATGGAAACCATACCGGCGGAGAGGTATGAGACTTGTTGCGGCGCACATCACAGATGAAAAATAGCAAAGTTCTTGTCTATTCTTGTTCGGGATGTTCTTCTGCGGCGCAAATGGCGAATCGCATTGCTATTGGACTGGACCGCAGAGGAATTGCTGAAATGTCCTGTATCGCGGGAGTGGGAGGCAGCGTATCCCCGCTCGTGCAAAAAGCAAAAAACGCTGAAGTCATTATTGGGATTGATGGCTGTCCGCTTGCCTGCGTTAAGGCGTGTTTGCAGCAACAAGGGCTTGCTCCCACATTCCATTATGAATTAACGAAGATGGGTGTAAAAAAGAAATTCCATGAAGACTTCGAGGATTTCGAAGCTCAGGCTATAGAAAGTCAAATCACCGACGATTTAAAAGAAAAACTACCGCCGCATTCTCATCATGTTCGGCATCAAAAAAGCTTGAATATTGCCGCGGCCTAAAGCATATTGGGAAGCATGAGATTACAGAGCGTAAAACTTCATAAGAGGGGACTTCTCAACGGAATTTTAGCGAGCGGACTTCTAAGCGTCTTGGTTCTTGTTGGATCTCGAAGGTTGCTTTATTTTGACGCGGCGCTCGTTCCTTATTTATTCGCGACGCTATTTGCTCTCATGGGAGTTGTTTATCGCTACACAGTTTGGTTAGACCGGCCTCCCACGCGCAGATTATGGAAGCGAAGCGCTACGCTTTTATTTGCACCGCATGTGTTGGAACAGCTTGCCGCGGTCTTCAAAACGTTCTTCCAACAAGTCATTTTACAGCGTTTTATTCAAAACCGAGGTTTCTACCGCTGGCTGATGCATTTCACTCTGGCATGGGGAACGATGCTGGCATTTGCTGTGACATTTCCTCTTGTTTTCGGCTGGCTTCATTTTGAAACGGTTCCCCATCATCCAGAACTTTACCAAGTTTATGCATTTGGCTTCCCACAGATTCAATTTCATCCTGACGATCTGATTGGCTTTTTCTTCTTCAACGCCCTCAACTTATCTTCAGTTCTGGTTATTCTTGGAACTGTGATGGCCTTTACACGGCGTATCACGCATCCGGATAATGTCGCGAATCAAAACTTTATTCATGATATGCTTCCGCTTCTTATTCTCTTCGCGGTAGCCATTACGGGATTGTTTCTCACCTTTAGCAATCGATTTCTCGGAGGCCAGCATTACCGGGTTCTGTCTACGGTTCACTGTTTTACGGTTGTTATTTTCTTAGTTTATTTACCCTTTGGAAAATTTTTTCATATTTTTCAAAGAGGCTCTCAGCTTGGTGCGTCGGTTTATATTCAGCAAAAGAAATTGGGTGAAACGGTTGCCTGCGCCAAATGCTCTGCACCTTTTACTAGCACGATTCAAGCGAAGGATGTTAAAGAGTCGCTTGCGGAAATCGGTTTTCAGTATCAATCGAAGGAATCTCCAAGTGTGCAGGATTTATGTCCTTTGTGCCGGAGACGGCTTTTAATGTGGATTCAGCACCGAGATCTTGCTGGACAGTTTGACCGTGAACACATGAAACAGGAAACGCATCATGGCTAATTTACCTATCTCAAAAGAAAAGATTTTTGAGCAGTTCGGTCCGCATCTCAATTTTGAGCCGCCTGGAGGCTGGGATAGCGCGGGAGAAGAGCCGGATGCTCGTGTTAAAACTCATTGTTGCTTTTGTGGACAGGGATGCGGGATTGAACTCAAAGTAAAAAACAATCAGGTCATTGGCTTTGATCCCTGGGAAGATTTCCCATTTAATGAAGGGAAGTTATGCCCTAAAGGCGTGAAGCGTTACATGCAGGGCAATCATCCGGATCGTCTGCTTTATCCTTTAGAAAATAAGCCGGGCATTGGCTATGAGCGCATAAGCTGGGATAACGCTTATGATCGGGTCATTACCGCAATTAAAAAAATCCAACAGCAATATGGCAAAGACAGTTTCGCAGTTTTATCGGGTGTTTCGCTTACGAATGAAAAGTCTTACTTAATCGGTAAGTGGGCGCGAGTCGCATTGCAAACCAAGAATCTCGATTATAACGGCCGGCTTTGCATGGTTTCTGCCGGCACCGGCAATAAAAAGGCATTTGGCGTTGACCGCGCCGCAAATTCCTGGGCAGATATTCTGGAAACGGATTTGATTTTATGCGCAGGAACGAACGTTTCGGAATGCTCTCCGATCACGACAGATTACATATGGCGCGCGCGGGACCGAGGCGCAAAACTCATTATTGTAGATCCTCGCATTACCCCGATTGCCCGCACTGCTGATTTAATTCTTCCTGTCCGTCCTGGAACGGATGCGCATCTCTTTAATACGATGCTCAATCTGATGATCCAGAATGGAAAAGTGGATGAGGAATTTATTCGTAATCACACCGTAGGTTTTGAAGAAGTAAAAAAAGCTGTTTCCTCTTATACGCCTGAAAAATGCGAGAAGATAACGGGAGTGCCAGCAAAAAATATTCGGATTGCAGCAGAATGGTGGGGAGAAGCAAAGCGTAGCATGTTGCTTCATGCCCGTGGCATTGAGCATCACACGAAGGGCGTGGATAACGTTCTATCCTGTATTAATCTTGTGCTTGCAAGTGGGCGGATCGGAAAGCCGGGCTGTGGTTATGGAACGATTACAGGACAAGGCAACGGCCAAGGCGGACGAGAACACGGCCATAAATGCGATCAGCTTCCGGGAAATCGCGATATTACCAATCCTGAACACCGAAAATATATCGCGGATATTTGGGGCATTGATGAAAAAGACCTGCCAGGCAAGGGCTTGTCCGCGCAGGAAATCATGAATGCCATTCATGCCGGAGAAATTAAAGGATTACTTTCGATATGCTTCAATCCGCTTGTAAGCCTTCCCGATACTCAATTTACCGAAGAAGCGCTTAAGAAGCTTGAATTTTATGTCGCTATTGATTTCTTCATGAGTGAAACCGCTCAATACGCAGACATTATTCTTCCCGGTTCTTTGCACGAAGAAGACGAAGGTACGGCCACCACTGCGGAGGGAAGAGTCGTCAGAATCCGTCAGGCGGTTAAAGCGCCGGGAGAAGCGAAAATCGATTGGCATATTTTTTTAGATTTAGCGGAGAGACTTGATAAAAAGAAATATTTCAATTATTCATGCGCGGAAGACATTTTCAATGAACTGCGCGTTGCTTCAAATGGCAGTCCCGTTAATTATTATGGAATTACTTATGAAAAAATTGAAAAGAATATGGGGATTTTTTGGCCCTGTCCCACACTCGATCATCCTGGGACACCGCGGTTATTTGAAAACGGCAAGTTTGCTCATCCCGATGGGAAGGCCCGTTTCAATCCTGTGGAATACCGGCCTTCCGCAGATGAGATCAATGAAGAATACCCGATATGCCTCACAACCGGCCGTGTGATTTTCCAGTATTTATCTGGAACACAGACCCGTCGTATTGGCTTTCTGACAGAGCAATGTCCGGAACCCTATGTCGAATTGCATCCGCAGCTTGCTCAAAAATATAAGATTCGGGAAAGCGAGCTTGTGAAGATCACTTCACGAAGAGGAAGCATCACGCTAAAAGCAAAAGTCGTTAAGACCATCCGGCCTGATACTATTTTCATTCCTTATCATTGGCCGGGCGAGAAATCAGCCAACCGGTTGACTCAAAGGGCGCTAGACCCGCTTTCAAAGATTCCCGAATTTAAATTTAGTGCTGTAAAAATCGAGAAGGTAGAAAATGCCCATTCGTGATCCGCTCCACGAAGAAATGGATTTTTTTGTAGATCCACAGCGCTGTATCGGTTGTAAAGCCTGCATGGCGGCTTGTGCGGAATGCGCGACTCATCGCGGAGTTCCGATGATTCATTTGGATACCTTTGACCGGTCGCAATCCGTAAAGACAGCGCCTACTATTTGCATGCATTGCGATCTTCCGTCTTGTGCGGCTGTATGTCCCGCTGATGCAATCAAACGTACGGAAGACGGTGTCGTACAGTCCTCTTTAAATCCTCGCTGTATTGGCTGCTCCAATTGCCAGGTCGCTTGTCCTTTTGGAGTTCCTCATATATATGAGGAATCCGCGCAAATGTTGAAATGCGACATGTGTTATGACCGCACATCAATCGGACAAAAGCCCATGTGCGCAACCGTATGTCCTTCGCAGGCGCTTTATTTCGGGCCGCGTTCCGAAATTGAAAAGACGCGCAAAAATAAACCGACGAATCAATTCTGGTTTGGCCGCCAAAAGATCACAACCAAGGTTTACATCATGACCGCAGAAGAAGATTCGGAAATTTCTCTCGATGTTTTGGACTTTATAAGTCACAACGATTTGGGAGAATCTGATCCATGGGTGATTTAATGGGCGATGAAAAAAATGCATCAAACGATATAAAGCAAAAAAATCATCCGAAGTGGGCAGATGATTTTCCAGTTGATGTCGCTCAGGATACGCATATCGCACGAAGAGATTTTATCCGTTTTCTCTTCCTTGTCTCGTTAGGCCTTTTCACCGGGACGATTGGAGTTTTCATAAAAAGTTTGTGGCATCGCATCCATCCGATCAAAGAATTCCGTATTTTAGGCTCGGAAGATATTGAAGTCGGCGGCTCGTACGTTTTTAGTCTGCCCGAAGACAAAGGGCCAGTGATCTTGGTGCGTCTTTCTGAAAATGAATACGTGGCATATTCTCAAAAATGCACTCATTTGCAATGCCCGGTGATTTGGAAAAAAAGCGAATCGAAACTCGTATGCCCTTGCCACCACGGTGCTTTTAATGTGAAAACAGGCGATGTGCTTTATGGGCCTCCTGAACGGCCGCTTCCTCGCATCAAACTTGATGTCCGAAAGGAAGGTGTTTTCTTTGCTGGAATCGAAGGACAAATTGGGGATTGATGAAATTTAGAGATAGGTACAACGAAAACGCTCAGATGATTGAAAATGTCTGTCTCATTCTGAGTTTGGGGGCCATTTTCACTCAAATATGGATTTTATTTTCAGCGATGGAATCCTATCTGGAAGGGAAAACATCCCACCTGATAGGCGCAATAATCTTAAGCGGTATTGCACTTCTATGCTGTGGTTTTATGGCTTTCACGACGGCATTAAATGTAACTTCAAGCGAGAAAGACTCGAGGTAAAATCCCTTTGACTAAGCCCAAATTTATTGAAAATCTTTTCCCCGGTTATTTTGCTTTAGTGATGGCTACTGGCATTGTTTCCATAGCCACTTTTCTGTTAAAAATTAATTTTATTGCCTATCTACTTTTTAAAATTAATGTGGTCAATTATCTCATTCTCGCTGTTTTAACGATTTTGAGGCTGACCCTTTTCCCTCAACGTCTCTTCCGCGATTTAACGGATCATGCCCGAGGTCCGGGATTTTTTACACTTGTTGCCGGCTCCTGTATTCTTGGCGTTCAATTTTTGCTCTTGGCTTCTGCCGCCAAAGTTGCTTTAGTGTTATGGCAAATAAGCCTCGCGCTTTGGTTTATTGTAATGTATGTCTTTTTTACGGCTGCCACAGTGCGTTCGCCCAAACCCACTCTTGAAACGGGAATTAATGGAGCCTGGCTTTTGGCGATTGTAGCCACTCAATCTCTTTCCGTTCTTGGAGCTTTGCTTACAAAAACGGTTCTTTCGGTGAGCGCTGCTCCTGTCCTTTTTCTGTGTCTATGCCTGTACTTGTTAGGAAGCATGCTTTATCTGCTTATTATTTCAATTATTTTTTACCGCCTTATGTTTGTGAATGTGGAAGCAAAAGCACTAACGCCGCCTTATTGGATCAACATGGGAGCCGTTGCAATTACCACGCTTGCCGGAGTAAGGCTGGTAGAAAATTCCGGCCACTGGAATTTTCTGCAACAGCTTGAACCTTTCTTAAAAGGATTTACGCTTTTTTTCTGGTCCGCATGCACTTGGTGGATTCCTACGCTTTTCATTTTAGGTTTCTGGCGGCATGGCTATAAAAAAGAACCGCTTACTTATGATCCGCAATATTGGGGCATTGTTTTTCCGCTCGGAATGTATGTGACCTGCACCTACAAGCTCGCCGAAGTTTTCCAGCTCGATTTCCTCATGTTCATTCCGCGTTATTTCGTTTATCTTCCGATTTTTGTATGGACGGTTACTTTTGCAGGCATGCTCCATTATCTTGTCCAAGGCGGTTTTAAAAAAATTGCAAAATAAAAGTTTCGGTATTCTTAAACGGATCGCAGAAGAACCTTACCGGATTTTTTTTCCTCTCGCGGTTCTTGGCGGAGTCCTCGGGATTAGCCACTGGTTTTTTTATGCAATGGGGTGGATTCCGCATTATTCCGCTCTTTTCCATGCCTCGATCCAGATTCAAGTCTATATGGGTTCTTTTGTCCTCGGTTTTCTTTTGACTGCAATGCCTCGCTTTGCTTCAGCTCCTCCAGCATCTGCTGTGGAGCTTTTAATTTTTTTGGTCTGGATAGGCTTAATTCCTATTTTTTATCTCTCGAATCATTGGACGCTGGGGAGATTGTGTTTTTTGGGCTGGATGATTTCTCTCGCAATTTTTGCTTTCAAAAGATTTAAGAGAAAAGACCATTCTGTTCAACCGCCAGTTGAGTTTATTTGGATTCCGATTGCTCTCGCGCAGGGTATTGCGGGAACCCTTATGGTTTTGCGCGAGACTCACAAAGTAATTTCGACGCCCGTATTTTTGAAAATAGGAAAATTATTTATGGACCAGGGGTTTCTTTTGTCACTCGTGCTCGGAGTAGGAGCGTTCCTTGGTCCCAGGCTCATGGGTGTTTATAAGCCGGAGTTTATCGTAGGAGATCAAAAGGACCAGAAGCGCATTCGCGTCAAAAAAGTCTTCACTTATTTGTTTCTTGGCGGGCTATTGCTTTTTAGCTTTATTTTAGAAGGATTAGATTTTTCAAAATTAGCTTACTTCTTGCGGGCATTTATTGTAAGCGCGATTTATATTCCAACGCGGACGATCAATCCCAAACCTCTTGTTCAAGATCCTTTTGTGCGGTTGCTTTGGGCCTCTTTTTGGATGGTTTTTTTAGGCCATTGGCTGCTTGCGTTTTTTCCTTCTTTCCGTACGGCCATGCTGCATGTCATTTTTATCGGAGGCTATGCGCTCATGACCTTTGCAGTTTCGATTATGGTGATCTTTAGCCATGGAGGAATGTCGTCTGCTTTAAAGAAAAACGCCTGGCCGCTTAGCGCCATTGCGGTTGCCCTGGGTGCGACGCTTGTCCTCAGAGTCGTTTCAGTTTTTTTCCCATCTTTTTACTTTTCGTTTTTAGCTGTTTCAGCTCTCTTTTGGCTGGCCGCTGCCGCTTGCTGGTTCTTCCACGTTTCGGCTCCCTTATTTAGAACTATTGATGCGGAAGAGTATGAGCGGTGCCATGAGGAAGCCAAAAAAAGAGTTGCGGATTTGAAATCCGGTAAATCCCCTCGGCAAAATTGAAAATGCTGATATGGAATCACAAGAAAAATATAATGACAAAAAATAAAGCAGTTGCCATTGTTTCAATCGTTTTGTTCAATTTTATTTTTATGCCCTCAGATTCGAGAGCTTCCCACGCACCTCTTAGGGAAGATGCGATCCTTACTTTTGCGCCGGAAGTTCCTCCTCCAATTGCACGAAAGAAGCCGGCTATTGTTCGCGTTCATTTAGACGCGACTTCAGAAATTAAACCGATTAATGGCGGCACCAAATATAAATTTTGGACCTTTAATGGGCATGTACCAGGTCCATTTATCCGCGCAAGAGTAGGGGATACGCTTCAGGTGGAATTAACCAATAGAGATAAGAGCGGTATGCCGCATAATGTGGATTTTCATGCAGTCACAGGTCCGGGCGGCGGCGCACCTGTGACTACCGCAACTACCGATATGGAAGGAATGGCTTGGTTCAAATTGCTTCATCCCGGCCTTTTCATTTATCACTGTGCTGCGCCGCCTGTCATGGACCACATTGCTAATGGAATGTATGGATTAATTTTGGTTGAGCCCGAAAAAGGTCTTCCTAAAGTGGATCGTGAGTTTTATGTTCTGCAAAGCGAAATCTATGCAAAAGAACCAGCGCAAGGGCAGGATGTTTTGGATTTTTCCCATGAAGAAGGACTTAAAGAGCATCCGAAGTTCGTAGTGTTTAACGGCCGTATGAATTCGCTAACTGGAGATGGAGCGCTTAAAGCCAAGACCGGTGAACGCATCCGGATTTATTTTGGCAATGCAGGGCCGAACCTTATTTCATCGTTTCATGTGATCGGCGAAATTTTTGATAGTGTTTATCGAGAAGGAGATCTTGTTGATCCTCCCGCGCATAGCATTCAAACCACCCTCGTGCCGTCAGGCGGCGCTACAGCTGTTGAATTTCAATTAGAAGTGCCGGGAACTTACACTTTGGTAGACCATGCAATTTTCCGAATCGAAAAAGGAGCTGTCGGCTATTTACAAGTCGATGGAGAACCCCGCCATGATATTTATGTCGCAAAAGGTGATGCTACGCCGTGTAAAGGCTGTTTAGTCCACCCCTGAAGTGCAGGATTCCCACCCGAATTTACCTGCCCTCAAATAGCCGGCGACCTTGATTTTCCACGTATCCTTATTCGCCATAATTTAGGCCCTTGACATCATCCCTCCTAATAGTGGACAATAAAGTCCAGTATTAAATAGGAGCTGATGATGTTTTCTCTTTATTCTAAGAATTGTGAATATACCCTCCGTGCATTAGTTTGTGGTCTAGAAACGGCAAAAGGAGAAGGCTTCCGCGTGGAAGACGCTTGCCGGGAGGCAGGTGTGCCTGAGTCTTTTACTCGCAAGGGATTCCAACGCCTAGTCCACGGCGACATTTTAAAAACAGTAAGAGGACCCGGGGGAGGATATCGGTTGAAAGCGGATCCGGGCGTAATAACGGTTCTTCAGATCGTAAGAATCATCGATGGCGATCATGCTTATGATCGTTGTGTGATGGGGCTTCCACACTGTAAAGATAAGTCCCCATGCCCCATTCATCCGGTTTGGAAAAGAATGAAACAAAATTTCATTAATGAGCTTAGTAAGACATCGCTTGAACAAATGATGTCGGATTCGAAAAAGAAAACCTTTTGATTTTAAACCTGTTTAGTAATGTTTGGCAGCGAATTTATGATTAAGCGTTTGGGCTTCCAGGATAAAGATTCTTTGGGTCAGTTAGGAATTGGGACATTGGGAGTATCCATGCGAAAAGAGAGAATAGAAGAACTTATTAATAAACTTTTGCATGAGATTGAAGAAGAGGATATCGGGATTAGTCTGTTCTCGACTCTTTATCAGAACCATGAAGAACTCATTTTTTTTAAAAACGACGATAAAGAGCGAGTCTTGCAAATCCTTAAAAAACTCTCAGAGGATAGCAAAAGGCATAAAGAGATCCTGAAACAGATTATCACTAATTTAGGAAAAAAAATTCCATGAAAAACGAATTCTTAAAGACGCTCTGGATGCTCCGGTTTGAAAAGATCAAACGAAATGAGGAGCAGGCTGCCTGGAGCTATCAAGAAGTCGTCGATGAATTGCTTGAAGATTTTGGCAGAGAGGATGAATCAGTGCCTCTTTTGAGAAGCCTTGTAGGCGAAGAACGAATGCATGCAAGGCTTGCAGAGGAGCTCATCAAAATCTGCCAGCGCAATCACCCGGAATTTAACGCGCTTTCAATTGATGATTAAAAAATCGGACGAAAGTATGCTTTGGTAAGGCGGCTTAACAAGTTATGGACAATCTTTTCGCCGAAGCAATGAATTTCGCACCCGTTCCGGTTTTGATTACAAACCGGGAGGCGATCATTGTGTATGTGAATCAGAGATTTTTGGAACTTTCCGGATATGAACGAGAGGAATTGATCGGGAAGAGTCCTCGGATATTATCCGCAAAGAAAACACCGGTTTCCGTTTATGAAGAATTATGGATGACAATTCTTGCCGGAAAGGTCTGGACCGGAGAACTGTGTAATAAACGAAAAGACGGCCGCCTTTATTGGGAACTCATCTCGATTGGGCCCATAAAAGCTCCCCGTGGTGAGATCAGCCATTTTATAGGAGTTTGGCAGGACATCACCAAACAAAAAGAATGGAATGCTATTTTAGAAGAGGAATCCCGCACGGATGAATTAACCGGTATTTACAACCGCCGGCATATCATTACAGAGCTTGATAAGGAATTGGAGCGTGCCCGTCGCTATAGCCGGCATTTGTGCGTCATGATGGTAGATATCGATAATCTTAAGCAGATTAATGACAATTATGGACATTGCATAGGCGACCGCGTATTGCGTACCTTTGCCCGAATCCTGGAAAAGAGTACGCGGAAGATCGATATTACGGGAAGATATGGCGGAGATGAATTTTTAGTGATTTTCCCCGAGACACGATTAAATGATGCAAACTTGGTTGCTAAACGAGTTCAGGAAACGATTAATCAGTATTATAAAAATGTGATAGGCACTTTGAACGCCTTCTCGGCGAGTTTTGGACTGTTTTCACTTGATGATACGCAAGATTCCGATGTTTCCATGCTTGTCGAAATGGCGGACCGGAATCTCCTTGAAGCGAAACGTACGGGCAAAAATAGAATTGTTATTGAAGCGGGGAAACGGGGTGAAAATGCGAATCCAAACGCGTGAAGAAGAAATTGCGAATAGTATTACTCATGGTATTGCGACTCTATTAAGTATTGCAGGGCTTGTTATTCTCCTTGTTGTATCGGCCACTGTGGGAAGTGTTCGGGCGGTCACGAGCCTTAGTATTTTTGGAGCAACTCTCATTATCTTATATCTGGTGTCCACGCTCTATCACAGCATTACGCATGATGCTGCAAAGCGTGTTTTGAAAATTCTCGACCATAGCAGTATTTATCTTCTTATTGCCGGTAGTTACACGCCTGTTGCACTAGTTATTCTACGCGGAGCATGGGGTTGGTCACTCTTTGGGATCATTTGGGGTATGGCACTGTTAGGCATTTGTTTGCATGCTTTTGCAATAGAGCGGTTCAAGATTCTGTCCATTCTTTTATACCTGATCATGGGCTGGCTAGTTGTGATCGCAATCAAACCATTAACTCAGTCTTGCGAGAAGGGGCTCATTCTATGGCTCCTGATCGGGGGACTTGCCTATACTTTTGGAACCATTTTCTATGCGTGGAAGAAACTTCCCTACCATCACACGTTATGGCATCTTTTTGTGATTTGTGGAAGTATGGCTCATTTTTTTGGGATGCTTTTTTATATTGCGCCAAGTCAAAGCCTTTAAATTGATTTATGTGTAACTGACAAATGGATCGGAGTCATCTATGCATACTACTGAACAACAACCCGCTAAACTTACTTCTTACCTGAGCTATCTTTTCTTCCGCACCCTCACGGTTGTCGTTAATCGTCTAAGCGGCGTTACTTCTGCACGCCTCGCAGAAGGGATTGGCTCTCTTCTTTATCTGCGTAAACGCAGACGGGAATTTTGTACGCGGAATTTGCATCAAGCATTTCCCAAAAAATCTGAAAAGGAAATCCAAAGGATTGGCCGTGGCTCTATGCAAAATATGATCAAAGTCATTTTCGAATTTATCCGCTTGCCGATTATTTCAAAAAGGCCGGCCGCTTACATTGAAATTGAAGGTGAGGAAAATGTTTGGCGAGCTCTTAGTCGAGGGAAGGGAGTAATTCTCGTTGTTTCCCATTTTGGGAATTGGGAATTGGCCGGAGTTGCGGCTGCCGCCAAAGGCATTCCTCTCCATGCCATCGGTAAACCACATAAAAATACTTTTGTAGATCAATACATCAAACGTTTACGCGGGTTAACCGGGCTAAAAACGATCAACAAAGAAGGGGCAGTTCAAAAATGTGTGCGCTTATTGAAACAAAATCAGGTGATTGCAATGCTGATTGATGAACATGCGAAAAAAGGAGCCGTGTGGCCCGATTTTTTCGGGCAGAAAGCCGCGACTTCATCTTTGCCGGCTGTCTTAGCTTTAAAATATGATTCCGCGGTCATCCCTGCCTTTTTTTACCGGAAAGAAAATAAAAAATCCGTTCTTGTTTTCGGAGATCCTTTTCCTTTAAAGCAAACACATGACACTAAAGCCGATATCCTGGCCAACACCCAGAATTATATGAGGCATCTTCAACAAGAAATCATGAAACGTCCTGAAGATTGGACGCTCTGGATGCACAACCGCTGGCGCTGGAACGACGCTCATTCACAAGTTGCATAGACACAAAAGCCTTTTAAATAGAAAAAATTAACTTATAATAAATTTCAATATTAATTTTGAATTCTCCGATTCTGATAGCCTAAAGCATGCACGCTATGGCTCCCAGAACGGGGCTTCACCGGAAACGGTGCAGCCAGCCGATTCCCTTAAATTGAGGGATGAATTGCCAAGGAGATCCATGAAACCCGAAAGATTGTTCGATTCTTTCGGCAGGCGGGTGCGTTCTTTGCGCATATCGCTTACCGAACTTTGTAATTTTCGTTGCACTTACTGCACGACTTCGTCTATTCCCATTCTACCGCCTTCTCATTATTTAACGCGGCATGAAATCGTTCGCTTCGTCCGTATCGCAAACTCACTTGGAATAGAAAAGGTCCGCCTCACGGGTGGAGAACCGCTTCTTCGAGAAGATATCGCGGAGATCATTCAATCCTTAAAAAGCGCAGGCACAAAAGACGTTTCCATTACAACAAATGCTAGCCGTCTTGCTCCGATGCTTGAATCTTTAAAAGAAGCGGGTCTTGACCGCATTAATATTAGTCTCGACAGCATGAATGAAAAACGTTTCCATGAAGTGACTTTGGTTAATGCTTTTCGAGAGGTCATGCAGGCTGTGTTTCTCGCACTCAAAATAGGATTTCCTGTAAAACTGAATATGGTTGCACTTCGTGGCCTCACGCGCGATGAGATTCTTGAGTTTGTGGGTCTTGCTAAAGATTGGCCGCTTGATGTGAGATTTCTTGAATTTATGCCGCTTTGCGGCGAGGCCTGGCGGCCGGATCTTGTTTTTCCGATTGCTAAAATCCGGAGTATTGTCCAGGAACACTTTGAACTCGAAGAAATTCCGCGGGACGATGCGCCCGCTCAAACCTTTCGCTTGCTTTCTGGTAAAGGAAGAGTGGGATTTATCGGTTCGCTTACAGAATCATTTTGCGATCAGTGCTCGCGTATCCGTTTGACCGCGGACGGCAATATTCGGCCCTGTCTTTTTTCAGATGTCCAAGTTCCGATCAAACAACTTTTGCGCGAGAATGCACCAGATGAAGCCATTGAGACAGCTATTCGCGAAGCGGTAAGGATTAAACCGGCAGGCAATGCTTTCCGCAATAAACCTTTTGACGTTTCTGAAGAAACCGTGCGTGGCGCAGGCCCGGCGATCCGGAAAATAGGGGGATAAAGTGAAATCAGTTTCAGACAAAATCGAAACCTTACGGACAGCCTTGGCGCAAAGCACGCTTCGTACAACGCCCACGGCGATTCGCCGGTTAAAATCAAATGATCTGCCAAAAAAAGATGCGCTTGTCGTAGCCCGCATTGCGGGAATTTCGGCGGCGAAGAAAACAGGAGAGATTATACCCTTTTGCCATCCGTTGCCGCTCGATTATGTGGAGGTCGAATATGAATTGGGCAATGATTCAGTCACCTTCACAGCCTCCGCTTCAACAGTTGCCAAGACTGGCGTTGAAATGGAAGCGCTTACTGCGGCTTCGGTCGCGGCGCTGACGCTTTACGATATGCTCAAGCCGCTCGATGTTGAACTTGAAATTGTATCCACCAAACTGATTTCAAAGCGCGGAGGGAAAAGCGACTTTATTGAAAGAATTCCGAAAGGTTTCTCTGCCGCAATCATTGTGACTTCGGACGGGACTTCCCAGGGAAAGCGGGAGGACAAATCCGGAAAGGTGATTCAGGGAAGATTAAAAAGCTTTGGCATTGAGCCCCGCTACACGATTTTGCCGGATGAAAAAGAACGCATTGTCAAGGAACTGAAAAAAATGTGTGATGAAAAAGTGCAGCTCATTTTGACAACCGGCGGGACCGGACTCGGGCCGCGTGATGTGACCGTTGAAGCCACGCGCGAAGTCATTGAGCGCGAGATCCCCGGAATTATGGAAGCAGGACGCGCATATGGCCAGAAAAGAACTCCTTATGCCATGCTTTCCCGCGGCCTCGCAGGACAAAAAGGAAACACTTTGATTGTGAATCTTCCAGGATCTTCTAAAGGAACAGAGGAAACGCTCAATGCGATTTTTCCAGCGATTCTTCACGGGTATGGAATGATGAAAGGAATGGGACATTGATGTTATTTGGCGTGGCTCCGCTTACGATTGTTCTTTTTTTTCTTGTTGCGGTTGTTTATTCGATTATGGGATTTGGCGGCGGTTCGTCCTACCTTGCTGTTCTTATCTTAACCGGATATTCCTATCTCGATATTCCGCCTATTGCCTTAATCTGCAATCTTGTCGTAAGCGGAACAGCCTTTTGGCAATTTTTTAAAGCAGGCCATTTTGAGTTTAAAAAAATTCTGCCTTTCGTTATCTTTTCCATTCCTATGGCCTACTTGGGCGGCCGAATCCCTATTTCCAAGCAAGCCTTTTCGATTCTTCTGGGGTTGGCTCTTATGGCGGTTGCAATCCGAATGATGATCAGCGGAAAATCGGAAGTGAAAGTGCAGCCTTCATCAAAGTTTTGGATACTGGGTCTTCCGTTGGGCGGCATTATTGGATTTTTCTCCGGGATGCTCGGAATCGGAGGTGGAATTTTTCTGAGCCCTTTGCTCCTTTTGATCCAGTGGGTTGATGCCAAAGAAGCTGCGGCTTCAGCGAGCTTTTTTATTTTTGTCAATTCACTCGCGGCTCTTGCAGGGCATTTGCATAAAAGTTCCCTGCATTTTCAGGGGCTTCTTCCTTTAATGCTTGCTGTATTTATTGGCGGACAAATCGGATCAAGGCTTGGCGCTTATCATATCCCTGAACGCAATCTCAGAAGAGTCATCGGCGCTTTTATCATGTATGCCGCAGCCAGGCTTCTTTGGAGCGCTTTATGATTTCTCCGGAAGTTGCTCACAAAATCATTCTTAAAAATAGCCGTTTTAAACGCATCGAGTCTGTTCCGCTAATGGAGGCGCTCGGTTGTATCCTTGCTGAAAAGATTCGAGTCCCTATTCCTTTACCGCATTGGGATAATTCTGCCATGGATGGTTTTGCTTTAAACTCTCAAGATACGCTGAAAGCTCATCAAAGTAAAAGTCCGGTATTCTTAAAAATAATTGGCACGCTGAAAGCGGGTGATCCTGCCACGAAGAAATTGAAAACCAAAGAAGCTGTACGCATTATGACGGGGGCTCCGATTCCGGTTGGCGCAGATACTGTCCTTGCAAAGGAAATGGCTCTTGTCGAAAATGAATTCTTGAAAATTTCAGAGCCCATAGAAAAAGGCAGGCATATCCGTAAGAAGGGCGAAGAAATCCAAAAAGGCGTGCAGCTTGATCTATGTAAGATTCCTATTCATTCAGGAACCATTGCTTTTCTCTCGCAAGTTGGAAGAACAAAAGTGGCTGTTTATGCCAAACCGAAAGTCGCTATTCTCACAACAGGTTCAGAGCTTGTAATGCCGGGAAAAAAGCTGGCGTTTGGAAAAATCTACGATAGTAATTCTCCAATGCTCCTTGCCGCGTTAATCTCATTGGGGATTCGTCCTCATATTCTAAAAGCACTTCCGGACAAATCAGATGTCTTACGTCAGGCGCTCGTTCAGGCTTTACGCAAAAGTGACCTGATTTTACTTACCGGAGGCGTTTCAGTAGGTGATTATGATTTTTCTAAGACGGTTCTTGGAGAAATTGGCGTCAAAACTCTTTTTTGGAAAGTAAGCCAGAAGCCTGGCAAACCAATTTATTTTGGTAAGATTGGATCAAAACTCATTTTTGGACTGCCTGGAAACCCTGCAAGTGCCCACATGTGTTTCTACGAATACGTCCTTCCTGCAATCCGCAATCTTATGGGGTTTCATAATCCCTTTCTTGAAAGGCAGAAAGTCCTTGTGAAGCAAAACATTAAATGTGATTCTGCAAAAACGTTATTTCTTAAAAGTAAATTAGAAGAGAACAATCGCATTTCAGTGCTTCCGTATCAGGGTTCTCACATGATTTCATCATTGCATGAAACGAACGGTTTTCTTGTGGTTCCGCCGGGAAATAAAAATCTGAAGAAAGGCCGGCAATTAGCCGTGGATAAACTGCCATGAGAATCAAAGTTTTATACTTTGCTCAATTGCGCGACATTTTTGGTTGTGATAGTCAGGATCTCAATGTCTCAGAAAAGATATCGGTCGGGGAAGTAGAGGAAGTGTTGCGCCGGCAAGCAGGACCGGAAAAACTACGAGGACTTGCCCTTAACAAGGCGGTCAATGAAGAATGGGCGGCTGATGATCGCATCTTAAACGAGAATGACACCTTGGTTTTATTGCCGCCGGTTTCGGGAGGTTGATTAATGAAGTTTATTACCCGTGAACCTATTCGCCTTGAGGATTTTCTTTCATCGCCTAATGCTTCATGTGGAGCATCGGCTTTTTTTGTAGGAAGAGTGCGAAACCATCATGCCGGCCACAAAGTACAAAAACTCTTCTATGATTGTTATGAACCCATGGCCGAGAAAGAAATCCAGAGAATCGCTGAAGCAGTCAAAAAGGAAACGGGCGTTGATGAAATCCGTGTGCTTCACCGCATTGGCTGGCTTGGGATAGGAGAGATTGCGGTTGTAATCGAAGCTCATTCCGCGCATCGCGATGAAGCCTTCAAGGCCTGCCGGAATGTTATCGAGTTAATAAAATGTGACGTTCCCATTTGGAAAAAAGAAATTTACGCTGATGGCAAACAATCCTGGATTTCATGCGCTCATTCAGAAGAAGTAATTCATGGATCGAAACGTGGTTAAAGGAATCGTGCTAGCAGGTGGCAAAAGCCTGCGCTTCGGCACTGACAAGTCGCTTGCTGAGATCGACGGCGAGCGTTTGATCGAAAAACCAGTGCAGTTGCTTAAAAGTCTGGAAATCGAACCCATTGTTATTGCAAATCCATCACGGGATTATTCCTTTCTTGATTGCCGGATTGAAAATGACGTGATTCCGGATAAAGGACCGCTTGGGGGAATCTATACAGCCGCTTGTCTATTTCCTCGTACTTCTTTATTGATCCTCACATGCGATATGCCTTATGTTCATAAAATAGCATTAGAAAAACTTCTCAATGTATTTCAATATTCTTCAATTACGCTTTTTGATTCCGGCAATGACTTATTCCAGCCTTTTCCAGGCATTTATCCTTCATCTTTGAAGAAAAGCGCAGAGAAGTGGTTAAAAAAGAATGAGCTTTCAATGCAAGCTTTTCTTAAAAAAACTCGCTCGATTAAACTCATTCCTTTGCCATCTGAGCCTTCTTTCTTTGTCAATATCAATTCTGAAGAGGATTTGAAGACGTGATATTTATCACATTAAGATCATGAGATTTAACTTATATTTATTTGCTTATGAAAACTGATTTATTCGAAAGACTTTCTCTTTATATTTTTCTGTGTTTTCTGACGATCTCCTTTTGCGCAAAGACCTTCGCCTCAGTAGAAATCGGATCTCAAAAAAAGTCATGGGTAGACTCCATTGTCCAACCGGTCTCCTTTGATAACGGCAGGATAGAAATGAAGGCGGGTCTTGAATCGCGGTACCGGTTTGAATACAGGGACGATTTTAATTTTAATGATTCGACTTACGAGGATGATGCGATAAACCTTTTTAGAAATCGTTTGAATCTTGATATGAAAGTTAAGCCGTTTGATAACGCAAAATCGATTCGTATTTTTACAGAGGGGCAGGAGGCCCACAGCTTTGCCGAGAGCAGCCTTGATAAGACCAATGCTTTTACTGACCAGTTTGATCTCAGGCAGCTCTTTGGAGAAATGGATTCTCCTTTTGAGAAAATACCGGCGACGGTAAAAGTCGGACGGCAAGAATTGATTTATGGTGACGGGCGTTTTATCGGTTCGCCCGATTGGTCGAATGTCGGGCGCGTTTTTGACGCAGTTAAGGCCGTCTATCATCCTCGCGATTGGTTTCAATTCGATACTTTTTTTGCTCAAGTGGTTTCAGTTAGAAAAGATACACCAGATACGGCAGCGCATCACGATAATCTCTATGGGATGTATTCAACTTTAAAACCTTTTAAAGATCAGGTTTTAGATACATTTCTTTTTATTCGGCATGACCGCAATAATGAAATTCAAGGTGAGCGTCCGGGTGAATTGGGGCAGTTAAAAGAATATACAATGGGCAATCGCTTCAAAGGTAAAAAGTGGAATTTTGATTACGGGACTGAATATGCGCTTCAGTTCGGAAGCCGGGCCCACGATAGCATTGCGGCTTGGGCTTTCCATCAGGAAGCAGGTTACACTTTTGCGAAGGTTTGGGCCTCTCCGAGATTTTATGCGGAATTTAATCACGCTTCAGGAGACCGGAATCCAAGCGATGGCCAGTTCAATACATTCGATAATCTTTTCCCAAGCAATCACGATAAATATGGTTTCATGGATTTGGTGGGCCTGAAGAACATAAATGATATTCGGATCGGAAATTCACTTAAGCCTCATTCTCGATTGTCACTCATATCCGATTTTCATTGGTTTTTTCTGGATGCTAAGGAATCGCCATGGTTCAGTGACAATGGAGGAGTCCTGCGCGCTGCAAATCCAAATGCGAACACTCAATTGGGAGAAGAGCTTGATCTCTTAGCCAATATTAAAATAACAGAACACCTCAATCTTTTAATCGGATATGGGCACTTTTTTGCAGGTCCGTTTACACGAGATACAGGCGCTAATGACGACGCAAATTTCTTTTATACCCAAACAACGTTTAAAATATAAAACTATCACCGCCGTATGATTATTTCTTGGACTCGACCTTAAAAAAGAGTCTAAATGATTCAAGTCATTGCAAGTTCCTTCATTCTCGTTGCCTTAAGTGAAATGGGAGATAAAACCCAGCTTCTAGCCTTTTCTTTGGCCGCACGCTTTAAAAAGCCATGGTCCATTATGGCGGGAATTTTTGTTGCCACAATTTTCAATCATGGGTTAGCTTCTTATTCCGGCGAATGGATTGCTCATGTGTTCCGCCAGGATATTCTTGGGTATTTCCTTGGAGCAACATTCATCGCTATTATGCATGTATGAAGGCAGATAAAACACGTGGGATTGATTGCGAATTAATTTATTTGCCCGCTGAGGCAATTGATCGAGCCGTTATTGAGTTCATTCATAATTTGCAATTCGATTCCAAAATGATTACTAATGCGGTTCAGTCGGCGAATCAGTCAACGGCAGGAAGAATCAACGAATTACAGACAGATTGGGAACGGGTAAAAATAAAACTCAAAGATGTTAGAACGCAGGTATCTAATCTGGTAGACATATTGGCGGAAAAAGGAATTTCGCAGTTGGGTTCTGTTAAAGACAAACTGGAATCTCTAAATATTGAAGAAAAGGATTTGTCTGAACAGGAGCAGCGTATAGCTATGGAAATTAATGCCGAGCGGGCTCAGGCGGGTGCCGCGCATGACCAAATTCAAACGCTACAATTATTCGGGGATTTTTGTCGGTTGTATAAGGGGAAGCCCGATAAAATTAAAATGCTTTTGCCGAGATTCATAAGCTATGTTGTGTGTCATATTATTGATAAGAAAAAGGGGATTGGGCGGCTGGATATAGGGCTGTTTGGACGCCCTTTTAATGCCGGTCAAAATGCCGAAGTGTGGAATACCGCTTTGGCTGAATTGGCCGATGCTTGCAATGAAGCGACTGCGAAAGCCTATAAATCTGGAGAGGTTGCGTTGAACAAGGATGTTCCCTCTGCTGCGAAGATCCATTCAGCCTCCGTCGCTTCTCAAGCCGAAAAAGCTTGTGGAACTGAAGGCTGTGGATTCGCAGCAGAGGAACAATTGGGGTCAGCGAAGTTCCCTGTTACGCAACAATTTAAATCCCACAGTTTCGCAGCTGGGGAACAAATGGGGCCATCGAAGATCCCCGCGACGCAACAGTTTGAGTCGCGTATCTTCCAATACTCACAGCCTTTTTATAGCAAATACCAACATCGGCGGCAACAGTTTGTTTTCGGGGAACGCCCCAAAGATCTTGAGTCGGTGGAAGCTGTTAATCAAAGAGTCTGGGAAAAACATCAGACCTATCTCAAGCGACTTGAAAATTTCCCCCTCAAAAAAGCTGAATTTTACCGCAATCTCCAGCAGTCCGCTGGTGTTAAGAGTGTCAGGGGATTATCTGAAATAACAGGTGAAGACTGGTCGTATATAGCCCGTGTCCTAAAGACGTTAGAATTGCCCGAGTCTATTCAAAGCTTTCTCAAAGAAAGCCAGGAAGTAGAAATCGTAAAGCATTTCCATTTGCGGCGTCTATTAGAAGTTGTCCGTTTGGGCGATGAACCCAGACAGTTAGCTCTATTCCGAACAATGCTCGATGAGAATAGCAAGTTAGTCCGGATTAACGACCCAAATGATCCAAAAGAAGTTGGGCCACATGTAGTGCGTTCCTAGAGAGGCTGCTTATTTTTTACGGACATATGAGGAATTAAATGATTGGAGATTTTTGACGACAGGATTACAATATCGTATGACTAAAAAGTTCATCGCTTGTGGAGTTGTAGGTGTTTTTGCTTTTATCCTACTTACGACGGCATGGGATTATTGCCGGCCTGATCCTGATAAGCTTTTGTTCCAAGGGAGCCTAGCCCCGGACGAGCATCGGATTAAAAAGGTGCATCACCCATGCGCTTCCCTGAAAGATGCGTATGACTTCTTGTCCTCATTTAGAATTCCTCAGCCCCCAGCGGGCCGCATTGTTGACGTTCCGATCTTTGTGCAACCCCTTTTCTCATTTAGGGCTGATTCTTTCAGGCGAAGCGGTTTATCACCGCCTTCGGATGGTCCGCCTCTAGCTCTCCCGCTTTTCCAGTTAAACTGTAACCTCCGCATTTAGACTTTCCTTCAGCGCGAAGGGATTTTGCCAAGGGCATAATCCGTCTCGCCGCTTTTCTGTTTTAGCTCTCTTTTATGATTCAAAAAAACTGTGACTGTGATTGGAGTTTGTTATGAAACTCGAAGAGTTTTTCTGGAGTGTCCCATTGGTGTTTCTTACCGTTGAAAATCCTGAAATGATGGAATCACAGACAATCAAATTGTCGCAAGGGTACAGTATGCGCTTTAAGGCGATTGCATTAATTTCTGCTTTGTTGTTTGCATTTTTCGCGGGTCACGGAATCGCAGCGACGGATTCAGAAACCTATACCAACCGGCTTGTTCATGAAAAAAGTCCGTATCTCTTGCAGCATGCGCATAACCCAGTGGACTGGTACCCATGGGGAGAGGAAGCCTTTCGGAAAGCAAAAGAAGAGGACAAACCCATCCTCCTTTCGGTTGGCTACTCCACCTGTCACTGGTGTCATGTCATGGAAGAGGAATCATTTGCCAAGCCAGAAATTGCCAAGATTATGAATGATAATTTCGTTTCTATCAAAGTCGATCGGGAAGAGCGGCCCGATGTTGATACTATTTATATGCAAGTGGTGACGGCAATGACTGGCTCAGGGGGATGGCCGATGACGGTTATCCTTACGCCTGACCGCAAGCCTTTTTTCGGCGGGACTTATTTTCCGCCCGAAGATAGGTGGGGAAGGCCTGGATTTACAAGCATTCTTCAGACGATCGCGCAAAAGTGGAAAAGCGAAAGAAAAGAAATTCTTGAATCCAGTGAATCGATTACGCAGGCCGTTCGTGCAGATGCTCAGGCCAGGGCGGCGATGAGTCATGCTCTGGACGAAAAAACGCTTGAGAAAGCCTATCAGCAGCTTCGCTCGCAGTTTGATTCGCGAATGGGTGGTTTCAGCCGTGCGCCCAAATTCCCACGGAGCCATACGATATCTTTTCTTTTACGCTACTGGAAGCGGACGGGAAATATGCAGGCGCTGGAAATGGTTGAGAAAACGCTTCAGGAAATGGCCAAGGGCGGCATGTACGACCACTTGGGCGGAGGGTTTCACCGCTATTCTACCGATCAATTATGGCGCGTCCCTCATTTTGAAAAAATGCTTTACGACCAGGCCATTCTTTCCAAGACCTACCTCGAAGCCTACCAAGCGACTGGCAAAGAAGAGTATGCCCGGATTGCGCGTGAGATATTTGAGTATGTTCTGCGGGATATGACAGGGCCGAGCGGTGCTTTTTATTCTGCCGAGGATGCGGACAGCGCCTCTGATCCAGCGCAGCCAAAAAAGAAATCCGAGGGGGCGTTTTATATTTGGTCTCATGCTGAAATCGTCGAAGCTCTTGGTAAGGAAAAGGCGGCTATTTTTAATTTTTATTTTAATGTCGGGCCCAATGGAAATGTACTGCAAGACCCCCATGGAGAATTTAAAGGCAGAAACATTTTGTACCTGGAGCGTTCTCAGGAGGAGACTTCGCAACGGTTTGAGAAAACTCCTTCTGAACTAGAAGTTGTTTTAAATGAATCCAAACAAATTCTTTTTGATCTCCGGTCTAAAAGATTGCGGCCTCATCTTGATGATAAAGTCCTAACCGATTGGAACGGGCTTATGATTTCAAGTCTTGCCTTTGGTTCGCGGGTTTTAAACGAACCCCGCTACGCTGATGCCGCGCAAAAGGCAGCCAATTTCCTGCTTGAGAAAATGAAACGGAAAGATGGCCGCCTGATGCATCGCTACCGCGATGGCGAGGTTGCGATCCCTGGGTTTATCGAAGATTATGCCTTTTTCACACATGGTCTTATCGATCTCTATGAAGCTACTTTTGAACCTCGGTACTTAGAGGAAGCCCAATTCTTTCTTAAGGACATGTCTCGTTTATTTTGGGATGAAGCCGGTGGGGGGTTCTTCTTAACGGGCAAGGACGCTGAGAAGTTGATCGCTAGAAGCAAAGAGCTCTATGACGGTGCTATTCCGTCAGGTAATTCCGTAGCGACATTGTCCCTGCTTCGTGTCGGGCGTTTGACGATGGATCGGCAGATAGAGGACCGGGCCCGGACAACATTGGATGCCTTTTCCGCTGACCTTGATAAATTTCCGGCCGGGTATCCTCAAATGTTAATCGCTCTTGATTTTGCCATCGGGCCTTCCCGCGAGATTGTGATCGCGGGCGATAGAAATGATTCAGGAGTGCGGGCCATGATTCAAACAGTTTATGAGAAATTCATCCCTAATAAAGTAACCGCATTGCATCCAACGGAGCCGAAAGAAGCTAAAAAAATCGAAGCTTTGTCGCCTTTTATTGAAAGGCAGAATATGATCGACGGCAAACCGACTGCCTATGTGTGCAAGGATTATGTCTGCGATTTTCCAGCGAAAGACATTGAAACGCTTCAGAAACTGCTTCGTAAAGAATGATTTTTTAGAAAAGCAATTTGCGGAAAGGAGGCTGTAAAAACACTTTAGTAATTTAATTATGTACAACCAAAAAAATACAGGAGATAACAAAATGATTAAGAAAAACAGCTTTTTTCCAAAAACGTTCTTTCTCTTTTCACTGCTTTTTTTAACAGCGGCTGGTCTATTCTCAGTAGCTTCTTTTGCTGCGAATGAAGCTTCAACCCCCAAGTTAATTGCCGTTAAATTTCACGCGGATTGGTGCGGGAGTTGTAAGAAGATGGGGCCTGTCTTTGAAGATCTTCGTAACAAGTTTGATCAGAAGCCGGTACTTTTTGTTCAGATGGATTTCACGAATTCGACGACGCGCCATCAGTCCCAACTTTTGGGAGCCGCGCTCGGAATATCGCCGATTATCGAGGAAAACCAGGGGACAGGATTTATTCTTTTGCTAGACAGTCAGCAAAAAGTTCAGGAGAAGTTTACGGCTGATCAGGGGTTTAAGGACATGAGCGCCTTAATTACAAAACACCTAGAGTAAATTAATCAAAATTCGATATATATTCTACCTGCAGTCTCTCGTAGATAGGAGGGAGTATAGTGGCTCTGAAAAAAACCGGATTAGTGCCGGGGCCACTAGACTCTACCCTGAAAACTCTAAATATCGAAAAATAAGAGGTTTTAGAATAAGCGGGTTTGACCTATAATCTTTATCACCTATGACAACCACATCAGCCACGGCAAAAATCTGGTATCTCAAGCAGGTCAATCTGTTCAAGTGGATGTCTAAGGAAGACATGGAACAGATGGCCAAGATGGTAGTTGAAAAATCCTTTCGCAAGAAGGAAACCATTTATCTTCCGGGCGAGCCAGGGAAAAGCATTTATCTGCTTAAAAAAGGCGTCGTGAAGATTTCCAAAGTGACCCCTGATGGCCGGGAGTTGACGCTCGCATTTTTAAAGCCAGGCGAGATTTTTGGTGAGCTGGAAGTCATGGGAGAGACAACTCGTGATACGCAAGCCGAAGCGCATAGCGATCTGCTCATATGTGTCCTTCGCCGTGAAAATTTAATGCAGATGATGGAAATGAAGCCCAAGCTTGGAATCCAGCTCAGTAAGCTGATCGGATTCAGGCGCAAAGTCATTGAAAATCGCTTAGAAAATCTGATTTTTCGATCCATCCCTCAGCGCCTTGCAGGGCTTCTTATCGAACTCACCCATGAATTTGGAGAGCCGGTTGGCTCTGCTATTAAGATTAACCTTCCGCTGACTCATCAGGATTTGGCTAATTTGATTGGGTCAGCCCGGCCTACGCTCACCGAGGCTCTCAGTGATTTTCGTGCCAAAAACCTTATCGAATTTACCGGTAAATCAATAACGGTCAAAGACCTTAAAGCTATTCAATCCCTTTCCGTTTGATTGACTTAACAGCGCCCGACCCAACTGAGCTGGTTTTAGAAAAAATAGATATAGACAAACTTGTTTGTATAGATTACGATTTTCACATGAACACAAAGACTCCGCGGTTAAAAGAAGCCAGTGAAGCTAGGCAGCGTATCATTGAGACGGCCAAAAGGTTGTTTTATGCACAAGGCTATCTTGCCACAGGAATTAATCAGGTGATTGCCGAATCGAATGTTGCAAAAAACACGTTTTATTACTACTTCCCGTCAAAAGAATCGCTTTGTGTGGAATATTTAAGGCAGCGTCACGATGCCTGGATGGGATGGCTCAGAGAGAAGATAAAATCAATCAAGAATCCGGAGAGCCGCATTTTGGGGCTTTTTGATTATCTGCTTGAGTGGATGAAGAGCTGTGATTTCCGCGGATGTGCCTTTTTGAACATAGCTTCAGAGGTCCCGGATTCAAAAAGCAGAATTCGAGAAGAGGTTCGTCAGCACAAAAAGGCTTTGCAGGCAGAAATTGAAGAAATGGTGAAGGAGCTCCATGAAACCAGTAATAAGCACAAAAAACTGAAAGTGAAGGAGGTGGCCCAGGCGATTTAT
Organism: uncultured bacterium; assembly: GCA_964385615.1. Lineage (GTDB taxonomy): Bacteria > Omnitrophota > Omnitrophia > Omnitrophales > Aquincolibacteriaceae > CAYLPP01. The sequence goes on along the minus strand of CAYLPP010000003.1, from coordinate 24,971 downwards.
GTGATGTTTGAAGGGGCGATTGTTTCGAGTCAGAATTTTAATGAAATCTGGCCAATAGAGGCAGTCCGAAAGACTGTCAAAGAAATTTTGGACGGTGGGAAGTAGGGTCCTTTTTTTTGCCTACGAGTAGGACAAACTTGTCTGTATACAACAAAGGAGAAAAATGCGATGAAAAATAAAAAAGGGAATTTACTAAAAGACAAAAAATTGATAGGAGCCATGTGGGGGCTGCTGATCGCGATGACTTGCGCGTTGCCTGTTTGGGCGGCGCCTGCGGCAACAGCACCTTCTGGTCAAAGTGCCAAAGTCGTTGCCGGGAGTGATGCGGAGGTGGTTGTTGGCGATACGGCTGCATCTGTAAGTCAGGTGCGCTACAAGACAGTTGAAGTTAACGGTGTGGAGATTTTTTACCGCGAAGCAGGGCCGAAAGGTGCACCTACAATCCTTTTGTTGCATGGATATCCGACTTCTTCGCATATGTTTCGAGATCTAATTAAAGATTTATCCGATGAATTTCATCTCATCGCGCCTGATTATCCAGGATATGGGAGAAGTGAACAGCCGCCCATGGCAGATTTCGAATACACCTTTGACAATATGGCCAATCTTGTAGACGGATTTCTTGATAAATTAGGTATTGAAAAATTCAGTATCTATGTGATGGATTATGGGGCGCCGGTAGGGTTTCGGATTTTTTCGAAGAATCCCAAAAAAGTTGAGGCGTTGATTATTCAAAACGGAAATGCCTACGAGGAAGGTCTCCGTGATTTTTGGATTCCTTTAAAGAAGTATTGGAGTGAAAGGACGGCTGAGAATGGAAAGGCATTGGAGGGTTTTCATGCGCCGGATGGTTTAAAGTGGCAATATACGCATGGAGTCCGAGATGCCTCAAAAATCAGCCCGGACAACTGGTACATTGACTTACAGCATTTAACCCGCCCCGAAAACAACGAAATTCAACTTGCAATGTTTTATGACTACCGAACCAATGTACCTCTCTATCCGGAATGGCAGGCCAAGTTCCGCAAATATCAGCCGCCCGCGTTGATTGTGTGGGGAAAGAATGACCACATTTTCCCGGCAGAGGGTGCGCATCCATACAAAAAGGATTTAAAAAATGTCGAATTCTATCTGCTTGATACCGGGCATTTCGCATTAGAAGAAGATGGCGATTTTATTTCTGAAAAAATCCGGGGATTCATGCGGAAAAACGTAGCCTAAAAGGCTGGGGCGTGTCGTTGTGCTAGACGATACGCCCCAGCGCTCCAACAACTGGAAGGAGGCAGAAGTGACCCATTACGATGCGATTAAACCGACTGACATCAGGCCACCCTTTTCTTATGAGACCGCAAGAGCAAAAGTGCAAGCTGCTGAAAATGCATGGAATACGAGGAGTCCGGATATTGTTGTCCTAGGATACACGGAAGACTCTGAATGGCGCAACCGGAATGAGTTTTTCACCGGGAGAGATAAAATAAAAAAATTTTTGATCCGAAAGTGGGACAAAGAAAAACACTATCGGCTTAAAAAGGAACTTTGGTGTTTTACGGACAATCGAATTTCGGTTCGCTTTGAATACGAATGGTATGACGAGTATGAAATGCAATGGTATAGAACCCATGGTAATGAACATTGGGAATTCAGGGATGATGGGTTGATGCGGCGCCGTGATATGAGCGCAAATGACATCCGGATTCAAGCCTCTGAACGTCGATGCGTGGCATGAGAACTTCGGAATACAAAATATAATCAAAATGTGTCAGCTAGCTGACACTCTTTTTCCCTTCGGTACCGTAGACTTATAGCAGAAGGAGGCGAAATGCCTTATATGCTTGAGTTGTTTACCCATCCTGGATGCATCGTTCGTGAAGACGGGACCCGGCTTGTTCTGGACGTATTGAAGCATTTCCCGCAGGTGTCATTCAAAGAAATCAACATAGTCGCGGAACGTCAAAGGGCGAGTTCATTAGGCATCAAAATGTCACCGACTCTTGTGTTCAATGATAAAACGATTAGCGTAGGAATTCCTTCAGCTGAGGAATTGGGGCATATTCTCCGCAAAGCCTTGGAGGAGGTTAGCCGTGTTTCGTAAAGGCCTTATTCTCACCATGGCATTCTTTTTTTTAACACAAAATACCTTTCTCTATGGGGCGTCGGGTTTTGATCATCAGTATTCTTTATGGGACCAGCTTCTAAATAAATATGCGAGTGGAGGACGGGTCAATTATTCGAAGCTAAAGGCGAATCAGGTTGGATTGCTTGACGCCTATCAAGTAATAGGGAAAGTTACAAAAGATGAATATGAAACCTGGACAGAGAGGCAAAAGATCGCATTTTGGCTGAATGCTTATAACGTGGGAGCGGTTCTGTCGGTGGTCCAATTTTATCCCTTGAAGAAAGGGTTGAATTGGAAAGCCCTGGCTTTTCCTGAAAACAGCATTCAGCAAATTCCGGATGTCTGGGACCGCCCTGTCTTTATGCTGCTGGGAGAAAAAACGAGTCTTGGTAAGATTGAGCACGAGATTCTGAGAAAGCAATTCAAAGAACCGAGGATTCACTTTGCGTTGGTCTGTGCTTCCATTGGGTGTCCTGTGCTGCGGGAGGAACCGTACCGTGCGGAGCTTTTGGACGGGCAGTTGGATGATCAAGTCAGGCAGTTTTTAGCCACTCCAGAAAAATTCAGATATGACAAGTCCAAGAACACGCTTTATCTGTCACCGATTTTTAAATGGTTCCGGAAGGACTTTGAACAAACTGGAGGGATTGTCCCATTCATCAAAAAGTATGTCCCCGAAAGTATTGCCCGTTCAATTCCCGGGAACTCCAAAATGGAGTGGCTCAGCTATGACTGGAGTCTCAATGAAAGGCGGAGCTGAAATGGGAAAGAAAATTACGGTGACAACCTGTTATTGCCAGATTCCCATGAAAAAGCTGATTGAGCTTGTCAGAATGCGGTTTGTGGAAAATATTCAAACGGAAGAATTGATGAAACAGATGAAAACCGAACAGGAGCGGGAATACCTGGCAACCGTTGCGCTTCTGGATGTGAGCGATCAAGAACTGGTTTCGATGATTGAAGCGGGCGGACCGGTGCAGCCGGATCATTTGCTGGCCTGCCGTCAACGGGCTAAAAACATTTTGAAAGATTATGCGGTGATTCTTAGGGCGGAGGGGGAGCATGGATAAAAAACTGAAATTTGCTGTCTTTATGGCTGTCCTCGTTATGGCCGGAGTCATCTTCCGATTTACTCCTCTGGCGCAGGTTGTTTCCAAAGACAGTATCCTTTCCTTCTTCCAAACGATAAGACAGGAATGGTGGGGGCCGGTTGTTTTCATTCTCATCTATGGCATTGGTTGCGTGATCGCGCTGCCGGGATCTTTGCTGACACTCACGGGCGGTGCAGTGTTCGGAGTATTTTGGGGCACGGTTTATAACGTGCTTGCGGCTAACTTCGGAGCGAGCCTCGCTTTTTTTACAGCGCGGTATTTGGGACGGGATTTTATTCAAGGATTGCTTAAAAATGGAAAACTTGCGGACTTTGATAGAGGAATTCAGAATTCCGGATTCAAGACCATCTTTCGCCTGCGTCTGATTCCGGTTGTTCCATTCAATGGACTGAATTTCGGCGCGGGTCTGTCTTCGGTAAAATACCGGGATTATTTTTTGGGATCTTTTTTAGGCATGCTGCCCGGCACCTTTATTTACACCTACTTTGCGGATGCTCTTTTGCAGGGCGTCCAAGGAGCCAATCAGAAAGCTTTTCTGAATCTTCTTGCCGCAAGTTTGTTGCTTGTTCTCATTTCTTTCTTACCAGCCATTTATAAACGAATTCAGGGGGCGCGTTATGGAAAAGTATGATCTGGTCATTATCGGAGGCGGAGTCGGAGGGCTTGTCACAGCGAGCGGTGCTTCGCAACTGGGGGCAAAGGTGGCGCTTGTTGAAAAAGAATCTCTGGGCGGGGATTGCCTGCATTGGGGTTGTGTTCCGACGAAGCGATTGGTTCAGTCGGCCAAGGTCGCCTCTCTTTTTAAGCGTTCCGAAGAGTTTGGGATCGAAGGTGATTACAAGGTGGATTTCAAAAAAGTGATGGAAAGAATGCGCGGCGTGCAGGCACGCATCGGAAAAAATGATGACCCCGAGCGGTTCCGTAAAATGGGCGTAGAAGTTATTTTTGGGACCGGACATTTTCTGGATTCTCATACATTTGAAGTGGGCAACCGTCAGCTTCGAGGCCGCAAGTTTCTGATTGCCACGGGCTCGCGTCCGATTCTGCTTCCGATTCCAGGGCTCAAAGAATCGGGGGCTCTTACGAATGTGACCGCGCTCAAACTGGACCACCTCCCGCAGTCCATCGTGATTTTGGGTGCAGGTCCCATTGGTCTTGAATTTTCACAGGTTTTCGCCCGCTTGGGTTCCAAGGTCACCGTGATTGAAAAAATGGGGCAGGTTCTGCCTCGTGAAGACAAGGAACTTGCGGATGATCTTGAAAAAATTCTTAAAACGGAAGGTATCGAAATCCGCACCTGCACCGAGGTCAAGGAGATCCAGAAGACAGCGCAAGGTAAAAAAGTTGTTGTGGCGGAATGCTCTGGTGAGGGGATTAAGCATTTTGAAGCCGAAGAACTCATGATTTCCATTGGCCGAGCCCCCAATGTAGATGGATTGAACCTCAGCCTGGCCGGTGTTGAATACGACGATAAAAAAGGAATCAAAGTAGGATTGGATATGAGGACCAACCAAAAGCATATCTTTGCTTGCGGAGATGTATGCGGGCCTTTTCCTTTTACGCATACTGCGGAGTATCAGGCAGGAATCGTTGTCTCGAATGCTCTCTTTCCGTTCATGAACCGTAAGGCCGATTATCGCGTTGTTCCCTGGGTCACTTACAGCGATCCCGAGCTTGGCCGTGTCGGAATGACGGAAGCTGAAGCTAAGAAAGAATACGGGGAAAAGAATGTGCAAGTTTTCCGGTTTCGTTTTGATGAAGTGGATCGCGCCATCATCGAGGGCGAAGGGCATGGTTTTATCAAACTGGTTTGTGATCAGAAGAACCAGATTTTGGGAGCGCATCTTTTGGGACCTCACGCTGGAGAACTTTTGCATGAGTTTACTCTCGCCATGAAAGCCAAGCTGCCGATCACGAAGATTTCTCAAATGATTCACGTTTACCCGACGCTTTCACAGGCGGTGAAACGGGCGTGTGATCAGTATTACCGTGAAAAGCTCTTCAAGGGATGGTTCCCGAAGCTGGCAAGGAGATTGATTCCATTTGCGTGACTTATGCTTGAGGATACTTTTTGTGCTCCTGCCAATAAGTTTAGTGGGGTGCATGAACCTGAATTGTGTGAGTGAAGGCGTGCTGCAAGAAAGGGTGGTGAACGACTCTACAGGGAAATACCGTGTTTTGATTTGTCCCAAATGTGGGCATCAAATTAAAGTGCCTTTTTAAATCAGGAGGAACCATGAACCGTATATCCATTATTGAAGAAAATCAAGCGGAAGGAATGATTGGACAAGTTTACGGCATGATGAAGAGCCAGATGGGCGCTGTGCCAAACGTGGTGAAGATTTTTTCAATTTGGCCGGAACTTTTTGAGGCGCATATGAAAATTTTTCAAACCATCATGGTTGCGGAAACAAAGCTTCCTCGTTCCGTAAAGGAAATGATCGCTGCTCTGACATCAAAAATCAATCAATGCGGCTATTGCTTGTCGCATCACGTTAACTTTATGAAGCAGTATGGGGTCGATCCGGAGATGGCAAACACGATTGGAGAAGATTATCGAAAGGCCGGGGTTGATAAAAAAACGCTTCGGTTGTTAGAGTATGCGGAGAAGGTCACGAAAAACGCCTACAAAGTGACGGATTCGGACATCGTAGGGCTCAAGGAGGCTGGATGGTCCGATAGCGAGATTCTTGAAGCCACATCCGTTGTGGCACTATTCAGTTTTATCAACCGGGTCGCGGATGCCCTGGGTGTTGAATTGGAAACAAGCGGAAGCAGACATAAGGTATGAATAGGACCGTCCTGCAAAAAGGTGAACAACTAAGGGGGGTGGATGATGGAGCTTGTGCCGCAGAAAGTGAGCGCAGTGCGGAGTACGGAGGTGACCATGCCATGCCGGTTGGGGTTACATGCGAGAACCGCGACACGTTTTATTCTTTTTGCGCGTCAGTTTCGCTCAAGGATTCAAATCATCAAGGGCGAACTTGCCGTCGATGGGAAGAGTATTTTGGGATTGCTGGCTTTGGGGGCTGCGTGGAAATCGCGGCTGCGTATTGAAGTCCGTGGCGAAGATTCGGAGAAAGCCATACAAGGGATCGAAGCCTATTTTTTGATGCCGGAAAATTGTGAGGATAAGAACGGATAAAAATAGCCATGACGACAAACTTTGAATTTCCTAAAAACTTTATGTGGGGTGCCGCGACTTCTTCGCATCAAGTCGAAGGAAATAACGTGAATAACGACTGGTGGCAGTGGGAGCAAAACGGAAAGGTTAAAGAAAAATCCGGGAAGGCCTGTGATCATTGGAATCAGTTCCGTGAGGATTTTGCTCTGGCAAAATCGTTGAATCATAAGGCCCATCGGTTTTCTCTCGAATGGAGCCGTATTGAGCCTCATGAAGGCCAGTTTAATGATGAAGCCATCATTCATTACCGTGAGGTGATTGAATCTCTGCGGTCCCTTGGGCTTGAACCCATCGTCACATTACACCACTTCACATTACCGGTTTGGCTCTCTCAAAAAGGCGGCTGGCTGTTTGAAGGAACGCCTGATTTGTTTGCACGCTATGTCCGGAAAGTAGTCGAGGAACTTGGAGAACATATCCGGTATTGGATCACTCTCAATGAACCCGTGGCTTATGTTTTTAAGGGCTATCTCATGGGGGAGTGGCCTCCCGGAGAAAAGTCCTATGAAAAAACATTGAAAGCCTTGTCACATTTACTTAAAGGACATGTCCTGGCCTACGACACCATTAAAGGGGGAAGTCGTCAGCTCAAACGCCCTTCCGCTCAAGTAGGCATCGCCAAACATGTGCTGATATTTACGCCGTGTTCGCCGAAATCCTGGAAAGACCGGCTATCGGTAAGTTTGAGGAATGCAATGTTCAATCATCTTTTTATTAAAGCCCTGATCCGCGGGCGAATTTTTTATCCCGGGCTTTTTCGTATCCAGCTTCCTAAGGCAAAGACGCTTGATTTTGTCGGCTTAAATTATTACACGCGTGATTTTGTTCACAACGAAGGGTTTCAAATCCCGGCGATCTTCGGTGACATTTGCACCTTGAAGCATCATAGAAGTGTTGGTAAAAGAAATTTTCTCTCCTGGGAAATTTATCCTCAAGGGCTCTATCAATTGGTTAAAGAATTTTCTCAATATAAGCTGCCGCTTCTTATTACAGAAAATGGTGTTTGTCTTGAGCGGGATGAAGAGCGTTTTGAGTTTGTCAAAAGTCATTTGATTCAATTGGCAAAGGCCATGAAAGAAGGAGCCCAAGTCATGGGCTATCTCTACTGGTCCTTGCTTGATAATTACGAGTGGGCCGAAGGTTATGGGCCCCGGTTTGGCTTGATTGAAGTTGATTACGCGACTCAATCCCGGAAAATCAGGGATTCCGGTAAACAGTTTGCAGAGATTTGCCAATCAGGACAGATTTCCGGTGAGGAATAAAAAAATGAATTGGAATAGAATTTTAAAAAATCCGATTTTTGTTTTTGGGGTATTCATCCTTCTTACGCAGATAGGCGTATCCTGGGTAAGTAAATCCTTTGTCTTCGGAATGGGACATGCTCAGCGGCCGATTATTTCGTTTCTCATTTTAGAATTCGTGACTTTTGGACTTTATTTTGCGGCACTGGAGTATGTCAGGAGACTTCCGAGAGCATTTAAAAGTGACCAGAGAGCTGTTTTTTGGATTCTCCTTATTGGTCTTCTATGCAGAATCGCGTTTCTTCCCTCAAATCTTATTCAAGAAACGGACCCGTATCGCTATGTCTGGGATGGTCAGACGGTTCTGAAGAGTGAGAACCCTTATGAGCATTCCCCGAAAGAGGCTTTCTGGACCCAGCGGGTTCCAGGCGAGAAAGCAGCGCCGGAAGTTATTGAAACATTTCAAAAAATCAATCACGCAGGTATCAAAACGATTTATCCACCCTTAGCGCAGATGCTTTTTGCGACGGCACAATTTTTATCACCCTGGAAACTTGATGGCTGGCGTTTCATGATCCTTCTGGCTGAGATTAGCATTTTGATAACGCTGGCATTCTCGTTGAAAAAGCTTGGGTTGCGGCAGGAATGGATTTTGCTGTATGCCTGGTCTCCTCTTGTACTGAAGGAATTTTCTAACAGCCTTCATCTGGATGTTTTTGCAGTCTTATTTCTGACATTAACCGTATGGGCAGTGATCGGACAGCAGATTTTATGGGCGTTTGCGTTCTTGGCTCTCGCGTCAGGAATAAAACTGTTTCCTATTGTCCTGATGCCGCTTCTGTGTGTATGGGTTTGGGCAACCGCGCCTAAAGAAGTCGTGAAAGGGAGTCTGCTTTATGGTGCCATATTGACGGGGCTTTATCTACCCTTTGCTTCAGCCGGGTCCTCGCTTTTTGAAGGGCTCGGAAGATTTGCTGGGGAATGGCAGGTTAACGCAGGAATTTATGGTTTGATAAGAGTCTGGTTCTTGGCTGTGCAACCTTTTTCGAACCACGCGGAGTGGTTGAGCCGCGCAACCGTGGGTATTTTATTTGCAGCGCTCGCAATTCAAACCATCCAATGGTTGAAAAGCCGGGAAAATGTCGAAGCCTTCCTGAAAGCTAGCCTTGTTGTAATAGCCGGGCTCTTTTTTCTCGCGCCTACAGGAAATCCCTGGTACTTCACCTGGGTTTTTCCGTTTCTTGTTTTTGCGCCATCACGTGCCTTTCTTTTATTCTCAGGGCTTATTTTTTTCTATTACTTGGATTTTTATTTCGAGTATCAAGGGATGCGACAAGCGTTCAATTTTGTGAAGCTATTTGAATACGGAGTTTTCTATTTTCTTTTAGGATGGGAGCTATGGACAAAAAAACAAGCGTTGCCATTATTGTCCCGGTGGTCAACGAAAAAAATCTTATTGCCGACACGCTAAATCATCTTCTTTCGCTTGGCGCGGATGAAGTGATAGCCGTGGATGGTGGATCAAAAGACGGCACCTGTGAAATTATCAGGCGGGATTTTTCGTCGGTCCGATGTTTCGAAACGGCTTATGCGGACCGTGCACTGCAAATGAATTTGGGAGCTTTTGAGGCAAAGTCGGATATTTTCCTTTTTGTGCATGCGGATATGAGGCTGCCGGGCAATGCGGTAGACCGTATCCGTGACAAGCTGGGGCAGGGTTTCATCGGAGGCGGGTTTAAAAAGAGATATTTCCCGACAAATTGGATTATGAATTCTTATGTATTTTTTCAGAATACTTTCTACTTAGGAATGATGAAGTGCCTTGTCGGTTCAAACGCCATATTTGCGCAGCGTTCGGTTTTTGACGCGGCGCACGGCTACCCGGATGTCGCGTTTCTGGAAGATCTGATGTTTTCAGAATGCCTCTCAAAGCGGGGGAGAATCGCTATCGTTGATGACAAGGTTACGGTTTCCTCCCGGCGTTACTTTGAGTCCGGGATATTAAAGCAAATCCTGAAAAATATGCGCATTATGTTTGGGTATAAAATCCTCCGTGAGGATTTGGAGTCCCTCAGAGAAAGGTACAAGGTCATGACCCATGGCGTATAAATGCGTCCTTTATTTTGTCAAATATCCGGAGCCCGGAAAGGTCAAGACTCGCCTTGCGAAGTCTATAGGCAATGAAGCTGCGGCCAACGCCTATCGAGGATTGGCGGAAAGCGGCTTTAGAACTCTTCAAGAACTTACCGCCAGTGAGTTCAAAATTACCGTAATGTTTGATCCTCCCGAGAAAGAAAGTGAAATCAAAGAATGGTTGTCAGGTGCATCCGATTATGTGGCTCAGAAGGGAAATGACTTAGGAGAACGTCTGACACAGGCTTTTCAGGAATCTTTTGGTGAAGAAGCCTGTGCCGTGATTGCTCTTGGAAGCGACACATTGGGACTTAAAAAAGAAGTGATTGAAAAGGCGTTCGACAATCTTCAATTTTACGATGTTGTCATTGGCCCCGCAAAAGACGGAGGGTATTACCTGATCGGATGTAAGGAGTTTCACGAAAGTCTTTTTGAAAATATTCCTTGGAGTACCCCGGAAGTGTTAAAGGCCACGCTTGGATGGACACGGGAGGAAGAACTTTCGCATTGTCTGCTTCCTGAGCTGGAAGATTTAGACGAACTAAAAATATCGAATAAGGAGAGGTGAGTTTATGAAAGCATCCAATAATGGAAAGAAGGATCACAGCATTGAGCAAGCGGTCCGTGAGCGCTACGCGCAGGGCGCCAAAGTCCGGGAGGAAGCTTTGTGCTGTCCCACAAACTATGATCCCAAATACCTCAAGGTCATTCCTCAAGAGATCCTTGAGAAAGATTATGGCTGCGGAGATCCATCCCGCTTTCTTAAGGAAGGGGATACGGTGCTTGATTTGGGTTCTGGAGGAGGAAAGATTTGTTACATCGCCTCCCAGGTTGTCGGGGCTAGAGGAAAAGTGATTGGTGTGGATTTTAATCCCACGATGCTTGAACTTGCCCGCAAGTATGAAAAAAAAATCGCGGGAAGAATAGGTTGGAGCAATGTGGAGTTCCGGCGCGGCCGGATTCAGGATTTAAAAACCGATTTGGAGGCATTGGAGGAGACACTTAAAAAAAGTCCTATTCATTCGGTGGACGATCTCATGCATTTTGAGGATGCCGTAGATCTTGTGAAAGGGCGCACGCCGCTCGTTGAAGATGAGTCGATCGATGTCGTTGTTTCAAACTGCGTTCTGAATCTCGTTCGTTCTGAGGATAAAAAAGCTTTATTCCGCGAGATGCACCGAGTTTTAAAAAAAGGAGGACGGGTTGCCATTTCGGATATTGTTTCAGATGAGTTTGTTCCCGAAGAACTTCAGAAAGACTCGGAACTCTGGAGCGGCTGCATCTCCGGCGCTTTTCAGGAAAAAGAATTTCTCAAAGCTTTTGAAGAAGCAGGATTCTACGGAGTCAGAGTCGAGAAACTGGATGAAAGACCCTGGCGTATTGTTCAAGGGATTGAATTTCGTTCCATGACGATCACGGCTTACAAAGGGAAGGAGGGACCCTGCTGGGAAAGAAATCAGGCAGTGATTTACAAGGGGCCCTGGAAGCAGGTTGTTGATGATGACGGGCATGTGCTGAAGCGCGGAGTCCGGACGGCGGTTTGCGATAAGACATTTCAGATTTATTCAAAGCATCCGTATCAGAACGAATTTATTTTGGTACCGCCGTCAAAAGATATTCCGTTGGCGAAGGCGAAGCCTTTTGATTGCCGACGAACCGAAGAACGCGATGCTCGCGAAACAAAAGGGAAAAAATACACAAAGCCATCTTCGATGAAATCGGTTTGTATGGATGGGGGGTGTTGCTGATGATCTGGATATTGGGCGTTACATTGGCTGTTTTATTTGTAGCCTATGCTAACGGCGCAAACGACAATTTTAAAGGTGTAGCAACATTATTTGGAAGCGGAACTACGGATTATCGCAAGGCCTTAAGCTGGGCGACGGTGACAACTTTTGCCGGCTCAGGTGCGGCATTCTTCCTTGCGACTCGCTTAGTGAAAACTTTTACAGGAAAAGGACTTGTTCCCGATATTTTGATCAGCCATCCGGCATTTCTTGCTGCTGTGGCGATTGGAACAGGCTTAACTGTGCTGTTTGCCGCAAGGTTCGGTATTCCGATTTCAACCACTCACGGGCTTACAGGTTCGCTTGTAGGCGCGGGATTCATGGCGATTGGCACGCAGCTTGGATTCAATACCCTTGGTAAAAACTTTTTCATGCCGCTCATTGTCAGTCCATTTCTGGCTATTATTTTTACAGCTTCTATTTATTTCATAATGCACCAATCAAGAAAGGTTCTTGGGATAACACGCAAAAGTTGTCTTTGTGTGGGAGAGAAAGTGATTCCGCTAGTACAGCTTGGACTAGAAAACGGCAAGACGATGGCTGTTTCAGAAATAAAAATCCCGGAAGTTTTTGTTGGGAATGAAGCCAGTTGTCAGGCAAAAGCAATTGAGATTTACGAAGGGAAATTTTTGGGCGTCAATGCGCAGACGATCCTTGATTCCCTCCATTTTCTGAGCGCTGGAGCGGTCAGTTTTGCCCGGGGGCTCAACGATACACCCAAAATCGCAGCGTTGCTTGTCGCTGCTGGAGCTATGGGGCTGCGATGGAACATGTTTTTGGTGGCTTCTGTTATGGCGATTGGAGGAATTCTTGGCGCCCGCAAAGTGGCCAAAACTGTTTCCACCAGAATTACATCGATGAATCACGGACAGGGATTTACCGCGAATCTTGTGACGGCCATTCTTGTGATCTTTGCTTCAGGATGGGGGATGCCGGTTTCAACGACTCATGTTTCCTGCGGGGCATTGTTTGGCATTGGGCTTGTGAATGGGAAAGCAAACTGGAAGGTGATTACTTCAATTCTTGGTGCATGGCTTTTAACTCTGCCGATAGCAGCAGTTCTATCAGCCGGGAGTTTCTTCGTGCTTTCAAGGATAGGGGGATAAATCAAAATGGAAAGTTTTCAGGATAAAGTCAAGTCTGCTGGCGCTCGATTGACCAAAGGTCCCGTTGAAATTTTACAGGTCAATCTTGGAAAGCTTTGCAATCTAACCTGTGCGCACTGTCATGTGGAGGCTGGGCCGACAAAGACAAAAGAGAATATGAATCGGACGACTGCCGAAGCCGTTGTCGCTTATATGAGAAATTCAGGTGTCAAAACACTTGATTTGACCGGCGGCGCACCGGAAATGAATCCGAATTTCCGTTATTTCGTAACAGAAGCTCGCAATTTTGGAGTTCATGTCATTGACCGTTGTAATTTGACGGTGCTTTTTCTCCCTGGGCAGGAAGATCTCGGCCAGTTTATGGCAGATAACAAGGTGGAAATCGTCGCATCACTCCCATGCTATTTACAGGAGAATGTAGATAAACAGCGTGGAAAAGGAACTTTCGATGAATCCATCAAAGGGCTTCAGCTTTTGAATAATCTTGGGTATGGAAAAGAAAATTCCGGCCTGCGGACGCAGGATCGTCAAGATCCTGGGTGCGTGCCGGAATCTCGGGATTCCGGCCTTGTTTTGAATCTTGTTTATAACCCCGTCGGCCCTCATCTTCCGCCCGAACAGATGGGGCTCGAGAGGGATTATAAGGAAAGGCTTCAGGAGGATTGGGGCATTGTATTTAACCGTCTTTATACAATTACGAATATGCCGATTACGCGGTATGCAAAATATCTTCAAGCCCTTAATCAATACGAAACCTATCAGGAACTCTTGGTCAACAGTTTCAATCCCGCAACTTTAGAAGGTCTCATGTGCAGGAGCACGCTCAATGTCGGTTGGGACGGCAAGCTGTATGACTGTGATTTCAATCAAATGCTTGGGATGCCCATTCGACAGGCTCAGGGTGGTGAGCTTGCCGAACCACAGCTGCGAAGCGGCAAGCCGATGACAATTTTCGATGTTTATCTCTGTAATCTTGAAGGTCGGGCGATTGAAATTGCTAATCATTGTTTCGGTTGCACGGCAGGATGCGGTTCAAGTTGTCAGGGTGCGTTGAAAATTGAAAATGAAAAGGCTAAGAGATGAAAATCTCAATTATTATTCCTACTTTTAATGAAGAGAGGACGATTCACGAGACTCTTGAAAATCTTTCAGCCTTTCACAAACCTGATGAAGTGATTGTCGTGGATGGAGGATCGACGGATCGAACCGTTTCACTTGCATCGGAATGGACGACGGTGATTCAAACTTCTAAGGGCCGGGCCCATCAAATGAATATCGGGGTCGGACAGGCGAAGGGGGACATCCTGCTATTCCTCCATGCGGATACGATGCTTCCTCCCGGAGGGCTTGAAACAATCCGGCAGAAAATTTCGGAAGGATGGCAGGCGGGCCGGTTCCGGATGAAATTTGATGACCGCAGATGGCTTCTGCGATTTTATGAATCTTACACCCGGTTTCATTTTTTTTCTTATGGCGACCAGGCTTTTTTTGTGACGCGAGAAACTTTTCAAAAGCTGGATGGGTTTAATGAAATCGTTCCTTTTGAGGATATCGATTTTTATAAACGGTTACGAAAGGTTGCAAAACCCGTCATTGTGCAAACGGCTGTGACTACTTCAGCCCGGCGTTTCTGCGGTGTGGGCTGCCTGAGACAAAAATTCATCAATTTGTTTCTGGTCGGGCTCTATTACATGGGATGGAACGTTTTAAAACACCGTGAAAAATTATACCCAGACGTTCGCTAGATTAATAGTGTTGGGAATGCTTGCCTTATTAGGGGCGAGTCGTGATGTCTCTGGCCAGAGTTTAAACAACCGCCCGCTAGAAGCAATAAAAGCAGAAATTAAAAACCGATTTTTGGAGATTCCGGTGATGACTGTGGAAGATCTTAAATCACGGATGTCAAAAAAATCTAACTCCAGACTAACGCTTATTGATGTGCGGGATTTCGAGGAGTTTGCAGTGAGTCATTTGTACGGTGCCGGTAATTATCCGATGGATCAAACGATGAGACAGAAGATACTGGCTTTTCCGCATGACAGACCGCTGATTGTTTATTGCTCGGTGGGCTATAGGTCTGCAAAATTTGCGGGATTCCTTCGGAACAACGGATTTACAAATGTCTACAATCTATCAGGTGGAATTTTTGAATGGGCCAATAAGGGGAACCCAGTATTTCGGGATGATAAGCAAGTTGCAGAAATTCACCCCTATAATCGGAAATGGGGAAAGCTATTAGATCCAAGACTTCATTGGGAAAACTAAAATGATGAACTTGGGGCGGTGAAATGAATATACGCTTAGGAATAGAAATAATTGTGCTTGGCCTTGTCTTTTGCCTGGAAGGTATTTTTCCGTTTTTTCAGAAAAGACAGCATCGATTCCTTCATGCTTGGAGAAATTTGTCCATGGGCGTAATCAACGGGTTGCTCATGGGATTATTTTTTTCCGGAATCACGATGGTTGTTATTCATCTGACTCAAGCGAATCGATGGGGATTTCTTCATGTGCTTGGTGATGCAGGAATTGAGAGGGGGGTGCTGGCGATTCTCCTTTTTGATCTCTGGATGTATCTCTGGCACCGCGCCAATCACCGAATTTCATTCCTCTGGCGGTTCCACCGTACTCATCATTCCGATACGGAAATGGATTCTACGTCTGCCCTGCGGTTTCATTTTGGGGAAATTGTTTTTTCTTCAATCTTACGATTACTCGTTATCCCGTTGATTGGTATCAGTTATGCCGAACTTTTGATTTACGAAATCATCCTTCAGCCCATTATTATTTTTCATCACAGCAATATAGCTTTGCCTGAGAAAATCGATCGTGTTTTACGCGCGGTGATTGTTACTCCCAATATGCATCGCGTCCATCACTCGCAGATCCAAACAGAAACGGACTCCAATTACTCCAGTATTTTTTCCTGGTGGGACCGTTTGGCTGGAACATTCAAACGAAGAGAGGATACGAAAGCGATTGTTTTTGGGCTTACTTATTTTCGAAAACCTCAATGGCAATCCTTCCTGGGAATGCTGCGGACGCCCTTCAGTTCCTCAAAGTCCTCATCGTAAAAATAGCTTTAACTTATTTAACAGAAACACCTTACGACACTCTTTTCTGACCAAAACAAATAACACGTATTTGTAAGCCAGATGACATGTTTTTTGTTGGTTTTCCTCTAGTATTTAACCAGCACCGATAAAGGAGTGGCATTCGCATGACAAAAAATCAATCGACTGATTTAAAGGCGTCCCACAATGCCTCGATCCGCGATTTGGGGCACGGCGTAGGTTTGCGCTCAGAGCATTTTCAAGAAATTTTTGATCAGAAGCCTAAGGTGGACTGGTTTGAGGCCATTTCTGAAAATTTCATGGATACAGCAGGGCGCCCGCTTGCTGTTTTAGAAAAAATCCGCTCAGATTATTCCGTCGGTTTGCACGGCACTTCTCTTTCTCTTGGATCGGCCGCGGGACTTAATCAAGCTTACCTTGGGAAACTTAAAACACTTATTGATCGCATCCAGCCGGCAATTGTTTCAGATCACTTGTGCTGGTCGGACCACGCGGGCACCCGGCTATTTGATCTTTTACCGCTGCCGTTTACTGAGGAATCCGTGCGGTTAGTGGTCCGGCATTTGGATCAATTGCAAAACTATTTAAAGCGCCAGTTTTTGATCGAGAATGTTTCCGCTTATGTGACGTTTAAGCATTCCACCATGACCGAGTGGGAATTTTTAAATGAAATTGCGAAGCAAAGCGGATGCGGTATTTTGCTTGATGTGAATAATATTTATGTTAACAGCTTTAATCATAAATTTGACCCCCTCGATTATTTAAAGGGGATTGATCCCGGCAAAGTCTTGCAATACCACATTTCTGGCCACACAGATCATGGCAAATTTCTTTTCGATACGCATACGGGCGATGTCATTCAGCCTGTTTGGAATTTGTATGCTGAGGCCGTGACGCGTTTCGGGGATGTTGCTTCACTTATTGAGTGGGATTCTGAAATCCGCAAGATTTCAGAACTGTTGGCTTTAAATGAAAAAAGCAGGGAAATTGCAGACCAGTCACAATCTAAAGTCCGGAACCTTCAGAGCGAGGCGGAGCATGATCAGAAGAGTTCATTCCGTCCGCTGGTTTCCGGGAATGGCCCAGGTTTGAGTGAGATCCAGCGATTGTTTGCGGGTGAAATTTTAACAGATGACATAACCTCCTTGGGGGAGATATTAAACGATCAATCCGGTGATCCCGGTATCAAACGCATCCCGGTTTATGCGGAGGGTTACCCCGCACGGATTCGCGAAGCTTTGCTTGAGACTTATCCCGCGGTTTTGAAAATTTTGGGTGACGGCATTTTCTCAGATTTGGCAGCTTTATTTTCAAAATCCAGAACTTTTACCCACTATAATTTAAATCGTGTTGCGGAGTATTTCCCCGATTTCCTAAGAGCTGCCAAATGGAATAAAGAGTATCCCTTTTTAAGCGACTTGGCGGAGTTAGAGCTCTCCGTACATCGCGCCTTTCACGCGCTTTCCCGTTCGGCGGTTTCCCCGCATGATTTCGCTGCTCAATCCACGGTTAATAGCGAGCACCTGATATTTCAATTTCAGGATCATGTGTATTGCATGAAGTCTCGCTGGCCCGTTTTAGATATTTGGAATGCGCGGAATCTGCCTCCTAAGGAGATTCAAATTAAAATGGATGGCCGACCGCAGTCAATCCTTGTTTACCGTTTGGGTGAGAAGGTGTTTTGCCAAAGGATGGACCCGCTTGAAGCCGCTTTTCTGCAAGGTTTAATGCGCGGAGAGCCTTTAGGCAAAGCGCTTGAGTTTTTGTCCGAAGCTGAAGATTTGCCGCCTGTGCAGCAATGGTTTTCAGGTTGGATGTTGAATCAGCTTATTGTTGGTCTTCAGATTAATCCGACGCGACGGAAAGGAGGTAAGACCGGAAATTTGCATCAAAATGGTATTAAAATTAAAACTAAAAAATAAAAAACCAAGGAGAAAAAAATGAAAAGAAAATCAGATAAGAAGAGTGCTTTACTCGCGGCGTCTGTGGCGGGCCTTATGGCAGTCACGGGATTCGCTCTTTCCTCACCCGTTGCCTACGCTGAAGGCGTCCATTGTTATGGCGTCAATGCCTGTAAAGGCACGGGGGATTGCGGCGGTAAGGGGCATTCTTGTGCCGGGAAAAATGCCTGCAAAGGACAAGGGTATAAGTCCGTCGAAAGCAAAGAAGCGTGTTTAGCGATTAAAGGTGGAAGTCTTACGCCTGTCGCTATGTAACAGTTCCTCAGGAGGTAGTGAGGGTTTTTCCTCACTACCTTCCTGTTTAAAAGAAACTAACGAACGGAGAGAGAGTTTATGAAGATATATAAAATAGCATTGGGAGCATTTCTTGGATTGTGCCTTGCAACTCAGCCGTCTTTTGCCGCGAATTACAAGATTGACGCCGATCACACGACAATATCTTTTAAAGTGAAACATCTGTTTTCTAATGTTCAAGGAAATTTCAAGAAGTTCGAGGGATCTTTTGTCTATGAGCCTAATAAACCTGAGACATGGAAAACGGAAGCAACGATTCAAGCGGACAGCATCGATACCAATGTAGGGGAACGAGATAAACATCTTCGTTCCAAAGATTTCCTAGAAGTCGAAAAATATCCAACGATTGCTTTTAAAAGTACGGGTCTTACCGATGTGACACCCGCTGGTGCCAAGCTTAATGGCCTTTTGACGATTCACGGAATTGAGAAGCCCGTCGTTTTGGATCTTGAAATTCTTGGTGAGGCAAAAGATCCCTGGGGAAATGTTGCGGCAGGGTTTACGGCCACGACCAAAATAAACCGGAAAGATTTTGGATTAACCTGGAATCAGGCGCTTGAAACAGGCGGAGTTCTGGTTGGGGAAGAAATTACAATCACGCTTGAAGTTGCGGGTCTGCTTCAGGAATAACAGGCGTTATTAAAAAATTAAATTCAAAATAGGGGAAATCATAAATGAAAGTCTCGGATCTAATCAGGTCAGTATTTTTGGCAGGTTTTTTTGCTCTGTTCTTGCAGCCCGGGGTACTGTTTGCGGAAGGCAGTCATAGCCATTCGGACGTAAAACAGGGCTATGACGAATATGCGGAAGATGACGGAGATTTCGACGAATATGGGGAGGGCGAAGATTTTGAAGGGAGTCACGTTCATCAGGATTCTCAAAATGGAAAAGAGGGTTATCAAGATATGGAAGGCAGCCATTGATTAAATCTTCAGATTACGCATCTTCGGGACTTGCTTTTGGCGAGCAATGATAGGTCAGGTGGTCTTATGTCCGAATTGAGACAGAATTTAGTTAACAAGGAGTGGGTGGCTATTGCTGCCCAAAGAGGGAAGAAGCCTAACAACATAATGCCGCGGGTTCCAAGCCATTCGAAATCTGAACATCCCTATGAGGCCAATTGCCCTTTTTGCCCCGGGAACGAAGAGAAGTTTGAAATTCAGGAGCACGCGCAAATTTCTGACGGGGCGGGCTCATGGCAGGCCCGGACGATTGAAAATAAATTCGGCATCTTTAGTGATTTTGATTCCTGCCCCGATTCCTTAAGTCCCTTTGACCGGGAGGGTATTTATCAAAAATATGCGGGATGCGGCAATCACGAAGTCGTGATTGAAACACGGCGCCATAATCAGTTGATTGCTGAATTATCGGCGTCAGAGATCAGTCACATCCTGTCGATTTATGTTTCCCGCTACCAGGTCTTAAAAAAAAATCCGAATAACCTGATTACTTTTATTTTCAAAAATTACGGTGTCCTGGCAGGCCAGACGCAGCCCCATTCTCACAGCCAGATTGTGGGTTCCCGGGTTGTGCCCCAATATATCCGCTCATTGCTTCATGAAGCTGAAAGGCATTTTGATACTTACGGTTCCTGCGTGATTTGTGATGTGGTGACCTTTGAGAAGAAGGAGACAAAAAGAATAGTTGCGGAAAATGAGGATTATATTCTTTTTGTCCCGTTTGCAGCCTCCTCCGAGCATGCGACTTGGATTTGTCCTAAGCGACACGCTGCGGGTATCTCAGACCTTGCAGGCACCCGGCTTGATAACTTAGCCCGGATTTTATCTGACGCATTTAACCGATATCAACAGTTGATTGGTAATCCGGATTTTAATTATGTTTTTCGTACCGCTCCTTATTCTCTGGAGAATGTTCCTTTTTATCACTGGTATATTGAAATTCTTCCCCGCACTAAGATTTCGGGGGGCTTTGAAAGAGCCACTCGGCTGCCCGTGAATACCGTTTTGCCCGAAGAGTCGGCAAAACTCCTAAAGGAGTGCCATCGTGAAATCTAAAAGTGGGCTCAAAAACTGGAAAGGCTTGTGCCTTACGGCAGTTTTTTTCTTGTTCGCGGCCTTCAGTTTTTCAAAGCACAGTATCCCGCTCGATGAGATCCATAGTGGTGGTCCGCCTAAAGATGGCATTCCTGCTCTTTTTGATCCCGTGTTTATTCCTGCCGCTAAAGCCGGTTATCTCCAACCGGAAGATCGGGTGCTTGGCATTTCTCTGAATGGCGAGGCCAAGGCGTATCCAATCCGGATTCTCAATTGGCATGAGTTGGTTAATGATCACGTGGGAGGTGAACAGGTTCTTGTGAGTTACTGCCCTTTATGCGGCACCGGTATGATTTTTAACGCCAGCATAAATGGAAAGCGATTTTTGTTTGGGGTTTCCGGAAAACTCTACAACAGTGATGTTCTTTTTTATGACAAGGAAACCGAAAGTCTCTGGTCTCAGATCAAGATGGAAGCAGTGACAGGAGCGATGACAGGAACTAAGTTAAAATTCTTGTTCGCTGAAAATACGACATGGGAAGCATGGAAAATGAAAAATCCAGACACTAAAGTTTTATCACTCGATACCGGATTTGATCGGGATTATTCCCGCAATCCTTATCAAGGATACGGAAAGACTCAAAAGATCTATTTCCCTGTCTCGCATGAAGACTCCAGGCTAGCCCGAAAGGACTGGGTGCTAGGGACTATTCTGAACGGGCATGTAAAAGCTTATCCCTTTGAAGAACTTCGCCAATATCCTGACCCCGGGCCTATTCAGGACACGCTCGGCGGTGAAATCATTTTTATTTTTTATGATCCCAGGAGCCAGTCAGCCTTTGTTACTGATAATGCAGGGAAAGACATTCCGTCTGTTCAGGCCTATTGGTTTGCCTGGGCCGCTTTCTATCCAAATACTAAACTATGGTCTATCGGTGGGAATATCTCAGAGGAATCAGTGAGGCCCCGAGGGTGATAGACTGAAATTCTGAAGAGGAGGCAATATGGCAGCTTATCAATGTCCTGTTTGTAATAATGAGATCCCAAGGGATCTGACTGTTTTCTTGGATCATACGAATGAGCATATTATTGACGCGATCAAAAAACAGAATCCCGGTTGGGTCTCGTCTGACGGGGTGTGCAAGCGATGCGTCGAATATTATGAAAGTCAGTTCAAAAAACAATGAGGGGGATGGCATGAAGAAAATATTGGGATTATTTGTTATTTGTTTGTTGTTGGCACGGCCTGTTTTTGCGGATTCTGGAAAGTATTTGATCATCCTGCAAGCGGGCAAAGAAAGCCACGAAGGGATGGCTCGGGCCGTTCACGCGCTTCTTTATGCGCAGGAACTTAAAGAGCATGGGCACGACGTGCTGCTTGTTTTCGACGGAGCCGGAACCGAATGGGTGGAGGAATGGACCAATTCCAAATCTGAGAACAAACTCAAGCCGATGTATGAGAAATTAAGAGAGGCAGGAATTACTCAAGTGATCTGTGATTTCTGCGCGAATGCGTTTCAGGTAAAGGAGAAACTTAAAACACAAGGGCAAGAGCTCACCGCCGAATATCAGGGCCATCCAAGCATCGCCAAGTATGCGGATCAAGGTTATCAGCTGGTAGTTCTTTAACAAAAAAAGGGGGGGGGAATGAAAACTCAATTGTTGTGGGTTTTGTTGGGGATCGGAGTTGTTTTTTCGGGGCATCCTCTGGCGCAAGCTGGAGAGGATATGGAAGGCAGTCATATGATGATGGAGGGAAGTCATTCCGAATCTGAAGCGCTCAGCGCATTTGTTGAACCCACGCAGAAAGGGTGGACTATCTCTGGAAGAGTAGATTTTCATGCGACTGCGCAAGGACTAAAAGTGAATGCTCAAATCAACGGTGCTCCTCCGGGGAAGCATGGAATTCATATTCATGAAAACGGAAGCTGTGAAGATCAGGGGAATGCGGCGGGAGGTCATTTCAATCCTGATAGCGTGCCGCACGGAGATCTGGTGAAGGATGGCTTTACCCATGCCCATGCCGGTGATTTAGGGAATATCGAAATTGATGCCAACGGCAAGGGAAAGCTCGAAAAAACATTGCCCGGCTTGACCCTGGATCGCGGGAAATATGGGGTCATGGGAAGATCGTTAATCTTGCATGAAAAGGGGGATGATTTCGGCCAACCCACCGGCAATGCGGGAGGACGCATTGCTTGTGCGGTCATTATTCCGGCTATTGACTGACGCCAATGAAGAACAAACTACCCAAGCAAATCGCCCCAGTGGCTTCGATTTTTTCATCTGTCTTAGCTATCGTCTGCCCGCTTTGCATTCCGGCATTAGGTGCTTTATTGGCATCGCTGGGATTAGGATTTGCCCTTAAATTTGAAGTGATCAGGGGAATGCTGATCTTTTTTCTCGTGGCCGCCGTTGCCTCGCTTGCCGGGTCGCTGCGATCTCACAGGAAAAAGAGGATTTTTCTTTTAGGATTAGCTGGGGCGGTTCTGATTTACGCAGGCCGTCATATCTGGTTTAGCGTTCCGCTAATGTGGGCGGGCGTTGTGATGCTCGTTGGGGCTTCGCTCTGGAATTTATGGGCTAAATCAGAATGTAATCAGTGTAAGGACGGGAATTCAAAAATGATTCTCCAATCTGTCATTAAGTGCCCTCACTGCGGACATGAAGCAGAGGAAGAGATGCCGATAGACCGGTGCCTCTTTTTCTATCCATGCAAGAACTGCAAAGCAACCCTCCGGCCGAAGAAAGGGGACTGCTGCGTCTTTTGTTCGTATGCTATCGTTAAATGTCCTTCACAACAATTGTGACATCTGATTTATTTAATTCCGTGCAGGTATGATTTAAAAACCCATAGAGTTAATCGTTATGGTACCAAAAGAACAACTATGAATATCTCTCTCATTGGGGCGTGGTTCTTTAAATGGAATTAAAGATTCATCTATTTTTAATAAGAGAAGATAATCAAAAAAAGGGGGGGCGAGCGATTAAACTGTTTTTACTTCAACTTCTTTGAGAAGCTCCCATTTCGACATTCCAAAGCTCTTGGCAATAAGCTGGATCTTATGCAGCGTCACAGACGCTTCTCCGCGCTCGATGCGTCCTGCATAACTACGGTCAATCCCGAGGTGGTCAGCGTAAGACTCTTGAGTAAACCCCTTCTGTTCTCGTAGTTTTCTCACCACAAGTCCAAATTTTCGCTCTTCTTCTCCTGCTGGCTGACGTCCCATGGGCGTATGCTCGACTAATGTCGCTTATCTGTCCACGGACTATAAGCCGTTGATGTAACGGTATTTTAACGTTACATTTTAAAGACGTAAATTAACTAGGGAGACGTTTGTATGACTGAAGAAATGGGTTCTAAAAATTTAAAGAAAAAGGCTTCTCTGACGGATATTGCGGAAGCTGCCGGGGTTTCCAAGATGACGGTAAGCCGTTATTTGAATCCGCGCAAGCGCATGGAGGTTGCATCGGTAAAGCGGGCCAAGATCGAAATGGCCATGCAGAAACTTGATTACACGCCTAATATTTTTGCCCGGAAACGCCGGGCTATTGAAAAATATCGGATAGGAATTCTTACATCTATTTCTAAGCATATTATGCAGTCAGGGTATCACATGGGTCTTTTGTCCGGTATCTTGGACCGGGTATTTCGTACAGGTCATGAATTGGACATTTTTCAGTTAAAGGAAAACTTTGATTATCATCGGCTGGAAGAAATCCTCAGTGAGCATGGTGTCGATGGCTTGCTTATTGTGACCTGGCGGATGGATCTGGAACTCATAAAACTTGTGGAGAAGACTTCAGCCAAGCTGCCTTTGGTTGTTTTTAATGATTACTACCCCGGGCTTTCCTCAAATATTCTTTATGTTGATCCGCGCGAGGGGATGAGACTGGCCGTTTCGTATCTTGCTGATAAGGGATATAAAAAAATCGGATTTCTTACGAGGCCGTCAGAAATTAATTTTAAGGTGCATGGGAAAGTAATCAAATTGCCTTCTATAGATGGCCGGGAAAAGCGGGACGGCTTTATTGAAGCTATGAAAGAGAAGAAATTGACTGTTCGCAATAACTGGATTCGGGAGTGTGATTCTTATAAAGACACGGATTCCTATGATGAAATGAAAGCATGGATTAAAGAGGGGAAGTTGCCGCGGGCGATTGTTTGCGCCAGCGACGAATTGGCCTTGGGTGCGATGAAGGCCCTTAAAGAGGCGAAACTCTGGTGCCCGGAAAAAATAGCTTTGGTGGGGTATGACGATATCGAAAGGGGGCGTGTCGTTTCGCCCTCGCTAACAACGATACGTCAGCCGCTTTACCAGATGGGGCAGGAGAGTGTAGACGTCCTGATCGAAAAAATTGAATTTCAGGACAAAGAACCGGTTCAGAGACGTTATGTTCCGGAGTTGATAGCAAGACAGACAGCGTAAGTAAAACGTAACAGCGAAGCCAGCAAAGACTACGCAGCCTTTGGCTTCCCATTTTAAAATAACTTAGGGGGTACAATGCGGTGGAGACCAAAGTAGTTCCGATAAAACCGGAAGCAGAAAATCAAAAGGCTTTCGGTGTGCTCCGGTGTCCTAAACCCGGATGCGGTAAAACTCTTTTTGAAATGGATAAGAGTTTTTGGATTAAAGAGCCTGAAGGCTCCCAATGCCGGAAGTGTGACGGAGAAATGGTTCAGCTTCTCTCTTATTACAACGAGAAGGCCATGGGGCAGTTGGTCATCCGGTTTTGGTGTCCGGGATGCTTGGAAGAATTTGACCGAAGAATCCCATCCATCCGCAAATACTGCCATCACTGCAAAAGTTATATGCACCTCTTTTTTTACCTCTTTATCGGGATAGCCCATTTTTCAGCCATGCCCGAAATAAATTACGAAGAAGCCCCTGCCTAAACGCAGTTCAGCACCCTTTTTCGGTCCTTCCCTTCGCCTGGTACAGTCTTTCAGACTGTACCAACCCCCTGACCA
>CAYLPP010000002.1:169754-300917 GCA_964385615.1 uncultured bacterium | reverse complement strand
GTTGAGAAACGCGCGGTCATGGCTGACCAGAAGTAAAGTTCCGGAAAAATCGACCAGAATTTCCTCTAAAAGCTCAAGAGTTTCCACATCCAGATCGTTGGTGGGTTCATCCATAATCAGCAGATTAAACGGCTTTGTGAACAGCCGGGCCAGAAAAAGCCGGTTACGCTCACCGCCCGATAAAACCCGGACAGGCGTGCGGGCGCGTTCCGGAGAAAACAAAAAGTCCTGAAGATAACCCATAATGTTTTTTGATTTACCGTTAATCGTCACCGTGTCGCCGGATTCGCAGACATTTTCCACCACGGTCTTGTTTTCGTCCAGCTGTTCCCGCAGCTGGTCGTAATAGGCAATCTGAAGATTCGTGCCGGTTTTAACCGTACCTTGCTGAGGTTCAATCTGACCCAAAAGAATTTTCAACAGCGTGGTTTTGCCGACCCCGTTGGGCCCGATGATTCCGATTTTGTCGCCGCGCATAATTTCGGTCGAAAAATCTTTGACCAGTATTTTATCGCCGTAACTGTGGCTCAAATTCTCAGCTTTGGCGACCAGCTGACCGGAACGCTCGCTTTCCTGGGTTTTCATGCGGACTTTTCCCATCAGCTGACGCTGGGCTTTTTTCTCAGCCCTTAATTTCTGCAGGGCGACTACCCGCCCCTGATTCCGGGTGCGCCGGGCCTTAATTCCCTGCCGGATCCAGACTTCTTCGCGCGCCAGTTTCTTTTCAAACTCCGCCCGTTCCGCGGCTTCAATTTCAAGAGCCGCCTGCTTGCGTTCCAGAAATGTCGGATAATCGCATTCCCAGCTCCAGAGCCTGCCCCGGTCCAGTTCCGCAATTTTCGTGGCCAGATGCGCCATGAACATCCGGTCATGGGTCACGAAAAAAATCGTGCCCGGGTAAGCTTTCAGAAAACCTTCCAGCCACTCGATTGAATCAACATCTAAATGGTTGGTCGGTTCGTCCAGCAGAAGCACTTCGGGTTTTTGCACCAGCGCTTTGGCAAGCAGGGCGCGCTTTTTTTGCCCGCCGGATAAATTCTCGAAACGGCTTTCCGGATCCAGATGCATATGCTCGATCACATCTTCAACCTGAAGATTGGTTTCCCAGGCATTGGTGCGGTCCATTTCCGCCTGGAGATTGCCGAGTTCTTTGAGGAGCTGGTCGCTGTATTCCTCAGCCAGCCGGTGATTGACGTGGTGATAATCGCTTAAAAGTTTTTCACGGCCGCCCAGGCCTGAGAGCACGACATCAAAAACGGTGCCTGTGATATTGACAGGAACTTCCTGGGGAAGATGCGTAACGCGGATGCCTTTCTGATAAATCACTTCTCCTTCATCCACTTTCAGTTCTCCGGACATCACTTTCATGAGCGTCGTCTTGCCCATGCCGTTACGGCCTAAAAGAGCGACGCGCTCCCCCTGCTCCACGTGAAGACTCAAGTGGTCAAAGATGAGGGGGCCGCCGAAGGCCAGCGTGATTTCCTGTAAACTGATTAAAGCCATTTTTTACCTTTGAATGGAAGCGGAGCTGTATCCGGAGAGACATGAGCCGCGGAATTTGAAACGGAGAGATTATAAGGCAAAAACTAATTCACAGATACGGGTATTTCCTTGGAAAAAACTTCATCTACCGCCTTGAGCACCGCTTCAGGCCGGGTAAACATCGGCGTATGCCCGATGAGGGGCAGCACCGTCAGACGCGAATGAGGAATTTCACGGTGAAGCATGGCTGAATTTTCATCCAGACGGGAGATGACATCAAGATTTCCAGCCACAATCGAAACCGGAACGCGGATTTCCCGATAACGCTCTTTCATGACCGCGTTTTCCCTGCCCAAGTGCTGAATATCCATAGCGCTGGCTCGAAAGCTTGAGCGCCGGGCGGCGAGCGCCACTTCCCGTTTCGCGTACTCAGCGTAAGGCTGTGAGGGATAAAAACTCCGGCGAAGAAAAACCGTGTCATCCTTGAAACATTTCAGAGGCGCCAGGTATCCGTAATAAAACAAATCCCCAATCACAGGAGCGGTTACCGTGCGGTAAAAAATATGAGACTTCTCATAGGATTCAACATACGGGGCAATTAAAACCAGCGCAGAAGCGAAATCGGGAAAATCAATGGCCTGGCGCAGCACCAGCGCGCCTCCGCTGGAATGACCGACCATAACTGGTTTTTCAATTCCGAGTTCCAGAAGGGCCTGCCGGATGAGCGCGGCGCGGTCGGGCAGAGGTAATCGGAGATTCTTCCGTGTGCTTTTTCCAAAACCGGGAAGGTCGAAAGCGATCGCGTCGTATTTTTCAGCGACACGGTCAAAAATCGACATTTCATAAAGGTTGATAGAACTGTAACTACCGTGAATCATGACAACCGGAAGCCCCTTACCCTTGCGGATATAATGAAGCCTGCATCCGCGAAGTTTAAGAAAACCGCTAGTCATTTCCTTCACCGCTCTCAGCCACACGGCGCAAATACCAAGCGAGAAAAACCGTGGCCAGGAGCCCAAACCCCAGAAGCGCCCATTCCTGAGGAGTTCTGGCTCTGCCTGAAGCCTGAAAACTCGAAAGGTCGTGCATCAGAAAACCCAGGTAGGTAAAAAGCAAAGTCGACGGCAGACTTCCAATCGCCGTGGCCAGCGCGTAATGCCAGGCATCAATACGCGTGGCACCGAAAGCATAATTGCCCAGCCAAAAAGGGAAAACCGGGGAAAAGCGCGCGAGAATAATAATTTTCCAGCCTTTTTTCTGAAGCGCGCGGGACAGTCTTTGAAATTCCTTATTTTCCATGAAAAACTTTTCCACCAACCCGCGAACCAGATAGCGCCCAATCAAAAAAGCGCAGGTTGATCCCAGAGTAATCCCTGCCAGGCTGGCAGGAACACCGATTCCCATTCCAAAAAGAGCGCCTCCTGAAAACGTAAAAATAATTGAAGGCACAAAAAAGACACAGGCCATCGCGAAAACCAGAATAAACACGCAGGGACCCAAAACGCCGAAACCGTGAATCCAATCCAGCGTCTTCTGCAGAAGGCCGAAGCGGTTAAAAAGAAACGCGATCGCCCCCACGGCCAGAAGAACCAGGATTTTGAGGAAATTCTTTTTCATTTTGAAGTCTTCTTTAAAAGATAATGTCCGACGAGCCACTCTTCCCCGCCGGCATAACCAAACAGCTCCGCGCAGGCCATGAAAAACACGCGCCAGTAAATCCACCAGCGCGAAGCCTGCGCGCCATAAGTTTTTTCAAACACCGGGCGGATTTTCCCCCGCTGTCTGTCCATTTTCGAAAGCCAGGCATTGGAGGTCTTCTCATAGTGGCGCCCGTTGACACTCCAGCGCTTCAAAACCTTTAAGTCTTCCGGAAATAAATCAGGAAGATTTAAAGAAGGCATCAGCCCACCCGTGAAAAAGTAACGCCCCATCCAGTCACTCTGGCCTTCATGACTAAACAGGTACGCGTGTTTCTTGTGACAGAATATGTGAATAAAGACAAGGCCTTCAGGTTTGAGCCAGGAAGCCACGCGCCGGAAAAGCTCCCGGTAATTACGCATATGCTCAAACATTTCAATAGAAACAATGCGGTCAAAAGTGCCTTCAAGGTTAAGTTCATTGATGTTGGCAGTAATCACTTTCAGATTCGACAGACCTTTGGAGCGGGCGCGCCCTTCAATAAACATCCGCTGCCCGCTGGAATTTGAAACCGCCGTAATCCGGCTGTCAGGAAATTTCTCAGCCATATAAAGCGATAAAGAACCCCATCCGCAGCCCAGCTCCAGAATTTCCTGCCCGCCCGCAAGCTGAGCCCTTTCAATATAAAGATCAAGCATGGCTCTTTCGGAAGCATCCAGTTCACAAACGCCTTCCGGCCACCACCCGCAGCTGTATTTCAAATGACTGCCCAGCACCGCCTCAAAAAATTCAGGGGGCAGTTCATAGTGCTGTTCATTGGCTTCCGCCGTGTTGACGGCAACAGGCCCGGAAGAAAGCACCGGCAGCAGATTTTCAAGCGCGGCGGGCTTATTTTTTTCTTCTTTTAATTTTTTGGCAAGCCGGAGCCGGATAAAAAAACGGATCACCGCGTCAGGAATCAGGCCGGATTCTAGAAATTTTTCATAGCCCATGTCAGTGCCCTTTCTTCGGAAACCACGGGAAAAAGGCGTTTACTTCCGTCTGATACTGCCTGTAAACATCGCCCCTCGATGCCAGAGACTGCTTTTCAGCCATCGGGACACCCGTAACATTGCGAAGTACATGAAACATCCCCAGAGGAAAAATGACTGTGAAAATTCCGTAAGGCGAGCCCAGGGCGAAGACAAAAACCGAAACCCAGATCATCCATTCAAAAAAGTAATTCGGATGCCTGGAAAAATTCCAAAGACCGTCACGGCAGGTTTTCCCTTTATTGGCCGGGTTTTTTTTAAACGCGGCAAGCTGAGCGTCCGCTGAGGCTTCCCCGGTCAATGCGATCATCCAGATCAAAAATCCCAGGATTTCCGCCAACTTCAGATTCTCGGAAGAATTCATGCTGATAATCAGATAAGGCAGTGAAAAAAAAGCCGCGGCGGCGGCCTGCTGCCAAAAAAAGAAAAGCATCTTCTTTGAATGCTCCGCCCCCCATTTCTCACGAAGCTTGGTGTAACGGGGGTCTTCTTTCTTTTCATGAAGAAGCCGGCGAAAAATGTGAAGCGCCAGTCTGCCTCCCCAACCGCAGACCATGATCAGCATCAGGATTTCACGGAAACGGGTCTCCGGAGTTTTCAGCGCGTAAAAAACCGCGCAGAACATAATCAGAAGCGACCAGGCGGAATCGATAATCGAAGCATTTTTAAGACGCTCGCCGATGACCCACAAAACCGTGACAAAAACCAGGCAGGCTAAAAAAGCGGAAAGGGCCAAGAGCATACTTTAGGAATTCCTTGTCCAGATCCGGTCCACGGATTCTCCGGGTTTAAGGCGGAAAAGCTGAACCAGCATATAAGCGGCAATCACAAAATTACCCAGAATCAAAACCCCCAGCACCAGGAGAATTCTCGCGAGCCAGGATTTTTCTTTATAAACCATCCACATACACACAACCATGAACGCGAAATAGGTATCGCACAGCGTGGCTTTCACCCAGGGGTCCTGCCAAAGACCGGTCAGTGCGTGCATGACATTTCTTTCCATGCTGGCTGTGACCGTCGCGTAGGTCATAACGCCTAAAACCGCGAAGAAAACAATTTTAAGGAAAGTTTTCATGATCCCTCCGTTTTCAGGCTCCGAGAAGTTTGTCACGGAATCCGGTTTTCGCGGGATGCTCCGAAAGCCAGATGCCGAAATAAGCTCTTTGAAAATCCTCGCCCGGAATCTGAACAATAAACTGATCATTGAGATAAAGCGATGTACCTTTGCCGGGTTCATACACCAGCGCGTAGCGGTCATCCTTCCCGACCCTCTGATACGCTTTACCGATCTGCTTGACCCGCTCCTCAATTTTGGCGTAGTCAACCGCCGTATTCTTCTTGATGATTTTTTCAGCGGCAGTATTCATCCATTCCACTTTGATATTCCGGTGGTAATGAAGCACCAGCGCTTTAGGCACATCTCCCAGAACGTCCTGATAAGTCTTCACGCTTTCCGGAGCGTAAAGAGCGCCGGTGTACATATCGAATTTTAAGAATTCAAGATTCGCGACCCCCTTAAGAGGAAGCGGCGAACCCGCGACCACGCGGGCATTTTCAAAACAGGTTTTCTCAAGACAGGTTTCAGGCTGGCTGAAAACGGATCCGGCCGTTAAAAAAGTGAGCAGAAAAAATGGGAAAACTATTTTCAGGACTTTCATTTCTCAGCCTTTAATCGGGGCTCGTTCAAGTCCCAGACAATTCCAAACCAGGAGAGCAGGCGTAAAACACCGTGCGTCATATCGATCTGCCACCAGTGGTGGCCGTGCTTTTCCGAATAAGGAAATTTATGGTGATTGTTGTGCCAGCCCTCCCCCATAGTCAAAAATGCGACGATCGGGTTGTTCCGGCTGTCATCACCGGTTTCGTAAGGCTGACTGCCGAAAAGATGGCTGACGGAATTGACGCAAAAAGTGATGTGATGAAGCACGATCGTGCTGATAAAAAATCCCCAGACCACCGTCTGCCCCCAGGTCAATCCCAGATTAGGCGCGCCTTTCTCAGCCGCAAGCCCGATTCCGGCCAGGAGAAGAAAAAGAATAATCGCGGGTGATTTTTGATGGCGGTTTAAAAAAACAAGTTCCGGATATTTGGCAAGGTCAGGAACGTAAGGATCGGGATGAAGCTGAGCGTTTTTCTTGCACATGAACCAGCCCATATGCGACCAGAAAAATCCGCTAAGGCGCGGGGAATGGCTGTCTTTTTCCGTGTCGGCGTAGCGGTGATGATTGCGGTGATGCGCGGCCCACCACATCGGATCCTTTTGAAGCGACGAGGCTCCAAGCAGGGCCAGCATGAATTGGAAGACACGGCTTGTCTTAAAAGACCGGTGCGAAAAGTAGCGGTGATAGCCCGCGGTCAGGCCGAACATGCGGGGTAGAAGCGTGATAAAGAAAACAGCGACCGCGGCCGGGGACACTCCTGTCCAGAAAACCAGCAGACATCCCGCGTGAAGAAGAATAAACGGGAGATTTCCCAGAAACTCAATCTTCATCGAGGGGTCGTCGGTTTTAACGGCAGACAGCCGGGGTTCCGGCGCTTCGGTTATTTCCATTTTCAGCTTCCTCTGTTTTCGTGTTTGAATTTAAAGGCACCAGCACAAACTGCAAATCGTGAATATACCGCTCCGCGAACCCGGCTTCGCAATAATGGAAATAATACAGCCAGGCACGCCGCATCGAAAGCGGTAAATTCAAAACATCCATTTCACGGGATTTCGCGGCGAAAGCTTCCCGCCACATCCGAAGCGTGGGCGCGTAATGCGGGCCGATGTCGTCGACTTCCGTCATTTGGAATCGGCCGTAAGCCTTCGCGGCTTCAGAAAGAATTTCGCGGGACGGCAAATGCCCGCCGGGGAATATATGTTTCTGAATGAAATCGCATCCAGTCCGGTAGCTTTCGTAGCGCTCATGCGGGATGGTAATGACCTGAATCGCGGCCCTGCCTTCGGGTTTCAGCAGACGGGCGCAAGCTTTGAAATAATCGCCCAGATATTCATGGCCGACCGCTTCCAGCATTTCCACCGAAACAATCCGGTCAAACTTTCCTTCAAGAGTCCGGTAATCACAAATCTTGAATTCAATACGGTCTGAAAGCCCCGCGGCCTCAGCCCTTTGCCGGGCCATCTTCAACTGTTCTTCTGAAAGGGTAATGCTGGTCACCCGGCATCCGGTCTTTTGCACCGCGCGGATAGCCAGCCCTCCCCACCCGCTGCCGATTTCAAGCACATGATGCTCCGCCCTGATTTCCGCTTTTTCAATCATCCGGTCAATTTTGTTTTCCTGGGATTTCTGAAGAGATTCTTCGGAAGAATGGAAAATACCGCAGGAATACATCATGCTGGGATCAAGAAACAGCTGAAAAAAATCATTCCCCAAATCGTAATGGTCCTGAATATTCTTTTTCGAATTCCCCAAACTATTATTCCGGCGCAAATGGGAAAGGCGGTTGAAGAAATCCCCAAACCCCTTCATAAAAACCGGGCGCTTTTCCACAAATTCCTTATTTTGAATCATCAGCCTGAGAACACCGGTCACATCGGGAGAATCCCAATCTCCGGCCATAAAACCTTCTCCCAGGCCGATCCCGGAATCCTTCACAAGACGCCAGTAGAAACGCCAGTCCTGAACTTTGATTTTTTCCTCAGGGCCCTGAAGCTCTCCTCCGAACACAACAGTTTGTCCATCCGGATTTTCAATGACCAGCTTGCCTTTTTTGATTTTTTTCAGAAAATGAAAAATCACGGCACAGCTTAAATTCTCTCTCAATGTCGGACGAGCCTTTCGAATCGTCATCGGATGAACGGGAGCGGGCTTGCTGAAAACCAGGCGCTTCTTCTGAAAATAAAGTTTGGCGGCATGCAAGTGAATCCGCGGAACAGTCAGAAAAATTGAGAGCGGGAATTTACCAAGAACCGAAAATAGATTTCCGGAAGTGAAAGAAACCGCCTTCCCCTTCCAGTCCGTCAGGATGGCAGGCCGGCCTTCTTTGAAAAGATTCACGGAAATATGGACCGATTCCGGCTGATTGTAAAAAACAAACGAGTATTCACCCCGGCGGTCAAAAAAAGGAGAGACGTGAAAAACTTTCTGAGTCCTGAAAGTGAGCCGGCCGGCCGCGGTCGAAACCGGATCTCTTAAAACATAAAGATGCGATTCTCCGAAAGTATTATTTACCTGCGCCAGAACCGCGAATATTTCCCCGGTCTCACCGTAGCAATAAAAAAAACTGACGGGATTAAACACATACCCGAAATAACGCGCGCAAGTAACCAGTTCAATTCTCGCGGGCTTCTCCTGAATACCCGCTTTAAAAAGCTGGACTTCGGCCTTTTGCCGGAGAGACCCGAAACCGCGCTCAAGATAATCCGCGTCAAAAATCGAAATCAGATTCCAGCGGTTATATCCGAAAGCCGGGACGGAGCGGGCCAGCTCAGGCAGTTCATCCACGTCAAACCGGTAGAAATAGACCGGATAAGTGAATTGATGCTCCGCGCCTTCCAGGCGATGGTGCATCAGCGAACCTTCTATAATAGAGGACTGAAATGTTTTCAAAGCTTAACTCCCAAAGATTCGGCCGTCTGAACCGCGGATTTCACCGCGTCTTCGTGAAAACCATAGCCGAAATAACTTCCGCAATAGTAAATACGGCACGAACCGTTTAAAAGTGGCAGTTCTTTTTGCGTCCTCATGGAGGCCGGGGTGTAGAGCGGGTGCGTATAGTCGATCTCACGGATAATTTTAGCCCGGTCAATCGGGCGTTCCAGATTCAAAGAAACGAAGTACTCCCTCTTGGTTTTCAGCGACTGAAGCCGGTTCATATGATAGGTCAGAGAGACGGGAGCCCCGGAGGAAGTGCTTTCGCAGTGATAATTCCAGGAAGCCCAGGCTGAGCGGTTGGGAGGCATAACCGAATCATCCCAGTGCAAAACCGCGCGATTCTTGGAATAAGACCAGACGCCGAGCAAACGTTTTTCATCCGGCGTCGGATCTTCAAGCAATTGAAATGCTTCATCTGCGTGAACCGCGGCCACGGCCAGATCAAAATTTTGACTTCCTTTAGAAGTCGTCACCGTCACGGAATCCGAATTACGCTTCAACCGCAAAGCCGGACTGCTGACATGGTAACGGCCTTCAAGCGCCTTTCGAATAACTTTTACGTAAGACTGACTTCCTCCCGGCACACTCATCCAGTTCGGCCGGCCCTTGAGAGCTAAAAGCCCGTGGTTAAAAAAGAAACGCACAAAAGTCAGGGCCGGAAAATCCAGCATGCGCTTGCAATCCGTCGACCAAATCGCCGCTCCCATCGGAATCAGATAATGATTCATGAATCCTAAAGAATACTTCCCTTTTCTCAGGTATTCCCCCAGCGTCTGTTCGCCAAGCCGTTCCGCGTTTAAGTCCTCCACCGCGCGGCGGTTGAAACGCAGGATATCCGTGATCATGCGGAGAAAAGACGGGCGGAAGTAATTGATTTTCTGCG
Organism: uncultured bacterium; assembly: GCA_964385615.1. GTDB lineage: Bacteria > Omnitrophota > Omnitrophia > Omnitrophales > Aquincolibacteriaceae > CAYLPP01. The sequence continues at coordinate 291,285 of CAYLPP010000002.1, read as the reverse complement.
CGAAAAGCCCATGGGGAACGTAACTGGAATACTGAAGGCCGGCAGATGGTGCGTGAACACCGAAAGACATATCACTGGGCTGCCCTTGAATTCCGAGACGCTTGAAAAGTTTAAGAAGCGTGGGGTAATTCCTGTCATTAAAAACGATAAAACCCGTATCGATTGGAGTTCCGGCATCAGGGCCGTCCGGCACGGTTAGAGTATTGGTGTGTCCGCCAAGATAATCGTTTTTTTCAAAAAGCGTGACATCGTAACGCTCATGCAGAAGGTAGGCGGAAGTCAGTCCGGCCGCTCCCGCGCCGATCACCGCTATTTTTTTACGCGGATGTTCAGTCATGCACTAAGACTCTCCGAAAAATTCCAGCGGACGAACTCCTCAAGCTTTCGCTCTGTTTCTATCGAAAGATCAACAGCTTCACAGCCGACACGGTAACGGCGGCGTCCCGGAGGAACCATCACTTTACAGACACGGCTTTTGATCCGAATCTCTTCGCCCCCTTCGAAATCTTGGGGAAGACGCACCTTTAAATGAACGATCTCGCCTTCTTTAGGCGGAGTCAAAGTCGCGAAGCGGATCGCCCTGGAAGAAATTGCCCGGACACTTCCCTCAACTTCAACAGGCCAGCGTTCCACCGGGTACGTCACACTGAGACGGCTTCTGGGTTTCACACCCAGCCGCTTGATTTTCCACTTTTTCCGGCCGGTCAGCCAGGCGGAAAACCGCGCGAAGAAATGAAACTGATTAAAATATTCCAGTTCAGGACTCATCGTGACCTTGAAAACCGGACTTCCCTTCATCCTGCTGAATCATTTCAAGGGCCTGATGTAAATCGTTCAAAATCTGATTCAGTCTTTCACGCCCCACCTGCCCCGCGATTTTGTCCTGAGTTCTTTTCCAGAGCGGGTAAGCCTGCTGAAGAAGTTTTTTGCCCTTATCCGTTAAAGTCACAACCTGGGCCCGGCCGTCGTTTTCGTCCTGCTCAAAATGAACAAGCCGGTGATCTTCAAGAAGACGGAGGTTTCGAAGAAGCGTGGTGGGTTCTGAATCGATCATATCCGCAAGATTTTTAACGGTGACCGGCTGAAACCGGCTGACCACGCCAAGAAGCGTGATCTGTGTCCCCCGGTATCCGGTGGGGCGCATGACTTCATCATAAAGCTGGGTAATAACCCGGGCGGCCCTACGGACGTTGAAACACACGCAGACTTCGTCCTCTTTGACGATTTCCTTACCCGGAAGATCTATTTGAGTGGTTTTCTTTATCATAGATAGATGTATCTACATCTAAAAAGAAGTATATACATCTAATTCGGATTTGTCAAATCGGTTTTAAGCGGCTTCCCAGACCGTCTTGAAGGAAACCGTGACATCCTGGGACACCCGGATCATGCCCAGCATTGCGGGGGTTTTAAGACCGAAATCATCCCGCTTAAGCTTCAAAGAGCCTTCGGCCTTAACCTTGTTCTCCCGGAGGGTCAATTCAACAGGAAAAGAGATCTCTTTTTCGACACCGTGAATCTTCATGGTTCCCTCAGCCTGACAGTTCAGAAATTGAGGCGCGGGACCGGCTTCACACGTTACTTTTGAAGCCGTCCAGGTAATCTCCGGGTATTTTTCAGCTTCAAACATTTTACGCATATCCCGGTCACGGAGTTTATTGCGGGTTTTCAATGAAGCCGTCGGAATTTCAATCGAAAGCGGGAGATTCACTTTTTTGGTTTCGGGGTCAAAAGAAACCCGGCTTTCCGCTTCTCCGGCTTTACCGTTAATCGTATAAACCGTCGCTCTGACCGAAAACTTGATTTCGCTCTGAGCCATATCAATCCGGTAATCCCGAACCTGCGCAAATCCCGCTGTCTGAAGACTCAAAATCGTCAAAATAAAAAAAATGTTTTTTTTAAGCATTAGCCCCTCCTGCTGATTAAATTATTTTTTATGTTCACAAATAAAAAGCGTGTGACTGATTCCCAGATGATTGATTTCTTCCGCGATTTTCAAACCCGCCGTTTCCAGGCAAGCTTTCATGTCATCTGAGTGATACATCTGGCTGTTTCCGTTAGCCATACAGGTAAAGTAAAGCGAAGTCTGCTGAAGGCAAAAAGCGGCGGCTTCATATTTCTGTAAATCCCAGTAGGTTTCAAGAATGCAAAGCCGGCCGTTTTCTTTCATCGCGCTTTTCGCGCGCTTCAGAATGGAAATAATCTGCTCCTGCGAGAAACAGTCTAGAAACTGGCTCATCCAGATAACGTCATAACCTTCCGGAAGCTTTGAGGAGGGATTCAGCAGGTCTACCGCGCAATAATCCACCCGCCCGGCATTTTTTTCTTTCGAGAGATTTTTTTCAGCCATGCGCAGTTGACCGGGAAGGTCAGCAATCGTGACGCGCGCATCCGCGTCGTAATTGACGCATTGAAGCGCCCACTTTCCGGTATTCCCGCCCACATCCAGCAGACGGCTTGGTTTGTATTTAAAAATCATCGGAAGTGCTTCCTGAAACGCGGAATCCGAATAAAAATGGTCGAAAGCAAACCAGCTTTTACGGACCTCTTCGGGAAGTTCAGCGAGGGCTTGGTAAATCGTGGGCCAGTTTCCAAACACCTTCAAACCTTCGGGTTTCCCGCTTTTAACGGCCTCTTTCAGGCGGGCAAATCCAAGATAATTCACATCCCGGACAAAATCCATGTTCGCGCGCGTCATGGCATCGCGCAAAATAAAATAGCCCGTTTTAGTCAGTGAAAACTTCCGGTCTTTGAGAAGCAGTAAGCCCATACCCAGACCGGCTTCCGCCAGCACCTTCACGCCGTATTCGGAAAGCTTGAGCTTTCGGGCGACTTCCGGAGATGAAATTCCCTCCTGCCCGGCTTTCTCAATTTCCTCAAGGATTCCAAGGTCGCGAATCGCGACCGCCGCCTGGAACACAAAAGGACCGAACGCGATTTTCTGCGCTTCAAATTTCGCGTCCGCGGCCGCGTATTTTTCCCGGCTATAAAATGTCATTCGTTTTATTTATTGTTGGTCGCGTAGTAAGCGACGGACCGGGCAATCTCTTCCAGCATGGCGTTATCGGTACCGCCGATCGTCCACTCACCGGCAAAAGCATTCGCGGCCTGATAAAACTCAGGGTTGGAAAGAGTCTGCCCCGTAGAACTGTCTAAAAACGTAACCTGCATTAACGCCGCAGAACTTCCGGCCCAGGACCCTACCCAAAACCGGGTGGCTCCGCTGACAAACTTAATTTCCTTAATATGCGGAGTAATCTGCAGAGTTTTTTCATCGCCGGAAGAAAATTCCTGCCCTGCTTCAATCCGCTTCAACTTCGGAAAGACAAGACGCATTCCTTCAAATAATTTCTCATCAATCTTCTTCAAAGCTTTCTGGTTGGCGGAGCTGGACGAAAAATCACTGCTGATAGTGACCGCTTTCATTTCCACGTTTTCAAAAGTTCCAAAAGGAACCGGGGAAGGCTTGGGTAAGCTGGAAGGTTTTGTAAGGTTCGTGGCACAGCCGGCTGATACGGTTAAAAGAGCGAAAGCGAGAAAAGCATTCCGAATTTTCATTTATTAAATTCCTTTTTGATTGAGCGAAACTTTTCCGCTCGCAGTTAGATTCAGCCGCGAAACATATTCAAAACTTTTGGGAACCTTATACCGGGCCAACCGGCCGTAGCAAAACCGCCGGAGCGATTCTTCGTCAAACCCCTCTTCAGGGTTTTTTAGAACGATTTTCACGGCCGGAACTTCGCCAAAAACTTCGTGAGGCCGGCCTTCCGCGAAAACGGCTTCAATGCCCGGGTAATCCATCACAGCCAGCTCAATTTCCTGAGGAAAAATTTTCATCCCCATGAAATTGATCACGCGCTGACGCCGGCCTAAAAGCTGAAGCAGACCCTGTTCATCAAACTTGCCGATATCCCCGGTTTCAAACCAGCCATCCTGCATTACGGCTTCTTTTTTCTTCCAGGGGCTGAAGTACGCGTCAAACAGACCGGCGCCCCGGAGGCAAACCGTGCCGGCTCCATTCTCATCCGTATCCATTAGCCGGCATTCATAACCCGGCGTCAAACGGCCGGCCGTAAAAGGCAGACCGGCCTCAATAATGCCATAGGCCTGGGTTAATTCAAACCCGAACTTTTGATTAAAATCCCGCGCGAGTCCCGCCGGCATCGGCATCGCTGTTGAGACAGCGGTTCTAACTTTCGAAAAACAGGGGGCCTTTACTTCTCCTGTCTGAACCATTGCCCGGTAATGAACCGGCGAAGCATAAATGAATGTCGAATCTCCGGCTGAAGAACCTTCCAGAATTCCGGCGGGAATTTCGTGACGGCACAAAATCACCGAAGCCCCCCGGCGTAAAAAAAGAAGAATTGTGACGACAAAATGAAACGCCATCGAAAGCGTAAAAAGCACGGTGTCGCGGTTTGTGATTTGAAGCGCCCGCCCTGCCGCGTCCGTGCGGGCAAGAATACTTTCATGAGAAAGCACCACTCCCTTGCTCTCACCGGTCGTTCCTGAAGTGAACCGGATAAAAGCCGGATTCAAAGATTCAAATTCGGCCTGTTCCGGCATTGCGGGCTGATAAGAAACAACTTGCCAGGACACACCGCCGGCAGGGCTCTTTAAAATTTCCGTCTTTCCGGAAGCGTCATACAAAGCCGGATCAAAAATGAACAGGTTCATCTTCATCGCACTGATCACTTGCTCAATTTCCGCGGGGGAAGCTCCGGGCGGGACGGGGACAATCACGGCCTGAATCGAAAGCAGGGCGAGATTTAAAATCACGTAATCGATTCCCTCAGGAACCAGAATCCCCGCGCGCGCGTATTTTTTAATTTTAAACTTCCGAAAAAACTCCGCGAAACCAGAACTTAACTTCAAAAGTTCCCCGTAACTCATTTCACTCGCGCCGTGCCTAAGCGCGATCCGGCTCCCGTTTTCAAGATTTTCCCTCCGGATCCATTCCGCGATATTCACAGAACCTGGATATTTCCCGAAAGATTCAAAAACCATCTCGGCCGCCTTCTCCCCCATCGCTAAGCAAGTGCCGGTCATGCGGGCGGAGGAAAAAGCGCGCGCATCCGCCGAAACACATTTACCCGCCGCGAAAAGATTGGAAATATCTTTCGACTTCAGACATCCGGACGGAATCTCATAAAAATCTCCGTCTTTTAAATATTCATAGCGGGGACCTTTGACCTGATCCCAGAACTCAATCGGCCAGGCGCTTTTCACGTCTCCAGGCTTAGACTTAAGCCCCGTAAGGACATCCCGGCTTTTTAAAAGGGAAACTCCATTCATCCTCAAGCTTTCACGTTCAACCGCCATGTCCGCCATTCGTTTAATCCGGGAGTTTTTAAATTCAGGCATCGCGTCTTTCAGAATTTCGTACACCTGCCGGGCCTGCTCCTGAATCTTTTTCAAATCATACCCCGAGTCCGAAGGAAGTACGCTGACGCGTAAAACACTCTGCCCCGGCACCCAAACCGCGAAACGCAAATGCGGAGCAAGCCTGCCGTTTTCTACCGCCTTTGTCAGGGAATAAACCACTTTAAAATTTTCAACCGCTTGCGGATGGGCAACGCCTTCAAGCTGAAAAGCGTAGGCAGCCAATTGGCGTTCTCCGGCTGGAGAAATTTCATACCCGGCTCCGCTCAGGCGGATGACCGCGCCATGCCCCGTGCAATCGATGACCGAGGCCGTCTCAACGGAGAATGTGCCTTTTGAATTCCTGACTTCAAGAGATTGGATTCGGCCGTCATTTTTCCGCAGTCCGGTAATTTCAGTTTCAAATAAAACCTCAAGATTCTTTTCGCTCGAAATCCATTTTTGAAAAATTTCCTGAAGCGTTTCCGGGGAATATTCCAGCACCCAGACTTTCCCCATCTGAATTTTCCGGGCGCCCCCGGCAATCAGAAGGCTCTCCAGCTCAGCGCTGATCCCCTCGTTCAGCAAGTGCGGTTTTAAAGTCCCTGAATCGTACAGACCGCACAGCCATTCATGCATTCCGTCCCGCGCGGAACCCCCGGGCTGTGCATTTTTTTCAATCAAAAGAGTTTTTAAACCCAGCCTCGCGGAGCGCACGGCGGCGGCAATGCCCGCGAAACCCGCTCCCGCCACGCATAGATCATATTTCTTCAGCGTCATAAAGCACCCGCCAAGCGAAGCGCTTCACGAGCTTCTTCTTCAGTTACCAAAGAATCAATATAAGAAAACACCAGGTTGAGACGGCCCCGGTACCGCGAGAAAAAAAAGCCCGCGCCCGGACGCGCGGGAACACGAGGTAGATGAATCATATTTTCAATACGGGCTCTCATTAAAAATTCGTCACGATAGGCGCTTTCACCCAGAGCCGCGAAAGAAAAAGAGGCTTTGGGATCGCTCAAAAACGGCCGGGGCACGATCCGGATCAGCATAGAAGCCTCCCAGAGTGCTTCCGCCATCCTGTTTTTGACCTGTTCATAGAATTGAACCTGAAGCGTCTTGAGAAGATTTTCAAAATCAGCGGGCCGGCCGGCAGGCACTCGGAAAAAAAGAAATGAGAAATGGTTAAAAAACATTTTTTCCGGAGAAGAATCCGGGCGCAAATCACGGGTCACGGGGATAATCAAATCCCCTTTCACTTTTTTCCGGTTAAAAAGCGCGCGCATGGCCTGGACCGCGAAAACCAGACTGTACTGCAGAAACATAAACGGGCCGGATTTTTCAGCGCATCGCTTTTCGATTTCGGCCGTTTCCTCCCGCGTAAAACTCCGGATTTCAAAACGGTTCCGCGCCGGTTCGGACCCCTTTTCTTTCAAAGACTGGATTTCCATTCCAGACTCTCTGGCAATACGGGCACGATTCACTTTTCTGCCCGCCTCAAACTTTTCAGCCCAATGATCAAGAGACGCGGGCGCCGGTGAAAACTCACCGTTTTTTGATGAACCTCCGGAAAGAAAATAATTCTGAAACTCCTGAAGAAATATTTCTCCGCCTCTGGCATCAAAGAAGCGATGGTCGAAAATAAACCCCAGCAGAAGCCGGTCCGGAACTCTCACCGCGAGAACTTTAATAGGAAGGCTTTCCTGTTCCAAATCCGCGTTCAAAGAGGCTTCCACCATCCGGAGCGCTTCCGCGATCCCCGGAGCTTCATCTTCCTGAACCCAGCGGGCAGGCATCTTTTCCGGAGGTAAAAATTGCCAGTAGGGCGCCAGATTCCATCCCCGGCGGACCCTGGCCCTGAGTTGAGGAAAGCCGGCACAATAATCTAAAAATTTCTTTTGGAATTCGGAAGTGTTGAAAGGGCCGGTGAGTTCGGCCGTAATCGCAAAGGAATTACCGCATCGGAGTTTTTTTCTGGACGCATGATCCAGGGCCTGGATGATCCAATCCATGCCGGAAAGATAATATTTCACGGTTCACAGGGCGCTTTGAAGCCGCCGGGCCAGGGCCTCAAGCGTTTTCATGTCGTCCGGTTTGACTCCGATCTCGATCAATTTGATCTGGTATTTTTTTTCAATGGAAATCAGCAGTTCCACGAAACTCATGGAATCAAAGCCCAGAGACGCCAGAGGCGTATCCCCTGAAATCTCACCCGGATTCTTCGATAGAATGATTGAAGCCTCGCGGATCAGAAAATCAAGGGTTTCGCCTCCGGCATTCATTTTACTGAGCGTTCGCGGCAAGAGCGGCCGGACTATTGCCCTTGGATACAACCTTATTATCTCTAAAAAGTATCATGAAATTGATCAGACGGCTGTCCCAGTAAGTCCAGGACTCTTGCTCAAGAAACGGCGTGCGGTGAGTCGGCGGATAACCATAAGCCACAATCACGGCATCACGGCTCATCCCTTTTTCTATTTTTCCCATCTTAACAGCTTCTTTTTCCGCGGCGGAAAAAGAGCGGTATTTGTTGGAATCCAGAATATTTTCTTTTGAAAAATACCGGCTGAAAAGCTCCTCGTTGCTGACGTTGGTAAACTTCTTAACCTTCTCAATCTTAAAAATCATTCCGCTGAGTTTATCTTTAAACTGAATATTCTTACCGCTTTTCAAAACTTCAACCTGTGTGCCCGCCGGAATCATGACGCCTTTGTGATAGTTGGTAGACTTGATATTGTCCGGCTTTTCGTACCAGATATTCACTTGGGTGTAAAAATCTCCGGTTTCACCGGCAAAACCCGCGGGCGCGAAAATGCCTGCCGCGGCAAACATCAGCCCACCAAAAAAAAGGTTTCTAATAAAAGTCCTCATGGGATTCCTCCGTTTTTATAATTGCGGTTTTGAAAGTTTAATAAAACCTGACTCGCCTTCACAGCTTTTTGAAACGCACTGAATCGAACCCATGCCGCCATCCTTCTTGCCGGTAAGCACTTTTATTTTACCAAAAACCGGGCTGGCGTACTGTACCTGATTTTTCAGCATCAGCACGGCCGCGGCTGTTTCCAAGCCTCCACCGGGCGTCAATCCAGCTTCAGCCCCGGCTTCAAAAGACAAATCCGTCCCGCCCCACCCCCGGCATTCCCGGCCGGTTTGAATATCTGATAAAACCCCGTATTTAGCTTCATTCATCCTGGAAGATAAAAGGAAGAAAATCGAACTTTCACCCGGAAATACCACGGGCTTCCCGGAAGCGGAAAATTTCTCCTCGCTGATATATTCCATTGGGGAAGAACATTCATCAACCGTGCCGACCAAAACCCGCTCCACGCGTTTTTCTGCCAGCCAGGCGCACGCCAGCATCAGCGCGTGATGAAGCGCGAAATGAAACTGAGTGATGGTCAGCACCGGCCCCCGGGTTTCGAGCGCGCTGGCGACGTAAGCCGCCGCCGCGTTGTGGATCGAATGCGCGAAAGTCGTGGGAGAAACTTTCAATTCTCCGTAATCAATAATTCCATCCAGAAATTTAAAAATACTGGAATGCGCGCCGTAAGCGGTCGCGATAATCACACCGGACGGCTTCAGCTCTTCCGCGCTCAACCCGCTGTCTTTAAACGCGTCATGCGCAGCCAGCACGGCCAGCCGGCTGAAACGGTCGGCGCGCTTCGCATTTTTTAACACGTCCCGGTCGACTAAATCTTCCGGCGCGATCCGGTAAGCTTTTCGCCCTTCTTTTGAAACCGCCGGCGCCGGCCACTGTGTTTTGAGCGCCTGCTCAAATTTATCAAGACCCCGCCCGCTGGCGCAAATCAGACCGATTCCGCTGATAGCCGTATCTTTCATGATATGCCTCCGGCTTCAACACGTTCCAAAATAAGCGCGGCATCACAACCGCCGAATCCCAAAGAAGTCGAAAGCGCGTAACGGCCCGCGACAGGCGTCTGTTTTGAAACCGGTGAAAGAGAAATCTCGGGGTCCTGACTCACGAATCCGGCGCTGGGCGGAATCCAGCCGTTTTCGAGCCCTAGAATCGCAAAACCCGCTTCTAATCCTCCGGCCGCTCCCAGCGTGTGCCCGGTGTAGCCTTTGGTGGAAAGAAAAGGCACTTTGGGTCCGAACATCCGGTTCAGAACCAGGCCTTCGACGAAATCATTTTCACGAGTTGCCGTGCCGTGAGCATTAATAAAAGAAATATCCGCGGGCTTGATGCCGGCATCCCGAAGCGCTCCGGAAATCGCGCGCTCAAGTCCCTGGCCCTGCGGATCAGGAGAAGTCAGATGATAGGCATCGTTGGAAGTACCGTAACCGGCAACGGCCGCGCGAACTTTCCCTCCGCGCTTTTTTAAATGCTCCGCGCTTTCAAGAATCAGTACGCCGGCGCCCTCGCCCAAATTCAAGCCCGAGCGCTTGCCGTCAAAGGGCGCGCAGGGAACTTCACTTAAAATTCCCAGAGAATGAAAACCGCAAAGCGGTACACGGTTCATTTCATCCGCGCCGCCGGCGATCGCGATATCGCAAAAACCCGCGCGGAGCCAGGAAAGCGCCGTGCCGACCGCGTCCGCTCCCGAAGCGCAGGCATTCACCACGGTCGCGCTGGGCCCTTCTGTCTTTAAAAAAGAGTGCACGGCTGAAGCCATATTGCTCTGCAGGTAGCGGTCGACCGCGTCCATCGATGCTTTTCCGTTACGCCGGTACTCGCCGTAAAAATCCAGGTCGTTGAGAATACTGCCGACGGTCGTGCCCAAAGCCACGCCGACTCTTTTTCCTTTTAAAGAATTTTTCAAACCCGCGTCCGCGAGCGCTTCTTCAAGCGCGGCCAGGCAAAGGTTCAGCGTGCGCAGTCTTTCCGAAAAGAAATGGCTGGAGAATCCCACGGCCTCAAAAACAGGAGAATGAATCTCGGACTTGAAAAGCGTGACAGGTCCGGGACGGCGCTCCGCCCTCCGGAAAGTTTCAAGCGTGGCGCGAGCGTCTAGGCCCGCGGCTGAAACCAGCCCGAGGCCGGAAACCAAAACTTTCATTTTTTGTCCCTGGAAAGATTCTCGTAGATGTAGCGGGAAAGAGTATCCACGGAATGAAATACCGCGCGCCCTTCGCTCATGTCCTTAATTTGAAGATCGAAATGCCTCTGTAAAAGCACCACGATTTCCACGGCATCCAGAGAGTCGAGCCCGAGACCTTCGCCGAAAAGGATTTCGTCATCCTTGATCGTGGCCGGATCGACTTCATCAAGAAATGCCAGGTTGCTGACCAGCAGTTCCTTGACCTTTTTGCGGATTTTTGCCAGTTCTTCTTCCTTACCTTCCGTCATTCAAAACTCCTTTGTTCTGATCCCATACATTATAAAATAAAAAACAATCGTACGGATGCTCCCGCACGAAATCTTCCAAAAGTTTCGCGTAATCAGCCACCCAGCGCTTCAGCTGTTCGCGCCGATCGGCGCCTTTCTCATACACAGGCCTCCAGATTCTGGGAAGCCGGACCGTGTACTCCGTGTCTGAAGTCTTGTGCGTCAGAAACGGAATGACCGGGCATCGCGCGGCCGCGGCAACCAGAAAAGCTCCGTATGGGAAATAAGCCGTATGCCCTAAAAACGGCACTTCAACGGTTTCAAAACCGTAACCCCGGTCGCCCATAATCGAAACCATCTTGCCGCCCTGCAGAGCCGGAATCATTTCCAGCACACCGCCCAGATGGCCTTCCGGATTGATGCAAGTCACCGGCTTGGCTTCCGAATTTCCCATTTGAAGCGACTCGCGCACCGCTTCATTTTCCTCAGGGCGCATGACCACGCAGATTTCTTTTTTCAAATGCCCCATCTGCCGGAGCGCGACCTGCCAGTTCCCCGCGTGACTGGTCAGAAGAACCACGCCCTGCCCGGAATCCTGCAGGATTTTCATGGCTTCGCCGTTCCCGCTTTCATCAAAGCGGAAAAGATCGGGCCGGTAAGCAATCGCGAACCGGTCCACGAGCTGACGGCCCTGATTCACGAAAAGCCGGTGCACATGAATATATTTTTCCAGACCTCTCGCCCGCGGAAAACGCTTTTCAATGTAATACATGGCCGAACGCACGGCCTGACGGTCACAGAGCACGTAATAAAGACAAACCCCGTTCAAAAAAAAATAAGCGGACTTTAAACCCGTCGCCCGGAGCACCGTCTTAAAAAACCAGAACCCCAGCGCGTTTCCCCGCTTACGGCCTTCCTGTTTTTCAGCCACAGAGGACCGGGGCCTCTTCCTTCTTGCCCTGCATCTTTTTTGAAAGCAGGTAAACAACGGCCGAAATTAAACCCGCGAGCACCGGCGCCAGCACCAGAGAACCCAACAGCCAGTCCCAAAGAAGTTCGGGCACCTGCCCCAGAAAAGCCTCTTTTGAAACCGAAGTCAGCCAGACCCCATAACGCATCCGGTGCCCCAACTCAATGCAAAGGAACGGAACAAACGGCGGATTGCACAGATTCTGAATGCTGACGGCCATGATCTTATTCAGATGCAGGCGCGCGGTCACATACAAAATTGAAACCGTGTGAATAAAAAGCAAAGGAAGCACAGCCAGCACAATCCCGACAAAGGCGGAGGCGGCGAGCCCGCCGGGTGTCGCGTTTTCATTCAGCAGTTTTTTCATGAACTTCAGCGGATGAAAAAACAGATTCCAGTCCGTTTTCGTTTCTTCTTTCGGCACCAGCCTCCGGTGCGGCACCGGAAGCAAATGCCGGGCGACCAGCTTTGTGTGCATCATGGAAATTCTGAAATTGTCCAGAAACGGACGGAAGCTGGAAACGCGCTCCTCTGCCGGCGGATAATAAACATCAATCTCAACCGTTTTAAGTTTCAATCCCGCCCAGACGGCGCGCGCAAGAGCTTCCGTTTCAAAGTCATAATAAGATCCGCTCAGTTTCAAATTTTTGAAATGCTCAACGGGATAAGCACGAAACCCGCTCTGGCAGTCGCCGACATGAACTCCGGTCTCGATTCTGAGCCAGAAATTCGCGAAGCTGCGGCCGAAACGGCTTTTGCCCGGAATATTCGGGCGCGTAAAGTCCCGGCAGCCGATAATCACACTGTGAGAATCTTCTTCAAGCAGAGGGAAAAACTTTTCCAAATCCGAAGGCTGATGCTGGCCGTCGCCGTCGAGGGTAATCATGTAACGGGCGTTTTGTTTTGAAACATAATCCAGCGCGGTCAGAATCGCTTTGCCTTTTCCTTTATTTTTATGATGCTGTAAAACCGTGATGCCGGTCCCCGCGACCAGCTCGAGAACGTCACCGTCCGTACTGCCGTCATCCACAACCAACACATTACGCAGAATTCTTTTACAGCCCAGCACGACTGAGCGGATCGTGGCGGAGTTGTTGTAAACAGGAATCACGCACCAGACGGAATCAGACGCTTTCATGTTTGACCGCCCTTTCCACAACATCCGCGCGCGGCACCATCGTGTCCCACAGCATTCCGGAAAATCCCATCGAATGCATTAGCTGAAGACTGCTGTCCATGGAATCCGGCGGAAAAACACAATGCCGGACGTCTTTAAAAGCGTCGTGAAGCGTTTGGTAAAGCCACTGTTGGTCCAGACCGGGCGCGATGTAATAAACCGGATTCAGAAGTTCATCCCCTTCTTTGAAAAAACCCTGCCGGGCCGCCAGCTTGTAAAGCGGTGTGTGCGGAAGAATGCGGATCCCCATAAAAATAAAAGAGATCGATTTTTTCAGGCTCTTAAGATTTTCAATGCCTTCCAGCACGGTCTCCTGGGTTTCCCCCGGACATCCGAACATATAATAGTAAGCGGTGGAAATGCCGTGACGGTGAAACAAATCGTGCGTTTCCCGGATATCTTTAAATTTAAAAGGCTTGCCCAGTTTGTGAAGCGTGGTGTCCGTGGTGGCATCCGCGCCAATTTCAGCCGCGCGCATGCCGGTTTCCTTCATGAGCGCGACTTTCTCGTCATCCAGACCTTCAGGTTTCACAAACGCGGTCCAGGGAATTTTCACATTCCTTTTTTTCATTTCACGCACGACGTCCATGTAATGGCCGGTGTCGTCATTAAAAACGGAGTCCGTGAAAAACATATACTTGGCGCCGTGTTTCTCGTAGAGGTTCTGCATATCCTCAACAACTTCTCCCGGGTCACGGGGGCGGATGGCACGGCCTTCGAGATAAGGATAAGAGCAATAAATACAGTGGTGCACGCATCCGCGCTTGGATTGAATGCCCGCCATGTGGCCTTTTTCCATATAGAAATTCAGAAGGGTCTGGTCGTAATCCGCGCGGGGCATCTGCTTACCCAGCAAGTCCTGAACGGGCCGGAAAATCGTGCCGTCCGGCGGGTAAATCCCTCTGGCGGCTTCAGTCACAAATTCAACAATCGCTTTTTCTCCTTCGCCCACAATGCCGTAATTGGCACCCGTCACGCGAAGAATCGCTTCAGGCATCATGGAAAACCCCGAACCGCCCAGAATAATTTTCACATTCGTGTATTTGCGGATGCGCTCCACCATCTGGCCGACAGCTTCCACATAAAGCTGTTCACTCAGCATATTGACGCTGTCCACATTCCGCAGAGAGATGCCGATCAAATCGGGCTGATATTCCTTCACGGCGTTATCAATCGAATCCAGAGATTTTTCCAAATGGAAAAAGTCCGACTGTTTCACCTGATGCCCGGCATCGCGCAGAACGCGGGCCAGCACGCTGATTCCGATGGGGTAAACCGGGTAAGGAGTCGCCGCGACGTTGGCGGAAATCAAATGCACTTTCACAGCTTGACCCCCACCGGAACTTTCAACGCTTCAAGCGCTTCTTCCAGGTTCCACAGACCGCCGATCAGCGCGTTCAGTTCCGCCGACGTATAAAGTCCGTCTTTTTTCTTGCCGGAAGACGGTTTGAGAAGAAAACAAATAACCCCTGTTTCAAAAGCAACAAAACATAAAAGGTTCAAATCTTCAGAGCGTTCCCCAAGCGCAGCGCAACGCTCGATCAGATCACTGAATTTCGGAGCAGGCGTGGAAACGTGAAAAACCGGACCTTTAAATCCGAAAAGCATGGCTACTTGCGCGAGCGGACTAGTGGGCAGGGTGCGGATAAAAAGATTCCCGCGCGCCGATTTTTTTCCAGACTGCACGTAATCTTTAAAATATTCTAAATTGGCTTTTAACGCGCCGTCACGGCTGAGGCTGACCATGCCGACTTTCGAAGGGTCCAGCGCGATTTGGCCGGGAAGATCAAAAGCATCCTGTAGGGCCAGCGCGGAAGCCAGACTTAAACGTTGAGAAACGTCACAGAACCAGCGGACTTTTTTCAGCGGAGTATTGAAAACTCCCGCTTCTTCAAGCTGATGATAAAGATGAGCCGCGTCTGTAAATTCTTCCTGCTTCCCCCGCCGGACGGAACCGCACAAACCGCCCGCGATCCAGCCGATCCCCGCGACAATCATGAGACCCTCCGCTTCAAAAGAAGGGCGGCATTCACACCGCCGAAGCCGGAGTTGGTGGAAAGCGTGTAATCACCTTCCGCGGTCTGGCTCCCGTCTGAAACCCAGCCTTTGGCATCTTCATCTGGATTTTCAAGCCCGGTCGTCGCGGGAACTTTCTGCTCTTCCAGAGACTTCAGCGCGACCAACGCTTCAATCAAACCCGCGGCAGCCATCGTGTGGCCGATAGCGCCTTTAATGGAATAAACCGGCAAACGAGTCTTAAAGATTTTTTTGAACGCTTTCATTTCCATGGCATCGTTATAAACCGTGCCTGTCCCGTGCGCGCAAATACTCGCGACTTGTTTTCGGTCCAGATCGGCGTGCTGAAGCGAAAGCATGACCGCTTTGGCCAGGCCCGCACCGTCACGCGACGGCCCAGTCATATGGTTGGCGTCATTGTTCAGACCCCAGCCGGCAACTTCGCCCAGAATTTTCCGGCCTTCACGCAAAGCCCGTTCTTCGCTCATTAAAAGAATCCAGCCCGCGGCTTCGCCGATCGTCAGCCCCTCACGGTCACGGTCAAAAGGCTTTGAAGGTTCCGCGTCCAGAGCAAGCAGAGATGAAAATCCCGCGTATAAAAACTCACTGACCGCGTCACAAGCAACAACCAGAGCGGATTCGATTTCACCATCGGCGATCCGTCCCGCGGCTTCCGCGATCGCGACACTCGAAGACGCGCACGCGGCGGAAACGACCAAGCCGTTTCCCCGCAGATTCAGCCTGTTTTCGATTTTGAAAAGAAGTCTGGAAGGACAACTTTCATCCGCGTCTTCCCCGCTTTCATTTACGGAGCGTTCGAGGTACTCGATTTCTCCCAAAGTCGTTGCCAGCAGGCAAACGGAATCTTCAGGCACAACGCCCGCGGCTTTTTCAAGCAAAGGCTTGAGCATGGCCATAACCCGGGAGCCTTCTTTTTCGGAAGAAATCCCGCTGACCAGCCCGGCTTCTCCGGTCTGAAACGCGGAAGTCCGGAAATGCCGGACGGGCGTGATGGCCCGGCGGCTTGCTAAAAGCCCCTGCCAGCACGCTTCCGTGCTCCAACCGTAAGGTGTCGCCATGTCTCCGGCGACAATGACCGCTTTAGCTGTTTTCATTGATCTCTTTGAATTGAGTCTGAGCCCGGTGAATATAATCTGACAATGTCGTCTGCACCGCGTTTTTCCAGGTTCCATCCGTTACAACTTGGATGGAATTCTCAAAATCTCCTGTAATCACAAGAGGCTTTCCCTTCTGCCCCGCCATTTCGAGCGTGTCCGTTGTCATGATTTGCCCGTGAATACCGCCGGCCCACGCTCCGAGAGTGACCCAGGTCCAAAACTTATCTACCGAAATATCCATGATAATGGCATCCGGCCGGGCTTCTTCCTTTTTGTCAGTCACCTGATACCCCAGAGACACCAGAGAATTACGGGTCGCCTTAAAAATAAGACTCTCCACGGTATTTCCTTCGTCAATCAGAACATCTCCCAGCGCTTTCCCATACCCATTGCGCTTTCTTCCGACGGCGCGTTTCTTCACATCATCAGCAGCAGTATTCACATCTCCTTTAAGTGAGGGTACATCCGGAGTCGTGGGTTTATTTTGAAAAGTCCGGTTATCAACGACCGAACGGACAAAGACCTGTTTGCCGTTAGGTTCGTTCAGCGTCATTTCGGGAATATCCAACGCAAGCTGACTTCGGCTTGTCGCGCACCCCGTCAAAAAAAGAAGCATTCCGGCTAAAATCCAAACGTTTTTGCTTTTCATGATCCGTTCCTTTCGATTCAACTTTTATTTTTATTTAAATTCGCCAGCCCGCCAGCGGGCACGGCAATTCTCCAGAATCGGCGGTGAAACCAAAAGCGGTTCTTTTGAAACCGCGTTCATAAACATCTGCACCGTAAAGCCGGAAGCGGCAACCGAACCATCCTGACGAAACACTTTAAATTCCGTGTGCAAACGCGCGCCCTCACTCCAGACAAACTGAGCTTCCGCCGTGAATTCCTCATCCAGCGTCAGCGGTTTGTGATAATCAATATGAAGCTGAACGATTGGGGCTTGAATTCCCGCTTCATAATAAGCCCGGTAGGATAACCCGCATTTCCGGCCCAGTTCCGCGGAAGCTTCCTCAAAAATTCTGGCGTAATGCCCGTGCCAAACCACACCCATCACATCCGCTTCATTAAAGTGCACCCGGCGTTTCAGGCGGACGGCAACCGGCGCGGGATCGCCTTCTTTGCGTTCAAAATAACCGTTCTTTTTACGTCTTGAAACCGACACTTCAGATTCACGCATGACGGATCACCATTTGCAGAAGGGCCGCCTTCGCGTTTTCCTTCTGCACTGAAGCCTTGACGCTGATGGAGCCGTCCAGCTGTGTTTTAGAATCGCACCGCACTGTAATTTCCTGCCCGGGAAACACGGGCATAAAATATTTAGCCTGAGTCACTTCGGCCAGCCGGAAAGGCCGTCCATAAACTTTTTCATGCAGAACCAGCACTGCCTGCACTTTACAAATACCGGGAAGGACAGGGTGATTCTCGAAATGCCCTTGAAAGCCGGCAAAAGATCCCGGAAAAGAAAACCGGCCCGACAGCGTCTCCCCTCCGTTCTCAACTCCCAGCAGGCACTGTTCAATTTCACGGCTGATACGGCTCATTCGGCAATCTCCTTCAGCCTCAAAGCCACGGAATATTTACCTTTGAAATTCTCATAAAAAACTTCAGAGGGATAAAGTTTGTTTCCGCTGACCCGGTAATCAAAATAACGGACCCGCCATTTTTTATCCCCGCGCTCAATAAACGTTTTTTCCAAAAGAGCCTGGTGAGGCCCGCCGAAAACATAACGCATCATGCCGTGAGGCAGAATCTCAAGCCCCTCAACCCGGTTCCTCTTTTTATTAGGAAACCAGGGATGACTTCCGTCAGGCACAAACCCTCGATAAACCCGGCGCATATCCTCCGCCATGGCCCGCGCGGTTTTCGCCTGATCCAATTTCTCCTGAGCTTCTTTGGGAAGCAAGAAAGAATACTCCAGATTCTCGCCTTCCTGTTTCAGCTCAAAAACTTTGACGCCGGACGGAGTTAATCCCGCGGAAGCGGTCAAATTCCGAGACGGATCGACAAGGGTGTGCGCCACAGCCGTCATTTCCCGGCGGTGGTAACGAAAAACAACGGACTCCGTAATTTCAAAACTCGCCGGCAGTTTCTGAGCGAAGTTCTGAACCAGAGCGTCGGGGTTTTCGTCAATTCTGTTTAACTTGACCGTCTTAAACGGAACACTTGAACAGCCGTAAACCGCCATGACCATAAACAAAAAGACAGAGAGATTTTTTTTCATGCCGTCCTCAGGTTTAAAACCGCCGTTTTACCGCATTTGGCCAGCCGGTAAACGGCCGGCACCGTAAAAATCGCCGATAAATACCCAGCCGTTACACCACAGACCAGCGTAATGCCGTAGGTGTGCAGAACCGGATGTTTGGCGAAAACAAGCGCTCCCGCACCCAGAATCGTCGTCAGCGCGGAAAGCGTGACCGCCAGAAGCGTATTCGTTTTCAATTGATGCAAATTCTCGTAAATCATGAAAAGTCCGTAATCAATGGAAATGCCCCCGACCACCATCAGGGCCACAAGGCTCGATACATTCAGGTTCAGCCGGAAAACCGCCAGACTCCCCATCGCGAACAGCACACTGGTCACCACCGGAATCAATGAAACCAGGGTTAGGCGGATACTTTTCAGAAAACAGAAAGCCATCAGCGGAAGCATAACCAGAATCGCCAGCCCCAGATAAACCGCTTCGCCTAAAGTAGATTTTGAAAGCAATCTCTCAAACCGTTTGACGGAAACCACGAAAGCGCCGGGAATACCGGAAGCCTGGCGAACCGCGCCGGAAACCGTTTTTTCTTCATCAGGGAAAAACGTCACGGCGTAATTTTTCCCATCCGCCTCGTAAGTAAAACGCTTGCGAAGCGGTTCAAGAACCGTGAGATTTTTAAACTCAGAAACGGTGCCCGCGCCAGGGCGCAGATTCTCAAAAAAAGAGCCGAATGCCGTCTGAGAAAACCCAAAACCCTCCCCGCTTAACCGAAGAACCTCTCGAAGTTTTTCAACGCGGGATTCTGACCAGTACGCGTTCCAATTCTCCAGATTTTCTTTCCGGACATTTTCAGAAGGCCAGACGGACGCAAATCCCGCGTAAGAAAAAGCCGATGATTTCTCCAAAGCTTGATCAAAAGAAGGCGCTTCAAAAACCATCATCGCGGGCTTGGCTTTTCCGCCCCATTCCGCCTGAAATTTCTCTTCAGTCTCGAAAATGCTTTTTTCACTGCCGTCATACTGCCGGACATCCATGCGGAAATGGACAAGCGGTACCGCGGCCGCGCAAGCTAAAAGCAGACTCCCCCAAACGGCAACCGCGGGTAAATCAAGAAAAGCGGGGAGGCTGAAAACCGTCTTCGCCGCGCGCCGGCTGAATTCCTGAGCCGGTTTGCTCAGAAACACGGGAAAGATGAACAGCGCGATCCCCAGAGAAAACAAAAGGCTGAGAATAGTCAGAAGCGCCAGCTGGCGGTTGCCGGGAACATTGGAAAAAAGAAAAACCGCGAAAACGCCTACGGTTGTCATAGCTCCGCCCAAAATCGGCACCGCGATTTCACGGAAAACTTCCTTCCTCCCGCGCACGGACTGCATGGCCACATAAACGTGAATGCAGTAATCCACGGCGATTCCCGAAATAACCGCGCCCATCCCCAAAATAATGGCCGAAAGTTTTCCAAAAACCAGCGCGCAAAATGGAACCGCCAGCAGAACCGAAACCGCGGGAATCGCGAAAAGCAGAAGGGCCCGGGAATCTTTGAAAATTAAAAAAAAGAGCGCGATAAATAAAACTGCAGTAACCCCAGAGGTTACCGCAATATCACGGCGGATCATTTTTTCATTGCTGACTGTGTGTAAATGGCCGGAAATTAATTCCGCTGAAATTCCAGGAGGTAACTGAGTCAAAGTTCCCTGAATAAAATCCGTCAGCTTCCGGGCTCCCGGGCCATCGGTCACCGGAACTTTTGTTTCGAGAATCACCAGCGCGTGCCGGCCGTCACGGCTGATCAGATGCCCCTGCTCCAGATGCACGTCATAGTCCAGCCCCTCGAGAAGGCTCCGGAGTTTTTTAAGCGCGTCTTCATGAAAACCCAGAGGGTCAAGACGCGTCAGCGGAAGCATAAAACTTCCCGCCGGATTAAGCGACATCTTATAAATCGAATCCATCTTTGCCCGCACAGCTTCGGCACTCATTTTGGTTTCCAGCTCGGCAAGCTGAGAGGGTCCCGCCAGCTGAGGGGCGGCCTTTACAAAATCAAGCATGCCGGAGACCGTCATCGAAGAATCGGCCCCTGAAGTCACGCGCGTAATCATGGGAGATTGAACTTTGGCGGTGAACTCATCCGCCGCGCGGATCAAATCCTGAAAGCGGACGTTCTCCCCTTTCATTTCAAAAGAAACCACGGCATTCGAAGTGAAAGGCGCCTGTCTGAAAAACCGGAACACCCGCAGGATTTCCAGGTTCCGCGGAAGCATCACGGAGACATCATTATCAAACGAAGTCCGGCTCAGAAAGAAGACCGCGCTCAGGAGCATCCCGAATAAAACCAGAATTAGAATAACGGATTTATTTTTAGGCATTTTTATCCGCTTTCCAGACCTCGGGGCTAATACCCTCATTAAGCCGTGTCTCATTAAATTTCAAAAAGGAGTAATCGCCGTTCTTCTCGTCAATCCGAATCGCCGCGATATAGCTTTGATCGTTTTCAAAAACCAGGGTGACGGCGCTGATCATGCCGAATGCCGGAGATTTTTCTTCAGGAACAAACTGCAGAGTCAGAGGCTCTTTGGAAACAAGAGTGACTTTGTACTGCCCCATCATCTCACCGTAAGCGCCGTAGAACCAGGTGCGCATCTGCTCAATCACGATCTTCATGACCGGTGAAGCCGATGCCCGGACGGTCTGAACACGCCCGGAATCCTCATCCCACTGCGAAATCTTGTCCTGATCCACAACCAGCGCGTAACGGACCGGGGAATCCGTCCGCCAGGCAAAACGGCCCGGTTTTTCCATGGCCACGGAACCTGTTAATTTGATATCGCGCTCAAACAGACTCATCTTTTTAGTTTCCACGAATTGTGTTTTCATGTTGTCGATATGGCGCATATTTTCTTCCAAACGGTCCAGAACGGCCCGCAAATCCTGATTCCCCGCTCCGGCAGGCTCCGCGGGCAGAGCTCCCAGACTTCCGCTGATCAAAACGAGAAACAAGCCGGTCAGAAAAATTTTTTTCACGAAAGATTCCCCGCCGGCTTGGCGTCAAAAGTCTGCACCACTTTGATTTCTCCGCACGCCAGAACTTCCTCACCCCGGGTGACTTTCCCTTCAATAATGCCGAAGTCGCCGAACTGAGCCGATTTGAAAGCCGTCGTTTTAAGCGTGTCGCCCACGCGCGCGGTTCCTGAAATTTTCATATTTTTAATTCCGAGCAAATACCCCTGCTGAGTCTTGCGTTTTTCTTCAGTCAGATCGTGACCGCTTCCAGCCGCGATCGTCTGCGCGATCATTTCCACAAAAACGCACTCCTCAAGCGTGCCGTCAGGCCGAACAAAGGGATGATCTTTACCGATAACCGTCTTCGTTTCCGCGGTTTTATCGATAACGGACATCAGGTCATCCACCATAAGCATCAGGCGGGAATGCGGAATAAAATCCGCGGCTTTTTTCGGCCAGGCATCCTGAAGATTACTCGGGCAGAGCGGCATAGTGATTCCTCAGATCAAAAAATTTCACGGGTTTTCTGGAGCTTTCAGAAAAAATCCGGCGTTTGACGGTTTCATCCGCTTCCAGCACGACTTCCGGCCGTACCCGTAATTTGACAGCCAGCAATTCCTGAAGTCTTTCCTGATTCAACCGGGCCGGATCCACGGAAGCGTGTACAATCAGGCGGTCGCAAAGTTCGCGTTCGGCCGCGGCTTCAACGTAATAATTCAGCACCCCTTCAATTTCTTCCAGAGCGGTAAAAACCGCCTGCGGGTAAATCGAAGTGCCCTTTACTTTCATAAGCTGATTCTTTCTCCCAAGAATGGGCCCTAGGCGAGGCGAGAAATTTCCGCAAACGCAGGGCGTTTCATCCAAAAAGCTGACGTCGCCCGTTTTGTAGCGGACTAAAGGCATTCCTTCCACGGATAACGGCGTAATGACAACTTCTCCAATTTGACCGGCAGGAAGCACATTTCCTTTTTCATCCGCGATTTCGACTACCGCCAGCTCTGGAATTAAATGACCTCCGCGCTGGGCGGAACATTCACAAAAGGTCGTAATCGTTTCGGAAGAAGCGTAGGTTGAAAAAACTTTCGCGTCCCAGAGAGCTTCGAGCTCCGCGGCGATTCCAAGCGGTTCGAAATCCCGGCCCCGCAAAGGCTCGCCGATACAAACCAGTTTGCGGACGCTGGATTCCGAAGGGCTTTGTCCCGCTTTCCTCATCGCCAGCGCGAGTTTTCGCAGAAAAGCCGGAACACCCACAACCACGGTGGGATTCAGTGAAGCGATCATATCCGCGTGACTTTCAATCGCGCCGTGACCGTTACGGATGACGGTCACTCCCCGTGAACGCATCCCCAGAAAATAAGCCAACCCCGCGATGAAACAGCGGTCCATGGTGCAGGTCAGAAGCGCGGTATCACCCGGCCCGATCCCGCAGCTTTCAAATGAGATCTCTTCGTTGTAAGCCAGTCTTTTCAGATCATGTTCAGTATAAAACATTTTCAGAGGCTTTCCCGTCGTTCCCGAAGAAAGCGCGATATCCGCGATCTGTTCACGGGGCACCGCGAGAAAAGAATCAGGATTGCTCTCAATATCTTTTTTTTCGGTAAACGGCAAAGACGGGAGCTGATCAAGCCGGAAAGTCATGGGATCGAACCCGCTGACGGAAAGGATTTTCCGGTAAGCCGGAGAATAATCCCGCGCGTAAAGCAGATGCCTGCGAAGCATGACTTCCTGCGCGTGGCGCATTTTGTCCGGCCCGTCAAATTTAGCCTTGCGGTAAATATCCATTTTTTATGCCTGCATCCGGTTAAACTCGGCCTGCAGAACCTCCCTGACTTTATTTTTAAAATGAAAGGGCAGTTCGTCTTTGAACGAAGGCCATTCCATCGCTTTCAGCTTATGAACCCGGATGGTTCCCGGGTTAAAAACATTCGTGCCTTTTTCGGGAATCTTTTCATTCCCGCTGATGCAAACGGGCACCAGAGGCACGCCCGCCGCCTGCGCGACACGGAACACCGCTCCGTTAAACTGCATCAGCTCCGGCTCGGTGGAACGTGAACCTTCAGGAAACGCCACCAGTGAAACTCCCTGCTCCAATAGTTTTGAAGCCCTGGCGAAAAACTCCTCGAACGGCATACTGCGCACGCTCAAATACCCGGCGCGTTCAGCCACCCATCCGATAATGGGAATTTTAAAAGGCCAGTTATTAACCACCTGAACGACTTCACGGCCCAGAAGCGCCATCAAAAAAGCATCGGAAGCCGCGCGGTGATTGCATACAAACACGCAGGGTTCCCTGCGCGCCGGCTCAAAATCCCGGTAATCGATCCGGACAAACGGAAAGGTCAAAACCCGGATCACAAGAGTTCCATAAATCACGATCAGCGCCCGCAGAACTTTCATCGCGGTTCTTTCACCCGCGATGAACCGCAGCGCAACCATCGGTAAAAAGAAAAACAGAAACATCCCCGCCGTCACCAGAAAAAACGACGGGTAAAAAATCAGGTTCAGCAGAAACTTTCTAAATTTCATCAGGCCCCGGAAACGAGCCCTTCGTTTTTTAACGCTCCGATAAATTGGTAAATATCTTCCAAAGTCCGGATCTGACGGACCCGCTCATCCTCGCGGATCTGCACCTTGAACTTCTTCTGCAAAGCCACGATCAGGTCGACAATATCCAGACTGTCGAGTCCCAGCTCTTCAAAAATCTTGGCTTCCGGTTTCAGCCGGTCCGGTGTAATTTCAAAGGATTCCTCAAAAACCTCGTTTACCAGTTTTTTAATCCGATCACTGTCCATGTCCCGCCCTTTCTAGTACGTTATGCCTATTAAAATTGGGGGTTTCCAATTTCAATAAGTACTAATCTTTAACTTTTTTCACGACCAGCGCCGAGTTGATGCCCCCGAACGCGAAACTGTTTTTAATAAACGCGTTAATTTCTTTTTTCATCGGAGCCGTCACGTGCTGAATCCCCGCGCACGCGGGATCCACTTTTTCAAGATTGAGTGTGGGGCAGATTTCCCCGCCCGCCATCATTTCCAGCGACGCGGCCAGCTCAATCGCGCCCGAAGCGCCCAGCGTGTGGCCGATATAGCCTTTAAGCGAATGAACCGGCACTTTGTTTCCAAAAATATCCGCGAGCGCCTCCGCTTCAGCCTGATCCCCCTGCACCGTCGCCGTCGCGTGAGCGCTAATAAAATCAATGTTTGAAGGTTTAAGCCCGGAATCCGTCACCGCGTCAGCAATGCAATCCCGCATGCTTTCACGGCTGGACTGACTGACCTGAGAACCGTTCCCGCAGGTGGCATAACCCGCGACTTCACCAAAAATTTTCGCGCCCCGTTTGCGCGCGTGCTCATATTCTTCAAGCATCAGAACCCCGGCGCCTTCCCCGCACACCAGCCCGTCGCGTTTTTCATCAAATGGACGAGGCGTCATTTCCGGGCGGTCATTAAAAGCCGACGATGCCGCGAAAAGCACGTCAAAAGTTCCCGTCACGATCGGGTGCAGTTCTTCCGCGCCTCCGCAAAGCATCATGTCCTGGCGTCCGCTTCGAATCAGTTCGTAGCCTAACCCGACCGCCTGAAGCGAAGACGCGCACGCGCCCGAAGTCGCGGTAACGTAACCTTTAATTTCCAGAAACTGCGCCGCGTTCATCACGACCGTGTGCGAAACGCATTTAAAAAAACTCATGGAGGACAATTCCGCCAGATCGTATTTCGGAATCATAATTTCAAACGCTTCATTCATGGCTTCCGCTCCGCCCATTGTGGAGCCCATGACACAGCCCAGTCTCCGTGACGCGCGCAAAGTTTCATCCAGGCCCGATTCTTCCAAAGCCTGCTTCGCGGCCATCGCGCCAAAAATGCTCAGCCTGCCCATAGACCGCCGGCTCTTGCGGGGAATTTCCCGCTCGTCCACGTTTTCAACCGGAGCACCCACCCGGCTGCGCAGACCTTTGTATTTATCCCATCCCGGCATAAACCGGACGGTTCTTCTTCCCTGAGCGATTCCGGCCATCAAATCTTTCAGGCTGTTGCCCATAGGACTGACCACGCCCCGCCCGGTAATCACCACGCGTTTCATGCCGGAAGCCTCGCGTGAATGAATTCATCATATTTTTCTT
Organism: uncultured bacterium; assembly: GCA_964385615.1. GTDB lineage: Bacteria > Omnitrophota > Omnitrophia > Omnitrophales > Aquincolibacteriaceae > CAYLPP01. The sequence continues at coordinate 266,045 of CAYLPP010000002.1, read as the reverse complement.
TTCCAAGAAGCGCGCGCAGAAGAATAAAGGCGGACATCATGGCGCCGACCACGCCCGGCAGGACGGCGTTCTGCCCCGCGGCATAAAGGTTCCGGAAAGGAAGACGGCCGAATAAATTGATCTGCCCCATTTTCTGCTTCACCCCGTAAGCGCTGCCGTCGGGAGAATTCAGGAAATCGCGGTAGCTGAGCTGAGAAGCCGAATCAATCACCTCGAGCTTGCCCGCGTATTCGGGGTAAAAATCCACAATCCTTTTCAGGATTTTTTCAACGCGGTCCTGCTTATAATCCTCATAAGTCTGCCCGCGCTTCTTGAGCGTCGTGTCTTTCCACTCTTCCACTTCATGGAAAAAGGAAGGCTCCAGCGCGGTCAGCGTTTTGCACAGCCTGCCTTTAACCTGCTCATTGCTGGTCAGCACCACCACGGCCGTGTCATCCGCGTTGCTCTCATCAAGTAACTTGTTCACATCCGACGCCGGAAGCAGAGAAGTAATGACCGGCTTCAGCGGTTCATCGGGATTGTCAGAATTCAGTTTGCAGTAAAGCGAGAAGAAGCCCAGCGACGGCTCAAAATCCGCGACGCGGTCGACAAAAGCTTTGCTCAGATGTTCCTGAGGCAAGGTTTTAAGAATCAGATCCGGATGAATCGTGAAAATACATTCATTACAAGTCACTTCTTCCCCGTCGGTCAGAATAAACCGGCCGACCGTGCGGTTCTCAACATCCGCGCACTCTTTAATAGTCGTTTTGAGCCGGATCTCCACGCCCAGATTCTGCAGGGATTTTTTGAACGCGTTCACGAAAGCGTCACCGCCGTCTTTCACGCGCACCACCGCTTCATAAAGGCCGTAAGCCACGCGCGCGTGGTTGGCGAAAGAAACTTCGTCCGGCTTAACGCCGTAGCACATACAGTAAGTCGATAAAATCCCTTTCAGGTGTTCATTCGCGGTCAGAGAGTTCAGAACCTCGGAAAGCGTTTTGTAATCTTCGTCGATCACGTTGGGAGTCTGACTCAACCGCCGGAGATCGAGTGAAAGTGTCTGCCGGTAGCATTTCTCGCAAAGCTCGAAATACCTTTCAATGGCCGGGTGCTCATCCTGAAAATATTCTTTCAGCGTCTTTTTAAAAGCTTCCACGCCGGAAGGAATGTCGTAGGTTTTTCCGTCGGCTTCAAAAACATAACGGTTGGAATCCGCGTCATAAAGATAAATCGGCTCAATTTCATCACGGATGCCCATCGCCACAAGCATTTCATTCAGCACTCCGCCTTCGGTAAAACCGCCCGTGAAATGAAACCCCGTGTCAAAAGGAATCCCCTGCTTGCGGAAACGGGTCAGGCTTCCGCCCAGATACCAGTGTTTTTCCAGAAGGAGCACTTTTTTACCGTTCATGGCCAGGAGCAAAGCCATCGTGAGCCCGCTCGCGCCGCTTCCGACCACGATATTGTCATAATGCTTCATGTGGCCAGACCTCCGTTGATGCCGATGACCTGACCGTGGATATACATATTTTTTTCAGTGCACAAAAAGTGAATCACGGAAGAAACATCTTCAACCGTGCCGAAACGCTTAAGGGGAATCAAAGGAAGGATCTGGTCTTTCGGAAGTTCCGCCGTCATTTCGGTATCAATCACGCCGGGCGCCACCACGTTGACCAGAATGTTTTTCTTGCCGACTTCGCGCGCGAGCGCTTTAGCCGCGCCGATCAGTCCGGCTTTTGAAGCGGAGTAATTGACCTGCCCCGCCTGCCCAACCACGCCGGAAACCGATGAGACCACCACAATCCGCCCGCGCTTTTCCCTCAGCATGGGAAAAAGCACCATGTGCATCACGTTATAAAAACCATTCAGGTTAGTGGAAATCACACTGTTCCACTCTTCGGGACTCATCATAACCATCAAATTGTCACGCGTAATGCCTGAGTTGTAGACCACGACTTCCGGCGCGCGCTGGTCCATCAAAGTTTTTAGCGCGGCTTCAACCTGCTTCACGTCAGCCGAATCGAAAGCAACGGTTTGGCAGGAGACCCCTTTCTTTTCAATCTCAGCCCGGGTTTGGGCGGCGGCGGTTTCATTTTTGTGATAGGTCAGACAGAGGTCGAAGCCGGAATCCGCCAGACGAAGCGCTGTACTTTTTCCAATGCCGCGGCTTCCTCCAACGACTAAAGCCAGAGGTCTAGGCGTCATGTTTCACCGTTTTCAGAGAGGAACCCTGCTCGATTTGATTGAGGAACTTTTCAAGATCGCTTCTTTTATAGAGACGGTATCCGTTCATGGGGTTACGGATGGAAACCAGCTTTCCGCTGTGATCCCAGTTGCGGAGAGTCATGGGGCTAACGCCCAGAAGCTCAGCCGCTTCCTTAACTTGCACATATTGTTTGAGATTGGTCATCGAAGGCTATCCTTAATAAACGTTATCAAAGCTTATAAATCAGGCGGCATTATACCTAAAAGGCGGGGGGCTCCTCACCTGTTTTTTACCTGAGGGGTGGGAAAAATGCACACCCCACCCCAAGGATGCTATTTCCTATTAGTAGATGCCTCTGGAAGTTAACTCGGGAAAGTTAAAAAAATTAGGGGTTATTCAGCGTAAAGGGGCCAAAATTCGGCATTAATCAGGTCTATCATTTTCCGCAGGTCTTTTTCAAGAGGACGGTCTTCATCCACAAAAGCTGAAAATTTCCGGACCTGCGCGCAGAACTGGCGCACCGAAGGGGTCAATTGGGAATCTTTCAGATGACCGCGCTTCTTGCGAAGCTCGATTCCCTGCACAGCGGCTAGAATCGTTGCGGCGCAAACCTGCTGGGTCAATTCAATCACCCGCAGGCAGTCACGGGCCGAAATGGTTCCCATGCTGACCTTATCCTGATTGTGACATTCCGTGGAGCGCGAAAAAACGCTCGCCGGCATGGTCAGCTTCAAAGCTTCCGCGGTCCAGGCCGAAACGCCGATCTGCACGGCTTTAAAACCGTGATTCACAGCCGCCCGCTTTCCTGAAGATCCCGAAAGATTCGCGGGCAAGCCATTATTGGATTTCATATCCGTCATGAGAGCGACCTGTCGATCCTGAAGATCCGCGAGGTTGGCGACGGCATTTTTCAGAGAATCCATGACAAACGCGATATGACCGCCGTAGAAATGACCGCCGTGCAGAATCCGGCGGTTTTCAGGATCGACAACCGGGTTGTCGTTGGTGCTGTTAATTTCAATTTCAATCTGCTCTTTCATCCATGGAAGCGCGTCGCGTAAAACGCCAATCACGTGAGGCGCGCAGCGCAAAGAGTAACGGTCTTGAAGCTGATGCATGGGTTTGGTTTTATGATCCCCGATATCCGCGTGAATCCATCGCGCGCTCTCAGCCTGACCTCGAAACGGCTTCACGGCAAAAAGCGTTTCTTCAAAATGATGTTTATTCCCCTGCACCACCTCCACAAGAAGAGCCGTGCACCGGCTGGTCAGCCGGGTCAGATAATCCGCTTTCTTCCAGGCAAAACACGCGAGCGCGGTCATAACCGCCGTGCCGTTCATGACGGCAAGACCTTCCTTAGGCCTGAGTTTCAGAGGAATGATCCCGCACTTTTTCATGGCCTGACGGGCAGGCATCAATTTATTTTTAAAATAAACATCCCGTTCACCGGCCAGCACCCCGGCCAGATAGGAAAGGGGCGTTAAATCCCCGCTCGCGCCGACGGAACCTTCCTGGGGAATGCGGGGAAGCACATTGTGATTTAAAAGTTCGACGATTTTTTCAATCAGAGCGGGACGGATGCCGGAATAACCGCGTTTAAGAGAAGCGATACGAACCGCCAGAATGGCGCGCGTTTGTTCTAAATTAAAATCACGGCCTAACCCGCATCCGTGAAAGCGGGTTAAATGAAGGGGAAGGTCTTTCACCAGACCGGGCGGTACTTTGACTTTGCAGGAATCCCCGAAACCGGTGGTAACGCCGTAAGCGCCGCCGGACTGCTTCAGATGGCTGATCAGAAAATCAGCGCCTCTCTGAATCCCGGCCTGCCAGGCTTCATCCCCCATTTTCAATTTTTCATGACCGGAAGCGATTCGAAGAATATCTTCGAGGCTCCAATCGGCGGAATCGACTTTCAACTCAGTTCTCCTCCGTTAAATGCCGGCTATTCTAGCGTTTGAGCCGTTAAAAAGCCACCGGGTTGTGCCGATTTGTTATAATGACTTGTTTTTAACCTTAAGGGGGAAGTATGAAGAAAATGATGATGGTTTTATTAGGTCTGCTTTTTGTGTCCGCCGGAACCGCTCGAGCGGATCAAAAGCCCTTCAACCTGTCGCTGGTCAATCCGGTGCAGATCGTGGATGCCGACAACGGCGTTTCCGGCGTACGTCTCAACCTTCTGTATGGAAAAAACACAATAGTTCACGGTCTGGACCTTGGCTTAGGCGTCGGGCATTCCAGCGAAGATTTCACGGGCGTCGGAATTCATTACGCGGCAAACTTCGTGCAAGGAAATGCTAAAGGCGTTTTATTGGGTTACGCCGCGAATATTGTCACCGGCGATTTTAAGGGCTTGCAGTGGGGTGTCGCTAATTTCGTCAACGGTAATTATGAAGGCGGCGGATTAGGACTCGTCAACATCGTCGAAAAAAATGACAAAGGCTTTAAATTGGGTATTTTTAATTTCGCCAATGAAAACTTCAGCGGACTTCAGTTGGGATTGGTCAATATCGGCGGATTGAAGCACGGCCTGCAGATCGGTCTGATCAATATTAACCGGAATAAAAAACCGCTTCCGTTTTTCATTATCGCGAACGCGGGTTAAACAATTTTAAAGAAAAAGCCCGGCGGGAAAATCCTGCCGGGCTTTTTTTACGCTCTGAATTCCGGAAATTAAAAACCGATCTTCTTCTTCATATCTCCGGCGCCTTTTTCCGCGCATTCTGCCGCGCGTTTAGCCTTGCGATCAACCAGGATTTTATCCTTTTCAAGACCATCCTTACCCATCGTCGCAAGTTTGTCGCCAACGCTCGTTAACATATCTTCCTTGCAGGGATCACCGCAGCCGGCAACCGAAACTCCCATAATAACCAACAGCAAAAACCAAACGCTTTTTTTCATTTGAGGACTCCTTAATTTTAAGGCTTTATTGCCGGGGTATTGTACCACTGATTCCCGCCGAACGCGAAAGCGTGAGATTCACAGACGTTTCAAACCGTGTCAGGCGGGCGGAACCCCGGAAAGTCCCCTGAACTGGCGCCAGCGAATAATTTTCATGGGCGGAAGCAACGGCAATATGCCTCTCCGCGGCGGCGATCCCGGCCGTCGGGTCATACCCTTTCCAGCCCGCTCCCTGCAGATAAACTTCGGCCCAGGCGTGTAAATCGATTTCCCCGGAATCATTATCTTCCGAATTAAAATAACCGCTGGTAAAACGCGCCGCGATTCCCTGAACCCGGCATGCCTCAATAAAGAGAAGAGCGAGATCACGGCACGCGCCTTTTCTTTCACTCAAGGTTCTGGCCGGAGTCCAGGCGGACCCTTCTTCCCGCCTGAGCTTTTCAAATCCTCCTGAAATTTCAGAGCAAAGACTGAAAAGGAAATCTCCCGTACTGCCTCCAACTCTGTCCGCGATTTTCTTGCTGAACGCCCTGACTGCCGGGTCGGTCACGGCAGGCTTGAGATAAATAGAAAGCCCCTCCGCGAACGCGGGCTCATAGGAAACCGGCAAACGAAGACAGTTTTCATCCAGCAAATAGTTGAAAGGGTTGAACAAATCCAGCGACACACGGCTGAAGGCGCTGACCTGAAATTTTTTGACCTGCCCTTGAAACCAGGCGCGCACGGGATGGTTGCCGAACGGATCAATTTTTTCGGAAAGAAGATAAGGTTCGGGCGTCAGGCCCAGACGGTAATCGAGGAGCTTTTGGTTTCCATCAGAGCGCGGGCGAAGAAAAAGAGTCTGAGCTTCCAGGTAGACGGGCTCCGAATATTCGTATTCCAGGCGGTGGCGAATTTCGTAAATAAGACCCATTAAAATATCGAGCCGATTGGCTTGGGAATTTTAGAGAGAATCTTATTCGTCCATTCGCCGGGAAGACGGGGCACGGCCTCACGGATTAAATTTTGCCACTTGATCGAAAGGTCGGCGATTTCTTCCTTGCTGTAACGCTCTTCCACCATGGTGTAAGTTCCTTTGCGGTAAGCCACCACATCAATCGGGTAATCCACATCCACCGCGCAGGTAATCGTCGCGTTAAACGCCAGAAACCCAACCTTGAGCGCGAAAGCCAGGTCTGAAGTGTATTCAATCGTACGCTCCAGAATGGGTTTCCCATAGCCGGATTCACCAATAATATAAAATGGCGTGGCACTGCCGACTTCTACCCAGTTGCCCTGCGGATAAATCATGTAGAGCCGGTGTTCCTGGTCCTGTTCCAGCTGTCCGCCCACCAGCGCGTGCAGATTGAATTGAAGCCCGGCTTCTTCCAGCGCTTTTTTATCTTCATGCGCCACGCGCCGGATCTGCTCAGCAAACACGTTAGCGGCTTTGTAAAGATGGGAGAATTCTTCAGTTTCAGCAAACGCTTCTTCGAAGTAAGTCAGCGCTTTGTCACGCGCGGAGCGCAGGCCGGAAGTCATGACAAAAATAGAATGTTTGCCGTGCTGGTGCACCGTGACTTTTTTTCCGGTAATTCTTTCCGTGCCGGAAGTGATCCGGGTGTCCGCGATACCGATTAAACCGTCTTCTACTTTCATACCAAGGCAAAATGTCATTTCAGGTTCCCCATTTCCTAAGAGTTAGTGACTGATTCACCGGCGGTCTGCCCCGCGCCCGCGGGAGCCACGCCAAAAAAAGCAGCATCAATACTATCATTGATGCTGATCACGCGCGACTGGATATTGTCCAGGAATTCGTGCATTCCGGTTTTGATAATGTCGTAAATTTTCATCTTTGAAAAATCATCGCAGAGCCCCGCGATCAGGCCGTAAGGCTGGTTGTAATCCGTCTGATCTTCCAGAAGACGGCGCATGGATTCTTCCGCCCGGCTAAGGCAGGAATAAATCGCCCGCGGAAACTGACGGTTCAAAATCAGAAACTCGGCCACGGAAGCGTGGTGAATACTGTGATTGAGCCGGCGGTACATTTCCAAAGCCCCCGCTGATTTCAAAAGTGCGCTCCACTGAATGTCATCGTAAACTGACCCCACGTGCTCCGCCGAAGGCAGAAGCATGTAATACTTCACATCCAGAATGCGTGAAGTCTGGTCGGCCCGTTCCAGCAGATTGCCCAACCGCGCGAAATGCCAGGCTTCGTTGTGCGAAAGAGTCGTGTCGGTAATCCCGGTAAAAAGCTGGCAGGACTTGCGGATCGATTCATAAAATTCGTAGCCTGGAGATTTGTCTTTGCAAGACGATGCCATTTTCTGAATATGAAGGTAAGCGGAGTTTAATTCCTGCCACATTTCAGAAGTAATGATCGGCCGGATGGAGCGCGCGTTCTCGCGTGATTTCTGAATGCAGTTAAAAATCGAGTTTGGATTGCGCAGGTCGAAAGTCAGAAAATACAGCACCTTCTTTTCGGTGGGCTCCCCGTGAAGTTCCTTAAACAGTTCCAAGTCCCCCGTCGCGGCAACCACCGGATGCCACTGCACGCCTTCTTCGCCCGGAGCGTCGATGATCAGGTTTAAATTCACGACCACAAGACGCGCCGTGTTTTCCGCGCGCTCACGGTAACGCTGCATCCAGTAAAGAGACTGCGCGACACGGCTGAGCATCAGGATTTCCTCCGGATGACCCAGGTGTCTTTGCTTCCCCCGCCCTGCGAGGAATTCACGACCAGCGAACCTTTTTTAAGCGCGACACGCGTTAACCCGCCGGGCATAACATAAATATCCCGGCCGCAAAGAATGTAAGGGCGTAGATCCACGTGACGGCCTTCAAAGCGGGTTCCGATCAAAGTGGGAACCCGTGAAAGCGCCAGCGTCGGCTGAGCCAGATAGTTGCGGGGATTGGCCTGAATCTTTTCAGCGAATTTATCCCGCTGAGCTTTCGTGGAAGCCGGACCGATCAAAAGCCCGTAACCGCCGGCTTCGTTAGCCGGTTTGACCACCAGCTTTTCCATATTTTTCAGAACATGATCCCGTTCTTTTTCGTCCCAGCAGAGATAGGTAGGAACATTCGAGAGAATCGGATCTTCACGCAGATAAAAACGGATCATTTCGGGAACGAATTTATAAATGACTTTGTCGTCCGCGATTCCGGTGCCCGGCGCGTTGGCCAGCGCCACCCTGCCCGCGCGGTAAACTTCCATCAACCCCGGCACGCCCAAACAGGAATCAGGCCGGAAAACTTGCGGATCCAGAAACACGTCATCAATACGGCGGTAAATCACATCCACTTTCGCGAGCCCGCGCGTGGTGCGCATATAAACGTAGCCATCCTGCACCGTCAGATCACTGCCCTCGACTAATTCCACGCCCATGCGCTGAGCCAGAAACGCGTGTTCAAAATAAGCGGAATTATAAATGCCAGGCGTCAGCACCACGACCGTTGGTTCTTCAGCCGCAGGCGGCGCGATAAAACGCAGGGTCTCAAGCAGCTGCTGCGGGTAATTTTCGACCGGCTCAATCGGGTACTGGCGGAAAAATTCCGGGAACGCTTTTTTAACCACATCACGGTTTTCAATGACGTACGAAACGCCGGACGGACAGCGGAGGTTATCTTCCAGCACGTAAAAAGTTCCGTCTTTATCGCGGACCAAATCGGTACCCGTGATATGCGCCCAGATTTTGTGCGGAGGAATCAGGCCGATACATTCCTTCAAAAAATTCTTCCCGGAATGAATCAGTTCGGCAGGAATGATTTTCTCTTTCAGAATTCTCTGCTCGTGATAAATATCCTGAAGAAAACGGTTGAGCGCTTTAATGCGCTGTTTAAGACCGCGCTCCAGGCGGGTCCACTCCGAGCTGTCAATCAGACGAGGAATCAGATCAAAAGGAAAGATACGGTCAATCCCTCCGCCCTCGCCCCCGCTAACGGTGAAGGTCACACCGTTACTAAGGAAGGTCTGCTCAGCCGTTTCCTGGCGTTTGCGCAGTTCTCCCCGGGGCAGCTTTTCAATGGCATCGATCAAAGGCTTGGCCAGATCACGGGCGAGCGCGTCGTCCGTGAAAAGCTCATCATAAAAGTTATCTGTCTTATATTGGAGGAAGTTCATCTCGGGGGTACCAAGCAGATTCTATGCCAATATAGGCCCTAGCGGGGAACTTAATAGAGGAAGCCGTTAGCAGGGCTTAAAAACCTACGTTTTTGTAGACTCGAGCTAAATCCTGATCTTGTTCAAAATAAAAAAGCCGGCCCCAAATGGACCGGCTTTTTTTCATTGAGAACGAGTTTAAATCAGAGGGATTTCGGGCGAGGCACAGTACCGCTGAATTCATAACCCAACCGCTTGACCGCTTTGGCCATACGGTTGAAAGCCTGAACCGGCGTATTTCCTTCCGTCAGATTATTCAGCGAAACGGCCGCGAATCCCCGGCGGTTCTTAATCTTGAAGATCGTCACTTTACTCGTTGAGAGTTTCTTGAGTTTTTTCATGGCGCCTCCTGATGCTTAATCCATCGGCCTGCCCGCGAATTTCTTAATTCAGCCTTTTCAGATCAATTTTTTCTCAAGAATAATCGAGGCCAGCTCATCAGAAATACGTTCCCGGCCTTTTTCGGAGAAGTGTACATTCCCCTCAAAGAGGTCCTGCACATCACCGCCCAGAAGAATCTTCGGATTAAAATCATAAAACACAAGCCCGTACGTTTCGGCGGTTTTACGCATGAGCTCAATCCCCTTCGGGAAGGCTTGAGCCAGAATTTTTCTGCAGGCTTCATCATGCTTTCCGATAATTTTCAAATACTCAGCGGTTTCCCCCGCGCTGACTTGATCCGTCAGAACCGGTTTGTAAGAAAGATCGGGCTGAAAAATAAAAAGACCTTTCGCGCCGGTCTTGCGGATCAGCTTCGCCATCTTTTCCAGATTGGACCCGTAAATTTCAACATAGTCTTCCTGAATAACCGGCCATCTGGATTCATCCTCAAAAAACTGATCAAAGCTGGGCCCGGCCGTTTCAGCTGGCGCGGAGGCGGGAGCGGGCGCGCTCGCCTGCGGAGTTCCGGACTCCGGCGCGGGAGCCTGAGAGACAGCGGGTGAAGACGGCTGTTTTCTCATGCCTTCAGCCCAATCGGTTAATGCCAGAGTGACACTGCGTTTCCAAAGATTCAGATGCTGATAAAGCGAGCTTTTCTTGCGGATGGACCCGGCGAACTTGGTTAAAAAATGGTGCTTCTTCTCAAAAAGAATCGGTTTGTCTTTTTCTTCGTAAAGTTTTTTCCAGTAATCGTGCTGGCGGTAAAGATTGTAAACGTCGTTGGAACCGTCAAAAACAATGACAAGGTCGGGCATCATGTCGAGCCCGAATTGATTCAATTTGAAAAGTTCGTCAATGGATGACTCTGAATAAAAAGCCATGTTAATGAGCTCGATTTTTTCACCCGCTGACTTTTTGAGTTTTTGCTCTAAAAGGTAGGGCCAGGACTCCTGATAATTTTTTACCGTGTCATGCGCCGCGGATCCCCCCAGCAAAAGCACCCGCTTCACGCCTTTCGGCTTGGAAATACTGTAGACCTGATCACGGTAAACAGCCGTTTCACCCAGAAGGCGGTGGTAGCGTTTGTAACCGTCATAAACGTCCAGCCCCCGGCAGGCCAGTTCCCCCACGGCGAGAACGCCTAAAAGAAATAAAACAGTCGGCAGGATGCTGTACTTTTTCTTCGAGGCAGTAGAGGGCATTTTTTCCTTGGATTAAAATTGAAAATAAATGAAAGCCCGGTCGTCACCGCTGGAGGTCAGAATCAGCAGGACCATGCCGGCCAGCGCTACGCCTCGCATCCACCAGGGAACGCGCACGGCGATACGCTTCAACGTTTGACCGCGAAAAACCGTGTGTATCATAAGCAAAACACCGGCGGTAACCCAAACTATTTTTTCCTGCGCGGGAATCAGCAGACCGGAAGATTGAAAATTTGAAGGGATGGAGACCATCGCGCGGATCATGTCCAAAGCCTGGGGAAAACTCCGGGAGCGGAAGAAAACCCAGGCAATCGAAACGCCCAGATAAGTCACGGCCCCGAACACCAAACGCGTCCAGCCTTGTTTCCACAAAGCCCAATGCCCCGCGAGGCCTTTCAAAAAACGTTCCGCGCATAAAAAGATTCCATGCAGTCCGCCCCAGACCACAAAAGTCCAGGAAGCCCCGTGCCACAGCCCGCCGATCAGCATGGTCAGCATCAGGTTAAAATAGGTGCGCGCCCGGCCTTTGCGGTTTCCGCCGAGAGGGATATAAAGATAATCCCTCAGCCAGGTGGAAAGTGAAATGTGCCAGCGTCTCCAGAAATCTGAAAATCCGACAGCCCCCATCGGGAAATGAAAATTGCGGGTCAGCGCGAATCCAAAGCAAAGAGCCGTTCCGATAGCGCAAGTGGAGTAACCCGCGAAATCGCAGAAAATCTGAACATAAAAAGCCAGGGTTCCAAGCCAGCAGTCCATAAATCCCGGCACCGAAGGCGCGTTAAAAATCCGCTCGCTCACCGGCGCCATTAAAAAATCAGCAATGACTACTTTCTCAAAAAGCCCCAGCACCATCAGCGACAGCCCCGTGTGAAATTGAGAGCGGGTCGGTTTGGGCTCCACCGCGCACTGAGGAATAAAATCCTCAGAACGCACAATCGGCCCCGCCACCAGCTGAGGGAAAAAAGCAATGTAGAGCGCGTAATCCAGGAAGGAATCCGCCGGGGCTCTGCGCCCGAAGTAAACATCAAGCGTGTAGGACAAGGTCTGAAAAGTGTAAAAAGAAATGCCGACCGGAAGGAGGATGTCAAAATGCGGGCGTGAATATGAAAAATGAAAAACCTGCGAAAGAAATGAAATGTTATCCAGAATGAAATTGCCGTATTTAAAAAACCCAAGCATGCCCAGATTGACCGCGAGGCTGGCGATAAGCAGAAGGCGCCGGGCCGTTTTCCCCCGCGCGGCATAGAGCCCCTTGGCCGCGAACCAGTCCACCACCGTGGAAAACCAGAGAAGAATGACAAACGGCGGATTCCAGGAAGCGTAAAAGAAATAACTGACGGCCAGCAGAAAAAGTTTCTTCATCGGCCAAGTCATCGGTAATTGATAAACCAGGATGACAATCAGGAAAAAAACAAGAAAAGGCAGTGAGTTGAAGAGCATTTGACCGGGTATTCTCAGGCCTGAAGAGCAAAAAAGCCACCGGGTTTAAAACCCGATGGCTTCTTCACTTGCGATTGGTAGCGGGGCCAGGATTTGAACCTGGGACCTTTGGGTTATGAGGGGTCGAAACGATTTTTCTGATTTTTGATTATTTTTTATAACTATTTCTGTGAGCATGATTTAAGTGTGAAAGTTTTTAATGCTGGTTTTTCGTTTTTGACGGCTTTTCTGCCTGTTTTGTTCCCAATTTGTTCCCAAAATTTCAGCACAAATTTTTGTTTTAGTTTGCTGCTGCTTTCTGCTGATGTTTTTCGTTGTTTCCCGGCTGCATTTTTCGCCGCCGCCCGCACCACCCGCCAAAATTTAAGGTCAAAAGATCGTATCAGATTATCTCTCTGATTATAAAAATCATTTTTTAGTAACACCTAAAATTAAAACCTGGGTAATTAAAAGCAATGCAACCAAGTATGTAAAGCCCACCTAGCCTTCCGGGCTTAACTTGATCTCATGATTTTCCACACACTGTGCGGAAAATCTTCTATATTTATCAAACTACCTCTTCATATTCTTTGTATTCATCTGTAGTCTTATCAAAAGTCAGTAATAGTTTTTCGCTATCTATTTTTTCTAAAACGCCTTCATCATTAAAGGAAACACAATCTTCATGATTGTCTAGAATATATTTAGCTAAATGCCGTGAAAAACCAATATTTTGAAGTTCAATAATTTTTTTATCCGTAGTTCCATACTCTAGATATTCTGCCCAATTGGCCCCAGCTTTCTTTTCACCGAATTTATGCCGTATTAATAAAAAGTAATTATTGAAATATTTTTCGAGTTTAAATCTTAAAACATTATCAATGTCGCCGATTAAATCATTAATAATCGCATTAATATGTGTCCGATTATTTCGATCGAATGTTTCTTTGATATGGTTATTAAGCCATATCTCTCCACGTTCATCGTAATACTTAATTGCAATACGAACCATTTGATTTAGAGGGGAAGATTGCATCCATTCATTCATCAATGTAGCGTAGTACTTTAGTACTCCTCTTCCTTTCTTGATCATAGGATTTCTTCCACCAGATTCTTCATTTTCCCAATCGTATTTAACACAAAGACTTTCCAACACCGATAGAATTGTGTCGTAGCCTACTGGCTGAGGTAAAGCATCTTTATCATTCAATTTTTCATAAACTTCATTTTGTATCCTTACTTTTATGGAGGAAGAAGCTGTTAGTATTTTTTCAGGCACTTTGTTCTGCTTAACAAGCTTCTTCAAAAGCTCTCTGCCCCCAGCATTTCTTTCTATAAAGTTGGCTCTTAAAACCGACTCATCTTTTCGAAGCTCATGAATAACAGTTATGTTTGCATAAGAGTTCCATATATCCTTCTCAGGCTGTGAAGCATTTTTTCTTGTAAAATTCTGTTGTAATAAGGAGTTCTCGATGTTTTTGAAGAAACTTTTTTGCCCTTTTATGATCAAGGGCTGTAAAGGACTAACCTCTTTATTGCGCACCACTTCTAGGTCTTTTTCTGGATTATCCCAACGTCCATCCTTTTCTATACCTCTCAAACAAATAATATTACCTGACAGATCTTTTGATAATCGGCCAGCGCGTCCCGCTAAATTCCAAAAATCAATATCTGTAAATTTTGAAGCCCCAATGGCATTGCTTAATATAAAGATGTTTTTTGCAGGCAAATTTACACCCTCTAATAAAGTCGAGGTGCAAAAAACCCAATCTATAACCTTATCACGAAACAATTCTTCAAGTTTCAAACGGATTCTTTGCGGTAGTTTCCCAAAATGGAACGCCACCCCCTTTTTCAAACAATCGATGAGAAAATAGTCTTTATGTAATGAGGCTTTGATTAAATTAATCAATTCGTCTAATTTTGAGCTTGATTTATTTGGTAACTCGGAAGAAAAGTCACGTGCGTAATTAATCGTGTCTTCTATGGTGTTGCAATAGACAATGTTTTTTTGTCCTTCACCAAGTCTCTTTAACCAATAAAAAATCTTATCGTTGTCGATAGTAATATCGATTTGTCTCTCTTTATCCATGTCTGGAAAAAAGAGCACCTTTCTCTCTATTAAATCCAGAAAGTATCGGTTCTGAGAAACCGGCGAATCAATTACAGAAACAACTTCATCTGTGCTCTTTTCAAAAACTTGAAGAAACACTTCTGGATTAGGAATATTCGGAGAAGAAAAGAAAAGCTTAATGGACTTCCTTTCAGCCTGCAAAATAGAGTGATAATAAAGTGGACTTCTAGTATCTCGTTCCGAAATTACTTTTTGAGCCTCATCAACGAATAAATATTCAACCTTAGGATTATTGTAGTTCGAGAGGAAAAGAATTAGCCGTTCCGGTGTAAAAACAAAGACAAAACCTTGAGCATTTCTCTTAAAAAACTCAGGGACGATCGGATGCGTTAAAACCTTGTAGCTTCCTTCATTTTTCAAACTGTTTTTCAACTTCAGCGACACTTGATTAATAAGCGCTCGTGTGGGAACTAGAATAATTATATTTTCATTAACCCCACTACGCGAAACTAGATATTTTACAAAGGCTTCGATTATGAATGACTTACCTAAAGAGGTCGGCCCCGAGAAACTGTAATGATTATTATTCTTTAACTGTTCAAATATCGCATATTGGGCATCTGTAAATATATTTTCTTCAAAGGGCACCTTTTGAATTTCCTCTTTAAGAATTTTTTCAAGCTCTCTCTCGAAGGGAAGGATTTGTTTATGTTTAAAGTTATCTGAAAAATACTTTAAAGCCGGAAAATTTCCAAGTTTGGATAAAACTGCTGTAGCAAAAATGCTAAAATCAGCGCTATCAACTTTCTGCTCTGCCAAAGTACTGATGATTTTATAGGCAAGATTTCTAGCCTGAGGCTTGCTTGAGTGAGATAAAATATCAGCAAATCTTAACAAGCCTAAAACTTCTTTTTCATTTAATTGTTGTTGGTTCTGATTAATTCCAAAGAAGTTATCCGCTGCTATAGCTTCCGCTTTACTTATTAGTTTAATAAAATAAGTGTCTTTAAAAATCTTTTCCGTTAATTCATCCGCGAGAGACTTGTTCGTCATGAGGAGATGTGTTCTGTTATATCTTTTCGTGTTTTGACCAAATCTGTAAACGGCAAAATATAAATATAAAAGTGGTGTCCTGCTAAACCCTTTTCATCAATTTTCTTCATTATCGTCTTAAAGGATTTTGTCACTTGTTTTTCTATTTTGGCATAAATCTTTTTCCGGCACTCTTCATTGGAGAGCTTCTTATCGGCGATATTTATACTCATTTGATATCCAAGAAAAATACCAAATGCGGTATCAACGTCAAAGTCATTCGATGCTTTCGGGTAAATCATAGCTTCGATAAAATCTTTTTCTTTTTTCGAAAATGTCTCTTTTAAGATTTCGCTGGAAATTAATGACTTTTCATAAGCCATGCCGCTTTTTTTCTTGCCTTTAGCGTTAATAGAATTCTTAAAATCATGAATCGACTGAATGGCATTCGCTATAGATTTAGATAACCTTTTTTCTGTTTTTGATTCTCCGAAAATTAAATGGAAATTCCCATCCGCTAGCTCAAGAAAATGGACTCCGTCAGACCCGTGTGTGTAGTGACTAGTAGATGTTTTTATTTCCATCTTTGTGAGAATTTTGGGTGCATTCAGGTGAGTCTCCAAAAAACAGAATAGGAGGAACTCTCCCAGCTCTCCAGTATTCTCCATATAATGTTTAAACTTTTCCCGCGCTGTTTTAGATTGAGTACCGGGCTGCGTTTTGTACTGTTGCTTAATTTTTCGCGAAAGAGAAAAATCAATCACTGGATCAATCAATCGTCTTTTAAATGTTTCATAGTCGAATTCATTTGAATCTAAATTAAGAACAAACAAATCCAACTTCGTTTTATTGCTCTTATCAAGATAAGCGCCCTTAATTAACTGACTAAAGGACGCCAAAAAATCAGAGCCTTTTATTGTTGTTTTGAGCATATTCAATCCACTTTCTAAAACACTACTGTTAATTAAAGACAAAAAAACGGGCTATTGCCCGTCGTAAATTTTCCGCCTTACCGTAAAAACTTTTCCATTTCTTCAAACCGCTCAAGCAGCTGATTGGCCAAGTCTGTTTTTTTAATCAAATATTTCGCCCATTTACCTTGAGATTCCGGATTCAAGTAATTCATCACACGATAGCGAGGTCCGTTTTTCGTTTCAAATGACTTAAGCTTCTCAATCTCAACGCTCGGCACCAGCAATAAACTGTCATGCACTTCTAATTTTTGAGGGTTAAAGTAAGCCCCTAACACAAAAAAAGAAGGGTGCGATTTAAAAGTTTTTTTGGAGATATCCATGAGGAAATAGCCGGCTTTCTGGACATTAAACCGGCTTTTTACCTGGAGAAATATCGGGTGAAAATTTCCAATTTTTGTGACGATCAAATCAATGCCATGATTATCGGTGACCGGACGATAAACATTCAAAATGCCTTGTCCCTGCAAAACAATCAATTCTTTTATGCGGTCTTCAACAATATTTCCTTTTGCCTGAGATGAAAGGCCGGATATATCGATAAGATTTTCAGCTTCTTGTTCCGATTCGACAGGCTGCTTCTTCGGACGAAACTTAATTGAGTAGTTAGAGCCGGTCTTTTCTAAAACAACCTCGTCTCCAACCTTCGAATCGAATTTTTTATACCACTTTGTTAAACCAAAAATTCGTTTGTAATCGACGTTATATGTAAGGGAATTCAAACCGTCTGGCATAGCCACCATGATTTTTCCACTTTGCGGCGGCATCCACTCAATCGCATTCGCTGGGATATAAAGAAATCCCAACCGAACTTCCACACCGATTAATTTTCGAATAATTTCTTTAGTCATTAAACCTCTCAAAACATTTATTTTTTAGCTTCGTCAGAACTAGCATCTTTTTGCTGATTTTTTGTTGCAGCTAAAGCACGAATAACAAGCTGAACCGCAACAAAAACTATGATTGCGCTAAGAACCAACCAAATCAATATTGCAATGGTGTATCCCAAGCAGATCGCTGCTTTCTTGATGAAATTCTGCTTTGGGGCCGGCAGTTCAAGAATGCGCTCAAAGCAGTACTCGTTACTGTATAAATCGACCGGCATAATCCGGTCAGGCGCTCGATCAAAACAATAGGTGTTCGCTTCTAAAAGACTTTGGGCAACAAGCTCCGAACAGTAAAAAGCGTCCTTATTATTTAACCATTGATCTACCGCTTTTGTGTTTAAAAGAAACTGAAGAATAGGCGGCAGAATTTGAACGATCACATAATAAATAAGCGCCTTTTGATCATAGGTTTTACCTACCTTGCTCTTGCAAAACTCAACCGCTTGGCCAAGGCTTTGCGATGCCCCACCCTTTCTTCGCAAAACACTTATGCGGTAGTCTCCATTCAGGTAAGCGTCTTTTAAACTGCGCTTAACAATTCCCGTGGGAAAAGCTTCTACAACTTCACCATCGCCGACATACAAAGCCGCATGAGTCCACCCGCGACGAGAAAATCCATACTTTGAAAAATTTCCAAAGCGAATAAAAAGAGAAGTTGAGAAAGAAAACTTATTTTGACTGGTAATGATTATATCGCCAGCTAAAAGTTTATTGGTTATTTCATCCATATTTTTAAGCGGGCTTTGTTCGCTCGTCCAAAATATGCAACAAGTTGCTGATTGTTAGCAAACGGGAAAGGCCGTCCTGGGGAGCCATTTGAGGCTCATCACCATGACTAGTGGTGTTTCTCCACCAAGCCATCACGCCCATAGAAATCAGCTTAAAACCTTCCTGCTCGTTCTTCTCATTAGCTGTGGTCAAGCCGTTAAGCTTTATCTTTGGATTTGTTTCCGAGAATGCGTTTGCCATTAAGTCTCTACCGATCTTGTCAGCAATCCCGCTCAAGCCTTGGACACGGACTTCAAATTTTTCAGCAGCCTTCCTAACCGATTCGTTGATGTGACCTTTGAGGAATAAATCTCTGCATTCGGGTAACAACAAGGAATGTAATGGGAGCTTGCTTAAAGTCTGCTGGATTTCGACGGAAGGCGGAACGACACGTGGCCACGCCACCGGAAGATTCATTTCTTTTATTTCTTTTTTTAGATTAACTCCAAGTAAAAGCAACCGATCAGAAAGAACCCCAGCCTCCTGCGAAAGAAGCGGATCTCCCTGGGCGTGCCGACGTTCAACGGCAAGCGGGAGAATTTCCCGAATCAGCTTCTTTAAAACCCGCGGCTTATTTACCAATAAAAGTTCAAGGAAATGCACCGTTCCGTCCTTCTTGGAAGACGTTTTCTTTGGTAAAAATTTCTTCAATCCTCGTTTCTTAGCCAATGACGTTAGTGTGAGCTTACCGCCAAAGCTGGACCATGGAATCAATCGACCAATTTGTTCAGCCAACAATCTAATGTTTTGCCTTTGAACAACTGAAAGGCCAGATCTGCGTAAAACTTTCTTCTTGGCCCGAGGCCGTCTATGCCTTTTCTGAGACCGCTTTCGTTTAGGCATTGAATAGCTCTCCCTTAAAGGCTTTTTGCATCAGGCAATTGAAAAGGTTTTGAAGCTCGGCTTCCGAAGATCTCATTTTCCGTTTAATCTGCTGAACCTTCAAAAAAATAGCTTCGAATTTTTTCTGCTCTTCAATTGGAGGAAAAGGGATTTTCGTATCAAGAACATCTTGATTGGAGACGGCCGGGTAAGATGCCCCTTTTGTCTTTGCGACTAATTGCGCGATAAAAAAATTCAAGCGGGTGCACATATACAAATAAGCCGGGCGAAGATCACCGGAACATCTCAACACTGCAAAACCCGTTGAGCACACTTGGTTATCCAAATTTTCAGGAACAAGAGCGGTTGCGTTCAAGTTGGGGCGCACCGTAGAAACTAAGACATCTTCTTTTTTTATTCGTTTTCTTGCCCGACTGGGCGCCTCTGCGCCTGTTAGCTCCTTCGCCCCCTTGATGACACCCTCCTTACTATCAACGCTTTCAATATCCACATAAAAAAAATTATCCGTAGGTTTTCTTGAAGGGTCGATGATTTCTGTATCGATAATAAATTTCTCTATTTTTTCTTTGGGATAATCTTTTCTATTAAACATGTTCACAAAGGTGGATTCGAGGAAATTGTCGAGCAGGCCAATTGCTTCCCGGCGTTCCTCAAGGGAAAATTCCGTCTTTTTTAAAATACTAACGATTTTTTCTTGCTTTTCCAAAACCGGCAAGAATGGTTGCAATCGGCTGACAACTTCACGAGTTATCCCTTTAATCGTCGCGCCTCTTTGATGATTTTTAAAATAGGCCATTTTGCTTTTTAAAAAATAAGCTAGATAGTCGCCACGTATTTTTTTAGGGTCGGGTGAAATTGCGGTTATATCTTGACTAAAACAAAGTTCGCGATCAGCAATGACGACCTTACCAACACCCGTTCGAGTCACAAGCAATACGGTGCCTGGTGCAACCAAATTGGTTGAAGATTCTGCAATTGATTTTTTATTAATATAGTTACGACCAAAGTTTATTTGATCATCATTAATGTCAGCGCTCGTAACCCAGGGGATTGTTCCATGATAATATTCCTTCACGTGACGTGGGGGCGTGCCTCCATTAATGAATTCACAGATTTCTTCTAACTTCATGGGAGCATTGACTTTCATTTGAAGCCTTTTAAAGCGCTAACATTTTCTTGGATTTCCCGTTCTAACTGTAAAATTTTATTTAAAATTTCCTCGGGATTCTCATGCTGAACTTCTTCATATTGGATTTCTTTATAATTAGAAATCGAAAGGTCATATTTAGTCTTGCGTATATCTTTAACATCTACCCAAAACCATTTCTCTCCTGCTGAGGGCTTCTTTTTGATATCCCGCGCTTTCCATTTTGAAACAATATCTGGGATATCATTTTCTTCGGTTTTTTGGCGTTTATCATCCAAGGATAGTCCATCTGCTGTCATGTCATAAAACCAAACTTTGTCCGTCTCGCCACCTTTAGTAAAAATGACAATAGCGGTTGAAACCCCAGCGTAGGGCTTGAATATACCCGAAGGCATCGAGATGATGCCTTCAAGCTGGTTTTCTTCCACGAGCATTTTCCGCACGCCAGCATGCGCGTTGGATGAACTAAAAAGAACACCATCTGGAACAATCACTGCCGCACGACCACCTGTTACTAGAAGCCGTATAAATAATTCCATAAAGAGAAGCTCTGTCTTCGTGGACTTCACTTTGAATTGATCCGAAATATCGCTTTTATCAATAGAGCCTTTGAAGGGTGGGTTCGCCAGAATCACATCGTATTTTTCACGCTGCTCGAAGGACTTAGATAGCGTATCTGTATATTGAAATTGAGGCTTTTCAACGCCGTGCAGGATAAGATTCATAATTCCGATACGAACCATGGTCGTATCAAAATCAAAACCATAAAAGGCTTTTTCTTTTAAGAAGTTACGCTGCTTTTTATCAAGCTTTTCAGCGACGAGATGATGCGGAACTCCGTCTTCGTCATACTCAACAGAATCTTTGTATGTGTTCTGTTCAAGAATATGCAAGAAAGCATTTACAAGAAAACCTGCTGTTCCAGCAGCTGGATCGCAAACTCTTTCGCCAATCTTAGGATCAACCAATTTGACCATCATGCGAATAATGTGGCGCGGCGTTCTAAAAGCACCTGTGAGTCCAGAGCTTTGAAGAGAGCTTAAAAGGTATTCGTAAATATCGCCCTGGGTATCGAGGTTTTGCTGCGAGATGTTAAGTTCATCAATAATTTTAACGGCTTCTTGTAAAAGCGAAGGCTTGGGAATCATAAAAACAGCATCTTTCATCGCTGTTCCAAAAAGACTCTCTTCGCCTTTTAAATTTTTGATGAATAAAAAAACCTTGTCGCGAACATGGGCCAACATTTCGTCAGCCGGCATTTGAATCCAATGCGACCAACGGCAATTTTCTTGCCCCTTAAAAATCGAAGCATATTTTTCTCCGCGCCTTTCAGCTGCCCGAGCATGCTGATAATCCATATCTTCAAGGCGCTTCATAAAAATAAGGTAGGAAATTTGCTCAATTGCGGTGAGATGGTTCGCGATGCCTCCGGCGAAGAAACGATTCCAGAGTTTATCGATTTGACTTTTTAGCTCAGGTTTTAACATAGGGCTCCTTAAAGAAATGATTCCGCTTCTCAATTGCCTGCATATACAGGCTTGAGAATAGGAGCATTCTAATTAGGTAAGCCCCCTCTGTCAATTAGGTATTTTATTGTATTTTTACCTAATTAAATAAGGCTATTACCTAATTCGCCGCCATTGGGCGTAGCGCCCTCGTCCCAGGGGCTCTATATCCCCAGAACGGCGGAGGTCTTTAAGGATTTTGCGGATAAGGTCAATACCCGCATCTGGGCAGGCCTTTTGAAGATCAGAGGCAGAAAACGGATTTTCGAAACGATTGATAATTTCGATTAAACGCTCGCTTTTAGTCCCTGACTCTTTAAAAATACCAACCCGAGATTCAAACTCTTTATAAGCTGCTGTTAGCACACCAGAAAAATAGCGCACCCATGGAAGCGCATTATGTTTTCCTTCATGCCAACCTTGCGAAGAATCGTAAAGCGCTTCGTAATAGGTTTCTTTACTTTCTTCGACTAAGCGTTCCAAGCTGACATATTTCCCAACTCCGAAACCCGCGTGATAAAGCAACAGCAAAGTCAAAAGACGACTTACACGACCATTACCATCAAGAAATGGATGGATGCAGAGAAAATCCAAAACAAAAAGAGGGATTAATACGAGTGGGTCCATTCGCCGTTTTTGCATCGCATGATTAAACTGACGCACTAGCTCTTCCATGTAATGCGCTGTTTGAAACGCAGAAACAGGTTTAAAGCGCAGCTTCGTATTCCCATCCGGAAGATGTTCAATAATTTCATTGTCGCTTCGCTTCCATTCCCCGGATTTAACACCCGTAACATATTTATAAAGACTGGAATGCAGCATCAGTACCACATTATTGGAAATAGGCATACCGTCATGCATTTCATGTATTTTTTGAAGAGCGTCACGATACCCGGCCACTTCTTGCTCTGAGCGATTTTTAGGCATGCTTTTATTAAAAAGAGCCTCGACACGCTTATGAGGAACAATGACACCTTCAATACGGTTGGAAGATTCCGCACTTTCAATTTTGGCAACCATGACCATTTTTTCAAGAACATCGCGGGATTGCCTTTGGAAAAGCAATTCCTTCCCCTTGTATTCTCCCAAAGCAGTAAAAGTCGGGAGCATCTCAGGAGGCGTAAATAAGTTTTTAAAATATTCTTCGCTAAATGACTTCATCGCTAGGCCGCCTGACTGTTAAAAAACTCAACGATTTCTTCAAGCTCGTTTTTCTTAAAAAGCTTATCTGCGGCGTCTTGCCCGAGAGCCTCAAAAGGCCCTTCGTAAAAATCATGCACGGAAAGCTTTTCCCGACGCTTGCATTTTTCAATGAAAACATTTTTTACGATACGCAGAAAATGAATTTGATCCGCAGAAAACCAGGGCTTCTCATGAACAAAAGTCTCAAAGGACCTTTGAATAAGCTGCTCACGACTTGGGAAGTCATATTTGTCAAATATTTTGAGAAGGAATTGTTTGAAGGTTCCCGTGGGCTGCCCATAGGTTTCACGCAAATTACGCTCGTTGATATATAAATCTGGCTGATTCAATTTGTCTTCCAGCCGGTCGAGCTCTTCTTCGCTAACAGGGTGGCCCTCTTTGATTTTTTTCAAGGCAGAATCTTGATCTGCCAAAGTTCGGATTTCTTTCTCTACTTTCTCTTTGTATTGATGAACATAATCGCCTTCTCCGGAAGGGCCAAACTCAATCCATTTACGCTCTAAAATTTCATCCTTAAGATCAAACTCAATTACTGTATGCGTTCTCTCACGGCGCCATTTCATCAAAGGCGCAATCTCTGTTTTGAGAAAACCCACTTCATTCATCTGGAAAGAACTCCAAAAACGATCTGATGAAGCCCGTAAAACCTGTTCTTCTTTTTGCTGAATTTGTCTGAGATTTAGCGGCAGCAAACGCAGGTCTTCACGAATAGATTCTCCAATTTCCTTGATTGCTTTTTCTTCTTTGCTGATCGCCGCGATCTCTAAACGCTCGCACTTTATAAGAAATGCATAGATATTCAAATTCACATCCTGGGTAAAGCGTAAGAGAGGCGCAATTTCCTTTTCTAAATAACCAATATCAATGTGCTTCCAAAAAGCCTCGCTTAAAACTCTGGTCAAAGACTCCTTCTTTTCGAGGATGGTCACGCTATCTTGAGGCAAGGCACGAATGCTTGTTAACAGGTCTTGTTTAATAGCCTCACAAGCTTCTTGGTTTTGAGAAGCCAGCTGGAGCTTCAGCTTCTGCAAACGGAGGCGAAAGAGCCGGGTAGGCAAAGAATCCTGCGGAGCTTGAATTTCGCCTTCAGGCTTTAAATTGAAATATTCAAAATTGCTCCAGTGGTCAATTATCAGGAATGAATCTTTAAACGCGCACCAAGGCTTGGCATTTTCTGAATCAATCGTGCGCGTTCCACGGCCTATCATTTGCCAAAATTTGATTTTGCTAAATACGGGCTTGGCGAAAACCAGATTCACCACCTCGCGAATGTCCACCCCTGTATCAAGCATATCAACGGAGATAGCGATGCGAGGAAAAGAATCGTTTTCGAATCGGGTTAAGAATCCATCCGCACGGCTGTCGTCTGAAACAATAACTTCTGCGAGCCGTCCTTTATATTCTGGGTAAAGTCGTTCAAAAGTATCGAGCAATCGGTAAGCATGCTCTTTGGAAATAGCAAAATAAATGGTCTTACCTGGAAGAGAGCCGGTTTCGTCTTTATTACAAACCTCCATGAATTCCTTAACCATGGACTCCAAACTTTCTTTGTTCGTAAACTTCTTCTCAAAATCTGTACCTTCAAAGTCTAGCTCTTCCTCTGTTTTGCCTTCCTCGACTAGTTTCTTTCTGATCTCTTCTGGAATCTGCCCTGATTTCAATCCTTTAATTTGAAAGTTAGTCTTTGCATGATAAGGGATGAAGGGCACTAGAATTTCTTCTTCAATGGCCGACTCGTAGGTGTAGTTAAAAGTCGGATGACCTTCGTCGCATTGGAAAAAACGAAAAGTATCCCGGTCAACAAATTCTGCCGGTGTTGCGGTTAATCCAACCTGAAGAGCATCAAAATAGGAAAGGATATCCTGCCACTTGTTGTAAATAGATCTATGGCATTCATCAATGATGATTAAATCGAAAAACCCGGGCGAGATTTCCCGATAAACTTCTTCAAGTGTTTGAATCGTTGAGGCGTAAAGGCGCTGATTCTTATCAAACGAACCGCTTTTGATTTTCGTCATGGACTCCGTAAAGAATCCTTGAAAGCCCTTTTTTCCATAAGCTTGGTCGCGCAACATCTTGCGATCCGCTAAAAACAAAACATGATTAACCCATTTAGCGCGAATGAGCAAATCAATCAAGGCCATCGCGGTGCGGGTTTTTCCTGTTCCCGTTGCCATAACAATTAATGCCTTGCGATGGCCTTTTGAGAATGTCTCTATCGTGCGGCGTATGGCTTCATGCTGATAAACGCGGCTGGCTATATCTTTGCGAATTTCAAGAATTGTAGGATCAACTTGCTGTTCGCGTAAATATTTCAGGCGTTCTAAGTCTTTAATGTCGAAAAAGCCGTAAACCTTTCGGGGTGCATAACGACTGCGATCCCAAAAAAGAGTGGATTCCCCGTTGGTCAAAAAGATAAAAGGATCTACCCCGAATTTAGATTTGATATTTTCAGCATAACCAACTGCCTGTTGCTGACCCAAGCGCGGATTCTTTGAGGTTCGTTTTGCTTCAACTACCGCAAAGGGTGTCGCACCATCGCGGGAAAGCAGCAAATAGTCCGCAAATTCTTTTCCAGAAAAACTGGTTCCATATTCTTCCGCTTGTACCTTAATTTTATTCTCTTCTGGAAATCGACTTTCCATTTCAAATTCGACAATGACTTGGCTTGGATTTTTTAAATCCCAGCCGCGCTTAGACAATTCCCGATCGATGATTTCTTTGCGTGTTTCAGCTTCGTTCACTGGCGCACCTTTAAATGGGTAATCATATAGGTAATTCTAGCGGACGGCTCTCAAAGATCAAGGTATTTATAATGGCCCCGCAAAAACTATATTTCATGTCGTAAAATTGACTTCCTATGTCAAATTCGTTACATGAAATATAGTTTTCATGCATAACCTATTTAAAATAAACAGGTTATGAATCTTATATACCTAACTATATAAGATTGTATGAGATTACATAAGAAAGCAGCCATGTCCGCTTTTTTGGCCACTTCTTTTTAATCGCACCTCTAATGATTGATTATAGTTACAAACTCACTGGGTCAGATTTTGGCCACTTATTTGGCCACATAGCTACTATCGTGTTTGTTATCACGTTTAGCCCGTCATTATCAGGTTTGCTGAACCACCTCCTTTGCTCCTCCAAAAACAGTGGCATCCAGGCGCAGGCCGACTTCGTCGCCTTTGATTGGCAGGAGATGGCCGTAGCGATCAAAGGTGGTTTGGATGGAGGCGTGGCCGAGCTGGGCTTGAATGAATTTGGCGTTGGCGTCCTGGGCGATCAGCAAAGTTGTGTAGGTGTGCCGCAAATCGTGGAAGCGGATTTTACGAAGGCCCGCGCGGACAAGTGCCGGATGAAATTCGCGGTGAATCATATTATCCGGATCAATCGGATTTCCGTTCGTGTTGCAGAAAACGAGATCGAACGGGCTGACCGGCGATTTAATCCGGTGAATTTCAAGTGCTTCACGGAGCGCAGGAGACATGACAATCGCACGGACCGAGCGCTTTGATTTCGGCGAAGTGAACATCGAGCGTTTGTCCTGCCTGCGGATTTTATTTTCCGCATGGGTTTGCCAAAACAGACTCCGCCTCACGCGAATTTGATTGGATTGCCAATCAATATCGCCCCATTGCAAACCCAGAATTTCTCCGCGCCGCATTCCGGTCAAGGCGGCCGTCATGAACAAAGTCCGGTAAGGTTCGTCGGAATTGTTCAACAGCAGACGGATCTCTTCCGGCTGCAGATAATCCATTTCTTTTTCTTCGATGCGCGCGCGGTCAATATCATCCGCAGGGCTCACACGAATATAGCCCCACTTCCGCGCGTGCTTGAACATGGTCTTCAAAAGCACCAGGTGATTGTTCGCGGTTTTGGTGCTGTGCCGCTCGCGGACTACTCCGGCAAAATAACTCTGAATCATTGCCGGGGTGATTTTCGAAATCGCGTAATGACCAAGGCACGGATTCACGCTCTTGGTAATCACGCTTTCATAAGCCCGGTAAGTCGAAGGCTTCACCGCTGTAATGGCATAATCTTCCAGCCATTTCTTTCCGAATTCTGAAAAAAGAACCCGGCTCGGCTGCGAAAAAGTGCCATAGTGGATCTGCGCAATACGCTCCGACAAAATCCGTTCGGCTTCTTTCTTGTTCGTCCCGACACTTAACGAATACTGCCTTGCTCCGATTCTGTACCGAATGTGAAAAACCGCTTCGCGGCGGCCGTTCACCTTGCGGTACCGCTTGATGATGCTTCCTCTCATCTCACACACTCACTCTCTCTTTTATGCCGCCTGCTTCAGCTCCCCGCCGTCTTTCTCCGCAAAAAAGCGGATGACGGCGTCTGAATCAAAGCGCACATACTTTCCAAATTTCACATGCGGAATCGCGGCTTGCCCCATTCTCGTTCTCTGATAAATCCAGGAAACGGGCACACCCAGCAATTCCGAAAGTTCTTTCACGGTCAGTAATTTCCTGTTTTCCAAACGCACTCCCTTACTCGCACTACTGATGATTCTCAAAGATTGACGCGCCGAAGAATCCTGGTATACGCCCAAGATTTTCCTTCAACACAGCAGTCCTTTTGAATCACGTTCATACTTAAAATCTCACTCTCAATCACGATCACAATCACACACAATTTTGCTGCTTATGGCTTCACGGCCTGGTTTTACACCGAGCTTCAAGGCTGGGTGGATGATTAATAATTTAATCTTCATGGTATTGGGCAAAAACAAGGGGGCCGTGTACACTTTTTCAAAGTTTCTATACTGAAAATATTTTTTAGACACTTTCAGGTTCGCCTCCAAAACTCCTATTTCTCACACTCACTCTCCGGGGTACTGCTTAAGGCTTTATGGCCTTACAGCAACCAAGGTTTATGACTCAGCTTGCTGCTTTTTTTATTTTTATCTTCATAGTATTGGGCAAAAAGGAGGGGGCCGTTCCAACCTAGTCAAAGTTTTTAGAGGGGAAAATATTTTTTGAGTGTTTTTCCGCACCCCTGAGCGTTCGTCTGACCACAACCTCTCGAACGAATTTCGACGATGAGAGGGTGTGGTCAGGCGATTGGTACAGGCTAAAAGCCCAAAACCAAAGCGAAGGGAGTGCGGAAGGGCAAAAATATTTTGAGATGCGGCAGGATTGGGGTTAACGAATTTTGGGGCATTTTGTTCCCAAAATGTTCCCAAAACCGTTTTTAGACAGAAAAAAGGGGCTGCGATTTTTATCGCAACCCCTTTTGTTGTAATTGGTAGCGGGGCCAGGATTTGAACCTGGGACCTTTGGGTTATGAGCCCAACGAGCTACCGGACTGCTCCACCCCGCGATGAATTGTTTTGAAGTTTACTGCTACTGGAGATATAAGGCCAGAAAACAACAAGTTCGGTATTCTATAATGAAGGGTTTGCTTTTTCAACGAGTTTATTCAACAAGAATCTTATGCTGAAACTTCAAGGTGCCCCGCCGTTTTAGGAGAGGCACCTTGAAGCGCTAAGACTTTTTAATGTTCCTTTGGGTATAGAAAGGCATAGATCCCGCCATATCGAATGAGGAGATCATCCAGCAATGAATCACTCAGAGTACCTTTATGGGCCAGGATTTTCCAGTCTCCTTCCAGTTGATTTTCAAACTTTACAATATCGTCGAGAATAGCTTTGTAGTCCTGGAGCTGGGCTTTGAGCTGTTTCTCTTCGGCTTTTTCTTCCTTACTCTTGTTTTTGATGTTCTTAAGTTCGTCCAGCCTTTGTTGAATTTTGGCCGCTCCCGCTTCGGCATCCACACGGGCCTTGCCGATAAACAACTCGTAAGACTGTAGTGTGTATTCCTGGGACTTTGCTTTATTGGGATCCGAAGGCCCGGGCCGAGCGCCGCCTCCGCCTCCGCCGCCGGGCACCAAAGGCTGAGTGGAATCCAGATCGATCAGGTCCACGTCCTCAAAAGTCACATCAAGGCTTTTGCCGGACCCGGTCAGGACAAACACAATTTCATTAATCTGAGCCGTGCCAATAAATTCCGGCAGGTCGATAACCACCTGATTGACGACATTCTGCCCCGTGTTGCGCAAGTCGACCAAATTCACCTGCTGACGGATCACAAGCCCGTTGACATCCTTAAATTCAATTTTCAGGTTCGCGGCCGTGGCCGACGCCGCATTCGTGCTCGCCCGGTAGTTAATCAACAGCCGCTTGCCGGAAGTGTTGATCGAACCAGAACTGCCCTGCTTAAATGCGGTTCCAATCCCGACAAGGCTTCCGGCCTGAATATGGTAAGCATCACCATTCCGGCTGGACGTGAAGGCCGGCTGGCCCGCCATCTGCCAGGAAAACGCATCTGGGCTTGATGCGACCACATCATAATCCGCTCCCGCGGGCTGCCACAGAATCGTGTTAAGCCGGGTTTCCTGCGCAGGCGTCAGATATTCCAGCAAGTCCTGGGCTCCACTGCCCAGAATGCCCAGAATGAAACTGGCCACATTCGGATTGATCTGCTGCTGAATCACCGCGCCGGAAGAAGTCTGCATGTCCACGCCTTCCCAAAGGCCGTGACTTGTCACAAGCCCCGGGAACCGCTGCAGCATGGTTTCGAGAAAAGGCGTGATGCGGTCCGGGTCAACGCCGAATGCCGCTCCAAGCGTGTACAGCGAAGTGGAAACCGCGTTCAGCCCGGCCGGATAAATGGCGATATCGGGAATTCCGATTCCCGGAATGTACCCTCCGGAGGACCCGTAGGCCGCGGAAAGAAAACCGGGCTGTAAAGTCTTGCCCGCATAATCAAGCGCCGCATCCACAAAGTTTTCCTGCATTCTCAACTGCGCGCGATTCAAGGTCTCAGGCGTGCCCAGAGTCGGCCAAAGCATCTGGAAAGCGCTTCCTTGTCCCGTAGCGACAACATACGTCCAGCCATTACCTTTGGAGTAGTTCTCGATTTCGACCTTGAGGTTTTTGTAAACCGAATTCGGAAGATTGTAATTCAGGACGGCAAACAAAATGCCGGCCCGGAATTCGGAACCAAACGATCTTTCGAATGCAACATTGATACTGCGGTCGGGGTTCAGCGTGTCCGCTTCATTCACGAACGCCACCGTGGTGCCGCCATTGCGGACATCATTGCAGCTGGAGACAGCGTAATCTGACCCGGCGTTTTCAGAAATAATAATCCCGCGCCGTATCGCGCCATCCGGATTGTCACCGCCAACGTTGCTGGCGAGGCATGCATAACCGGCCGCCTGATTGTTGAGGAATGCTTGCAGCTTGGATTTAATCACGGCAATGTCTCCAGCCCCGTTGTCTTCGGTCTGGCTCAACGCGCCTAGCGACGCCGCAAAGGCCATAGCCATGTTCAGATTATCGCCCGCCATAAATCGCCGCCCGTTTTTCGTGGCGATCCCCTTCCCGTAATCCAGGTCGCGCCGCCAGTCCTGGGTGGACGAATCAAAATTCATCCAGGGCAAAAGGCCCATCACGCCAATCTTGGAGTTTGTCTGATCATCAAGAAGATGCGTAATCATGTTTTTGAAAATCGCGATGGCCTGGTCGCGTGTCATGTAATCCACCACAATCCGGCCCGCAATAAGATTGGAAAGGAGCTGGGCCGTAAAACCAAAGTCGGTCGGCTGCGTGTAGAGCCTTTGGCTGTACCCTTCGTTGGGATAGCTGTGGGTGGATTCAAAAGCCCCGTGGGCCGCATTGTACGGGTCCGTAAAATATTTGAAGTCTACGTCGGCAAGGTAGGCGCTGACTTCAATGGTTACGGTTTGCGAAAGCGTGCGGATATTCCCCGCGCGGTCTTCGATTTCGATTTCAACATCGCGATCGCCCCAGCCTTCGGGGAACCGGATGTCGAGCGCGAGATCAGCGCCGGCCGGTAAGGGCACAAGCGTCCACGCTCCGCCGTCAACACGATAGCGTATTTCGGCAAGGCCGGAAGCAGCGTCCGTAATACCGGTAAGATTGAAACGGCTGTCGCGGTACGTCTGGCCGAGCGCGGGATTTCCCGTTGAAACGCCGGCAAGCGTTGCGGAAGGTTTCACGCGGTCCAGGACTACATTAACCGGCACCAGCGTTTGCGAACCGTCTTCATTTTCGAAACTAAAAACAGACAGGTTGTTTCCTTCCTGAAGCGGGCCGGGAACTTGGCGGCGCACGTTTTCGCCGTCTACAAGGAAATCAAGGAAGACGGTTTCGTCTTGCGTGAACCGGCTCGAAACCAGAGTGACTTCGGGCGCGGAAATTTCGCCGGTCTCCGTCACGCGGTTCTTGCTGATTTTTGCAACCGGATTGCCCGCCGCCGTGTCGCAGCCGTAAAGGCAGCCGTACTCGGGCCGGTAAACATGGGTCAGCACGGGCGTGCGCAAGGCTTCGAAAACTTCGAGCTCCGAAACATAGGCCTTAATGTCCAGCACGGGAAAGCCGGCGAATTCCGGATAGTTTTGCAAATCCGGAACCCAGTACGGAATCACGGCCTGGATATCGCGGATGCGGACAAAGCGCGCCTGAACCGGACCGATTTCGAATTTGTAAACCTTGTTCGTGCCTTCCTGGAATTCCGGCGAATCATACGTCGCCAGGTCGAACCAGGTCGAGCCGTCGAGCGAACCGGACAGGACAAAATGCGTCGGGTAAATAACAGACGCGACGGGGCTGAAAAACCGCGCGTCGACCCGGACCTCGTCAAGCATCCGCCACTGCCCCAAGTCCAGCGTCAGGGAAGGATTCGGATCGTTCAAAGCCGCAATCCAGGGCCGCGACGAGTCTCCGCCGCTGCCGTCGGTCGCATTGGCCGGCGGGAAAGGCGGCTGGGCGGCATTCGGGTCCGGCTTCAGCGAGGACGAAGCGGCGGGTGTGACTCCCCTTGCCGCATTGTTCCGCTCCGTGATGAAATGATATTCGCGGATATCCTGCAGGCGCGATTCCGGGCCTCCGTTGACCGGCTCATACCCGTAGTCGTATTGATTTTCGGGAATGATCTCGCCGTTTTCCTTGGCGGCCTGGACCGTTTGCACCAGCCGGCCCTGCGCATCGTAAAAGTAAGCGAAAACATCTTCCTGTGTTTCAATACGCACGATCCGGTTTTGCGCGTCGCGCAGTACATCGGCAATCGTCTTGTCCGGATCAAGGCCCGCGAACAATTCCGGGGAAAGAAAGATTTTTCCCGGGTCCTGCTGAGCGATGAGGCTCAAGGGATCGGTCAGCACAGGCTGCGAAGCGCCGGTTACCCGCACCTCGTCGAGCGTAAGGTCGATCGCACCCTGGCCGTAAGTGGCCAGAATAATCTGGTCGATTTCCTGCCACTCCGCCTCATCGGGGATCTGGAATTCCAGGATTTTGCGTTCGCCGGAAGCGGTGGCTTCAAACTCCGCTGTCAGCGGCAGCTCGTAAACCTGCGAGCCCTGAGCATTGCGCAGCGTAATCTTCGCGCCGGGAGCGCCGGTCGAGGATTCGTAGACGATACGCAGGATTTTTCCCGCCGCATCAAGCACGCGGGCCGGGTATTGGAAAAACGATGTCTCGGTTCCGCCCTGCTGAACGCCGGAAAACCGGTAGGCTCCTGTTTCCGTCAGGCCCCAGTTTTCCGGAAAAAATTCGCCGGTGTGGCTGGACTGGCCGTTGACATTAAGGAAGGTGTAGAGCGCAATACTGTTGGTCAGAACGTCGCCGTTCGAAACCGCGGGCGGCTCATAACCGGAAGCACGCAAATCAAAATCGGAAATCTCCAGTTGGAAAGGCCCGCCCTCGCCCTGCACCGTGAGCACCACCGCGTTGATTTTGGAGAGTTCTTGCGCGTAAGCCAGAGGAAAAATAATCTCGCGCTCGCCGCTGCCCGCGTTATGGAATGGAACCGGCGAAAAAATTTCGCGGGTCACGTAAGACCCGTTCGCGAGTTTTTCCTTTAACTCCAACTTCGCTTCGCCGCTGCCTTCCAGCACATTAAAGCGAAAGGCCAAAGAGTCCCCGCGCATATCCAGCCCCTGGTCGAACGTAAAAACGGTCTCGTGTTCAATCGCATCGATCCCGCTGATCGTGTAGCGGTCCCCAGTCCGAAGGCCAGAAATATCGCCCTCGAGAGGATTGCTTTGCGCGGAATCCGCATCAGCCACAATGTCTGAGAGAAGATCCTCTTCAATAACGATGGTGTCGCTGATCACGGCTTTATTACCAGCCGCATCGCGGACTTCCACCCGGACCTCTTTTTCTCCTCCTCCGCGCGGCAGATGGACTTGCACCGGACTCTGCACCGTTCCCCAAGCCGTCCACAAAGCGCCGCCGTCCACGGAAATTCTCATGTCCTGAATACCTGAAACCGCGTCATCTACGGCCAAAGCAATGTTCACATCGTGAGATCCGGTGTCGGAACTTCCTTTTGCAATCTGGACCGTGCCCGAAGGCGGAAGCGTGTCGGCCGTGAACGAGTAGCTCACAATCGCGGTTTCGACACCCGCGGCATTGCGGTACTGCGCATAAAAAGTTTTTAGTCCGTCCTGCCCGCCAACATTGGCCGTGTTTATTGAAACCGAGGCTGAAGGCTGATAACTGCCCCAACCTCCCAGTTGGACCGGACCGTTTCCATTGACATAGCCGTAGCGCATTTCCGTGGTTCCTTCCGGTGCCTCAAAAGTCACCGAGGCATACGGCGAGGTCACAAATCCATTATCGGCGCGGACGCTGACCGAACCGTCTCCGCCTTCGACTGACTCCGGCCGAAAACGCGGATAGCCGTCCATCACCCAAATTGAAGAAAAATCCCAGCCTTCATAAGTGCTCTGAGTTTTCATGGCCGCTGTGGTTTCAGCTGTGATATTGGCCATGTCACCACGGTTCACCGAATCCTGCAGTCCGGGATTCAGCGTCTCATCCCAGTAATTGCTTGAAATTACCCCGGCATTGTACGTGCCTAAAAATCCGCCGGCTGATGCTGTGCTCGTCACTATGCCCGCAAAATACGTATTGTAGATCCCGTCATCATACGAATTGTAATATCCGGCAATGCCGCCGACATTATTCGTCGTACCGCTGACCGTTCCGCCCGAGTAATAGCTGTTTTTGATTCCCGCGTTCTCTGTCGTAGAGCCCACCAGCCCGCCGACACTGTCCTGACCGGTAATATTTCCAGAAGCATAGCTGCGCACCAAGTCTCCGCTCTTGGAATATCCGGCCAGCCCGCCGACCTGATTATGCCCGTTCACCGTCCCCAGGGAATAACCCTGGTTGATATTGTTGAGAACTCCGTCCCAAAGTTTTCCAACGATACCGCCGGTCTGATCATGCCCCTGGACCGCAACACTCGTGTGGGAATTATTGATGCCCAGGCCGTTGTAACTTTCTCCGATCAGGCCGCCGACACGGTCTGTACCGGTCACGCTTCCGCCTTCGGTCGAGCTTCCACTAACAGAAGTCAAAAAGATATAACCGGAAAGACTGCCAACATTGTTGCGCCCGGTGATGGAAACATTTTCCAGTTTCACGTTTTCAATCGTACCCGCGGATTCCAACGATCCGAAAAGTCCAATGTAGTCCTGATTCGGGCGGTCAATCGTCAAATTACGGATCGTAAATCCGTTGCCGTTAAATGATCCGCGGAACGCATTGGGGTTAAACACGCCGCGGTACGGATCATTGCCTGTGCCGACCGGTTGCCAATTAACACCGGAAGCATCGATGTCATTGACCAGATAATATCTCGCGGTCAAATTTCCGCTCATCGCCTGCAGTTCTTCGAGCGTGCTGATGGCAATCGCCTGCCGCAGTTTCGGATACCCGTCGAGAACCCAGATTTCCTTGAAATCCCAGCCTTCATAAGTGCTCTGAGTTTTCATGGCCGCTGTGGTTTCAGCTGTGATATTGGCCATGTCACCACGGTTCACCGAATCCTGCAGTCCGGGATTCAGCGTCTCATCCCAGTAATTGCTTGAAATTACCCCGGCATTGTACGTGCCTAAAAATCCGCCGGCTGATGCTGTGCTCGTCACTATGCCCGCAAAATACGTATTGTAGATCCCGTCATCATACGAATTGTAATATCCGGCAATGCCGCCGACATTATTCGTCGTACCGCTGACCGTTCCGCCCGAGTAATAGCTGTTTTTGATTCCCGCGTTCTCTGTCGTAGAGCCCACCAGCCCGCCGACACTGTCCTGACCGGTAATATTTCCAGAAGCATAGCTGCGCACCAAGTCTCCGCTCTTGGAATATCCGGCCAGCCCGCCGACCTGATTATGCCCGTTCACCGTCCCCAGGGAATAACCCTGGTTGATATTGTTGAGAACTCCGTCCCAAAGTTTTCCAACGATACCGCCGGTCTGATCATGCCCCTGGACCGCAACACTCGTGTGGGAATTATTGATGCCCAGGCCGTTGTAACTTTCTCCGATCAGGCCGCCGACACGGTCTGTACCGGTCACGCTTCCGCCTTCGGTCGAGCTTCCACTAACAGAAGTCAAAAAGATATAACCGGAAAGACTGCCAACATTGTTGCGCCCGGTGATGGAAACATTTTCCAGTTTCACGTTTTCAATCGTACCCGCGGATTCCAACGATCCGAAAAGTCCAATGTAGTCCTGATTCGGGCGGTCAATCGTCAAATTACGGATCGTAAATCCGTTGCCGTTAAATGATCCGCGGAACGGATTATTGCCCGCGCCAATGGGCTGCCAATTAACTCCGGACAGATCGATATCGTTAACTAGGTAATAATCGCCTGTTAGATCATTTTGCATATCCATCAAGCCCTGAATCGTGCTGACCGGCACCGGATCGCCCCGGCGGAAGGTTTCCCGATCGTCAAGCTGCAACTGATTGTATAAATCCATTTCCCGAATAAAACCGTTCAAGTCCGCGCGCGCCGCAACCTGCCCGTTTCCTTCGCTTTGCCGCGCTGAATCCTGAGCCGTCTGAATCTTGCGCGCCATATCTTCGAGGCTGAAGGCCTGACCTCCGTTTTGCAAGCCCTGCTTGTTGTACGCATACGCTCCCAAAGCGGTCACAACATACTCCACATCTGGCGCATCGGCCGCGTGACTGAGATCAAAAGCTGAGGGGCCGTCTTCATTCGCTTCCGCCGGATGCATGTGAGAAACAAAAGTTGCTTTTTTCAAAAGTTCTTGAGTTTGCGCGGAAGCACCAATTTCGGATTCATTCCCAGTGCTAAAAAGCACGATTTCTCCGCTTAAAACCACGATGGCAGTTTCAAATGAAAGTTCCCGCAAGCGGCGAAGATCATCGGCGCTGACACTTTTGACAATCACGGCAGCCGCATACTCCGGCCGCAAGAGGTCGAGCGCTTCATCAACGCTGTAGCGGTCGTATTCATTAGACTGAGTTTGCGGTTTGGCTATTTCCTCTTCGGTTAAGAGCTCCGGTTCCACAGACGGCGCAAGAGGATTTTCTTGCTGCAGAAAATCCAGGGCCGTAATGTCCGCCTGGACTGGGACGGCGGCAGCTTCTGGAGCGATCGCTCCGGCCGGTTTGACCGCCTGTTCATATTCATTTAGCCGGGCCATTTCGGAAGCAGGCCAGCCGGATTGCTGGAACAGAAAAAAAACCGCAATGATCAACGAACAAACCTTGCTGGCTCCTGCTCGCTTTGGGGAATTCATATAAGGACTCCTTCAGGTTGTACTTCTATTTAAGTTAAGCGTTTTACCGATTTCCTTTCAATGAGAGAAACGGGAAGATACGCGGGTGTGTAGAATTCCCGCATTTTATGTTTTAACTGGTTGAGAAGGTCGGCCGCGGCATTGCGGGCAAGCTGATAAACGGGCACGCGGATCGTGGTAAGAGGCGGAGCCGAATGCTCTGCTAGCCGGTCGTCATCATACCCCATCACAGAAAGACGTTCCGGGCATGCGAGGTTTAAATCTTTCAAACGCCGGAGAACACCAAAGGCCTGCTTGTCGTTCATGCAAAAAACCGCGGTAAAGACCGGACGTGCCGCTAAAACCCGGTCTGTCATCGCATAGGCTTTTTCCTCTTCGAAGTTCACATCAAATTCGGCTTCCGCAGAAAGTGGGAACCCTTTTTCTTTCAAAAAGGACCGAAATCCCTTTAGGCGCGCTTCCGCGTCAGGGGCAAAGTGTTTTCCCGTAAACAAGGCAATCCGGCGGTGACCCGCACCGTAAAGATATTCCGCCGCCATTCTCCCTCCAGCAAAATGATCGCCAGCGACAAATCGGGCCCTGACATTTTTTTCAGCGTTATTGATAATCACGCAAGGGATTCCCAAATTTCGAAAAACTTCTTTCCGGGAAAACAAAGAGTGCCAGTATGTCATGATTAGTCCGTCAACACCCTCGCCGCGCCTGAAATCATAATGATTCCATTGCGACTCCGAAGGCTTGATCAGAATCATCTTCATCCCATGATCCGTTTCCAGGAGTTCGTCAGCAACCCCTGATAAAATTTGAGAATAGTAGTCCGACAACAAAGCGCCGGCGCGATGCGGAAACAGGACCCCGATGGTTTTGTAAGAGGTTTTGCGCAGGTCCCTTGCGGCCGCATGAGGCGTGTAATGGTATTTACGAAGAGCCTTTTCGATTCTTCGCAAGGTCTCAGGCTTAAGCTTGTGGCGGGTCTCAAAGTTGACAGCTCTTGAAATGGTAGCAATCGAAACCCCGGTTTTTTCAGCAATTTGTTTTATATTCACTAATCGCGCCTTAAAAATGTAAACGTTTACATTATATTTCAAAAAAAAGGGCTGTCAATTTAAATATTTTCCGTTTATCCCCAGATGACCGCATAACGACTAATCCCTTTTATCAATTAATAAAAACTAGCGGATTTCCTTCCGGGGATAAACAGGTTCGTCGGTATCCGTCAATTCGTGGGCGTTCACATCAATCGGGTCGTCTGACTCAGGCGTGACAACGGGCGTCGCCAGCTGGCCTTCGGCCGCGTCATTGAGGGCTTGAATCGAAATCGCGGGCATTTGAGAAACCTGCGTTTTGGAAGCGGGCGCTTTAGAAACTTCCGGCACCGGAGCGGGCGCCTCTTCTTTTTTGGGAGGTTCAGGCGGGGCTTCAGGCACGAACTTGTAAACCACTTCCCCCGGCTTCACCAGCCCGAGCTCGTCACGAATCACTTTTTCAAGATACTGCACGTCGTTCTTGAGAAGGTCGCGCTCTTCGCGCACAGCCTTCAGTTTTTCATCCAGAACTTTGATCTCAGTTTCAATTTGTTCCTGCTTGATCTTTAGATCGCGGTACTTGGAAATGCCGGGAAGATACACCCATGAAAAAACGAAAAGCGCGAGCGTTAAAATCCAGAGCGCGAAGAACGGTTTTTTCATGGCCCCTTCGGGGTGAGGGCGGCTTAAACGCCAGCCGTGACTTTGGTTTTCTGGCCGGACTGTTTGCCCAGGGTCTTGCCCGCGTAAACCGCCTTGGAGCCCAGCTCTTCTTCAATGCGAAGAAGCTGGTTGTACTTGGCGATGCGGTCGGTGCGTGAAAGCGAGCCGGTCTTGATCTGGCCCGCGCCCGTGCCCACGGCGAGGTCGGCGATAAACGCGTCTTCGGTTTCACCGGAGCGGTGCGAGGTAATCACGCCGTAGCCGGCTTTCTGCGCCAGGCGGATCGCTTCAAGCGTTTCAGAAACCGTTCCGATCTGGTTGACCTTGATCAGAATGGAGTTGGCAGCGCCCATTTCAATGCCCTTGCTCAGGCGTTCGGGGTTGGTCACGAAAAAGTCATCGCCCACGATCTGGATCTTGCTTCCAAGAGCCTTGGTGAATTTCACATACCCGGCCCAGTCGTTCTGGTCGAGACCGTCTTCGATGGAGTAAATCGGGTATTTCTTGATCCAGTCGGAGTAAATGCCGACCATTTCATCCGCGGTGAAAAGCTTGGACGGGTTGGATTTCCAGAACTTATAGCCCTTGCGGCCGCCTTCGTCGAAAAGCTCTGAAGAGGCGCAGTCGAGCGCGATTTTAATATCACTGCCGGCCTTGTAACCCGCGGCGGCAATGGCTTCCATAATCACTTCCAAAGCTTCTTCGTTGCCGAGGTTCGGGGCGAAACCGCCTTCATCGCCCACCGCGGTCACATGGCCCTTCTTTTTCAAAATGCCTTTGAGCGCGTGGAAAATTTCGGTGATCTGGCGCAGACCTTCAGAAAAGCTGACGGCTCCAACCGGGGCGATCATGAATTCCTGAAAATCAATCTTGTTGTCGGCGTGCTTACCGCCGTTGATGATGTTGGCCATCGGCACGGGCAGGGTGAAATTTTTATTCTTGTGAAGACCGCCGATGTATTTCCAGAGCGAAATCCCCAGCGACTCCGCGGCGGCACGGCAGACAGCCATGGAAACCGCGAGCATGCCGTTGGCGCCGATTTTGCCCTTGTTCGGGGTGCCGTCGATTTCGATCATCAGATCATCGATGGCTTTCTGGTCCAAAGCGTCTTTACCTTTCAGAGCTTTGGCGATATCTTTGTTGGTGTTGGCGACAGCTTTGAGTACGCCCTTACCCAGGTAGCGCTTCTTATCGCCGTCACGAAGTTCTACGGCTTCATACTCCCCGGTGGAAGCTCCGCTCGGAACAGCGGCACGGCCGGTCATACCATTGGCAAGAGTCACATCAGCTTCAATCGTGGGATTGCCGCGGGAGTCTAAAATTTCACGGGCTTTAATTTTTGAAATGCTGGCTGACATGTGAGTTCCTTTCTGAGATGTTCCCGATTCCGGGAGGTAACTGGTAGATTTGAATTAAATAAGTATCATGGCGAAGTTTGGAAATTATAGGGAAAGCTTAGTCTTTTGTCCAGAATTCGTCTTCCCGGTGGTGGCTGGGCAGGCGGACCTTCCCGGTCAGGACCAGGCGCAGGGCCTCAGGGTAAATCTCGTATTCCAGGGCATGAATCCGGCCCTCCAGGCTCTCGAGGGACTCCCCTGGTTTAACCTGAATCTTCTTCTGTAGAATGATGGGGCCCGTATCCACCCCTTCGTCCACAAAGTGAACGGTGACGCCGGTTTCCGGCGCTTTGGCTTCGTAGGCGTCTTTAATGCCGTGAGCCCCCGGAAAAGCGGGAAGCAGGGAGGGGTGAATATTGATAATTTTGCCCGCGTAACGGCGCACGAACTCAGTGCTCAAAAGCTTCATGAAACCGGCCAGCACCAGCCAGTCGATTCTTTCGGTGGTCAGTTCATCAATAATGACTTCTTCAAACTCTTCGCGGGTTTTGTATCTTTTGCGGTCAATCACGGAAACCGTCACGCCGGCTTTTTGAGCTTTTTCGATGGCCGGAACTTCGGGCTTGTCACTGATCACTAAAACAACTTCCCCGCCCGCGAGTTTTCCCGCCTGCGAAACCTTAATCAGATTTTCCATATTCGTACCGCTTCCCGATACGAAAACAGCTAACCGGCTCATTTTCGCCTCCGTGTTTCCCCGCTAATTCTGAGAATGATAATACCCCTTCGCCGTCAGGTAATCCACCAAAGCTTCACTGATCACTTTATTTCCCAGGTCGACCATATGGCCGTCTCCGGGCTTTTTCGTGTAAAACTCGCTGTAATCCAGACCGTGACTTTGAGCGTATGCGATCAAAGCCGGTTTGCTGTCAAAATAAGGAATTCCGTTCTTCTCGAGTTCGTTTTTCAGGAAAGTCTCACGCCAGTCCAGCGTCCGAAGCTGTTCCTGACCGTAGAAAAGAACATAGATCAGAGGCATTCCTTCTTGGCCGCAAACCCGTTTGAACTCTTCCATAATCTTGGAATTGATCCGCTTCTTCAAATCCCTTTTCTGTGGAACTTTTCTGAATTTCATTAAAAAATACCCGGCCAGATAACTTTTAATTTCCGGCGGATGCGTTTTAAAAAAAACGGCCGGATCGGACGGCACCGGAACCCCTTTCAAATCAAGCGTTCCTTCGGAAGAAATTTCGAAACGCGGTTTGGGGTTGGAAAAAATCTGAAGAACCGCGCGGTCTACGTCTTCCAAAAGCATCCCCACAATGACAACGGGTTTCTCAAAAGACATCCAGGTTCTCTGAAAAAGAAGAAGCATCTGGTCAGAGCCATACCCGCCAACGCTTAAATCCACCACGTCCACTTCGGGCATCAAGCGGTTCATGTAGCGGGCCATGAAATACTCTTCACTCGCGAGACCTTTCACGAAAGAGTCTCCGTAGAACAAAAAATCCTGTTTCCCGTTTTTAGGAATCAGGTCCAGGGTTCTCTGCTCGAAGCCCAGCGGGTTTTCTTTCGTAATCAGATCCTGAGACCAGCCCAGAACCGGATGCACCCTTTGCGGAGTGCGGGTCAAAGATCCGTTCCAGAGAGCGTAAAGCTTCCAGAAATCATCTTGCGCGTTGCGTTCAGTAAAGTTGTAAGGATTGCGAAGACCCGCCAGAGAAGGCGTGTTAAAAGACAGCAGGAGCCTGAGGCCGGATTCGGCCAGAATGAAAATCGAGCAAAAAAAGAAAAAGAGATAAAAGAGTTTTTTAATCAAAAAAGTTTTTTCCGGTCTTTTCCGGAAATGAGCACGACGATTTCGCCGAGCGTTTTTTTGCCTTTGAATTTCTGAACCAGCTGAGAAAGATTCCCGCGCGAAACTTCTTCGAATTTCTTGGTCAGCTCACGCGCGACCGCCGCCTCCCGGTCACCCAGAGTTTCGAATGCGTCTTCCAGAAGCTGGGCCACGCGGTGCGGGGATTCATAGAATACTGCGGTTTCCTCACGCGCTTCAATAGAGGCCAAAAACTTCCTGCGCGAGGCGGACTTATTGGAGAGAAAACCGTAAAAACTGAAGGAATCTGTGGCTAAACCGCTGGCCACCAGGGCCATCGGAACGGCGCAAGCTCCGGGAAGCACTTCCACCGCGAGACCTTTGCGGATGGCCATGTTTAAAAGTTCGAAACCTGGATCGGAAACCAGAGGCATTCCACCGTCGGAGATCAGCGCGATATTTTCGCCTTCTCCCAGCCGGCGGATGACTTCGTCCGTCCGCCCCTGCCCGGTGTGTTCATGGTAACTCATCAGGGGTTTTGAAATTTCATACGTCTGCAAAAGTTTGGAGGCGTGGCGGGTATCTTCGCAAAGAATTAAATCGCAGGATTTAAGCGCGTCAATGGCCCGGAGGGTGATATCGCGAAGATTGCCGATGGGCGTGGGAACGATCGAAAGCAATTTATTTATTTCGTTCCAAAACGTAATCCAGAAGTTTTTCCAGACTGGCCTTGCCGGAATTGTCCGGGAAAACCGAAAGCTCGAGGCGGGCTTTTTCCGCGTACTCTTTCGCCCGGTCGAGCGAGTATTGAAGCGTGCCATATTCGCGAATCATGGCCAGCAGGGTCTGGAATTTATTGGTCACCATTTCGGATTTAAAAATCTTGAAGACTTCGCTCTTTTTCTTTTCATCCACCAGCTGAATCAGGCGGATCAACGGAAGCGTCAGAACACCGCCCGCGCAATCTTTGCCGAGCGTCTTGCCGAATTCTTCCTCGTTGCCGGTAAAATCCAGGCAGTCGTCAATAATCTGAAACGCGATCCCAAAATAAGTGCCGAAACGCTTCAAAGCTTCCGCTTCTTCGGGCGAAGCGCCCGCGAGAATTCCCCCGGCTTCCACACAGCAGGCCAAAAGCACCGCGGTTTTCTTGTCCACGATCTCGAGGTATTCCTCTTCCTTGAGATTAAAATTCTGGTTTTCTTTCAGCTCGTGGATTTCGCCGTCGCAAACCTTTCCGGCCGTCTGAAGAAACAAAGAAAAAATCTTTTCATTCCCCACATGAAAAATAGCGCCGATCGCTTTATCGTGAAGGTAATCGCCCACCAGCACCGCGGTCTGGGGGCTCCATTTAGCGTTGATCGTGGGAATATTCCGGCGCACGAACGCGTTATCAATAATGTCATCATGAATCAAGGTGGCGGAATGAAAAATTTCAAAAGAAGCGGCAAGCGTGATCAGACGTTTTTCAATTTCCGGCTTCCCGCCTTTAATCGCGCCGCCCAAAAGCGTGAGCGCGGGCCGGAGCATTTTGCCCTGGGAGGAAAAGAAATAACGGATCACGTCGCTGGCCAGCGCGTTGTCAGTCGAAAGAATGTCCAGAATCGCGGACGGAACCGTTTTCAGCCGGGTGTCGACAGGCGAATAAATATCATCAAGCGTGATGGGTGACTGCATGGGGCGCATTATAGAAGAATCAGGCTTTTCTGGAAAGCTTTGAAATCAGCCCGGTAAAGACCGTGAAGGCCTTATCCAGATCCGCCTCAGAATGGGCCGTGGAGATGAAATTGGCTTCAAACTGTGACGGGGCCAGATAAATCCCCTTCTCCAGACAGCCGTGAAAGAAGCGGGCGTAGCGTTTCGTGTCGGAGTGTTTGGCGGAGGCATAGTCGAGCACGGGTTTGTCTGAAAAAAACAGGGTGAACATGGAGCCCAAACTGTTCATCTGAACCGGCCAGTCTCTGCGCATCATTTCGCTGTGCAGACGCCGGCGGAAATCCTGCGCCCGTTTCTGAAATTTTTTCATGGCCGGAGAGCTGAGCTGTTGAAGAACCCAGAGAGCCGAGGAAACCGCGACCGGATTGCCCGACAAAGTTCCCGCCTGATAAACAGGTCCCAACGGAGCCAGGCAGTCCATGATTTCACGCCTGCCTCCGAACGCGGCCAAAGGCATCCCTCCGCCCAGAATTTTTCCCATGACCGTCAGATCCGGCTTCACGCCGAAAAATGCCTGGGCTCCGCCTTCCGCGACGCGAAAGCCCGTAATGACTTCATCAAAAATTAAAAGGGATTTATATTTCCGGGTAATCTCCCGCGCGGTTTTTAAATAATCCATGCGGGGCAGAACCACGCCCATGTTGGCGGGAACCGGCTCTAAAATAAAAGCCGCGATATCCCGGCCGTGTTTCTTAAAAATCTTTTCAGCCGCGGCGGTGTCATTGAAAGGAATGCTCAGCGTCAAACCCGCGAGTTCTTTGGGAATCCCCGCGGAATCCGGAACGCCGAAAGTCGCGGCGCCCGAACCGGCTTTCACGAGAAGGCTGTCGACATGACCGTGATACCCGCCGTCGAGCTTCACGATTTTATTCCGGCCGGTGAAACCGCGCGCCAGACGCACCGCGGACATAACCGCTTCGGTGCCCGAAGAGGTCATCCTCATTTTTTCCATGGAGGGATAAATCTTTTGAATCCGCTCCGCCAGCTCGACTTCACGCCGGGTCGCGATTCCGAAACTCATGCCTTCCGAAGCTGTTTTTGAAATCTGTTTCACCAGCCCCGCCGGCGCGTGCCCGAATAAAAGAGCGCCCCACGAACAGCAGAAATCCAGGTACTTCTTCCCGGATTCATCCGAAAAATAAGCGCCCTTTCCCCTGCGCGCGAAAACAGGGTCGCCGCCCACGGCGCGAAAGGCCCGGACCGGGGAATTCACCCCGCCCGGAATCAGGCTCAAAGCTTTTGAGAACAGTTTAGATTTTTTGGGACGCTTTAAGTTCTTCATAAAGAGTTTCCGCGATCAAGCGGGTTCCTGGGGGGCTGAAATGCACGGGATCGTTAATCAGGCTCCGGCCCTGAGTTTGATAGGCTTCAAAGATTTTTTTTGAAGGGTCAATAACGCCGAATCCCAATTTACGGAATTCAGCGCTTAAAAAATCGTGCATGGGGCCCAAAGCGTAATGCTCAGGATCCGTCATGTAAGGAAAAATCACGGCCGTCACGGAAAAAGATTCCCGGGACGACAGTTCCGCCAGCTCCTGAAACGCGCGGTAAGAAACATTCCAGTGAGACGAATAAAACTCGCTGTTATCAATTCCGGTAAAACCCAGCATCAATTTCAAAGCCTCCGGGCTGGTGCCCTGCCGATGAGCCTCTTCGACAATGGCTGTCCTGACGCGCTGATAAGGAGAATCCAGCGAGTCTTTGTATTTACGGTTCCGGTCTTCCAGGTAGAACCAGATATCCTGATCGTAATAGCCCCTTAAAAATTTAAACGCTTTCTGAACATGAAACTGTTGATCCAGAAGCCGGAGAAAGCGCGAATATTTGAAAAGCCACAGAAAAAAACGCCGGCTCAATTCCGGGCGCTCCACCGTAACGCTTAAATGAGACTGATCATGAAAAAAATCCAGCTCCATGGAAGCGTAAATGCTATCGTTCAAAGTATATCCGGCCAAAACCAAATCCGGATGGAATTTCCGGCCCAGCTCTTTGA
Source organism: uncultured bacterium (assembly GCA_964385615.1). Lineage (GTDB taxonomy): Bacteria > Omnitrophota > Omnitrophia > Omnitrophales > Aquincolibacteriaceae > CAYLPP01. The sequence goes on along the minus strand of CAYLPP010000002.1, from coordinate 221,246 downwards.
AAAACTCTACTTCCTGCTCCGCTTCGTAACCGGAAACCCCGAGATTCAAAACCTCAACCTTCTCGCCTTTTTCCCGAAAAACCTTTTCGAGCTGTTTGGGAATACTGTCTTCAACTAAAACCCCGTACCCGTAAACCACGGAATCGCCCAGAAAAACGATCCGTTTGACCCCCGGCGTTTTTTCAAACGGAAATTCGCGGTCGCGAAAACCCAGGCTGTTGATCGTGTTGGGAACTTTGTAAGCGTCATTGGAAGCGCCCGGAGAAGGGTGATAAAGAAGCTTCAGATTCGGGCTTGCTTCATGCACAAGCACTTTAGGACGGGGCGCGGACGGAGCTTCAGGGAAAACGAGGCGCGCGCCTGCTTCCGCGAGCGCGAAAGAAAAAAGAATCGAAAAAAAAAGCAGAGCCATCGAGGATTTTTTCAATTACTCTTCTTCCTCGTACTGCTGTTTCAGCTTCTGAACAATCGTCGGATCGGCAAGCGTTGTCGTGTCGCCTAAAGCTTTGCCTTCGGCAATATCTTTCAAAAGCCGGCGCATGATTTTTCCGGAACGTGTTTTGGGAAGATCAGCGGAAAAAAGAATTTCTTCCGGCCTCGCCAGCGCGCCGATTTTCTGAACCACGTGCTGTTTTAAATCCGTGACAAGTTCAGAAGAAGATTTAACGCCTTCCTTCAGAGTCACAAAAGCCACGATCGCCTGGCCTTTAATTTCATGGTTTTTGCCGACGACTGCCGCTTCCGCGACCGCGTGATGATCCACCAGCGCGCTCTCAACTTCAGCCGTGCCGATACGGTGCCCGGCGACATTCATAACGTCATCCACCCGGCCCATGAACCAGAAATAACCATCGGCGTCTTTCTTGGTGCCGTCGCCCGGAAAATAAATATCCTTCTTCCAGCGCGACCAATAAGTTTTCACGTAACGCTCGTCATCCTTGTAAAGCGTGCGCATCATGGAAGGCCACGGTTTGGTAATGGCCACATACCCCCCGCCGTGTTTGACGGGATTGCCTTGCTCATCCAGTACTTCAGCGGAAATACCGGGAAATGGCCGGGTCGCCGAACCGGGCTTGGTCGGCGTCAAACCGGGCAATGGCGTGATCATGATCGCTCCGGTTTCCGTCTGCCACCAGGTATCCACCACAGGGCATTTTTCACGGCCGATATGCTCGTGATACCACATCCAGGCCTCAGGATTAATCGGCTCGCCCACACTGCCGAGCAAACGCAAGGTCGACATATCTCTTTTCGCGGGCCACTCTGTTCCCCACTTCATAAAAGCGCGAATGGCCGTCGGCGCGGTATAAAAAACCGTAACCCCGTACTTTTCAATCAACTGCCAGAAGCGGTCTTTTTCGGGCCAGTCCGGCGCGCCTTCATACATAAACACGGTCGCGCCGTTGGAAAGAGGCCCGTAAATAACATAGCTGTGCCCGGTGATCCAGCCGATATCCGCCGTGCACCAGTAAACGTCTTCATCCTTCAGGTCAAAAACCCATTTCGTGGTCGCGTAAACACCGGTCATGTATCCGCCGGTCGTATGCACAATCCCCTTGGGTTTTCCCGTAGTGCCGGATGTGTACAAAATAAAGAGAAGGTCTTCAGCGTCCATTTCCGCCGGTTCCACATTCATGGAAGCGTCACGCATTAAATCCTGCCACCAGAGATCACGGCCTTCTTTCATCGCGCATTCGAAATTTTCCGTACCGCGTTTGAACACAATAACCTTTTCGATGGAAGGCGTATCTTTAAGCGCTTCATCCGCGGCTTTTTTCAGCTGAATTTTCTGACCGCGCCGGTAGCCATAATCCGCCGTGACAAGCAGTTTGGCTTCCTGATCATTGATACGGTCACGAAGCGCTTCAGCGCTGAAACCGCCAAACACGACACTGTGCACCGCGCCGATGCGCGCGCATGCCAGACACGCCACGACAAGCTCAGGAACCAGGGGCATATAAATCGCGACCCGGTCGCCTTTTTTGACACCTCGTTTTTTAAGGACATCCGCGAATTGATTGACCTGGCGGTAAAGCTCCCAGTACGTCAGCGTTTTGGTATCGCCCGGCTCACCTTCCCAAATAATCGCGGCTTTATTGCGCTTGGATTCACAGCTGGTGGAGGGATAAACATGACGGTCGACACAGTTCACGCTGGCGTTGAGTTTGCCGCCGATGAACCACTTGGCGTGCGGAGCTTTCCATTCGAGAATTTTTTTCCAGGGCTTGCTCCAATCCAGCGAGCGCGCCCAGTTAGCCCAGTAGGCTTCAGGGTCCGCCGCGGCTTTTTCATAAATGGAAGAATCTTTGGCGTTGGCCTGGTCGCGGAAAACGGGAGAAGGTTTAAAAACGCGGGTTTCTTCGAAAAGGGCTTCGATCGAATCTTTACTGGCTGTCATCGAATTTCCAGTCCACGGTCAGATGGCAGTTGGAAATTTTCCGGGCATAATTCTCGACTTGAACCGAAAAGGAGGCAATACCTCCCTGATGAAGCACGCTGGGATCAGGGGCAATCCCCGTGCTTACGACCGGAATGCTGTCGTCATCAAGCACAATGGCTCTGACCCAGATTTCCCGGATGGCGTGACCGGTATTATTGATCACGATACCGCGCAGGCGGGCGCCGTCTTTTTCGTCATAGGTGGAACTGCCTGCCTTGACGATCACCTGCCGGGGAAGTTTATTAAAACTTTCGATTTCAGGAAAGGTTTCAAGACCCATAGCGGGGGCTATTATCCACACAAAAGAGCCGGGGCTCAAGAAGTTATTGCAGGAAAGTTTTTTGGACTGGAGTGGGATGCGCCAGAAGCGCTTCGTCAAGACGGGCCTGATTATAATTACCGGCCTGCAAATCTCCGCGGGCTTTAAGGACTTCCACGAAAACACGAACAACTTCAGGGTCAAACTGAGTGCCGGCGCAATTGATCAATTCATTGACCGCCATCTCAACCGTAATTGTTTTCTTATAACGCCCGCCCGCGGTACGCATGGTGTCGTAAGAATCCACCACGGCGATAATCCGGGCGCCCAGCGGAATTTCATTCCCCTTCAAACGGCAGGGGTAACCTTCTCCGTTGAACCATTCGTGATGATGAAGAACCATGATGGCTTCCTGCTGAAGAAATTTCACGGGCTTCAGCATCTTATAACCCAGATAAGGATGCTGTTTCATAGTTTCAAACTCCGTCAGAGTCAGGCGGCCGGGCTTGAGAAGGATCGCGTCAGGAATGCATATCTTGCCGATGTCATGGAGGAGCGCCGCGTGCTGAACCATTTCGCATTCGTCCGTTCCCATTCCCATCGATTCGGCAACCCAAAATGCATATCGGGCGGTACTGCCCGCATGGCCGACCGTATAACGGTCTTTATTTTCCAGGGCTTTAATTAACGCTTTGGACGCCTCTGTGTACGCCTTGCGGGCAGTTATGGAGATCTCCGTCATCCGCCGTTGAAAGTCGACGATCTTGTCCTCGCTGATTTTGAGCGCGGGGAAAGCTTCGCCGAAAAGAGGTTCGATATCGCGGTACATGGAAACGGTGTTCCGGCCTACTGTTTTAGCGCGTGACAGCGCCTGATCCGCGAAAATCAGAAGATCCGCGCGGTTCTTGACCGGATCTTCGGGGAAAGACGTAACGCCGATGGAAAGAGTGATCTGAATCTCCTGCCCTTCGACCATGAACTTATGCTGGGCAAAAAGCAGACGCAGACGATTGGCCAATTCAGCCGCGCCGGTGTAGTCAATATGCGGAAGGACAATCGCGAATTCTTCTCCGCCGTAACGCGCGATGCAGTCGCTTAACCGGCAATTATCAAAAAGGAGTTTGGCGGACTGTTTTAAAACCTGTTCGCCCGCGCGGTACCCGAATTTTTCATTGATCGAGCGGAAATGATCGATATCAATCATCAGGCAAGAAATCGGATAGCCGTAACGGACCGCCGCTGAAAAGTCGCGGACAACGCGGTCATGAAGATAACTGTGATTGTAAAGCCCGGTCAGATCATCGCGGGTCGACATTTCTTGTTTAACAACAAGATGCTGACCCAGTTTTTCTTTGATCTTTCTGCGGAATTCCGGAAGCCCCTTCGCGCCGTCACCCGTGTGAAACTTGTCGTAACATTCGCGGAGTTTACGGGCCAGCTCCTGAAAATGATTTTCGTTTTTAACGATAATATCTTCCACCCCGGCTTCCAGCACCTGACGGACAAAATTATCATCACGCACCGGCGCCATCAAAACAAAAGGTATTTCCATTTTAAGCCTGCGGGTTTCAGCGAAAAGTTTCAAACCTTCGTCAGATTCCGGGGAAGTGTCCACCAACAGCAGATGAAAATGACGTTCTTTCAGCCGGGCCAGAGCTTCTTTCATGTTGGAGGCGTGAACAACTTCAGAGCGGAAAAAACCGTTTTCTTCGAGGCCTTTTTGAATTAAATGGATGGAGTCGGCGTCTTGATCAACTAGGAGCACCTGAAAGCTTTCGAGGTCTTTGTTCGGCAACTTTGCCTTCCTCCCTTTGGACGCGACATCTGAAGAAAGTCTACCTGTCAGCAGAGGAAATTACAATTTTAGGGGAGGATTAAAGTCTTAACTCTTTACTGGGTATTGACTTGCGAAGATTCTTTCCCGTCGGAACAGAGCCATTCGGCAATCTGGCGGGCATAGTAGGTAATCAGGATGCGTGCCCCGGCCCGAACCATGCCGGAAGCCATCTCAAGCACTGCCTTTTTCTCATCCAGCATTCCCTTTTCGGCAGCCGCCTTAATCATGGAATATTCCCCGCTGACGGAGTAAGCCGCGACCGGAAGTGAAAATTGAACCGCGGCTTCCCGGATCACATCCAGATAAGCCAGCGCGGGCTTGATCATTAGAATGTCCGCGCCTTCTTTTACGTCCTGCTCGAGCTCGCGGATTGCTTCCTGAATATTCGCGGAATCCATCTGATAAGTTTTACGGTCGCCGAAAGCGGGCGCCGAATGGGCCGCGTCACGGAAAGGCCCGTAAAAAGCGGAGGCGTATTTTGCTCCATAACTCATGATCGCCGTGTTCGAAAATCCTTTTTCATCCAATGCCCTGCGGATCGCGCCAATCCGGCCATCCATCATGTCGCTAGGAGCCACGATGTCAGTACCGGCTTCAGCATGCGCCAAGGCCATCCGCGCCAACAACGGCAGTGTCGTATCATTTTCAATTTCCCCTGCTTCATTGATCAAACCGCAATGCCCGTGATCCGTGTAACCGCACAGGCAGACGTCCGTGATCACCAGAAGGTCTGAAAAATGTTTTTTGATTTCCCGGACCGCGCGGGGAATCAACGCTTCAGAAGCATAAGCCCCGGAACCTTTGGAGTCTTTTTCGTCCGGAACTCCGAATAAAAGAACGCTCCGCACGCCCTGATCCTGCAAGCCTTCGAGCTCAGTCAGCAGTGTGTCGATTGAAAAACGGAACTGGCCGGGCATCGATTCAATCGGCTCTTTTACATTCCGTCCTTCCTTAATGAAATAGGGCATAACCAGCTGGTCCAAGGAAAGAAAAGTTTCACGCACCAAACGGCGCATAGCTTCGCTGGAGCGAAGGCGCCGAAGGCGGACTTGAGGAAAATTTCCGGTTTTAGGATCCATGAAGCATCGCCTCCACAAGACCGTTTACCGTATGCTGACCGGCTTCTCGGTAAGGTTTGAAGCCGTAATCTTTTAGAGTTTCCGTAGTCACCGGGCCGATGGAAATCATTCTGACGCCGGCTTTTTTTAATTCCTTTTGGAAACCGCCCGGGAAGGATTCAAAAAAATTCCTGACCGTGGAAGAGCTGGTAAACGTGATGTAGTCCATTTTCTTACCCCGAACCCATTGCCGCAAGGTTTTTTTATGGGCTTCCCTGGCTCCGGGAACCGTCCGGTAAGCCTCCGCCTGCGTCACTTTCGCGCCTTTCGCCTCGAGGTCCCGGCAAAGTTTTAAGGGAGCAATATCCGTCCGGGGCAGAAAAAACCGCCGCCCGGCAAGCGAATACCTGGATGAAAGCTCCCGCACCAGACTTTCAGACGTAAATTGACGGGGAGTAAAATCAGCGCGAAGACCGGATTGCTCCAGCAGGCTCTGAGTCGCCTCGCCGATCACGGCGATCTTGAGGCCGGAAAGGGCGCGCGCGTCACGGCCTGATTTTTTCAGACGTTCCATGAAAGACTGAACACCGTTAACGCTGGTAAAAAGAATCCAATCGAATTCTTTCAGATTCTGAACAGCTTTATCCATTCCAGCCCAGGATTTTGGGGGAAGAATTTCAATTGAAGGGAATTCGAGCACTTCCGCGCCCCGGCCTCTCAAAAGTTCAGAGAGCGAAGATGCCTGCGCGCGCGGCCGCGTAATGACCACACGCTTGCCCTGAAGCTTTGAAGTTCTTTCCGCGGGTTTAAACCAATCGTATTTTTTCCGGAACCGGACCACATCTCCGATCACTGTGAGAGCCGGAGGCCGGATTCCGGCTTTTTCCGCCCGCGCTGAAATGTTTTTCAGGTTCCCTTCGATCACTTTTTGCCCAGGCAGACTGCCTTCCTGAATCATGATCGCGGGTTTGCGGGGGTCCGCTCCATCGGCGATCAGCCGGGCGCATACCTGCTTCAAATTGCCGACTCCCATAAAAAAAACCAGGGTTCCGGTGCTTTGCGCCAGGCTTTTCCAGTGAATGGAAGAATTCGGTTTCTCAGGATTTTCATGGCCCGTCACAAAAGTCACCATGGAAGCAAAGCGCCGGTCGGTTACGGGAATCCCGGCATAAGCCGGAACCGCGTGCCCCGCGGAAACGCCGGGAATCACTTCAAAATCAATGCCCGCTTTTTTCAGAGCATCGAGTTCTTCCCCGCCCCGCCCGAACACAAAAGGGTCACCGCCTTTCAGACGGACGACCTTTTTGCCTTGTTTCGCGAGACGAACAAGCAAAGCGTTAATTTTTTCCTGCTCCAGAGATTTCCCGCTGTGGCGTTTGCCCGCGTCAATTTTCAAGCCGGCCGGCGAACAAGCGGCCAAGGAAGGGTTAACCAGCGCGTCATAAACAACCGCATCCGCCTGTCTGAGAATTTCAAAAGCGCGGACCGTAATCAGCCCGGGATCGCCGGGGCCGGCGCCCGCGAGATAAACACGGCCTTTCTTAATCTTTTTTGTCATGACGAATTTTTTCGAGAATCTGCCGGCCTCCGTCGGCCAAAATAGAATCCGCGAGCTCAATCCCCGCCTGTTCAGGATTTTCGGAGACACCGCCCCACGTTTTCTCCACGGCATGATCTTCATCCGTCGAAAAAAGCGCGCCCCAGGCTTTTAAAAAAGCACCTTCCAGATGGGTGGCGATTCCGCACGGAAGCTGGCATCCGCCTTCGAGCCTGCGGAGAAACGCGCGCTCGCAAATCAAACGCTTCGCGGAATTCTTGCAGTGAATGGGTTCGAGAATCGCGTCAACTTCGGAGTCATTTTCACGGGACTGTACAGCGATAATGCCCTGCCCCGGCGAAGGATAAAAATGTTCCTCGGAAAAAATCTCGGTAACCAAATGCGTCAGCCCCAGGCGCTTGATGCCGGCATACGCCAGCACAATCGCGTCACATTCCCCGGACTCCAATTTACGAATACGGCTGTCCACATTGCCGTGAATTTCCTGCACGATCACCTCGGGACTCCGGCGTAAAAGCTGCATTTTCCGCCGGAGTGAACTCGTGCCGATGCGTGAACCCAGCGGAAGTTCGGAAAGTTTTTTGTGATCTTTGGAAATCAGGCAATCGCGCGGATCTTCACGCTCAAGCACGGCGCCGATTTTCAAACCCGCCGGCATATGAACCGACATATCTTTGGCGCTATGCACGGCCAAATCCACTTCACCGTTCAGAAGCGCGTCTTCGATCTCGCGGGTATAAATTCTCTTGGTATCAAACGGCGCCGTACCGCCCCGGCGGATCATGTCTCCGCTGGTTTTAATTTTGAGAATTTCCACGGAAATCATGGGAAGTTCAAGCTGAAGCTGAGTCTTGACCATCTCAGCCTGATAAAGCGCGAGCTGGCTTCCGCGGGTTCCAATGCGGATGGAAGATTTCATTTTTTATCCAGATTAAACAGCGAATGAAGAGCCTCGAGGTAGCGCTTCACTCCTCCGTTCTGCGAAGCTTCCTTGATTTTTTCAAGCGGGGGGTGCATCAGTTTGGCGCGGATGCGTTCACGCACCAGGTTTTTCTGTTCTTCAGTAATCGTCTTTTCCCGGGCCAGGCTGTCGAGTTCTTTTTCAAGCACACCATCAAGAAACCCTTCGAAACTTTCCAGCACCGGCCGCGCTTTCAGCCGTTCCAGCCAGCTTTGGTAATCAAGCACCGCGCGCTCAACCAGCTGTTCCGCCGCGCGGATTTCCTTCTGCCGGAATTTCAAATTGCCCGCGGCCACGCCTTTGAGGTCATCAACATTGTAAAGGTACACATCGTCCAGCGTGTTGATTTCAGGCTCCATGTCACGAGGCACCGCGATATCGATCAGAAAAAGCGGTTTCTGCCAGCGGACCGCCATGACTTTTTTAACCTGCTCGAGTTTCAGGATCGGGTGCGGAGCGGAGGTTGAAGAGATCACGATATCGGCATCCTGAAGTTTTTCAGGCCAGCGGTCGAGAGTGATCCACTCCGCGCCGAATTCCACCGCCAGCTTACAGCCCCGGTCTTCGTTCCGGCTGGCAATATAAGTAGGTTCCGCTCCGGCGGCGCGCAGGCTTTTAAGCGTCAGTTCGCTCATCTCGCCGGTGCCGATGACCATAATTTTTTCCCCGCCGAGCTTTCCGAAAATCTTTTCAGCCAATTCCACAGCGACCGAAGAAACGCTGACGGCACCTTCATTTAATTTGGTTTCCGTGCGCACATCTTTGCCGACCTTCAGCGCTTTTTCCATCAGACGGTAAAGAATCGAATGGACGGTTTCCATTTCATTGGCTTTTTTAAACGCGTCGCGAAGCTGGCCGAGAATTTCATTTTCACCGATCACCAGAGAATCAAGCCCCGCCGCGACACGGAACAAATGCCGTTTAGCTTCCTTGCCTTCGTGGCGGTAGAAATACCGGCTGATGTGTTCGGGCACGCTTTCATGCGTTTTGCGCAGAATCGCCACGCAGGCATCTTCAGGCACTCCGGGCTGTTCCCAGAAACCGTAAAATTCAACGCGGTTACAAGTGGAGAGAATCACCAGTTCGGAAAGCACAGCCTCTTCACGCGCGAAATTCAGCGCGCTTTCAAGCTGGCGGGAGCTGAAGTGCAGTTTTTCGCGCACGTCCAGCGGGCAATCCTTATGATTGATGCCTAAAACGAAAAAACCCATATTCCCCTTTTACTGCATGTAGTGATGACTGCCCGGAATAAACCGGGTGCCGACAAAACTGAAAACAACCAGCGCGAAAGCCGCAAGACTCAGCCAGGCAACCTGGCGTCCGCGAAGCACCGACCCCGCGCGAAGACCCAGGATCAAAAAATAAAAAAAACCGGTTACCGCTGTGGCAATCGTCTTGGGATCAAGAATCGAAAACTCTCCAAACGCGGATTTAGACCAGAAAAGCCCGATGACAATCGCTGCCGTCAGCAAAGGTGCTCCCCAAAAAATCGGGAGATAAATCAGCCGTTCGAGATTTTCCAGCGCCGGAAGTTTGTGATAAAAAGCGCCGGGCCTTTTGGATTTCAATTCCCGGTGCTGAATCAGGTACAAGAGCCCCGCCGCGAAAGAAAGCGTGAAGCTCGCGTACGCGAAAAAAGCTGTGGCAATGTGAAGCGTGAAATAAGGATGCATCAGAACGGGTTTGGGTGTGATCGCCGCGGCCCCGGACATTTTGGCGATCAAAGCCGCGGCAGTTAAAATAGAAAGCGCGGGCGCGACGATTAAACCAAAGGACTCCGAATGATTTTTAACCAGCAGGACAAGGTAAACAAACGCCAGCGACCAGGCGAAAAAAGCCATGGCCTGCGGAAAATTAACGACAGGGAGGAAAAACCCCTGTTCGACAGCTTCCTCTCCCAGATAAAAAGTGGAGACCAGAAAACCGGCCCGGAGAAAAACCAGAGCAATGCGGTGGCTGTTTTCCTGAACGGGATTCAAAAAAGAGAAAAGATAAAACCCAAAAGCCGCGGAATAAAAGAAGACGGAAATCCCGAGAAGAACCGAGGAAAGCTCCATTTAGACAGCCTCCTCCTGAAAACCGCCTTGATAGCGTTCCAGAAAGGCTTCGAACTCATCTTCCAGCGCAAGGCAGGGAATGGGTTTAAGACGCGTGATGCGTTCAATCGCGTCCAGAGTTTTGAGATCAAAAGGATCGCACATACCAAGCTTCACGCCTTCTCCGGTCAGAGCCACAGGCACTACGCGGTGAGAGCGGATAAATTCCAGGCTGAAAAGGCGCAAAGCTTCACGGCCCGGTTTCAAATGTTTTAAGCTGATGTAAGGAACGTTTAATTTTTTTTCAAGCATATGTCCGACGTCTTCACTTTTTACGGCATTCATGGCGATTAAAACCTGCCCGAGTCTCTGCCCGCTCTCAAAATGTCTTTTCAAGGCGGCCGAGAGCTGATCCTGCGTAATCAATCCGGCGCTTAAAAGCACCCGGCCCAGCGGATCAACCGGCTCTTCTTTTTTCGGCTCCTGCATTTCTGGAGCCAGAATCTCCAAAGCTTCTTTCACTTCCTGAATCGGCGACGATCTGCGGTCGCGCAGGTAATGGCTTCCGCCGGGCTGTGATTTCAGAAACGCTTTGACCTCCGCGGCATCCTGCGCGATTTCGCCGACACTTTTATAGGGACGGTGAAGATTATTACAGGCAGCGATGGAACACGACATGAGGGGCAGGTTTTCAGGTTTGCCCTGGCGGTTGACCGCGCGGATGTACCCGCGCTTCCGGTCTTCGTCATTATAGTAGGTTGGCATGATACGGTCAAACTCAGCAATCACCCGCCGGGCATAGGCTTCCTCACGGTCCACCGCGAGCACCACGATAAAATCATCTCCCCCGATATGACCCACAAAACAGCCGTCATCACCGAAAGACTGGGCGGTTTGAATCAGGAGAGTCGCCATCTGACGCAGGACATCATCCCCCTTCTCAAAACCGTAGCGATCATTGAAAGATTTAAAATTACCGATATCCAGGTAAAGAACTGAAAATTTTTCACCACGCTCAATCTTGGTACGGATGACTCTTTCAATTGAAGGGTTGCCCGGGAGATGAGTCAACGCGTTGGCTTCAGAGCGGTGACGCGCACGGCTGATATTCATGGCCACGCGCAGTTGAAGCACTAACGGGTTAAAAGGCTTGATCAGGAAATCATCAAAACCTCTTTCCTGACTCATGACGAGTTCCGCGATTTTATCTTCCGTCGTCATTAAAATCACAGGCACGGAAGTAAATGCCGGCTGAGTGCGGATTTTCTCAATCAAAAGCTTTCCGCCGACGCGCTCCATTTCCGTTGAAATTAAAATTAAATCGGTGGGGTATCTTTCAAGAAGCCGGACCACTTCCTCGCTGTCCGCCGTTTCTGTTACTTCGTAATGGCGTGTTTTCAGGCGTGTGGCTATCAGGGAACGCAGGGATGCGTCTTTTTCCGCCACAAGAATCCGCATAAGGTCAGTAGCTCTCCTCCTTTAAAGGAAAATGGCCTGACAGAACGTCTTTTTTATAATCCGTAACCGCGCGCGTGACTTCTTCATCCAGCGAAGCGTAACGCCTGACGAAACGCGGTTTCACACTGCTTTCAAAACCCAGCATATCGTGGAGCACCAGAATCTGACCGTCGGTTTCAGGGCCTCCGCCGATACCGATCGTCGGGCACTTAACTGAACGCGTGATGAAAGCGGCCAACTCCGCCGGCACGCACTCAATCACCATGGCGAAAACACCCAGGTTATCGATCAGAATCGCGTCATTAAAAATTTCTTCCGCTTTTTTACGGTCACGGCCTTGAACCCTGTAACCGCCAAACTGTTTGACCGACTGCGGGGTCATGCCCAGATGGCCCATCACCGGAATACCGGCCTTGACCAGCGCGCGGATCTGACCGGCCGCCCGGCTGCCGCCTTCCAGCTTCACCGCTTTAGCCCCGGCCTTAATCAAAAGTTTCGCGTTTTTCAGCGCCATCGCCGGCGTGTCATAAGATTTAAAAGGCATATCCGCGACCAACAGTGCGTTTTTGACTCCGCGCGCCGCGGCCCGCGTGTGGTGAATCATGTGCTCCATCGTGACCGGAAGCGTGGTTTCAAAACCCAACAGAACCATGCCCAGGGAATCCCCGACCAGAATGACATCAATTCCAGCTTTATCTAAAATGGACGTAAAAGGAAAATCGTACGCGGTCAAAGCCGTGATTTTTTCCCGTCTCTTTTTCTTGGTCAGTAAACTTTTAGGTGTCGACGGCAACTTAAAGTCCTTTTTGCCAGCGGTAGGCATGAATTAAATTCTGCATCAGCATCGTCACGGTCAAAGGCCCCACACCGCCCGGAACAGGCGTGATGTAGCCCGCGCGTTTTTTCGCTTCTTCAAACTCAATATCACCCACCAGCTTTCCGTTAACTTCGGTGGTGCCGATATCAATAGCGATCGCGCCTTCCTTGATCCAGTTCCCTTTGATCAAGCCCGGCTGGCCCGCGCAGCTGACCACAATATCCGCCAGACCGACAAAAGATTCCAAATCGGCATGAGTCGTTCCCGTATTACAAACAATCGTTGTGATTCGGCGCTCCGCGAGAAGGAGCTGAAGTGGTCTTCCGACAATCGCGCTCTGGCCCACAATCACAGCCTTCATCCCTTTCAAATCTTTCCCGGCTTCTTTCGCCGCGTACTCAATTAAATGAAGCGCCGAATAAGCCGTCGATGGAATCAGCCGGGCTTTTCTCAAAACAATGTGGCCTAAACTCGCCGGCGTGATGCCTTCCAAATCCTTGGAATGACTAAATACCGTCAGCACTTTATCCGTATTGAAACCCGCGGGCAGAGGCATCGCCACAAAGATACCGTGGCAGTTATTATCGTTACAGTGCTGAATAATTTTCTCTTCAAGCTGTTTCTGATCTCTGGCCACGCACACTTTTTCGTAAATAATTCCAAGTTTGGCCGCCAGCTTTTCCTGCGCTCCTACATACCAATCCGCCGAATCCGCGTTTTTAACTTCCGCTGGAATATTTTTGTCGGGTTCGACCTGAATCGCTACCAGTTTCGGCTTGGCGCTGAAGCTCTGCACCGCGGACTTGATCTCTTCCTGAATTTTAGCGGCCAGAACCTTGCCTTCCAGCAAACGCGCTTCATGAACGGGCATGGGCGACTTCCTTTTCGTAATTTTTTTTCAGCTCCGCAAGCGCGGCTTCCGCTTTTTCTTTAGCGACGCCGTCCTTGAAATAAACCACGTTAATATGCGCGGTATGGTAAGCCCCCTCAAAAGCGGCATGAAAAAGATGGTCCGCGACCAGAAGATCGTTTTTAATCGACCCGGAAACCAGGCCTTTCATCTGTTCATTCCAGCGGCGGGCCATCACAATCAAAAACCCGAGCTCCGCCTGAATCTGAAAAGCTTCATGCAGAGCGCTTTCAATCTTTTCGGGCTGTCCGGAAAGCTGAAGGACTTTCTGATAGCTCTCAGGGTCTGTATCCACAATCTTAAAAGCGTCGCGCTTTGTTTTCTCCACCGCATCAATAATTCTCTGGATGGTATCGCGCCGGGTGTCTTCTTTTTGCTCCTCACTAGAAGTCAGCCCCGCCTTTTTTTTGCGCTTGAGGGAAATACGGCCGACCATCTGGGTCAACCCCATGGCCAGGGCCGCGGAGTAGGCCGCGACACTGCCCCCTCCCGGAATAGGTTCAGGGCCGGAAAGTTCTTGAAGGTAGTTTTCGAGGGTAAAACCGGTAAATTTTTTCATGCCTGTCCCCAGGTTATCCGTATGTGAAGAAGTAGTATAGGGGCCGGGCCGGGAGACTGTCAATCAAGGCAAAATCGTGATATATTCTCGGCTCCTATGAACCCCGCGGTCAGCGTGATTATTCCCACATTCAACAGGCGTGAAAGGCTCGCCAAAGCGGTCTCTTCCGCTCTGGCTCAGGAAGACGTCTGCTTTGAAGTCATCGTGGCTGATGACGGTTCCACGGACGGCACCGGAGAAATGATCCAAAAGGATTTTCCTTCCGTCAGTTATTTTTGGCAGGAAAATCAAGGGCCTTCGGCGGCGCGCAACAGAGGCATCGAACGCGCGCGCGGCGAATGGCTCGCTTTCCTGGATTCCGATGACGAGTGGACGCCGGACAAACTCAAAACCCAGCTTTATTATTTTGAAAAACACCCGGCCTACAGCATCTGCCAGACTGAAGAAATCTGGATCCGCAACGGCGTGCGGGTCAACCCCATGAACAAACACAAAAAATACGGCGGCTGGATTTTCGGCAAATGCCTGCCTCTTTGCATGGTCAGCCCTTCAGCGGTCATGATTCACCGCAGTCTTTTTGACGAAGTCGGCCTGTTCGATGAATCGCTTCCCGCTTGCGAAGATTATGATCTCTGGCTGCGTATCGCCTGCCGTTTCCCGATAGGTCTCATTGAACAGAACTGCGTGATCCGCTACGGCGGGCATGAAGACCAGCGTTCTCAGGAATTCCCGGCCATGGACCGTTTCCGGATTCAGGCACTAGTCAAACTTCTGGCTTCCGGAAAACTGGATGCCTCTCAAACTGAACTTACGCGCAAAACTTTGGAAGAAAAATCACGCATCTATATTCAAGGCGCCTTGAAACGCGGGAAAGAAAAAGAAGCCCTTGAAATCGAAACTCTGATTGGGACGGCACTATGAAACCCTACCGCCCGCAGAGAATCTATATTGAGAAAGACGCCGTAGATTATCCGCACACCCGAATCATTCTGTCCCGTCTGACCGGTGTACCGCATGAAATCATCGAGGATTCCAAGCCGTTAATCGAAGCCGTCAAAAGCAAACCAGACCCGTCAGGAGAAGGTAAACGTTATCTGCTTCTCAAAAAGGATAAGGGCCGTTCGTTCAAACCGTTCCCTGAATCAGAACCTTATCTCTCCTGTGATTACTTCACCCTGCACGTCGAAGAAGGCTGTAACCTGGAATGCAGTTATTGTATTCTGCAGGCTTATCTGACCAATCCGTTTCTGACTATTTTCGTAAATCTCGAAGAAATTCTGGAAAGCCTTCAGCAAGTTCTGGACGCCAACCCGCAGAAACTTTTCCGAATCGGCACGGGCCAGTTGGCGGATTCTCTTTCGCTGGATCCGATCACGGGATTTTCAGAAACCCTGGTGCCGTTTTTCGCGAAACAGAAAAACGCGCTCCTGGAACTTAAAACCAAAAGTGACTGCGTGGATGCCCTGCTCCCCTTGAAACATGGCGGCAAAACAATCGTTTCGTGGTCCATGAACGCGGAAAAAATCCAGAAGGAAGAAGAACACAAATGCGCGAGCCTCGCGGAAAGGCTGGAAGCCGCTAAAAAAATTATCGCTTCGGGCTACCGGGCTGGATTCCACTTTGACCCGATTATTGATTACCCGGGATGGGAAAAAGATTACGAAAAAACGATCGAAAAACTTTTCACGGCGGTCAATGAAAGCGCTGTCGCGTGGATCAGTATCGGCTGCCTGCGCTTCATGCCGGAACTCAAACCCATCATGCAGTCACGCTTCCCGAAGTCCACCCTGCCGTTGGCGGAATGGATCACGGGCATGGACGGAAAAATGCGCTACTTCAAACCGCGGAGAATCGAAATTTATAAAAAGATGGCTGAAATGATCCGCGCCCAAGCGCCTGAAGTGACGCTTTACCTTTCAATGGAATCACCGGAAGTCTGGGAAAAGGTTTTCGGGAAAGAAATGAATAAGGAAGGTGTCTGTCAGCTTCTGGATCAGGCCGGGAGGAAAGGCTCTGCTTTCCAACCGGCCTGAACAAAGATAGAAGTTATTGCTTTGCTTCAGCGGTCTCGGGGAGCACTGCGTCAGCCGCTTGATCAACCGCGCCAAGGTCCTCGTCCAGCGCAAGATCTTCATCCGCCGGAAAATCCTCATCCTCAAGAACCATGTCTTCATCTCCAATCGCAGCCTCATCCATACCAGCCTCGGCGGGCGCTGCCGGAGCTTTATCTTCAGCATGAACAAATGCGGGGTGAACCGTAAAAGCCAACAGCAACAGCAGCAACATCAATTTCGTCTTCATTGGGTACTCCTCCTAGATTTGAAAGAAATGATAGCTGATGCTAGTCAAAAGTCAATACCGCTACATTTCTAGTTATAACTAAGACGCTGGCTAAGCGCCCTTATTCAAACCCCCGCCAAAATAGCTAAAAGATATGGTTAAAAACCCAAGCCAGGACAATGACTTGCGGCAAAGTCACGGCCACCATCCAGAGGGCGGTTTTCCGGCCGATATTGCTCCAAATCAACCCAATCTCCGTATAGTCCGTTACGACCCCGGCCATCATAAAAGCGAAAGAATTTCCGAAAGCTTTGCTGATTCTGTAAATCTCAAAAGCGATTGGAGCTGTCCCCTCAGAACAGACTTCAATGATGGTGGCAAACCCAAGAGTCACCAGAAGGCCTTTAAGTGAAGGGCCTAACCACTGATGAAAAATCTCTTCAGGAACAAAAGCCGACATCAAACTGGCAAGTAAAGCCCCGATCAAAACCCAGCCCAGGACCATATCCATCAGCCCCCAAATTCCCGAAGCAATTCCTTTCGCGTCTTTTTTAACAGCCTCAAAAGTGAACCGGTAATCTTTAATGCGCCGGGCAACATCTTTGCGGATTGAAAATCCGGGAGACGCGTGCATCGTATGCCGGTTTTTCTCAATCCAGCCTTTGCGGTCAAGCTGCTGGAAAATCAGTCCGGTAATCACGGCGATAATCAGCGCTGAAAAAATAATCACAAAAGCTTTCACTCCAAAAAATCCAAAAAGCAGGAAAGTCACCGGCAGATTCGCCCAGGGGCTGGCCAGTAGAAACGTGATAACTGCCGGACCGGAAGCCCCTTTCTTATGAAGCTCCATTGAAAGCGCGAGAATACCGTGACTGCACGCGCTCATCAAAAACCCCAGCCCTGCCGCGTAAAAAATCGTCCGTTTGCGGTGCTGGGCCAGAAACTTTGAAACATATTCCTGCGGAACATAGTGATCCATAAGCCCCCCCGCGATAAAGCCCAGGGCGACAGGCCAAAACATCATGGAAAGGTACATGCTGAATTCACGCCGGAAAGACCCAAACGCCGGAAAAATAAAAGAGATGCCGTACAGTAACGCGCTTAAAAAAAAGGTCCAGAACAGGAGGGTTTTATAGAAAGGCTTAGGCTTCTTTAGATCATGCTTACAGCAGTGATCGCTCATGGAAACAGAATACAGGAGCCGAGGGGGTCAGGCAATCGAATAAAAGAAAGCTTAGCGGGAAGAAGTCGTCGTGGTTTCTTCCGAAGAAACCACTTCGGTCTTTTCGGGCGCGGACAAAACCGCGACCGGAGAGGCCGGCTGAAGCATGGGGCACAGGGCCATCAAACGTTCGTCAATGCGCTTGCGCACGCTGACGATTTCAAGCTTGGCGTTTCTGAGTTCCTTGGAAAACTGATCCCGAAGATCTTCGGCTTTCTGCTGTTCAACTTCATTCAGGTTCCAAAGCGCGAAGTTAAAAAAGAAACGGCTGCTTTCCTTTTCAAGCTTGTTGTACTGCGCTTCCGCCATCCGGTAACGCACATCCACCTGCCGAAGATCAATCTCAGAAGGTTTTTCGCGGTTAACCAAACCGATCGCTTCATGGCAATGCGCGGCAATCTCATGCGCGCGCTCAGAAGCGGCACGGGCCGCGCGGCGAACCCAGAACTCAAGACGGGAAGAAACAAAAACATCTTTGTAGCGGGAAAGAATGGTTTCGGGGCGATCCAAGCGACCCGCGGTAATTTCCAGCTCAAGCGCTGACAACGGCTGAATGAAAGACGGTTCAAGCAGACGGCCCGCTAAAAACAAAGAGCTCGCGATAAAAACCCAGAAAAGTCCGGCAATGCGGAGCGTTTCAAAAAAGACAGGGCTGCCGATAGCCCCTACTTCCGCGTACGCAATCGTAAGCAGGGCAAAAAACACGGCATGAACGCCGAGCATGATTCCAAAAGAACGCCCGCTCTTCTCGGCGAATTTACTCAAAGCCGAAGGCCAGAACGCCAAACCCAGAAAAGACCAGAGCCCGAGAGCGCAGTAGAAAAACGCGGGAAGCAGATTGACCCACATCGCGAATTGAAAAAACCCGGAAAAATGGCTGTAAGCGGGATGATGCGTTGCCGCCTGCCAGCCGACATTGGCAATAACAACCGCGTAAAAAGTTAAAAGAAAGAAAACCGTGAAGAGGCTGGTGAAATCCCGGATGCCGAAAAGCTTGGCAAGCGGTTTACGGCCTTTCTGAAGAACCGCGGGAAGAAAAACTCCCAAAGCGAAAATAAGGTGTGATAAAGCGAGAAAGAGAACTTTTGACGCAAAAAGAACGTCGCTGCCGGCTTCCTTGCTTCCAACCGCCGCGAAAGCCCCGCCCAAAGCCAGAAAGGCCAGAAGCGCCACGGCCCAGTTTTCGGCCTTGCGGGCATTCTCAAAAGAGATCTGCGACTTGATTTTGGAGGAAACGAATTCGAGCCAACGGTTAGATTCCATAGAGGCGGGTATTATAAGAGGCCCGAATGAGCCGGGCAAGGACAAAAAACAGGTGAAATCCTGCCCGAAACGATTAGAATACCTCACACGCATGAACGCTCTCCTGGCCCTCGACACATCCAGTCCTGTTTTAAGTCTTGCCCTGAAAGACACTTCGGGGAAAGTCCACGCCCGTTCTGTCAAAGGACTGATGAATCACGCGGAAAGAATCCTTCCCCTGCTGGATGAGCTTCTTAAAAAATCAAAAACCTCTTTTAAAGACATTGACGCTTTCCTGATCGGCAAAGGCCCCGGTTCTTTCACAGGCCTGCGCGTCGGCTTTGCCACACTCAAAGGTTTTCTGGCCGGAGCGGAAGTGCCCTGCTACGGCGCGCTCAGCATGGACCTGATTGCTGAAAATAAAAATTTCAGCAGAATGCCGGAAGGCTCTCACCTGGCCGTCGCGCTGGACGCATTCCGCGAGAGAATTTATCTTCGTGTCTATCGGCGCGGGCATGGGAGCTGGATTCCGGAAAACGAACCCAAAGTTTTATCCGCGGAAGAAACCGCAGCGGCTTTGCCGGGCGAAGTCACGGTGACCGGAAACGCGCTGGCAAAATATGCGTCCATTTTCAAAAAATCTTCCGCCAAAAAAATAATCTTCACGGATGAAAAGAACTGGTTTCCAAATGCTTCTTCGCTGATCTCTCTTTTTGAAAAGGGAGATTCCAAGGTCGAGAAAATTCCGCGCCGGAAACTGCTCCCCTTTTATTTCAGGCTTTCCGAAGCTGAAGAAAGAAAAAACGCTCATGCCTCTTGCTGAAACTCTGCCCCTCACGGACCGCGGCGCGCGAAGCTCGTGGATTGAAATCCGTCTCGACCGGCTGTCGGAGAATCTTGCCTTTCTTAAGAAAATTCTGGGAGCCAAGGGAAGCGCCCCGCAGGTCATGGCCGTTGTTAAAGCCAATGCCTACGGTCACGGATTGGTGGAAACCGCCCGGGCGATCTCAAGCCGTGTCGCTTATTTGGGAGTTTCCAGCCTGTCTGAAATCCTTGAGCTCAGGGAACACGGCATCAAGTGTCCCCTTTTTCTTTTTGGCCGGCTGTTCGGTTCAGAAATCGCGGCCGCCCTTAAAAATGGCGCCACCTTGAGCGTCTCCTCTTTCGAAGAAGCGGCTGAAATTTCCGAAGCCGCCGAAACTCTCGTGCTCAAAGCGAAAGTCCATGTCAAAGTCGATACCGGCATGGGACGGCTGGGCATTCCCGCGGCTGAGGCCTTTCGTGAAATAAAGAAAATCATGGTTCTGCCTGGAATTACCGTCGAAGGCATTTACACGCACTTCCCAACTGCTGAACGCGAAGACGGTTTTACGGAAAAACAGCTCGAGATTCTGAATGAGATCCTCTATAAATTTGAAAGCGGCGGTATCCGTTTTCATTTTGTCCACGCTTCCAACAGCGCGGGCAATATCTGCCTGGAGAAACCCGCCATCAAAGGCCTCAACCTGGTCAGGCCAGGGTTGATCCTCTACGGAATCTCGCCGGATCCGCAAATCGAAACCGGCGGTTTCAAGCCTGTTCTTTCTTTAAAATCACGCATCATTCTGGTTAAAAAAGTCGAGGCCGGCCAAACCTGCGGCTACGGGCGCACCTACACAGCTTCGCGCGCGACCACACTCGCGACTCTGCCGATCGGCTACAGCCACGGCTATCCCTGGAGCCTGTCCGGCAAGAGTTTCGTTCTCTATAAAGGTAAGCGTTTCCCGATCGCGGGCCGTGTTTCCATGGATTACATCACGATTGATCTGATGGGTGAAAACGCCAAAGCGGGCGATGAAGTCACTCTGCTGGGCGAAGATAACGGCAAATCCATCACAGCCGAAGAATTGGCCAAATGGGCGGGAACCATTCCCTACGAAATCGTAACGCGTCTTTCTCCCCGCCTGCCGAGATTTTATTTCTCACAGCCGAGCGGTTCCTGAGAATGACTACGCTGAATTTTAAAATCGAAAAATTTGATCAGCTGGAATCCACCAACACCCTGGCTCAGCAGCGCGCGGTTGCGGGCGCGGACGAAGGCCTTGTCATTGTTACGGATTATCAAACCGGCGGGCGCGGAAAACCCGGAAGAAAATGGGAATCCCCGGCCGGAAAAAATCTTTTGTTTTCTCTTTTGATCCGTCCGCCCGTCACCGCGGCTCAGGCGCCGATTGTTACGCAAATTGCCTGCCGTACCGTGGCGCAAGTGCTTGGAAAACACGGAGTCGTTTCAACTTTCAAAAGACCAAACGATGTTATGGTACACGGCAAAAAAATCTGCGGGGTTCTGGTGGAATCTTCCACGGAAGGTTCCCAGGTTAAAAGCATGGTCATCGGAATCGGGCTCAATGTGAACGCGAATACCGAGGAATTACCGCCGGAAGCGGTTTCCATGAAAGAAGTCAAACATCAGAAGTTCGACCGGGAAGAAATCCTCCGGGATTTGCTGGCCCAATTCGAAATTGACCTCCAGGAGCTCTATGCTTCTCGTTCTTGATATCGGAAATACCGCCGCAACCTGGGGACTTTTTAAAAGTGGCCGTCTGATTCGTTCCGGATCGGCCATTCATAACGATATCCCAAAATTGATCAATAATTGTTATAAGAGTGGGGCGATTAAAGACTTTAATGTCGTTATATCATCTGTTGTCCCACCATTAACTCTAAAAATCAAAAAGGCTGTTTCAGCCCTCAAGGGCAAAGCCTGGGTGATTGGCGGAAACCTTCCCGTCCCGATTAAGCACCGCTATAAACCCCTCAGGAGCCTGGGCGCCGACCGTATCGTGAATGTTTATGGAGCTTTACGCCGTTTTGAGCCCCCCTTTCTGGTCATTGATTTTGGCACTGCCATCACCTTTGATTATGTTTCCAAGAAGGGAGTTTTTGAGGGCGGGATGATTATTCCCGGCCCAGAGCTGGCTTTTCAGGCGTTAATCCATAAAGCCGCGCGCCTGCCCAAGAAGGCCAGGCTTCCTAAAAAGGCTGTATCTTTTTTAGGAACGAATACTTACGACTGCATGAAGTCAGGAATTCTGGAAGGTTACGGAGCCATGGCTGACGGCCTGGTGGAACGTTTTAAAACCAAATACGGCCCTATGAAAGTCATCGCGACCGGTGGTTTCGCTTCTCACCTTCGGTCCTATACCCGTTCTTTCGAAATTCTGGATCCAAAGCACTCCGTTTATTCCCTGTATTCCATTTATACAGGCCTCTGCCGTACCTAACCGGTTGACATTCCCCTCAATCTTTATAAAATAGTGCCGTTTAGCACTCCGATAACCTGAGTGCTAGACAGGACACGGCCTCCTTAGCCGTGCCTGTCTGTACTTGCGCATTAGAGCAAGTGCCAAACAAGACGTAACTTCCCGGTTTTCCGGCAATTATTCCAAGATTAAAAACGAAACCAACAAGGAGAAACAACATGGCGAAACAATTGTTATTTGATGAAGACGCGCGGCGCGCGATCCAGAAGGGCGTGGATCAGCTCGCGGATGCAGTGAAGGTCACTCTCGGTCCCAAAGGCCGTAACGTCGTTATTGAAAAGAAATTCGGTTCCCCGCTGATCACCAAAGACGGCGTGACGGTTGCCAAGGAAATCGAACTCGAAGAACCCTACGAAAATATGGGCGCTCAGATGGTCAAGGAAGTCGCGTCCAAAACTTCTGACGCTGCCGGCGACGGCACCACCACCGCCACCGTGCTTGCTCAGGCGATTTACCGTGAAGGCCTGAAAAACGTAACGGCCGGCGCCAACCCTACCGCTCTCAAGCGCGGGATTGATAAAGCCGTCGAAGCGGTTGTTGAAGAACTCAACAAACTTGCCAAGCCGATCGGCAAAGACAAAAAAGAAATCGAACAGGTCGCCACAATCAGCGCTAACGGCGACAATGAAATCGGCAAACTCCTGGCCGAAGCCATTGAAAAAGTCGGCAAAGACGGCGTGATCACGGTTGAAGAATCCAAAACCACCGCGACCACTCTGGATGTTGTCGAAGGCATGCAGTTTGATCAGGGTTATCTCTCTCCTTATTTCGTGACGGACAGCGAGCGCATGGAAGTTGTGCTCGAAGACCCGTACATCCTGATCTACGAAAAGAAAATCTCGGCCATGAAGGACCTGCTTCCCCTTCTCGAAGCCACCGCGAAAGCCGGCAAACCGCTTCTGATTATTTCGGAAGAAGTTGAAGGCGAAGCGCTCGCGACTCTGGTCGTGAACAAAATCCGCGGAACTCTGAATGTCTGCGCCGTGAAAGCGCCGGGCTTCGGTGACCGCCGTAAAGCTATGCTTGAAGATATCGCCATCCTGACCGGCGGGAAGCCGATCAGTGAAGAGCTGGGCATCAAGCTTGAAAGCGTGACGATCAAGGACCTCGGCCGTGCCAAGCGCGTCACTGTGGACAAAGACAATACGACCGTGATCGAAGGCGCCGGAAAAACCGCGGATATCAACGGCCGCGTGGCTTCCATCAAGCGTCAGATCGAAGAAACCACTTCGGACTATGACAAGGAAAAACTCCAGGAACGCCTTGCCAAGCTCGCGGGCGGTGTGGCCGTGATTCATGTCGGCGCCGCGACCGAAACCGAAATGAAAGAAAAGAAAGCCCGCGTGGAAGACGCTCAGCACGCAACCCGCGCCGCGCTTGAAGAAGGCATTGTGCCGGGCGGCGGTGTCGCGCTGCTTCGCGCCAGCAAGGCCATCGAAAGCCTGAAACTCTCGGGCGATGAAAAAGTAGGCGCTCAGATCGTAAAGCGTTCCCTCGAAGAACCGATCCGCCAGATTTCGGCCAACGCCGGCGTCGAAGGTTCCGTCATCGTTCAGCGCGTGGCTTCCGAAAAAGGAAACATGGGCTACAACGCCGCGACCAATGAATTTGAAGACCTGGTTTCCGCGGGCGTCATTGATCCCAAAAAAGTGACCCGCAACGCTCTGCAGAACGCTGCCAGTGTTTCCGGCCTGCTTCTGACCACCGAAGCGCTGATTACCGATATCCCGGAAGAAGAAAAAGCCGGTGGTATGCCTCCCGGAGGAATGGGCGGCGGTATGGGCGGCATGGGCGGAGGAATGTATTAATTGCGCCAATGCGCAATTACCTCACGGCGGGGCTTTGAAAGCCCCGTCCGTGAAGGTAACCAAGAATTGAACTTTTAAAACAAATCTCAATATAAGGAGAATTAAAAATGGGAAAAATTAAACCGTTAGGCGACAGAGTACTGGTTGAAATTCTTGAAACCGAAGAAAAAACCCGCGGCGGTATTTTTCTTCCGGAAACCGCGAAGGAAGAAAAGAGCGAAGGTAAAGTCGTGGCTGTCGGTTCGGGCAAAGTGCTTGAATCCGGAAAAGTGCAGGCGATTGAAGTCAAGAAGGGTGATCGCGTGATCTTCGGCAAATGGGGCGGCGATGACATCACCATCGACGGCAAAAAACACAAGATTCTCAAAGAAGCCGATTTAGTCGCTGTATACGAAGGCTAGACCGGTTCGACGAACCGGCCAGCCTTCGCACTTGGACCATCAGTTCAAGTGCGAGGAACCTTTAACTTAAGGAGTCTTAAATGTCAGGAAAACAACTGTCGTATTCAGAGGAAGCACGCCGCAAACTTAAACGCGGTGTGGATATCCTCGCCCGCGCGGTCAGCGTTACGCTGGGTCCCCGCGGACGCAACGTTGTGATCGACCGTAAGTTCGGCGCGCCAACCATCACCAAAGACGGCGTTTCCGTAGCCAAAGAAATTGAACTGAAAGACAGCTACGAAAACATGGGCGCGCAGATGGTCAAGGAAGTGGCTGAGAAAACCGCGGACATGGCCGGAGACGGCACCACCACCGCGACCGTTCTCGCGCAGGCCATCATCACCGAAGGTCTGAAGAACGTCACGGCCGGCGCCAACCCGATGTCGCTTAAACGCGGTATCGATCTGGCAACTGCCAAGGTCGTGGAATCCATCAAGAAACTCGCCAAGCCTGTAAAGGGCAAAGAGGATATCAAGGCCGTCGGCACGATCAGCGCCAACGGAGATGCCCAAATTGGCGAGCTTTTGGCGGAAGCTATCGAAAAGGTCACCAAGGACGGCGTGATCACGGTTGAAGAATCCAACACCATGAAGACTGAACTTCAGCTGGTGGAGGGTATGCAGTTTGACCGCGGTTACATTTCCCCTTATTTCGTGACCGACGCTGAACGCATGGAAGTCGTTTTGAAGGACCCTTACATTCTTCTGTATGAAAAGAAGATCACGGCCATCAAGGAACTGATTCCGATTCTGGAAAAAGTCGCCCGCCTCGGCCGTCCGCTTCTTTTGATTGCTGAAGATATCGAAGGTGAAGCGCTTGCAACTTTGGTCGTGAACAAAATCCGCGGGGTTCTGCAGATTGCCGCGATTAAGTCCCCTGGTTTCGGCGACCGCCGGAAATCCATGATGGAAGATCTTGCCATCATGACCAAGGGTCAGTTCATCGCTGAAGACCTGGGTCAGAAGCTTGAAAATCTCGATACCGATGTGCTGGGTTCCGCTCAGCGTGTCGTGATTGATAAAGATAACACCACGATCGTGGGCGGTGCCGGTTCACAGAAAAGCATTAAGGAACGCTGTGAACAGATCCGCGCTCAGATCGCCAAGTCGGACTCGGAGTACGACAAGGAAAAACTTCAGGAACGTCTCGCGAAACTTTCCGGCGGCGTGGCCGTGCTGAAAGTCGGAGCCGCGACGGAAGTTGAGATGAAGGAAAAGAAAGCCCGCCTTGACGACGCCAAGCACGCGACCCTCGCGGCCGCGGCTGAAGGCATTGTGCCCGGCGGCGGTGTCGCTTTCCTGCGCTCGATTGCCGCGCTCGACAGCATCAAGGCTGAAGGGGACGAAGCGACCGGCGTGGATATTATCCGCCGCGCGCTTGAAGAGCCGGCCCGCAAAATCGCGCAGAACGCGGGTTTTGACGGTTCGGTCGTCGTGAAAACCATCCTCGAATCCAAAGGCTCCAACGGCTTCAACGCGGCTACCGGCGAGTACACTGATTTAATCGCCGAAGGCGTGATTGATCCCGCCAAAGTCGTGCGCTCCGCGATTGAAAACGCTGCCAGCATCGCCGGCATGTTTTTGACCACCGAATGCGCGATTTCGGACAAGCCCAAAAAGGATGACGACAAAGACAAGAAGAACAAAGAGAAATCGGCTTACAGCAACTCGGTTTCTTAATCGGCAGGTTTAAAAAGGCCGGGCGGGTAAAACCGTCCGGCCTTTTTTATTGGTGTATAATCCCCCCATGACTTTTGAATACAAACATTTCGTAACCGCGGACGGAAGCCCGACGCTGTCCGTGGGGCCTACGTGGGAGCGAATGCACGCCGAAGAAGGCGCGTTCACGGAACGGCAGATTATTTACCAGCCCGTGATTGAAAACGCTTTCGACACGGTTCAAGAACCGGTTTTTCTTTCTCTGGGATTAGGCCTGGGCTACAACGAACTCCTCATTGCTTTCGAAGCTCTGCGCCGCGGGCAGAAACCGGCGAAGATCGTCAGCTATGAGTCGATCGATTCCCTGAAAGAATTTTTCACGGACTGGCTGAAAGATTCCCCTTCTGAACTGTCTCCCGTTTATGAAGAAATCGCCGGACTCTATTCTAAAAAATACGCCAGCCCCGCGAAGGAAGCGAAAATATTTCTCTTAAAAATGCTGAACGAAAGACGGCTCGAATTTTCAGGTCCGGTTGAAGAAACCGTTCCGCCTGAATCCCATTCCATTCTATTTGACGCCTTCAGCCCCAAAACCTGCCCCCAGCTCTGGGAGCCCGAATTCCTGGAAAGTTTTTTCGAAAAAGCTTCCGCCCGGCCCTGCTTCGTCGCGACACACGCGTGCAACAGCGCGCTGAAGCAAGCCCTGAAAAAAAATGGATTTACTCTGGAGATTCACGAGGGATTCGGACGGAAGCGGGAGTCGCTGTCCGCTTACCGGCCCGGAAAATTTTGAGCCGTTTTAAACGCTCTTATTTTTCAGACTTCTTTTTGAGGTGCTCGATTTCGTCTTCCAGCTTCACAACTCCCACCCGCCACAGCTGACCGAAAAACGGGCCGAACAAAAATCCGAGTGAAGCGATCATGGAACCCACTGAGATGAACGAGAGGAAGCAGGTGAAAATTTTTCCTCCGGCCGTCACCGGAACCACATTGGGCGCGGGGCCCTGGCCGGTCGCGATCATGCTGGTAAAATAAAAAGCGTCCAGCCAGGAGAAACGCTCCAACAGGTGCATACCGGCCGTGCCCGCCAAAAGGACGGCGCTGATCAAGCCGAGGGAATAAAGCCCGCGGTGAATAAATGAATGATAATGTTTTTTGTGTAAATGTTCAGAATGCGCGCTGGTCATGGAACCTCCGGTTAAAGTTTACGGTCTTTCCAATTCCACCATTTCAGGAGTTCCGGTTTATGACGCGCATTTGAAGCGTAATAAACCGCGCACCGAAACGTGTAAAGCACACAAGGGTCGAGCCGGACCCCTTCATACTCACAGAGCCTGCGGTAAAGTTTCTCCGGGTCACGGCCTTTCAGATCCGCGACACGGCGGACACCAATATTCATCAAATCTTCAGCCAGACTTTTACCGATACCGGGCACTTCCAGCAAATCATTGAATTTCGAAGGTTTTTTCATGGGCTGAGGCGCCAATTATAGCACAGAGTTTTGCTTTGACCGTATAGGGAGTCTCTCATATAATACCTCCCTGTTTTAATCGATTCATTCCCCTGTAGCTCAGTTGGTAGAGCAGCGCGCTGTTAACGCGCTTGTCCGTGGTTCGAGCCCACGCGGGGGAGTTTTTACCAAAAGGCGCTGCGGGTGTATAATCTCGCAGCGCCTTTTTTATTTTTTATACCATGGGAAGGATGAAAATGAATCAATCCGCCGTCAATAGAGTCCCCCATATTATTTTTATTTATTGGGTTATCAAAATTGCTTCCACGACTTTGGGTGAAACAGGCGCGGACATGTTTTCAATGACTTTTAATTTAGGTTATGCGTCAACCATCTTAATTTTCATGGGCTTTTTTCTCGTCTTTCTAACTATCAAACTTTTTTTAAAAAGCTACCATCCGGTTGTTTATTGGATGACTTTTACGGCGAGCGCCATTGCAGGCACAGCTATATCTGATTTTATCGACCGCACTTTGGGGCTGGGTTACATGTGGGGGTCTCTTGTTTTAATTCTGTCCCTACTGGCTGTGCTAGGTCTGTGGTACAAAAAGGATAAGTCGATTGACGTTGAATATATTACGTCATCCTCTTCGGAAATTTATTATTGGATTGCTTTTTTGATCGCGAACACGCTCGGTACGGCGGCCGGCGATTTTCTTGCTGACAATCTGGGGCTTGGATTTATGGCCAGCGCCATTATTTTATCGCTCCTCTTGATCTTGACTGCCCTTCTGCACTATTTCACGAAAATCTCGAAAATCCTGCTGTTCTGGATTGCTTTCGTCATGACCCGGCCTTTCGGAGCCACTTTTGGGGATTTTTTGACCAAATCCTCCGAAAAAGGCGGTATCGATTTTGGGACCATCGGGTCCTCGCTCGTCTTTACCGTTATTCTAGTTTTGGCTTTAATCCAAGAAACAAGATTAGAGGGACAGCGCAAAGGCACCTTCCAATAAAACGATACTCTCCAAATGCAACCAGTTGCGAAAGTCGTCCACTACGGGGAGCCATTCATAAAAATGGCCGTGACCTTTTAAGGTTGCGGCCATATTTATTTATGCTTTTCTCCCGCAGTCCTGATTTCCCGCTTTCTAATCAAAATCAGGGCGCGCAGAGAAACATTTAGAACGAAACAGAAGATTTTATAAAAGACAAAACCTGTAGCCGATGCCAGATTCAGTTTTGATGCGCTGGGGATTGTCGGGATTAGATTCGATTTTCTGGCGAAGATGGGTCATATAAACTCGAAGGTATTGCGTTCTCTCTTCTGAATGAGGTCCCCACACTTCTCTTAAAATTTGTCCATGAGTCAGGACTTTACCCGCATGATGGATCAAAAGTTTCAAAAGAGCGTATTCGGTTCCGGTCAACTTAACTTCTTTTCCTTTCACAAGCACACGCCGCTCAGAGAAATCAACTTTCAACCCTCCGTTTTCAAAAACAGGGAGACCTTGCTGCTCAGGCGCATGTTTTAAAACAACGCGCAGCCGCGCCAACAATTCTTCCTGACCAAAAGGTTTGGTTACATAATCATCCGCTCCGCCGTCAAGAGCATCTACCTTTTGTTTTTCTGCATCCCTGACAGACAACACCAAAACTGGAACTTGGCTCCATTCCCGTAATTTTTTGAGGACTTCGAGACCGTCTAAATCAGGTAAGCCTAAATCGAGAACGATGGCATCAGGCTTTTTCTGCACAGCTTCTTGAAGTCCAAGCACCCCGTTTTCAGCTTCGGCATATCGGAAACCGCCCGTTTCAAGAGTAAGCTTGAGAAGCCTGCGCATTTGAAGCTCATCATCAATGACAAGAATAAGCGGGTTAGAGTTCATGAGTTCAGAACTTTATCATGCTCATGGAAGAAATCAACCGGGAGTTCAACCGTGAAATTCGCCCCTCCTTTTTCTTGATTCTTTACGCCAATGCTTCCGCCGTGAGCCTGAACAAACCTTTTGGCAATGGAGAGCCCGAGACCCAGCCCCCCGGTTTTTGCTGTTTTGCCGCGATAAAACTTTTCGAAGATTTTGTTTAAATCCTCTTCAGGAATACCCGGCCCCTGGTCCAGTACACTTATAACGAGTTTTTCCTGGTCCTTTTGAATCGATACGGAAATGGTTGTTCCTTGCGGTGTATACGCAGCGGCATTGGATAAAAGAATCATGAGAACATGCTTTATGATTCCGGCATCAATCTTAACCGGCGGAAGTTCAGGCGCATATTTCACATTAACCGGATGATGGACTAATTGCTCTTTAAGTTCTTCGAGGACACTCCTCAATACATCACGAACATCATGCCACTCCAAATTGAGCTTCGTCGCCTCCGCGTCAAGGCGCGTCATATCCAGCAAACTATTTACAGTCTGAAGAAGCCGCTTGCTTGCTATGCGGATTTCAGAAACAAGTTTTTTAAAAGTTTCCCGATCAATGTCTTTTTCCAAATGCTCCGCTGAACCGGCAATGACTGTCAGAGGAGTTTTAAGCTCATGGGAAACGCTGTCGAAAAGCGCTTCCTGCAATTTCTGCGATTCCGCTTTGATCTGAGCTTCCTGCGCCATCTTCAGAGCCAAATCCTTTTCAAGAAATACGGTGATAAGAGACGAAAATGATTCGATTAGACTTCGTTGATCCATGGACCAATGTTGATTTTGGGATGGATGGACAGCGAAGACAGCCAAAGTTTGATTCATAGAAACAAGCGGTAGATAAAAGTTCTGAGCATCGGGCAGGGTTTCCGTAAAACGTCCCGCGGGTTGCTGCTTCACAAAAGCCCAATTTGCAACGCTCCTTTCTTTTCCAGACAAACCCAAGCCCCCACTCCACGGTCTCTCAAAAGCAGGCTTCCCCTTGGAATCGGACAAATAGAGACCTGCACGCACTTTCAAAATTTCTTCTAATTTTTTCAAAGCGTTGCCAACTGCTTCACGTGAGTCATGGCTTACTGCTATGGCCCGGGTCATCCGGTAAAGCACATTGATTCTTTCTTCCTGTTTTCTTTCCGCAAGTTCCTGCTCTTTCAAGCGCGATGTAATCTGTCCCATCACAAGCGCAACCACGAAATACATGGCAAACATTAGAAAATCCTGAGTTTCACGAATATAGAAAGTAAATCTCGGCGGAATGAAGAGAAAGTTCCACAGGATGGCGCTCAAAGCCCCAAGCAAAAAAACGGCCCAGCGGCTTAGAATCATTCCTGACAAAACAACAGCTAAAAGATAAACCAAAGAAACGGAAGTATAGCCAGCCATCTTACTTATCGGTATGGATAGAAGTGTAACTGCGCCAACGATGGCAAAAGCCAACACCACTTCTTTTAAATTTATTTTTTGACCAATACTTCTGACTTTACGGGGAGAAGCGCCCAGTCCCTTGACTCTCACCATGTGGACGTCAATATCTCCGCTTAAATCAATGAGCCGCCGAACCAAAGAATCTCCGCGAAACCATTGCAAAACTGAATTACCAACGGGCTTGCCAATGCAAATTTGGCTTACGTTATTTTGGCGCGCAATCCGAATAAGCGCCTCTGCAACATCAGAACCGGAACTGACAATGACTTCCGCGCCTAATTGTCTTGCCAAAGCAAAATTGCGCTGCAATTTTTTATTTTCTTCTTCATCCAAAGGCCGGGAGGATTCCACATACACAGCAATCCAGGGCGCATTAAGCGAAGCCGCCGCCCGGCGAGTCCAGCGGATGAGACTTTCGGAATACGGCGTAGGTCCAATGGCAACCATCAGCCTTTCTCCTGATTTCCAGGGGCCAGGAATGCTTTGTTCCGTCATGATTTCGCGCAAATCGAGGTTCACTCGTTCAGCGGTAAGCCGAAGCGCCATTTCCCGGAGCGCTGTTAAATTCTCTTCACGAAAAAAATTATCGGCGGCAGTTGCGGCTCTTTCTCCTAAATAAACTTTTCCTTCAGAAAGCCTTTGCCGGAGCTGTTCGGGAGATAAATCAATGAGGCTGATTTCATCGGCTTGATCGACTATCGAATCGGGGACGGTTTCTCTGATCTGAATTCCGGTGATTTGATGCACCGCTTCCGCCCGGCTTTCGACATGCTGAACATTCAGCGTTGTAAAAACATCGATCCCAGCGGCAAGAAGCTCAAGAACATCCTGATAGCGTTTGGGATGCCGGCTGCCCGGCGCATTGGTATGAGCAAGTTCATCGACAAGCGCAAGTTGAGGACGGATAGCCAGCACCGCGTCTAAATCCATCTCTTCAACTTTGGTTCCACGATATTCCTTCGAAATTTTGGAAGCGACGGCGAGCCCGTCAAGGAGAGCTTCAGTTTCTTTGCGGCTATGGGTTTCTACAACCGCAGCCAGCACGTCCATTCCTTCAGCCTGTTTTTGGCGGGCGGCCTGAAGCATGGCAAAGGTTTTGCCCACACCCGGAGACATACCGAGAAAAATGCGAAGTTTTCCCCGGGTCTTTCGGGACTCATCTTTCTGAAGCGAGGCGAGCAGGCGGTCAGGGTCTGGGCGATCACTCATATTCAAATTATAGCGAATCTAAGGCTATATTAAGGCGTAAAACATTTACCCTTGGTTCTCCAAAAAGACCAAATTGAGGGCCTTCTATATATCGGTCAAGCAGCTTATATAGAGCCTTTTGATCCAGATTTCTCGCTTTGGCAATCCGTTCAACTTGATTCTTAGCCGCTTCTGGACTGATATGCGGATCAAGACCGCTGGCTGAAGCAAATTTCATGTCCCTGACTCCCCGCCTTGCAGAGATTTGTTCTTTTAATCCGGCATTAGTCGGGCCTTGATTGCTTGCGCCGGAAGGAATGGTTCCAAAATCCGCCGCCGAAGGTCTTGGCCAAAAATAACTCTCACTTTGAAATTTTTGAGCCAGGAGTTGAGAGCCGATTATTTTTCCTTCTTTATAAATCAAACTTCCGTTAGCTTGAGAAGGAAACAACTTTGCCGCAAAAGTTATTACTACAGGATAAACAACACCTGTCAGCACCGTCATCAAAACAAAAAGCCTAACCGCCTGAAAAAATGTTTTCATAAATCCCCCCGATGAA
The DNA here is from genome assembly GCA_964385615.1 of uncultured bacterium. Taxonomy (GTDB): domain Bacteria; phylum Omnitrophota; class Omnitrophia; order Omnitrophales; family Aquincolibacteriaceae; genus CAYLPP01. The sequence continues at coordinate 188,857 of CAYLPP010000002.1, read as the reverse complement.
TTGAAACTTCAAGTTTCAATTCGTTTATCGCCCTGAAACATTGGTTTCAGGTTTAGACTAAGTGAAATGCGATCAGCAATAAATCAATCAGCTTGATTCCCGCAAATGGCGCAACAAGCCCGCCGAATCCATAAACGAGAAAGTTACGCTGTAAAACCTTTGAAGCTCCTTCAGCCCTGTAAGTTACACCGCGCAGGGCAAGAGGAATAAGCGCAATGATGATGATCGCATTGAAAATAACCGCGCTTAAAATGGCGCTCTCCGCCGAATGAAGTCTCATGATATTCAAAGCCGACAATGGGCCCGGCGTCCCGGAAACGGCGTAAAGAGTTCCAAACATCGCCGGCAAAATCGCGAAGTATTTGGCCACGTCATTGGCGATACTGAAAGTGGTCAAAGCGCCGCGAGTCATCAGAAGCTGTTTGCCAATTTCCACGATCTCAATCAATTTAGTTGGATTGCTGTCTAAATCCACCATGTTTCCAGCTTCACGCGCCGCCTGAGTGCCGGAATTCATGGCTACGCCTACATCCGCCTGAGCAAGTGCGGGCGCATCATTCGTCCCATCTCCAGTCATCGCGACAAGCCTGCCCTCAGCCTGCTCTTTGCGGATTCTTTTTAATTTATCTTCCGGAGTAGCTTCTGCCATAAAATCATCCACTCCCGCTTCCGCTGCGATTGAAGCCGCTGTTAGCGGATTGTCTCCTGTAATCATGACGGTTTTGATACCCATTTTTCTGAGCTGAGCAAAACGCTCCTCGATACCCCCTTTCACCACATCTTTTAATTCAATCACTCCCAAAATCTTTTCATTTTCAGCTACAACAAGCGGCGTAGCGCCTTTCTTGGCAATGTTTTCAACTTCAGTCTGAGCGGCTAGAGGGAAAACACCTCCGGCAGATTCGATGAAATTTCGCACCGCATCTGAAGAACCTTTACGGATGCTTCGCGCAGGCTGTCCCTCATAAGCATGAAGATCCACTCCACTCATGCGTGTATGCGCGGAAAAACGAATAAACTGCGCTTCAGGCGCGGCCACTTCGCGCCCGCGAAACCCATACAGATTTTTGGCCAGCACAACAATAGAACGGCCTTCCGGCGTTTCATCCGCGAGAGATGAAAGTTGCGCGGCATCCGCCAGTTCTTCAGGTTTAACTCCCGGAGCTGGGAGAAACCGCGTAGCCATTCTATTTCCAAAAGTGATCGTGCCGGTCTTATCTAATAGAAGCACATCAATGTCTCCGGCCGCTTCAATGGCGTGCCCACTCATGGCCATGACATTCCGCCGGACCAGCCTATCAATACCGCTGATACCAATAGCGCTCAGCAGAGCGCCAATCGTTGTCGGAATTAGGCAAACCAACAATGAAACTAAAACGGGGATGGAAAGAATAATGCTGTCTGTCTGCCCAGAAGCTATTTCACTGTATTTCGCAAACGGCAGGAGCGTAAAAACCGCGAGAAAGAAAATCACAGTGAGACTGACTAAAAGAATTTCAAGCGCAATCTCATTGGGAGTCTTTTTGCGATGCGCCCCTTCAACCATCGCAATCATTTTATCCAGAAACGCTTTTCCCGGCTCCGAAGTAACTCTAATAGTAATTTCATCGCTCAAAATCCTCGTTCCTCCCGTAACCGCGCTTCTATCTCCTCCGCTTTCACGGATGACCGGCGCGGATTCTCCCGTAATAGCGGATTCATCCACGCTGGCAATGCCTTCGATCACTTCTCCATCAGCCGGGATGATGTCGCGCGCAACACAAACCACAATATCGCCAAGCCTTAAATCGGCGGCATTCACACGTTCAAGTTCTCCATCGGCTTTGCGCTTCATAGCGAAAACCTCTGTGCGCATTTTACGTAAAGCATCCGCCTGAGCTTTACCGCGTCCTTCCGCAATAGCTTCCGCGAAATTAGCAAACAGCACCGTAAACCAAAGCCAAATCGTGATCTGAAGATTGAATGTTGAGAAATTACGGAAGAGCAGCACGCTCGTCATAATCGCCCCAACATAGACCACAAACATGACAAGATTTTTGATCTGAATTAACGGGTTGAGTTTTTTAAAACTCTCGCCAATCGCGGGTAAAATGAGTTCCTTCTTCATTAGAAAACCCTCCCTTGTCTCATCAGGAAATGCTCGCTTATCGGCCCTAAACAAAGTGCGGGGAAAAACGTTAAAGCCCCTACGATTAAAATGACTGAAACGAGCAGGACAACAAACAAGCCGCTGTCTGTTGGAAAAGTACCGGAAGAAACTGGGGTTACTTTCTTTTTCGCAAGACTTCCGGCTATCGCAAGGCAAGGGATAATGACCGCAAAACGCCCAAGCAGCATTGCAATTCCAAGCGAAATGTTATAGAAAACAGTGTTGGCATTAAGCCCTGCGAAAGCGCTGCCGTTGTTTCCTGCCGCGGAAGAAAACGCATATATAATTTGGCTCAAACCATGCGGCCCTTTATTGCTGACGCTGGCGAGAGCTTGTGGAGAAAGACAAGCCAGGGCCCCGCCCACAAGAATGACCACGCTTGGCGCGAGCACCGTAATGACAGCCAGGCTAATCTCGCCGCCTTCGATCTTCTTTCCGAGATATTCGGGAGTCCGGCCCACCATGAGGCCCGCAATGAACACCGTGAGAATGACAAACATCAAGATCCCATATAGCCCAGCGCCAACACCGCCAAAAACAATTTCACCAAGCATGATGTTTAGCATGGCGATAAGTCCGGCAAGCGGAGAAAGACTGTCATGCATAGCATTGACCGAGCCATTTGAAGCAGCGGTAGTAGCTGTTGCCCACAAGGCACTATTCACGATTCCAAACCGGGTTTCTTTGCCTTCCATACTGATCATTCCGCCTAAAGCTGGATTTGGAGTCAGTTCGGATTTCAGCGCGATACCAAACGCACAGATAAGAATTAGCGACATGACTACAAGTAAAGCCCCTCCCTGACGCTTCCGTTTGACCAAAAACCCGAACATACAGACCTGAGCTGCTGGAATAAGAAGAATCGAAAGCATCTGAAGAAAATTGGAAAATGGCGTCGGGTTTTCAAAAGGATGAGCGCTGTTCACTCCAAAGAATCCACCGCCGTTGGTTCCAAGCTGTTTGATTGCAATTTGAGATGCGGCAGGCCCCATTGGGATAATCTGTTCCGCGCCTTCAAGAGTTGCAGCTTTCACATAAGGCGCTAAGTTTTGAACTACGCCCTGGCTTACAAGCGCAATAGAGAGCAAAATCGACAACGGCAAAAGCACATAAAGAGTCGCACGGGTCAAATCCACCCAAAAATTTCCAAGCTGATCAGTGGTCTTGCGGATAAACCCGCGAATCAAAACAAGCGCTACAGCCATACCGGTTGCCGCACTAAGAAAATTCTGAACCGTCAGGCCGGTCATTTGGACCAAATATCCAAGTGTCGATTCCCCTGAATATGCCTGCCAATTTGTATTGCTCATAAAACTAACCGCTGTATTGAAAGCCAGATCAGGATTGATATTGGCCAAACCTTGAGGGTTCAGAGGCAGGCCTTTTTGGAAAAGCTGAAGGGAAAACACAGCGAAAAATCCCAGGGCATTGAAAATTAGAAGAGCTATGGTGTAACGGCCCCATTTCATTTCTTCTTTTGAATCAATCCCTGAAAGCCGGTAAATGGTATTTTCTACCGGCACAAGAACTGGAGACAGAAAATTCCTTTCTCCTTCAAAAACCCGCGCCATAAAACTTCCCAGCAACGGCGCAGCCGTAATTAAACAACCCGCGTACAAAACAATCTGAATCCAATCGTGAGTATTCATAGCCACCTCTCCTGCCAAAAATCGTAACAGCGGCTAAGGCTGGCGGCTAATTAAAAGGCGGGCTTAAAACATTAAAAAAATGTTAAAATTCGGCGCCTCAAAGCGGTCCTACCCGGCCCGGCAATTAACGGCATACTCTAATTGGACTTTGAAAATTCCGCTCTCTGTGGGAGAAAATAGCCAGTGTGAAACTCGCTCAATACGGAGAGCCATTTACAGCCAAGGCGTTGGAGGAGTAAAATCTTCCAACGCCTTTTTATTGAATCCGCACATTTGGTAAACTGCAGATAAAAACGGAGGGTGCCGTAATGAATGCAAACAAGCTCGGGCTATTGATTGGCTCGTTTTATGCTATTTGGCATGCTGGATGGTTAGTTTTAGTGGCCACTGGAATGGCCAAGCCGCTGCTGGATTGGATACTTCAGCTTCACTTTCTCTCAATCGAATATGCGGTTCATCCGTTCAACGCGGGCTACGCGGCGATGCTGATTCTTGTCGCATTCGTATCGGGTTATGTGATTGGATGGATGCTGGGCACAGGCTGGAGTGTTCTAAAACGGTAACTAGAGGCCGTAGAAAATAACACTCAAAGCTGTAGAGGTACAGCCCTTCTAAACGCTGTCATTCCTCCTGAAAGTTTTTTGACATTTTGAAATCCTGCCTGAATGAGAATTTGCGCAGCCGTGTGCGCCCTTCCGCCCCCTTTACATATGGTGACCACGGGCCCGCTTTTCCGGGCCTCAATATCTTTCAAATGATGACTGAGCGCGGCCACGGGAATATTAACGGCGCTGGGAAGGCTTCCGAATTCTCCTTTGAGTTCCTCAGGGTCACGCACATCAAGCAGTAAAATATTTTCTCCGGAATTCATTTTCCGAGAAAGTTCTTCAGGAGCGATCTCCTCAACCTTGATGTCATTGGCGCCGTGGGCCATCGTTCCTTTCACCTCGCAAGCCGGAACATCCACAGGAATCCAAGCCGCCTTCGGGTCCCGCGCACACGCATAATTGGCCTTCAGGACATCCTTCATCCAGTCCGCGGGTCCTAATTTTAATTCCTGAAAATACCGGATGTATTCATCCCGGGTTTTATGCTGAAGATGCGGATTGTTTTTTTTCTGCTGGCCCAACGTGGAAGGCTGGCGGTGCCGGTACTCATGGGCGGGATAAACCATCAAGCCTTCAGGCAGGGCCAGGAGCTTCTGGAAGCTGTCCCAGTGAGCCCCAGCATCCCCTCCCGGCAGATCATCCCGTCCCGCGCCGCCGTCATCCAAGAAAAGAGCGTCGCCAGTCAAAATCTTTCCGGGCAAAAGAATGCAGATTGAGTCCCGGGTATGTCCGGGCGTTTCAATAAAAGTAAAAGGCACCCCGGCTAATGTGAGTTTCTCACCGTCGGAAACGCGTTTTGTAGGGCATGAGGCCGCGGCGTTTTTGTGCATGATATATTCCGCGCGGACACGGTCCAGCAGGGCCGGTGCGCCGGAAATATGGTCCGCGTGAGTGTGCGTATCGATCACAGCTACAAGCCTGAGTTTTTCAGTTTTCAAAAGTTTCAAATAATCGGCAGCGTGGTCAAGCACAGGATCCACAAGCACAGCTTCTTGGGTCTGCGGATTTGTGATCAAATAGGTCAGGCAGGAATGCGGATTTAACTGGCGGAATAAAAAGTCCATAAAGGTCTCCTTAAAAGTGAAAATTCTGCGAGGTCACAAAAACGCCTGTACCTATAATTAAAAGAGCGAAAGATTTTTTCAAGAAATTCACTGAAGCCTTTTCACCCCAAAACCCGCCCAAAACGGCCCCAAGCGCGGCGGCCCCTGAAAAAACGCCCGCCTTCTGCCAATCAATGGCTTCTGTGAAAAAATGCCCCGCAAAACCCGCCATGGCATTTACGGAAATAATAAGCAATGAAGTCCCGATCGCGGATTTCATATTGCATTTCATCATCAATGAAAGGGCCGGCACAAGAAGAAAACCGCCGCCCACACCCAGAAAACCGGTTAAAATGCCGATAGCGCCGCTTGTCAGCATGGCGGGAAGGAATTCCGGCCGGCATTTCATGGCGCTTTCATCAAGCACTCCCTCTTTTTTAAACATCATGAGCAGGCCGGTTCCAATCATGATGATCCCGAAAATAAAAAGCAAGGCCTGGTGAGAAAGAAAATATGTCAAACGAGCCCCCAGAAAGGCCCCCAAAGACCCAAAACCGGCAAAAATCAAAACAAGCCGGGCATTGATAAATCCGCGCGTAAAATACCAGATTGAACCCACAAAACTGGTCAAAGAAACCACGCCCAGCGAAAGTGAAATTGCTTCTTTAGCGCTCATCCCCGCCGCGTAAACAAAAATGGGCACAATCAGAATGGACCCGCCCGCGCCCAAAAGCCCGAGTGAAAGTCCAACGACAAGACAAAGCGCCAAAGTCAGGGCCATAAAAACCCCTTTAGTTTTTTTTGAGTGAACAGCTTGCAGGGCTCGCCTGGTTCCATGGCATTTTCGCGAGCAACATGCCCATACCGCATGTATTAGTGACGCCAGAAAACACAAGCCCTGCGCCCACAAATACCGACAAACCGATAAAAGCCGGGTGTAGAACCCAGGAAAGAAAAATTCCAGCGAGCACAAGAGCCCCGGCCGCGAACCGTACCTGCCGGTCTAGTGCCCACACTTTCACACTCCCTATTTCCACCGCAATCCCCTGGCGCTTGCATTCTTCAAGTCCGCCGTCAATCACCAGAACATTTTCATAACCAAGGCTTTCAAGTTTTTCAGCGGCCTGTGAAGCCCTGTTTCCGCTACGGCACATCAGGTAAATGATTTGATGTTTGGAAACATCGATTGCCTTTTTACCCAGCGCGGAAAGAGGCGTGTTTTTAGAGCCCTTCAATTTTTCAGACTGAAATTCGACAGGCTCCCGCACATCCACAACCTCCACCGCCGCCCCGCCGGATAGAAGGTTCTTGAGTTCAGATGCTGTGATTTTCTTTATCATACCCAATCTCCTTTCTACTCCTATAATATAATCCTTCTCAAAATAGGCTTAAGTGACCTTCGTCACTCCCTGTCAGAGATTTTAAAAGCATAATAGGACATGGCAAAAATAAAAGTGCGGCTAAACATGACGGTGAATGCTTTGTCATTCATCGCTTTTCTGTCTCTGATTTCCACGGGGACAATTCTGCATTACACGCTTCCCCCAGGCAGTGGACACCAAATATCCGGCGGGCGTCACGGGGCGGGCGCCCAGATTCATAAATTCTTGGGGATGACGAGACATGAGTGGGGCAATCTTCATTTTTTGATTGCGCTCGTATTTCTGGGTCTGCTTGTTATCCATCTGGCTATTCACTGGAACTGGCTTTATTCCACAGCCTGGGGAAGCAAAATAAATCCTCAACCGCTCTGGAGACGGGCGATTACGTTTCTAATTCTCGTTTATATTACAATTGCCTTCGGGCTGCCCTTCATAAAATAAGGCCGCTGCCCTTCTTTTTTCGATTTATGGCGCTTCCTTAATAATCCGTAAGCGATTTCGGCGGTAAGGTGGTCCGCAGCGCGTTTAAAATCGAAACGAGGTCAATCCCCTCCTGAATCACCGCTCCAAGAACAGGCGTCAAATATCCGAAAAAAGCCAGAAGAATGCCCGCGAAACTCAGCAGGATCCCCCCAATAGCGCTTTGCAGGGCAATCCTCCTCATGCGCCGGCTGATGTGCATCAGCTCATCTATTTTCGCAAGCGAACTGTCCATAATGACAGCTCCCGCGGATTCGCTTGTAATGTCGCTATTTCTTCCAATCGCGACCCCGACGGTCGCGGCCATCAGCGCCGGAGCATCATTAATGCCGTCTCCGACATAGAGTGTTTTTGCCTTCAAAGTTTCAGCTTTCACAATAACCAGTTTTTCTTCCGGACTTTTCCCCGCGTAAATTTCAGTGATTCCGACTTTTTCAGCCAAGTATTTTACTTCTGATTCGCGGTCTCCTGAAACAATCAAAGCCCGGGTCAAATGATGTTTTGGGCTGAGGTGCCTGATAAAAGCCAGGCCTTCAGGGCGGGGCGTGTCACGAAAACGGAACAGCGCCGCGTATCTCCCGTCAATAACAATGACGCATTCAAGACCTTCCGCTGTAGCCGGCAAATTTTCCGAACCGGGAACGGCTGATTTTAATAATGCTTTACGCCCTGTCACCTGAATATTCCGGCCCAGAACCTTCCCTCGCAATCCCTGGCCGGGCAATTCATGCATTTCAACCGCGTCATGAAGCGGTACGCCTTGTTTTGCCGCCGACTCAAAAACCGCAAGCGCAAGCGGATGCTTCGAATAACGCTCAAGCGTCGCAGTTAGACTCAATAGTTCTTTTTCCGTGAAACCAGGCGCACAAATGATTTCAGAAAGTTCAGGCTGGCCGTAAGTCAAAGTACCCGTTTTGTCGAAAATAGCTGTGCCGCATTCTTCAATTTGTTCGAGGATAACCGGATTTTTAATGATAATTCCTCGTTTGGCGGATAACGCGATAGAACCAATAACCGCGACTGGAATTCCGATGAGAAGCGGACAGGGGGTGGCAACCATAAGAACCGAGAGAAAACGGACAGGATCACTGCTGAAAGCCCAAGCCCCAAAAGCCGCAGTTAATGCCAACGGCCCGTACCAGGCACCGAGACGGTCGGCCAAACGCCTGATGTTGGGTTTGTTTTTTTCTGACTTCCGCAGAACCTCAACGATTTTCGCGTAACGCGAATCAGCGGGAATTTTTTTCGCCTCGATTGTAAGCGCGCTGTCGCCGTTAATGGATCCTGAAATAACTTCTGAACCGGGTGCCTTACTGATTTTAAAGGGCTCTCCGGTTAAATAGGCTTCATCCATCATTCCGCGGCCTACGGTTACGATTCCGTCAACAGGGCAAATTTCATGCGGAAAAATCACGAGGATATCGCCGATTTTAATATCCTTGATAGCGATCTCCATAACATCCCGGCCGGTACGGCGATGAGCGATGGACGGCATGCGTTTGGCTAAAGCCCGCAGAACCGATGAAGCGTTACGCAAAGCGAAATCTTCCAGCGCTTTTCCGCCGGAAAGCATAAAGACCACGATTGAACCCGCCAGGTATTCTTTAAGGAAAACCGCGGCAACAATAGAAAGCCCCGCGAGAAAATCGGCGCTGAATTCCCGTTTAAACATTTTGAGAATTAATTCGCAAAGAAGCGGTAAACCTCCTCCAAAAAGGATGACTTGAAGCGGTAAATGGTGAATTCCGTCTTCAGCCTTGATGAGGAATCGAAGGATAAGATGTATAAAGATCAGGACAATGGCTGAAACTGCTATAACGCTATTTTTCTTTTTCCAAAATTCTGCGATTAGATTTTTCATCGAGAAAACTCCATGGGACCTTATTCTACCTGATATTACCCGCAGTTTGAAAACCGTATAATGGGCTCCGCCTCCCTCATACTTTGATTGACACACCCAAAAAGAACTCTTACACTGTAAAGACAATTTAAACGGGTCCGGGAATTTCCCGGAGGAGTCGTCTTGATGGTCGGGCCGCCATCTGATCTGAGAACAATCTCATGATCGGATGGCGTTTTTTTTGCACATTACCCTGGAGATATATGATTCAAATAATTTTCTACAGCATTCTTCTCGTATTAGGAATGGCCGTCTCTCAAATCTGGAACCTTGAAGGCCTAAAACCGGTTCTCTCCAGCATTACAATGAGCTGTCTCGCCTATATCATGATTGAAGTCGGGCTTGAATTTACGATCGATAAAAAACGGCTGAAAAGTTACGGCTGGGATTATGTCGTAGCGGCCACAGCGGCGGCTTTCCCTTGGGTTTTTTGCGCTATTTATTTTATCGTGTTCTTCCACACTCCCTGGAAAGAAGCGCTGCTCATCGGCCGATTCGCGGCACCCACCTCCGCGGGCGTACTTTTCGCGATGCTTGCCGCCGCCGGCCTGGCTTCCACATGGCTCTTCAAAAAAGCGCAGGTGCTGGCTATTTTTGATGACCTTGATACGGTTCTATTGATGATTCCTCTTCAAATTTTATTCGTCGGTCTGCAGCCGCAGCTTTTTTTCGTGCTGATCATCATCTGCGCGTTACTTTGGGCGGCTTACCGCTGGCTTCACCGCTTGAATTGGCCTTCAAGCCAGGGTTGGCTGCTTATCTACGGAGCGGTTTTAGTCGCTTTAACCAGTTGGCTTGAACACTCAACGCACATTCACCTGGAAGTTTTACTGCCTGCGTTTGTGCTGGGATGTATTTTGCGCAACCCTGAGCATGAAGGGTATCACGCTGAACACGCCCACGAGCATACCCATCTGGAGCCGGAAGGGAAAAAACTCAAAATTCTCGACCGGACAATCAAAGGAACTTTCATGTTTCTTGTGGGAAGCTCCCTTCCCAAAATTTCATTCGCGGATATTAACGCCGCCGAAATTATCGTACACGTTTTGGCTCTTACCCTGCTGTCAAATCTAGGAAAATGCTTCCCCTCCTTTTGTTACAAAAAAGAAGCTTCGCTTAAAGAAAGAATCGCGCTCAGCGTCGCGATGTTCCCGAGAGGAGAAGTCGGAGCGGGGGTGCTTCTGGTAGCGCTGAATTATGGTTTGGTTGGTATTCCTACAACGTTGTCCGTTATTAGCCTGGCGCTTAATTTAATTCTGACAGGATTCTTTATCGCGGTTGTGAAAAAGCTTCTTCCCGCGGCGCCCAACGCATCATAAAAATGGGCGCCGGCCACACAGCCAGCTAAAACCAAGCCCTTAAAAGGGCCGGCTTCTTTCGCGGTCTGCCGCTATTTTTTACTTCTCTTTATCTTTTATATCAGCTGTTTTTTGTCCCGCTTTTCCTGCTTCATCTTCCGCTTTTCCATGAGCGTGTGTTTCGCGGCTTTTTTCTGTGATCCTTTTTCTTTTCCTTTATCCTGCTGTCCCATAAGAGCTCCTTGGTTAGCAACAGGTTCAGTGTAGACCAATCCGCGCTTTCCTGGGATAAATCTTCAGCGAGTCCGGCTTTATACCTAACCTTAATTTTAGCTTCGGGAAACAACCGCTACCCCCTCTGCCCCCCCCTCTAAACTCAGCAGAAACCATATAAACCATCACCTATTTATGGCAAGTTAAATCAAGAGCAATCATTACTATCCTAGATATAAAATCTTTTTAAAATGACTTAATAAGACTTGAAAAAACAATACCCCAGTGTACCCTTTGATTAAATAGTGTTCTTTACTGCTAAAAGGAAAAGAAAATGAATCTACCCATGACTTCGACTTATCAAATGCTGAGAAAAACAGTCTGCGGGATACTCAGCGGACTTCTTTGCTTTTATTCTATCCCTGTTCAAGGCTTTGCCGACACGGCATCCTTTTATTCTGACCCCTCCCTCCAACAGCCCGTTAAAAGTCCTGAGGATGCGGAGCCAGGTTCAGAATCATCTGAATCTGGAGAAAATTCATTTAATAATGACAGCGCTCTTTCAGTAGCCGAACCTGGAGACATCCAAGAAACTTCTGGCGAAGGGTCTTATAGCGAACCCTATAAGTATGACTTGGGAAATGGAGTAACGCTTATTGGATCTATTCTTTACGTTGATGGAAAACCCGTTGCGATTACAAACAGTGTCGGCGATGATCTTTTAAATTATATAGGAATTCCCGATGAAACAACCTCAACCCCGGCCGAAGAAACTTCAACGCCCAATCCCGACAGCACTACGAATGAAGAATCACAATCCTCGAACACTGGGCCAACATGGAACGGAGACCCTGATGCAAACCCGCTCAACGGAGATACTTCTTTAGATGGAGAAGCCTCTCATGGCGGAGAAACTGAAAATCCATCTGCCATAGAGAATGAAATAACGACTGAAGAAACAACGGTTCAAGAGTCTTCTGAGGAGAATCCTCAAAGCGACACTCCGGAAGAATCCGAACCGGTAGCTGAGGAACCCGCTCCGGTTGATACAGGAAACCCTGTCATAGCGGATGTCGCGCCTCAACCGTTACCAGTTCCGGAAGAAGAATCCGCCCCATGCCAAAATTACCCGTGCGAACCTATCTCTGATCCTTTTGTTGACCCAGCCGGAAACATTGTCGGATTTCCCAATGGGCAGAACGGACAATATATTATCGAAGAAATTGGCACTATTATTCATGATCAAATCGATCCAACGACGGATACTGCAACGGATGAAAATCCAACAACGACAGGCACGACTCCAGTCGATACAACTGGAATAACGACGGACACTACCGGCACAACGACGACCACGATCGATTCCGCCGATTCCCACATCGATGATGGCATAACCACCATCGGTGATCAAACCACTACCGTCGGTGATGCAACCGTCACCATTATCGGTAATGACACTACCATTGGCGACGAGACCACGACCATTAATACGGACAATTCCCATATCACAGTTGACCCGATCACCGGCGAGTTCAGCATTGAGGCTACGCCAGTAGTTATAGATCCCGTTACGGGCACTTATTTCGGAATGAATTCTCAATTAACCAACTGGGACCCAGAAACCTCTTTTAATGGAACGGATTCCGGCGGAAACTTTTTTGGCGCGCTTGCTAGTAAGGTACGTCTCGTCGGCGTCGATATGGCAATGCTTCAATTCAAATGGGAGGATTTTTTTGGAAACAGCACCATTAATAACCTTGGGGTTTTTTACAAACGCCAGACTGACGAAAATTGGTCCGTCAAATATTTCCAGTTTCCGAGGACCCAGACCCAGCTTTCATGGGTAACGGTCAATATTTCAGACCTTTTTGCGGATAGTGACTATATGTTTTACGGGGCTGTCATAGGCCCCAACGGCGAAATGTATACCTCAGCCCCAAAGAGCTTTAAAACCCAGCGGGATCCGAACGCACCTCGCTCGCTTCCCAAACCGTCTTCCATTTCAGTAGATCCCGGTCCCCCGGCAACCATGACTGCATCTGGTCAATTCCCCCAAGGAACACCTGCTTCCTTTTTTAATTCAGGCGGCGTCTCCGCAACTTTTATTCCTAAAGGCGGCGGTCTCCCGATTGAAGGAACTTACACTTTTATTGCCGACCCCGCAGGTTATTCCGCTGTTTTTACCAGAATCACACCCGGCGAAACAGGGTCCATTGTTTTTACGAATCTTATTACCGGAGAAACTGTCGAGACTGACGAATTCGAAGCAAGCGAAAACGAGCAGAACCAATCCGTTTTAGAACCAGCCGGCCACCTCGATGATGCTGGAAATCCTTTATATAACAACCCTTATTTCGGCCTTGGCCCCAACAGTTCAGTCACCCGAAAAATGGTCGATGGGCAAGACCTTCTGGAAATTTCTTTTTTCCTTAACCCGAATGAAAGATTTAGCGATGGAACTTACTGGAATGTTTTATTCACGAGCGACGGACCGACTCCGGCTGATCGATCCACCAATTCCACCGGTCAATTTTATTACGGCTACAGCAATGAATCAGGACCTTGGTGGATTTTTAACGGACCTGTCGGAAATCATTTTGACGGTATTAATGTAACCATCACCGTTAAGACAAGCGCTTGTACCCCTCCCAGAAACTGCGGTTTCTATGCTGAATCTGGCATTCTTCACACTACCCAAGGCTCTACGAACCTTGTTGATTTCAATGAGCAAACGGCTTATTACCGGCTAAAAGAAATTCCTGAAATGGATCAAACAATCGGCAATCCTCCGACAGAAGGTGAGACTACCGGAAACTCGGGGAATGGTAACGAAACAGAAGGCACTGGTACCAGCGGAAACGAGAACGGTAACACCGAGGGAAACGGCAATACAGAAAATAATGGTAATAATAATGGAAATGGAAACGGTAACAACACGAACGGCGGAGGAAATGGCGGACCGGCTTCAAGCAATACAAGCCAAGGCGGAGGCCCTTTACCGGCTCCAGAATCTCCGCAAGATCAGCCGCGCGGCAAAAATATCGGCTTTGGACCGGTTTCCGGCGGCAAAGTCGATGTTACCATTGGCGCAACCGATTCTAATGGCACTCCTGCTTCAGGAGACGCCACGCTTCACCTTTTTAACAAAAAAACTCAGTCTTGGTCTAATCATCCTGTAACTTTTGGACCTGACGGCAAGGTAACTCTGTCGGGTTTAGACGCGGATACGGATTATGATTTTTATTTCGAACGCAGTTCAGGCGAAAAATCCGCGCGCCGCACTTTTAGAACGCCGAAGTCGGTAAATGGCAATGAGGAAACCGGTTCTAATGGCGGTGCTTTGAGCCCGGAAAGCACCAGCATCAGCAATGGTCAAGGCGGATATTATTCTTCCCTTCCCATTCCAAACTCCGCTAATTTCGTTTCCGGTCAGGCTCGGGTGACGGGGACTTCTCCTTACGGCACAAATTGGGACTCTCAAGCGTTTACCCTTGCCGACGGTAGAAATGTCATTAATGGCACCATGCAAGAACCCGTTTTTAAAAATTGGCAAGGCGCGATTACTGTTACAAAACCGGATGGAATTACTCTCGATAAAGTTTTATTGGCGGCTGATGACTACCGGCGCGTTTACGCCAAAGGGGTCGCTGTGTCTGAAAATGATCAGTATGTCGCCGCGCTTTACTACGAGTTCGATAAACCGGATCAAAACTGGATTCCCGGTGTTACGCCCACGGTTCGACATGATTATTTAATCGTTTGGGACTTGAAAAATAACACCAGTTCCAAAATAGAAATTTCCGCACCCAACCCAACCGGCCCTACTCCCGCGGTTATTGTTGACAATAATGGCTATGCTTATGTCTTGACCCACACCATCAACCCGGTCATTACGCCGGGATATTATGTGGATCTCAACACCGGAGTTGCGCATGGCATTGATTACCAAACAAGCGGCCATATTATTACCGCTTATCATGACGGCAAAGTGAAAACCACCTTCTCTTTCGGGGATGAAGGAAACCCGAAACACAGCCAAGATAAATTACGTGATATGCACGGCTACTATTCCGTGAATGAAAAAGGAGAAGACGAATTCAATATCATTGTGACCGGTACTTACACGCTTGATTCAGAGCCCGTCACTTTCGCGGGTTTCAAATCTAAAGTTAATCAAGACGGCAGTGTGAACATGCGCTATGTGTTCAACAACCAAATTACGGGTATTGGCTTTGGTTTTATTGAAATGGATCCCAATTTCCCGCGCGCGGTTGTCTCAGGATACGGCAAAACCACTTTTGTCGACGTCAATACCGGCGCCATCGTAGGCCAGCTGATTAACACTGATCAAAATTCAGGAAATAAAAGCCCAACAAATGTCGCTTTCAGCGGTCCCGGCGGCGAGTTTTATTCGATCGACATGGTCATAAAGCCAAATAGTTTTGCCACCTTACCCATGCTGACTCAATTGAGCCCGGATGGAAGTGTGCAAGAATTTAATTTGGCGCAAGTGCTCTATGGTGCCGGCGTTCCAAAAGATCCGCAATTCGCTAATATACAGATTCATGCGGTTACAACGGATCTTGCCACCGGAAAAATTTATTTTTGGCTCTTAACCAGCACACCCTCCGGGGATCAATTAAAAACAGTCGCGTTTACTTACGCTGATTTTAAATCGCGTCTCGCGACGGCAGGCTCTACTCCTTCACAACCCGGCTGTACCACAAACTGCGGCGTTGAGCTTCCTCAAGGAATGTCGGTTCGAATCGGAACGACAACTTTTGGTTATGGGATACAGATCCCCATGAATGAATGGACTCCAGGCTCTACCATGATCATGAAAACGCGCCCGGAAAACGGAAATGGCGTATGGTCTGAACAGCCCATGACCTGCGAGGCTCACGGCGATCACATGACTTGCGGCGTTCCTTATCTGCCCGGAGCCGGCTCACTGACACCCGGATCCACTCTTTTAATCGAAACAACTATTCTCAAACCTGGACCTATTGCTGCACGGCACTACGGACTCACTATCCGCATGGCGAATGGCACAAATCCTGGCGCCGTGTTGGGGATTACTCCGCCCTCTGGCGGAAATAATAATGAAGAAAATGAAGGCAATAATAATACCGGCGGCATTACATTTGGAACTCCGGGTATCACTGTAGCAGATGGAAAAGTTAAGGTTGAAATAAAGCTTTCTGATATCCCAGCCGGCGGTGTTCCATCCATTATTGTTTGGCCGAAAAACAGTCCGGCTTATGTTGCTTCTTATGCCCTTACGCTTAAATCCGGTACAACGGATATCTACACCGTGGAATTTGAACCCGGTGCAAGCGGAGATTATCAATTTAAAGCCAGAGTCAAAAACAGCTCCAATCAGGTTGTTGGAGAAGGCCCTATCGTTAATTTTTCATACACCGCTTCAGGAAATAATGGCGGCGGTCCAACCACCAACAATGGGGTCACTTTCGCAAATTCCACAGCAACAATAACGGAAGGAACTAAAGTGCATTTTGAGGCTTCTGTCTCCGATCTCCCTTCCGGCACTGTGCAAGTAGCTGTCGAGTATTGGAGAAAAGGTGAGACAACGCCAAAAGGCTCGGTGCCTCTTGTGCGCATTGCAGGCACAAACAGTTATCAAACCAGTCCCGATGTTAGCGGTTTTCCCGGCGGACCTGAATTCGTTAGCGGTGAATACGAATTTCGAATCGTCGTTAAGAAAGACGGGAGCATTTATGCGGCCGGTTCGGTACAAAGCTTTGATTACGGCAAAGATGTCTATGATTCTTTCGGCATACTGCTTGAAAGACATTTATTCGTCAACGGCAAACACCTTGTTTTAAAATTCCAGCGCGGGCCTGAGGGAGTCGTTTCTTTGCGGGAATATAACGGCGAGACACCAGGTGATCTGGAAAACTTCTGGACGGGAATTCGTTTTCTTTCGGACACAGACCCTATTCCTCCTGGAATGGTTAAAATCCCAAATTCGAGTTTCGTTAAGGACGGAGTTACTCGTTCCATGTATGGCTTTCCCGGCCAGCCGCCTGTCGCATCAACCACCGATCAGCTGGGTCAGGCGGATACAACCCTGGGCAGCGATACTTTTGTAGTACGCAGCCGTGGTTTCGATGAGGATTGGACCGCTCCAGATGGAACAACTTATAAAAAAGGTACTAACATTACTTACGATCCTATCGGGCACACCTTAGTAATTAAATTCCCGGATGGCAGCGCTCGATATTTCTATGATGTCAGAACTGCCGCATTTGATACCGTTGTAGACAAAAGCTATTTTAGCCAGAGCATAGGCGGAGAGTTTGAAGAAATCCACGGTCTTCAGTCTTTCACAATCAATGATGGAAAAGAAGGTTATTTGACGGCTTTTTATGGCCGGAGTTATTACGTTTACCCCATGCTTCGAATGGAAAACCATTCGGTTGGCGATACAATCATGGCTGGAACGGGTCAGGTTCCCGATTATGCCCTTGGGAAAAAAGTAGTTGTCGCTTACAAGCCTGTTGCCGCTCTTGGAACTCCTGGATTTAATAACGGAAAAACTCTTTATCAGTCCTGGAAAGACGGTGAAACCGGCAGTTTTACCGTAACCAGCATTGATCCTTCCGGGGCTTTCGACTTCCGGCTTACTGGTTTAAATCCCAGTACGAACTACATCATTCAGGTTTTTGTCGTAGACGACAGCAAAAACCTGATCGCGGGCAGCATGCAAGCTTCTTTTCAAACGGAACCTTTAAATAATTCGACTTCTCGGTATGTCAACTCTGCCACAGAATACGACCGGACGCCGTTTAAGAATTCTATCTTTGTCGGCTCAAATGCTCGCACAGACAAAGGCGAGACGGTTTGGATTCGTTATTGGGAGGACGGAAGTGACCCGGCTTCCGGAGTAGTAAAAGCCATGTCGCTTGACCCTGGGAAATGGGATCTATTCCGCGTCACCATTGAACCGCTTACGCCAGCAACGCTTTATCGTTATACTTTTGAAGTTCACGACAGCGCCGGAAAGATAGTTTCACCAATTTCAACCGAAGTTTATACCACTGCGGCCATCCGCTTCGACGAGAGGAATTCGGATGTTACCGCCAACTCCGCTGTATTAAGCGTGCGGGTTCAGGGAGCAGCGGGTAAATTTGTCCGGGTTCGTTACCGGATTGTTGATTCCACCCCTCTTCCGCCTTATCTGCCGGAAAGCGTGACTTCCAATTTTCCATTCCAAGTAGCCATTATGCAGGATATGGGAAATAATAAGTATCAAGTCACCTTGAATAATTTACTTTCTCAGCCGAACGGCTTTCCTTACGAAGTCTATTTCGAGCTGGTAGACACCTATGAGCATGCGATAAATCCGGATTATGTGCTGCCTCATAACGGATGGCAGGACACAATCAACATCATCGGATTTGGATTCAATACTCCCCCTCCCGGGCCGAAACCCACCGTTTCGGCTCCGGTCGTTACTAAAGTCGGAAAAAATTCTTCTATGGTTTCTGTTAGCGCCAGCGGCGCACTTTCTCCTCCTAGGACCAAAGATTTTTCTGTGGTATTCGTCTATCGGGTGGCGGGTGATAACCGCTGGTATTCCCAAGCATTAGAATACAATCCTGAAACCGGTAAGTATGAAGGTGTCATTCACGGCCTTCAGCCCGGAAGCAATTATGAAGGGATTGCAGCAGCCGTCAAAGGCGGGAATACTTTTGATAAATCCGTTAACCCAACTTATTCCGTTTATCAAACGGGTTTACTGCTTCACAAATCTTCCGTGGTTAATTTCAGAACTCTAGCGAGTGCCGGCAATCCTGGCCCGGGACCGGAAACAAATCTTTTCCCTACCATTTACGATCCAACCATCAATAGTGTCAAAGCGAAAATTACCCAATTGGAATTCCAGGTGCCCGCGGGAGCAACTGTCCGCTTTGTTTATCAAAAAGTAAACTCCAGTGAAATTCTCTACGTAAACGCAACTTTAGTTCAGGGAGAATGGCGCGCGGTGGTAGGTCCTTTGGATCAGGATAAATATACAGGGAAATTTGTCGCATACAATTCTCAAGGAGTTGTTAAAGAAACTCGATCAGTCAGTTTCCGTCCTTTGGCACCCACGCCCGGAGGAGGCGGCGGTGAAGGTGCGCCAGTCAACGGCGGCGGCGAACCCGGCGGCGGCCACGGCAGTGGCGGAACTGGAGGTGGCGGTGGACTCAGCGCTCCAAGCACAGCCGGAGGAAGCGGTTCTGGATCGGGTAGCGGCTCCGGTGGATCTGGAGGTTCTGGAAACGGCACTGGCGGTTCTGGATCGGGTAGCGGCTCCGGCGGATCTGGAGGTTCTGGAAACGGCACTGGCGGTTCTGGATCGGGTAGCGGCTCCG
>CAYLPP010000002.1:115481-169654 GCA_964385615.1 uncultured bacterium | reverse complement strand
GCGGATCTGGAGGTTCTGGAAACGGCACTGGCGGAACTGGAACCGGCGGGTTTGGTGCACCTGCCACAGGAGGTTCTGGATCGGGAGGATCCTCCAACAACAACGGCCCACGCTCTTTAAACAGCAATGGCGGAAACGGTTCGGGCGCCGTAAGCTACGGCGGCGGAACCCGCTCAGCATCAGGCGGCAGCGGAGATAGCAACACCTCCGGTGATACCGGCACTGGCAACGATTCTACCCGCTCCCAGTCGTCAGGAAATAGCCAAGATACTAGCGGAAACAGCACACAGCCAGATTCAATTTTATCTGGAAATTTTGCAGGCGGGGGTACGGTTGATTCTTCAGATCTTACCGCTTCCCTGACGGAAACGCCTCTCTTAAACAGTTTAACGAATTCAAATCCGTCAGACGTGAATCTGCTTGGGGGAGGGGCTAAAAATGGGGATACGATAATTCCCGGCGTCAACGCACCCTCTAAGGATGTTCCAACGGCAGGACCGGGAACGGACCGCACCTCAAACTCTCCGGGCTCAGCATCGGAAAATCGCGGAACAAGTTACTCCGAAAATGCGGACTCTGATGAGGCTCCAGCCTGGTGGAAAAAGCTCGTTAAGGGCTTAGGTCTTTAATCCCTCAGCAAAGCGGGAGTATTTACACAAAGGCGTTACGGGGATAAAATCCCCTAACGCCTTTTTTATTTCAACCCCTTCACTCAAGGAAGTGCCTCATGATCAAAACCTCCGGTTACGCGGCCAAAGACGCGAAAAGCCCGCTTGTTCCCTTTGCTTTTGAAAGACACGCTCCAGGTGAAGAGGATATTCAGATTGATATTCTGTTCTGCGGTATCTGCCACTCCGATCTTCATACCGTGCGCAATGAATGGAAGCATACGGTTTATCCGGTGGTGCCCGGCCATGAAATTATCGGGCGGGTAGTCAAAACCGGAAGTAAGGTCAAAAATTTCAAAGCCGGCGATATGGCCGGGGTTGGCTGTATGGTCGGCTCATGCGGTAGTTGTGAAAACTGCCGGGCGGGCGACGAACAGTTCTGCACGGACGGGACTATTTTCACTTATAACAGCCAGGATCCGCGCGGAGGCATGACCTACGGCGGTTACTCTAAAACAATTGTAGTGAATGAAAAATTCGTGCTAAAAATTCCCGCCAACCTGGACCCGGCCAAAGCGGCTCCCCTTCTGTGCGCCGGCATCACGACTTATTCCCCCCTTCATCACTGGAAAGTTTCAAAAGGACAAAAAGCTGGCATTGTCGGCCTGGGCGGACTCGGACACATGGGCGTGAAAATCGCGCATGCCTTAGGAGCGCGCGTTGTGGTCTTCAGTACTTCTGCTTCGAAACAGGGGGAAGCAAAAAGACTGGGGGCCGATGAATTTGTAATTTCGAAAAACGCGGATGAAATGAAAAAACACGCCGGCAGTTTTGATTTCATTCTCAACACTGTCTCGTTTTCTCACGATCTCAATCCTTATCTGGATCTGCTCAAACGTAATGGCATCATGTGCCTGGTGGGAGCACCCGAAAACCCGCATCCGGCAATTGAGCCTGCAAAATTGATTTTCAAACGCGGCAGTCTCGCAGGTTCTCTGATTGGAGGCGTGCGCGAAACCCAGGAAATGCTGGATTTCTGCGGAAAACACAATATTACTTCTGACGTTGAAGTTATTCCCATTCAGAAGATCAATGAAGCTTACGAGCGTATGCTTAAAAGTGACGTGAAATACCGTTTTGTGATTGACTTGAATTCTCTCCAATAATTTTCTCCGCAGAATTGATGGGTATCTATTCCCGTCCAAGCGTGTTACAGTGAGACTTTGGTCTTCGGAGGTCTCATGTCCAATTATTCCCCGCCTAAGCGCTCTACCCGCTGGATGGCGGCGATTTTCATGCCCGTAATCGCGGTAATCGGCGTTATCGGCACGCCTTTCTATATTTACCACTACGGCCTCTCTGTGTCTGAAGCCGTTCTGTTTTTCTTCTACCTGACGGCGACAAGCTTCGCGATTACGGTCGGCTATCACCGGTATTTTTCGCATATGACTTTTAAAACTAACGCCGTTGTACGGTTTCTTCTTCTTTTTTTCGGCGCGGCAGCTTTTCAGAAATCAGCTCTTCGCTGGGCTTCCCAGCACCGTCAGCATCACCAATTCACCGATACGGCTCTCGACCCGCACAACAGCCGGAAAGGGTTTTTCTACTGCCATATCGGCTGGATCATGTTCTACAAGCATGACGTCAATTTCGCGAATGTTCCGGATTTATCCAAAGACCGGCTTGTCGTTCATCAGCATGAGCATTACGACTTATGGTCCGTTTCTTCCGGCCTCGTTCTACCCCTGCTTTTAGGATGGGCTTCAGGGCATTTATTGGGCGCTTTTATCATAACTTTCTGCCTCAGAATCACCCTAATCCTCAACATGGCTTTTTTTATTAATTCAAGCGCGCATATGGGTGAAGACAAAAAGTTTGATCAAAAAGTCTCCGCCAGCGACAGCTGGTTTTGGGCTTTGCTGACAAACGGCGAAGGTTATCACAGTTATCATCATAAATTTCCCAATGATTACCGTAACGGCCACCGATTCCATCACTGGGACCCGAGCAAATGGATGATTTATTTTTTATCGCGCCTGGGATTAACCTGGGACTTGAAACGCACTTCAAAAACCGCGATCGCGGCAGCCTGATATCTTTGAGAAACTAAATCCCGCCTGCCCCGCAATACCTGCTATACTAGGCCTTCCATCATCCCGGGTGTTCTTCTGTCGAATATCCCCGATCTCACTTCATAAAAAGGAGCCGTATGCGGGAAAATTTCCGGCGCAATAAAAGACAAAAAGAAGAGCAGAGAAAGAAAAAGCAGGAAGAAAAAAGAAACAAACGCCTGCAAAAGAACGACCCCGTCAGCCCGGATTCCATACCGGCTGAGAATACCCCTTTATGATGCGCGCTAAAAAGATGACCGCCGGCGACCTGCTTTACCACCCTGTTCACGGTTTATGCCGTATCCGCGAAACAAGTCACCGGGAGGATTCGGGCGGGAAAACCCTGGTGTATTCCCTGGTTCCTAAAATTACAAGCCGGATGAAAGTTCAATTCGTGATCCAGGCTTCCGATATTGATGCCTCCGGTTTTCACAGCCTGATGTCTGCCCGGGAAGCTGGAGAAATTCTGGATTACTTAAAAGCTGGAGATTCCAGCGAGGAACAAACGCGCCAGGCCTGGGTTCTGGCCCGCGCAATTCTTTCTTTTTCCACTGAAAAATTCGCGGCGCGTGATCAGCGCAAGCGCCAACAGCTGGAATATTCGGCTAAGGGACTCGTGGGAGAACTTGCCTTTGTCCTGAGAGTGGAGCCTCGAGAAGCCGCCGAAATGATTCAGAAAAGCCTGGGTGAAGGCGGCCCAAATCACGCCCCCGTGTCTTTAGCGCTTTCCAGGGCCTGCGAAGACTAAAAGCTTTCAGCTTCGCTTATTTCTTGTCCAGGCTCCAAATACCCGAGCCCCGGCACGCGATCATGAAAAACACAAAGCAGTAAAGCACCGCCAGCTCTCCTTGATTGATCGCGGGGAAAAACGCCGCTCCTCCCTGAAATTTCCAGTGAAACTGAAAATAAGCGACAGCCATCGTACCGCTGCAGATGAAAGCCGCGAACCGGGCGCGAAACCCAAGCAAAATCATGACTCCCCCGGTCATCTCTATCAGACCGCCGATCCATATTTGAGACCCAACCTCGGGATGAAATTCAGAAAGAATGCCGAATATTTTCTGAAAGCCGTGAAATGAAAACATGAACCCCGCCATGATGCGCAGCAGCGCGTAAGCCGGCTCGTTCAGTTTAGAAAGAAATTTCATCATGCCCCCTTTGTTACGTTTTCCAGATTGGCCAGGCCTCTCTCGAACTGCCCACCCACCATTTTTCCACAATCCATGAAAAGGCCGATAATTTTGGCGATCACATTATTATTTCCGGTCATGACCCAGGTTACAGAAGTTCTTCCATTCTCAGGTTTAAATATAAATTCCGTAGTGTTGACAGCCTGAAAGGGTTTGAAGAATTCCAGTTTGAAACGGATGTATTCGTTGGGGCGGCTTTCCAAAATTGTCATCCGGCCTTCTCCAACCTGATTATTACCTGCCCATGAAAAAACCGCGCCAACCCCTGACTCGGGTCCTTCGAAGGTATTTTTGGCATTCGGGTCCAACTTGGCCCAGGGCGACCAACTGTTCCATTTGCGCAAATTATTAATGAAGTCAAACACGGTTGAAGCCGGCGCCGTTAAAAGCGCGGAACGCTCGATACGAAAAGTCGAGGGCCGGGCCATGATTACGGCAACGAGAAAAGCGATCAACGCGGCAGCAACGATCAAAGTCTTAAAAAGCATGCTTTATTCCCCCAAATATTTTTTAAGCGATTCGCCCAGAATAAATGTCCAGCCATTCTGAAAATTTTCCGGCGCCAAGTCAGGATTGCTTTTCGGGAAAGTCTCCAGGCCCGCGTGCGTCAATTTCAAGCGGGTCTTCCCGCTTTCCCTGAAAAGTTCAAACGTGACAAATGAAATTCCCTCGTAACCGTCATAGCGCCAACTGTAAGTAATCTTACGGTCCGGCACCACTTCAGTCACCTTGCAAAGGTGGCGGTATTTTACATCATCTTTGCTGGCAGTAAATTCAAATTCAGTTCCCACTTCAGGCTTGAAAGCCGGTAGATCAAAATACCACTTCTTCATTTCTTTTTTGTCCGTAAGCGCTTTCCAAACACGTTCCACAGGCGCAGAATAAACACGCTCGAGAACCAGAGGAAGTTCAAGAGCCGGCTTCGCCTCCATATACCGGCTGAGGCGTTCCAGTGTCTGTTTACCGCCTTCTTCCGCGTTGTAATCACGCACCACACGGTCACGGTCTTCTTTAGAAGGAAACAGCGAGTGCAGGGTTATTTTGGTTTTGTTTCCCTGCGCCTCAAAAGTCCAGGTGGCATGAAAACTCACGCCTTTGTCGCCCGGTTTGCTGCCGCCGTGC
Organism: uncultured bacterium; assembly: GCA_964385615.1. GTDB lineage: Bacteria > Omnitrophota > Omnitrophia > Omnitrophales > Aquincolibacteriaceae > CAYLPP01. The sequence goes on along the minus strand of CAYLPP010000002.1, from coordinate 164,623 downwards.
TTAAAAACAATCCGCTCAGGTTTCACAATTTCAATAAACGTACTGCGGTTGTCATAATCAACGCCATCCGGCCCATGCATGGTTTGACGCCACACGCCGCCCGGACGAACGTCCATCTCATGAATAGTCGTGGAAAAACCCCGCGGTCCCCACCATTTCACGACTTGTTTTGAATCAACCATGGCTTCAAAAACCCGTTCACGGGGCGCGTTAATCACACGGGACACGCGAATTTCACGGTCGGCGGTCATCGTCCAGACTCCTTTTTCTTTTCTTTATTCAAATAATTTTCAAGACGGTCCAGGCTCTGCTCCCAAAACCTGACAAATTCCCAGCCCAGGATGGCGCTTTTCCGTTCACGGCCCCAGCGGTACTGGCCAATCACACCGGTTTCACGAATCACACGATGGCATGGAATTAAAAACGCGACTGGATTATCCCCGACCGCCGTGCCCGCCGCGCGAACCGCTTTGGAATGCCCTGCCGCTTTGGCGATATTTCCATAAGCAACTAATTTCCCCGCCGGAATTCTTAAAAGAGCCCGCCAGACTTTGACCTGAAACGCGGTGCCTTTCACGAAAACCCGCAAAGACCGGGAAGACGGCCGGACCCGGCCTTTAAAAATCCCCGCCACGAGTTTCTTCGCGCGGGCATCACTTCGAATCCACTGCGCTTGAGGCCATTCCTGCTGAAGTTCCTTCCAGGCTTCTTTGCTTTTCCCCGAATCCACAAACGAAAGATGGCAGATCCCTCGCGGGCTTTCAGCAATTAAACAATTCCCGAATGGACTCGGTGCAAATCCCGCGCGAATGCGCCAGCCTTTTCCGCCTGATTTAATCTCACCGGGAGACGCAGCCTCAAGCTGAACGCAAAGGTCATGAAGACGGCCGGGGCCTGAAAGGCCGGAATCCAGCGCGGTATCAAGAACACTCCGCCCTTCCCGCAATTTTTCTTTAACATGCGTCAGGGTCAGGCACTGGAGAAAATCTTTGGGAGTAATTCCCGCCCAGGAAGAAAAAAGGCGGTGAAAATGAAAAGGACTGAGCCCTGCTTTTTTTGCCAGAGCCGTCAGGTCGGGCTGTTCGGTGAAACTCTGGTCCAAACTGCGGATAACTTTAGCGATACGCTCGTAATCACTCATGATTCCAATTTAACACCGGCGGGAAAGACCTTCCACCCGATTCTTGCTGATTTAAAACCCGTCCATCTGACTCCAAAACAGACGAACCAGCCCCAGAGCCAGAAACTTAACCGGGGACATCCGGCAAAAAGCGCCGGCGACATCATAGAAAATAGAGGGTGTGACCCGCGGACGGTTCACGATCAAATAGACAGGCTCCCAAAATTCCGGCTTGAACTTCGCTTTAAAATTGTCTAGTCCGCTGAAATTATAAAGCCAGCCCATTCCGTGATAGAGCGCTGAAAATATCTTTCGGATCCAGACGGGATTCTTACGGTAAGACAGCCCCGCGTTTCTCGAAAAAGGCGCGAGGCCGAGCGTGGTCTGAAGAATCCCATTCTCCACGGCCAGACTCATGGCGCGGTCGATTAAAAGTTCACTGGTTCCGCGAACCGCTTCCCGACCCCGGATAATATGTTCAATCAGCCACCCGTTGCGCTCAGGCATGGAAGTCAGGGTCAGAAACGCGATGATTTTTCCGGCACGGCGGGCTGTCAGCAGTTTACGGCCGTCAAGATTTTGAAGAATATCAGGGTTCACCAGAAAACCCAGCGCCGGCAGTTTACGGCTCCGCATCCACTCATTGAGACAACGGCGGTACCCGGGATCAGAAGCCAACTCCGCCGGAGTTTCCTCAATTGAAACTCCCCGGCGAACCGCGGTGCGGATCAGCGATGAAACCGAACGGTTGAAATTTAACTGCTCCCGCCAGATCCTCGGGTTCCAAACCGGCTGAGCGCCCAGCAATATGGAAGAGCACTGCCCATATTCAGTCCGTTTTTTTTGAAACCATTTTTCCGCGCCGAAATAACAAACTGAAAGCCCTCGTGAAGCCGCGCTTTGCTCGAACTCGCGCGCGACTTCATCCAGCTTTTCTTCAGGCGCGACAGGAGCCCCCGCAGTCACAAGGAGATTCCCCCGGCGCACATAAGCTGTCATTCCCTGCCCGCCGGAACTGAACCAAAAGGAGAACCCAGGGTTGAGAACCTGCCAGCACATGGTATTGCGCCCGTGACGAAGCAGGAGGTCACGGACTCGAGGATCTTGGGAAGAAGGAAATTCTTTTTTCATGCCGGATTATAACGTAGAATCCTACCATTATGATCTCAAAATTGCCGAAGTGGGTGTGGACCGGCGGAGGGATTCTGGCCTTTTCAGCCGGAATCATTAATGCCATCGCACTGTTAGGGTTCGCGCATCAGGGCGCGACCCATGTCACCGGAAATTTCAGCCGGTTCTCCATCGCAATTTCTCACCATGACACCTCCAATGCCATGCAGATCCTGACCGCTCTTCTTTCTTTTTTCTCCGGAGCCATTCTAAGCGGAATCATTGTGCGTGACGGCCATTTAAAAATGGGCAGGCGCTACGGAGTTGCTTTGGGGATTGAATCCGCTCTTTTATTTGCTTCGGTCTTCGCTTTTAGCCGGAACCCCGTCTGGGGGGAATATCTCGCGGGCATGGCGGCAGGCCTGCAAAACGGTCTGGTCAGTACTTATAGCGGAGCCATTGTCCGCACCACTCACCTGACGGGACTTGTTACGGATTTAGGCGTTCTAATCGGGCATTATTTACGCGGACTTCCGGTTGATTCCAAACGGATCAAACTTTTCTTGATTTTAATCGGTTCTTTTACCGGCGGAGGCATCATGGGTTCTTTTTTATTCTCAAAGATGCAGAACAACGCCATGATTTTTCCGGCATTTCTGATCGGACTGACCGCCGCGGGTTACATGATCATCCGTCATTTCTATTCTCCTAAAAACTGATCAACGATGCCCCTTTCTCTTAAAAAGTTTTCTTTCCCGCTTTTCTACCTTTTGTTTATCGCGGCTATTCTGGAATCCGCGTTGAGAATTCAGCAGGCCGCCGGCCCGCTTTATGATCTGGAATTTAAAAGTTTTATACGTGACTCCACGGTTTCTTTTGAACTCAATCACAAACCCGCGCCTTCGGAAAATTACAACCTTGACGGCATTCAGGTAAACAGCCGGGAAAAAGGGAGCCCCGTCAATACCGCGGGCTTAAAAGTTTTATTTATGGGCGATTCTTTTATGCAAGGCTATCCTCCGGACCAGACAATTCCCGAATTTATCCGAGATCAATGGCTCAAAAATGGGATGTTTAATCCGCCCTCTTTATGGAACGCCGGATACTCTTCTTACGCCCCTCTGATTTATATCGTACAGGCTAAAAAATTGATCCCCAGTTATCAGCCGGATTTTATTGTGATTGATGTCGACGAATCTGATCTGGTGGATGACTTCGCTCTTTACAAACCCTGGATTGAACGCAGTAAAACCGGCGAAGTAACCGCCGTAAAACCTTCTTACGCGAATGTCGTAAAACTCCGCGGCTACCAAACCCTGAGCAGATTGCCTTTGTACAGCCTCCGCCTTCTGGGAATGTGGTTTCATAAGATCAGACTCTACTTCGTTTTCGAAAATTACCGGAAGTCTTACAAGGGGAAATACTACCTAAGCGCCTTAAGCGACAGCACGCGCCGGTACTCTTTTAATTTGGCGCCTTCTTTTGACAGTTCTCCTGAAGCGGAAAAAAGATACGCTCCCGAAATAGAATCTTTCCGCGCGGACTTGAATGAATTGATGGACGCTCTGACAAAACTCACGGGTGATCCCGAAAAAATTCTTTTCGTTTACCATCCTCATATCTATCAGCTGGTTCCGGACAGCCGGGGTTTTTTGTGGCGCCAGAATGTTCCCCCGCTGATTGAGGAAGCCGCAAAAAATAGAGGCATCCGTTTTTACGACGCCTCTCAGGACCTGAAAGAAAAATTCGGCTCTCATCCCGAAGATTACTACGTGAAAAACGATATGCACCTGAACGAAAACGGATTGAGAATTTACGCGGAACTAGTCGGCGGGAAAATTCCGTTCAAAAATCCTTTCGCGCTCAGCCAGTAATTTCTCAACCAAGGGGTTTTGCCGGGTGCGCTTTCTGATGATCAGATAAAATTGTCCCCAGATTGACGGTTTACCTTTATCCAGGACCTTGACCGATTTTCGAAAAAGCGGGTTTGAAAGCTGAAAACGGCTGAGCGGCGCAACTCCGATTTTAGACAGAACCATCCTTGAAACCAGCTCCACGTCCTGAACCTCCGCCACAATCCTGGGCAAAACCCCGCGCGCGGTAAAAAATTCCTGTACCGAATGAAAAATCTGGCTGTGCGCGGTAGGGAGAATCAGAGGCGCTTGGTTCAGATCTTCCGGAAACCGGCGGTATTTCGAAGCTAGAGATTTGTGAACGCAAAATAAAATGGGAACTCTGGCGGCCAGATGATTTTCAATCCCCTCTTCAGATGAGGCTTTAGCAGGCACGTCACTCAGGACTAGATCCAGAACGTGATTTCTCAAATCTTCAAGCATATCCTCCGGTCTATTTTCATAAACCGTCAGATGAAGTCCCGGTTCCATCTTGAAAAGCATCCTCAGAAAGTAATCCGCGAAATCTTTAGGAATCGAATCCGAAATTCCGACCTGAACTCTCAACCTGCCTTTCTCGGATCTGTCTTTCAGACTGTCCGCCAGTTCCCGGCCCGCGTTAAAAATGGTTTCGGCATAAGCCAGCGTGTGCCGGCCTTCCTCAGTCAGAACCATCCGGCGGCCTGCTCTGTCAAAGAGCTTCACGCCCAGCTGGTCTTCAAACCGCTTTAACTGCGAGCTCAAAGCCGGCTGGCTGACCCGCAATTCTTTGGCGGCCGCGGAAACCGATTGCTCCCTGGCGATGACGTAAAAGTAATAGAGATGACGGTAGTTAAGATTGTCCATAACTTTAAATTATTTAAACTATATCAATTATATATTTTATTTATTATGTTCTCAAGGGCATCATTTGGAATGACACGGAGGTGCCTTATGGCAAAAAAATCCAAGAAAAAGCAGGAAGTCGACCTTCAGAAACTTGTGCAGGATTACTGGAAGAGTATTCTGAACGACCGCAAAGGCTAAATGCCCAATCATTGGCTGTTCTGGGCGGGATTTAACATTTTTGTCCTGCTCATGCTTGCTTTAGACCTTCTGGTTTTTCATAAAAAACCGCATGAAATTAAGCTTAAAGAGGCCTTAGGATGGAGCGCGGTCTGGATCGCGCTGGCGCTAGCTTTTAACGCAGGGCTTTATTTCTTCGCCGGCCGCCAACCCGCCCTTGAATTCCTGACCGGCTATCTCATCGAGAAGTCTCTCAGCATCGACAATATTTTTATTTTCATCCTGATCTTTTCTTATTTCAAAGTCCCCCCGAAATACCAGCACGAAGTCCTGTTCTGGGGAATTCTGGGAGCGCTTATCATGCGCGCGGCTTTTATCGCGGGCGGCATTGTCCTTTTGGAGCGTTTCCACTGGATTATTTATGTCTTTGGAGCTTTTCTGATTTTTACCGGACTTAAGATGGCTTTCGAGAAAGAAAAAGAAGTCCGCCCCGAAAATAACCTAGTCCTTAAACTCTTTAAAAAAATCATGCCGGTCACTACAGAACTTGAAGGCGGTCAATTTTTTGTCAAACGCGGAACACGCCGTTACGCCACCCCGCTTTTCGTCGTCCTCCTGATCGTCGAAACGACGGATGTGATTTTTGCCGTGGACTCCATCCCCGCGATTCTGTCCATCACCCGGAACCCTTTTATCGTTTACACCTCGAATGTGTTCGCGATTCTCGGCTTGCGGGCACTCTATTTCGCTTTGGCCGGAGTAGTCGGGCTTTTTCATCACCTGCACTACGGCCTTTCCGCTATCCTGGTCTTTGTGGGCACAAAAATGCTGATCGCCGATTTTTATAAAGTTCCCATTGCGGCTTCTTTGGGTTTCATCGCGTTTGCCTTGGTTTTATCCATAGCGGCTTCGATTCTTTTTCCAGTAAAAATACACGCGCCGCGCACCGCTCACCCTAAAATCTGAGAGAGGTCCTTATGAGCAAATGGAGTATCGTCAAAGAATTCTGGGGATTCCTGAAAGAACGTAAGAAATGGTGGCTTGCTCCGATTTGCATCGTGCTGGGCCTGCTTGGGTTTCTAATTGTCCTTACCGAAAGTTCCGCGGTCGCGCCATTCATTTACACTCTTTTCTGAACATGAAAAATCTAAAGCGTCTTTTTAAAATTACAGGCGGGCTTCTGGTGACTGCGGTCGGAATTATTTTAATGCCGGTTCCGGGCCCGGGAGGAACTCCGGTCACTCTGGCTGGTCTGGCCATCCTGGCTTCCGAACTTCCCGCCGCGAACCGCTTGAAGGAAAAACTTCTGGCCCTGCGGAACAAATATTACACGGGTTTACCCCCCGGAAAACGGAGGGTGATGCTAGCCTGCGCTCTGACAGGTTACGCTGTCATGACTACCGGAGCCTGGATTTTATTTTCAGCCGCAAAATCCTGATCTTTCGATTATTCGCTTCGCAATTTTTCCAATTTATCATAAGCTGTTCCAATGCGTAAATTAACCGGCCCAACTCCTTTTCTTCATTGGATTCTGAGTTTTATGTTTGACCGGCCGAAGCTTTTCATTGCTGTTCTGGCGGCCGCTACACTGATTACCGGATCTTCAACCGTTATCCGGACTTTCCGCACCCAAGCCCGCACTGATTTAACGGTTTTTCTGCGCGCGGCGGAAGCCGTCGAAAACCACGAGGACATCTATCGCGTCAGAAACAGCCGGGGATGGAACTATGTTTATTTTCCCTTTTTGGCCGTGACACTCATTCCCTTGACCAAAATTCCTCTCAGCGCGGCCGCCGCGGTTTGGTACCTGATTTCCGCCTTATGTTTTTTTGTTATGTGCCGGATGGTGATAAAAATGTTTCCCCGGGCCAGAGACGGACTTTCAGCGGTATGCACTGCAGGAATTCTATGCCTGCCTTTTCTTCTCGACTCTTTCACCCGCGGTCAGCTGGGTATTTTGATTCTTTTTATCTGCGTTGCTGTTTTTCAGCTTTACACCGCCGGGAAAAAACGGCTTTCAGGTTTTCTTTTAGCCCTCGGGTTTACGCTGAAATTCTCGCCGATCGCCGCGCTTTTTCTTTATTTCCTGATCAAAAAGGAATGGCGCGTCTTTCAGGGGCTGTTCCTGGGACTGCTGGTTTTTCTTATCCTATTCCCCTCTATGGTTCTGGGCTTCGGTGAAAACTTTCATTTTTTGAGGGAATACCGGCACCTCGTCTGGCACGGCGCGGGGGATTTTAAGCAGGAAAGTGTTTTATGGGATCAGCTGGTGACACCTTTCTCCCATAAAAATCAATCGCTTTACGCCGTTTTAACGCGGCTAATCTGGCCTTCGGAAGAAGCCATTCAGGGTCATTCAAATCTGTGGGTCCGCCTGACGGCAACCGGCACAAGCGCTGTTTTCTTCGCTCTCCTGTCTTTTCTTTGTCTTCGCAAAAGAAATTCTACCCTCCGCGAAAGCTTCCTTCTATTCAGCCTGTTCCCCATGGGAATGCTTTTCATATCTCCCGTCGCGGAAATGCATCATTTCACTGTTTTGTTTATGGTTTTTATAGCGGGCTTTCTTTACTACACCGAAATGCCCGCGGGCTCCGTTGGAAAATTTTTCCTGGATCTTATGATCTGGCTCAGCGGTTTCGGATTTATCGGCGGATATACGCTGAAAGAGCTTCGGATGACAGGGGCTCCTTTATGGACCACTTTAGCCCTTTGCGTTTTTTTACTTTTGTTTCTTTTAAAATTTAAAGAAACAGCCCGGGAAAAAGCATGACATCGCCTCAAAAAAATTCGCTTCAATCTCTGTACCCCAAAAGGCTGGATATTCCTTTTCTGACTCTCCTTTCAGCCGGACTGCTGGCCACGGGTCTGAGTATGCCTGTGCTGACAGTACGGAAACTCTGGGAAGCAGCCACATTTTCAATCTGGACAGGCATTCTCAATATGTGGCACGAGAAAGAACATTTCCTAGCCATCATTGTTTTCTTTTTTTCTATCGTTTTCCCAATCGCGAAATTAATGATTCTTCTGCTGACCTGGTTTATCGACATGAAAACCCGCGACCGAAAACAGCTCCTGCATTTTCTGGGACTTCTCGGCAAGTGGTCCATGCTGGACGTTTTTGTTACCGCTGTCATTCTGGTTTCTCTAAAACTTGGAGCGTTGGCCAGCGCGGAAGTTGAAACCGGTCTTTACGTTTTCGCGGCCTCTGTCCTTCTGGCTATGTTCGTAACGGGTCAGCAAAACAAACTCGCGCGAGTCTAATCACCTCAAGCCTTGCCATATCCGCCATCCTGGTGCATAATGCTCAAAATTTATGAGCGATAAGCCTGAGCTAATCAGAATCGAATCCGTATCGGACATTCCCGAAAAATACCGGAATACCCCTATCGGTCTTCTTCTGGAATACAACAATCTGAACCGCGTAGATCCGCCTTTTTCAAGCGCCCAGCTTCTAATCGGGATGTGCATGGACAACCGTAAGCACTTGCACACTCCTGATAACTTCGCCTTCATTCTAAGAGCCGGCGGAGCCAATCTTCGTTACAGTGAATTCAAAGTCTCTTACGCTATTTCCGTGGGAGGCATCCGCTACATGGCTTTAATCGGCCATAACCAGTGCGGTATGGTCAATCTGGAATCCCGTAAAGAACCTTTCATTCAGGGTCTTGTGGAAGGCGCCGGCTGGAACCGTGAACAGGCTGAGAAACATTTCAAACATTATGTGCCTATGTTTGAAATCGGCAACGAGATCGACTTCGTGCTGAGTGAAACCAAACGGCTCCGGCTGACTTATCCTAAAATCATCATCGCTCCCTTTATTTACCGCATTGAGGACAATCTTCTTTATCTGATCAAGGAATAAAGCCGTGAAAAGACGATCCGCCCTTCTGCCCTTAATTCTTTTTGCTGCCTTGATTTTTAGTTCCCAGTTTACCGCCTCAGCGATCGATACCACGGAATTCTACGGGGAAGGTTCGCTGATCCTTGAAGCCGTTCCCATGGAAATAAGCCCTTTGAAACCGCCGGCCGTAGCCAACGCCGTGGAAGATGTTCCGGGCCTCAAAGGATTGCGTGAAATCGTAAGCTTCAAGATTGAAAAAATCGTGCGGGGTAAATTGGAAAAAACAAATCTCGGCGAGGGTTCTTTGACAGAAGAGCTTAAAACAGCCCTGGAGAAAAAATTCTTTTTCGCGACTTATGACAGCAGTACTTCTGAAAAAAAACTGGCGGGAGTTCCCTTTAACATAGCAGTCAGCAGCGCCGAATCCACTTTTGAAATGACCCGCGAAGAACTCGGGAAACTGAAACTGCGTCTTTACTTCAGAAATTACAAACAAGAAGCAACTTCCCTGATTTTGATCCGCAGTGAAAGACTTTCCGCGGATGCCTCTTCCGCTTCCTGATCTCCTCTAAACGAGCGGCGCCAGCGCCGGATTGGATCTCATCAAACTGCGCCAGACAGCCTGCTCTCTCTTAAAACACTGCCTGGCTTCATCCATTTTCCGCGCGGCCAGCGCCGTAACTTCCCCGCGATACTCGCGGGCGCTTTGCTCCCAATCAATAAGACGCTTATAAAGAATCTGGTAGCGGAATTCCGCTTCCTCGAAAAACTTTTCAATGGGAGAAATCTTTCTCGAATTCAAAGCCCAATCGCAAACACGCTGGCGCTCCGCCTTAATCCGGGCTTCCAGAATCCGGAACTTTGAAACAGTTTTCAAATCATAGGCCAGCCTTAAAGAGCTCAGAAAAGCGATCAGCCATTTACTGGGATCCCACTGGTACCACCTCACGCCGTTCCTGTAATCGCCCGGAAAACGGTGATGAAAATTATGGTACCCTTCTCCGTTCGTCAGAAACGCGATAAACCAGTGATCTTTGGCGGAAGAATAAATATCGTACGTGGCTTTCCCGAACATGTGGCAAATGGAATTGATGCAGAACGTCGAGTGGTGCACGATAAAAAGCCGGGCGCAGACCGCGAAAATAAACGCAGCCGCCGCTTCTCCGTGAAGCCATCCGGCCGCGACAGGCAATGCGACACCCGCGGTCAGCGCCCAGATCAGATAATATTTTGACTGATTCATGACCATCGCGTTTTTCTGCAAATCTTTCACGTTGTCAAAATGAATCGTGTGCTCCCAGAATAAAAGCCATCCGATATGCGCGTAGAAAAACCCTTTCTTGATGCTGTAAGGATCTAGATCGGTGTCAACATAGCGGTGATGATCGCGGTGCTGAGAAGACCAGTAAAGCGCGGATTGTTCAAACGCCGCGGCTCCGAAAAACAAAAAGAAAAACTGCACGATAGGGTGGGCTTTGAAGGTCGCGTGTGAAAAACAGCGGTGATAACCGGCCGTAATGCTCATTCCGGTCGCAACCGCGTAGAAAAAGGTCAGCCCGGCAATAAACGGCGAAAGACCGTGATGAGCGATCCAGTAGGGTCCGGCAATCAATGTCACGCCGGCCGTAAAAAGAAAGAAAAGGATATTGATCCAGATCATTTTGTGTTTGGACTGAGGTGTATTCATGGGCAAAGTATAGGCAAAATACCGCTTCAAAAACTGTGACACAGATCACTAACCCAAAATCCGCCACGCCGCCCCTCCTCGAAAGGGCTCGCAATTTGGAGGATTTCCGCTATACTTGGCAAATGACAAATCCAACAGCAGTACCCAATCCCTCAGGTTTTTTCGGCCTGGGAATCGCACCTCAAATTCTTGAAACGCTTACCCGGATGAATTTTCACACTCCGACCCCTATTCAGCAGAAGGCCATTCCGATCGCGCTGGAAGGAAAAGACGTGATGGGCATTGCCCAGACCGGAACCGGCAAAACCATGGCTTTCGGCATCCCCATGATTCAGCGCCTGACCCAGACCGGCGGACGAGGACTTGTGCTTGTCCCGACCCGGGAACTGGCCGTACAGGTTCATGAAAACATGGTCAAAGTCGCGCCCAAAACCAAAATGGCAGTCCTGATCGGCGGAGCCTCCATGCACCTCCAGATTCAGGCCCTCAAGCACAATCCCAAGATCCTGATCGCCACACCCGGCCGTTTGATTGATCATATGGAACAGGGCTATGTGAAGCTTCATGATATTCATGTTCTTGTGCTGGATGAAGCCGACCGCATGCTGGATATGGGCTTCGCTCCCCAGATTCAGCGCATTCTGCGCACCGTGCCTAAAGACCGGCAGACCATGCTTTTCTCGGCCACCATGCCGGAAGCGATTATTAATATCGCCAACTCCTACATGAAGCTCCCCGTGCAGGTTGAAATCGCCAAGCCCGGTACCGCGGCAGAGAAAGTCACCCACGAAATTTTTATCGTGAGCAAAGACTCCAAGCGGAAACTTCTCGAGAAAATTCTGGCACAGTATCACGGCTCCACGCTGATTTTCGCGCGGACCAAAATCAGCTGTCACAAGATTACCCGCGCTATCCGGGAAATGAATCACCGGGCGGCTGAAATTCACTCCGACCGTTCATTCGCTCAGCGCCGTGAAGCGCTTGACGGCTTCAAGAGCGGTAAATACCGGATCCTGGTCGCCACCGATATCGCCTCGCGCGGTATTGACGTAACCGGCATTGAGCTGGTCATTAATTACGATCTTCCGGAAGAAAGCGAAAACTATATTCACCGTATCGGCCGTACGGGCCGTGCCGGCGGACAAGGTCACGCGATTTCTTTCGCGATGCCGGATCAGGGCAAAGACATCAAAGACATTGAACGCTTGATGAAAGCGACTCTTCCGATTTCCGCTCATCCTGATTTCCCGGAAGAAAAGCTTCTTCCTCACACGCCGGTCAAGGTTGCTTCATTTGACGGAAGAAAATTCGGCCGGGGCCGCAGGAACCGGGGCTACATCGCGCCCTCATTCCGCAAGCGCAGATAAAAACGGAGTCTGAAGGATGCCTTCAAAACCCAAAATTCTTGCTTTCGCAGGAAGCGCCCGTAAAGATTCCTTCAATAAAAAACTGATCCGGATTGCTTCCGCTCACGCGCAGACGGCCGGGGCCGAAGTAACCCTGATTGATCTCCGTGATTTGCCCATGCCTCTTTTTGATCAGGATATGGAAGCTTCTGAAGGCGCGCCTGCGAATGTTCGAAAATTCAAGGAACTCCTCATCGCCCACTCCGGACTTCTGATTTCGTGCCCGGAATATAACAGCTCGATCACGCCTCTTTTGAAAAATGCCATCGACTGGGCTTCGCGCCCCGCGGAAGGCGAAGCCTCTCTTGCCTGCTTCACGGGAAAAACTGCGGCTCTGATGAGTGCTTCTCCTGGCGCGCTGGGAGGCTTGCGGGGGCTGGTGACGGTGCGTTCCCTGCTGGGGAATATCGGAGTACTTGTACTGCCAAGTCAGGTGGCGGTGCCGAAAGCGCATGAAGCCTTTGACGAAAAAGGCGGGTTGAAAGACGCGCGGGTGAATGAAAGTCTTCAGAAGCTCGCTTCGGGTTTAGTTGAAATTCTGACTAAGCTCCGGAACTGACCGGCGTACTGCGGTAGCGGGAATACTCTTTCCATCGGCGGTGGCCCCAAATCCATTGCTCCGGGGCTTTCAAAATTTCCTCTTCAAGCATTTTATTTAAGCTCAAAGTAGTTTCTTTTTCCCAATCTTCCCCCGCCGCCACTGAAATCTCAGGATAAATGCGGATTTTATATTTTCCGGGAGCGGTTCTAAAACAAGCCATCGGCACAAGCGCGGCCTGGGTTTTTGACGCGAGCCGGGCGGGAATCGAGGTCGTGGAGGTCGGCTTGCCAAAAAAATCCAGCCAGAGGCCGTCTGGGCCGGCCCATTGATCAATCAAAATCGCGACGTAATGATTTTTCCGAAGCTCTGAAAGAATCACCCGAACCGACTGATTTCGGTTAATCGGATTGAGATGAGTCGCTTTTCTCAGCTTTTCAATCCATCGGTCAAAGTACGGGTTTTTGATATCACGCACGACAACCGAACACGGATACCCGCGAAGATAAGGAAGAAACGCTAAATATTCCCAGGAACCCAAATGGGAGATGACGCCGATAACGCCTTTGCCTTTGGCAAAAGCCGCGTCAAGATACTCCGTCCCCTCAAATTCAAAGCGTTCCTTGGCTTCAGTCAGCATGGATTCCATGCGTAGAAACTCCACAAGAGAAACGGTGAAATTCTGGAAAGTTTCGAGCGCGAATTTTACCTGCTGTTCACGCGAGAGCTTCCCGTCAAAAACCCGGCTGATATTTTCCAGCGCGGTTTTCTTTTTGGATGAGGGAAAAAAGAAAAATATCCGGCCCAGACCGCGCGCCAGAGCCGTAGCCTGCTCAATCGGCAGAAGGCCGAGAAAGGCAATCACGGCGCGGGTCAGCGCGTATTCCAGAAGGTTCCAGCCGGGAATGAACCGAAGCTTGAATTTAGCCACAAAGACAGGTCCGGATCAGGCCTGGGGAATGTAAGCGTCGGCCTCGATTTCAACCAGCATCTGAGGATCAATCAGTTTGCTGACTTCAACCATGGTGGTCGCGGGGCGAATCTTTCCGAAGAATTCTCCGTGCGCCTTGCCGATTTTTTCCCAATCCCCGATATGCGTGGAAAAAATCCGGGTGCGGACTACCGCGTCAATGGACGTGCCTGCTTGCTCAAGAGCGGCTTTAATATTCTTAAGCGCCTGCACGGTTTGGGCATAGGAGTCCCCGATGCCGACAATGCCTTCAGACGTGGTGGCGGTGGTGCCGGAAACATGAACATGGTTCCCAACCTTGACCGCGCGGGAATAACCGATCACCGGTTCCCATTTGCTTCCTGTGGAAATATTCGTTCTCTTCATAAAAACTCCTTTTCGGGTTAACTGCGGAAATTCTATCAAAATTTGACCGTTTGGTTATACTCTTTTTATGATCAAACTCAGACCCTCAGGCGAACGCGGGCATTTTAATCACGGCTGGCTGGACACTTACCACACCTTTTCTTTCGCCGATTACTTCGACCCCAAACATACCCACTTTAGAACTCTTCGGGTCATCAATGAAGATACGGTGGCTCCGGGGCAGGGGTTCGGGATGCATTCACACCAGAACATGGAAATCATCACTTACATCCTTAAAGGCGCGGTGGAGCACCAGGACAGCATGGGCAACAAGGCCGTTGTCCGGCCCGGGGAAATCCAGCGCATGACCGCCGGAACGGGCGTGACCCATAGTGAATACAACCCTTCTTTGGCTGAACCGCTTCACCTGCTTCAAATCTGGATCATGCCGGCTGAAAAAGATCTGCCTCCCGGTTACGAGCAAAAGAAAATCGAAGGGCCTGAAAATCAATTTAATCTGATCGCTTCACCGAGCCCCGGAAAGAACGCGGTCAAAATTCATCAGGACGCGCGAATCTATTACTGTAAACTGAAAGCCGGCCGGAAAACGGAATTAAATCTTGAAGCCGGACGGCACGTCTGGGTGCAGGCCGTGCATGGCGGGTTTTTAATGAAGGATGAAATTCTAAGAGCCGGTGACGGCGCCGGAGTCAGCGGTGAGACCCGCCTGGAATTTACCGCCAACCAGGATTCTGAAATCCTGGTTTTTGACCTGGCTTGATTACTTCTGACGCCACTCCCCTGAAGAAGTCTGAATAAAATCGCCGGAGCGGGCCTTATCGCGCTGAACATCGGCAAAGGCTTTCTGTACCTGAGTCAACCCGGAGGGGCCAAACCCGTTCTGCACCACGATCGCCGAATAAATCACCAGCCGGTCGGCATTCTCCGCGGAAGCGATTCCCGCAGCGGAAGGCTTTAAAGCGTAAACCAGTCCCTGATTGTCTTCCCCCGCGGCACCGGAAGCTTTCAGCTGCTGAAGCTGGTCATAACGCTGCTGGCGGTTTTCAATCGCGCGCTTAATCGAGGGTGTCATTTCCTTGATGTCATACTGCCCCGCGAAAGCGGATACAGAAAAACCGAGAACCAGCGCGGTTATCCAAATTCCTATCGTGAATTTTTTCATATCAAGCTCCCTGGGCAACCAGGTCTTCAATGCTGGATGCCGTTTGTTTAAGTCCTCGAATGTCGACTACTACATTGGCATTAATCGTAATCGGCCGGTTGGGATCACCGACAGCCTTAACCGTACAGCCTGTCACGGCGCCGAGCAGAACCAGTAATTTCAGAATGTTCCATAATTTCATGTTTTCACCCGGATCAATCCCATAATCGAAAGAAGTTTTGAAAACCCGTTTTCTTCGTCAATCCTGACTTCAAGATTCAGGTTGAGGTTAAGATTATATTCCGGAATCCGGATATGAAGGAAACCCTTTATCGTGTCCGAAGATTCCAAAGTCAGGCGAAGAATAGCTTCGTCGTACCCGATCAAAGTCTGTCCTTTTTTCAGATTCACGCCCGGCAGATACGGCTTTAACGACTCGAAAAACTTTTCTTTTAAAGCACCGCCGGGTTTGGGAACCGTCAAGCTCACCGCGAAACGGACTTGATCCCTGTAATCCGAGCCGGCAGAAATAAAGCCTTTCATGGCCCCGCTGGCGCCGTCCAGATTTTGAGGGTCCAGCCAGCGCACATCCTCCAGACCAAAATCCAGAACTTCAATCTCCGCTTTAGCAAACCATTGGCGCCCGGCTTTAAACTGCAAAACCCCTTCTGCTCCCCGCCGGGATGAGTTTCTAGGACGGAAACCGCGAAGATCGAACAGGACACCTTTCTCTGAAAAAATCCGGTAGAGCGATTCCCTGGATTCTAAAACTTCAAGCTCAAAAGGAAAGTCTCCGGTTTCGGTTTTAATCACCGCTTGAATTCCCTCCACCCGAAGTCTCAAAGAACGGTCAATGGAAACAAGCTTCAGACGGACAGGGCCTTTTAAATATTCAGGCGCCGTCAGATTAACCGCTTTTACGCATAAAGCCGTCAATACCGGAGGCCGTGACACGTAATACAGACCGCCGGCTAAAACAGCCGGAATAACCGCTATCGTCAGCAGGAATCGTTTCATCCGGGTATTTTAACCTGCCTTGGGTCAGGAGAAACAGATTTATCTCAGCGGATGGCAAAATCAGCTTTAACCACCGCCGTGACTTTCTTTTCATAAGAAGAAGTGTCATTAGTTCCCCAATCTGAGATCTCATAAGAATTGGCCGGGGTAATCTGAAAAACGCCCATCTTAGCGGACCGGACCACGCTGATCTGATTCCCCGTGGAAGACGCGATTTCATCGGCCCGTTTTCTGGCATCTTTTGAAGCTTCCCGGAGCATCTCCACCTTCAATTCACCCAGCCGGGTATAAAAGTATTCGGGAGAATTTGAAATCAATTCAATTCCCAGAGGGATAAGCTCCGTCACTGACCGGGAAATATCAGAAACCTTCAGAACATCCTTGGAACTGACCCAGATTTCCTGACTCAACCGGTAAGCTTCAATCTGGTTCGTATCCATCCCCTTCTCATTCTTAACATTCAGGACCTCCGTGCGGACAGGCTCCAGGCTGATCTCCCCGGATGAAATCCCCCTGCGGAGCAAATAATCCTCAACCTGCTTCCGGTCTTCCTCCAGAAACTTGTAAGCCTCCGTCATCACCGCGTCCCGCCTCGAAAAACTCATTCTCCAGACAATCGAATCGGACACGATCTTCTTTTCCGCTGAACCGGTGACGCTGATAACCTCCGAAGAAAACTTTTTAACCTTCAAAAACCCCTGCGAGAAAATACACGAGGAGGCGATAACCGCGGTGCAGATCAGAATTCCAAGAATGACGATTTGAGAGTCCTTGAGAGAGATTTTAGTTTCCATGGCGAGATCCTTTGTTTTTTTGAGGAGTTTTGAAGATTGAGGCGGAAAGATTATCGTGCGGAAAAAATAAAACTGAAGCGTCTTTTTAAAAATTACTGAAAAAAGTTTGAGATTATTTAAGAAACAGGAAAATCAGCGCGGCCAAAAGAGCCGCTGCTGAAAAACGGGAGAGAATGTGGAGGGTTTTTTCGCTCCAGGTTTCAACCTTGCGCAGTAAAACCAGGGAAAGAACCGCGAACCAGAGCAGAGCTCCGGAAAAAAATGAAACGGCGAAAAAGAAAATCTCGATCTCTGAATCCAAATTGGGGAAATGTGCCAGCATCATGCCGGAACCCAGAAACCAGAGAAAAATCATGGCGGGATTGCCCAATACAACCGCCAGCCCGATCAAAAAACTGCCGGTAAGACCCTTCCGGCGCTCCGTCGGGTCTTTAACTTCTCCACCCTGATGGAAAAGAATCTTAAGCGCCATGACTAAAATCATGACGGCTCCCATGATTTTCATAGGCGTCAGAATATGGAAATGTTCAAGAATGGATTGGGCACCGGACAAACCGGCCACCATGAGAAGAGAATCGGCCAGAGCTGACCCCGCGCCCGTGACAAAGGCAGCAGTACGGCCGCGGCTGATTCCGTGATGAAGGGCGATAATGTTGATCTGCCAGCTGAGAAGCGAGACAGTGAACCCGCAGAAGATTCCGGCAGCCAGCAGCATCATTTCCTGCCGGACATTATTTCACTTTGGGAGAGTCCACAGCGGGATCAAGGCCGGGAAGACAGTAAACAGGCGCGACAAAAAGAAAGAAAAGAGGAATCGCTGCCAGCGCGGTCTCGAAATTCACGAACAAGAACACCAAACCGCCGAAAATAAGATCCATATAAAGAAGGGATTTCCACTTCGAGTACTTCATCCCCGTCAGTTTGGGGTAACGGACTTTGCTCACCATCAGAAAACTCAAAAGAAGAATTAAAAGCGAAATCCCCCAGGCAAAAAACACAGTTCCGGTCCAATTGTTGTGAATGGAAGCTACTAGAGTCATATTCAGAATAATCGCCGTAGCCGGCGTGGGAAGCCCCTCAAAAGACTCCCGGGTGGGCGGGCACAGATTGAACTTGGCCAGCCTCATGGCCCCCGCTCCCAGATAAGCAAACAGCACCATAAGGATGTAAATTTCACTGGGGTGATTGAAAAACATGGATGAAACGATAAAAGCGGGCGCGCAGACAAAGGAAACCATGTCCGCGAGAGAATCCAGTTCCTTGCCCAGCTGAGTGGGGTTCTTAAAAATCTTCGCGACATTCCCGTCCAGGGAATCCCAGATAATGCAGACAATGGCAAGAAAACAGGCCGGGCGGTAATGCCCGTGCGCGGCCATAACCATTGCCACGAACCCGGTAAACAGGTTAAAAAGGGTGATCATATTCGGAAGGAAGGTCAGATACTGGTAAAACGGTTTTTTCTTCATGAAAGCCACTCTCCTAGGAGGGTCTCACCCGCCTTGACGTTCTGACCTATTTGAACGGACGGCTTAAAGAGCCGTTTGGGTGCGTAAAACTCAGTCCGGGAACCATAACAGATAATACCGAATTTCTCGCCTCTTTCAAGCTCTTCTCCAACCGGCTTGTCCCAGTAAATTTTCCTCGCGATCGCGCCCGAAATCTGCCGGACAACCGCTTTTCGAACGCCTCCATCAATCCCCATCCAATTGCATTCGTTCTGTTTCACGGATTCCTTCTTGAGCGCGTTCAAAAACTTCCCGGGCTCGTGTTTCTGATACCGGACAACACCTTTAAGCGGTGAGCGGTTGACGTGCACATTAAACACAGAAAGGAAGATCCCTACTTTAACCGCTTCTTCCTTTAAAAAATGATCCTCAAAGCAGGTCTCGATATCTACAACCTTGCCGTCCGCGGGCGAAACGGGCTGATCTCCTGCCGGAGGAACACGGTCAGGATTACGGAAAAAAGCCAATTGAATTAGCATACCGCCCAAAGCCAGGAAAAAGAGGACTGTTGAGAAGAAACAGCCGATAACGGCCAGGCCAGCCAAAATGAAGAAACCGCGCCAAGCGCGGGGATCAATAAAAGTCATGGCGCATTATCTCTGCCTTCCCTGAGAAGTCAAGACGGTTTCATTTAAGGTTAAAGTCAAACAAACCCGTTGCGCCGGCGCCCGGCGGAACTTAAGATGCTCGGCATGCACAAACCTTTTCAGCCCAAGAATTTCTACCTGCGCAGGCTTGCGGCCGTCGTTCTTTCCATGCTGATGTTTTTATGGTTTTATCACCATGTTTACCGCCGGGTTCTGATCGGCGGACAAACCGTTGTCTTTGAAAACGTCTCAACTAAAAATATTGTCCGCCTGCGGAAGGACTTCGGCAGCGGCAGTTCAAAACGGCTTCAACTCTATTTTTCCGGTAACCTCAACGGGAAAGCTGTCGTTTCACGGTACTCTGAAAACGCTCCCCGGCAGGAATACCCGGTAGGCCCCGGGAAAGTCAGTCTGTCTCTTGAAGAAGAATGGCAGGATCCGGACTGCTCCATTGATTACAATCCCGAAAGCGTGACCGCGGGGTCTCTGGCGGTCCGCTATCAATTCATTACAAACCGCAAATAAAAGCATTCAGGCCGCGGTTAGATTTTTCTCAACCGCTTGAAGCAGTTCCGAAGGCTTAAAAGGCTTACGAAGGCAGGCGGACGCGCCCAAGTCATGCGCCTTTTGAATATTTTCCTCGTCCATAACCCCCGAAATCATAATGATCGGAATATTCCGCGTTTCTTCTCTTTGTTTAAACGCGTCACAAAACCAGAACCCTGAGAAAAACGGCATCCGCACATCCAGGACAATCAGATCCACTTTATTTTGACGTGACTTTTCCACCGCCTGAATTCCATCATGCGCCATAATCACTTCAAAACTCTGATGCTCCAGCGTTTCTTTCATGATCTGCGCCATCTCAACGTCATCATCAACTACGAGAATTTTTCTGGAATTCATAAGAGCCTCCTTTAAACCATGGCTTTCAGTCCGGGATATTCCGGAGGAATGGCGGAAGGCCGGCCCAAAAAATAACCCTGGGCACTGGAAACGCCCAGATCCGTCAGAATTGCCAGGTCACTTTTAGACTCCACCCCTTCGGCCACAACTTCCGCGCCTAGACTGGTCGCCATTCTGAGAAGTCTTTTGAGAGAACGCATATTGGCATGGTCTTCGGTAATTCCGGTCACGCATTTTTTATCAATTTTCACAATATCAGGCTCCAGAAGAATCAAGCTTTCAAGACAGCTTCTCCCGAAACCCAAATCATCAATCGCGATCAACACCCCGGCTTCACGCAAAGCCTGAACCGGTTCCAGCAAGTAAGAAGGATCCCCGATAATCTGCTGCTCACTGATTTCAACACAATAAGAAGCGCCGTTTGAGGGAAGGGCTTCCAGAAGATGGTGTGAGGGAACCCCCATCAGAGTTGAAGGGAAAAGATTCACATGACGGCGGATATGCTTCGGAAGAACGGATGTAGACCCCGCGCAGGTTTTAAAGCAATGCCGGTCCACCGCAGTCAAAATATTAGCTTCCAAAGACGCCCGAAAAAAATCATCGGGCATTTCAAACCCTTTAAGGTTTGAGCGGATAAGAATTTCACAGGCGATTTCCTGCCGATCATGAAGGCGCACAATCGGCTGCATAACCGCGTAAAAAGAATTTCCGGTGTGAAGCTGGTTGAGCATGGAGGAAAAAGACTGATTTCCGTTTTCCATTCCCTCCAGACTTCCATCATAAGAAACACGGTTATTCCCCTCACGCCGGCCTCGGCCCAAAATAACATTGGTCTTCGCGAGCAGTTCATCAACAGACGGCGCGCTCCCGCTTAACTCCCCGGCGTTGACCAGGCCCAGGCTGGCCGTAATTTTAACCACTTCCCGGGATGACATGGAAATCGAAGTCGTTGAAATCGCGAGCCGGACTTTTTCCGCGACGTTGACACCTTCCGCTAAACGGGTTTCAGGCAGTAGAACCAAAAATTCATCCCCTCCGACACGGGCCACGTAATCGGTTGAACGCAGAGCCCCTTTAAGCTTAATGGCGACTTCCCGCAAAACCACATTCCCGACTGAAGTCCCCAGAGCGGAATTGATGCGTTTAAAATCGTCCAAATTGATCAACAGAACCAGAAGGCTTGATTCCTTGCGCCGGGCCCGCTGGACTTCATGAGACAAAATTTCCTGGATTCCCCGGCGGTTAAAAAGTTCAGTAACCGGGTCCAGATAAGCAATTCGCTCCAAACGGGATTTCGCGGCGTCCAACTCCTGTTTGAGCTTTTGTCTTTCCATGGAAAAACGAATGGCGCGCATCAAAGCTTCAGGCTGTACATCTTGTTTGAAGACATAATCCTGAGCGCCGTTCTTGATTGCCTGCATCGCCAAAGCTTCATCGTGAAGATCACTTAAAATAATCACGGGAATATCACTATTGTAAGCAGTCAGGCGGGTAAAGGTCAGCAGGCCTTTACTGTCCGGCAGATAAAGATCCAAAAGGACGACATCCGCGGAATCCTGAGCCATTTTTTCAATGCCCGCCTCCAGAGTCCGTTCCGACTCCAGCTGAAAATATTGGCTCCCGTAAAAATTTTTCTGATCCAGAATCTGCTTCAGAGCCTCAAAAGGTTCAGGCTCATCATCAATCAAAAGAATCCGGATGGGATTTATACCTTCTTTCATGATCTCTCCTGAGTAAGAGGAAGCCGGATAAAAAACATCGTCCCTTTCCCTTCATAGCTTCGCGCGGAAATGGTTCCCCGGTGCTGTTCGGCAATCTTACGGCAAATCGCAAGGCCGATTCCGCTGCCGGGATATTCCTGCCAGCCGTGAAGCCTTTCAAACGGTTTGAAAAGCCGTTCCAAATGCTTTTCGTCAAATCCGATGCCGTTGTCTTCAACCAATATCTCAACATAGCCGGGGCCCGCGTCACGGCTTGAGAGGGTCAGGCGCAAAGGCGTTTCCTTTTTACGGAACTTGATCGCGTTTGAGATTAGATTCTGAAAAAGCTGCTGCATTTGCCTTCCATCCGCTCTCAGCATTGGAAGAGGACCGCATTCAACGCGGACACCGTACTTCTCAATATCATCGTCAAAATCTTTTAGAACCTGGCGCACGATTTCGCTTAAATTGACCTGCTCCAGAACGCTTTCCTTCGAGGAAGTCTTGATAAACTTAAGCAGATCCGCGATCAAAGCGCCCATACGCAGTGACGCCTGCTCAAGCTTTTCAAGATACCCCTGGGTTTTAGGCTGAAGAGGATGATCCGTGTCCATTTTAACCAGATGAGCGTAAGCTAAAATTTTCTGAAGAGGTTCCTGAAGATCGTGCGAAGCTACATAAGCAAAAATCTGAAGCTGTTCACATTCCGCGTGAGATTTCGCCAGCTCAAGCTGTTTTTGCTGAAGTTCACGCTCCGTTTTACGGCGGTCGAGAAACTGCCCAATCTGACTGCCGATGGAATTAAACATTTCCAGAAGTTCGGGATCCGCCGGCCGGAAATTCCGGCAAAAGAACTCCATCACGCCGGCTGTTTCTCCGCCTGACCGCACCGGAAAACAAAAACGGCTGTGCGGACCTTCCTGAAACCATGCCGCTCTGCCCGCCTCCAGACATTCCTCCGCGGCGTAACTGCCCGGAAGAAACCCGGAAGATACGTCCGGCGTGAAATCCGCGCGCTGCCAGGTCTGAACACACCGCATTTTCTGATTTTTCTCCGCCACTTCCCACATGGCGCCGAAATCCCAGCCCAAAGATTCGGCGATGGCTTCGATACACCTTGAAATCACCTCTTCTTTTCTGAAAGCTTCCGCGAGCACCCGGGTGACGGCATATTGAATGGCGGTTCTTTTCTCGGAACGTTTACGCTCCGTGATATCCCGGAAAATAACCTGGACCCCGGAGATCTCCCCCTCATTCCGGATTAACCGTTCGTTCGCTTCAAACGTCATGGGAATCCCGGACCGGGTTAAAATATCGATTTCAAACGGTGAGACCTCTTCTTCAAGAATCGTGCGGGTAAATTCCTGCAAGGCTTTTTGAATCGAAGATGGAGCGAGAACACCCGCTTCAACAAAATTTTTTCCGGCTAACTCGGATTCCTTGTAGCCCGACACACGTTCAGCCGCCGGATTTAGAGATTGAATATTTCCGGCCGGATCTAAAATCACGATAGGATCGGCCGCGCCGTAAAAAAGGTCCGCGTAACGGCGTTCACTTTTACGAAGTTCTTCTTCCGCTTTCCGCCGTTCCGTTACGTCATAGAAAACCGCGACTCCGCCTTGCAATTCGCCTTTGTCGTTCCAAACCGGTCCGGCATCCACGCTTAACAGCAGACCTTTTGGTTTTTGCGGATTGCGGATAAAAATCGATGCTCCGCTGACTGTTTCTCCGCGGAGCGCGCGGGCCAAAGGAAGATCTCTGGGAGGATAAGGCGTCACGCGGTCAGGAAGATAACAGCCGTAACGTTCAGTCCACTGCTCAGGAAGAACCTCCGTCAAACCGACACCCAAAAGATCTTCAGCCGCGGGATTGAATAGAATAAACCGGCCTTGAGAATTCGCGACGACAATCCCTGAGGAAATACTATTAATGATGAATTCCAGAAAGCGGGTCTGCTGGGGAAAAGTCTCCTGAAACAACTGGATCAAATTTGGGTTTTCCCGGCTGTTCATGCGTTTTTACCTTTCGGTTTTTAATCGCAAGTAAAGCTTACCCGACTTTTTTAAAGATACAAAGAAAAGATTCTTAATGCTATTTATTAGGTGTTAAAGATTGACGTTTTTATAATCAAAAACTTACTTAATTGGATTAAAAAGAGGTCCCGGGCTTTTCACCGCCTTTACCTTCGCGAGACCCACTTTTTACATTTTCTCCATTGCGCTCCGGAGCATAATCGGCAAGAATGAGCTCCGGCTTATGGCTCAGGAAACCGTTCTCGTTATTGAAGATGAAAAAAACATCGCAGAGCTTGTTAAATACAATCTCGAGCAGGAAAAGTTTTCCGTAATCTGGGCTTCTACCGGAGACGCCGGCCTTGAGCAGGCACGTAAAAACAAGCCGGATTTAATCATCCTGGACCTCATGCTTCCCGGGATAAGTGGTCTTGAAATCTGCAAAATCCTCAAACAGAAAGATTCAACCTCTTCAACCCCCATCATCATGCTGACCGCTAAAACTCAGGAAGCTGACCGCGTCATCGGCCTTGAGCTGGGCGCGGATGATTATGTTTCAAAACCTTTCAGCCCGCGGGAACTAGTCGCGCGCGTAAAAGCCGTTTTGCGCCGGGGCAGCCGGAAAACTACGCCGGAAGTTCTCCGCTGCGGGGGAATTGAAATCGATACCGGTAAATACACCGTGGGTCTTAATGGAAAAACAATCGAACTGACTTCTAAAGAATACTCTCTTCTAAAAACTCTGATGGAAGCCGAAGGCCGCGTGCTGTCACGCGAAAACCTTCTTGAAAAAGTCTGGGGCTATGACGCCGCGCTTAATATTGAAACCCGAACAGTCGATATGCATATTGTTCAGCTTCGTAAAAAACTAGGGCAGGAAGCGGAGAGAATTCTGACCGTTAAAAATGTCGGCTATCGCTTTGATTTTGACCACTGATATTCCGGAATCTCCGCGTTTAAAATCTCAAAAAGGTTTCCTCCGTCAAAATCTTCTCTACTCCCTGACCGCGCTCATTTTAGCCCTTCTATTCCCTCTTGTTTTAGACCTGCTTCCGCCTTTCAAGGGCCGGATCCCCTGCACCGTTTACTTTTTAATCAGCCTCACAGCGGGAACTTTCCTTCTGCTCATTTTTAACAGCATTTTAAAAAAAAGGGCCCGGCTGGAAGTTAAAAAGTTTTCGCTGGCGGCACGGCAATTCGCGAAAGGCGACACTTCTATTCCGCTTTTGGAATGGGACGATGAACAGCTTCGCTTTGTCGCCGGAACCATTTCACAAATTGTGCGCGGCGCTCAACTGAAAATGGACCGCAATCTCCGGGAAAAGGAAAAGCTGGCGATTATCTTAAATCATATGCAGGAAGGCGTTATCGGCGTGGATGGCGGGCGGAATGTTCTGATTCACAACCCCAGCGCGAGTCAGATTCTGGATTCTCCGCAAAACGGCACGGGTAAAAGCCTGATCGAATTTACTCACAGCCCTGAAATGGATGAGGCTGTCCGGCTCGCCGTTAAAGAACAGAAAATTATTTCGAAAGAAATCGAAGCCGGATACCCTGAAAAGAAAATTTTAAAAATCAACGCAATCGGCACAGGACCCGAAAGCTCCGATATCTGCGGTATTCTGGTAATCAATGACATCACCGCGGTCAAACACCTGGAAAGAACCCGGCAGGAATTCGTTGCCAACGCCTCTCACGAACTTCGCACTCCGCTGACATCGATCAAAGGTTTTATTGAGACACTTCTGGCGGGCGCGGCGAAAGATCCGGGCCAAAGTGAAAAATTCCTGAACATCATGAATGAAGACGCTGAGCGCCTCAACCGCCTGATCGAGGACCTGCTCGATCTTTCGAGCATCGAATCCAGAAAAATGCCCTTAAAATTAAGCCGGTTTAGTATCACGGAAGAAATCCGAAAGACCCTCCAGCTCCTGGAAGCCCCTATCCAAAAGAAGAACATCCAGGTAACTGAACCTTCCGATACCGGTTTGCCCCCTATTTACGCCGACCGCGACCGGATAAGGCAGGTTTTACTCAATCTCATGGATAATGCCGTTAAATTCAACCGCCCCGGAGGCACCCTTTCCATTCAGGCCGTGTCCTTCCCCGGCGGAAAGATTGAAGTTTCTGTCAAAGATAACGGCCCCGGTATTCCTGAAAATCTGGTTCCCCGGATTTTTGAGCGGTTCTTCCGCGTTGATAAAGCCCGTTCCCGCGAAGAAGGCGGTACGGGTTTAGGCCTGGCCATTGCCAAGCACATTATAGAAGCGCACGGCGGTCAGATCTTCTGCGAAAGCCGGCCCGGCGAAGGGTCCTGCTTCCGCTTTATCCTGTAATTTCGCCCTTCCCCTCCTTTACACATATTTTACTTTCCTGCCATTTCCCGTTTACACCCCTTTTCTATCCTCTCCACGACTAACAGAGGAGAAAAAACATGATAGAGAAGAATATGATGATCTCAGGACTGAAAAAGCAAAGCTACCTTCTCGCCCGCCTGATTGAAGATATCGAAAGAAAACCGGAAATGAATGACCGCGACTTTTACACCTGCGGTCAGCAGACCAAGCTTGTGGCCGGTAACCTGAGAAAGCTCAGGCAGATCAAGCAATCTTACTTCATTGATCGGAATTTTCTCAATGCTCAGTAACCTTCAGGAGGGCACGTCTATGAAAAGCCTGACTTTTCGCAGAAACAGCCGCCAAACGGTTCGAGCCATTCAGCCGGCTGCGCAGCCGCGTAAACGCTCACAGCTGATTGAGAACACCGCTTCAAAACACATGGAAGTTTTCCAGACCTGGCTTCTTCACATCGGAGCAACCCCGAAAGCGGGCCTTCCGGCGAGTCAGATTGGAATGTACACCGACTTCAATTGAAAAGAGAGAGAACGATAATGGCAAATCAGGAAATGCTGATCGCGGGACTTAGAAGCCAAAGGGAATTGATCGATCAGCTTATTAAAAAGTTGTCTCAAAAAAATTCCCTCTGCGAAGCGGATGGAGCGCTTTATGACACAACCACCAAAAACATTGAGCGCAATCTCCGTACCCTTAGAAAAATCGTAGAGAACCGGATTTAAATCAACAAAACAAAAAAGGAGAATCAACAATGAAAAGAAAGTTCCTGTTCACAACCGCTGCTTGGGGCCTCGCTGTCCTGGTAGCCGCGTCACCCGTTATGGCTGACGATTCGCAGCTTCTCTCGATGGTCCAGAACATGCAGGACCAGATGAAAGAAATGCAGAAAACGATTAATCAGCAGAACCAGAAAATCCAGCGCTTGGAAAGCCAGCCCGCCATTACGACTGCTGCGGCCGGCGAAATGCATTCCTCCATTCCGGCGCCTATCACTGATGATGCCTTCAAAGATAAGCTCGACAACTACATGGGCGGTAAAGATGCCGGCAAATGGCTCCAAGATCTGAAGTTCTCCGGGGATTTCCGCCTCCGTTGGGAATCCGTGAATTACGCTAAGGGCAATGTGAACCATTCCGGCAACGAAAACCGCGCGCGCTTCCGCTTGCGCTATGGTTTCGAGAAAAAGTTCGGCTCCACGATGAAGGTCGGTTTTCGTCTGGCTTCCGGTTCTTTGACCAACGGTAACAGCACGAACCAGACTCTGACCGGAAATTTTTCGAATAAGGCTTTGGATATTGACCGAGCGTACGCGATTTACACGCCGAAATGGACCAATATCGGCCCGATTGAAAAGACCGAAATCGGCGGTGGTAAATTCGCTAACCCGTTTACCCGGGGCAGCACGGAAATGATCTGGGATGACGATCTCAACCCGGAAGGTCTGTATGAAATGCTTGATTTTAAATTGATCGACGGCGAGGATTTCGGTTTGAAATCCTGGTTCACGGCCGGTCAGTTTATCCTGAGAGAATCCGCTCACAACTCGTCCACGGCTTCAAATTCTGAACTTTACGCGTTCCAGCTGGGCCTCACGCCTGAAATCAAGATTATGGACCAGCCGCTGAAATTCACGAACTCGATTTCGTTCTACAATTACAGCGATTATGCTCATAATTCCACTTTCACCGCATCGGGCGCAACGCTCACCGCGGGCAACCCGACCGCGACAGGCGACACCACGACCCTTGCGGCCAACAACTTCCGGGTCCTGGAACTCTACAACGCGGTGGAATTCAAACCGGTCGATTTTCTGCCGGTCTTCAAGCCGTATTTTGACATTGCCGTTAACACGGCTGAAAATGCCACTGAGGACAAGGCCCGCGGTGAAAACCTGGCCTGGGCTCTGGGTCTGAAAATCGGCAAAGCCAAGAAAAAAGGCGAATGGGAAATCGGCTATGCCTACAAATACATCGAAGCCAACTCCGTGGTCGGAGCTTTCGCGGACAGCGATTTCAACGGTGCCGGCCGCTACGGCAACGTCCTGGGTGCTAAGTATGCCATTACCGATACCCTGGTTTTCGGCATCACGGGCTTCTTGGATAACAACCTGAATCATGATACTCTGGCCCGCGATCAGTGGGAACGCCGCTTCTTCGCTGACCTGGTCTGGGCATTTTAAGTAAGTTAAATCCAACTTAAGGAGAATTAAAAATGAACGCAAAAAAAACCTCAACCATGGCGTGGTTCCTGACGGCGGTCATGCTGTTTGGAAACACAGCCTTCGCGGGTGATCAGAAATTGATTAACGGCGCCGGATCCAGCTTTGTGTATCCGGCTATGACCAAATGGTTCTCGGAATACACGAAAGTGGATTCTTCCGTGAACTTCAACTACCAGTCCATCGGTTCCGGCGGCGGTATCAAGCAGATTTCGGCCCAGACCGTGGATTTCGGCGCGTCTGATGCCCCGTTGACCAATGAACAGCTTCGCGCGGCTCCCGGAAAACTGCTTCACATTCCGGTTGTGGCGGGAGCGGTTGCCGTAACCTTCAACATTGACGGTGTCCGCAGCCTGAACCTGACTCCGGATACGCTTGCGGGCATTTTTCTTGGCAAGATTACCAAGTGGAATGATCCGAAAATCGCGGCGGACAACACAAGCGCCAGCCTGCCCGACATGAACATTGTCGTGGTTCACCGCTCTGACGGCAGCGGTACTTCCAATATCTTTACCGACTACCTTTCCTCCGTTTCTAATGAATGGGAAGATAAAGTGGGTAAAGGAACTTCCGTAGACTGGCCTGTCGGTCTCGGCGGTAAGGGTAACGAAGGTGTGGCCGGACTGCTCATTCAAACCCCCGGCTCCATCGGCTATGTTGAGCTTGCTTATGCCGAAAAAAATCACCTGGCCTTCGCCGCGCTTAAGAATAAGTCCGGTAATTTTGTTCTTCCCGGCCTTGAGACAACCACGGCGGCGATTGCTTCCAAAGCTCAGACAATTCCGGATGATTTCCGCGTGTCTATCGTGAATGCGGATGGTGAAAACGCCTATCCGATCGCGGGTTTCACCTGGGTGGTTATTTATAAGAAACCGACGGATACTTTCAGAGGCAAGAAAGTGGTCGAGTTTCTTAAATGGGCCGTTCACGAAGGCCAGGGCTACACCAAGGATCTGCTGTACGCTCCTCTGCCTGAGGAACTGGTCAGCAAAATTGATGCCCGTCTGAAAGAAGTAAACGTCTAATTTGTATGACTAAGCAGGCATCCGGCCATAAGCAAGACCGGGTGCCTGCTTATGTTTTATTGATTCAACGCCTTTTCTCCGGTAAAATTCTCCGAATAATCTTATGAAAACCAAGAAACGCTGGAACAGCGACAAACTTTTCAACGCCTTCCTCTCTTCCAATGCCTGGCTGATTCTGCTGCTGACACTTCTGCTGGTCGCCGTTGTAATGGAGGCTTCCGTGCCCGCCTTCCGAAAATTCGGGTGGGGATTCGTGTTTTCGAGCGCCTGGAACCCGGTAAAAGAAAATTTCGGCGCTCTTCCTTATATCTATGGAACCCTGGTCTCATCTTTACTGGCCCTGCTTATGGCCGTTCCGCTTTCACTGGGTATTGCTCTCTACCTCTCGGAACTGGCACCGCAATGGGTCCGCACCCCGCTCGGTTTTTTAATCGAACTTCTGGCTTCCATCCCCAGCGTCATTTATGGTCTCTGGGGTATTTTTGTACTGGTTCCTTTTGTCAGGAACGTTGTGGAACCTTTTTTGGGCAAATATTTCGGCTGGCTTCCCTTTTTTCAGGGTCCGCAATATGGAGTCGGCATGCTTTCAGCGGGGATCATTTTGAGCATTATGATTATCCCGACGATTTCATCCATTTGCAGAGAAGTTTTCTCAACCGTTCCCAATTCTCTCAAAGAAGCTTCTCTGGCCATTGGCGCCACCCGCTGGGAAACCGTTAAAATGGTTCTTCTTCCCTACAGCCGTACGGGCATCCTGGGTGCAGTCATTTTGGGACTGGGACGAGCTCTGGGTGAAACTATGGCCGTCACTATGGTCATCGGGAACCGCGCGGATATCGCGCTTTCACTTTTCGCGCCGTCAAATTCCATGGCTTCGGTTATTGCCAATGAATTTTCTGAAGCTTCCACCGACCTTTATCTTTCTTCTCTGATGGAAATCGCGCTAATCCTCTTAGGTCTGACTCTGTTGATGAACATCATCGCTCAGCTCCTGGTCTGGTCCGTATCGGGCAAGCTGGAGGGAAGACCCGCGTGAGCATTTTGACGGTTTCCACTTCCAATCTTAAGAGAAAAGTAATTAATAATATTATGATCGGCGCCGCGTTTTTATGCGCGATCATCACAATCGTTCCCCTCATCAGTATTTTTGTTTATCTGATTTCAAAAGGCCTTTCCAGCGTCAATCTTGACTTTTTCACCCATCTGCCCAAACCCGTCGGCGAAGCCGGCGGAGGCATGGCCAACGCCATTGTTGGAAGCATGATTTTAATCGGACTTTCATCAGTCTGGGCAGTTCCCGTAGGTGTCTTTGCCGGCGTTTATCTTGCGGAGTCCACCAACCGTAAATGGACTGCCGTGATTCGTTTCACCGCGGATGTTTTAACCGGCGTACCGTCAATCGTGGTTGGCGTTTTCGCCTACACCCTGTTTGTTCTTCCGATGAAAAGTTTTTCAGCGCTCAGCGGCTCCTTTGCTCTGGGTTTCATGATGCTTCCGACTATCGTCAGAACCACTGAAGAAATGGTCCGCCGGGTTCCGGGAACTCTTCGTGAAGCCGCTCTGGCGCTTGGCATCAGCCGTTTTCAAACCACTATGCATATCGTAATCAAAACAGCTATGCCTGGCATTTTAACCGGCATCTTGTTATCATTGGCCCGTATCGCGGGTGAAACAGCGCCCCTGCTCTTCACGGCTTTTGGAAACCGTTTCTGGCATCAAAGTCTTACTGAGCCGATTTCGGCCCTTCCGCTGCAGATTTTTTCTTACGCCATTTCTCCCTATGAGGATTGGCACCGGCAGGCCTGGGCGGGCGCATTAGTCCTGATTACTATGATTTTCACCATCACCCTTGTCAGCCGGATTATTCTGGCTGTTAAATACCGTTTCGTCCGTTAACCCTATGCAGGAACGTTCAACCCTGAAGACACTTATGACAGAACCTGGCAAGCAGAACCCTTCGGAAAAAGAAAAACACGAGAAGCCCGAAAAGGAAAAGAAGGAAGCTCCGGCCATACGCATTTCGGCCAAAGCTCTTAATGCTTATTACGGTCCGCTTCGCGTTTTGAAAAACATTGATTTAAAAATTCTCGCCAACAAATCCACAGCCATCATTGGTCCTTCAGGCTGCGGTAAATCCACTTTCATCCGCTGCCTGAACCGCATGCACGAAGTGCTGCCTAAAGCCCGCGTTGAAGGCGAAGTCCTGCTGGATAACCAGAATATTTACGCCAAAGACATTGATCTGATCGACCTGCGCAGAAAAGTCGGCATGGTCTTTCAGAGACCTAATCCATTCCCCGCCTTTTCCATTTATGACAACGTCGCTTCAGGATTGAAGCTGACGGGGAAAGTTCCGGAAAATATCTTGGATGAAGTCGTGGAAGAATCGCTGGTCAAGGCCGCTCTTTGGGATGAAGTGAAAGACAAACTGCATCACTCCGGCGCCAGTCTTTCCGGAGGACAACAGCAAAGACTTTGCATCGCCCGCGCTCTGGCTGTGAAACCTGAAGTCATTCTGTTTGACGAACCCTGCTCCGCTCTTGATCCGATTTCCACAGGCAAAGTTGAAGAGCTCATTCACCAAATCAAACAAAGCTACACGATTGTGATCGTAACGCATAACATGCAGCAAGCCGCGCGGGTCAGTGACTATACGGCATTCTTTTATATGGGTTCTCTGATTGAATATGACGAAACCACCAAGATATTCACTGTTCCCAAGAAGAAAGAAACCGAAGACTATATTACCGGCCGTTTCGGCTGATCACTTCTTTCCCGCGTCTTAACCCTTTTAGAATCATACAGTTAGAGTTTATTCACCCCGCGGGTAACTCTTTACCCTCAATTTACTCTCATTCTTTCAAAAAGGTTTATAATCTCTCTTGTCTGAAACTCCCCGCCGGAGCAATGGCCGCACGGCCGGAATAATCGAATCACAATCCGCTTGTTGGTGAAGGAGGCAGTTATGATCAACGTTCTCTTCCTGTGCCCTAAAAACGACGGCTTATCTCAAATCGCCGAAGCCCTGCTGAATAAATCCGGTCATTCTCATTTCAAAGCGTTCAGCGCCGGTTTTCAAACCGCGGTCATTCCGCCCGTTGTCGCGCGAATCCTCAAAGATACCGACGCGGAACTTAAGACCTGCCGTTCAAAAACTGTCGAAGAATTCGCGGGAATTTATTTTGATTATGTCATTTGGCTCGGGCAGGATATTCCGTTGGAATCTCTGCCGATTCTAAGAGACGAGAAAACCCGCATGGGCTGTTGGCACATGACACCGTTGGAATTAAACGGCACTCTAGAGGCGGGATTAAATAAACTCCGGCAAACAGCGCAGTTGATTCAGACGAGGGTTCAGTTTTTAGTGCTTTCACATCACGAAGAAGCGCTTCGTTCGGGGAAAGACCTGATCGCGGTCTAAAAATCAGCGCCTGATCAGACGGGCCGGATAGTTTTAGGCAGGGTCAAAATAAAAGCGGTTCCTTTTCCAACTTCGCTTTCCACGCGAATTTCCCCGGAATGACATTTGATGGTCTTATCGATTATCAAAAGCCCCAGGCCGGTACCCTTCTCTCCTTTAGTTGAAAAGAAGGCTTGGAAAATCTTAGCTTTAACTTCATCGCTCATCCCGCGGCCATTATCTTCAATCCGGATTTCATACTTCTCGGCATCCAGCGCCTTGGCGCGGATCCGGATATAACTTTCTGGTTTCGTCTCGTCAAAAGCCTCAATCGCATTTTTAACGATATTTAAAAAAGCCCGGTAAAGCGACCGGGGTTCCCCCTGGACATCGCCTAAATTCTCATCCGCCTTGAAATCAAGTCCCACCTTCCACTGTTCAGCCTTCGGCAGAACGTCCTGTTTGAGCTCATCTAGAAGCTCCTGAAGATTGATTTTCTGAGGCTGAATCTGATAATCTTTGGTCAAGCTCAGAATCTCATAGGTAAACCCGTCCATTTCTTTCAGGGCTTTTGAAATTCCGTCGATTCCGCGGGCAAGGTTCTTTTCGCTTTTCTTTTCCATCCCCATTTTCAAAAACTCATTGGAAAGAGTCGCCAGCTGGAGAATATTTTTAAGTTCATGCATGACCGCGCTCATGGTCTGGCCGATCGTAGCCAGGCGCTCCATACGCAGATTGTCTTCGAAGAGGAAAATGTTTTTAAGCGAAGCCGCGAGCTGCGAAGCGAGATCCGCGGCAAGCGCGGAATCCTGCTCTTCAAAAGCCGCGGATTTCTTCACGAAACAAGCCGCTCCAATCGGTGTATTGCGGACAATCAAAGGAATGACGATGAAAGATTTATCAGAAAAATTCTTACCGGTCTTAAAAATTTCATCCGCTTTTTCGCAAATAGCAGGGGGAGCTTCTTTAACGGCCGGAGAAGAACACTCCAGCCACATCTTTCCCTGATTGCCGGCAAGGAATAAATAAGCTTCTTCAGCTTGAATAAAGGAGGAGGTTCCATCAAGAAAAAATTCGCAAAGCAGTTTTTTGTCGAGAAAGGAATTATAGATTTTTCCGATCTCATGCGCGGCTTTGAAATCGGCTTCCCGGTTCTGACCTGTTTTCATCTTCCTCAAAGAATAGCCATCCCTTTACAGGATTGCAAGTTAGAAGATTTCTGCGGTATAATCCCGCCATGCCTCAAACCCAAAGCGAAACCTTCAGCCTGCAAAGCGATTCTAACGAGCTTAAACCGTTGAGAGAGAAACTTCGCGGAAAAATGCAGGCCGCCGGGTTCACCGATAAAGACTCCGAATCCATGCTCGTGGCTTTATGCGAAGCCGTCACCAATTGCATCCGCCATTCTTATCAAGGACAGGCTGGCAAGGAAATTCAGGTCACCTGGGAAGAAACTCAGGATAAAGTAACCCTTAAAATCCGGGATTTTGGCCAGAAAATCAAGCTGGGAGAAGTCAAAGAACCCACCCTTCCCCCGGTTAAAGGGGGCGGTCTGGGCGTTTATTTCATGAAGACAATCATGGATGAGTTAGAGTATAATACGGCCCACACTCAAGGCAACGAGCTAATCATGTCCAAATACAAACAGGGCAAAAAACCGTGAAAATCCAGATTAAAAAAGCGGATGGTCAGGTGGAATGGGTCAGCCTTGAAGGCGACCTTGATTTTCATTCCTCCCCCGACCTTCGCCGTGAACTGACCAAGCTGGTTGAACACCAGGCTTCCAAAGTTCTTATCGATTTTAAAAATGTCAGTTATATCGACAGCTCTGGTCTTGCCACCTTCGTCGAGCTTTTTCAGCGCATGAAACGCTACGGAGGAAAGCTGGTTCTTTTCAATATGAGCGCTTCGGTGCGCAGCGTGTTCGAAATTTCAAAACTCGACACCATTTTCCAGCTTGCCGGGTCTGAACAAGAAGCCGTCGGCCTAGTGCGTAGTTAAAATTAAAGTCGGCAGCTGCCGACTTTAATTTGCACTGTACCGCGTTCCCATAAAATTTAAATCAGCGCGGTACTCGTTTCGCATACCATTCAAACAATGATAATGACTAAATTGACCAATTTCTGGGGCAGTGTGGGCCGTGTGATTTCCACCTGCTTCGCCGAAACCGCCCGCCTTTGCCTTCTGGTTAAGGAATCCGCCTATTGGCTTTTCATGGCTCCCCTTGCCGGTTATAAAGGCCTTCGCCGGGAAGCCTTCGCCCGTCAGATGTTTTTCGTGGGCAATGAATCTGTTTTTATTATTGGTTTGGTCGGCGCTTCCGTCGGCGCGGTCCTTGCCCTGCAGGCCGCTTATCAGCTTAAACAATTCGGAGCCATTCTTTATACCGGCGCGCTTGTCAGCGTCTCGATGACCCGTGAACTGGGTCCAGTCATGGCCGCTATTGTCCTGGCCGGCCGTGTGGGAGCCAGCGTTACCGCCGAACTTGGAACCATGAAAGTCCAGGAAGAAGTGGATGCGCTTATGACTATGGGGATTCCCCCGATTCCGTACCTGGTCGTTCCCCGTATCCTGGCCATGCTGGTCATGCTTCCCTGCTTGACCGTATTAGCCAATGCTATTGGAATCGTAGGCGGATGGCTGATCGGGGCTTTCGGTCTGGATATCCCCTCTGAGCTCTACCTCCAGGCAGGCTTTAACGCTCTGGCCGCCAAAGACATCTGGACGGGCCTAGCCAAAAGCGTTGTTTTCGCGTTGTTGGTGGGCCTGATTTCAACTTATCAGGGCCTTTCAGTGAAAGGCGGGGCCGAAGGCGTGGGCAAAGCCACGACTCAATCCGTAGTCTATTCCGTCATCGCTATTATCGTCGCGGACTGCATTTGCACCGCGGTTTTCTTTTACGTGCTTTCATGAACCCGATTATTCAGATTAAAGAACTTCATAAGAAATTCGGAGACCGGAAAATCCTCAACGGCGTGAATTTTGATATTCAGGCCGGTGAGACTCTCGTCATCATGGGCGGATCAGGCTGCGGGAAAAGCACTCTTCTGCGCACTATTATTGGCCTCCTCCGCCCGGATGAGGGTCATATCATGATTTTCGGTGAAGACATGGCCACCTCCGAAGAATTCAAGCGCAATGAAATCCGCAAAAAGTTCGGCATGCTGTTTCAGGGCTCCGCTCTTTTTAATTCCTTAACGGTCGGCGAAAACGTAGCCCTCCCGCTGAAAGAGCATACAAGCCTTGATCCGGATATCATCAATATTATCGTGAAGGTTAAGCTGGAACTGGTCGGTTTAACTGGTTTTGAAAGCCTGAAACCCTATGAAATCTCAGGCGGTATGAAGAAACGCGTGGCTCTGGCCCGCGCGATCGCTCTTGACCCCCAAGTGGTCTTTTACGATGAACCCGGAGCCGGGCTGGACCCGATTACCGCGAGCGTTATTGATCACCTGATTATGGATCTGAGCAAGAAACTCAAAATGACTTCGGTCGTCGTGACTCATGAAATGAAAAGCGCTTTCAGAATCGCCGACCGTATCGTTGTGCTTAATAAAGGCCGGGTGATCATGGTCGGCACCCCGCAGGAAATTCAGAATTCCGATCATCCGTACGTCAATCAATTCATCAATGGAGAAATCGATGGCCCTGTTAACTTTCAAGAAACGCGAGAAAACTACCTCAAAGGAATCCTGGGTGAGTAGTGTTTCCCAGCCGTACACCGCGCAAGAAGTCCGCGCGGGTTTTTTGATCACCTTTTCAGCCCTGGCGCTTGCCGCCATGCTGCTGCTCAGCGGGAAAACTCAGTTCTTTTCCAACGCCAATACGCTGAAATTCTCTTTCAATTACATCGGCGGCCTTGAAAAGAACGCTCCCGTCCACTTCGCCGGCCATAAAGTCGGTAAAGTCACGGACATCAAGCTTAACGGAGCCTCCTCCGAAAGCCTGATTACCGTCACAGCGGCCGTGTCCAAGGACGTAGTCCTCAAGCAAGACTCTGAGGTCTTTATTGATTCCATGGGCTTTATGGGTGAGAAATACGTCGAAATCACCGTCGGCACAAAGGAAACCTCCGCAGTCGAAAAAGGCAGTGTTGTTAAAGGCACTGACCCAATGCCCATGATGGAATTGATTAAAAAGGGTACGGACCTGATTCAGGAATTTGAAGAGACGAACGAATCGCTCAAGCGGATTATCGCGGATCTCGGAGTTCTGGTAGGCGATAACAAAGGCAATATTGACGGGATTCTAACCAACCTCAATGACACTTCCGCCAACTTAAAGGACATGACTCGGGATCTGAAATACAACCCGTGGAAAATCCTTAGAAAAGGCAAGGAAGTTAAGCTGGAAGATCAGAAATAAACGTTTTCTGAATTATTCGACTTTAACAGTCTGAGGCGTATTTTCGCGTCCGATATAAATGTCACGAGGCTTGGCTCCCTGCGACGGTCCTACAATTCCTTCGGCTTCCATCTGGTCAATAATGCGCGCCGCGCGTGTATACCCAAGCCTTAAACGTCTCTGAAGATTTGAAGTTGAAGCCTGGCCTGTTTCAAGAACGATCGCGACCGCTTCATCAAAAAGCTCGTCCTTCTCACCTGCTCCGCCCGCCGTACCCTTACCTTCCTGAGAAGACATGATTTCGGGGTGAAATTCAGGTTTGGCCTGTTCCGAGACAAATTTCACGACATTGTTGATTTCATCATCCACGATCAAGCAGGCCTGCCCGCGAACCGGCTTGGAATCGCCAGGCTGCATAAAAAGCATATCCCCTTTGCCGATCAGCTTATCCGCGCCTGAGGTATCGAGCACCGTGCGTGAATCCACCTTTGAGGCCACTTTAAACGAAATACGGGCCGGGAAGTTCGCCTTAATCACACCCGTGATAACATCCACGGACGGACGCTGAGTGGCCAGAATCAGATGAATCCCTACCGCGCGGGAAAGCTGCGCGAGACGCGTAATCGCTCCTTCAACCTTGTCTTGAGCAACCATCATCAGGTCGGCTAATTCATCAATCACCACAACGATATAAGGAAGACGCGCGGGAACCACGTTTTCTGAAGCGTTCTCTTCCATTTGCTTCCGGGCTTCATCTGAAATAACCCGGTTATTGAACGCCTGAATGTTGCGGACTCCGATGGTCGCGAAAAGTTTGTAGCGGTTTTCCATTTCCGTGACAACCCAGTTCAAAGTCATCGCGGCTTTTTTGACATCCGTCACGACCGGCGAAAGCATATGCGGAAGTTTGTTATAAACCGCCAGCTCAACCATTTTTGGATCAACCATTACAAATTTTAAATCGGCCGGAGAACACGCGTACAAAAGACCGACAATAATTGAGTTCACGCAGACAGTCTTACCGCTTCCCGTCGTTCCGGCAATCAGCATATGAGGCATAGCCGCGAGATCCCCGATCAAAGTTTTTCCGCTGGTATCTTTTCCAAGCGCGAGCGGGAGTTGACATTTGCGGGTATTAAACGGTGCGGTAAAATTGGGAGAATCCACAAGTTCGCGGACACTGACAAGACTGGCAACAGAATTCGGGACTTCGACACCGACCGCGGATTTTCCGGGAATCGGAATAATCAGCCGGACGCTCGCCGCTTTAAGCGCGAGCGCGATATCATCCGCAACGGCGGCGATCGAATTCACCTTCACGCCGGGCGCGGGCATCAACTCATAACGCGTAATGACCGGCCCCTGCTCGACTTCCATCACCTTAACGTCGATGCCAAACTCGGCCAGAGTCGCTTCTAATATTTTGGAATTTTCCTGAAGATTGTCCGTTGGAGCCGCGCCCTTAGCCGGTTTCTTCAGCAAATCCAAAGGAGGAAATTGATACCCATCATTAACCGTCGAGCTAATCACCCATTCAAACGGCTTGCTCTCTTCCGAAGCAGCTGATACGGCAGGCGCCTTGACCGCGGACCCGCTCTCGGAAACCTCTCTGGGTTTCGGAGTCTTTGGTTTTGGCGCCTGCGGCATGGTTTCAGCTGCTAACTTTTTTAAAGCCTCAACCGCGGCCGGATCCACTTCATCCAGATCAGGGCGATACTGCTTCACTTTAAGCGGAACTTCCGGAAAAACATTTTTAGCGTCTTCTTTTTCTTTAATTTCTTTTTCCTTCTTCTGAAGCAGCGCCTGTTTAATCTGAGCCGGGGTAACACCCTTAGCAGGTTTTGCTTTTACTTCACCCTCCTCAGCGTCATTCCTTTTTCCGAAATGAAACCGTGAACCCAGAGCGGCAAACGCGCTGTAAACCGCCGCCAAAACTTCGACAAACGCGGTCACAATAAAACCGAGACGGGAAACAAGTCTTTTAAACAGCGGATAAAGAAGAAAGTCTGTCGCCAAGACAAGCGAAAGAAGAAGGCAGGAACCCGCCAGAATACTGCTTCCTAACGCTCCGAAATAACGGAGAAGATGATTTGCCGCGACATAACCGACGGCGCCTCCCTGCTCCAGGCGAAGTTCTTTATCCGCGTAAATAGCCACGAGCGTGGATGTGGCGAAAAGAGCGATTGTCAGCCCGAGGAATTTAAAAAATTTCCGTTCAGGAACACGCTGAAGGAAAAAACATCCGGACCAGAGTAAGAATAACGCGGGAATCAAAAGAGAACTGACGCCGAAGCTGAGAATGAGACCGAAGGCCAGATAAGCGCCGGCCAGTCCGGTCACATTACGCACCGGAGAAGCGGGATCAGACGTGTAAAAAGACAGGTCTTCGCGGTAGAAAAATACCAGGCTGGCCAGGGTGAACAACCCTAAAAGCAGGAATAAAATACCCCAGATTTCATTAATACGTTCTTTGCGCATAGGATAAGGACAAAACCTTTCTTAGATCCCGGTATGGCCGAAACCGCCGGCTCCCCGTAAAGTAGCATCTAAATTATCGGCGGGAACCAGCCGGGCCTTTACTACTTCCGCAAGAACAGCCTGAGCAATCCTCATCCCCCGGGTTACCGTGAAGGACTCCTGGCCTAAATTGACCAAAATAATCTTAATTTCCCCCCGGTAATCGGAATCAATCGTGCCCGGGGTATTCAGCATCGTCACCCCGTTTTTAACAGCCAAACCGCTGCGGGGCCGAATTTGAAGTTCCGTTCCTAGAGGAAGAGCCACCGAAAGTCCGGTGGGAATCAAAAGACGTTCACCGGGATTTAATGTGACCGGCTGATCGCAAGCTGCAAGAAGATCAAAACCGCTAGAACCTGCTGTTTGGTACTCGGGAAGTGGGAGGCCTTGATAATGCGGAAAGGTTTTTACTGAAATTTCGATTTCTTTCAATCGAGAAACCTTAAAATGAAGCGGGGGCGTTTGACCGCCCCCGGAACTGATTTAAAAATTAACGGCGTGAACGTGAACGGCCGCCGCGGTCACCGCCGCTGCGCTCACGAGGCTGATCAATCGGATCGCGTTCAGCGTCCGCGGGAAGCGCGGGCCATCCGCCCGGCATCGCCTGCTTGATGCTGAGGCTGATCTTACCGCGCTCATCCGTTCCGACAACTTTAACCGGAACCAGATCGCCGATGCGAAGATAATCATTCACGGCTTTCACGAAACCTTCTGAAACTTCAGAAACATGGCAAAGACCATCTTTGCCGGGAAGCACTTCGATGAAAGCGCCGAAGGGCATCAGCTTCTGAACTCTGCAGTTTTCATAAATCTTTCCAATTTCCGCTTCCTGGGTAATTCCCTGAACGCGGGCAATCGCGGCTTCCGCGGCTTTCGCGTCCGTAGAGGCGATAAACACACGGCCGTCATCTTCAATATCAATCTTGGCGCCGGTTTCTTCCACGATCTTGCGGATATTTTTACCGCCAGGACCGATCAATTCACCGATCTTCTCAGGATTAATTTTAAGAGTCGTAATGCGCGGAGCAAATTCAGAAAGTTCAGGACGAGGAGCCTGAATCGTTTTTTCGATCAGGTCCAAAATCTTGAAACGGCCTTCCTTTGCTTGAGACAAAGCGCCTTTGAGCATTTCCGGCGTCACACCCGCGATTTTCAGATCCATCTGAAGCGCGGTCAAACCCTTGCGCGTACCGGAAGCTTTGAAATCCATATCGCCGTGGTGATCTTCCACGCCGGCAATATCCGTCAAAACCTGCCAGCTGCTTCCTTTAGTCAAAAGACCGAGCGCGATACCCGCGACCGGAGCTTTGATCGGAACACCGGCATCCATCAGTGCGAGCGTGCCGCCGCAGACAGAAGCCATGGAACTGGAACCGTTGGATTCCATAATTTCAGAAACCACGCGGACGGTGTAAGGAAAATCATCCCCGGAGGGAAGCATAGGCTCAAGAGAACGTTCCGCGAGAGCACCGTGACCAATTTCACGGCGGCCCGGACCGCGGTTCGGACCCACTTCACCCACGCTAAATGAAGGGAAATTATAGTGAAGCATGAAGCGCTTGGTGATTTGGCCGTCAAGCGTATCAATCATCTGTTCGTCATCCCCCGTGCCGAGCGTAATGACGCAAAGGCTCTGTGTCTGACCGCGGGTGAAAAGCGCGGAACCGTGAGTGCGGGGAAGAACGCCGACTTCACAGGTAATCGAACGGATATCCGAAAAACCTCTTCCGTCCGGACGCTTTTTCTTATCAAGCACGTATTCACGAAGAGCTTTACCTTCAACGTGATCAAAATAAACCTTAACTTCACTTTCTTTAAAATTCGGATCCTGAGCTTTCACTTCTTCAATGATCTTTTTAACGAGATCATAAGCGCCGGACTCACGCTCTTCCTTGGACTGGGGAGCGAAAAGCTTTTCAAATGCACCCTTGGTCATTTTATCAACCGTAGAGGTGACGACTTCAGAATACTTGATGGGCTCAAGCACCATTTTCTTCTGCCCGGCTTTTTTCTGAAGTTCTCTTTGAAGGGCCACGATTTTCTTGATTTCCTTATGGCCGGCTTCAATCGCTTCGAGCATTTTCTCTTCGGTGATTTCATTGCTTCCGGCTTCAATCATGATGACTTTCTCATCACTTCCGGCAAGCACCAGGTCGAGATCGCTCTCTTCAAGCTCCATTTTGCTGGGGTTAATAACGAATTCACCATCAATCAATCCGACACGAACCGCGGCAAGCGGAGTCGGGAAAGGAATATTTGAAACCATCAGGGCGGCAGACGCGGCGTTCATAGCCATCATGTCCGGCTGGTTGATCCCATCAACGGAAAGCGTCATAACGGAAATCTGGGTTTCTCTGCGGAAATCTTCAGGGAAGAGCGGGCGGATCGGGCGGTCAATCAGCCGCGACGTCAGAACTTCATGATCCGCGGGCTTGGTTTCACGCTTGAAATAACCGCCGGGGAATTTGCCCGCGGCATAGGTTTTTTCACGGTAATCCACCGTCAAAGGGAAGAAATCACGGGTTGTATTTTCACGCGCGCAAACTACCGCGGCAAAAACCACCGTGCCGCCGCATTGAAGAAGCACGGAGCCGTTAGACTGCTTGGCCACATGGCCCGTTTCAAAAATATATTCTTTGTCGCCGACTTCCCCTTTAACGATCTGTTTTGTCATCTGGACTCTTCCTCTTGGCTTTCTTCTTCTTTGGCGGGTACGATTATTTTCTCAAATCAAGGCGAGCAATCAACTTGCGGTATTCTTCAGGTTCAGTCTTTTGAAGATACGCGAGCAGCCGTTTACGCTGACCGACCATTTTCAAAAGGCCGTAACGGGAATGATTGTCTTTGGTATTCTTTTTGAGATGCTCTCCCAGTTCGTTAATGCGCGTGGTTAAAAGCGCGACCTGAACCTGAGTGGAGCCAGTGTCATTTTTTGCGAGACGGTAATCGGAAATAACTTTTTTCTTGTTTTCTTTTTTTAACGCCATTTTCTTTTACTAACTCCTTGATTTTCAATCACTTAGATTCTTTGAGGCTGATTATTATAGCGGAGCCTCTCCCCCTTGTAAAGGCCTCTTTAATCAGGGGGTTACGGCTTAAAACTCAGGAACTTGAGGGAGGATTCTGTAAAAAAGCCTCCCGGACAGCCCGGACATCTTTCTCAATCTGGGCTTTTAACTGCTCAACTCCGGAAAAAGTCTTTTCCGGTCTTATCTGAGGATAAAATAAGACCTCAAAAACCTTTCCGTACAAATCCGCTCCCGGAAAATCCAGAATAAAAGCTTCTAAAACCGCCTCTTTAGCTCCGGGATGGAAAGTCGGGCGGTATCCCCAGTTTGCCGCGGCCTGATACCAGGCTGTTCCGGAGTTAAAATGCCACTGGCCTCCGGTCTCCCGCCAATCCATCGTCCTTAACGCGACGGGATAAACACCGGCCGGCAGTTGAACTCTTTGAGAAATGTCAAAGTTGGCGGTTGGAAACCCCAGGCCCGCGCCGCGCCCATCACCTTTCACGACTTTGGCAAACATTGAAAAGGGACGTCCCAATAAAATGGAGGCTTCTTTAAAATCCCCCGCTTCAACCAAAGCACGGATCCGGGAACTGGAAACATGTTTTCCATGCGCGCTCACCGGAGGAACCGGTTCAAAATCAAATCCGTGTTTTTCTGCCATTTGAGCCATCAAGGTATCGTCACCCTTGCGGTCATGCCCAAACCGGCTGTCATGGCCTAAATAAACTTTTTTAACTTTCAGCTCTTTAACAAGAATTTCAGAAACAAACGAAGCCGCTTCCAATTTAGAAAACGCTTCCGTGAACGAAAGAAGAAAACAAACGTCTATGCCGGTTTCGGCGAGATAAAAAAGTTTTTGTTCCGGAGAATAAAGAAGTCCCGGGCCTGAATGTCCTAAAACCATCCGCGGATGTTCGGCGAAAGTCATGACCGCGGCCAAACCGCCTTGTTCACGGGCGTCCCGGCAG
The DNA here is from genome assembly GCA_964385615.1 of uncultured bacterium. GTDB lineage: Bacteria > Omnitrophota > Omnitrophia > Omnitrophales > Aquincolibacteriaceae > CAYLPP01. The sequence continues at coordinate 121,189 of CAYLPP010000002.1, read as the reverse complement.
ACACGGCTGAGAATTTCCTGATGTCCGGCATGAACTCCGTCAAAATTGCCCAGCGCCAGAAACAGCGGTTTGCTGAGAGCGGTTTTTTCGAATTGCCTAAGAACAAGCATGTGAATCTTGGCAGGGTGTCAGCTTGCGGTGCAAATCCTCAGAGGTCCAGTCCTTGAGCTGATCAACGGTCACCGCTTCATCGATACTCCGCTCTCCGCTTCGGGTACGCCTTAAATCCGCCAGGCAGGCAAAAGTTCCCAGAGCTTCCGCCAAATCATTGACCAGCGTGCGGACGTAAGTCCCTTTGGAAACCTTGACTGAAAAATGCACGAATCGGCCTTCTTTTTTCAGAATCTTAAATTCGTAAACCGTGACTTTACGGCTTTCGCGCGGAACCTCGAGCCCTTTACGCGCCAACTCATAAAGACGTTTACCTTTATGCTTCAAAGCCGAAACCATGGGCGGTACCTGCAAAATTTCACCGGTAAAATTCTCAGCGGCTTTACGCCGGACATCTTCGATTGTAATGGTCTCAAAAGGCGCTTCAGCAGTAATTTTTCCGTTCCGGTCATGCGAATCTGTTTTGATCCCCAATTCCATAACGCCGGAATATTCTTTATCACAGCCGGTCAAATCCATGGAAAGTTTCGTAGCTTTACCGAGCAGAACAACCAGAAGGCCGGTTGCCAGCGGATCAAGCGTGCCCGCGTGACCAACCTTTTTGATCTTAAACTTTTTGCGGATAAAAGCGCAAACGTCGTGAGAGGTCCAACCTTGAGGCTTATCGACAAGCAGAATACCGTTGGCCAGAATCTGCAGATTCATTAAAACTTCAGCTCCGTCCGCATACGGTCCAGAAGCATTTTCTCCGCCTCTTCAACCGGCGCGTAAATCATGCATCCCGCTGCTTTTTTATGACCGCCACCACCAAAGTGCGTCGCGATGCGGTTGACGTCAAAATTATCTTTACCGCGGAAAGAAACGCGAACGGAATCGGTCTCAGAAGTTTCACTGACAAAGAAAGCAATCTTAACTTCCCGCAAGTACTTCAGGAAATCAATAAAACCTTCCGTGTCTTCATAAGTCGCCCCGGATTTCTCAAGATCTTCACGCTTCATAACAACCCAGGCGACTTTGCCGTTTGCCGCGGTTTTAACCCGGCCCAAAAGACGGCTGTAAAGGTTGATTTTATTCAGAGAGTATGTCGCGTAAATCTCATCGTTAATCTTCTCGATCGGAATCCCGGTCTTAATCAATTCCGCCGCGATCTGATGACTGCCGACGGATGTATTCTCGTATTTGAAAGAACCGGTATCCGTGGAAAGAGCGACATAAAGATAAGTCGCTTCCTGACGGCTGAGCGGCATTTTTAGATGCTTAAAAATATGATAAACAACCTCACCGCTGGCACCGGCATCCGGAAGAACATAATTATAATGGCCGAAGTAAAGGTTGCTGATGTGATGATCAATATTAAAGATCACCGTTTCCGGATTCATTAGACTGCGGACTTTTCCAATGCGCTCAAGCGTCGGGCAGTCCGTCGTGACAAGCGCGTCAAACTTTCTCTTCTTGATGTGCCCAACCGTATTCCACCGTTTGGTTTTAAGACAGAAGAGCCGTTCCGGAAAAACATCTTCCGCGACTACCAGGGTCTTTTTTCCCATGCGGCGAAGAAGCGAATCCATAGCCAAAATGCTTCCGATCGCGTCGCCTTCCGGCAGGACGTGACAGGTTAAAAGAAAATTGTCGTGTTTTTTTAGGGCTTTGCAGAATTCAGGGAGAGTAGTTTGCAGGGAGCTTTTTTTCATTATCCGCGGTCTTTTCCGGAACCGCCTTCCTCATGAATTTTCTGTAAAACCTTGTCGACTTCGATGCTTTGCTCAATGGAGTCGTCAAGGCGAAAAGCAAGCTTCGGGGTATACCGCAGCTGGAGCGCCGTTCCAATCTCCTTCTGGAGAAATCCGGCGGCTTTTTCCAAAGCCAGCTGAGAATCTTTCTTCGATTTCGCGTTTCCCAGCACACTGTAAAAAACACAGGCCGAACGCAAATCAGGAGTCACGTCCACGTGCGTCACGGTCACAAATCCAAGCCGGGGGTCCTTAACGCGGTGCAAAATAAGCTGGCCTAATTCCATTTGAATCAAATGGCCGACACGGTTTGTACGTTTTCCTTGCATGACTCAAACCTCTGGAGGGAACTATTATTCGAGCTTGGTCGCGATTTTATCCAGACGGTACGCTTCAATCTGGTCCCCTTCATGGATATCATCATACCCATCCAGGGAAAAACCGAACTCATAGCCCTGCGCCACTTCACGGACATCGTCTTTGAACCGCTTCAGCGACGAAAGCTTACCTTCAAAAATAACCACATGGCCGCGGATCAACCGGACCTTGTTGCTTCGGACGATCTTGCCTTTCATAACCGAAGCCCCGGCAACCGTGCCGATTCTGGAAATCTTGAAAACCTTTCGGACCTGCGCGCGCCCTTCCACCACTTCTTTGTAGGTGGGTTCCAGAAGACCTTCCAGCGCTTTACGCACATCTTCAACCGCTTCATAAATAATTCCGTAAAAACGGAGATCAACGCCTTCACGCTCACAAATTTCCTGAGCCTTAGGTTCAGGCTTCACATGAAAGCCGAGAATAATCGCGTCAGACGCGGCGGCCAGCACAACGTCAGACTCATTGATACCGCCGGCACCGCCGTGAATCACGCGGATCCGGCACTGATCATTGCTCATTTTTTCAAGCGCCTGCGTCAGAGCTTCGACAGAACCCTGAACGTCAGCCTTGATAATAATTTTAAGTTCTTTGAAGTTGCCTTCAGAAATCTTCTCGTAAAGACCTTCAAGCGATAAATGCTTGGTCGCGCCGACAGCCGCTTTTTCTTTCAATTCCAGAGCGCGCTTTTCACTGATCTGGCGGGCAGTCTTTTCATCTTCAACGGCGTAAAGATGTTCTCCAGCTTCCGGCACACCGCTCAGCCCGCTGACTTCAGCGGCATAAGAAGGCCCGGCTTCTTTAATGGTCTTACCGCGGTCATTGCGAAGAGCGCGAACCCGTCCCATATACTGTCCGCAAACCACAATGTCACCGGTCCGCAAAGTTCCTTTTTGAACAATCGCGGTCACAACCGGTCCGCTTCCTTTGGAAAGATGGCCTTCAATCACGGTACCTACGGCCATACGGTCAGGATTTGCTTTTAATTCGAGAACTTCCGCTTCAAGCAAAAGCATATCGAGGAGCTTATCAATTCCGTCTCCCGTTTTCGCCGAAACTTTGACGCAAATTGTTTTACCGCCCCATTCTTCCGGCATCAGTCCAAGCTTTTGCAGGCCGGTCATCACTCTCTGAGGATTCGCGGAAGGCAGGTCGCTTTTGTTGACCGCGACAACAATCGGGCATCCGGCTTCTTTTGCGTGGTTATACGCTTCAATGGTTTGAGGCATGACACCGTCATCAGCGGCAACAACCAGCACGACCACATCCGTTACGTTGGCTCCGCGGGAACGCATGGAAGTAAAAGCTTCATGGCCCGGAGTATCCAGAAAAGTCACATGGCCTTTTCCGGGAATATCAACCCCGTAAGCACCGATATGCTGTGTGATAAAACCTTTTTCAGTCGAAGCCACTTTGGTTTTACGGATGGCATCAAGAAGCGATGTTTTTCCGTGGTCAACATGCCCCATTAAAGTCACAACCGGAGGACGAGGCTTTAAGTTCTTATCCTCTTCCTTATCTTCACGCATCGCGATGACTTCATCTTCTTTCGCGCGGATATTCAAGCTGAGCTTTTTGCCCAGAGCCACGACAATCTCTTCATTCAAAAGCTGATTCACGTTGGCGAAAATTCCCATACCCATCAAGTTTTTAATGAGTTCCGGAATGCGCATATTCAAACGCTCAGCAAGATTCCCAACGTTAATCGGAAAAGGGATTTCAAGAACGGCCGGAACCGCGGCCGGAGCTTGGGGAACGGCAGGTTTGGGCTGAGGCGCAGGCGCCGCGACGGGAGCGGCAGGAGCCACGGGAGCCGGTGCCGGCTTCGGAGCTTCCTTAACCGGTGCCGGTTTAGGTTTTTCCTGAACCGCGACAGAAGCGGCTTCAGGTTTTGCTTTGGGCGCTTCCGCTTTTACGGAAACCTGCGGAGCTGAAGGTGAAGATTTCCCGCCGCGCAGTTTGGCGACAATTTCATCTTCAACAACCGACATATGGCTCTTGGCAGACCCGCCGAGCTTCTGGATCTTTTCAACCAGATCCTTGCTGACGACTCCCAATTCCTTAGCTAATTCGTGAACTCTCATGCATTTCCTTTTTCGATAATCGCTTTATGCGCGGCCGCGATAATTTTCTCCGCGGTTTTATCGCCAATTCCCGGGATCTTAGCCAAATCTTCCGGGGCAATCTTAATAATATCCTTAATGGACTGTACTCCGTTAGCCTTCAGGAGCTCTTCGGTTTTTTCACCAATCCCATCCAGGGAATTAAGCGGGATTTTCTGGCTCTTGCTGCGGACATCGAGCTTCCATCCCATCAGCTTTGAAGCCAACCGCACATTCTGGCCTTTCTTACCAATCGCCAGAGAAAGCTGATCGTCTTCAACAAGAATTTCCGCGGCTTTATCTTTGCGGTTCAGCTTGATTTCAGCAAGTTCAGCCGGAGCCATCGCGTTTTTAATATAAGGTTCGATTTCATCACTGTAGCGGATGATATCAATCTTTTCACCGCCAAGTTCACGGACAATATTTTTCACGCGCTGACCTCGTACGCCCACGCAGGAACCGACGGAATCAATTTTGTCATCACTGGAATGAACGGCGATCTTGGTGCGGGAACCGGCTTCGCGCGCGGCAGCCTTGATCTGCACAATGCCGTCATGAATTTCCGGAACTTCCATCTCGAAAAGACGCTTCACAAAACCGGCATGCGCGCGGGAAAGAATAATCTCAGGACCGCGCGGAGTTTTCTTAACTTCGCAAACATAAGCCCGGATGATATCACCCTGTTTGTAATGATCCTGAGGCGACTGCTCACGGGCGGGCAGAATGCCTTCGGTCTTTCCAAAATCGACGATGATTGCTTTGGGTTCAATGCGGTGGACATTCCCCGTAACCACATCCCCAAGCTTCTTGTTGTAATCGTCATAAATCGATTCGCGCTCTGCTTCGCGGATTTTCTGAATGATAACCTGCTTCGCGGTCTGCGCGGCAATACGGCCGAAATCCGCGTTATGAACAGGCTTACCGTTTTCAACCAGCCTGATCTGGTAAGTAGCCGGATCAATCTGGACTTCAAATTCCAAGCGATCGGGAAAGGTTTTACGGCAGGCTGAAATCAAAGCCTGTTTCAGGGCCTCCAGAAGGACTTCCTTCTGAATACCCTTTTCTTTTTCAATGTACTCTAGAGACGACAGAAGATCATTATTCATAATAAGTTAGGTGCTCCTTTAAAGCCCTCCGCCTAAACGGGAACAGGGCAGGTCACTAAGCAACACTTGCCCGGAAAAAAAAGAAGTGGGCTGGTTCGCCCACTTCCTTATAAGGGATCAAATTGATGAGGGCTATTATATCGGATAATGCACTATTGTCAATCGGGGGGGGCGAAAGCCGGGAGGCTCAATGCTCAGGGATGAATCAGGAAGCCGTTCGCCCGTATATGCGCAAGTACAGCAAGCAAGGACTGGTTAAACTCTTTGCTAGCACTTGCGCCTAC
>CAYLPP010000002.1:0-115381 GCA_964385615.1 uncultured bacterium | reverse complement strand
GCGCAAGTACAGCAAGCAAGGACTGGTTAAACTCTTTGCTAGCACTTGCGCCTACGCGCAAGTACAGCAAATCACGGCTAGGGTAGCCGTGTATTTGCTAGTGATTTGACTCTTCTTCTAGCAGTTTCTTAATTTCCTGCGCTGCCGCGTTAATATCACCGCTCGGATGATTGCCGAGAATACGGGTAATCTGTTCTTTCATCCGTTTACATTTATCTTTCTCGAATTTAAGCCGTTCGATCAGCCGGTTGATCTCAGACGCGGTTTCACCGAAATAATCGCCTTCGCGCAATTTTACCGGATGAGGAATTTCTCCGTCATTGATTTTAAGGAAAGTCTGACGAAACCGGTAAACCGGTCCGGCCACGCGATGAAGGAAAAAGACTCCGTAAAAAGCAATCACAACCAGCGTTACGAAAAGCACCCCGCTGACCCGGACAACAAGCTGGTAGCTGATGTCTGAAAGCACCGCGTAAGGGCTGACTTTCCCGAAATGGTAGCCGTTAAACGCCATTTCACGGATTGTGCTGTGGATAATGTACCCAACCGCCAAGGTCGAGACCATGAGCAGGCCGATCAACACTAAAGAAAATTCCCGCTGCATGGGTTTATGAATCAGGATGTTTTTAATCTTCCGGCGGTAAACCGGCTTGCCTGTCGCGGAAGCCGCCTGAGGATTTAAGGGTTGTTCGCTCATGGATTTCTCCTTTTTAAACTGGTCATTCCGCTCATAATGTTCACCGCCCAATGATGTAAAAAATGAAACCAGGTTTTCAAAATCCCCTTTATATCGTCGGCAATCAGCACGAAATTCGGGAGGATAAAAAGTGTCAAAAAAGTCGAACTGCAAAGCCCGCCGATAACCGTAACCGCCAAAGGCGCCCACAGTTCACTTGAACTGCCCCAGCTCATGGCCATCGGCGCGAAGCCCAGGCTGGTAGAAATAGTTGTCATGGTAATCGGCCTTAACCGGTCCATCCCGGCATGAATCAAAGCCTTCTCGGTCGAATACCCTTCTTTGACCTTAAGGTGGTTCATGTGATCAATCATAATAATCGCCGCGTTGACCACATACCCGGCCAGCAAAATCATGCCGATAAAAACATTTTCGCTCAGCGGCTTTTTCGTCAGGGTCAGCGCTCCCCAAATCCCGATAGACGCCATGGGCACTGAAATCATGACCAAAAACGGCTGAAGATAGCTCTCAAAGAGACAGGCCATCACCATATAGACCAGGAAAACCGTCAGAAGAAGCGCCACGCTCAGCTGGGACTTCCCCTGCATCAGGGCCTCATAACTGCCTCCGAACCTCCAATAATAATCGTCCGGAAGCTTAATGTCTTTAAGGGCGGCTTTTACGTCGGCGGCCACTTTTTCAAGCGCCCCCTTACAATCGCCTTTCACGAAAACATAGCGGTACTTGTCTTTCCGGTCGATCGTTTGAGGCCCGGTAGCAGGCACAAAGTTGGCAATTTCACCAAGAGGCACCTGAACCCCGGCATTTGTCGGAATGTAAACATACCGGAGATCTTCGATTTTCTGCCGGAAAACCGGCTGAAGCCGCGTAATTGTTTCGATTTCCTGACCTTTAGAGAGTTCGTGAAATTTTGTCGGTCTCATTCCGCGGACTTGCGCGTGAATGGAATCCGCGATGTCTTTAACCGTTAGTCCGTAATAAGCCGCGCGGCCTCGGTCAATCACCAGAGAATATTCCGGCCGTTTCCGCAAATCGGTCATGACAATATTCTGCATACCCTTGACCTGCCCCATGCGCTTAGCGAATTCCGAAGCCAGCTTTTCAAGCTGATCATTTTCATTTCCGAAAATGTTTACAACAAGCTTCTTTTCTTCATCGCCGCCCTGCCCTTCATCAATCAGAAGACTGTAATCATCGTGAACCTCTTTAACCAGCTCGTTTCCTTTCTGGTCAATCATCTTCATAATTTCTTCTTTAGAATAATTTCGTTTATTTTTAGGGTGGAGACGGACAAAAATCGTGACCGTGTCTTTGCGCACGGTCGAATTGAACATTTCCACATCGGGAATTTGACTCAGCACTTCCTCCACCTTTTTAACGGCATCATCGTTGGCTTCCAGGCGCGCTCCGGCTAGCGGGAAAACAACAATGGAAAATTCGTTTTCTTCAAGCGTGCTGGGATGGTCGATCGGCATCTTCGCAATACGCATACCCGCGAAGATAAAAAACAGACTCATAATCAAGGCGACCGGATACCGCAGTTTTAAATTCCACTTCATGATTCGAGCGTAATTACGAGAAACAAAATCTTCTTTTTGACCGCCCGAATGCTCCTTCACTTTAATTTTCCCCTGCGCCCATTTTACAAGGAGCATCGGTACGAGCATCTGGGCGACAAAAAATGAAATGATCAGCGACCCGCTGACGGTGATGGCAAAGCCGGCGTACATCATCTGCACTTTTTTATCGATAAAAAGAATCGGAAGGAATACGATCAGAGTCGCGATCAAAGAAGCCAAAAGAGGCAGCCAGACTTCTTCGGCACCCTGCCGGATTGCCTCCAGATCCGACAGACCTTTTTCCTTTTTGACGAAAACGTTTTCCAGAATAACGATCGAACTGTCAACCAGGATGCCGTGGGCCAGCGACAAACCGCTGAGCGTCATAATATTGAGACTGATTCCGAAAAAATCCATAATCACGAACGTTGTAACCACGGAAACGGGCAGAGAAATCAAAACAATCAATGAAAGCACCCACTGCCTTAGAAACACGTAAATCAAAAGGACCGTCAGGACACAGCCTTCATAAAGCGTGTCTTTAACCTCATCAATCGCTTTGGAAATCACTTCCGCTTTGTCCGTAACAAGCACCAGCGAGAAATCCTGTTTATGCGTTTCCGCGAACTCATCCAGCAAAGCACGGGTATTTCTAACAACCGGAATAGTGTTGGCTAGACTGGTTTTCTTGATATAAACCGTAACGTTCTGCTCAAGGTTCAAACGCGCGGCATCTTCCGGCTCCATGTAAGCGTCTTTGACCGTGGCAATTTCTTTTAAGGGAACAATCGAACCCTGCCGGGTGGCTTTAATTCCCAGGTCCCCAATCTCGTCAACTTTCTGAAAGGTTCCCATAGTACGGATGGCGTATTCCATTTTGCCGGAGTCCAGATTCCCGGCCAGGAGGTTGATATTGCTCTGCCCGATAATGTCCATAATCCGGTTGGCGTCAATGTTGTAGCTGAACATTTTGTCGCGATCCATCTCGATCAGGATTTTCCGCTCACGCCCGCCGTAAACTTCCACGCTGGCCACGCCGTCCACGCGCGCGACCATCGGCTTCAATTCGTTGTCAACGATCTCGCGGATGTCCTCAGGCGCCATCGTGTTGGAGGTAAGCGCGAAAACCATAATGGCCGAAGAGGTGTCGTCATAATTGGCAATTACGGGCTTCTCAATTTCTTTAGGCAGGAGGGGTTTAACACGGGAAAATTTTTCACGCACTTCTAGGGCCGCGAAATTCATATCGGTGCCGGGTTCAAATTCCATCGTCACCCGCGATTCAGCTTCGCGGGAACTGGAAAAGAGACTTTTGAGGTGACTCACTGTGGCAACCGCTTCTTCAACCGGCTTGGTAATACTTTTCTCAACCTCAGGAGGCGGAAGTCCCCCGCGCGCGCGCACGATAATGCTGACAACGCCCGGATTCTGACCTTGATAAAGTTCCACGGGAAGGCGGCCGAGAGAAATTAAACCCAGCATGACCGCGCCGGCAAAAATCATGGCCACCAGCACCGGTTTTTGAATGGATACGGAAGGGAGTCCCATTAGGCAGATTCCCCTTCAGAAGAATTTTCTTCTTCCTCCTCTTCTTCAACACCCATCAGTTTTTCAACCATGCGCGTCACGACAATATAAAAGGCGGGAAGCACAATCAGAGTCAGGAAAGTCGAAGACATCAGACCGCCCATCATGCTCACGGCCATCGGCGCGCGCATTTCCGCGCCCTCGCCCAAACCAAGAGCCAGCGGAACCAACCCAATGACGGCAGTCAAAGCGCTCATAATAATAGGACGCGTTCTGACCTTCGAAGAAATCCAGGCGGCTTCTTCCACCGAATGCCCCTCGGCTCGAAGCATATTAATATATTCAATCAGCACGATACCGTTATTGACGACCGTACCGACCAGAATAATCATACCCAGAGCTGAAATGACGTTGACGGTGGTTCCCGTCATAATCAGAGCGATCACGACGCCGAACATGGCCAAAGGAACCGTAATCATGATAATCAGGGGCTGAACAAACGATTCGAACTGCGCGGCCATGATCATGTAAACGAGAGCGAACGCCAGCACGAAAGCAAAAATCATCTTTTCAAAACTTTCTTTAATTTCCCGGCTCTTACCCGACAAGCTCACAGTCATGCCTGAATCCGGAGAAATCTGCATATCGTGCAGTAAGGTCTGAACCTTGGGTAAAACCTCGCTGTTCTTAACGATCTTGTCATTAATTTCCGCCGAAATAACAATCGTTCTTTCCTGGTCCAACCGCTTAATTTCGCTCGGACTGGCGCTTTGCTGAATACTCGCGACCGCTTTCAAAGGAATCAGCGCGTCGAGCACTTTGGAGTAGAGCAAAAGATCCCCCAAATGCTGAACATTTCTACGGTCATTCTCACTCAGCCGGACTAAAACATCATATTCTTTTCCTCCTTCACGGTATTGTGTCGGCACAACACCGCCCAGAGCGGCTTTCGCGATCAGAGAAACATCCAAGGCTGAAATCCCGTAAAGCGCGGCTCGTTTTTTATCAATAAAAACCTGGGTTTCAGGAGAAGTTTTCCCCATATCATCCTGAATATTGATAACCCCGGTAATCTCTTTCAGACTCGCCTTTACCCGGTCCACCAGTTCAATCATATTTTTATATTCATACCCCTTCACTTCAATTTGAATGGGCTTATTTCCGCCTTCAGCAAACGCGAATTCACTTTCCTGCAAAATGTAGTCAACGAAACCGCTTTCAAGATCCACCTGTTTAGATGAATCTTCCAAAGCTCTCATGACTTCCGCTGAAGATTTTTTCCGTTCTTTTTTCAGCGTTACCAGAATCATCGCCTGTGAAGGCCGGAGCGTGTCAAGACTGACCTGCCCTTTCGAACTTTTTTCAGAACCAATAGTTACCGCGACGTCTCTAATTTCAGGAATTTCCGTCATCTTCTTTTCGAGACGCTGACACACACGGTCTGTAATTTCAAGCCGGGTTCCCAGAGGCATTTCGACTTTCACGATAAACTGTCCTTGATCCATCTTGGGAAGAACTTCCTTTTCAAGATGCGGAAAAATAATAAATGCCGTGCCGCAAACCGCGAAAGAAATCAAAAGAACCAGACCCGCGAACCGCACTTTCTGAGACACGGGGATACTCTTAGGAATGGTGCGGTCTTCAAAAAACTTAGTCCAATTCAAGGGTTTGTACTGAGTATTTTTAACCTTAATGTAAAGCGACAGAAGAGGAAGAACCGTCAAAGGCACAATGGTTGAAATAATCTGGGAATAAACAATCGCCCAGGAAAGGTCACGGAAAAGCTGGCCCGGAATACCGGGCACAAACACAATCAACGGCAGGAACACGGCAATCGTGGTTGAGTTGGAAGTAATGACGGGCCAAACGACTTCTTCGGTTCCCTTCACGGCCGCCGTTAATTTATCCTCGCCCTCCTGCCTTCGGCGAATAATGTTTTCCAGAACGACGATAGCCGTATCGATAATCATACCCGCGCCGAGTGAGAGACCGCCCAGCGACATGGTGTTAATGGTAATGCCCCCGAGACTCATCAGGAAGAACGTTCCCAAAATCGTTAACGGCATCATCAAGGTAATGTAAATGGAAGCCATAAACGCGCGCAGGAAAAGCATCAGCACGATGAAGGCCAGCTGACTTCCGCTGATCGCGTCGCTGGAAAGATCGCTCAAAGACTGGCGGATAAAAATAGAATGGTCATAAATAATATCGTAATGAAGGCCGTGAGAATCGATATCCTCCTGCAGAAACTCCAAGGCTTTCTTAATCCGGTCAACAACCTGAATCGTATTGGCATTCGCCTGTTTTTGAATCGCGATAGAAATATTCTCACTTCCGTTGTGCCGGGAAATACTGGTTTTTTCCCCGACGCCGTCGATGACTTCCGCGATATCACGAATAAGCACGAGCCGCTTTTCGAGCAATTTTTTCTGAACTTCTTCGCGCAGTGAATCCACGGTGCTGCGGGGACCGGAATCCCCCTTTTCAACAAAACTGGTTTCTTCACGCTTGGTTTTTTTCAGCGTATCCACCCCCGCTACGGAATATCCGATTTCTTTCACGGAGCGAAACTCGCCGACGGTGCGGATGAGGTATTCATAAAGACCTTTTTTAATGCTTCCAGCCGGATAAGTGATATTGGCTTTTTCCACCTGGTCAATCACTTCAAGAAGGGAAAGATGATTGGCTTCCAAACGAGCTTGATCGATATCAATATAAATCTGGCGGTCCGCGCCGCCGGAGATTGAGGCAGAGGCAACGCCTTCGACTTTTTCAAGATTGTCTTTGAGAAGTTTTTCAGCCAGCTGTTTGAGCTGAATGGGTTTGAGATTATCCCCAGTCACGGAAAGAAGCATGATCGGGCGGGAAAGCGGATCAAACTTTAAAACGACCGGATCGCCGGACTCCTTGGGAAGCCTTTCCTTCACAACGTCGATTTTTTCACGGACAGCCAGGGCCGCGAAATCCACATCCTGGCCCCAGTTGAAGGAAACCTTAATCGTAGAACGGCCTTCACGCGATGTGGATTCAAGGCGCTTCAAACCCGCGACGGAACTGACGCTTTCTTCAATCGGGCGGGTAATCAGAGTTTCAATTTCTTCGGGAGCGGCGTTCGCGTATTCGGTGACGATCGTAATCTGAGGAAATGTAATCGGAGGAAAAAGTTCCTGCGGCATCCGAAAGAACGAGATAAGGCCGATCAGAACCATGCCCAAGGTGAGCATGACGACAGTTACTTTGCGTTCTACGACAACCTTGGCGAAGCTCATACCTTCACACTCGCGCCGGCGGGGTGTCTGAAAAATTCAAAAACTTCAGGCAGGAGATTAAATCTCGGCTTCCTGAGTTTCAAGCAGCCGGACCTTTTTATCTTCGTCAAGCTTTTCAAGCCCCGAAACGGCAACCACTTCCCCTTCCGAAAGCCCTGCATCGATCTGAGTATAATCCGGACGGGTGTAGCCGACTGTAATCGGACGTTTCTTGACCGTAAGCTCTTCTTCCGGTTTTTTCTCCGGCTTTGCTTCCGCTTCTGCCTGACCGTTTTTGCTTTCAGTCCGCTTTTTTCCTTTCTTCTTCTTCTCCGGTTTCTTACCCTGTTCCGGATTGGGCTGAGCCATCTTTTCAGCCGCAGCCTGCAATTGACCCGGAACTACCTGCTGGGAAGCGGCGGCAAGAGACGGCTGCTGCTCACCATTAGGCGCCTGTTCCTTACCCTCAGCGGGAGCGCCTTCCTGGGGCATTCCGGCTTTAGCCTTTTTGCTCTGCTGGATGAGAGGTCCTTTACTGGAGTGTAGCACATAGACGAACTGCTCCCCTTCCTTACCCTGGACACAATCCGTAGGCACTACTAGTGTGTTTTTCTTGCTATAGAGAAGGATGCGGATGCGGGCAAACATACCAGGCAAAAGAAGCCGGTCAGGGTTCTCAACCCGGACCTTAATCGTCGCGGTACGGCTGGTACCGGCAACCATGGGAGCGGCGTTTTCAACAACCCCTTCAAAGGTTTTGTCGGGATAGGCATCCACAAAAACGCGGGCTTTCTGACCCAGAGCGATTTTATTAACATCACGCTCGACGACGCCGAATTCGGCATAAACATATTCCGTCATGATATGAGAACCTAGGAGAGTGTTCTGAGTAATGGTCTCGCCTTCTTCCACATTCAGCTCGCCAATCATCCCGGCTGAAGGCGCGTAAAGATTTGATTTCTCCAGCATGGCTTCGTTCGCTTTTACTTCCAGGCGGTTGGCCTCAACCTCATACTTGGAGGAATCATATTCCAGCTTGGCATTATCCAGCGTGCTTTTTGGAACCGCGCCCATTTCAAAAAGCTTCTCATTCTCTTTAACTTTCTGTTCAGCAATTTGAGCCTGTGCCGTAACCTTATTCAGCTCGGCTTGCGCTCTTTTCAATCGCAGAAGAATATCATCTTGTTTAAGCGAAATGAGCAAAGCGCCCTCTTCATAACGCTCGCCTTCCCGGTAATTGATGGAGCTAACGGTTCCGGGAACTTCAAAACTTAATTTGAATTCCATCGCGCCCTTAATGGTGCCCAGAGCGTTAAGCGAATCCTCGAAATTAAACCGCCCGACCTTAAAACCCTTAACCGGAATCGCGGAATCTTCGCTTTTCTGCTGATTTTGTTTCATTGCCTCTTCAAGCGAGACTTTAGCTTTGCCCTTGGGAGAAAACAAAACCGTCTTGACGCCCAGAAGTAACGGAAGAACCAGCAGAGCAATCAGAATCTTGGAGCGGTGAGTTTGGGCAATCCCGCGGACCTTTACCGGCAGGCGGTCAATCAAACGGCCAAGCAAGGTGTCCAGCTTAACCCAAATCTTTTCCAGAAAAGACGCGGCTTGGGGCGGAAGAACGTTCAGCCCGCCTTTTTTTTCGCGGGCTTTTTGAAAAACGCTCACAAGACGCGTCAAAAGCGCCTTGATTTTTTCAATCGGGTTTTTAGACGGCCCGGAGGGAATTTCCTCAGGACTTTTCGGGGTTTCCATGAAGCTCCTTTACTGGAAAATAATTGCGGATGCCGATCGCGTGATTCAATCTTACCTTGGCCGTGTAATAGTCGGCCAACGCCTTGTGCAGCGTGGTCGCTTCGTTTAAAACATCGATTTCCGACTGAAGATATTCGGAAATCTGGATCTCGTTTTTACCCAGGCGATGCTTGGAATAAGCGCTCAGCCGTTTACGGTACTGAAACCGCTGGCTGGAAGATTTCACGCGGATCTTCGCTTTTTCAAAATCAAAGTAAGCCTGCTTCACATCCCGGACCACTTCTTTTTCAGTTTTTTCCATCTGAACGATCTGGTCCAGTTTCGCGACTTCAGCTTCTTTAACGGAAGCCCAGTCGGATAATCCGTCTAAAATGCCGACGGCGAGTGTGTGACGGGTAACCTGCGTGCCTGAACCGCCCTGGAACTGTGTCACGGAAGGAGCTTTTTCATCGTTTTCAAAATTCCAGGAGGCTTTGTTGCCCGCGATGTTCCAGTTGAATTCCAGCAGAAGGCGGAAGTTCTCACGCAGTCCCGGAGAGTCGGAAACCGCCGTAAAGGCTTCGCCGAGTCTTCCAAAGTCGATACTCAAATCGACCTTCGGCATGAATTCCCCCATACGGATCTTCTCCTGCAGCCGCGCGCTGTCAAGTTTAGAGGCATCAACTTTAAGTTCAGCCCTGTTTTGATAAGCCAGATCAACGAGGTCAGGCAAATTCTCTTTAGCCGTCTGATCATCCAGAGAAATCCGCCCGGCAGCTCCGTCGTCACCGGCGTTAGCCATCTCTTCAACGTTATACATGGAGTGTACCTGAATATCGTCAGTAATGCCAAGATCGAGGTACTTTTGAAGGTCGAGCCGGGCTAATTCCAGCTCCTGCTTGGAGGTTTCATGGTCATACTGGTTCAAACCATACAGAGACTCCACGTTAAGGTTCTCGATTTCAGAGATAATCTCCGACTTATACTTCTCCTTAGAAATATCCACATAGTGTTTAAGAATTTCCAGAACCTGCTCCTGAAATTTCACAACTTGATAAGCGCGGTTATACTCAAAGTAGGCGCCGGAAACTTCATTAACCAGATTCTCAATTGTGGCAATGTATTGCTTCTGGGCAGTTTCAAGACCGGCTTTTTCCTGAAGAAAAGTGTTCCAGAGAACACCGCTTTGAAAAATAGGCTGAGTAATACTCACTTTATAGTCCCTGGAAGTGTAAGGATCCGGGGCCAAAGTTCCCTTTTTGAAGTTAGCTTCCAGATTAATTTCAGGTGCAAGTCCTCTGAGCGCGCCCAGAATCCGGCGTTTAGCCAGAACGATACGCTCGCGGTCCGCGATCGCGGGCGTGTAAACGCCGACTGCCCGCTGGATAATTTGCTCCAAATCTTTTTCTCCTCCGGCCGTAAACTCCATCTTGGAACGAATCTTGGCTGAATTGATCTGCTCGCGAATGGTGGTCTTGTTTAAATAAGGCATCTTCCGGATACGGTCGGCGCGGAGTTCACGGACCTTATCTTTGACTCCCTGATCATTAATAGTAATGTCCGGATGGGCTGAAGGCATGGCGGCAGCGGAAGAAACTCCGACGGAAACAGGCGGAGGAGGAGCCGAAGGAGCGTCGGCTTCAGCCGCAAAGCAGAATACGGGCGCGCATAAAAGCAGTAAACAATACGCGGCCCCTGTTTTCCCGGATACAAATTTTTTCATAGTTGCCCTTACTATAGAATTCAACGTTTCCCCGTAAGTATCGGCATACCTTTGCGCTCTCTTAATGCCAGGAAAGAAGGCAATGTGACGGCCGAAAGGACCGATTCCCGCTCCAGTAAATTCTGGATAACTGGCCCGGTTCCACCCTTAAGAAACATATTTTCACCTTCTTTAAGCACGACGCGCGACTTGCCTGCTAAAATTTCAAACCGCCCCACCAGGACGGAAACAAAGACCGCGAGGGCGGGAGGAAGCAGAGACGGCCCCAAAGACTTTCTGCTTCCAAAAATAAACTTACCGCAAAAAAAATCAGGAATTAACGGCGTAAACGAAACCGCCTTAATTCCAATCGAAGGAAAATCCATCTGAAAAAACCCTTTTTGGGTTCCAGACTGAAACACGGTCATCAGGCGCTGTTCACGCCGAATAAAAAGATCACTGACTTTCAGACCCAGCCCTGCGGCCACCGCGTCCAGTGTTTCCAGCGACGGATTGATAATACGGCCTTTTTCAAGCGCGGTCAGTGTGCGCGGATCCAGTTTCGGAGCCTTCCGGCAAAGCTCCGCGCCTGTCATGTTCTTCTCCATGCGGATTTCCCGCACGATAGCCCCTAAAAAAGAATTTGTTTTAGAAACTTTTTTCTTCATGCTTCCAGCACAAGTTTCCCAAGAACGTAATGCCCGCTCTTTTCTTCATTTCTAAAAAACCATTGGAGCTTGCCGTCACTGCGGTCAGAGTCGATATCATGCACGGCAGCCGAAAGCCGGACCACCATCCCAGGTTCCGGTTTAATTCCCAAATATTCCCAGCTGACCGCTCCTTCAACTAAATATCCGGACTGATCGGAAAAACTGCGCGCCAAAGCGGCCGATTCCTTCTGCGGGTCTCCGCCGTCTCCAAACCAGGACCAGGTCAGCACTTCACCGGTCTCCGGATCGGGCCGGAATCCAATCTGAAAATCACCGCGCTGGCCCCAGTCCAGCCCGTCACCTTGGGGATCAATATAAAGCTCAATCATATCATCCATCCATATATTTCTTCCGGTTTTTCTGGCAACCAAGTCCGGATCCGCCACTTTGGCATAGAAGAAGAGCGCCGCCCGGTTCCAGCCGAAACGAATCTGAACCTTGGGGGCCCTGCCTTCCTTAAAACTCCCGGTCTCAATAAAGGATTCATCCATTTCCAGGGGCTTCCCGTTAGGCCAGTCGCTTAAAAGCGCGTTCACTTCGATTCCCTGCTGAATATAAACCGCTTTTTCAGAAGGAGGCTCTGGCCAGGGCAATTCCATAGTTCCCTCCTTAAAACCAACAGCCTCCATCGCACGGTTGATCGGAAGACTCTTGGACATCATCTTCCAGATCAAAGCGCTTCGGTAATTCTCAATCATTAGAAATAAGGCTCCCTGATCAATCCCTATCACATCCGGAGCCACCCACTTCTTTCCTTTATTAAAAGCGTCCGCGAACCCGTAACGGCCCCAAAGACCGTCCTCGTTTTCATAAAAATTCCTCAAGCAGGCCAGTGATTCTTTAGGCGTGAAAACAATCGAGCTTCCGCAGCCGGTCGGAGCAATCGTACCATCGTGGCGCGCCGGCCCCGGAGCCGCGCCGTAGGCGGCATATCCGGTAGGCCCGTCAGAGGCCGTCAAACCCCAGCTATCCGGCCCATACCCTGGAAAGCGGTCCGCGTGTTCCATGCAGAAAGCGCGATTAGCCAGAGAAGCATCGGTCGAATTCCTGAAATAGTCTGCAAAACCGTCATGTTTATTGCGGAAATCAACGAAGATGTGAGAATACTGATGCGTGAAGAGCGGCGGTTGAAAAATCAAACGGTAATTCTTGTAACTTCCCGCGGGCCGTTTGATGGCTTTCCAGCTCTCCGCGGGAATTGGATGGGCGGAAGAACCAATCGCCTGAAGATACATAACCATCGATTCATTGTAAGTGTCCCACCGGTTTTTCTGAAAACCGCTCTCCGGGCTCCAGGCCATGGCGAAGGTTTTCCCGCCGTGAAGCATCCACTCCCAGTCAACGCGGTCATAAATCTTATTCACCAGCTCACGGACATCCGGCTCTTCATAATATTCCGCGGCAAACATCGCTCCAGCCAAAAGAAGCGCGGTATCAATCGGCGACACTTCGGAGTCCCGGAACCTTTGTCCCGTCTCCATATCCATAAAGTGATAGAAAAATCCATGTTCCTGCGGGGCTTTCTCCAAAAAAAACTGCAGGGTTTTGCGGGTCATTTCTTTGGCAGTTCCGTAATCAAGCCAGTTTCTGGAAACCGCGGAAGCGTAAACCGCCAGAGCGAAACCGGTCGCGGCGATACTCGCGGGCGAATTATTGATTCCTTCCCTGGAATTATTGGCCCGGTCGCGCACCAGCCCCGTAACAGCGCTTCTCTCATTGATAAAATAATCCAGGCTTTTGCGCTGAATCAGGTCGAGAAGTTCGTCATCGGTGAGCGGGGCTTTTTCAGCGAAGGCCGGAACGGGCAGTAAAAAGGATATGCAAAGGTTGAAAATACAAAACAGAGAAATAGCCCGTTTTGAAAGTTTCCTGGGGAACATGGGCATCATTTTACGATAACAAGGCTGGAGTTCGTAGTTTTTTTTACCAATGCCAACGCATTGGTACAGCCAGGCACGGCTAATGAAACCGTGTCCTGTCTAGTACACCGATGCCAACCTGCTAAGATGCGAAACACTCGTTAACGCGGGCTTCGATATCGGAAAGCTTCACCGGCTTGGTCAAATAATGGAGACAGCCCAAAGCCTTGGCCTTTTCCATCATGGATTCTTCCTTAACACCGGTCATCATAATGACCCGCTGATCGGGCTTTTTCTCTTTCACCCGCCTGAGAAATTCAATCCCGATCATTTTCGGCATCAGCATATCGCAGACAATCAGGTCAAACTGATCTTTCTCAAAAAGGGCCAGGCCCTCGGCGCCGTCAGAAGCGATAGAGACTTGGAATTCGCGGTCTTCAAAATAGTCCTGCATGAAACCGCGAATCTCGATTTCGTCATCAACCAGAAGAATTTTTTTAGCCATAATCTCCCGCCTTTTCTCTATGGGGTGTTTCGGTGCGACCCGGAAGAACCTTAAGCGTTTGTTTAAATTATGGCATACTTTCAGAGGGAAGCCATGAAACGAACCTTCTTTTTTCTCCTTTGGATTTGCGCAGTTTCAGGATTCGTTCAGCCCGTTCGAGCGCAAAATATCGAGGCCGGATCCGGAAAGCAGGAAATCACTCCGCCCATAGGAACACCGTTGGGCGGATACGGCAAACGTCACGGCCATTCTTCCGAAGGAATTCTCGACCCCCTTTACGCCCGCGCGCTGGCCCTGCGGAACGGCGAAGAAACATTCGTCTTTATTTCAGCTGACCAAGTTCTTGTGGACGCGGAATTGCGCGAAGAAGTTCTTCTTCAGATAAGAAAAAAATTTCCTCTCAAAGACCGTCAGCTGATGCTGGCCGCGACACACAGCCATTCAGGCGCCGGCGCTTACGGGAGCCGGTTCTGGGAAAAATTCATTCTCGGTAAAAAACGGGCGGACGTTTTTAAACAGCTGTCTCAGAAAATCGCGGACTCCGCGGTTGAAAGCCTGCGGAACTTGAGTCCGGCGGAAACAGAAAGCGCGGAAATTCAAATTGATGACTTGGTTGAAAACAGAATGGACCCCGCGCTCAAAGAATCCCGGAAAATGCGGATTCTCCGCTTCAAAACAAAACAAGGCGAAGTGACGGGGCATTTAATCTTCATAGCGGCTCACCCCACCCTGCTTTCGGCGGGAAATCTGAAATTCTCAGCCGATTTTCCCGGAGTTTTATGTTCCGGCGTTGAAAAACAGTTTCCCGGATCAACCGCGCTGCTGATCAACGGCGCGGCCGGTGATCTCAGACCGCGCGCGCCTTCTCTTGAGGACCGTCACGAAAAAATGCTGGCTTACGGCCGTCAGCTTCTCGAGCGATTCGAAAAAGCTTCTTTTCATCCGGCGTCTGTCGACGGACTCTGGCAAAGTGTTCTCGAAAAGAAAAAACTCCCGCCGGTTAAAGCCCGGCTCGGAAAAATGCGGACACCTTCCTGGCTGGGCGGGCGTGTCTTCGCGCGTGAAAGTTATTTTCAATCCCTTCGAATGGGTAATTTTCTCATCTTCGCTTTTCCTGGAGAACTGACTTCAGGGCCCGGCCATGAAATTGAAAATCACCTTCGGGCCCGGGGGTTGACTCCTCTGATTGCCGGATACGCCAACGATTACATCGCCTATGTTGTTTCGCCCCGTTACTACCGCGACCGCGGTCAATACGAGGCCCGGGTCAGTTTTTACGGGCCCGGCATGAGCCGGTGGACGCAGGAAACCGCCATCGAACAAACCGAACAACTTCTGACCGAAACGGAAAAAAAACAACTCCGGCCAGAAGGCTCTTTAAGCTATGACCAGGGTCTGCCCGTCATCAAACTCCGGGGCGATGCCTATCACATTGGCTATGAAGAAGGCCGGCTTCTTAAAAAAGAAATCCATTCAGCTTCCGAAGGCATTGAGACTTACCTGAAAAAGCAATTGCCCGTTCCCCTGGCCGGAAAATGGCTGATCCACTTTTCCATGGACCGCGCCTGGAAAAAAATGGAGCCGTTTATTTCTTATGAGGACTTTTTGCAAATCAAAGGCCTGGCCGACGGTGCCGGTATTCCGCTGAAAACGATGGAACGCCTTCACGCGCTTCCCGAAGTTTATCCTTCCTGGTGCACTAACGGCGCTTACTGGGGCAAGGCGACAAAAGACGGCCGGATGATTGCTCTGCGTAACCTGGACTGGAACCGCGGAATCGGCATTCACCGCGATGCCGCAGTTAAATTCATTGAAAAGCCAGGCAGGCAAGCTTACGTCAATCTTGGATACGCGGGTTTCTCCGGAGTTCTTTCCGGCATGAATGACGCGGGAATTTCTCTAGGGCAGATCGGCGCGGTTTCGAAAGATGAATCCCTGGAAGGAACACCTATGCCGTTTTTAATTAAGGAGGCGTTGGAGAACGCTTCAAATCTTGAATCGGCAAAAACAATCTTTGAAACCGCGGCACGCACACGCGGTTATAATTACGTCGCGGCAAGCGCGGAAGAAAGAAAAGCTTTCGTTTTTGAAACCACGCATTCTCATTTCGCGGTCTTCGGCGACAATGACCCGAATGAAAAAGCGGGCTACGCGCTTCGAGTGCCCTGCGCGGTGTTCCGGGGAGATCCCGCGCTCGATCCTGAAATCCGGAATCTTCAAATAGCTTCCGGAGGCAAACCTGACCAGCCCGGCCTGGAACCGCCCACCGGAAGCGCGTTTGAAATCCGTTATCAGAAGCACGGCCGGCTTGCCGAGAAATACTACGGAGAAATCACCCCGAAAACCGTCATGGAATTCGCCAAAGAACTGGCTCCGGGATCAAATATTCAAAGCGCGGTTTTTGCTTTTCCGGAATTCTGGATTGCCAACGCCGACGACGGTTCGAGAGCGGCAGACAGTGAGTATCATCATTTTGATTTCGAAAACTTAAAAAAATAATTACTTCAGATGCTTTTTAAGCGCCAGATAAGACTGGGTTTGAAGCAGAGGAAACACGGAAATCCCGCCGTAATGACCGAAAGGCATGACCCTCAATTTAGGTTTGCCCAGCGCTCGCCAAACTCGAAAGGACCGCCCCGCTCCCACCACCCGGTCAAAGAGAGCCGCATAGACTTCCACTTTTTCGCGAGGTACCTGCGGAGCCAGCAGAAGCGGATCGGTTTTGATGACTCCACTCAAATCCTTTTCCACTTTCTCAGCGGACCAGCCGTAATGCTCCCGCGCGTAAGTCATGAGTTTGGTCACGGCCTTATCGGGGCAATGCGCGATCACTTCAGAGATCGGTCCCGCGGGCATGGCCAGCACGTGATAACGAATGCGGGGTTCAACTGCCGCCAGGATGGTGTGTAAAATCGCCCCGTAGCTGACACCAAAACTTCCGATTCGTGAAGCGTCTACCTCCGGCTGAACTTCGAGCCAGTCCAGCGCTTCGCGAAGACGGATGACAGACACGCGCATATAATCTTCAAATTGCCGGATGTCATCATTGCCTTCTTCCCAGAAAAGGCGTTTACGGTAAACAATCGCCGCGGCAAACCCTCGGCCCGCGTAATACCGCGCGAAATGATCCACCACCATATTCCCGCCCAAAATGGGAGAAATCAAAACCGCCGGCCGTTTCTCGCCGGGCTTGAGGTTTCTGGGAAGGTAATAATCAATCCGCACGGTGTAGCGAAGCGCGGCATCATTCGCGGTTTTTTGATCGGTCTTGAAAAGCTCTTCATTCCGCCGGCGGAATTCGGGGAGATTTTTCACTTCGAGCCCGCTGGGAAGATTCAGCGGGAACTCCACCGTCCGCAGAAGGTAATGCTTTGTTACTTGTTCACGGATAATTTTAGCGTTCAGATCCGGCGCGGGATAATCGTAGTAGTGCTCGTAAAAAGAAGGTTTCGAAGCGGGTTCTTTTTGAGAAAAAGGCTGCCAGGCTGTGCACCCGGAGAAAAAAAAGACGGGTAAAAAAATAAGAAGGGCTTTAGCCCTCCGCATAAATAGGGTTCGCCATAATCCAAGGTTTCGAGTTTTTCTGAACTTCCACACGGTAAGCGCCGGCCTCCCCGGTTTTAAAAACCGCTTCAACACCCTCATGTTCAAGGATAACATTTCCGTGATGAATCAAAAGGATACGAGCCGGCAAAGGCGTCTGTATTCTGAAAGTGATTTCACTGCCGACGGGAATCGTGTCCCCCATCCGGTATTTGTTCCCGCCCGCTTCCGCGGTGAAAGAAAATTGCCCAGCATCCCCTTCAGTCTCAAAAGCCGTAAAGCTCCGCCCTTTACCCAAGGCTTCAACAATTTTTTCCGGTTCCAAAGAATCCGCCAGCGCGAAAACGTTGACGGCCTGATAGGACAGCAGAAGATTTTCGGGAGAAAAATTTCCAAATTTAAAATGAGTGTGAGCATCCGTACCGCCAAGTCCGGCCAGCCGGCCTTTTTCGAGCCGTTCATCCCAAAGAGGCAGGGTCTTCGCCATCGGCCGGTCGAGAGCCTTTAAAAAATAATGCGGAGGAAGAAAAGCGAACTCCAGCCCGAATTCAATCAGCGAACTGTCATAGATAGAGTGAAAGAAATTGTAGATCTCAATGCCGTCAAAGTTCTGAACATTCCAATTGTCCCAGTCGCTTTTCGGACTGAAGGGGTGCGGAATAATGGCATAACCGCCTTTTTCATGCGCCCAGTCAATGACCTCCTGGCCGGATTCCCTGTCCGGAGGCGGTTCTTCATAAACCCCCAGCATGATGATATGCCCTTCGCTGGAAGAAACTTCATTCCCGAAAACCAGAAGCGGATCGCGCGGAAGACTGCTCCGGTCATACGCTTCCTTGGCCAGCGTGTTGTTGTGGTCCGTAACAACAACAAAGTCTAAGTTGGCCTTGCGGGCCGTTTCAATCAAGTCAGAAAAGTCCGCTTTGGAATCATGAGAATAAAAGGAGTGGACGTGAAAAACACCGCGGAAAACTTTTTCTGATTTATTGCTTTTAACCGCGAAGGCCGGCCAGCGCACCGCGAACGCGCATCCGGAAAACAAAACAAGAAAAAAGAAAACTCCGATCCGGCGGTTCATCCGAAGTAGGCCATTTTTTTAATCAGCGCCAGCATTTCAGGCATACTGCTTTGACTCGAACCTTTATCCACAATGGCCGGACGGCCAATCTTGTGAATGTCGGAAATTTCATCGCCGGAAATGGCGTCAAAAAAAACGATCACCGCGGTTTTAATCTTTTTCTCGACGATTCCCCGGTAAATTTCCCGTCCGTCCAGGATCGGCATTTTCACGTCCAGCACAACCACGTCATACCTTTTCTTTGCAAGCCACTCCAGCGCCTTATGCCCGTCATCAGTGTAATCCGCCAGAAACGACGGGTGGGCGCGGTCGAGCAAAAAGTCCTGAATCATGTGCCCGATATCCTGCTCATCATCCACAATCAAAACTTGGATCTTTTCAGAAAATTCCAAATGCTGGGAAAGTTTGCGCTGAAACGCGCTGACCGTGGAGGTGTACCCATCGACAAAGTCATCGAATGGCAGAGATTTATTCATGGAATCAAGACCGAACAAGCGGAAGGATTTAACGCTTTCACGAAGGAACTTGAGCTTCTGGGCAAGACTCATGGAAAGAAGTTCAGGCCGGACAAAACAAAAATCGGCTTTATTCTGAGTGGTCCATAAAGCGGCCTGCGAAGGGTTGTCAAAAATATGAACCTTTGACGGCGTTTCTTCAAAGCATTCGCTTAGAAACGCGGGCCACTGGCTTTCCTTTTTATCCAAAACAAGAATCTGTCGCGCGGGCATAGGATGGCAGTGTAGCCAAACCGCCGAAAGCCTGTCAAGAAAATGCGGATTACGCGGCGGTCTGGAAACGCTGGGTGCTGACCGCGGCCAGCATGACTTTAGCGAACCGGTTTTCAGCGCCGGGCTGAACACTGGTCGGCGAAAGCGCGTCAGACTGGAAACGGAAAGTCAGGCCGTCGGGAATCTGCTGGCGCAGTTTATCAGCTTCCATTCGGACCACCCAAGCCATAGCACGGCGGGCATCCGCGGTGCGCGGAGACGCGATCACGAGACCTTTACGTTCAGCCGTGGTCTGATAAGACTCCAGCAAAGGATCGGGCGTACCGACTGGTAAAATCAGAACCGGAACGCTGGCCGGGTTTTCAGCAAAAACTTTTTTGATTTCATTATAAGCAAGAGCGTCCAGAACACTCCGGCGTTCAATCCGTACATTATTCGGAAGCTTCATGCTGGCGTAACGGTTCCAGAGAAATGACGGGCCGCCAATTTCATCCACGACAATCACACGGCTTCCAGGCTGAAGATCCATAGCCTGCAAGTCTTCCACTGTAATTCCCGTGTCTCCGCGAAGCACAACCGTGCGGGCGGTTCCGTACTGAGCGGTATTAGGAGTTCCCTGAGAAACTTTTCCTGCCGTTTTAATTTCAGAGCTCAAGGGCAGTGTCTGCGCGCCGTCCCACCCGTACTGAACCCGGATAAAATCAGGTCCCGCGAGGTCAATATCCGGCTGGGCAAAAACACGCTGAGTTGAAGTTTCCGCGACCGCGAAAAGATCTTCAGCCGTACGGCCTTGAGCTTCGAGAGAAGGGGTAAGGAACCGCGTATTTACCTTGAGAGGTTCAGTTTGAACCCTAGACTCAGAACGAGAAACATTTTTGAAGATTCTGAGAATTTCAGGGCCGACTTCTGTTACTTCTTTTTCATCCAGAACATTCCGGGCATCCAGAATTTCATAAACAAGCATCAAATCACCCTGATCAAGACGGGCAGACCCATCTTCGGAAAGAGTTCCCAGAAAAGGCCCGATTTCAACTTCTCCGTAAAGCAAATCTTCTTTTTTTCTGGCGATCTGAAAATACCACCCTTCAGACTGATCTAAATCCGTGTTCTCGGGTTTGTAAATCAGGTTAACACTCAAATTATCGAGAAATGTCTTGAGTTCCTGCACCGTAACAGGCTCTTCATCCGTGGGAACACGCGCGATTTTATAGGCTTCGATTTCCTGATCCGGATAGTCCTTTTCAAGCGCGTAAACAAGCACTCCCGCGAGCGAGGCAATGGCGTTCCGCAGAGTCTGCTTATCCTGGGGAAACGGATAGTAGCGCAAACGGACAGCAGCTTTCCGGTCTCCTCCAATTTTCCAGTTTTTCTCCAAAGACCGATCAAGATCGTCAAGCTCCAGCTCCGATCCGCCCTCATATTGAACGGTGGCGCGCAAATGATACTTTCTGATGAAATCCTGAGCTTCAGAAACCCCCGCATTTTCAAGCCCGGGAAGTTTCCTGAAAATCTCCAGCGGTTCAGTCGCTTTGGGAAGTTCAACCGTCTGAACCTGAACTACTGATCGAACCTCGGATTTTGCCGTAATATTTGAAATGCGATCACGAATTTCCCGGTTCTCATCCGCGGTTTCAGGGGCAATCAAGGTCCTTTGCTGAAGAAACCCAAGCGCTTTATCCTTGGCTTCAGAATCAAAGTTTTTCTTTAACTCTTTCTCGATTTTTTCAGCTAAGAATTTAAGAAGGAGTTGGGCCAACACACGGCTTCCCGCTGAACCTTCTAAATCCTGATGATCCGTCTTAGAGGCTTCGATAAAATACGGCAGGGCTTTTTCATTAGGAGAATCCTTTTCCCGAACCAAAGTCTGCAATCCTGCGTAATGGGCAATCACAGCTTCGATTTTCGCCAAACGGCCGGGATTCCCTGAGGCATTGCGCCGAGCTTCTTCAAAAGCCGTAAAAGCTTCTTCATACTGCCGGAAACGGAAAAGCGCGCGGCCTAGCGCGTAGTAAAGATCATAGAGTTTTTCAGATTCACTCTCCTGAAAAACCCGGGAAGCGCGGGCATCATATTCACTCCCAAATTCAATCGCGTGAATCTGATCGCGCAAGCCCGCAATAACGGTTTTAAAAATAACTCTAAAAACGCGGACATCCCCTGAAAGACCAGCTCGAATTTGATAGACTGAAACATTTCCTGAAGCAGCATCAAACTCGATTCCCTTAAGAGCTTTAACCCAGGGACTGCCGACAGGGGACATTTTAGCGGTCGCCGCGTAAAAAACACCGTCATTACCGGGAACAGCTTCATCTTGAGTCCAGACATAATCGACATGGCGCTGAGCTTCCGTCAGATTTTTATTCAATGCGTAAGGATTTTCAGCCACTTCTTTAAGAATCGCCAGCCTCTCATTCGCAGTAACATCAGGAGGAAACAGGTTATGCTCCAGAAGTTTCTGACGTTCCGCCGAATTCCATTTCGCAGTCGTAATATTCGCGGTTCTATTTTCTTCTTTCAAAGCATCCGCGGGCACCAGGCGCCCTTTAAATGAACCGTTGAAAATCTTGGCAATCATAGCGCCCAAGAGAACTTCATTCGGGCCTCCGGCCGCGATCACAGCATCAAGATCTTCAGTCATAACCGCAAAAGCAGGCATCATATCTCCGTCAGCAGCCAGTACAATGTTCCCCCAGACCAAATAACCTTTTTCTTTGGATTGCTTCTCAAGCCCGCCGAAAAATTTAAGCTTTTCGGCTTTTTGAACAGCTTCATCTCCGATCGCTAAAATGGCATCATACCGGGCTTTGTCGCTTTCAGGAATCTGGATGCCCGCTTTGATCAATTCTTCAATCACCGCGAAATGCCTGGGGCGAATTAAAAGAGCAATCTTCAGCTGATCTGCCCGCTTTTTTGTCGCTTCAGCCAACCGGGCCACGTTAACCGGGACATCGGCAATTAAATTATCCGAAACCTGGAGATCCACTTTCCCGCGTACCACCCAACGGTAAAAATAAGCCGCATCCGGCATGCTCAGGGCCGCATTCGGCGCGACAAAAGCGCCCATTGAAACGGACCCTTCAAAAATATCCGACACAATGCCATTAGTCACTTCCAGCACATCGCCGAACCAATCCACCCGCTGGCGAATTTCCTCAGGAGTATCCAGGAGATAAAGGTATGCTTCTAAAATTCCTTTCTGAAACTGAGGCGCGTTATCACGTTCCCCTTCATTGCTGATAACGCGAAGAAGAATCTGCTTCCAACCTGTCAGCCAATCCTCCAGCGAAGTCAATAGAGCCGCGTCTCCACGGTCTTTAAGAAATTCATTTTTATTATTGGCGAGCCATTGAAGTGTCCATAAAGCACTAGAGACATGCGGCCAAAAAAACCGAGGATCAGCTTCTACAGGCCCCGCGGGGCGGTCAGGTTCGTGAAGCGTTGCCACAACCTGCATATTGTCGACGCCGGTAATGAAATGCCAGGCAGGATCAATTTTTGAATTCTGAAAAAACCCATTCATTAAGCGCGTCTTTTCATCAGAATCCAGCCAACCATCGTTAGCCGTCACCATCCGCGCTTCTGAGCGGGAAGAACCGAGCAGTTTTTTAAAATAAATTTCTACTTTGTGATCCACTTTCCTTTCTATCTTAATTTGGTAATCTTCGGGAGCGTATCCGGCATTCCGCAAGGACGCCTCAATAATCGTCACCAGTGTTGGCCCAGTATTTCCGCCGGTTTTTAATTTTACGGTCACAGCCGCCGGAATGACTAGTACAGCTTTGAATTCCCCATTATTTACAAAAGTGACATCCGCCGCGGAGGGATTCCAAAAAGGTGAGACCTCCTGAGGGAGCTGCGGCCAAATAAACGAGTCAAAGGCAGGAGGAAAATTCTCAGTAGATTCCTTTGACTCCGCGCGCGCTTCGGAGCGCATCTTGGCAGTTGCTTCCTTAACTTTAGTAAGCGAAAGATAGATGACGGTTCCAGGCGCGGGAGCAGGATGCCTTGAATCAAGAGTCATCAGGAGCGGGATCAGATAAAGCTGAAGACGCGCGTCACCTTTAATGGTGCCGGCTTTAACCCATCCCGCGAGATAATCAGCAAGCGTCCGGGCGGCATCAACAGCGCTGACATCATTACCGGCGAGATCCGGCAGAAGGAGCGCCTGACTTACGCCTCCCTGAGTGCCTTTCTCTTTGACCCAAACATAAACGGCGCGGCTTTCAGGATCTTTTTCCGCGTAAACCGCTTTGGAGCTTCCCTCAATACCAACTTCGGCGGAGAACTCCTGCGGAGCCTGGTCATCACGGCTGAAATTAATCCGGACTTCCGATCTTTTGGAAATTTCAGCAGGATTAATCACCACTGATTCCAAAAATTCGAGCGTGGCCTGAGGAGAGCGCCCAATCCAGATTGTTTTTGCGGAAGCACCTTTCATATCCGTGGAATTGACAGCAAGCGTGCGGAACGCGGAAAGATTCGGGTCGAGGGCGATGGCTTCATCGTTACCCAACTGCGTGACAGTTCCAGAGCTCACGGCTACTTGTCTTTGGTAAAATTCATCCCCAAAATAAAAAACCCATTTAGCATCCAGGCCGCGGCTGGCGATCAGGTTTTCAAGCGCGACATTTTTATTGGCTGTGCTGGTTGTAATATCCGTGGAAGAGGTCCCGCCGGAACGGATCACAAAGCTCCCCTGATTTTCAAACATTAGAGTTCTCAGGTGAGCCTGAAACTCATCGCGAAGGTCGATCTTATTACCCTCATACTCAAAGACTTGCATCGGTTTTACGGTAATACTTGCCACAATACTGCCAGGGGTGATGAAGTCGCCCCGCACTTCAACCCACGGAAACGCCAGGGGCTGCTTCTTTTCCTTACGAGCCTTGACCTCGGCGGGAGTCAGCCATTCCGGTTCCCAAACACCGCCGTCTTTCCATGGAAAGGTGACGTGACTGCCGTTTTTCTTCTGAGTTTCCGATATAAACGCCGCCAGCTGATCCGGATTCAAACCAAAATTCTTGGCCGCCAGTTCTCTCAAAGCCTGATTGACGCCGCTTTTAAGAATATCGAGATTCAGCTCGTGACTGCGGTTGTACTCCGCGTCAGGAACGACTTCCCCATTTTTATTAATGTTAAAGCGGGTCGCGCCGCCGCTGACATAAAAAACCAGATTATCGAGCGCTGAAAAATCGTCTTTCATTTCTCTTTTAATCGCTTCCAGGATTCTCGCGCCCTGCTCTTCAAAAGAGTTGCCCGAAATAATAGAAACCGTCACACCCTCGCGAAGCATTCTCATTAAAAGATAAGCCAGTTCGGGGTAGTCGGTCAGTTCATCCGAATTTTTAGGAAGAAGAGTCATGTCTACGTCAAAGGCAAACGCGCCCTCTTTCACGATTCTCGGAAAATTTGTTTTAATTTCACGGATCAGAGCCGCAACCGGTTTCTTTTTACGGAAAAGACCAGCCTGATTATTTTCCCGGGAAACGGAATCCACAGCTTTAGCGTCCGGCATCAGCCCGCCGGAGTCCGACACGCGAAAGTCCGCGGCTTTGAGCCCAACCAGCGCAATCATAGCTTCGCTTAATACAGGAGAACTGTAAAATCCATGGGTTTCGTCAGTTCTGGCATCAAGCGCGACCGCGGAAACTAATCCGCCCGCCGCCTGTTCCGTTTCAATTAAATATGGAACTGCCTTGTTAGGATCCTGACTGCCCAAAAGACCCGCAAGAACAAAATCCGCGTGGTCCTGAACATGAGTCAGGTCACCCATAGGGGAATGACTCAAATAACGTTCGATATTTTTAAGCGCGAGAAGCGGGAGGTTCTTTTCATTACCGCCGTTGATTTCCGCGAGAGCGATTTTCACGGCTTTACGATTTTGTTTAATAGCGTCTTCAACGCCCGGGACGATCAACGCCGCGCCAACGTTGGTTTCAAAAGCCGCCGTAGTATAGAAAACAACATCCGCAGAGCGGATCGCGGCATCCGCCTCCAAAGAAACCGGCACACGGTTCACGGAATCGGCACTAACAGCGGTTGTCGACATTTCAGAAAAAAGCTGCGCGACGCGCGCGGCCTGATCAGGCTGGACTTTTTTAGTGGTCGCGATGACTTCCCGCCGGTTTTCCCGTGAAATTTCCGCCGGAAGCGCGGCTTCAGGAATATCTCCTAGTTCAATGCCTTCAGCTGATAATTTGGATTTAATGGATTCAATAAAAGCCTCATCCACGGTTTCGCTGACCAGCCAAAGACCTAAAAATGAAGAGTCGGTAGTGTAGCCGAGGAAAGGGGGCTCATACCCGTAACGGTTAACCCCGGTTTCTGAAAAGTAGACTGTACCGTCTTCACGCACGGCGAGCAGATGCTGTCTTTCGCGGGTAGGGAAAATAACGCGGTTACCCGCTTTTACGTCAAGCAGGACCGCCGTCGCGTCTAATGCTTTTTGCCAGTAATCCGTCAATTCGCCATCACTCTTAAATTTCAGGGAAGCGCCAAGGAGTACAAGGCTTCGAAGCGGAATATTTTTCAGACGGAACGTAAAGTCCGCGTTTTCCCGATGCCGGCGCTGAACTTCTTCAAGGAAGGTCTCCAGATAATCCGCCATAGCTCTTCTTTTTTCAATATTCATCCTCATAGCTTTCTGAAAAATGATCTTCATTTCATCGGAAAGGACCAAGTTGGCATCATGCGGGGCGTGAAGCTTCAGAACGAGCGCGGTAAAATCACGGGTAAACTCATCATCACCCTTGCCTTTCCCGGAAAGACGGAACGCCAGAAAATCCTTGGCGTGAAAATCCTGCGCCAAGTCCAGCAGGGCCTTGCCTGCGCCGGGAACTCCGGTGGCGCGAAACTGGCGCGCGGCTTCATACCAGCCCAGCCCGTCATCGGTGGCGCTCAAAACGATCTGGACATTCACATTCGGAAGAGACTTCAAAAGGTTGGTGATTTCCGCTCCGCTCTGCGCGCGGCGGAAGAAAACAATGTTAAGAGGATGCGGCTCGTTAGGTTTTCTCTCAGCCCAGTGTTTAAGAAAAGCAGCAGGGTCAAAAATGGACTCGTAAATCAGCCGGGTTTTTTCCGCCGACTTGGAAGCGTCCATACCATTCAGCGGCAAACCTGATTTGGATTCAAGATCCAAACGCCAGGCCAAGACCCGGCGGATATCATCAAGATTCTTCAGTACGCTGTAACGCTGAATAAAAGAAACAAGGGCTTCACCGTGACTGCCAAACTCCAGAAGGTTACGGCCGTGAATCTTGGCGCGAAGGCCTTTGGAATCCAACACACTAACTAGACGAACAATTTCACTGATCACATAAAGCTCTTCGGGAGACCGTGTGACACGCGCTTCAGAGCGAAGTTTCCGGTCGCGGATAAAGGCCGGAATTTCCTGATGATTCCGGGTTGCCTTAATGAATAAAGCGTCAACTGCCGGCTCAAGGCTCCTAGCCGCGTCCGAAGCTTCGGAAATCGCGCTAATATCCCCTTGATGCTTGGAAACAACACCGTAATGCTCCATCACTTCCCGTGTCTGCCATCTCCAGAAAAACTGCAGGACCAGCGCTTCATTTTCCTGATCCTGGGTCCAGTGGCTGATTTTTCTTCTGTTCGAGGAAAATTTAACCCACCATTCAACATCACCGTCTGTCATAACGGGAGATACCGTGCCGGTATGAGTCAATCCGTAAAAGTCCGCGAGAGCTTTAACATGAGCTTTCTGCCCCGAATCAAAATTAACACCAAGAACAGCGCTAACCTTCACGATTGTTTCTTTCTGAATCTTTTGAAGTTCCGCGGTGGAATAAGTCTGAGGGCGGTCATAATTCGGCGTATACCGGACCGGAACGTCAATTTTAAAATACCGGATCCGGGACGCGTCTATCGCTTCCTGTCTCGCGATTTCCGCGCGCCGGTTGAATTCATAAATACCGCCAGTAATCCCTAAACCCAGAAACAGAACAGCCGCGCCCGCGATAAGCTTTTTTCGGGAAATTCTTGTTTCAGAGCGGGCTTGAACATTTTCAGCCGGCTGTTCATCCGAAAAGCGGACCAGCGGGCTGACTTCAAACATTCTTCCATTCCGCAAGGTCAACTCTTTCTTCAGGCCAAGAGAAGGAATATCTAAATAGAGAACATCAACAGCCGTTTTCCCCGCGCGGAGCTGAACCGGAACCTGTTCACGAAGAATAACGCGGGCATTATTGCCAAAAATATCAGGATGGCTCGAAATCGCGTCCGTAACAGTCTGATAAATCTCCAGGGAACCGCGTCTTTCAGAGGACATCGCTCTCACGCCGGAAACTAGAAGACCGCGCAAAAGACGGGCTGTCTGACTCGGACTGCCTGAAACTTTCTGATAAACCCGCGCGGGCTGAGCTAAAAACTGAACTCCCAGAGTGTTGACGGAAAGCTGGGCAAAAGCCGGATTCCCGGAACCAATCATGGCTTTTTCGTAAAGGCTCTCATCGGCAAGGTTATTAATTTTAGGGGTGATGGAAATATAGGGAATATTCTTCGCTTTCAGGATTTCGAGAAGCCCTTCGCTATGAAAACCGCCGGCGACAAGCGCAGCCGGCCTGCCGGACGCCGCCGCAAGAGTTTTTTCGATTAAAGTCTGATCGCGAAGAACTGAAAGCCTGTAAAACTCAGAGGCCTTTTCAAGCAAGTCCCCGGAAAGAAGCGGGAGTTTTTGTTTACGGCCTGAAAAATCCTGAACCCGGCGGCGAAAAACTTCCGGTTCAAACTCGCCTGCTCTTTGAAGATACATGGGATAATCAGCGCGCGTAAGCTCCAGGGAAAGAAGACGCCCGGCCAACGCTAAGTCCGAAGAAATCGCGAAAAGTTTTTTCTCTTCTTCAGTGCGTACAATTTCTTTTTCGATAAGACGTTCCAGTTTTTCGGCTTCAGAAAAAAGCGCGGGCGCGTCAATTTCATCTCTCAAAATCAAACTTCCGCCCAGAGCGAGAAATTCGGGATACTGCAAAAGTGAAATCTTCTGTTTCTTGCTTTCACGCCACAAAGCTTCGTAAAAATGACGGATGGACTGGACTCCAGCAGCCGGATGCTGAAGCATCCAGAGGCGGAAATCCCCGTTTGAATCGCGGGAAACCAGCTGACGCAGTCCAGGAGCGATATAGTCCCGCCCCAAACCCGCCGATTTCTCGAAAGTTTCAGCCAGCTGGAGAGTTTCGGAAACCGCGCGTTCACGGTCCAGAGCCGAATCCATTTCGGCCGTTTTGATCAACCGGACCATCTGAGGCCATTCAAACTGGAAGCCGGCTCCGCTTAAATCCAGATTCAGTTTTTTCCGGGCAAGCGTCTGAAGGTAGCGGAAATAATCGAGCGAAATATCATGGTTCTGTTCCCAGGATCTTTTCTTAATGAGGTATTGCTGAAGTTCCGGGTTCAAAAGACGCGCTTCCAGGCTTTCAACAGCCGTCCGGTAAGCGGACAAAACATCTTTGATTGATTGCTTGGATTTTTTAAGACTTGCGAAAATCTGCAGGCTCTGGCGGTAAAGCTCCGGGTCTTCAACACCCCGCAATTCAATGCCGTGGTCATTTTGAAGCGCGAAAAGTTCAACGCCGTTCACTTCGCCAGAATCCGCCATATCTTCCGCCATAGCGCGGTTGGATTTATCATCCGGTAGAAGTTTCAAAACGGAAGCATCAATCGGCCCAAAAGCGGCCTCAGCGGCCACCAACTCGATCTTTTTATTCACGGCAAGAGAGTTGAGAATCGCTTGAATTTTACGCTGAGCTTCAGGCTGGGCGTGAGCGTCGCGTATATGAACGATCAACGCCTTGGAAGAATCCGCCGTTTCAGGAAGAAAAGCTTCTTCAACTCTTCCTAGTTCTTCGGAAATCTGAAAATTCTGAAAAACCTTCTGCTGGGGGTTCACGGCAGGCGCCGCGGACAAAAGAGTCTGAACGCTGAAAAGAAGCGCCACAGTCAGACTGACGGCCCTTAAAGGAAGAGAGAAGCGGCTTTTGGAGTTTCCAGACATAAAAAGTATCACCTTTTAAGAATATTTTTTTACTGCTGAAAAAGGGGTTTAAAACCGAAAGGCGGAAAAAAAGTAACACGGCTTATCTGACAAGTCAAGAAACCGGGTGCAAATTCCCGCTTTTTCAAAACAGAAAAAATAATGCCGTTATCCGTTATGCGGAAATGCGCTAGATTGCTATAAAAAGACAGGACTGATTTTTAGGCCAAAACCAAGGGTTTCAAGCACCCCTCAGACAATTGGCTTCACGCTGGAAGCCGGTACTTGCGCCGATGCGCAAGTACTGATGTTACGCTGGAAGCCGGCCTTCCAAAGCGCGGGAAAGCGTCGCTTGGTCGGTATATTCAATGTGACTGCCGACCGGAATGCCCCGCGCAATCCGCGAAACCTTGACTCCCGAAGACTTGATCATTCGGCTGATATAAAGAGCGGTGGCTTCACCCTCTGTGTTTGGGTTCGTAGCAAGAATCACTTCTCTGATTTTTTCTTCTTTGACACGCCGGATCAGATCAATGATCTGAATTTCATCCGGACCTACGCCTTCCAAGGGCGACAGGACACCAAGCAAAACATGATAAACTCCGGCATAACTCCCCGTTTTTTCAATCGCGATGACGTCTTTGGGATCTTCAACCACGCAAATAATTCCTTTATCCCGGCCGGGATCGGAACAAATATGGCAGATTTTCGCGTCAGCGAAATTATGACAGCG
This sequence comes from uncultured bacterium, assembly GCA_964385615.1. GTDB lineage: Bacteria > Omnitrophota > Omnitrophia > Omnitrophales > Aquincolibacteriaceae > CAYLPP01. Next base: position 85,770 of record CAYLPP010000002.1, on the reverse strand, counting down.
GTCACAAAAGAAAATATTTTCTTTAACGGCGGTAATCAGAGAGGAGAGTTTCAGCGCTTCCGGTTTAGACGCGCGTAAAAGGTAGAAAACCATGCGCTCAGCCGAGCGGCGGCCCACCCCGGGAAGTTTGGTCAACGCCTCGACCAACTGAGACATCCAGTCCGCGTAACCTTTGAGAGCCATAATGAAAAACCTTATTTACTCAACTCTGATAATTTTGGAACCCTGAAAGATATTCAGGGTTTGAGAAAGGATGTCGGTCATTTGAGCGGAATCCGCGGCTTCCGGCGCGGGCGCGGCTGCGGGAGCCGGCTCTTCAGAAACGGGCGTACCTTTGGGAGATGCCGGCCCCTGGGTCACGACAAACTGGACACGGAACTTCTGATTCAAAACCGTTTCAAAGGCCTCTTCAATCAGCTGGCGGTTGGTGCTTTTTTCCAGCATCTCTTTATGAAACTGAAATTCGGCCGGAAGCCCCAATGTCAGCGCGCCGCCGGCGACTTCAATCGGTTCTGATTCGGAAAGGAAAATACCCGCTGACATCCGCTTGGTTTTGACATATTCAATGACCCTAGGCCAAATCCCTTGAATCTCTGAAAAAGAAGCGGAACCGGTCCGATTCGAAGCGGGCGCGGCCTTGGGCGCGGAAACAGTTTTTTCAATATTTTGAACCGGCGGTCTCACGGCGGCAGGTGCCGGTGAAGAAGCCGGAGTCCGGTAAGAAGCGCCGGGCGGCTGATGGGCGGGTCTCGCAGGCGCCGCAGGGGCAGAAGGCGCCTGACCTTCAAGCAGTGCTTCTACCGCGTACAAACCTTCCAGATGAAGCAGTTTCAAAAGGGAGGTTTCAACTAACAGCCTCGGCGGTGCTAAATTACGGCGCAGCTGGTTTTGAAGATTTCCAAGAATATTAAGAGCGAGCATGATCTCATTTTTCGAGAATTCATTTTTTCTTTTTTGAAGTTCAGCCAAACCCTCTTCGCTGATTTCAATAAAATCGCCCGGCTTGTCCGTACTTTGACATAAAATTAAACTGCGGAATGTTTCAAGCAGACCCTTAGCGAACTGAGGGAGGTCTTTGCCTCCATCGTAAAGCTCCGCGATCGTCGAAAAGACTTTCTGCGTGTCTTTTTGTTTAATCGCGGTGAGCACTGAAAAATAAATACTCTCAGAGGCCAAGCCCAGAAGCGAAGACACATCCGTTTCTTTAATCTCCCCTTTCGAGAAACTGGCCATTTGATCCAAAAGGCTCTCCGCGTCACGCAGAGAACCTTCGCTGGCCTGAGCGATCAGGAAAAGCGCGTTTTTTTCAGCTTTAAGCTTTTCCTTCCTGGCAATTTCCTGAAGCTTCTCGGAAATCTGTTTCAGGGGAATTCTTTTGAATTGGAAACGGTGACAGCGCGACAGAATCGTCAGAGGCATTTTATGGGATTCCGTCGTGGCAAAAACGAATTTGACGTGCGCGGGCGGTTCTTCGAGTGTCTTCAGAAGCGCGTTGAAAGCTTCAGTAGTCAGCATATGAACTTCATCGATGATGTAAATTTTCATCCGCGCGCTGACCGGCTTGAATTTCACGGTCTCGCGCAAGTTGCGAATCTCGTCGATTCCTCGGTTGGAAGCACCGTCAATTTCCAGAACGTCCAGCGAGGTTCCTTGCGTAATTTCTTCGCAGGACACGCATTTTCCGCAGGGGTTTTCAGTCGGACCTTTAGCGCAATTCAGCGCTTTGGCCAGAATACGGGCAGTGGAGGTTTTACCGACACCGCGAGGTCCTGAAAAAAGAAAGTTTTGCGGGATTCTTTCCTGCTTGATGGCGTTCTTAAGGGTGGTGACAATGGGCTCCTGGCCCACGACATCTTCAAAACCCTGCGGACGGAATTTGCGGGCGAAAACGAGATAACTCACAGCGCAGCAGTGCCTCTTCTAGCAAATTTTCGGGTTGGCATAGAGGGTGTATTCTATCTCAATCGGAGGATTGAAACAAAGACTTTGATATTTACGAACGCGGGTCAAAAAGGTAACATGGGTGCTCTTTACGGAGAGGTGCTCCGAATTGGCAAGGTACCGGTCTCGAAAACCGGCGCGGGCAACCGCTTGAGGGTTCGAGTCCCTCCCTCTCCGCGTTTACTCTTGGAGTGGAGTGTCCTGACTTCACAAGATTTTATGATGAAGTCAGGGCTCCCTCTCCGCCATTCCCCTGTTCAGCCATGAAAATTTATGCCGCAAAGGTTTCAACGCAGACCTGATTCTTGCCGTTGCGCTTAGCCCGATAAAGAGCTTCATCCGCGCGGCGCACCATTAAATCCGGAACATTCTCACCCGCGTGCAGACTCGCAGCGCCGAGACTGATCGTGACTTTAATCTTCTGACCGTCCCATTCGAAAGCCGTCTGCTCAACGGCTTTTCGGATACGTTCGGCGACTTTGAAAGCCGCGTCGGAAAGCTTTGAACGGAGCATCAGGATCAGCTCCTCACCGCCGTATCGCGCGACAAAATCAATCTTGTTCAGCGGCCGTTTGATCCGGCAATTGGCGCAAACGGCTTCCGCGACTTTTTTAAGCACCATGTCTCCCGCCGGATGACCGTAGGTGTCATTGATTTTTTTAAAGTCATCGATATCAATCAAAATAACCGCGAGCGGACGTTTTTCAAGCTGAGCCTGCTGAACTTCCTGATTCAGAATTTCCCGGAAGTGCCGGATGACAAAAAGCCCGGTCAGACCGTCACGCGTGGCCAAATCGAAAAGCTTTGAGCGCTCCCGCGCTCCCGTAATGGCGGTATAAATCGCGGAAAAAATAAACAAGGTCAATGTCAGCAGAAGCGGATGGACCGGATAAATCCAAATAGACGCATTCCAAAAAATCAAAAAAGAAAAAACTAGGCAGACGGCACCGAGGCCCAGTCCCGCGAAAAACGCGCTAACCCCTCTAAAAAGCACGAAACAAAGGCTCGCCAGAAATCCCGCGAGAGAAAGATAAAAAGCATTTAGCATAAAAGAGCCGGGGATTAACTGCCGGCCTGTCAGCGCGCCAGAAAGCACATGCGCCTGAACCAGAACGGAAGGACAGGCCGCGTCCAGCGGAGTCGCGAATGTTTTTGAAAGACCCGGCGACGTAACGCCGACCAGACAAATTTTCCCTTTTACTTTTTCAAGCCCGTCATCTGAAGTCATTCCTTTTTCTTCCGACTGAGCGCTCCGTACCACGGCCGCGAAAGATATTTTCTGAAAAAGTTCCCGGTCCCTGCCGAGCCAGTTAATTAAAAGCCGGCCTTTTTCATCTAAAGGAACTTGCCAATCCTGAGATGAAGGCGTCCACTTCATCCCCGGATGTTTCAATTGATATGCCGCGGCAAGCGGTTCATAGGCATAAGTTTCATTTCCATAAGCCGTAAAAGCGTTCACGCGTCTAAGCACCCCATCATCATCCGCTGTTAAATTGATATGCCCGATATCCGCCGCGCGAGTTTCAATATCCATTGGGGCGTGTTCCCAGACCGTTTTATCCCCCGCAGGTTCCAGGTCCACGGGCAGAGAATGAACCCATATCTTTTTATTGCTCCGGATTTCCAGCGAAACAGGAAGAAAAACATTGCCCGCGTCGGCGATCGTCTGTGAAAGCTTGAGATGGTCTTCTTCTAAAGGAGTTCCTTCAAATGGGTAATCAAAAATAATCGATTTGGCGCCCGCTTTTTTTAAAATCCGGATGATTTCCGCGTGATAACGCCAAGGCCATGGCCAGGGCCCAATCGCGCGCAAGCTTTCCTCATCAATATTAATCAGCAGGAGGTCAGAAGAAGCCGGCGCTGGCGGACGCTGGCGAAGAAAGTAATCGAAGAAGATTTTTTCGGCGCGTTCCAGCCGGCCTGAGGAAAGGAGGAGAATAAAAGCGCCGGTAAACACCATGCAGAGTGCGAGGTGAATCAGATCCGGTGTTCTAGCTCCGGGCCGGCGGTTCCTTCCGAAGATTTGATCACGCTTTTCCATACTTAATTAAATCGGCAGAAGAGCCCGGCAGCTTCAGGCAGGATTGAAAAAGGGTTGAGACACTAGTTTAAAGGCGGATCGGCTGGATTTGAGGAGAGGCGAATGGGTTTGCGCGGAGGCAACTAAAGGGCCGAGATTTTTAATGGTAATGAAAAATCCGGCCCGCAAGTAGGCGAGGACCGCTCAGACCGGTGTTTTTCTCGCGGTCCGAGCGGTGCCGTAGCGCAACCCCTGAGCCTTAACGAAAATCAGGAACAGCCGAGACTGTTACCGCAGTTCAAGCACTTGTAGCATGAACCACTGCGCACCGTAACGTGACCGCAGGAGCAAAGCGGCGCATCGCCCATCATATTGGCCAGATGCTCATTGGAAGCCGAAGTTCCCTGAAGCAGGCTTGAAGTATTTCCGCCGGCCGCGCGGGCAATCGTTCCGCCATTGGTTCCCTTAACCGGAGTTTTCGGCTTGGGAAGGCTTTCAGCCGGAGGCATCTGAAGCGCGATGCTCGGCATTTTATTCGGATTCTTCTTGGCGATCTCAAGCGTGGACGGATCGGGCGGAACCTGAATGAAATCGGTACGGCCCAGATATTCCATACCCAGAAGGCGGAAGATGAAATCCACGATCGAGGTGGCATTCTTGATATTCGGATGATCCACAGGCCCCTGAGGTTCAAAACGGGTGCCCGTAAACAAGCTGACATACTCTTCAAGCGGAACACCATACTGTAAGCCCATCGAAACCGACATGGCGAAGCAGTTGATCACGGAACGAAGCGTAGTGCCCTCTTTGGCGACATCCACAAAAATTTCACCCAGGTTACCGTCATCATATTCGCCGGTGCGAAGGTAAAGCTTCTGTCCGCCGATGCGGGCTTCCACCGTAATGCCCGCGCGCTTCTTGGAAAGTTTCTTGCGCTTGGGCTGAACCGCCGCAGCCGGCTGGGCCTTGGCGCCTTTCTCATCCTTGGAAGAATCATCATCCTTCTTGGCGTTAAGAGGCTGAGAAAGCTTGGAACCATCACGGTAAAGAGCAACTGCTTTAAGGCCGAGCTTCCAGGATTCCACGTAGATATTCTTGATTTCGTCCACCGTGCATTCGTTCGGAAGATTGACGGTCTTGGAAATCGCGCCCGAAATAAACGGCTGGGCCGCGGCCATCATGCGCACATGAGACATGGGTTCCAGGAAACGCTTGCCGATCTTGCCGCACTTGTTGGCGCAGTCAAAAATCGGCAGGTGCTCAAGCTTCAGGTGCGGAGCGCCTTCAATCGTCATGGTACCGCAGACCACGGAGTTGGCTTCTTCAATTTCAGCTTTTGAGAAACCGACAGCTTCCAGAAGATTGAACTTCGGGTTGTTGTACTGTTCAGGCTTAAGACCAAGGCGTTTCATCGCTTCTTCACCCAGCGTCCACTTATTGAATGCGAAGGTCAGATCGAACACGGAAGGAAGCGCGGGTTCAATTTTGTTCAGGTCTTCATCCGTCAGCCCTTTGGCTTTCAGAGTCTCACGGTTGATCCAGGGTGTACCTTCCAGGCGGGACGTGCCCTGAATGTACTCAATGATGTCCTGAATTTCGCCTTTGGAATAGCCCAGCTTTTCAAGCGCGACCGGAACGGACTGGTTGATGATTTTAAAATAACCGCCGCCGGCCAGTTTCTTGAATTTCACCAGCGCGAAATCAGGTTCGATACCGGTCGTATCGCAATCCATCAGAAGGCCGATCGTGCCGGTGGGCGCGATCACGGAAGCCTGCGCGTTGCGGTAGCCGTATTTTTCACCAAACGCGACCGCTTCATCCCAGTCTTCATGGGCGGCGATCAAAACATCTTCCCAGCAATGTTCGTGGGAAATCTTGTAGGACGCGTCGCGATGCTTGTTCATAACGCGAAGCATGGATTCACGGTTGGGCGCGTACCCCGGAAACGGACCTTTGCTGGCCGCGATTTCCGCGGAAGTTTTATACGCGTGACCAGTCATGATAGCCGTCAGCGCACTGCAGATCGCCGAAGCTTCAGGGCTGTCATAAGGAATTCCGCTGACCATCAGAAGCGTGCCGAGATTCGCGTAACCCAGGCCAAGCGGGCGGAAATCATGGCTGTTCTTGGCAATCGGCTGGGTCGGATAAGAAGCCAGATCGATAATGATCTCCATAGCCGTGATGAAAATACGGACGGTATGGCGGTAAGCTTCAATATCAAAGCTTCCGTCTTCCTTCAAATATTTCATGACGTTAATGGAAGCCAGATTACAAGCCGTGTCGTCCAAGAACATATATTCAGAGCAAGGATTGGAGGCATTGATACGGCCGGTTTTGGCTGAAGTATGCCAATCATTAATGATGGTATCAAACTGAACACCGGGATCCGCGCAAGCCCAGGCTGCGTAAGCCACCTGATCCATCAGATCACGGGCCTTGTAAGTACCAATCACTTCCCCGGTAGTACGGGATTTGGTATTCCAGTCACCGTCATTGAGATAAGACTGCATGAATTCATCGGAGATACGGACAGAATTGTTGGAATTCTGACCGGCAACGGTTTTATAAGCTTCCCCGTTGAAATCTGAAGAATAGCCGGCCGCGATCAGCGCCGCGACTTTCTTTTCTTCACGAACTTTCCAGTTAATGAAATCCGCGATTTCGGGGTGATCCATATCAAGGCAGACCATCTTGGCCGCACGGCGTGTGGTACCGCCGGATTTGGTCGCGCCCGCACCGCGGTCAAGCACTTCCAGGAAAGACATCAAACCGGAAGAAGTTCCTCCGCCGGAAAGTTTTTCCTGACGCCCGCGAAGATTTGAAAAGTTAGTGCCGGTGCCGGAACCGTATTTGAAAAGGCGGGCTTCATGCTTCACCAGATCAAAGATGGACATCAGATCATCTTTAACCGACTGAATGAAACATGCTGAGCACTGCGGATGTGAATAAGCGTCCGTGGTTTCCTTGATGGAATCGGTTTCCGGGTCCCAGAAATAATTACCGCCGCTTCCCGTGATTCCGTACTCGCTCAAACCGCAGTTAAACCAGACCGGAGAATTGAAAACGCATTTCTGGGTAATCATCAAATGAAGAAGTTCGTCTTCAAAAGCCTGAGCGTCTTCCGCCGAATTAAAATAACCGCCGAATTTCTCGCCGGCTTTACGAATCGTGTGAGCAATGCGGTAAACAACCTGGCGGGCGCTGACTTCACTGCCCGTGCCGGGCACTCCGGCTTTGCGGAAATATTTAGAAACGATAATATCGGTGGCCAGCTGGCTCCATTCCTTAGGAACTTCCACATTATCCATGCGGAAAACCACGGAACCGTCAGGATTTGTGATCATAGAACTGCGCTTCACATAATCAATTGCATCCAGCGGATTCTCACCCGCGCGGGTAAATTTACGCCCTATCTTGAGGCCTGAACCGGGTTTAGATGCCGGGGGAATTGCTTGGGGCTTTTTTTCAACTTTAGTGCTCATATAAGGGGCCTCCCTTTATTTAAATCTTTTTAAAACCTTATCGCACTATTCTCAACATATAGTAGATAATCACCCTTAAGGTCTACCATATGTAGTATCTTTAGACAATAGTTCGTCAAGGCTGTTTAAACTCTTGAGTTAATTTTTTTGTTGGAATTTTTCCAGTGTTGGGTCGTCCGAAATGAGTCAGCATAGCCAGAGTCTGGTGCTGAGTTCCCCTTTATTTCGGTTGATGGAAGTTTTGTGCGACTTCCGGAATTTCAGAGAAAAAAAAAGACGGCTTTAGCCCTCGAAGGGGTAAGACCGCCTTAAATCCGTTCTAAATAACCTGTTGCTAACGCGCCGGTCATTGGCGCGGACATCAAATCATCAGAAAAAGTATAATGACGGAACTGCATTTGTTTTTTTTCTCGGATTTACGGATCCAAAACCGAAACTAATTGTCAAAAAACTTCAAAATTTCTTCAGGTGTTGCGCATTTTAAGCACACAATCACACGCTGTCAAATAAAAAAAATAAATTTTTTTTAATCTTTGGTTTCTATAGGGAAAAATGCGTGTAAATTTTCTTGTCAGATTAAAAAATCAAAGTAAAAAGCGGGTCAACATTCTGCACTCGCGAAAAAACCTCACTTTCCGATGCAGAATTCCGAGAAAATCACGTCTAGAAGGTCTTCCGAGTAGACTTCCCCGATCAATTCCTGAAGCGAAGCAAGAGAGGCCTTAATGTCTTCAACCGGGTATTCCAGCGACTGGCGGTTCTGAAAATTGTTCCGCGCACGTCTCAAAAAATCCAGCGCCTGATCCACAGCGTTCTTATGTCTTAACCGCGTCAGGTGTTCATGTTCACTGCCGGAATCTGATTTTAAAATCATTTCGGAAATTTTCTCTTCAAGTTTGTCCAGGCCTTCTCTTGTTTTGGTAGAAACCGGAATGAACTCAGTTCCCGGAAAATTTTCCGAAATCTCTTTTTTGATTTTCAAACCTAAATCACATTTATTAAGCACCGCTAAAAATGGTTTTGAAATAATTTCATCTGTCAGTTTTTTTTCTTCAGAGTTCCAGGGCGAGGAAGCATCCACAACATAAAGATAATAATCCGCGCCCTTAAGCGACTCGCGGGTGCGTTCCATGCCCATCCGGTCCAACGGGTGCTCAAGGCCGGAATCCAGTCCCGCCGTATCCGTCAGCCTCACATAAATCCCTCCAATTTCAACGGCCTCTTCCAGTATGTCCCGGGTAGTTCCGGGGTATTCGGAAACCAGGGCTCTATCACGGCTTAAAAGCACGTTGAAAAGAGAGGACTTTCCGGCATTGGGACGGCCTACAATTGCCACCCTGACTCCTTCACGAAAAATAGCCCCGCGCCGGAAGCTTTCGGCCAAAGCCTGAAGTTCTTTTTCGGCGGCTGAGAAACTTTCAAGAAACTGACGGTCCGAATAAATTTCCAGATCTTCTTCAGGAAAATCCAGAAACGCTTCCAGGTGCGCGTAAATTTTCATCAATCTATCTTTAAGAGACTTTATTTTTTCAGAAAGCGAACCCGAAAGTTGACGCAGCGCGGTTTCAAGCGACTTGTCACTTTTAGCTTTGATTAAATCCAGAACCGCTTCAGCTTGAGTCAGATTTATTTTTCCGTTTAAAAACGCGCGCTTGGTGAATTCCCCCGGCTGCGCGTGACGCGCGCCGCGGCTGATCAGCGCGTTCAGAATCTTTCGCGTTACAAGCAAACCTCCGTGCGAACTAATTTCAACCACTTCTTCACCCGTGTATGAATTCGGAGCACGGAAAAGACTGACCAGCGCCTGATCAATGATTTTGCCGTCTTCGTGAATTTCACCCAAGTGGATGGTGTGGGAAGGAAAATCTTTCAAACAGCCTTTTTGAGGGCGGAACACTTCGCCGGTCACGCGCAAAGCTTCCGGACCGCTGACGCGCAGTACGGCAATCCCTCCTTCACCAGGAGGCGTCGCAACCGCCGCGATCGTATCTTCAAGTCTTAAATCAGGCATAAAATCTCTTTCGAATCTCCCCAATCAGATAAAAGGAACCGGTTGCCGCTATCTTACGTTTTTGTCCGACCCTTTGAAGCGCCAGGGCCATTGCCTGACGGACATTCGCCGCCGGAAACATAAGTGAAAAATGCTTCGAAGCCTGTTTTAAAAGAATTTCGAGCCGTTGACTCCTGCATCCCGGTACCGGAGTTAAAATAATTTCCTGAGAGACGCGGGCCAAGCTCTGAAGCATGGCTTCGGAGTTTTTATCCCGTGAGGTTCCAAAAACCAGCACAGGGTCTTTGATTTTAAGCATCTTCAGGTTTCTGACAAGCGCTTGAATAGACACAGGATTATGGGCACCATCAATCAAAATACGGCCTCGATTCAGCCATTCCATGCGCCCAGGCCACCCTTTCCTCAAAGGAAGCCTTCTCTCAAGGCCCGGAGCCAGATGAAACCCCTTCCTTATAGAAAGCTCCTGGGCTGCCCGAAAGGCTATTCCGGCATTGAGCTGTTGAAAATCCCCTTCCAGCGGAATCCGTCCGGAATAGGGCTCAGCCCGTAGTAGTTTCGCTTCGCGAAGCCGGATCTGTTTTTGAATGACTTTCATCGCTTCAGGCAGTTGAGGCCCGGTAATGACCGGCGAATACCGCCGGATAACCGCGGCTTTTTCCCCCGCAATTTCAGTCAAGGTATGACCCAGCACCGCTTCATGGTCATAATGAATCGGCGTTAAAATGCTGAGGCCGTGCTCAAGCGCGTTTGTAGCATCCAGACGGCCTCCCAGCCCAACTTCAAAAATCCCAACCCGCACTCCCGCTTTCTTAAAACAATAAGCGGCCAGTAACGTCATAATTTCAAAATAGGTGAATCCCGGGGTTTTGCCGGGTTTTGAAACGATGGACCGCACCCAAGTCATTGCGCGGGCGAATGTTTCTTTTGAAATTATTTTCCCGCCGATACGAATCCGTTCACGCGGGTCGGAAATATGGGGGGAAGAATAAAACCCGGTCGAGACGCCCGAAGCTTCGAGAATCGATTCCAGAAAAAAACCGGTCGAACCTTTTCCTTTGGTCCCCGCGATTAAAACCCGTTCGTAACTTTCCTGCGGATGACCGGCCCACCTCAAAAGCAGTTTCATCCGGTCCAGGTTCCATTGACGGCCCCGCGGATAGAAATGGATTCGTTCAAAGTTCAAAAACGAATCTAAATAGAAAAGCGCCTCTTTAAAGTTCACGGTTTTAAAGTTTTTGGGTGGGGAATCTGTTGAGAATAAAACCCGGAGGCAACCAGCCTGCGCGCCGAGGGTTTTTCACTACAGCCATGCTCTGTCTAGAACTTCATTTAGTGTTTAAAGTGGCGCTCGCCGGTGAAGACCATGGCAATTCCAAACTCATTACAGGCCGCGACCACATCCGCGTCTTTGAGCGAACCGCCGGGCTGAATAATCGCTTTAATCTTGTGCTGAGCCGCAACCTCAATTGAATCGGGCATGGGAAAGAAAGCGTCGGAAGCCAGATATCCGCCATCGGTCCGGTACCCTGCCTTACGGCAGGCAATTTCCACCGAATCCACGCGCGACATCTGCCCCGCGCCGATACCCACGGTCTGCCGTCCCTGAGTAATAACAATCGCATTCGACTTCACAACCTTGACACATTTAAACGCGAACAAAAGATCTTCAATTTCAGAAGGACTCAATTTAATATCCGTCACGACACGCAGACTTTTCTTTAACTCCGCCATTCTCTGAGGCAAAGGAAGGTCTTTTTGCTGAACCAAAACTCCGTTATTGAGAAATTTATAATCCAAAGGTTCATACATTGCGTTTTTTTCAAGCTCAATCAGGCGGAGGTTCTGACGCTTCTTCATAAATTCCAGAGCGTCCGGCTCAAACTTGGGCGCGACAAACACTTCGAAAAATTTCAATTTATCAAAAGCCAGCTCGGCCAGTTCCCGGGTGCAGACCCGGTTAACACCGATAATGCCGCCGAAAGCCGACATGGAATCGCATTCGACGGCATATTCCAGCGCCTTGCCAAGATTCTTGTCCTGGGCCGCCCCGCAAGGATTGTTGTGTTTGACCACACAAGCCGCGGGCTCTTCAAATTCTTTGAGCATTTCCACAACCGCCTCAATATCAAGCAGGTTGTTGAAAGAGAGTTCCTTCCCGTGATGCTGTTTAAAACCGGCCGTTTTCACTCCGGCGCGCGCGTAAAAAGCCGCTTTCTGATGGGGATTCTCCCCGTAGCGCAAATCCATATTTTTCACGTATTCCAGCGTCATGGCGGAAGGAAGCGCTTCGGAAACAGGAGCGGCGGATGCTTCTTTACTAACGCGCGAGCTCAGGAAACTCGAAATCGCGGCATCGTAACGGGCCGTGCGTTCAAAAACTTTCAGCGCGAGCTCTTGTTTTAAAGCATTACTAACCGCACCTTTTTTATCCTGCATCTCCTGAATCACCCGGGCGTAATCCGCGGGATCGCAAACCACGGTCACGGAATGAGCGTTCTTGGCGGCGGAGCGGAGCATGGAGGGCCCGCCGATATCAATATTTTCAATCGCGGTTTCAAGATCCACATCCGGATTGCTGGTTACCTTTTCAAATGGGTAAAGATTCACCACGACCAAATCAATCGCTTCAATCCCGTGCTTCCTGGCCTGATCCGCGTGTTCCTTTTTATCGCGCCGGTAAAGAAGTCCGCCGTGGATTTTAGGATGAAGCGTTTTAACGCGCCCGTCCATCATTTCAGGGAAACCCGTGTATTCATCCACAGGCACCGCCTTGATGCCGGCTTCCTGAAGAGCTTTGAGTGTCCCGCCGGTTGAAAGAATTTTAACTTTGGATTTATCAAGAAACTGGGCAAAGGGAACAAGACCGGTTTTATCGGAAACACTGATCAGGGCCAGACGAATGGATTTTAAAGACATGAAAGCGCCTTCTTTTTAAAGAGTTTGTGCAATTTCAGGGTTACGGGGCCGGGAACTTTACGGCCGATCGCGCGGCGGTCAAGTTCTCTGACGGGAAGTATTTCCCACGAGGTATTGGTCAAAAACGCCTCATCCGCATTGTAAATATCGTGGCGGGTCAGCGGAATTTCCTTCACGTTCATTCCGGTCTGGCGGGCTGATTCTATCACGAAGCGCCGGGTCACGCCATTCAAGATTCCCGTGGCGGGCGGTGTGAAAAGTGTCTTTTTCTTCACGGTAAAAAGATTGCCGATGCGCACTTCCGTCACGAAACCCTCGTGATCCAGAAAAACCCATTCATAGCCCGGCAAAGGATCCAAAGTGGCCATGAGCGCGTTTTTATAATCGGAAGTCTTGGCCTGAGGCGGTGAAGCGTGAGAAAGCGAACGGCGCACACTGGAAGTTCTCAGCACTACCCCGTTTTTGTAAAGATCGGGGGAATGACGGCGGTGGGTAATCTGAACCAGAAGGCAGCCTCCGTCTTTGGAGCCATAGGGCCAAAGAGTCACACGGATAAAAAGGTCTTCCTTCGATTCTTTCGGAAAATCTTTTTTAAACGCGGCCAGCGCGGATTCAAGCTCTTCTTTTAAAAACGCTTCCGGAATCTTCTCAGCGCCGGCGGTGCGGATGGAATCTTGAAACCGCTCCAGATGTTCCTGAAGATGAAAAATCCGGCCCTTGTAAGTGCGGAGACTTTCGAAAACACCAACCGCTTCGGCATCGAAACGGCTTAGAAGAATCTGGTCTTTGATTTTTTTTCCGTTGGAATAAAGCGCCGTCATTTTTTCACGCGTCCAACCCCAAGCGCCTGCACTAGCGCGCGGCCTTTGTGAAGCGTTTCCTGATATTCCCGCGAAGGTACGGAATCATAAACAATGCCGGCTCCGGCCTGAAGCCGGCCTTGACCGCCCTGAAGCACCAGCGTCCGAATGATAATATTTAAATCCAGGTCCCCGTTAAATCCGAAATAACCGATAGACCCTGTGTAGAGTCCGCGCCGGCTTCTTTCAAGTTCGTCGATAATTTCCATGCACCGGACTTTGGGGCACCCGGTGATCGTACCGCCGGGAAACATGGCTCTGACCAGATCCCAGCCGTCTTTCCCTTTTGAAAGCCGGCCGGTTACCGCGGAAACAATATGGATGACGTGCGAATACTTTTCAATGCCCATCATTTCCGTAACACGAACACTGCGGTAATCGCAAACCCGGCCCAAATCGTTGCGCTCTAAATCAAGAAGCATGATGTGTTCCGCTCTTTCCTTGGAACTGGCCAAAAGTTTTTTCTCCAATCCGGGCCGTCGGGGCCGGGTGCCCGCGATGGGGCGTGTCTCACAATGTTTTCCTTTTTTACTAACCAATCTTTCAGGGGAACTGGACACGATACTTAACTCCCCCGCCCGAAGGAAAGAAGCAAACGGCGACGGGTTAATCCTGCGGAGCTTTTCATAAAGTCCCGTATCACTGCCTTTAAAGGAAAAAGAAAAACCCTGCGACAGATTCGCCTGATAAATATCCCCCGCCTGAATGTACTGCCGCGCGCGGCGCACCATCGCTTCAAAACGGTTTTTGGGAATTTCAGGTTTAAAACCCCCGACACGAAAGGCTTTTTCAGAGTGAACCGCGGACTGGAAAGCTCTTTCGAGTTTCTGAAATTTCAGGCGGGACGATTCCGAATTCTGAGCCCGGACAATGAGCACATATTTTTTATTAGTGTGATCATAAGCGATTAATTCGGAATAAAAGGCCAGATAAAAATCGGGCGTGCCCGCGGAAGGTTTAGAGCGAAACCGGATTTTTTCAAAATACCGGGCCATTTCATAGCCCATAAATCCGACGGCACCGCCGTTAAAAAATCGATGCTCCGGTTCACGGACCGCTCGGTATTTTTTAAAAAGCCGGCGGAGAACAGAAAATAGTTTCGAAACCGGAAAAACACTTGTTTCAAGCCCCGTCACATGAACGCGGTTTTTCTTCACGATAACTTCAAGGAAAGGGTTTGATCCCAAATAAGAAAACGCTCCGGCTTTTCCGTGAGCACTGCCCCGAGAGGGACTGCGCAAAGCGCTGTCCAGAAAGAAACATTTCCGGGAAGGGCCGGTCAAATTTTGAAAAACCTGCCAGGGGGAGAGAGAGGAGTTGCGGGTTTGAGTGAAAATTTTCCGCACGGAACGGAAATCAGTCCTTTTTCTTGAGGAAACGCAGGAATTCGCTGTCAGTCGTCAAAACCAGCCGGCCATCTTTCAGAGCGGCCGGATACTTCTCAAGACTTGCCGTAAACGCGTAAAAAGCGGGATCTTTGCTGTAAGCATCCCCATAAATCTTGGTTGCTTCAGCGTCCGCCTGCCCTTCAATTTCTACCGCGGTTTTATACGCTTCGGAAGTAATACGGCGCAGTTCCTTTTCGCGCTTACCTTCGATTTCCGCGCGGACACCTTGACCTTCAGAACGAAGCTGTTCGGCGGCGCGTTTACGCTCAGAAATCATTCTTTCAAAAACCTTCTGCTGAACCGACGGGATATAATTGATGCGTTTAATACGCAGATCGATCAACTCAATACCGTAATCCTTCAAAATACCCCGGGCCATATCCAGAATTTCACGGGTGATGGCGTCACGGCCGATTTCGACTTTTTCATAGCTTTCTTCGGAAGCAATATCTTCGTCGTCCTGTTTGACTTCAAGCAGGTTGTTGGAAGTGCGCACAACTTCCACCAGCGCGTAGCGGGTAATGAAATTGCGCGTAATACCGTCCATAATGTCATCAAGCCGGGATTGGGCGTTACGTTCATTGTGCATGGTCTGAAGAAACTTCAAGGGATCCTGAATCCGCCAACGTCCGGTCACATCCACCCAGATGAATTTTTTGTCGCGGGTCGGAACTTCTGAAGGGTAACCGTCCCAGTCGAGGATTCGTTTGTCAAATTTATTGACCGTCTGCACGAAGGGAACTTTCCAGTGGAGGCCCGGATTTTGTACCGGCCCGCTCACAGGCTCGCCGAATTGGGTTATCACCACCTGCTGGGTCTGGTCCACAATGTAAGCACTGTTTAAAACGACAATGCCCGCCAGAGAAAGAATCACAATCATCAAACCGGCAATTCCCTGTTTCATGATTCAGAGCTCCCGTCCCGCCTTAGATTCAAAAGAGGCAGCAGACTTTTCTGGGAATCATCCAAAATCCATTTCTCGCCAAGTTCCGGATAAAGCTGCTGAATCATTTCAAGATAAAGACGCTGGCGCGTGACCTCGGGCGCCATTTTATAAGCCTGCCAGGCAAGCTCGAAACGTTTCGCGTCGCCCTGCGCGCGGTTAATTCTTTCGACCGCGTAACCTTCCGCCTGGCGAATCTGCTGTTCCGCCTGACCTTTGGCCCGGGGAATGATTTTGTTGTACTCTTCCCAGGCTTGGTTAATCGCTTTTTCCTTTTCCTGACGCGCTTCATTCACTTCGTTAAAAGAGGGCTTCACTTCATTGGGCGGAGTCACATCCTGAAGAATAACGTTCCGCACCGCGATACCGGCGCCGTAGCTGTCGAGCACTTCCTGAAGTTTCTTTTCCACTTCAATCTGAATTTTTTCGCGGCCGGCAGTCAGTACCTGGTTGATCGTGTGATCGCCGATCACAAGACGCATCATAGCCTCTGACATATTACGGATCGTTTCTTTCGGATCGCGGACGCGAAACGCGAACGCGACCGGGTCCTTAATCGTGAACTGAACAATCCATTCCACGATCGCCACATTCAAATCACCGGTCAGCATCAGAGATTCATCCAGAAATGGATCACCGCTCGCGCTCAAAGAGCGGCGGCGCGCGTCCGTGCGGGTATCTTCACGGCCCGCGTAAACAGAGCGGACTCCGGCCGAAACCGTGCGGAAACCGAATTCTTCTTTAAAGACATGCGTGACCTTAATGTTTTTAACTGTTTCAACGCCGAAAGGAATTTTAAAGTGAAGCCCGGGGTTAGTCGTGCGGACATATTTTCCAAACTGCTGAACAACCCCAACTTCGTCGGGGCCGACTTCATAAAACAGCGTGCTTCCGGATGAGAAAAGGATAACTACAATAAAAAATGGAACTAACCAGGCAGGAGCCTTGAAGGGCGGTATTTTCGGCATCCCTTCATCGGGGTAAGGCCGATTCACTTTGTACCTGAATCGATTTTGTGGGCATAAAACGCGAGCCCGCTGGCCAGCTTGGGGTAAAAGTAAGTGGATTTCTGCGGCATAAGCTCGCGGATTTCGCCCATCTCCCGGAGCGATTCCACGCGCGGAGGCTGAAGAAAAAACACCGCGCAGGCTTTGGCGGATGACGCGTATTGAAAAGCTTCGGACTCAATCCGGGTAAATTTAAGCGTTTTCTCCCAATCAGATTCAGGCAAGTTCCAGAGCTTGTTAAAAATCAGATGCGCCAGAATGTTCACGTCCAGCCGGTACCAAACATCTGCCTTACTCAGCCCCACGGCCGCTTTGGCTTTTTCAAACTCCGTAAGCGTCAGGAAAAAATATTTCCCATTCAGCCCCAATCCCATACAAACGTCTTTGCCGTTATTGCGGACCGCGATTTTTTTCTTAAGCTCTTCTTCAGAAACCGGCTCGACCTTAAAATAGCTTTTCAGCTTTTCAACCGACTTTTCCCCTTCAAAACCGGCGTAAGGAAGAAGGATGCGGTGGGTCGGCATCAAAATCAAGCCCGGGTCATGAAACTCAACCAAAGCGATTAAAACAAAGTCCGACGGCAGGTCTTCGCCTTCCGGAACATTTTTCTGTTTCCGGACATCCTGGCTGTACTCTAACGCAGTCTGATACCGATGGTGACCGTCAGCGATATAAATATTTTTCCGCGAAATGATTTCCTGAATCTTCTCAAGCGTTTGCGGGTCCGTGACCGGCCAGACCGTGTGCGCGACTTTCTGGTCATCTACGGCATCAAGCGCCGGTTTGCCCGACTTGATCTTTTCCACCGCGGATTCCATTTCTTTTTTAGGATCATCATAAAGACCAAAAACGGGTGAGAAGCTGACCTGCGCGGTTTCCAAAAGTCTGCGCTGATCCGCGCGCGCCTGAGACAGCGTCTTTTCATGCGGAACAACAATTCCTTTGTCAAAAGGCTCAAGACGAAGACGGCCCAAAACCGCCGTGCGGTCCAGCTTACGGCCGGTCACCGGATCCTGATAAGTCTGACGGTAAACGTAAAAAGCCGGGGTTTCTTCCTGAATCAGGTGACCCGATTTCTGCCAGTCCGCGAAAAACTGCTTCGCGCGGGTATACCGGTTATTTTGATCGGTGTCTGAAGGTTCAATCTTATTGAGAACCAACCGCACGCAGTTGTAAGGAGACCGTTTATAAAGGGTTTCCTGCTCCGCCGGGTAAATGACATCGTAGGGCGGAGCGATAACCTCTGAAAAATTGATTTGCCCGGGATTGTAGCGCCAACCCTTGAGAGGCCGGAAGTCCGCGAGCTTTTTTAACGGGGATGTCTTACTGGAAGAAACCATGGGGTTGATAGTAGCACAAGAGTTTTTCTTTGACAAGAAATTGGGCGCATACTACATTAATCACTTCATGGAAAAGAAATCAATCGGCCAAATCCATCATCTCATCCGTTATTTTTTTCTATTTGGAATTCTGGCCTTTGTCGCTTATCTGAAAAGATGGAGCGACGATGCTTCGCTGGTTCTGATGGGCCCTCCTCTTTACATGACCTACGGCCTTAAGAATGTAATCGGAAGCTTCGTGCCTCTCCCCTCATCCCAAAACGTAACTTATTACGCGATTCTGCTTCCAATCACTATTTTGTATTTCAGCTTCATCGGCTTTATGATGAAACAGCTCTGGAATGAAAAAGGCCCGGTCCGGTTCATCAGTCTTTTCGCCCTCATCGTTTTCCTGGCCTACATTCATTACGTAACCTGGAAAAATCTTTCAGCCTATTTCGCCGTTCCGTTCTAAACTTTACTTAATCAAAGCTCCGTCAGAAATCGGTCTCTCAGGAACAATTACCGTCAGAGACTCTGTGTCGGATGCCGCCAAAAGCATCCCGTTAGACTCCACTCCCCGAATCACCGCGGGTTCGAGATTATCCACAATCACGATCTTTTTCCCTTTAAGTTCCTCTTCGGTATAGTGCTTGCGAATGCCCGCCACAATCTGCTTCTGGACTTCACCTACTTTGATTTTCAAAACATAGAGCCTGTCAGCGTTTGGATGAGGCTCCACGGACTCAATTTGAGCCACCTTCAGCTGGATTTTCTTAAATTCTTCAAGAGGAATGGTCATTTCAATCTCCGGTTATCCTTTCAGGGTTGATGAAAGCAGGATTTTATCATAGGAAATCCGCTTGATTAAATCTAATTTGATCGTTTTTATAGGACTTATATTTTACAACCCTATTGTTTTAAATGGTTTACACGGCAAGCTTTCCGCTTGATTTAGAAGCATTCAATGCTATAATCACTTTCGCCTGAGCAAGTTCCGTTCAGAGCTTTCCCCAAAAGGCCCCGCCTGAGATGGGATGCTATTTTAAAATTTAAAATCGGAGGATTTTCCAGATGGGCAAGATTAAAGTTGCGATCGCCGGCGTCGGTAATTGCGCCGCATCACTCGTTCAAGGTATTGAATATTACAAAGAAACCACCAAGGCCAAGAAGAAAAAAGAATTCATGGGCCTCATGAACTACGAAATGGGCGGTTATTTCCCTGAAGATATCGAGTTTGTCGCGGCTTTCGATATCGACAAAAGAAAAGTGGGCGAAACCTTTGACGTCGCCTTAAAAGCCAAGCCTAACTGCCTTCTCCCCCTTGAAAATAACCGGATCCCCAAAAGCAAAGTGGTTGTAGAGATGGGCCCGGTGCTTGACGGCTATTCCGCTCACATGGCGGATTACCCGGATGACCGGACTTTCGTCCTCTCAAACAAAAAACCCTGCAATGTCGAAAAAGTCCTCCGGGAATCAGGCGCTGAAATTCTCCTGAACTACCTCCCGGTCGGAAGCCAGAAAGCCGTGGAATTCTACGCGGAAGCCTGCCTTAAAACCGGAGTCAGCCTGATCAATTGCATGCCGGTCTTTATCGTTTCAAACCCTGAATGGGCCAAGCGCTTTGAAGACAAGCGTATCCCCTGCGTCGGTGATGATATCAAGGCTCAGGTCGGCGCCACGATCGTCCACCGCACTCTGACCAAGCTTTTCTCAGACCGCGGAGTTAAGGTTGACCGTACTTACCAGCTGAACACCGGCGGTAACACGGATTTCCTGAATATGCTCAACCGCACGCGCCTGAAATCCAAAAAGATTTCAAAGACGGCTGCCGTGCAGAGCCAGATGGCCGAACCGCTTCACGAAGATAATATTCATATCGGTCCTTCAGATTATGTTCCCTGGCAGAACGACAACAAGGTCTGCTATTTGCGCATGGAAGGCCGCGGTTTCGCGGGTTTCCCCATCAACATTGAACTCCGTCTGTCGGTGGAAGATTCACCGAACAGCGCCGGCTGCGCGATTGACGCAATCCGCGCGACCAAAATCGCCCGTGACCGCAAAATCGGCGGTCCGCTGATTTCAATGTCCGCTTACACCATGAAGCACCCGCCCAAACAAATTCCTGACACGGAAGCCAAAGAGCTCGTGAAGAAATTTGTGCAGGGCACCTGCCCCCGATAAGAAGACGGCGTGCTCAGAAAACACGTCTACCCTTATCTTGAGTCCGGACTGAAGCAAGTCGCTATCTTTCTAGACAGCAAGGGCATTTCCCCAAATCACGTCACACTCGCTGGTCTGGCACTCAGCCTGACCAGCGGTGTGATTTATGCCTCCGGCCATTTCTTCTGGGGGGGTATCCTTCTCCTATTTGCCTGTCTTGGCGATATGTTCGACGGTCCCTTAGCCCGCCACAGCGGAAAAATCTCCAAATTCGGCGCGTTCCTGGATTCTACCGTTGACCGCTACGCGGATCTTTTTCTTTTCGGCGGTCTGGCCGTTCATTACGCTCATCTTCAGCAGGCGGGATGGACTGCTGTTTGTCTCGGCATCATTGCGGGAGCGTTTGTAACCAGCTACGCCAAAGCGCGGGCGGAAAACATGATCGACGATTGCACGATCGGCGTATTTGAAAGACCGGAACGGCTGATTGTGCTGGGAGTCTATTCGGCTTTCGGCGGCTGGGTGCGCCCTTTGTGCCTGATCATTCTTCTGATCGGAACCAATGCCACCGCGGTTCACCGGATTCTCTACACAAAGAATAAACTTTCCGTTCCTCCGTCCGAAAATTAATCTGCGGTTTCTCTAAAATGAAAAAAACAGCACCCTTTCTTTTTCTGCTTGTCCTGGTGTGCCTTCCGCTTCAGGCTCAAGCGCCGAATCTTTCTGAGATCGTCAGAAAAATTGAGGCTCAGCGCGGTTTTTGGATTCAAATGCAGGCTTCCCTCCGGATGGAGTTCTCAACTCCTGACGGAAAAAAAGCTTTCTGCCGGGCCGATCTGGTTTACAACCGGCTGGATGAAAAAATCCTCCTGAAAGGTTTCAACGATCAGAACCAGCTTCTTTTCGTGTTCCGAACGGATGACCGGAATTTTGACCTTTACCTGCCCCGTCAAAATACTGTCTTTTCGGGAACCATCTTCGATCTCGAAGATTCTCCTGAAATTCACAGCCACCTCAAAGCTTTGGATCTTTACCGCTCACTTAAACCTTCTTTAATTGATGAAACCCGGACACAAATTCTTTCTGACACCGGAGACCTCGTTCAACTTGGAATTCAAACAAACGGTCAGCTTTCACGCTCGGTTTACACTGACAGAAATGGGAATACGCTTAAGGAGGTCTATTACCGCAAGGACGGCAAGCCCCGGACACTTATTGAAAGAAACGGATTTGAAACCGTTGAAAAATCAGCAAAAGAATCTTTTTCTTACCCTGGTAAAATAAGAATTGAGTCCTACGCGGAGCGGGGTGCAAACGAGACGGTCATGCTTTTTAAATCGGTGGAGTTTTCAGCCGGCAACGGTTCAGCCGACTTTAATTTCGATCTTCCTGAAAATACCAGACGAGCGGATGTCGGTGAGTCTTTTAAGAAACAGCAGGCACTTGCGTTAAACTAAAGCGTGTTTATTTAACGGCTGGAGATTAGGCGGGTTCCTGCTGTGAAACGCAATGAATCGCGCCCAAGCCATAGACCATCGCCGTGCAGTCAATCGGAACAATATCTTTCTTCGGAAAAACTTCCTTCAGAATCTTCACGGCATCCTTATCTTGCCTGCAGGCATAAACCGGAAGCAGGACCGAAGCGTTAGCAATCAAGAAATTAGCGTAGCTGGCAGGAAGCCTGCCCCCGCCTTCCTCAACAGGCTTGGGCATAGGCAGTTTAATCACATTCCATTTCTTTCCGGAAGTCGTTTCGGCTGCTTTAAGCCTTTCCCAGTTCTCTCTTAAGAACGCGTGATTCTCGTCTGAAACATTGTCTTCATAGACGGTTAAAATCGTCTTTTCATCCACAAACCGCGCGATATCGTCAATGTGACCGTCCGTATCATCCCCGACAATTCCTTCATTCAGCCAAAGCACCTGGGAAACGCCGAGATACTCTTTCAGGTATTGTTCAATTTCAAACTGAGTCAGGCGGGGATTCCGGTTTTTGTTTAAAAGACACTGCTCGCTGGTCATGCAGGTACCGGCTCCATTCACTTCAATAGAACCGCCTTCCAGCACGATCCCCGCTTCAAAACAAGGCTGGGCAATTAATTTTTTATTTTCAAAAATATGCGTGTCTTCGGCCAGATCCGAATACTTTCCGCCCCAGGCGTTAAAGGTCCACTTCACCCAGGCCTTCTCACCCTTCTTAACGACAAAGGTCGGCCCGTAATCACGGATCCAGGCATCTACTGTCGGCTCTTCAATGATAATCAGATTTTTAAGACTTTTCTGTGAAAGCTTGGGCTTAAGAAATTTCAAAACTTCTTCTTTCATCTTCGGGGCCAGAAGCAGTTTTACTTTTTCTTCAGGAAGAAGATTCTCAATCATCTGAAGGTAGATATCGCGCACCCGCGCCAGTCTTTTTCCGGGCCAGGTAATGGTGTTATGAGGCCAGGAAAGCCAAGTAGCTTCATGCTTTGCCCATTCGGCGGGCATGAAATAGCCCTGCGAAGACGGAGTCTTCAAAGCAGAGGTACCGGTGAGAAGATTAGGCATTCAGAAATCTCGAAGTGATTCCGGAATATGCGTCGATACGGCGGTCGCGCAGAAAAGGCCAGTTACGGCGTGTGCTTTCAATCTGACTGAGGTCACATTCAACGATCAGGTTTTGTTCCTTATCTTCTCCGGCATTGGCAATCACAGTGCCGAAGGGATCAGACACGAAAGAATTTCCCCAGAACTTGACCGGGCCTTCCTTGCCCACGCGGTTTGCGGCGCAAACAAAAACTTCGTTCGCGACAGCGTGTCCCCGCTGAACGGTCTGCCAGCCGGTCAGCTGGGCCTTAGCAAACTTTTTGTCAGAATGGTGAAAACCGATCGCCGTCGGGTAGAAAAGAATCTGGGCGCCGGAAAGAGCTGTTAACCTTGCGCCTTCGGGAAACCACTGATCCCAGCAGATCAGCACGCCAATTTTAGCGTACCGGGTCTGAAAAGACCGGAAACCCAAATCACCCGGCGTGAAATAAAATTTCTCGTAGAAATTGGGATCATCCGGAATATGCATCTTTCGATAAGTGCCGAGAATCTGTCCGTCCGCGTCAATCACAACCGCGCTGTTGTGATAAATTCCGGCCGCGCGTTTTTCAAAAATCGGAACAATGATCACGACTTTCTTCTGGCGGGCAATCTCACAAAAAACACGGGTGCTGGGGCCGGGAACGGTTTCAGCCAGATCGAAATTTTTGTGGTCATACTTCTGGCAGAAATAGAGGGTGCGGTACATCTCCTGAAGGCAGATGATTTGAGCGCCCTGCTTGGCCGCTTTCAACACACGGGCACAAGCCTTTTCCTGATTCGCCTCCGGGCTCTTGGAGTTCGACATCTGAACCAGACCTACGACCACTTTTGAATTTTTAGTTTTTTTCTTCATAAACAGAAAGAAACCCCGCAGGCCTTTATGGACCGTGCGGGGTTTATCTAACCAAATCGCTTAATGAATCAGCACAGCCGCGGAAATGACCGTAGTCCACTTGCCGTCTTTATCGCCAACCGCGCTCTTGGTGTTGGCGGTGGTACGGACGATTTCATTGGAAATTTTCCACTGTTCGCGCCGCTTGTCGTAGCTTTCATTCGGATCAAATTTCACGCCCAGAATCGTGGCCAGCATGCTCGCTGCCAAGTCTTCCGCGTATTCACCCGTCTTCTTCTCCGTCCAGCCGTAAGTGTGGGCTTCAGACAGATAGCCGTACTGCTCAGGCTTTTTAGGAAGCGCCATACCGATAGAAGAAGCGATCAAACGGTTAGGTTCATTAGTCGCGCATTCGGCCACAACACTGAAAAGGATCTGGCCGGGCGTCAAATATTTTAAACCGGCTTCCTTGGAGATCAGCTTGCAGTACGGCGGATAAATGCTGGAAACGCGCACAATGTTGTACGGCGCGATCCCCGCGTCACGAAGGGCGAGCTCGAAGCTCGAAAGTTTCTCACGGTGAACACCCACGCCTTTGGTCAAAAAAATCTTCTTCGGTAGAATCACTTTTACTTCCTCCTCTGAGCCCTTTTTTGGGCTTATGGTTACTGTTTTAAAACTGACAAACCGGGCAAAAAAAAGAACTTCTTCCGCTAATCACAATCCGCCGCACGTTTGAACCGCAGGTGAAGCAGGGTTTCTTTTCCCTGCCGTAAACCCGGTGGAATTTTTGGAACTCCCCGCGCTTACCGTCCACATGCCGGTAATCATCAACACTCGATCCTCCAGCGGCAATCGCTTCTTTTAAGACTTCCTGAACCGCCTGGTGGAGTTTAGGCCACCGGGCCTTCAGTTTCGCGGGCCTTCGAAGGGGGTGAATTCCCGCCCTGAAAAGGCATTCGTCCGCGTAAATATTTCCGAGCCCTGCCAGAATTCTCTGATTTATAAGCAGGCTTTTGATTCGTCCATTCCGGGAACCGAATCTCGCCTGAAAATCCGCCGGATTGATTTCGAGAGGCTCTGGGCCCAACTTCACGATTCCGTCCGGAAGTTTTAACCGGCCATTATCCAGAAATATTCCGCCGAAACGGCGGATATCCCGAAACGCGAGTTTTTCACTTGTTCCCTGAAACTCAAAAACCACGTGAACATGCTTCGCATCTTCACCCTGCCATTTCCAGACAAGCTGACCGGTCATACCGAGATGAATCCAGATCTTGCATTGGTTTTCAAAAAACAAAACGGAGAATTTCCCGCGCCGTTTAACGGAAGTAATTTTTTTTCCGTCTAAAAATTTTTCAAACTCCCAGGAGTTTCCGGCTTTCAGAACCGACGCTCTGCGCACATGAATCCGGCTCAGCGTAAGTCCTTGAAGCACGGCAGACAGCTGCGACACAACGGTTTGCGCTTCAGGAAGTTCTGGCATCGGATACTATCGCCTCAGGCGGGGTTTGTCAATGAAACAGAGGGGGTAAAAACCGTTTTTACGCTCGTTTTACGTCTCGATCGGAAAAATCTGACTGCGGTCTTCAACCCGGCGGTAATGACGCACGGAAGATTCCCCGCGTTTCCATACATAAAAAATAGCCGTGCCGTTTTGATGGGCCGGAAAATCAATCCAGCCCCGGGAAAGATTGCGGACTTTACAGCCGAGAGAACGCAATGCCTGGATTTCATTTTCAAGGTCTTGAATCGCGTCATCCAGACGGGCCATTTCCCCCGCCAGAAAGGTTTCAATCCCTTGAAGGTCGGAAGCCTGGGTGCCCAACGAACCGCGCTCCCGAAGAAGCTCTTCCATCAGGAGTTCGTCATGAAGCTTTTCCGAAGCATGTTTCTTCTGTTCAAAACGTTTCAAAATAGCCTCCAGCTGAGGAATCGCGCTGTTAGCTTCTTCGAGCGTAAAAAGACGGGGATGTTTTTCCATGAAGTTCCTTTAAGGTCAATTCCCAAAACGTTCGGGAATATGCTCAGGCGCGACGGCGGGAATCAACCCTCCGCCTTTGGCCACGTTGATCATGCTTTCAGAACTCAGCCGGACAAAACTCCCGGCGTACTTTCCTCCGCAAACAAACATATTAAAATTATATTTTTTATAGGCAAAGTCAAGCTTCTGATTTACAACTTCCGGAACGGTCAAAATCGGAATGTTCACAAACTCCTGCATGACCCAATCGCCTTTCAGAGCTTTATCCATGACGGCATTCCAGTCACTGTCCGTGGTTTCTCTTCCGATCGTGACATCCCGCCCGCCAAAAGCCGCTGAAGGCTTTAAAACCAATGTTTCTTTTTCGTCTTTCAAGAAATCGATCAGGTACATTTTTTTACGCCCGTAAAAATCTTCGGCATCCGCCAGACGGCGCGTCCAGGGAATGTGTTCCCGCTTCATCTTATTTTCATTTTCAGTAAAAAAGTGATCATATTCCGGATTGGTCAAAATGGAAAGCAAAGCCTTGTCACTGGCAATCCGGGAACGGAGAGGGTTCACCATGCAGACGGCGTGCTCACGGTATGCTTTGATCATATCCTGCACTTCATCAAGCCGTTCCAGGAGTTCATCAAAAATCACCCGCCGGTAAATCAGATGTACCCGAAAATTCTTATGATAAAGCTTCCCGCCTTTATACTTCAGTTCACGCGGGTCGGCGATTACGGTTTTATACCCTTTGGATTCAAAGAAAACTTTCAGGTATTCGTATTCAGGCGTAGTGCGTACGTTTTTCCAGTCAATAATCGCGATTTGAGGAATTTCAAATCCGCCGAATTCTTCATAAGTTGAAAGCAGAACATCCAGAATGTTCTGAGCTCTTGAATGCTGAATCAGCTGATGCTCTTTGAAAAAATCCTGAAGCGGTTCTTCCGAAAACAAAACCTCTTCAAGCTGATCCGTGTAAGCCGTGCCCGCCGGAGAATCCGTGTTAAATTCAATCACCTTCAAACTTTCCCCTTCCAGCAGCGCGTCAAAACGGGCAAAAACCACCGTTTGAGAATAACCCGGATCTATCTTAATCAAATCCGCGGCCTCCGGGCTCATTTTGAAAACCGTAGACATATGGCCTTCCTCAAAATACAGCCGCGCGGCGGTATTGATAACCTGGGCCATAGTCGCGCTGACACGCTTGAGTAAATGCTCTTGCTTGGGGCTTAAAAAGAAGGCTTTATAGAAAGTAGGAATTGTGAAACGGCCGTAACGAAAACAGGTTTTCTGAAGTTTTTCAGGCAGGCCGGCGATAGCCTTAAGGATTTGCGGTTCGCGGGATTTCAGGTACTCATCAAACTCGTGATCGAGATTTTTGAGCATACTTTTCCGCCAGGACTTTCTCCATCGTTTCGCCGAGCAAAGCCGGACTGGGCGCGATAAAGGCTCCGGCTTTTTTAAGCCGAGCGATTTTATCTTCAGCTTTTCCGGAACCGCCGGAAATAATGGCCCCCGCGTGCCCCATACGTTTCCCCGGAGGAGCCGTGCTGCCCGCGATAAAAACCACTACGGGTTTGGACATTTTCTTTTCAATAAATTCCGCGGCTTCTTCTTCCGCGGATCCGCCGATTTCGCCAATCATAATGACCGCGTCGGTATCCGGATCTTTTTCGAAAAGCGGGAGCGCGTCGATAAAATTCGTGCCGACAATCGGATCTCCGCCGATTCCGATACAGGTGGACTGTCCGATCCCGCGGGTCGAAAGCTGCCAGACCGCTTCATAAGTCAGGGTCCCGCTGCGGGAAACCACGCCGATCCGGCCTTTTTTATGAATATATCCGGGCATGATGCCGATTTTGCATTCACCCGGGGTGATAATCCCGGGACAATTCGGCCCAATTAAAGTTATTTTCTTTTCAACAATCCAAGGCTTGATCTTCGCCATATCCAGCGCGGGAATACCTTCCGTGATACAGACGACCAGCGGAATTCCAGCCTCTCCGGCTTCCCGGATAGCGCCGACCGCGAAACTCGCCGGCACATAAATCACAGAGGCGTTAGCGCCTGTGGCCTGCACCGCTTCTTTAACCGTGTTGAATACCGGAATGCCGTGAACCTGCTGGCCGCCTTTTTTAGGCGTCACACCGCCGACAACTTTGGTGCCGTATTCCAGCATCTTCTGCGCATGAAAAGAGCCGTGCGTGCCGGTAATCCCCTGAACAATGACCTTGGTGTCTTTATTAACCAAAATACTCATAACGACCCCACCACTTTTTCCGCCGCTTCGGAAAATTCAGACGCGGAAATAATTTTCAGGCCGGACTGTTTCAAGATGGCCTTCCCTTCTTCAACGTTTGTTCCTTCAAGACGTACGACTAACGGCACCTGCACGCCGACTTCTTTAATCGCCGCCAGAATCCCTTCAGCCACAACATCACAGCGCATAATTCCGCCGAAAATATTAACCAGAATGGCTTTAACTTTGGGATCCTTGAGAATAATTTTAAAAGCCGCGGCGACTTTTTCTTTTCCCGCGCCTCCGCCGACGTCCAAAAAGTTGGCCGGTTCACCGCCCGCGTATTTAATGATATCCATCGTAGCCATCGCGAGTCCCGCGCCGTTAACAATACAGCCGATACTGCCGTCCAGGCCGACATAGCTCAGGTCGAATTTCTTAGCTTCAACCTCACGGCTGTCTTCCTGGTTAGGATCGCGAAGGGCCGCGATATCCGCGTGACGGTAAAGAGCGTTATCATCAAAATTGATCTTGGCGTCAATAGCGATAACCCCTCCGGACTTCATGACGGCAAGCGGGTTGATTTCAATCAGAGAAGCATCAAGGTCCATAAAAATTTTCGCAAGCGCTTCAAAAATGGAGGCGAAAGCTTTTTTCTGCTCCGCGGTCAGCCCGGAAAATTTACCCGCAATATCCTCAGCCTGTTTCAGGCTCAGACCGGTTTCAGGAGAAAAGTGGGAACGGATCAGTTTTTCAGGATTGGCATGAGCCACTTCTTCAATATTCATCCCGCCGGCTTCAGAAGCAATCAAACAGGGTTTAGCAGCGCTGCGGTCCAGGACAATACTGACATAATATTCCTTGGCGATCGGAGCCGTCTGTTCTACCAAAATTAAATCCACGGGCTGGCCGTCAGGTCCATTTTGAACCGTGATAAGTTTTTTCCCAAAAAGTTTAGAGGCAAGATCACGCGCTTCTTCAGGGGTCGAAACAACCTTCACACCGCCCGCGCGCCCGCGGCCGCCGGAATGCACCTGCGCTTTAACCGCGATGCCGGTATCAGGCTTTATTAATTCTTTGGAGGATTGGAAAACTTCCTGAGGGGTCTTTGCCAGAATGGCAGTATTAACGGGGATTCCGTAACGCTTAAAAATTTCCTTAGCCTGGTATTCGTGTACGTTCACTCTTCCCCCGGTTACTGGTTGCGCTTGTCTGCAGGCACGTAATGCTGATCTTTAGGTCCGATATACTCCGCGGCCGGACGGATCAGCCGGTTGTCAGCGCGCTGTTCAATCACATGAGCGGTCCAGCCCGCGACGCGGCTTGAAGCAAAAACCGTGGTAAAAAAATCCACGGGAAATCCCAGCACGTAAAGAACCGAAGCGGAAAAGAAATCCACATTGCAGGGAATCTGCTTATCTTCCCACATGACTTTTTCAACCTTGTCGGAAATTTCCATCCAGCGGAATTCCTTCACGCGTTCACAAAGTTTTTTAGCGATTCCGCGGAAAACCGCGGCGCGGGGATCTTCTTTTTTATAAATGCGGTGCCCAAAACCCATAACCTTTTTCTTCTGCTTCAAGAGATTGCGCACATAATCTTCAGCCTTAGCCGGGTCCGCGATATCCAAAATCATCTCCATGGCGCGCTGATTCGCGGAACCGTGGAGATCCCCCTTGAGGGTCCCCACCGCTGAAGTAATCGCGGAATAAAGATCAGATTCCGTCGCCGTCGTTACGCGGGCAGAAAAGGTAGACGCGTTCAAACCGTGATCAGCCAGAAGAATCAGATAAGCGTCCAAAGCCCGTTCCATTTCAGGCGCGGGCTCTTTGCCGTGCATCATATAAAGGAAATCCGCCGCTTGGGAAAGCTTCTTGTCCGGAGCGATCGGCTCCTTGCCTTCCCGTATACGGTAGAAAGCGGCGATCAGGGTCGGAACACAGGCGGTAAGCCTCAAAGCCTGCCGGCGCATATTTTCAGGGTCCTGTTTATCTCCGTCTTTATCAAAAATACCCATCACCGAAATCATGGTGCGTAAAACCCCCATCGGATGCGCGGTTTTGGGAAATGTCGTCAGAACCTTAAGAATGTCAGGAGAAAGCGCGCGATTATCAGCGAGGTTCTTTTTAAACTCAGAAAGTTCGGAAGCGGAAGGAAGATGGCCAGTCCAGAGAAAGTAAACCGTTTCTTCAAAAGAAGAGTTCGCGGCTAGCTCTTCAACGGGGATCCCGCGGTAATAGAGCCGGCTGTTAGCGCCGTCCACAAGGCTTAAAACGGTCTGGGAAGCAACTACACCATCCAGGCCTTTGACGAAATTAGGTTCTGCTTTTGCTGTATTCTCTGGTGACATAAAGAGCCCTATTATAGCGGAAAGTTTGAAATCCGCACCTGAAAAAAGCTTTTCCAAAGAGTTCAGGGTTATAGTCTGCTATAAAATCCAATAGAAGGTTTGAAGACCCGCTTTAAACCCTGTTAAACCGGCCTTCAAGATGAGCGCTTGAATAATCAACGTAGCGCAAAGCCCAGGCCTTAAGACCGCTGATTTCCTTGCGGGAAAGCTTGCGGACAAATTTGGCGGGTCTGCCAAAATACAAAGAATGAGGTTTCAGTTTCTGATTGTGCGTCACTAGACTTCCCGCTCCGAGGATCGCGCCCTCCCCGATGACGGCGCCGTCCATCACAATAGAACCAATTCCAACAAGCGCCTGATTTCTCACCGTGCAGGCATGCAGGCAAACCTGATGGCCCACCGTGACATAATCCCCGATCACACAGGCCTGATTTGTTTCAACGTGCAGAAGGGATAAGTCCTGAATATTGGTGTATCTGCCAATCTTGATTTTATTGATATCCCCTCGCATGACCACGCCCGGCCACACGCTGGAATAATCCCCGATTGAAACTTGCCCGATAACTTGGGCGGAAGGATCGATATAAACTTGCTTACCTATTTGAGGAGAGAAGACCGAAGAGGTTTTGCGCTTGCGCGAAGCCATCAATCCTTAAGACCGCCGAAGATCGCCTTCGTGACCTGATTATTCATTTCGGCAATGGATTCAACCAGCGGGATATGTTTTGGACAGGCCTTCACGCAGTTTTGAGCATTCCCGCAATCCTCAATACCACCCTTCGCCATGAGAGACTGAACTCGCTCTTTAGCCGAACCTTTCCCCAGCGGATGATCATTAAAAAGACGGGCCTGATTGATCGCCATGGCGCCCATAAAATCAGAACGTCCGTTGACCTGCGGACAAACCTCCAAACAGCATCCGCATGAAAAGCAGGTCGAAAGAAGATAATCTTTCTGCTGTTGATCGGAATTGATTCGCGGGCCGGGGCCGAGGTTGTGCGTGCCGTCAATCGGAATCCAGGCTTTGACGCGTTTCAAACTTTCAAAAAGACGGGAACGGTCGACGATCAGATCACGGACCAGCGGAAATTTAGTCATGGGTTCAATCGTAATTTCCGTACCCAGTTGATCAATCAGCGCCGAACATGCCTGACGGACTTTGCCGTTGATGACCATAGTGCAAACTCCGCAAACTTCTTCCAGACAGCTGGATTCCCAGGAAGGGGGCGTCGTTGGACGGCCGTCAAAAGTCTTGGGCATCTTACGGATTTCCTGGAGGCAGATAATGACATTCATGTACGGCCGGTAGGGAATGTGGAACTCTTCCCAGTGAGGCCGGGCATCTTTACCGTCTTGGCGCTTAATTTTAACTTTGACCGTTTTTTTCTCTGGCATATCCGCATCGGCTCCTATTTACCGATACAGCAAGGCGCATCCGCATCCTTACTAGTATTTCCGCTCGCGAGGTTTCAACAGTGATGTATCGACCGCTTCGTAAGAAAGCTCAGGGCCTTTAGGCGTATATTTAGCCACGGTGGTCTTGAGCCAGTTGGCGTCGTCACGGTTCGGAAAATCGGGTTTGTAATGCGCTCCACGGCTCTCGTTACGCGCCAGCGCGCCCAGCGTGATGCATCGGGCGATCTCAAGCATATTGAAAAGCTGGCGGGTAAACACCACGGTTTGATTGGCCCACTTTGAAACGTCCGCCACATTGATATTTTTAGCGCGTTCCTTGAGCTCAATCAGTTTCTTATCCGCTTCTTCCAGGTTTTTATTGTAACGAACCACAGTCACATTAGAAGTCATGACTTCGCCCATTTCTTCCCAAAGCTCATACGGATTTTCTTTGCCGTGCAGACGAAGGATTTCATCCTGGCGGGATTCTTCTTTTTTAATCTGCTGCAAAAACCATTTGTCGGCCGTATCATCCGCGGAGCGGTTCAGACCCTGAATGTATTCCCCCGCCGTACGCGCGGCTGCCAGCCCGCCCTGAAGGCAGGACAACAGTGAATTCGCGCCCAAGCGGTTAGCTCCGTGATACTGATAATCGGCTTCACCGGCTGCCAGAAGACCCGGAACATTCGTCATGTGTTTGGAATCAATATAAATTCCGCCCATGGAATAATGAACAGATGGAAATACGCGCATCGGAACTTTGCTGGGGTCTTCATTCATGAACTTCTCGTAGAGCTCGAGAATTCCGCCCAGCTTGGCTTTGAGCGTTTTGGGATCCACGTGGGAAATATCGAGATAAACAACGTCTTTGCCTTCGAGACCAAGCTTCAGCTCGCGCACCACTTTAAAAATCGCGCGTGAAGCAATATCGCGCGGTACCAGATTGCCGTATTTGGGATACCACTCTTCCATGAAATACCAGCGCTTGCCGTCTTTATAAGTCCAAAGACGTCCGCCTTCACCACGCACCGCTTCAGAGATCAACCGATTCTTGTCTTCACCCGCGATCGCAGTGGGATGAATCTGAATAAATTCGGCATTCGCGTAATGCACGCCCTGCTGGAAAAGAGAACCCGCCGCCGCGCCGGTGCAAATCATCGACATCGTCGAACGGCCGTAAATCATCCCGCATCCGCCGGTGGCAAACACCACGGCATCCGCGCGGAAAGACCGGACTTCAAAATTAGTAAGATTCAAAGCGACAATCCCGCGCCCCACATTGGAATCATCAATCACCGCGGAAAGAAATTCCCAGCCTTCATAGCGGGTCACTTTCCCTTCAGCTTCGAAACGGCGCACCTGCTCGTCCAACGCGTAAAGAATCTGCTGACCAGTTGTGGCGCCCGCAAAAGCCGTGCGGTGAAAACGCGTTCCGCCGAAACGGCGGAAATCAATTAAACCTTCGGGCGTGCGGTTGAACTGCACCCCCATACGATCCAGCATATAAACGAAATTGGGCGCGTTCTCACACATCTCGCGGACCATCGGCTGATTGGCCAGGAAATCTCCGCCTAGAATAGTTTCTTCAAAATGAATTTGCGGAGAATCTCCCTCACCCTTGGTATTGACTGAAGCGTTGATCCCGCCCTGCGCGCAAACCGAATGTGACCGTTTGCAGGGAACAATCGAAATCAGATCGACACCAATGCCGGCTTCCGCGAGCTTGATGGTCGTCATCAAACCCGCCAAACCTCCGCCGACAACGACAACTTTACCTTTTGTATCCGCCATTAACGCACCAAGTGAATAACCGCGTTTACGCCCGCGAAATAAAGCGAGAGGCCGAGCAGAGTGCAGATCCAGCCCGAAAGCCGGCGGGCGCCGGTTCCGACCGTAATCCCCCAGCTGATCAGAAAACCCCAGAGACCGTTTGCGAAATGAAACATGGCCGCGGCCATGCCGACCAGATAAAAAACCATAATGCCGGGATTGTGCATCAGCTCCGCCATGCGGGCATAGCTGACTTCCGTGCCGTAAAGGACATGAACAATTTTAGTGTGATAAACATGGTAAGAAATATACGCAAAGGTCAGAATGCCGGTCCACCGCTGAGCGGCGTAAAGCCAGTTTTCCTTATTCGGATACCAGCCCAGATTATTCTTACCGGTAAACATGACATAAAAACCGTAAAGCGCGTGATAAAGAATCGGAAGATATATGACAAAAAGTTCAATCATCGTGACATACGGCATGCTAAGCAAAAACTCGATCTGCTTATTGTAGGCTTCCGGCCCGCGCGTAATGAAGGAGTTTGAGAACATATGTTCGAGAAGAAACGCGCCGATAGGAAAAACGCCTGTCAGGGAGTGAAGGCGCCGAAGGTAAAAATGCGGAGAAACTTTTAATTCCTGCTGTTCTTTTTCGCTCATAGGATGCTCAATGTCTTCGCATTGAGCGAAATGAGAAATACACTCATTTCGCCAGTTGTCTTAAAACGTATTGAAGAATACCGCCGTGCTGATAATAGGCCAGTTCCACGGGAGTGTCAATTCTACAGCGAACGGTGAAGGTCTTGCCGGAAGCGGAAACCGTCATCTTCTTGCCCGGAGCCAGATCTTTGGCAATCCCGGCGATGGAAAAAACTTCCTGCCCGGTCAAGCCCAGAGAAGCCGCATTCTGGCCCGCTTCAAATTCCATCGGGAGAATCCCCATCCCGATCAGATTGCTGCGGTGAATGCGTTCGAAACTTTCGGCAATCACGGCTTTGACGCCCAAAAGCATCGGGCCTTTCGCCGCCCAGTCACGCGAAGAACCGGAACCGTATTCTTTACCCGCCAGAATCATCAGCGGAACCTTCGCCGCCTGATACTTCATGGAAGCGTCATAGATAAACATCTGCTGGCCTTTTTCAGGCCCGTCCAAAAGAAACTTGGTATACGGACCTTCCACGCCTGGAAGCAGAAGATTTTTCAAACGAATGTTGGCAAAAGTACCGCGCATCATGACTTCGTGGTTACCGCGCCGCGCGCCGTAAGAATTGAAATCTTTCGGATTCACCCCGTTAGCCGTCAGATACTGCGCAGCCGGACTGTCTTTAGCGATATTACCGGCCGGAGAAATATGGTCCGTCGTCACAGAATCCCCAAAAACGCCGAGTACGCGCGCACTTTCAATATCTTTAAGCGGAGCCGGAACCGCGGGCATTCCGTCAAAATAAGGCGGTTTCTTCACATACGTCGATTTACCATCCCAGGCAAATTGATCGCCGGTAGGAACCTGAATCGACTGCCAGTTCTTGTCGCCCGCGAAAACATTGGAATACTGACTGCGGAACATTTCCGCGTCCACTTGATTCACCGCATCCTGAACTTCTTTGTTGGTCGGCCAGATATCTTTGAGATAAACCGGCTGGCCCGAAGCATTCTTTCCAATCGGATCAACGGTCAAATCAATGTCCATATCACCGGCCAGCGCGTAAGCCACGACCAGCGGAGGTGAAGCCAGGTAATTGGCGCGCACCTGCGGATTCACACGGCCTTCAAAATTCCGGTTTCCGGAAAGTACCGCCGCCACGACCAGATCATTGTCTTTCACGGTCTTGGAAATCGCGTCGGGCAAAGGCCCTGAATTGCCAATGCAGGTGGTACAGCCGTAACCCACCAGATGAAACTTTAATTTTTCGAGGTACGGCTGAAGACCCGTCTTTTTCAGATATTCCATCACAACCTTGGAACCGGGCGCCAGGCTGGTCTTGACCCACGGCTTGACGGTCAAACCTTTTTCCACGGCTTTCTTGGCCAATATTCCCGCGCCGATCATCACGGCAGGATTCGAAGTATTCGTGCAGCTGGTAATCGCGGCAATCACGACATTGCCGTGCTGCATGGAAAATTTTTCCGCGCCGTCCTGCACCGCCACGGCGGACTTAGCCTGTTTACCGCTGGCGGTCAAAGCGTCATCGAAAGATTTTTTGACACCCGTCAAATTCACGCGGTCTTGCGGGCGTTTCGGGCCGGCCAGACTGGCTTCGACCGTGGAAATATCCAGTTCCAGCGTATCGGAAAAAACAGGGTCCGGTGTCTGCGGAGTGTGGAAAAGCCCCTGCTCTTTGCAGTAAGTCTCCACTAGCGCGGCCGTCTCAGCGGAGCGGTTGGTCAGCTTTAAATAATTAATTGTTTCCTGATCGACCGGGAAAAAACCCATGGTCGCGCCGTATTCAGGCGCCATGTTGGCAATCGTCGCGCGATCCGCGAGACTGAGTTTTTCAAGCCCGGGGCCGAAAAACTCCACAAACTTTCCAACCACGCCTTTTTTGCGCAGCATTTGCGTCGCGGTCAGCACCAAATCAGTCGCCGTCACGCCTTCTTTTAATTGTCCGGTCAATTTAAAACCGATCACTTCGGGAATCAGCATTGAAACCGGCTGGCCCAGCATGGCGGCTTCGGCTTCAATCCCGCCCACGCCCCAGCCCAGCACGCCCAGGCCGTTGATCATCACTGTGTGAGAATCCGTTCCGACCAGTGTATCGGGATAAGCCAGCGTTTCCCCGCCTTCCTGACCGGTCATCACGACACTGGCCAGATATTCCAGATTGACCTGGTGCACGATACCCGTGCCCGGAGGAACGGCGCGGAAATTTCTAAACGCGCTCTGCCCCCAGCGAAGAAATTGATAGCGCTCCACGTTGCGCGAAAATTCTTTTTCAACGTTTTCCTGAAACGCGGACGGAGAACCAAACGCGTCCACCTGCACCGAATGGTCAATCACCAGATCAACCGGCTGGAGGGGATTGATTTTTTTGGGGTCTTTGCCCAGCTTGATCATCTGATCGCGCATGGCCGCCAGATCCACCACGCAGGGAACACCGGTAAAATCCTGCAGAATCACACGCGCGGGCGTAAAATTGATTTCCTTATCGGATTTTTTGGAAGGGTTCCACTTGGCCAGAGCTTCGATATCTTCACGGCGCACGGCCTTACCGTCTTCAGTGCGCAGAAGATTTTCGAGCAGAACCTTGATCGAGAAAGGCAGACGGCTGATATTAAAGCCGGCCTTGGCCAGCGAATCAAGACGCCAGATGGTATAAGTTTTGCTTCCAGCCTTGAGCTGAGACTTCGAATTAAATGAATTCATCCATCTTCTGTCATTCCAGAGAAAGCTGGAATCCAGTTCTTAAAAGCCTGGATCCCTGCTTTCGCAGGGATGACAACCCTTTTATTTAGCGATTAACGTTATTCGTTCGCAGTTCTCGCGCACATGCGAAGCAGAAACCGCGAGTTCCTGTTTTTGCTTGTCCGTAAGAGGCAGTTCCACCACTTCGGTAATCCCCTTGCGCCCAAGCCTGGCGGGGACACCGCAGTAAACATCTTTCAGCCCGTACTGCCCAGTCAGCCAGACACAGGAAGCAATGATTTCATTCTTGTCCTCAAGCACGGAGCGGACCATGCGCACAACGGAGGAAGAAGGCGCGTAATAAGCGCTTCCGGTTTTAAGGTATTTCACGATTTCAGCGCCGCCGTCACGAGTGCGCTGATTAATCGCTTCAATTTTATCCGCGGGAAGCAGTTCGGTAATCGGCTTTCCGTTGACCTTGGTATGCTGAGGCACGGGAACCATTTCGTCGCCGTGACCGCCAAGCACCATCGCCCGAACATCCGCGGGATTGCAGTTCAGGGCTTCGGCGATAAACCAGGCCATGCGCGCGGAATCCAGCTCGCCCGCCATGCCGAACACACGGTTAGAAGGAAGACCCGATTTTTTCCAGGCCAGATAGGTCATCACGTCCAAGGGATTGGAAACGATAATAAAAATCGCGTTCGGAGAATATTTCACGGCTTGCGTGATCACACCGCCCACGATGCCCGCGTTGGTGTTTACAAGGTCATCACGGCTCATGCCTGGCTTACGCGCGATACCCGCGGTGACCACCACCACATCCGAATGGGCCGTGTCCGCGTAATTATTGGTGCCGGTAATCTTCGTTTTAAAACCTTCGACCGGCGCGGATTCCATCATGTCCAGAGCCTTGCCCTGAGGCATACCTTCCACGATATCAATCAAAACAACGTCCGCGATTTCTTTTTCCAGAATGCGCTGAGCGGTCGTAGCACCGACAAATCCGCCCCCGACAACCGTAACTTTTGATTTAGCCATAAATCAGACCTTCACTTTCTGCTGTAATTTTTTAATGATGGCCGCGCCCATTTCCCTGGTGCCGACGGCCGTCTTATCGTCTTTGCTTTCTTTCAAATCATAAGTCACGTCTTTGCCTTCGCGAATCACATCCGCGACCGCGGTTTCAAGACGCTTGGAAGCTTCCGTTTCACCAATGTAATCGAGCATCAGAACACCGGAAAGAATCACGGCCGTGGGATTGACCTTATTCAGCCCTTTGTATTTGGGCGCGGAACCGTGAGTCGCTTCAAAAAGCGCGTATCCATCGCCGATATTGGCGCCAGGCGCGACACCCAGACCGCCGATCAAGCCGGCGCAAAGGTCAGAAAGCACGTCCCCGTAAAGGTTAGGGAGAACGAGGATATCGTACATTTCAGGAAACTGCACCAGCTGCATGGACATATTGTCCACAATACGGTCATTGAACTCGATATCCGGATACTGCTTGGCAACATTCCGGCCGACTTCAAGGAAAAGCCCGTCGGAGAACTTCATAATGTTGGCCTTGTGGACCGCCGTGACTTTTTTCCGCCCATATTTGCGGGCGTATTCAAACGCGGCTTTAAAAATGCGCTCAGACCCGTAAACAGAAATCGGCTTGATGCTGATGCCGGAATCCTGGCGGATTTTTTTCTTGGAAAGTTTCTCAATGTCCTGAATCAGCTGAAGCGCTTCGGGCGTGCCTTTCTGAAATTCAATCCCCGCGTAAAGGTCTTCAGTGTTTTCGCGGAAGATGACCAAATCGATATTTTTGTAGCGGGAGCGCACGCCATCGTAAGATTTACAGGGCCGGATGCAGGCGTAAAGATCAAGCTCTTTACGCAGAGCCACGTTAACGGAACGAAACCCTGTGCCGACCGGCGTGGTAATCGGAGATTTGATGGCGATTTTGTTCTTGCGGATGGATTCCAGTACCCGGTCCGGAAGCGGCGTGCCTTCTTTTTCCATGACATCAACGCCCGCGCTTTGAACGTCCCAGTTGAATTTAACTCCTGTGGCTTCAATGCAGGCTTTGGCGACTTCGGCGATTTCCGGGCCGATACCGTCACCCGGGATAAGCGTTACATTGTAGGATTTCATTTCATACTCCTGAAAAATAGGTCAGCGTATTGATTGACAATCGCCGGTTTTGTGTTAAATAAGAGCGCATATTCTATATGAACACGCCTAAAATTAAAAGCACCCTCTTGAAATGCCTGGAAGACGCCGGAAAGGTCCTGAAAACCTCCATCCGCTCGAAAATTACCATCGAAAAGAAGACCGAACTCAGTCTGGTCACGCAAATCGACAAAAAGTGCGAAAAAATCATCGTGGCCGCCATCCGTAAAGCTTTTCCGGACCACGCCCTGCTGACTGAGGAATCCCCTCCCATGGCGGGAAAAAGCCTGGCCGGCTCACGCTGGATTATCGACCCGCTGGACGGCACCACAAATTTCGCGCACCGGTTCCCCGTAAGCTGTGTTTCTATCGGCTATGAGGAAAACGGAAAGCTTGAAGCGGGCGGGGTTTACGATCCTTTCCGTAATGAACTGTTTCTGGGATTCCGCGGTAAAGGCGCCACGCTGAATGGCAAGAAAATTTCCGTCTCCCCTCAAAAGAATCTGATCGACTCTCTGGTCTGCACCGGATTTCCTTACGACCGGCATGAACGGATGGATGAATACATTCAAGTCTTCAAATCTATTTTAATGAAAGTCTCCGACCTGCGCCGGACCGGCTCCGCGGCGCTGGATATTTGCTATGTCGCGTGCGGACGTTTTGACGGCTACTGGGAATTCAATCTTCAGGCCTGGGACAAGGCCGCGGCTATGGTTATTCTGGAAGAAGCCGGGGGCGCCATGACGAATTTCCGCGGGCAAAAGCTGACCCTGGCCGACCGCCAGAACCTGATTTCGAATTCCAGAATTCATCCGGAAATGCTGAAAATCGTGAGGCCTTTTCAAAACACAGGGCTGT
Organism: uncultured bacterium; assembly: GCA_964385615.1. GTDB lineage: Bacteria > Omnitrophota > Omnitrophia > Omnitrophales > Aquincolibacteriaceae > CAYLPP01. The sequence continues at coordinate 46,237 of CAYLPP010000002.1, read as the reverse complement.
AATGGCTCCAAAAAAGAAAAAACCAAAACTTCCTAAAATCCGCCGCACCTGGGGCATCAACCCCAAAGCGCGTGTCGTGCCCTCCAAAAAAACCTACCAAAAGAAAAAAGAAAGACAGAAAAACCGCCAGCTGGATTTGTTCGAAGAAAATTAAACCGTCAGATATTTCGAAATAAATTCGAAGGGCTTTTGCCAGTAATCATCCCCGGCTGTCATCGGAAGGTCATTGTGCGCGCCGTTGGGAATGGTGAAAAGAGCCTTAGGCTCAGGAGCTTTATCGATCAAGATACCCGACATTTCATAAGGACAGATTTCATCTTCGGTGCCGTGCAGTATAAAAAGAGGCGCTCTGATTTTTGAAATATATTCTTCGCTCGAAAACTCAAACCCTTTGAGCAGAAAAGACGGCGCCTGAGGGTAATGAATTTTCCCGATATCTACGAATGAAGTGAAAGGCGCTTCCAGAATGACCGCCGCGGCCTTGTGCCGGCAGGCCAGGCGCACCATGGCATAGGTGCCCAATGATTCCCCGTAAAAAATCAGATTCGAGAGTTTACGGTTCATTTTATGGAGCAAAAAATCGAGACCCGCTTCGGCGTCGCGGACAATATCTTCCCCATCCTCGATTTCACCCGAACTTTTTCCGTAACCCCGGTAATCCAGGAGAAGAACTGAAAAACCCCGCTCGACCCAGCCCTTAGCTTTATAAAGACGGTGGGAAATATTGCCGGCGTTACCGTGAAGGAAATAAAGAACTGCTTTTTCTTTCTCGGCTTTCAAAAACCAGCCGTGAAGCTCCGCGTTCGGCGCCTGAATTGTAACGTCGTCAAAATCAAACTGATAATCGGCGGGTTTTTCGTAGTGGGTCTTGTCGGGGAAGAAAAGAAGCTGGCGGATCACTCAGGACTTCATTTCTGAAGTTTCGGATTCTTTCAATCGGTACTGGTTTTCAAAAAACCATTTATAAACTTGTTCCGTGATCGTCAAGGGCACGGTTCCTCCGGTAATCATGACGGGGTACTCCTTGCCGTCGATCAGGTTCCCGAATTCAAGCGTCACGGGTTCTTTACCCTTGGAAGTGATTTCAATCGAGTGCTGAGACGGTTTAAATCCTTTTGAATCCGCTAAAATCCGGGTGAACTGGATATCTTTTAAATCCTTCAGATACCCCGTTAAATTTTCCCATTTCTTTTCCATCGGCCGGAGATTAAATGTTTCCTTACCATTTTGAACCGTCAGTTTCTCAACAGCTTCCGGATCCACGCCCAGCGGGTTATCCGAGATCAGATTCAGATCATTAATATCCATCGATTTAAAATCCGTTTCTGAAACCTGAAAAACCGCGGACTCTTCGGAGGACTGGAAGAAAACAGCCCCTTCCTGTTTGAAGCCGCCTCCCGCCGTAAAAACCTTTTCTGAACCTGTTTCGGTTTTAATTTTTATCCGCCACGAGGGTTTTGAGAAACCGTAATCCTGGGAATCCGCGGGCAATGCTTTTTCAGCCTGAATATTTTTCAGATCTTCCAGAAACCGGAGAACTTTTCCTTCCGACGGCTTAAACGGCAGTCCCTGCCGGGCAAAACTCCACACCCCCGCGGACATGGAAACATCCGCTGGAACCGTTTCGCGCCCCTGGTCAAATTGGGTGATTTGAATACTCCGCACGCTATTTCTGTCGAAAGCCATAAAATTCCGGGCCACCCAGAAATCCGGACTCAACACGGATTCTTCCAGCATTTCTCCCGCGCCAAACTTTACGGGCAGATCCGATTCCGCGCGGTAAACCGTTTCAGAACCTTTTTTACGCAGAAAAACAAACCCATCGCCCGCGGATTTGATTCCGACATAAAGCTCAAGCAGGGCGGGTCCTGATTGCGGATAAAAAGAAAGCTGAAAAGCCTTTTCATCCTCGATGCCGAAATCCGGGAAAATATTCTGGCCTCGTCCGCGAGGTTCGCCTTTTATCTTCTGAAGAGACATCAGTAATTCTTCCGCTTTTTCAGCGCTGACACGGCCGGCCGTTAAGGCCTTCAGCTCCCAAATCCCGTTTTGCTTCGCGAGTTCAATAACGCCCGCGGAATCCTGACCTTTTTGAATTTTTATTTTTTCAACGCGCGCGGGATCAATGGAAAGGTCAAGCAAAGTCAATTCTTCGGAGACCAGCTGAGGGGGTTTTTGAGTACTGCGAAGAGCGATACCCGCCCCTAGCACGGCGAAAATCACCAGGAGGATGTAAAGCTGACGGGTCTTCATTTGATCAAGGCAAGCTCTTTCAAATAAGCCTGCTTGGCCTGACGGCGCCAGAGCATGCGCGCGGTGCCGCCCGCGGCGAGAAGGCCGGGAATCAGGAACATCACAAAAAAGCGCCAGGCAACTTTTGCGGGAGCGGAAATTCTCCGCACCGTGCGGTCGACAGGCTGTTTAGAACGGATCGTGACGAGCGCTTCACCCAGCGTAAGAACATCAATGGAGTTGATCAAAAAGTTCAGGTGGCCCCCGCCTCGAATGAGTTGTTTCTGAAAAGGCGTGCTGGCTCCAATTAAGATCAGCCGGCCCGGAGCAGGTTCCGTCGGCAGGTCTCTTTCGCGCTTGATCACGGTCTTATCCCCTTCGGGGCGCGGGGGCCACTCAGGCATTGTTTTGCCTTCATAGGCGTCCGCGAACTGTCCCTGGGCCAGCACCGCGAGCGGAAACGGGCCTTTGGTCTCGCCGGATTTATAATTCAGCTGAGGCGGAGTCAACGCTCCATCCGGAAACGGAACTTTCCAGGAATCATTTGAAGAAGTTAGGAGTTTCTGAACATTCAATCCCTGCGCTTTAATTTTCGCGTCATCCATGGTCAGGGCTGTTCCCCACAAGTAAAACAAAGGCGCTAACCGCGACGTGATGGAAGTTTCAGGATTCATACCTGTTTCAGTCACCAGAATTTGAATCGGAACCTGCACGGGCACGCTGATATCAAAAGGCCCGACCTTGGCCGCGCCGCTCAGATTGATGACGTCATTTTGCTGATCGACTAGAATATTTTCATCCACTTCAAAACCCCAGGCCTTAAGCAATGGATTCACGTCCGGATTTTTGCGCTGAGTTTCGATCGTCAGCTCACGGCCGTTGGTCTGGTAATCGTAAGTGTAATTCTGCACCGCCAGAAAAACCGATCCGCCGGTTTTCAGGAAGCGGTTAATTTCATACCGCTGACGGTCGAGAAGTTTCTCCGGCTCCAAAATAACCAGGGTTTTGGTGTCACGCGTAATCGACTGTTCTTCTGAAAGATCAATGCGCGAAACTTGGTAACCCTCATACTCCAGAGCCATCTGAACCACTTCATACGCGTCATCTTTATAAGGCTCCGGTTTCTTACCGCCCAGCTGGGCCAAAACCGCGGCCAGCTCAGGGTTAACGCTTTTTTCCTGAAACGGCGCGACCAGCGCGATTTTTGGAACCGTGTCCAGCGTCATACGGTAAATGCGGGACATGACCAGATATTCAAGCTCGCGGAGATTTTCGGGAATCACGCGGGAAATCATCTCTTCCGGCTTTTCTTTGTAAGCTAGAGAAATCGCGGAATAAACCAAACGAACATTCACCTCATCGGACTCAATCGCCTTGACCTGAAAAGGCTGGATTCCCTTTTTCTGAAGCTGCTGTTCGAGCGTTTCTTCGCCTTCCTTGCCCTTCGGATTGTCCACCACGTTCGCGGCTTCCATATGGAAAACCTTGTATTGGAAATTACCGCCTGAAGCGACCCGCAGTTCGTCAAGCTTGTCGATCACATCCTGTTCGAGGGTTTTTAAACCCGTGGGCATTTTATCCGCGGGAGAAACGTAATACTTGGCAATGACCGGAGCTTTGAGATCTTTAAGAATTTTCTTGCTGGCATCCGCGACGGTGTAAATTTTACCTTCCGTCAGATCGAAACGGCCCATTGGAATCGTGGCGAAAAACCAGTTCCCCAGCAGAAAAATACCGCAGCAGACAGCAACCGCGATCGTGAATATTTTTTTAGCTCCGGCTCTCATCCGGCCTTCAAGCCAGAAACCATTCAGCACCAGAAAAATGACCGTTCCACCCGCGAAATAAAGAATATCCCGGTTATCGGCCACCCCGCGCGCGAACGATTCAAAATGCCCGGCCGCGCCGATGAACTGCCGAAGAAAACTTCCAAAACCAGGCACCCAGCTGTCAATGGAAGCCGCTAGAAATTCCGTGCCCGTCAGAAAAAGACCGAAGCAAACCATCATAGCCAGAATAAACGCCACAATCTGATCACGGCAAAGGCCGGAAATAAAAATACCCAGAGCGAGAAAAAAGGAACCCACGAGAAGCGCGCCCAGATAACCGCCCAGGATCGCGCCGAAATCCGGAGTGCCCAGAAACTTCAGCATGATTGGAAGCGTAAAAGTTCCAGCTAAAGCCGCCGCGTAAAAAACCAGTCCGGCCAGGAATTTTCCGATCACCAGTTCATGCGTCGCCATCGGGAAAGTCAATAGAAGCTCGAGCGTATTCCCTCTTTTTTCATCCGCCCAAAGGCGCATGGTGATGGCCGGAAGAAACACGCAAAGCACGAAAGGGAGCAGGAGGAAAAACGGGCGCATATCCGCGAGGCCGATGACAAAAAACTGCGTCATGTAAAGCCCGCCGTTGAGCAAAATGAAAACAATAATAAAAATGTAGGCGATTGAAGAATTAAAATAGGCGGAAAGCTCACGGCGGAAAACCGTCAGAATATGATTCAACCCCTTCATGACTGAACCGCCTCTTTCCTGGGTTTCAGAAGCGCGATAAAAATCTCTTCAAGGCTCGGGTCCGCCTGATTACCGCCCTGAGCGCGGACTTGCGCCGTCAGTTCACGGAGAGTTCCCTGTGAAACAATTTTCCCTTCATTAATAATCACGATCCGGTCGGCAATAGCTTCAACCTCAGAAAGGATGTGCGTGGAAAAAATAATCGTTTTCTCTTTAGCCAGTTCCTTGATCAAAGTGCGGATCCCGATAATCTGCAAAGGGTCAAGGCCGGAAGTCGGTTCGTCTAGGATCAAAACCTTCGGGTCATGGATCAACGCCTGAGCCAGACCCACGCGCTGGCGGTAGCCTTTGGAAATTTCTGAAAGCTGGTGCTTCCATATAAAGGAAAGGTCGCAGGCGTTCATGACCCATTTCAGCCGGTCAGCCAGTTTAGACCCCTCAAGCCCGCGCGCGGCGCCTACAAACTGCAGGTACTCATCCACCTGCATATCCATGTAGAGGGGCGCGGTTTCCGGAAGGTAGCCGATGCTTTTACGAACCTCATTCGGCTTTTCAATAATATCAAATCCCTGCACAGTCGCCGAACCGCCGGAGGGATAAAGGTAGGTGGTCAAAATGCGCATGGCGGTGGTTTTGCCCGCGCCGTTGGGGCCCAGCAGTCCGAGAATCTCGCCTGGACGCGCTTGAAACGAAATTCCGTCCAGAGCCCGGAACGTTCCATAATTCATGGAAAGATTCTTAACGTCGATCATGGCTTAGGTTATCGGCCAAAACGTAAAAAATTTAAGGGGTTGGCTTTACTAGCACTTGCGCCTATGCGCAAGTACAACAAACCACGGCTAAGGTAGCCGTGTGTTTGTTAGTCCCTTCTCCGGCCAAAAATACGGAGAAGAAACAGAAACATATTAATGAAGTCCAGGTACAGTCTCAAAGCGCCCAGGACCGCGATCTGCCCTGTCCCATTGCTGTTCTGATGAATGAGCTTTAACTGCTGAGTGTCATAAGCCGTGAGACCGATAAAAACAGCGACACCGGCGTAACTAATAATCCAGTCAAAAGCGGGAGACCGGAGAAAAATATTCACGAGACTGGCAATCAAAACACCGATCAGCGCCATAAAAAGATAACCGCGGAGCGAAGTCAGGTCCGACTTTGTTACCCATCCAAAAACACTGACCGACGCGAAAGTTCCAGCCGTAATAAAAAAAGTTCCGGCGATCGAGGCTCCCGTGTAGACGGCGAAAATATAGAAAAGACTCAAACCGTTAAGCGCGGAATAAACCAGGAAACCGGCAACAGCCGTCTGCGCGGAAATTTTAAGGATAGAAGCGGAGAGCCAGATGACCAGGCCGAGCTCCGCCAACATCAGAACCAGAAATCCGCCGCCAAGTAATGAGCGCACGACCCACTCCGTATGCGCGGCCCACTGAGCCATGACGCCTGTGATCAAAAGACCCGCGGCCATCCACTGATAGACCTGCTGGATAAAAGTTCTCTCTGCGACACTTTGATTTTGCTGACTGGGATAATCGACCATTGAAAGCCTCCTTCAAGACAGGTGCTTATTCTAGCACTCGTCAAAGCGGGTGCCAGAATTTTTTAATGCCGGGTTTTATCCTGAAAAAACCGCACTATCGCCGTAACCCATTTTCGTGGAAAAATTCTCATTCCAATCGGAGTGATCTTGTTCGTAAACCCAGGCAGGATCACGGTTTTACCGGCCATCAGCCCCCGGTAACCCGCGTCCGCGACCGGCATCGCCTTCATCATAGTCACCCGAAAAAGTCTAACCTCCTGCATTCCGGAAGTTTGCTGAAAATCTGACTCTGTCGGACCCGGGCAAAGCACGCTGGCGCTAACCCCGGTTCCCTGAAGTTCATTGGCCAATGCTTCCGTAAAGGAAAGCACAAAAGCTTTGCTCGCGTAATAAACCGCCATGAGCGGACCCGGTTGAAACGCGGCCGTCGAAGCCACGTTCAGAATTTTTCCACCTTTCCGTTCCAGCATTCCCGGAAGAAACTTGCGGACCAGCTCCGTGAGCGAAATCATGTTCAACTGCATCATTTCCAAAAGAAGCTTCGGGTCCGATTCTTTAAACATTCCATACATACCTACGCCGGCGTTATTGACCAAAATTCCGATTTGAAGCGAACGGGCCTGAACTTCCTGAAAAAGTTTTTCAGCGGAACCCGGTAAACTTAAATCCGCCGGAAGAATGACGGGCTCTGCTCCGCACACGGCTTTGACCCGCGCGGCCGCGGTCTCAAGCTTTTCACGGCTTCGTGAAACCAGCGCCAGCGGATGGCCTTCCCGGGCAAACCGGAGAGCCAACTCAAGGCCGATTCCCCCCGAAGCTCCTGTGATCAGGACTGTTTCTTTCATTTGGAGGGCAGTGCGGCTTCCAGTTTCGAAACCAGGTCTGAAGAAAGCGGTTCGGTCTTGGAGTCAAAACGCGCGATGACTTTACCGTCAGGTGAAACCAGGAATTTATTAAAATTCCAGCTGATGTCCCCTTTAAAATCAGTTTCCTGCGTCAGGTATTTATAAAGCGGATGAATATCTTTCCCTTTAACGCTGATTTTGGAGAACATCGGGAAAGTCACATCATATTTCAGAGAGCAGAATTTTTTGATCTCTTCATCACTGCCCGGCTCCTGATGCAGAAAATTATTGGCCGGAAATCCAAGAATCTCAAAACCGCGGTCATGGTATTTCTTGTAAAGTTCTTCCAGAGGGCCGTACTGCTTGGTGAACCCGCATTTGGAAGCCACGTTCACGATCAGAAGCGCTTTGCCTTTATACTGAGAGAGAGAAACTTCTTTGCCGTCGATGGTTTTGACGTCGTAAGAATAAACGCCGTCGCCCGCGGCCTGAACTGATTTTACCGAAGCCATAAACAGCAGAAGAAAGAATAACGTTTTCATAAAAACCCCTTTGTTTGTCACGGATTATAACATTTTACGAAGAAGCTCGGCCAGATGGATTGCTTTCCGGTTGGTTCCCTGGCGAATCTGCTCCCTGCAGCTGAAGCCGTCGGCAATAAAGAATTCCGCGGAGGGTGTTTTTCTCGCGGCCGGCAGAACGGAAAGCTCCCCGACTTGAAGCGAGACCGGATAATGCTCTTTTTCAAACCCGAAAGCTCCGGCCATCCCGCAGCACCCGGCATTTAAAATCTGCAGATCGAGTCCCAGCGCCACTGTCAATTTTTCCTCGCTTTTCATGCCTGCGAATGTTTTCTGGTGGCAGTGACCGTGAAGCGCACCTTTGACCGGAAATCTTTTAATCGCTTTCAAAGCCTCCGGGTGTTTCACCAAAAATTCAGAGAAGATAAACACCTGCGAAGAAAGCCGGAGCGCGGTTTCATCTCCAGGAAAAAGCTGTTTAAGTTCATCACGAAAAACTCCGGCACAGCTTGGCTCCAGGCAAATAACCGGCGTGCCTTTCTGAATATCTTCACGCAATCCTGACAGGATCTTCCTGAGAAAACTTTTAGCCATGCCCAACATCCCGTAATCGTAAAGCGGACGCCCGCAGCAAAAATCCCCTTCAGGAATCCGCACTTGGTAGCCCGCCGCTTCCAGCACTTCCACGGCCGCGCGGGCAGTTTGAGGATAAAAATAATTATTAAAAGTATCCGGCCATAAAAGAACTTCACCCAGAGAACCTGCGGGCCTTTCTCTGCGGGCCCTAAACCATTGACGAAAAGTCTGGGAAGCGAATTGGGGCAAATCTCTTTCCTGCGCAATTCCGACTATTTTTTTCACCAGAGTTTTAACACCCGGGAAATCCATGACCGCGTTCACCAAAGCCGGCCAGACCGAAGCCAGGCGGGCCCACCAGGAAATCAGCCCGAAAGCGTACGCGCTGAAAGGCCTTAAATGCCCTTTGTAATAATGCGCCAGAAACTCCGCTTTATAGGAAGCCATGTCCACGCCCACCGGGCATTCCGTCTTACAGCCCTTGCAGGCCAAACACAAATCTAACGACTCTTTGACCTTTTCATCCTGCCACCCGCCCTTAACCGTCTCCCCCCGCATCATTTCATGCAGAAGATGCGCCCGGCCCCGCGTGGAATGCATTTCTTCCTGCGTGGCCATATAGCTGGGACACATCACGCCTTCGTCTTTTTTTAGGCATTTGCCGATGCCGATGCATCTTTCCGTCGTGCGCGCGAAACTGCCTTGATCAAACTGGAGATGAAGTTTCGGCTGAGCGATTGTTTTATAAGGACGCAGGCGAAGATTTTCATCCACCTTGTAACCCGCGATGACTTTACCCGGATTCATTTTATTTTCCGGGTCCCAGATATTTTTAAACGCCCGGAAAGCTTTCATCAATTCTTCACCGTACATTTTGGGAAGAAACTCACCCCAGGTCTGGCCGTCGCCATGCTCCCCGGAAAAAGAACCGCCGTAACGCATGACCAAATCCGTCGCTTCTTCCAGGAAATTCCGGTAGGCGCGGATGCCTGCCTCTGTCTTCAAATCAAAACTAATGCGGGAATGAATACAGCCGTCGCCGAAATGGCCGTAAGTCACGGCGTAATAATTAAACTTGTCGTAAATTTTCTGAAGCTCACGAAGGTAAGCGCCCAGCTTATCAGGAGGCACCGCGGAATCTTCAAAACCTGAAAACGTATCGGGAATGCCCGGTACAAAAACCGTGGCTCCAAAAGAAGATTCCCGGACCGCCCAAATTTTTTTCTGAACCGCAGGAGCCGCAAAAACCTTGACCGACACCGCAGCCTGCGCGGTTTTCAAAGCTTCCGCCATTTTCCGCGCGGAAGTCTGCGCTTCCTCTTCCGTCTTCCCGCCAAATTCAATCAAAAGCCAGCCTTCCCCCTCAGGAAACAAGGCCAGCTCCTCCGGAAAAAGTCCGGCTGTTCTCATGTTACGCACAAAATGATGGTCCAGACCCTCAACGCCAATCGGTTTATATTGAAGGATGACCGGCACATGATCCGCGGCTTTATAAATATCTTCAAAACCGGCGAGTACCAGGCAACGGTGCGCGGGAGCTTCCATCAACCGCACTTCAGCTTCAAGCACGGTCACGCAAGTGCCTTCGGTGCCGACCAGCGCGCGGGCCAGGTTGAAATGATTTTCAGGAAGAAGTTCGTCGAGATTGTAACCGGAAACCCGGCGTGGAAGTTTTGGATAACCGCTTCGAATAGACCCGGCGTAATCCTCGCTGATTTTTTTAAGCCCGGCGTAAATTCCGGACTCAACCTTGCCTCGTGACGCGGCTTTTTGAAACTCGCCTTCAGAAACCCGGCCGACACGCATCCGCAAACCGCCGTAAGTCAAAATTTCCAGCGACTCCACATTATCAGAAGTTTTTCCCGATACCACGGAATGAACACCGCAGGAATTGTTGCCGATCATCCCGCCGAAAGTGCATCGGCTGTGGGTCGCGGGGTCGGGGCCGAACATCAGCCCATAAGGTTTAAGCGCGGTTTGAAGATCATCCAGCACCACGCCCGGCTCGACCTGTGCGGTTTTTTTAACAGGATCAATTTTGAGGATGCGGGTCATGTGTCTGCGGAAATCAAAAACCACCGCTTCATTGCATCCCTGCCCGGCAAGGCTGGTGCCCGCGCCGCGCGGAAGAACCGGCGCGCCATGCCTGCGGCAGATGGCCATGGCCTTTTCAACATCTTCACTGTCGACCGGACAGATGACACCGATCGGCACCTGACGGTAATTGGAGGCGTCAGTGGCGTAGAGGGCCCGGCTCGCGCCGTCGAACAGCACTTCACCGCGCAGGCTCTGCTTTAATTCTTCAAAAAGGGATTGTGTCATGAAAGAAAATAAAGACCAATGTAGACTTTAGGGTCAACCGCTTTACCTTTTTTCTCCATACGCTTCAGCCAGCCGTGAACTTTAGAAAACGGCACTTCGTGGACCGTGATATTTTCGGTGTGATCCCCTCCACCTTTGCCTTTTTTAACCAGGTCTGAGCCTAAATAAAATTCCACAAACTCTCCGCATAAACCCGGGCTGGCGGGGCCGGATACCAGCCGTTTCATCTTTTTCGGCCAATACCCTGTTTCCTCCAGCATTTCTCTTTTGCCGGCCACGGCGAAACTTTCATGAGTTTTTGAAACGCCATCGTTGACCAACCCCGCCGGCCATTCGATGACCGGTTTCCCGACCGCTTTGCGGAACTGCTCAACCAAAATGGCTTTCCCCTGCCGATTGCGGGAAACAATAATCACGATGCCCGTGCAATTATTGCGTTTAACGTATTCCCAGCCGTCTTCATTAATAAACCGCAGGTACTTGCCTTCGTGCAGAATTTTTTTCATCAATAGCCCGCCGCTTCGCCTTCTCCGCGCGAATCACTCGCCCCGACCAGAAATCCGCTGAGATCATCAAAATAAATCGCCTGCGCGTTGCCGATCGGGCCGGCTTTCTCAACCTTGTGCCCTAACAGGGTCAAGCGATGGCGCAAATCGGTTTGATTATAAAGCTCCGGTTCCATCTCGATGGAGCCCGCGCGGTTAATCAGGCGCGGTGCTTTCATCGCTTTATCCAGAGGCATTCCAAAATCGAGGACATTCACAATCACGTTCAGAACTGTGCCGATAATCCGGGAACCTCCAGGCGAGCCCACCGCCAGCACAGGCTTGCCTTCCTTAAACACCAAGGTCGGGGTCATGCTGCTGCGCGGGCGTTTGTCGCCTTCGGGCGCGTTAGGTTTGAGTTTGCCGTTTTCCCCGCGGGGAAGCATATCAAAATCCGTCAGCTCATTATTAAGAAGGAAGCCCCGGCCCGGAACCACCATCGCGCATCCGAAAATATCCTCGATTGTGGTTGTGAAGACGGCGATATTGCCCCGCTCATCGGCGATCGAAAGATGACTGGTGTAACTGCTTTCGGGTTTCATTTTCATGGGAAGCGGGGTATCGGGAACCGCGTGATCAAAACTGAAAAGCTCGCCTCGCTCTTTGGCAAAAGCCTTGGAAATAATTTTATCAACCGGCACCGGCCCAAAATCAGAATCACCCAAAAGTTCGTTGCGGTCCTGAAACGCCAGCTTCTGCGCTTCTGAAAAAAGATGGATTCCTTCCGCCTTACGGCCGTAAGAAGCCACCGAGTAAGGCTCGAGAATATTCAGAGCTTCAATAATCGTCGTTCCGCCTGACGAAGGCGGGCCCATGCTGAAAACATCATAGCCCCGGTAAGTACCCCGCACCGGATCGCGCTCTTTAAGCTCGTAGAATTTCAGGTCGTTCAGCTTCATGGCGCCGGGATGCACTGAGGTATGGCGGACCGCATCCACAATATCTTCCGCCAGTTCCCCTTCATAAAAAGCATTGACGCCTTTTTTCTGAATCAGGCGGAAAGTCGTGGCAAGATCGGGCTGCTGCAGAATGTGCCCGGCTTTCAGAGGCGCGCCGTTTTTATCCAGAAAAATAGCGCGGGAGCTTTCAAACTTCGCCAGACGAGTTCTCTCTTTTCCAATAAAATAAGAAAGCCGGCGGGAAACGGGGAAACCTTCCTCAGCGATTTTCACGGCAGGCTCCAGCAGATCCGCGAAGGTCATTTTCTTCAGGCTGAAACGGCTGTAAACCTCCTGCAGAAGTTTGGGTGTGCCCGGAACACCCACAGGCCGGCCCCCCGTGGCGCAGTCTTTAAATTCGCAGGGCTTTCCATTGGCATCCAAAAACATTTCCGGCCAGGCCTCCGCAGGCGCTTTTTCACGGCCGTCGAAAGTGTAAATCTTCTTGGTTGAAGCCTCGTAGTAAACAAAAAAACCTCCGCCTCCGATTCCCGAAGACTGAGGTTCCACCACATTGAGCACGAATTGCGCGGCGATCGCCGCGTCGGCGGCACTGCCTCCGCGCTGAAGCACATCCAGGGCCGCCCGTGTGGCACGCCCGTCAGCCGTCACGGCCATGGCCCTGCGCCCGATGGCGGCATGGGCGTTGATGCTGAAAGACAGGAAGAGAACTAAAAAGGAAGAAACCCAAAAACGGACTGAGGCTTGAGCGCGTCTACAGGTCATAGGAATTTATGAATATATCACGCTGACTCTCCGAAGGCCATGTGAAAACCCATCGAACCAAATGTCAAAATCGCTCCAAAAACACCCCGAAATTCCTCACAAAAAACACACTTTTCCAGGTCACTTCTTTTAACGATTTAAGAAGTGCTCCTTATAACTTTTCCCTCGAGAAACTTAGTTTTTAAAAGTGATTTAGAAATGAAATTCGAGCCAGGTTTTTTTTCGGCTTTTTTCACCGGTTTTCTTGTATGGCTCCAGGGGTGTGTTAGGTTTTTTTTAGGATTTAACAAGACGGAGCATGAGATGGTGAAAGCGGAACTTCAGATTAAACTGGCGGCGGTAATCCTGGCAGGCGCCATGATTTTTTCTCCGGTTTCCATGGCTGAAGAAATGAGCCCCTCATTCAGCCAAAAAGACATTCCCTTTTCCATGCACGGAAAACTTGGCGGTCTGAACCAATACCCTTCCATCGCTCAGATCGAAACCTCCGGCGCTTTGGTGCAGAAGACCAATGACACCTGCTCAGATCCCGGCGAAAAAGACGGGCATTTTTCCTGCATCAAACAGTTCTCAAACGGCGTTGCCGTAACCATGACCACCGATCAGGAGCACTTCGGGGAAGACTTTAAACGCCAGGTAGTCATCGCGGAGTTCAATAACCGAAAAGAACTCACGGCCCGGCAGACCGTCAGGCAGAAAACCGTTTTCAAGACAGTGAAGGGTGAACGCCGGGTTTCGAAGGAATTTTTTGACGTGGTCAACCGTCCGCAAGGCAAAAAAATCACCCGCGAAATCGTTATTTATGAATATGACCTTTCAACCGGAATGGCCCGGAATATTTCATGGACCAGTTACGAGCAGATCGGCGACAGCGCTTTTGCCATGATTACCCGCCATGTCGCGCTGACGTTTGATGAAGACGGCAAACCGCTGATGGGCCGCGCCGAGAAGTGGAAAAATGAAGTGCCGGTCGAAAACCTGTTTCACTGGGACCGGATGGTTGACGGCAGCCGCGCGCTGGATATGACCTCCTGGGAAACCTGGAAGACCCAGATCTTTAACGCCTCTCCCCGCCAGATTTTTTAAACTATTTGCCTGTCCCTTCACCCGTGCCTGGCACCTGTTTTTTCAGCTAGGTGGAAGTGGGTGTGCATTAGGCAATAGTGATGAATTCGGTAGGAGTATGTTTGCTTAGAAATTAACAAAAGACTCTTGAACTTCTCAAAATCAACAGGAGCATCAAAAATGTAGCGCTTATCTGCAGCGCGGGAAAACACATGAGCAAAACAGCCAGGATATAAAATCTGTTCACGGTTCCTTCTGCCCATCTCTACAACCTTACCTCACCCCTCCTTGCCTGCCCCCTCACCCGTGCCTGGCACTTGTTTCTTTAACGCCTCTCCCCGTCAGATTTTTTAAAAAGATTACTTACCTGCACTCTCAGGCATGCCAACGCTAGTCTCAGCTTTATCAAACAATGCTTTTGTTTTGGGCAACAGAAGAAAAATGATCACAAAGAAGTAGAACAAAGCGCTGCTTATTATTACAAAAAATTTGGGAGATCCGTATTGTCCGATTTTCCCAAGAGACATTAGCCCATCCAGAACAGCACCAACCCCCAACACCATCACCAAACGTCTTCCTAAATTTTGACGAAAAAAAAATAACCCCCAAAAGAGTATCACTGATATTGCCAACTCGATCAACTCCTGAGGCAATCCCCATATCCCCGATGTAACCTTCCTAGTACCTTGGATTAATCCAATTAAATGCGAAAAATAAACACCGCGAGCCAAGATAACAAAAGCTATGCCTCTAATTATAACTTTTATTTTACTTCTTATCGATGCCTCTAGGATAACTCGATGTCTCCGAGGAGGATTAAACGCCTCCTTAACATCTCTCTTCAAAATATATAAAAAAAATCCCAGATAAAAAACTCCGGAGATAAGAAAATAGATTTGCATAATTCGGTTCGGGTCCAGCATAAGAGAGTAATAAACCCAAAACACCGAGCCAATGGTCAAAATAGCAAGAATAACTCGGGTGATCTGATAAACTGCATACGTATGCGGACAACAAAGAAGAATAAAGCCCCACGACGCGAAAAGCAAACCCGCCGAACGCATATTAAGAAAAAACCATACACACCCCATTATCGCCATACCTAGACCCAAAATCCGGATCCGAAGATGCGTTTTTGAATAGATCGAATCCATTATAAACTCTCCCACCGAGTAAACAGCGTGTTACCCGTTAAATCTTCAAGTAGATACTGAAACTCATAATCCTCATTCTCTGCTAATCCGTCAATGGTAAACTCATACTCATTAGACCGTTTTAGGTACCGGTTCTCAGAGTGCCAGGTTCAAAAGTGCGGATTCTGCACACTCCCCTTAAAAGCAAAAACCCCGCACCCTTGTGAGGTGCGGGGCTTTTGAAACTAAACTGATTACTGCTGTTTGTTCTGCTCCACGTTCTGCTCGAGCGTAGGAGTGGCTTCGGCCGGAATCGGAACCACGGTCGGAGGATTCTGACTCGGGGTCCGCTGAAGAGCGGGGGCCTGAGCTGGAGTTTCCTGAGCCGCGGGGCGCTGAGCCGCCGGAGCTTCGCCCGGGATCGGAACCACGGTCGGAGGCAGAGCCTCGAGAACCGGGATGGTATCCAGCCGGGTGGTATCGATCGAGACCAGCGGAGCAACCGCGAAACGATCGGAGTTGTAGAAACCCGGGAAATCGGCGGCATAACGGCCATCGAGTCTTCCGGTTGAAAGCTGGTTGAACGGAAGCTGATCCACATACAGCGAAGAACGGGCCGTAGAGAAAGCGCCGATTCCTTCACCGCCAACCGCGATACCATTCAGAAGAACCAGGCCCGGAGCGCCGTTAATCGTGACGCTGGAAGGACCGAAATTCCCGCCGATATTCGCGGAAACACCGTCAATTGAACTGCCGGCGTTCACGCTCAGCGTGCCGGGATTGTTCAGGTGCGTATCAACGCCCGCGCCGATGGTGCCGATGACACCGCCCGCCGCAAGATTGATATTGGAGTTAGCCGTAACGTGCGTACCCGCGCTGATCGCGTAAATGCTGCCGCTCGCGGCAAGGCTGACATTTCCGCCCGGAGCATTGGCCACACCAAGGAAGATATCCCCGATGGTCGAGAAACCAATCGAACCATTCAGAGAGTTCAGGCTGATGCGGACATCGCGCTGATTTGAGATCACAATGTCATTGGTGGCAAGGCCGGTAATGACAGTCGCGCTGCTTTCGATCGGATCAGCAAAACTGCCGATCGCATCACCCGCGAACGCGTTCCACTCGTGGCCCGTAACGTTCAGCGTGCCCAGCGGATTCGGAGCGATATCGTTGTTATCAATCGTGCTTCCGGTGAAGGAATTCGTGTTCACATTACCTTCAACACCGTCAGCATTGCTGTCCGCGTTAACTTCAGCCATGAAGATATCGCTTTCAGCGTTCACAGTAATATTGCCGTCTTCAGAACGGAAGGCTGAGGTCGGATCCATAATCACGTCACCGCCCGCATTGCCGTCACGATCCAGAGTCAGGTTGGTGAAATCTTCACCCGCAGCCACAGTGACATTGCCGGTTCCGGTCGTCGAAACAACCGTGTTGGCTCCAGCAACCACATTGTTACCCGCGACGATAAGCACATCCCCCGCTCCAGTTGAAGTGATCGAAAGGTTCGGGTTAATCGTGAAATTATCGGTCAGGGCTGAGCCAAGAGACGCCAGCGTGATGTTGCCGACCGCGGTAATGTTAGCCGCGACCGTCGCCGGAGAGCCTGAGAACACAACCACGTCACCGCCCGCGGTAATCGCGTTCGGGTTGCCGGTAATACCGCCGAACGTCAAACCGAAGCCCGGGGTGTTGTTCTTGTTGGTCACAAACAAACCGCCGCCGGTGGTGGATTCAAGACGGCCGTCTGATTCGAAAACGCCGTTGTAATCCGACAGGCGCATTTCAATAGCGTTGGTGCTGGAACCGAAGTTGCCTCCGATGTTCAGAACCGCGCCGCCCGCCGTCACGTTCCAGATACCCGTGCTAACCGGAGGTTCACCGAAAACGAGGTCGTTGAAGTCAACAACGTCGCCCACAGCATTGAAGAACCAGGTGCCGGTGCCAAGATCAATCTGGCCAACCGCACAGATGGGGCTCATGCAGTTAATGTAAGCATCACCGCCGTTAGTCGTAGCTCCGAAGGATGTATAAGGATAGATATCCAGGAAGCTAAGGCTGGCACCGATGTCAGAACCCGTGGTATTGAACTGAAGAGTTGCGCCGATGACATCCGCGACAGGCGCGCCGTCATCAGAAACCGCTTCTTCAATAGTACCGGTAGAGTTGATCGTGACATTACCAGCCGGACCCGCGTTCACGAGGCCGATCGGAAGATCACCGATGCTGTTAAGAAGAATGTTGCCGTTATCAGCAGTCGTGTCGGCATTCAGGATTGAACCCGCCGTCACATCGAGATCATTGATACCGCCGTTCTGAGCAATCAGGTTGATGGAATCACCGATAACATCAGCGACGCCGTCAGCAAAACCGTTGATCGCGCCGATCGAGGTAAGCGCCGCATCAGTCGCCGCGTTGACCTGGCCGCCATTGAAGTTAATATCACCAAGGCCATCCACGTCACCGTTACCGGAATCAACATTCACAGCGCCGGTATCAGACTTCGCCAGACCGCCAGCATTGAAAACAACGTTGTCGCCGGCCTTCAAGTTGACATCACCGCCGGTGGATTCAACCGTAGCGCCGAGCGTTAAATCATCACCCGCGCCGGCCGTTTCACCCGCAGTCAAGTCAATCTGACCCGCGGAAGTCACGTTAGAAGCAACATTGAGAGGGCTGTGCGTCAGAATTGAGGTAGCGCCGCCATTATTGGTGCCGCCCACAAGACCATCCACAGTACCGACCGTCAGACCGCCCGCCATGTCTTCAAGATTGACATCGCCGGAGGTCGTGTTGAGGTAAGCAACGGTGTTGGCATCAATTTCGGCGTCAATTCCTTCAACAGCCGTAATCTTGAGCTGATCGCTGATCAATTCAGCAACGCCGTCATCAGTCGTGTTCACGTTACCGACAGAATCAATCTTGATCGTGCCCGTCGGGGTGTTCACAACACCATAAATATTCATATCAGAACCCGCCGGAGCGAATCCGGTGGTCTGAAGCGTGATGTCATTGGCCGCAAAAATCTGATTACCGCCATTGTCATCAATCTGGATGCTTTCCATGGTCACGGGAATCGCGAAAAGATCGGATCCCAGGATATTTACATCATCAGCGGAGTTGATAAACCCGGTGCTCTGAAGCCAGACACCGCCGACGCCATCATTATCGGAATCCGCGCGAAGGGTGATATGACCATCCGCCGCGTTGGTGGTGGTAATACCCGCCTGAACGATAATGTCGCGAAGTGCGCTCAGGAAAATTGAAGTCGCGCTAACAATCGGAACATTGATGATCAGGTCAAGACCGCCGCCGTTCAGCGTGATGTTACCAAGACCGGCGCTAATAACAGAGCCGCCTTCAATGGTAACGTTTGTAGCAGTGAACGCACCGCCAACACCCGTTAAGCTGGTTAAAACCGCCGTACTCTTAACCGTCAGAGCTCCCCCAAGGTTGTTAACCGTGATATTCCCGCCATCCACAGAACCCGCATTGCCGGAATCAAGGGTCCCGACGATATCCACAGAACCTGCGCCGTTATGATTGTAGGTAATATCATTACCCGTAGTGGTGAGGTCATTAATAGTTGTATTCGCAGCGCTGTTGCCCAGGTTGATTGAACCCGTGGCGGATTCACCGGTCACAGCCGCGAAATCGTTCGTAGCACTTGCCAGAGACACGCTGTTTTCAGCGGCAAACTGAAGATTACCCGCTGAAATCGCGCCTGACGTTTGGGTAATTCCACCCTGAAGAGCGTTCAGAATCACATTGCTAAGAGCGTTAACATCACCGGCAAGATTAACATCACCGTTACCGTCCGTATCACCGCTTCCCGCATTTACGGAAACGCTAGCGTTATCTGACTGCACCGTGCTGCCGCTGTTCAGATTGACATTATCACCCGCGTTCAGGATGACGTTGTCATTAATTGAACGAACTGTGACGCCGTTATTAACCGTCAAGTCATCACCCGCACCCGCAGTTTCACCGGCAGTCAGGATCACCGCACCGTTCTGAACGATATCAGAAGCAATCGTCAGCGGGCTGTGAGCTGTAATCGTTGTGCTGCCGTTACCGCCGTTCGCAGCGCCATTCACCGTCAAACCGCCAGCCATATCTTCGAGAGCTACGTTACCGGAAGTCGTATTGTTAAATACAACACCGTTGGCATCAATTTCAGCATCAATACCCGTGACCGCAGTCAGATCCAGGTTATTGGCCTTAAGCTCAGCAACCCCGTTATCTGAAGTATTGATATTTCCGACTGAATTAACCGTAAGCGTTCCAGCCGCGGTATTCACAATACCATTCAGATTCATATTGGAACCGGCAGGAGCAAATCCAGCGGTATGAAGATCAATATTACCAAGCGCTACGATCTGGTCATTCGCGCCATCCGCATCAACCTGAATGCTTTCCATGGTCACGGGAATCGCGAAAAGATCGGAACCGATGATATCCACATTCTGAGCGGCATCAACCTTACCGGCAGCCTGGACCCAGACACCGCCGACGCCGTCATTATCGGAGTCAGCGCGAAGGGTGATGTTACCATCCGCAGCGTTTGTGGTCTGAACCAACGCCTGAACGATAATGTCACGAAGAGCTGAGAGGAAAATCGAGGTCGCGCTGATGATCGGAGCATTAATAATCAGATCCGGAGAAGCACCGCCGCCGTTCAGGATGATATTCCCCTGACCAACCGTGACAGTTCCGTTAACCGTAACAGCTCCGACAGCGGAAAAAATACCGCCAGCACCCACGGTGGAGTTAAGAGAACCCGTGGCTCCAACCGTAATCTGGTTGCTGCCGTTAATCGTAATGTTACCGCCGTTAATAGCGCCAGTGCCTGAGTTAATCGCACCGTTTACATAAGTATCAGCAGTATTAGCAAGGAAGCTGCTGCCGTTGGTGCTGAGCGTATTGCCCGCATCAACCGTAAACGCGCCAGTACCACTGAGATCAGAGTCAGAGGTCACCGTCATGTTGCCGGAATCGGTAGAAACGTTCGTGCTGAACGTCACATTATTGGCAGCGCTTGCATCAAGAGAATTGAAGGTAGAAGCAGCTGTATCGAAGGAAACATTACCTGCGGCAGAACCAGCAACGATGTGAGTCGTGCCCGCGTTGTTGCTGTTGGCCGCGGTAATTCCACGAACATTGATTCCGGACACATTGGAACCGCCGATCGTCAGATTGTTGGCGGTAATATGCTGCATTTCCGTTCCAGTAATTGAACCGGTAAATCCAGCCGCGGAACCCGTGCCCACCAAGTAGGTGCTGTTAGCCTGGGCACCGAGAAGCGAAACATCACCGCTTCCCGCGTTGATCGTACCGTCAATCTGGAAATCATTAGCAGTAATGGAGGCGTTACCACCATTCGTAGTAATAGAACTGACACCGCTGTTCTGGGTGAAATCACCATCAGCATCGCCGTCGGTATTGGCATTGATGTTAACATCTCCGCCACCCGTGGTAATCACAGCATTGGCGCCGTTCAAACGAACACCATTATCAGAGTTAAGGTTGATATCACCAGTGCCTGTGTTAAGCGTTTTGGTCAAATCCAACAAACCATTTGTGGTAGTCAGATTGATATTACCGCTTGTAGTTGTCAGATCACCATCAAGGCCGATCTTATTCGCGGTAACACCGATATTACCAGACTGGGTGTGAATAAAGCTTCCGCCCGCGCCCTGGTTAAAATCGCCGGTCGCGTTGCTATCCGTATCAGCATTGGCCGTAAAATTACCGCCCGTTGTAGAAATTTGAACCGCGGAAGCCAAGGTGATTCCATTCTTAGCATCCGCCTTAATATTACCGGAAGTAGTAGAGAACGTCTGACCAATATTGACGCTGCTGACATTCGCGGTAAGGTTCACATCTCCCGCGCCCGTGCTGATGTCTTTGGTCGTAACCTTGCCGGCCACAACATCAAGCTGACCGCCAGCCGTAGTAATGCTGGAGCCGTTAATTTTCATATTAAATTCATCAACAGCGTTAAACGAAGCAGCTCCGCCGGCCGTGTTAATGTCCGCGTTAGCATCATTTAAAACAACATCATTACCAGCTCCGGTCACTGTTACATTCAAAGAACCGCCATTGGTATTAATGGCATTATTCATAGTAACCGTACCGCCGGCATTCAGAACGACATTCAGCAGACCGACAGTCGCGCCAATCACACCGTTCAGGGTGATCGTGCTGGCAGCGTTAAACGTCAGAGTAGCGTTAGCGCCCGCAGTCTTGGCGATATTTGCTCCAAGAGTAATCGTTCCCGCCTGACCGCCTGCCACTCCAGTACCGACAGTAACATCGACGCCATTGCTAAGCTGTGTATTAATCAGATCGACGCCGATCTGGGAATTGTTTCCGGTCGGAGTAAATGCAGCCGCACCGGTGTTATTGGTCGTTCCGTTGCCCGCGACAATAGAAATATTGTAAGGATCCAGAAGCCAGGTACCGCCCTTGCCAGCTGGAGCGGAAGCATCGATACCGATACCTTCAACATCAAGAACGCCCTTGCTGGAAGTTTCGATTAAACCACCATCGCCGGAAAGCTGACCGCCCTTGGCGCTGATAGTACCGTGAGCATTGGTGAAATCATCAGACCAAAAAATAATTTTACCACCGTCACCTTCAAGAAGAGCGTCCGCTTTAACGTCCGCCCACTTGCTCATGTAGACAGCGTGAGAGTTCGGAGAAGCACCGAGACCCTGATAATCGCCGCCAATAAGTACGGTGCCGCCGCCGTTCCAGCCGGAAGCATTGATCGTGGTGCCGTCCCAAAGAGCGATTTTGTCGCCATAAACTTCGATCTTACCGCCGGTTTCGCCGAGATCATCACCAAGGGCATTCAAAGTACCGGAAATGCTGGTAATACCAAGATCACCGCCGTTAAGTGTAATACGGCCATTAACAGAACCCACAGAGTTCGCTTCGATAAGACCGGTGTGGTTAATGACATTGTCAAAAATCTGGTCAAGCGCGCGCGCGGAAAGAATCACAAGACCGCCGTCAGCCTTGATAGTGCCGGAGTTGGCGATACCGTCTTTAATCTGGTTGCCATTTTTATCGTAAACAGGAGCGGAAACCGCTTCATCAATCGAAACCTTAATCAGGCCGGCGCCATTGGTAAGGTCGAGGCTGACTTTATCGCCAGCCGCGAGAACAGCCGCGCCGCCGTTAGCATTGATGCTGCCATTGTTGGCAACCGCGCTGCCGACCATAGCGAAGAAGCTATTAGCAGAAACCGTGATTTTGCCATTATTAATAATAGCTCCGGCTTCCTTATTGAAATCACGGACAAAAGTTGAAATGCCGCCGGTCAGATCCGCGTCACTCCCAAGCCCAAGGCTCGTAAAGACCAACTGCGCGTTATCAATAGTAACCGTACCGGTATCGCCAACATGAATCCCGAAAGGGTTGTAAAAAACAAAAGGGCCGTCATGGACCTCAAGATTACCAAGAATCTCCGTAATCTTGCCGTCCTGAATGTTCAAAGTAATTTGACCGCCATCCAAGCTGGTATAAGACTGAGTTGTACCTGCCGCAACGTCAGCGTTATACAAATCGTAAGTTCCTCCATTCAGCCCAATGTTAGATCCCTGGCCAATAATTTCACCAGTAACAGGATCCTTAACATAGGTGGACTCACCGGCAAAAAGCGAAGGGCCGGAGAAAGTCAGGACATGAAATACAACCAGTGTCGCTGCGAGGAATTTTTTCAACATAAGATTTAAACCCCTTTCAAAGGTCTATTGAATTTTCACTTCAACTACTCGAGGTCTCCCGGTCAGGTGAGCCTCAAAATTTTTAGCAAACTCTTCTGTTTAGAAAAGTTCGGCCGAAATCCCGTAGTAAAACGCGCTGCGGGAAGAAGTTCCAGCCTGCTGACCCGTACGGCCGGCCCATTGAAAACGGCCGTAAACACGGTCAAATAAATGAATGCGCACACCGCCGCCCGCGCCTGAAAGCACACGGCTGTCACGCTCGCCCGGAAGGGTCTTGGTCAGACCGCCGCCGCCGATATCAAAAAACGCGACACCCTGAATCTGCTTACGCAGAGGTTCGCTGGAGTAAGGAAGCTTCCAATCTTCAGGGAAGAAATAAGTGGGAACATAAATTTCAGCGGAAAACAAAATGCCGTAATCGGCCAGATAAGCGCCTTCCTGATAACCACGAACGCTAAACGCGCCCCCAAGACGGAACTGCTCAGAAGGAGAAAGCGTGTCGGTCGTAGCCTGCCAGGTGCTGCGCAAAGACATCAGCAAATCATAAGGAAGTTTCTGATAACGGATCAAGGAACCGCGGTAAGCAAAAAACTGACCGCCGGTTTCAGCGCGGGTCGGAGAGGTTTCATTCACATCTGAACCGCCAAGGAAATCCGCGAATCCGATATGGATGGAATTCGGGAAAAAGGTACGGCCCCAGCTGTCGGTGAATTCACCATTCATTCCGAGATTCAGAATGCGGAGCTCGTCATTACCAGCCTTACGGCCCTGAATCGTATTTTCAATGGATTTAAAATCAAAACCTGCGTTCACGCCCAGTTCAGCAAAAACGTCGCCGGGAAACATATCTTTGTAGACCGGCTGAAAAACGTCGAAGCCGTAGGTGTGCGCGTTACCAACGATATCCAGAGGGCGCAGATCATTTTTAAGATGAACGCGGGAATAAGAATAATTGAGGCTCAAGGTGGTTCCGGAAGAATGAAGCGGAACCGCGTAACGGGTGCCGACGCCGATTGAACCATCGCTGATCTGGAAACGGGCTGAGAGTTCGTCCATCAAACCAGTCAGGTTGGTATCGGTCAACGCAATGCCCCACCGGTTTTTGCCGGTGTCATTGGTGCCCAGATTGTTGACGTCTGTGGATAAGTGAAGCGGGAACTTGTCCTTAACATCGAGTTCCAGATCCGTGGTCTTGGGTTCCTGACCGGGCTTCAAAAGAGACGTGACATGAAGATCGCGGTTCTTATTAAAGTAGGAAAGTGCTTTGCGGAGGTCAGAGTAATAAAGCACGCTGCCCGGGTTGAAGCCGGCCATGCGGCGAAGAGTCCAGGTGGAAAACCACTTGTTGCCCTTGATCTCAACATTGCCGAGCTTGCCTTCAATCACGCTGATTTCAACGATGCCGTCATTCACATCCTGAGGCGGAACATAAACGTAAGCGGCGATGTAGCCCTTCTGACGGTAATATTGTTTTACCGAAAGAGCGGCTTTCTTTAAACCTCCCATGCCGATTTTCTTTCCAATATAATCACTGACAACAGAATCAAGCTCGGCAGTCGAAATTTGTTCGTTGCCGGAGAACTTGATTTGCTTGAGGTCAAACTTCACCCCGGTATCCTCAGGAACTTCGGTTTCCTTTTCTTCAGGAACCAGTTCTTCGGTTTTCAGCCGTTTCTGCATGGCTTTTTCAGCCTTATCGCGCTTTTCATTTTCAAGAAAGCGCTCCTGTTCCGCGCCGGCAGAATCGCGGCCCGGGACTTCATTCGCGCCGAAAGCCTGCGGAATAAAGCTGGCTAACACAAAAAGAACACTGAGGATTTTAATTTTGTTCTTCATTTATTCTCTCTTTTGCTTGAACTGCTTTTTTTTAAGTGCACAGTAGTTTATAAAGTCAGCAATTTTACTGAGAAAAAAAATCCCGAAATTTTATCTGCCTGGAGTTAAAACTTGAAGGTGCAAAAAGGCCGCAAAGTTGTGTGAATGTACCACGCAGTTTGGGGTTAGTCAAATCGAAAGCCAAGATTTTATAACAATTAAAAACTTTAGAGAAAAACAGCCCCTTTAGAGGGGTGAAAAGAGTGCCTGGGGTTGCTATATCCTGATCAAAACCAGCTTGGCAAGAGGGGGGAATTAATGAGTACTTAAGACTTTTTTAACGGCTTTAGTGACCGCGGGGTGGGTTAGGCCATATTTCTCTAAAAGCTCGTCCGGCTGGCCGGATTCCGCATAAGTATCCTGAATGGCCACAAACTCCATTTTGCAGGGAACGTGAACTGAAAGAAGACGCGCGACCGCACTTCCAAGCCCGCCCCAAATCTGATGCTCTTCAGCAACCACAACATGGCCGGTTTTTTTCGCTTCCGCGATCAGCAATTCTTCATCCAAAGGCTTAATCGTGTGCATATCCACCACACTCGCCTGGACACCGGATTTTGCCAGCTCTTCCGCCGCGGCAAGCGCTTCCCAAACCAAAAGTCCGGTCGCGACAATCAAAACATCTTTGCCGTCACGAACTTTCACGCCTTTACCAATTTTAAATTTAGTTTCAGCGGTGTGAACAATCGGCGCCTTGGGCCGTCCAGTACGCATGAAAACGGGATGATTGATTTCAGCTGCCTGTTCCGTGAGCGCGCGGCAGCAAAATTCGTCAGAAGGATTAAGCACCACAAAGCCCGGCATCGAGGTGGTCAACGCAAAGTCTTCAATCGACATCTGGGAAGTGCCGTCTTCCCCCACTGAAATACCGCCGTGGGAACCGACCATTTTCACATTGAGTTCAGAAAAAGCCGCGCCCATGCGGAGCTGATCATACCCTTTGCTGATCAAAAACGTGGCAAAGCTGGAAGCGAAAGGAATTTTACCGCAGGCCGCGAGGCCGGAAGCCAAACCGCACATATGAGCTTCCATGATACCGACATCAAAGAAACGGTCAGGAAACGCTTTGGCGAAATCCGCGGTTTTGGTGGATTTGGAAAGGTCGGCATCCAGAACCACCACATTCGGGTTCTTCTTCCCCAATTCGACCAGAGCCTTTCCGTAAGCGTCACGCGTCGCCGCGCCCAGTTTCTTTTCCATAATCAGGCGAGCTCCTTGAGGGCTTTTTCCATTTCTTCCTTGGTCGGCGCGACGCCATGGAAGTGATTGTTCCCCTCCATAAAGGAAACGCCCTTCCCTTTAATGGTATCGCAAATGATAATCGCCGGCTGACCCTTGACCTGTTTCGCGGTTTCAACGGCTTTAAAAATCTGGCTGAAATCATGCCCGTCTATTCTCTGGGTATGCCAGCGGAAGGCTTTCCATTTATCCGCCATCGGTTCCATATCACAAATATTATGCGTGGAATCGTCCAGCTGATATTTGTTGTCATCCAGAAAAACAATCAGATGATCAATCTTGTGATGAGCCGCCATAGCCGCGGCTTCCCAAACCTGACCTTCATTGGTTTCGCCGTCACTCATCACGACATAAGTGAAATAGTCCTTCTTATCCAAGCGGCCGGCCAATGCGTGGCCAACGCCGATTGAAAGGCCCTGCCCAAGTGACCCGGTGGAAGCTTCTATGCAGCCTAATTTGCGACGGTCGGGGTGGCCCTGAAGGACACTGCCAAGTTTCCGGAAAGTCAGAAGAAGACTGCGGTCAAAATAACCCGCTTCAGCCAGACAGGAATAAAGAAGAGGTGTCGCGTGTCCTTTACTCAGGATCAAACGGTCGCGGTCAGCCCATTTCGGGTTCTTGGGATCATGACGCATCATGGAAAAATAAAGAGAGGTCAGAATTTCGACAGCTGAAAGGGAGCCCCCGGGATGACCGGAAGCCGCCGCGTAGGTCATTTCAATGATATCGCGGCGAATCTGCTTCGCTCTGGTTTTCAGCTCTTCTATAGAAGGTTTATTCATAGTCTTTTCCTGAAGGGGCATAGGAAGGCGCAATATAGCCATTTTTGCTAAAACCGTCAATTGAAACTTGGCAGGCCCGGGTAAAGATTTCAGCTATTTTCCCGGCGCCATGGATTAAGGAAGGCCCCGGAGCCAGAATATCGGAAGACTTAATCTCGTAAAGCTGTCCGCTTTGCAGTGCCTTGATTTGACTCCAGCCCGGCCGGGTTTTGATCCGGTCAAATATGACTTTTTTACCGCACCAGGAAGCCAGCAAAATATCGGGATTCGCGGCAATCACTTCTTCCGGCTGAACAACCCTTTGCTTCGCGCTTTGACCTTTGCTTTTTTCAGCGAAAACATCTTCCGCGCCAAGAATCTCAATCAAGTCATGCACCCAGCCGATTCCGGTAATCAACGGCTCATCCCACTCTTCAAAGTAAACCCGCGGTTTCACACCGTTCAAAGCTTTCCGGGTTTTCGCCCCAAGAGTTTCAATCTCACGTAAAAATTCATCCCGCATTGAAGAAGCTTTGTCTTCCTCGCCCAAAAGACGGCCGACGGCCAGAAAACTGTCCGCGATTTCCTCAAGCTTGCGCGGGTTGATAATAAAAACATTAAAACCTTCAGCAATCAGATCCCGGGCAATATCTTTCTGAAGATTTGAAAAACCAAGAATCAGGTCCGGATTCAGTTCCCGGATTTTGTCCATCTGGACGGTGGTAAAAGCGGCGACTTTGGGTTTGAGTTTGGCTTCAGGCGGGCGGAGCGCGAAACCGGAAACGCCCACAATTCTTTCAGCATCAATCAAACTAAACGCGAGCTCGGTTGTTTCAGCCGTCAGACAGGCGACTCGCCGGGGCCAGCGCGCGGATGCGCGAGTACCAGCCCGGGACGGTTCAGAGAAGGCTTGCTCCGGGCTAGACCTCAACATAGACATCATCGCCGTCTTCCTTCACTTTAAAAGTCGGCTGTTTGATGCGGTCATTGAAGGTACAGACACCGGTCTTGACGTCAAACTCCCAGCCATGCCAGGGGCACATGACTTTACCGTCGGTAATACCGCCTTCATCCAAAGGGCCGCCCTGATGCGGGCATGTGGAGTAAATCGCGTAAACCTGACCTTCGGATTTAAAAAGCGCGACGGCTTTTCCGTTGATCTCGACAAGCTTGCCAGTGTCTTCAGGAATTTCGGATTTTTTAGCGGCTTTGACAAATTCGGGCATGAAATGCATTATACACGCATGAGCGACGACTCTCAAAAAAATATTCTAATCATTGCCTCCAGCGAAGCGGATGCCAATATGTATTACGCCACCCGGTTCATGGCGCCGGATGATTTTGTTTTTATGCGGGTGCGCGGTAAAAAACATTTACTGATGAACGATCTTGAAGTTGACCGCGCGAAGCAGCAAGCCGAAGTGGACAAGGTCCATTCCACCTCAGCGTTCGCCATGGAATTTAACAAGAAACATGGAAAACGGCCGGGCTATCTGGATTTGATTGAAGCTTTCGCGAAGTCAGAAAACGCTGAAGAGTTTCTGGTGCCGGCCAACTTCCCCATTTCTTTCGCGGACCGGCTGAGAGAGCGCGGTTTCAAACTGGCGTTCAAAGGCGATCCTTTCTTTGAAGAAAGAACCGTAAAATCGAAGCAGGAAATCGCGGCCGTGACTAAAGCCATCCGGTTTACGGAACAGGCTATCGGCGCGGCTATTCAGGCGATCCGCAAATCTGTTATCAAAAAGGGCAAACTCTACCTGCGGGGCGAAGTTCTGACCTCCGAAGCCATCAAAAAAATCATCAATGTCAGCCTGATGGAAAACAACTGCATCGCTTCACACTCCATCGTGGCTTGCGGAATCGACTGCGTGGATCCGCACAATCAGGGCTCCGGCCCGCTTTACGCCAATCAGTCTATTATTATGGATATTTTCCCGCGTGACGCGGAAAGCCGTTATTTTGCCGACATTACCCGCACGGTGGTGCGCGGTAAAGCTTCTCCAAAATTAAAGAAAATGTTTGATGCCGTCCTCGAAGGTCAGAAGATCGCGTTCCGCTCCATCAAAGACGGCGCGGACGGCGGAGCCATTCACCATGCGATTCAAAAGTATTTTGAAGAGTTGGGATTTACGACCGGAGTGCAAAACGGCCGTATGCAGGGATTTTTTCACGGCACCGGCCACGGACTTGGTTTAGATATTCACGAGGCCCCGCGTATCGGCGGTGTGAAAGATATTTTAAAAACAGGCCAGATCGTAACCGTGGAACCGGGTCTTTATTATGAAGACGCAGGCGGAATCCGCATTGAAGACGATGTCGTAGTCACCAAAACAGGCTGTCAGATTCTTTCGAAGATTCCGCGAGTATTGGAAGTTTAAAGCTCAGCTTTTCTTCAAAGCTGAAAGTATCAGAAAAAACCATCCCGCCAGAAACATGAGTCCTCCAAACGGTGTTACCGCGCCCCACGCGCGCACTCCGCTCAGCGACAGAATGTAAAGACTTCCGGAGAAAAGAAAAATTCCTGAAATAAAGCAGTAGCCCGAGACACGGGCAGTGGAAGGATTGAAGGCTGTAAAAGCCCAGGCCGCGGCAAACAGCGCGAGCGCGTGAATCAGCTGATAACGGGAAGCTGTTTCAAAAACGGCGAGCATTTCAGGAGACAGCCGCGCTTTCAGAGCGTGTGCCCCAAAAGCGCCGGCCGCGACTCCCAAAAATCCAAACAAAGAACCTGCGAGAAAAAACAGCCTTTCGGCGGTCATTAAGCCTTGGCGGTTTCTTCCAGCTTGAACATGGCCGCACCTTTATAGCCGGCATGTTTCTTGAGGCGTTCAAAATATTTCTTCAGAGACGCTGAAGTGAACAGATCCCCCAGGCCGAGCGGTTCGATACTAACCAAACCGGTCAGGACCGCGAGGTCCGCGAGACTGATCTGCGCGCCAGTCATGTAAGGCTGATTGCCAAGATAAGTTTCAAGGCGTTTGAGCGCCGTGACAACCGGAGCTTTGTCCGCGTCTTCAAGAGGCTGGCCCTGGATCTTGCCCTTGATCAGGCAATGAATCAGCGCCTTGTAAAAATGAAGGTCGCAATAATCTTCAATCATGCGGGCCTTGGCGCGGCCAAAGGAATCTTCAGGCAGCAGCGGCGGTTCCGGGTATTCATCATTCAGGTATTCAATGATAGCGGTAGACTCATAAATCACCGCGCCGTCATCCACAAGCGTGGGAATTTCGCCATTAGGATTCAGCTTTTCATATTCGGGTTTCTTATGGTCTTCAGAAGCAAAGCTCATGGGTTTAATTTCATAATCCAGACCTTTTTCTTCCAGAACCGCGAGAACTTTTCTTCCATAGGTTGACGGGGGTGCGTAATAAACTTCAATCATGATGTTTCTCCTTTTAAATTGCGGAAATGATGGCTCATTATAACCCGGCTGAGCGAAAGACGAAAGAGTTACCTTTGAAGGAACCGGCGAATGAGGCTGTAAAGAATCAACAGAGCGGCAACCGGCAAAAAAACATAAACAAAAACGGTCACGAAGAACAAAAACAACACAGTTCCCACCGCCGCACCGAGCACGATAAGGCTCCAAAACTTAATTTTGGTGCTCAGAGGAATGCCGCCGCGGTAACGGTAGAACTTTTTCCCGCCGTTCGGGCCCTGTTCTTCGGAATACTGCTCCATATGCCAATCAGACATAGCTTTATTCTACGACTTTGAGAAAACGGTGAGAAGCTCTTTATTCGTGGGGTATTTTTCCATCAGCTTGACCAGCATATCAGCAGCCATCACTTTATCTTTGCCGGCCAGCGCGGAGCGGAGTTTACGGACGCCTTGATATTCTTCCGGTTCAAAAAGCAATTCTTCCTTACGCGTGCCGGTGAACCCGATATCCACGGCCGGAAAAATCCTGCGGCCGGAAATATCGCGGGATAAAATCATTTCCATATTCCCGGTGCCTTTGAATTCCTGAAAAATAACTTCGTCCATGCGGGAACCGGTATCCACCAGAATCGTGGCAAGAATCGTGATGGAGCCGCCGTTTTCAATTTTGCGGGCGGAACCGAAAATCCGGCGGGGAATTTCAAGCGCGCGCGCGTCCACACCGCCTGAAAGCGTGCGCCCCTGTCCCCTTGTTTCACTGTTATGTACCCGGGCAAGACGGGTCAGAGAATCCAGCAGAATTAAAACATCCTGGCCGGCATCCGCTTCCACATAAGCTTTCTTCATAAGCTCGCTGGCGACGCGGACATGATTCTCGTAAGGAAGATCGATCGAAGACCAATGCACTTCAGCGCCGGAAGTCCGTTTAAAATCCGTGACCTCTTCGGGGCGCTCATCAATCAGCAGGCAATAAATCTTCATGGTGGGCTCAGCCGTTGAAATGGCTTTGCAGAAATGTTTGAGAAGTGTGGTCTTACCGCAAGTCGGCGGTGCCACAATCAAACCCCGCTGACCTTTACCGATGGGACAAAGCATATCCACGGCACGCATGGTCAGCTCCGGCAGTCCCGTTTCAAGGCGGATGCGCGGAGCGGGATCAATTGAAACTTTACCCAGAAAACTTCTTTCCGCTTCCGTGGTTTCCTGACGCGGACCCGAATGCTCAGGCCGGCGGAACTGACGGCGCTCAGGGCCCTGGTAGGGACGCGGATGCTGGGGGCGGTTTTGATTAAAACGCCGGGGGTCACGATCTCTATAATCGGGTCGGTTCACAAGATCTCACTTTTTTCTTTGGGGATATCCCGAAGGACAGCTAGTAGAACTATAACACATCCATTGCCGGACAGACCGCGGCTTCACGGAAATTCGGCATCAGAGAACCATCTTAACGCCCATAATGTTGCGCAGAGCGGCGTCAATCGCGTTCATACTTTCCAGCGAATTGACCAGAACCTCGATATTGTAGGTGATATATTTCCCCCCGGCAGAACGGTTTCCTTTAATCGCCGGACTCTTAACGTGATTTTCAATCAAAACAGTTTCGATCAAAAACTCCATGCCGGGTAAATCTTCAGCGATCACCTTGTAATAACAAAGGACCGGAAATTTAAGTTCTTCATTTTCGAAAGTCATGCGCCCGCCATTTTCTCCACGATTTTCCACTCTTCCGGACCGACAGGCTGAACGGAGAGCCGTTGACCGCGCTGAAGGAGGGGCATTTTCTCCAGACCTTTCGTTTTCTTCAAGGATTCAAGAGTGATCAATTCCGGGAATTTTTTCACAAACTTCAAATCCACGCAAAACCAGACCGGCTTCTCTTTTTTAACAGCCGGATCAAAATGAACATCCTTCGAATCAAATTGGCTCGGATCAGGCCGGCCCGCGCCGGACACTTCGGCGATTCCCGCGATTCCGGGCGGTTCCGCGTTCGAGTGATAGAAAAAAACCTTGTCGCCCGGCTTCATGTGATCACGCATGAAATTACGCGCCTGATAATTACGCACTCCATCCCAATAAGTCGTTTTATCGCGGGCCAAATCGTCTATCGAATAGGCTTCGGGCTCTGATTTCATCAGCCAGTAACGGGGCATTAGATTCTGCCTTTCAAATGAGCTTTCTGCCGGGAAACGTTCATCAGGACGGCAGGCTGCTCTGATCATCCATCAAGGGTCCGGGTTCCTGAGCCGCGCGGAAAACCCGGCCGGGCTTAACCACGGAACCTTCATCCGCGTCCAGCCTTACAATGACGAAATCCCTCGGCAAACTGCCTTCCCCTTCGCGCGTGGAATAACGGCCTGTCAGACGCTGAACAATCCGGTCTGCTTCATAAGCAATCAAACGCTTCTCCCAGCTTTTAGAAGCCGCTTCAAATTCAGGACCGCTTTCAAGCAGTTTGCAGGGCCCCGTCAGGCGGTAGCCGGTAAACGCCGCGTCATCCATGAAAGAAACCGAAATGCGCGGATTTTCCTGAATGTTGTGGTAACTCTGCGTCACTTTGTAATCCAGGAAATAAAGCATATTCGGGGCTTTGATGTTAACCAGCATTTTAGACGCGGAATTGGGCTTCGCGTCTTTGGTGCAGGAAGCAACGCTGATGACTTTCAGTTCTTTTTCCTTACTTAAAAAAGCTTCAAAGATATTTTTAAAATCCATAGCGGGTCAGCGTGAGTTTTTAAGAGGGCTCTGATACAGTACTTTTCCGACAAAGAAAGGACCCATGGATTGCATGAATCGGCCGGTCTGCTGGGTTTTACGCATATCCTGCACCAGCCGGGAAAGCGGATAAAGTTCAGGACCGACAATTCCCAGAACAAATTCATTGTCATTTTTATCAAGGCCGTGACAGGCGAGGCGGATATCATGGGCAAATCCAGCCTGGCCGTAAGCCATTCCGATCTTGGCGTGCTCATAAAGAATTTTAGTTTGATCGTCTTTAGCCAGAAGTTCAAATTCGGGTTTACGGCGAAGCGGATACCACACCGCCCATTTCATTTCCGGATTCAGCGCGTTGCGCCTGGGTTTTTGAAGAAGCCAGTCTTCCAGATCAGGTTCTCTCCCGCCAGAATAAGTACGGCCCATCATGGTCATTTGGGGGCAGAGCGTCAAAGAAGCAAACGGTTCTAACGAAAGTAAACGGCGGAACTCCCCGGTAAAAGAAGCCGGATCTTCATTCAGGATTAACACTCCGATACCGCGGGGATCATTCACATCCAGATAGAGCACGGTTTCCAGACTGGTTTTTTGCAAGGCCTGAGAAATTTCTTCGGGATTTCTGCACCCGGTAAAAACCTGGAGTTGAAAAAAAAGACGCTTTTCGGACGTCTGCGGCTGGCCTTGTTTAGGGGCTCCGTATTCGCGAATGTCCACAGGCTCCGCGGCATGCGTTTGCGGCGGATGGGTCGAAACAGGCTGGTTCATGCGTAGAATCTATATGACTTGAAGCCGGGATTCAAGGCCGACGATCAGCTCCCGTGAGGAGGCTGACCTTTCTGAAGAATCTCAAAAATGCTTTTCTGAAAGGTTTCAAGCTGCATCATCCGCTGGTGAAGACGGTTGTGAAGCTGATTGCTGATCAGCGCTTCACCCAGCTGAGCGGCAAAAATAGACGCGCTTAAGAGATCCGCCACGGTATAGTTTTCTTTGTTTGTCGTCCGGCTCAGATTTAAAACGCCCAGAACCTCTCCCCTCGCGACTAGCGGGCAAACCATGGAAGACCTGATACGGGGATTAGATTGAATTCCCTGAAATTCCGGATAATTCTCAAGTCCGTCAACAATCAGATATTCCCTGCGGTTTTGCGCGGCAATTCCCGCGACCCGCTCGCCGATCCGTAAACAAGTATTTTGCGCAATCTCTTCAGGGATTCCCCGGCTGGCCGCGATATAAAGCTGTTTTTCTTCATTGATCAGCATAATCGAACCTTCGTCCGCGTAAAGAACTTTCACCATAAGATCCATCACAGCTTCCAATGGGGATTCACCACGGGTTTCGGAAAAAAGGAGATGGCAGGCCTGGTAAATGGCGGCGGCAGCCACTTCAGCATTTTTGGTTTCGCGGTTCTTTTGAAAAAGCTGTTCCCCTTTGCGCTTAACTTCATTTTCCAGATAAGTCTGCCGGGTCTCAAGCGACCAGGCAAAAAGCGCGGAAGCGATCGAAAACAGCAGGCCCATCAGAAGCACCAAATTGGCGGCTACATCACGGTCGAAAGGCTTGCCTGAATTAAAAAAATCATTCCATAAGACAAAGGTGAAAAGAATGCAGGTTGCGAAGACCGCCACGGAAAGCCTGATTTGCCGGCCGGTTTTAAGTTCCATACTTAAAAGTTACCATTGGCCGGTTCGCTTTTTAAGAGACAAATCGTTTTTTTCTTTCAAAAATGTCATAGGAAAAAAGGGAAATTTAAGCGTTTTAAGAAGTAAAATCCGCGGGGAAAAAGGCCGATTCAGGCCTTAAAAATCAGGATTCGGGGACGGTGCGTTTGTGGGGTTCAGCCAGGGTACGGTACTTCATTTTGGGCCATTCCGATTCATCAAGAACGGCGCCTGGATCCGTTAAAAGCCGGTTCAAAATGCTCGATTCAGGAATCCCCTCCTTGGCATAACTCCGGCCGACCGCGTTATTTCGAAGATCGATATCCCGGTCGCCTTCCAGGTCGGTTGCCTCATGGGCATCCGTGACTTCCTTGGCAAAAACCTCTCCATATTGGCGGGTCAGCCGGTAACTCCAGACCACATGGCGGTAAGTATTTTCAGAAACGTCGGATTGTTTCAGATGGGCTTCCTGCGCGGCTCTAAAAGCATAATCGCTCAGCTTTAAAAGAGCTGGAGCCCGAAGCGGGTATTTGGTAATCAGATTGATTTCAGCGTTCGTAATCTGTTCGTTCATCTTGGCTGCCATATCCTTAATATCTTTTTCGTAAATAATCAGCGCGTACTCATCGCCCCGCTTCTGAACCGACATCCGGACGGGAATGGGTTTGTCATGAAATGAAATATAAGTGGCGCCCGAAAATTCGACCGGCCAGTTTGTTTTGCCTTTCAAAAGCAGATCACCCATTCCCTTCGACCAGTTCTTCATCTGTTCGGAAATGGTTTCCGGATGAAGAAAATCCAGGACAAATTTAATTTCCAGGTTTTGCCCCTCGACATATTCAAGCTTATTGCGGTCTTCATTATCCTCAACCGTTCTTACGCTCAATCCGGAAAGCTGAAGACCGAATTTACGCTGTTTCAGATTCCGAAGCGCGAAAACCGCTTTATTCAGAGAAATATTGAATTCCCGGTGTTCCAGAAACTCATCTCCGGATAAGAAACGGAATTTCACGGAAATTCCAGAAACCGTTACGCTGCGCAGAGAGCTGAGGTAGGCGTTACGGAACTTAAGTTCAGAAATTTGAACTTTGTGTTTTTCATCCTCCCGCATGGCAAGCTCCACGGCCTTCAAAACAAGAGGGCGGACGGCGGCGGCAAGCAAAAGATAAAAAACTAAGACGGCAGAGAATAAAACAATGAGGAATTTCTTCATGAAGACCGTTTAAACGAAATCAACGCGGGGCACTGACGGAAGCAGCCCCAAACGCGCGCCTTCTTCGAGAAGCATCCGAAGGCCTTTTTCTGACTGACGGCTTAAATCCACGGTGTCATCATTGACATACATACCGACAAACCGGTCACCCAGATTCTTTGAAAGACCGCGGCCATACTCCAGCGCGTAATCAAGCGCTTCAGAACGGTGGTCCAGCGCGTATTGAATGCTGTCTTTAAAAACAGCGGCAAAGTTGCGGATCGCCGTCTGGCCCAAATCACGGCGGATCACATCAACGCCAAGAGGCAGAGGGCAGCCGGTTTTAGCGTGCCACCAAACACCCAGATCAAGGGCGCAATAAAAACCTTCCGTTTTATATGTCAACTGGCCTTCGTGAATGATAAGTCCGTAATCCACCTGCCCCGCTTTCACTGCGTCAAAAATACGGTCGAAAGGAATAAAAACAGGCTGAAAATCTTTTTCGAAAATCTGAAGGGATAAAAACGCGGTGGTCAGTTTGCCCGGAATCGCGATTTTTTTACCGCGGATATCATCAGGAGAAATCGTCCCTTTATCCTGAAGAGAAACAAGCATAGGGCCGTATTGATTCCCGACACTGGCTCCGGAACGCATCACCTGGTATTTATCACTTAAAAACGCGTAAGCGTGGCAGGAAACCGCCGTGACTTCCAGCTCGCCTTTCAGGGCGCGCTGATTCAGGCTTTCAATATCTTCGATCACGTGACGGATCTCAAAACCCCGCATATCAATTTTATTCTTGGCGATCGCGTAGAACATGAACGCGTCGTCAGGATCAGGGCTGTGGCCGAAACGAATCGTTTGAACCGCTGCAGAAGTAGGCATAAGGGCACCCATCATAGGCAAAGTTTACCTTCAGGTCAATGGGGTGTTATAATTCGGCCCATGCGCGGAAAATGGGTTTCTCTACTAATTTTAGCCTGCTTTATAACCGCGGGCGCGGCTCTTCCCCGGCTTTGGACCCCCGTCCTGACAGCCGAGCCTTTAATGAGAGTCCCGGATTTGGCCGTGCCTAAGTCTTTGGGGAAAATAGAAGGCCGTTTCGCCGGAACAAGCGACCGGTGGATTATTTTAATTCAGGATATTCACGCGCACCTGACCGCTCAGGAAAATATCGCGGCACTGACTGACCATCTCAACCAGCTTTACGGTATCGAAACTTTCGCGCTGGAAGGCGGATGGTCAAAAACAAAACTCCTTAAAAGCAACCATCTCCCCAATTCCAGAGCAAAACAGCAGTTAGCCAGAACCTTGCTTGAAGACGCCTACTTGACCGGCACGGCTTATTCGGGAATCTTCTCTCCTGAACCGCTCAAATTAGTCGGCATGGAAAACAAAAAACTCTACCTTCAAAACCGCTCGGCTTTTCTAGCGCATGAACAAAACAGGGCGGCGGCCGCGGAAAAAATCGCGCTTTGGGAAAAAGAGATCAATGATCTTAAAAACCAGACTTATCCGCCTGAAAAACTGACCTTCGATCAAAAACTGACCGCCTTCACTGAAGGCCGGGACAACGGTGAATTTCTTCCTTTCCTTATTCAGTCCGCGCAAAAAGCGGGGGTGGATCTGACGGACCTCGATCAAATCACGCTTTTTTCGGAATTGCTCAAAGCGCAGGCTTCTGTGAATAGTGAAAAGCTGGAATCGGAAGCCCAAAGATTAATGAAGTTCGCGCCGGACCCCCGCCTGAGTTTTGAGGAAATTCTTCGAAGCGGGCAAATCGCTGAAAGCCAGCTGGCCCGATACCCCGAAACACTCAAATTTAGAGAAATGCTCACTCTTCAGGACGCCATTTCTCACCATGCTTTTTTTAACCAGATCGAAACCACCCTTCAGCGGTTTAAAGACAAGGAATTTCAGGATCCGGAAGAAAAAAAGCTGAATGCCCGAAGCGAGCGGTTTTTGCTGGCTAAAAAAATGATGCTACTCCATGCGGCGCCCGCGGATATCAAAAACGCCTCAGAGCAGATTGATTTACTTCGGGCCGATGTGAAAACCGCGGGGCTCGAAGAGTTTTTTAATCAAAGCAGTCTTTTTTATAAGTTTGCCCGCAATCGTGATGCTGTTTTCTTTAAGAATATTGTTTCCCAACCGCTTTTGGCTGGGAATATCGCCGTTGTCGCCGGAGGATTCCACACAGAAGGCATAACCACCCGGCTCGAGAAGGAAGGTATTTCTTACTTGATTATTACACCCTCGCTGGGAGAAGACGCCGCTCCGCCCGATGAAAAACTTTACTCACAGCGTATGTCAGAAACGCTTTTTCCGGTTAATCCTCAAACTCAAACGCTGGCGCCTTTCGCGTTTTTTCTGCGCGGAATTTTTGACAAAAAGGCTTTTGAAGAGGGTGTTAAAACCGTGGAGCAAACTCGAAATGTAAAAGAGGGCGAGAAAACGATTCTGGAATGGATGACCGGCAAAAAGCAAAACGAAAAAGCGGGCGCCGTAACAGCAGAAGCTCTCAGCATTAAAGATTTCATGGCCCTGCCCGAGGAGGAACAGAAAGCGCAAGTTGAAAAATGGCTGGATGAAACCAAGCAAACCAAAATTCCGGTAACGGTGGGAATTCGAACGTCGACGCTGCGGAAACTTTTGCAATCGGAGGCTGGATGGACTTACTGGAAGAACTACATCATTCCAGACCGTCTGTTAACGCTTGGAGAGTTTCAAGACTCTGAAAATTTTCTGGTCGAACCTTTTATCGGGATACGGAAACAGCCGTTGAGGATTAAAATGCCTGAGAGTAACGTGCTGGGCCCTGAAGAAATCGCGCGCTTAAGAAGAAATGGTAAAGAAACTTCCGCGGCATTGATTGACGGGTCTTACGCGGATGGAGATAAAACCCTGCTGGTTCTCCCTCCTTTGCCGGCGTCTTTGATGACCGCGAGACTGCTTCTGGAAAACAAAATTTCCGGAACCATCACTCCCGAATTTCTGGAAAAAATCGAAGGTTTCCTGACGGAAATTTTTACAGCTCAGGGAATTCTGGAAAAAGCGGCCTGAAACTACCCGCGAAATTTTCAGCTCTCGGCTTTAATTTTCCACTTCTCTGAAGTCAGCGTAAAAGCTTTGTCCATCATGTGCTGAAGCTTATCTTCGCCGATCATCATGCCGACCATGCCTAAATCCCATTCAACCAAAAGATTTACTTCAGTTCCTTCAGGAATCGCTTTAAATTCCGCGGTGGTTTCCATAGAACCGCCCATTGGCAGGCCTGTGCGGTAAAAAGTTTTTTTGAGAGGTTCCCACTGTTTGACTTCATGGTCCATTTGAATAACCTGCTTGCCGAAAAGACACTTTTCCTGCCATTCCAAACCTTTTCCTTCACGCACATCGCTGATGATTTTGCTTTGCTGAACGCCCTCAACCCACTCAGGCGTCTTTTCAACATCCGTCCAAATTCCCCAAACTTTTTCCACCGGCACTTTAAAAAAAATCTGCTTTGAGATCGATCCCATTGTGCTCTCCCAATCCATATCGAAACATCACGCTTCGATCTGCTTAAAG
Organism: uncultured bacterium; assembly: GCA_964385615.1. Taxonomy (GTDB): domain Bacteria; phylum Omnitrophota; class Omnitrophia; order Omnitrophales; family Aquincolibacteriaceae; genus CAYLPP01. The sequence goes on along the minus strand of CAYLPP010000002.1, from coordinate 7,166 downwards.
TTTAAGTTCTAATCCTACCGGGCAATGATCCGAACCCAGAATATCCGGATGAATCGTTGCGTTTTTCACGGCCGAAACCAGATTATCAGTCACAAAGTGGTAATCGATCCGCCAGCCGATATTTCTTTTGCGGGCAAAAGTCTTCATGTCCCACCAAGTGTACTGTTCAGGTTCCTGGCTGAATTTCCTAAAAATATCCACTTGGCCGTCTTCAATCCACTGATCGAGCCAGGCCCGCTCCTGCGGCAAAAAACCCGAAACATCGGCATTCGCGTCCGGCCGTGCGAGATCAATCGGCTTATGCGCCGTATTATAATCTCCGGACACAATCACCGGTTTGCCCTTCGCTTTAAGTTTTCGGACAAACTTCATGGTTTCCGCATAAAAATCCATTTTAAACTGTAATCGCTCAGGGCTGCGGCCGCCGTTTGGAAAGTAAATATTCAACAAGAAAAAGTCAGGAAATTCAGTGATCAGCACCCGTCCCTCACCGTCAAAGCCGGGGTGCCCGTACCCCGGGCGGACTTCCAAAGGTTTTTTCCGGGTAAACGTAGCTACCCCGCTGTAACCTTTCTTTTCCGCGGAATTCCAATAAACCTGATAACCGGGAGGGGTCAAGAGAAAGGCATCCAGCTGACTGGGATGAGCTTTGGTCTCCTGAACGCACAAAATATCGGGAGATTCTTTTTCAAGCCAATCTAAAAAACCCTTCTTTTGCGCGGCCCGAATGCCGTTAACATTCCATGACACAATTTTCATGGGATGAAGCATAACAAAAAAAACCTGCACCAACCAGTATCGTCTGCCATTCAACAGGTAAATAGACGGCACAGTACCGCGGGCCTGAAAAGCTGAGCACCCCGCGAGGTTCGGTGTTTCTTAGATTTTGCCCACAGCTTTAAATATGTAACATATTGAAAATAATAGGGTTATATTCAAATTAAACCTTTCGGATGCTTGCGCGTCTAATAGGGTGTTTAAAGGAGGTAGTCCAACATGAATAAACTGAGAGATTTTTCAAAAATGATTCAGGGAATCGCGGGGCTGACCGCAATGTTGATGGTCATTGGGGTTTCACCCGTCCTTCACGCGGAAGAAGCGGGTACCGGCACATCCGAGGCTGAAACTTCAGAAACCGGGCAGCGTATGGGCCGAAAAGAAAAAGCGGATAAGTTTCTCGGAAATCATCCTGAGCTGAAGGCGAAGCTGGATGCGAACGGTGACGGCATTGTAGATAAAGCGGAATTCGGGCAAGGCCGTAAGGAATTCAACGAAAAGCGCAAAGAAGCCCGTGAAGACCGCCGAGAAAAATTCCTGGAAAATCATCCGAACGCTCAGGAAAAACTCGATTCAAACGGCGACGGCACGGTAGATAGAAAGGAATTTCAGCAGGGGCGCAAGGAAAAACGGGAAGAACGCCGGGAAAAATTCCTTGAGAATCATCCGAACGCTTCAGAGCGGATGGATCGCAATGATGATGGAAAAGTAGACCGCCGTGAATGGAATAAGGCGCGTGATATGAAACGCGGTGACCGGGATAACAACCCTCCGGGACCTAAAGGCGGGCCGGGTACCAACTGGGAAAATAAGCCAGGCCCTCAAGGTGGGCCGGGTGCGGGACCGGACCGCGGTTTTCGCAGAGACCGTGACAATAATCCCCCGGGCCCCCGCGGCGGAGCAGGAACCAATTGGGAGAATCGGCCTGGACCTCAAGGCGGACCAGGAGCCAGCCCGAACCGCGGAGGCGGCTTTGGCGGTAATCCTCCGGGAGCCAAAGGCGGACCTGGCGCGGGCCCCCAGCATCATGGGGGTAATGGCGGTCATCAAGGCGGCGGACCCAAACGGTAATTGATTCTGAAAAACAAAAACGGGGATCCTTTCGGATCCCCGTTTTTTTATGTCCGTATCAGAAATTTTTAAATTACTTCGTCAAAATATCCAGAGTCCGTTCCGGATTATCTGTTTTTAAAACGATGCATCCGGATTCCTGCTGTTTAATCGCCGTGCAATAAGCATAAGCAATATTAATATCCGCCTGAGCAAGCACCTGGCAAATACGCGTTAATTCGCCGGCTGTATTTTCAATTTCAAGAACAACCACTTCCTGCTCAAGCACATACAAATCTTCCTGCTCCAAAAGTAAAAGCGCTTTAGTGGGATGATCCACAAGAAAACGGACTACGGCATTATCCACCGTATCATGAACTGCCAAAGCCATAATATTGATGCCATTTTCCGAAAGAATACCGCAGGCCTTGGCTAAAACGCCAGGGCGGTTAGGCAGGAAAACTGAAAGCTGTTTCTGTATAGGCATGACGCAGTCTACCAATTACCGGTTTCATTTTCGACACCTTTTTGATAACTCAAAAACCCCTCAAGCGGGCATCCGGCTAATTACGCGCTGAGCATGGGGAGCAGACGTCTTAGGAACGGCTACCCCAATCCCCTTCAAAGAATTGCCGTGGATGTCCTTTTTCCCTTGTTCATAAAGAACACACTCGACCTCTTCTTCCTGAAGCCGGGCTTGAAGCATCCGCCCTTCTTCCATGGAAGCCGTCTCATAGACTTGAATCCAAATTTCAGAGGGATCTCTCTTGGGCCGGAACCACCTTCCAGGCCGGGCGGGCGGGGTCTCCGCTCCTATTCTCCGGCGGCCCCAAAGAGAAAGAAAATACAGAACAGATCCAAAAACAAAAAGGTAAACTAAAAATCTAGTCACAATCGAGCTGCCTTTCTACTAAGTCCGGACTATAAATTGTTCAAACGGCATCTGGTGCAATAACAGGTAAAAAAACGCCGTTGTCGCCAGCAAGTGAGTGCAGATTTTAAGCATGCAAAGCAGCTTGGACTGCATCTCTTCAAGAAAAAAAATAACCTCCTGCGCGATTCCTAGTAATGATAACACGCAAACCGCTTCACTTAAAACTTTAAAGGCCGCGTAATGAAACTCCAGAGGAACGCGCAATGTCGACTGCCAGGCCGCGATAAAAAGCCCGGAATATAAGATCAGATTCATAACAAGCGTTTCGGTTTGAAGCTGCCACTTTTTCTCTGAAATCAGAATATGCTGATTCATATAAAGCTTTCGCGGTGTCGCTTTAATGTAATTACAAAGCGGATTAATCACCGGAAATATAAAAAAAAGCAAAAAGAGAACGGCTCCAATGGAAGATAAAAGACAGGCCCAGTCCTGCCATTGGGCCGGACTTTTTGAGGTAACGGTAATAAAAGCCGTCCAGACTAAAACTTGTTCGTAAAGGAGAACTCCCAACCCCGCAAAAACCGCCGGAAGGGAAAATTTTCTTATTCTTTTCGCGATTAGAACAAATAATCCGCTGTTAATAAGACCCGAAACCCCCAGAAGAGACCGAATCCATAAAACCCGGGAAAAAGGAAATGGGATACCGATCAGGCTTGCCCCCAGAACCAAAAGACCAAAAACCGTCATCACTCTGGAAAGCTGGTGGATTTGATGTTTTTGAATATCCGAAAGCGAATCATGTTTTTTCTCAAATTTATTTTCCATGAATAACGGCCTCCCGGCGGATATACCGCTCAGTTAATAGCAACGGCAATTCCAGCTTATTTCTTTCGTGCCGTTTTGTCGTGTATGCTTAGCTTATGACATCTGAAAATCATGAGGAATTCCGGCCCATTCCCCTTCTAAAATGGCTGACCGGATGTATGTGCTGGGAAACTAAAGGCGGATTTCTACTGATTATTTTAGGGGGAATCCTGCTCTGGTTCACGGACTGGCGGCTGCCTCTAGTTCACTGGCAAACCGGTTACGCGATCCTGGGGCTAGGAGTCCTGATCCAATCAGCCGGACTAGGCAGAGACTGTAAAATCCTCTATAAAAACCGCAAAAAATAGCTGGCCGGATTTACCGCTTATTGGCCGGTGGCGGATTTTTCGGAGGCCGATTCTGAGAATTACCTCCGGCAGGAGGCGTCAAGTTTCGCTGATTTCCCTGCGGTTCTTTATTTTGTCCCATCAGCCGGCCGAAAAAACCGGGCTTTTGCTGAGGCTGATTCTGACGAAAATTTTCAGGCTGGCCTTGTTGACGGCGATTCTCCCCTTGAGCCGGAATCATTTTCCCGGGTTTCTGATCAAATACCGGCCGGCCTTGATCGAAAGCTCGGTCTTTCCCCTGATTATTCAGCCTTGGCTGACCTCCGGACTGAGCCCCATTTTCCCCCGAACCTTGCCTGAAACCAGGACCGTTACCGGGTCCGTTTGGAGGATTCGGTCCGCCCGGATTTTTCCGGCGTTCCGCATCCCGGTTCATCGGACTTGGAAATTTTTCAGGATCCCGGACATTCGCGTTCATCATAGGCCGTCCTTCAGCGTTTCGCGGTAAATATCGAGGCGGCGGAAGCTGCGCCTGAAAGCGCGCTCTATTTTCTTGAGGAAGTTCAAAAACCGGCTTGGGAGCCATCCCTCGTTTTTCAATCACCGTGGCAAAGCCGGGTTTCGTGATTTCAACTTCTCGCTTTTGTCCGTCCACCATACCGCTGAACACAATACGGTGCTGAACTTTATCTCCATCTTCAGCTTCTAGAGAAACCAGACATTTTTCGCCTTCAATTTCTCCAAGCACGACTGTACCTCGAATTCCAATCGTTCCCGACGGAACATCAATATTCACATTTTCAGGTTTCACTTTCGCGACTTTTCCTGACACAAAGCGGAAAACGCCTTTCGTCACACTCGCCGCCAGGTGCCCGTCTTTATTGCTTTCGTCTAAATCAAACAAATCCATACGGATCGTTGTGTTTTCTGAAATGGTAAAAAGACTTTCATCCGCGACCTCCATCTGCAGAGAAGCGCCGGATTCCGCGCTAATGGTTTCATTAAGATAAATCGCATCGCCTTGCTGGAGGGTTCGAGTTTCGCCCGTATCCTTAGAAACCGCTTTAACGGTGCCCTTAATCTCCACCACCGTCGCGACGCCTGAGGGCTCAGCGGAAGCGGTTTCAGCCGTTTGTTCCGCCGGAGTCGGCGCGCTGGAGGGATCCCCGGCACTTAACAGAACGGTTCCTAAAAACATGGAAAAAATAAAAGAAAACATACTTTCACCTCTTGGATAAATTGGCTTTTCAAGGCCTTGAGTATTAGACGCTCTTTAAGCTTCGCGGGGTTAACAAATTGTTCACTGCTCAATTTTGTATAGAGCGCCCGCTATAAATTGCTTCGATTTTTTATATCGGCTCTAAGGGCAAAGAACCCAAGGTTTTATTGAGAGAGCAAAACAGGATCCAGAGGCAGGGGCTCACGCAAAAAAGCCAGTCGGCGCTGAAAGCGGCTGGCGAACGGTATTTTCAACATACCTGGAAGAATCAGCGGTAAAAGAGCCCTTGTTAGAAAATTCCGGGTCAACAATGTTCCAGAAAAAGCTTTTTGAATTTGATGAATAGCGCGAACCTCAGGCTCTCTAATTTTCTGAACTTGTCCTAATCTTTGAGCTGAAAAATCATTGTTCTCCACAGCCCTGTAAATAACACCGGCCGCAATCGCGGCCGTTTCCACGGCGATCGAAACTCCGACAGCGCCGACCGGAGACATGGTGTGGGCTGAATCCCCAACCAACAAAAGCCCATCCCGTTCCCAATTTTCAATCAAATCCAGCTCAGCCTGCAAAACGTTAAATTCGCTGAAATCTTTGAGATTGCGCGCGAATTCATGCACAAGAGAATGGCACTCCAGTAAAACTTGGCGGATCGATTCAATACCGGACTTACGATAATTCGAGAATTCACCTGGCTTGACAATTAATCCGCACTGGATCGAGTCGGGATATTTGGGAAGAATCAGTAAATTTCGATTTTTACCAAGGGAAAAACGAAAATGGTTTTCATAACCTGTGGGTTTTGGAATCGTAAACCAAACAACGTCGAACTGATGCTCACGATAGGCTGTTTTAAAATGTCCCGCGCGGCGGAGGGTTGAAAAGCGCCCGTCCGTACCAACGGTAAGTTTAGCCTGAACTTCGATCTCGTCTTTCCCGCGTTTAACATAAAGCCCGGCTGTTCTTGATTTGAGCTGAATCAAAGACCGAGCTGAGGCATCAAACCACATTTCGAATGAAGGATGCTGAAGGGTCTCATCATAAAGCGCCTGAAGGAGGACCGGCTGAGGCATCCAGAGAGCAAAGGGAACCTCGGGCACAACTTTTGAAAAAGAAATTTCCCCGAGTTTTTTTTCCCGATAAAAAAGTTCAGCGGCATCCAGCTTAAGGTGAGCGTTTTTTTCAATGAGATGAAATAGTGAGAGTTTATGAAAGAGGTCCGTAAAACGCGGCATAAGCACTTCACCGCGATATTCCCGCGCAAAATCCTTATGCTGTTCAAGAACCAAAACTCTAATTCCAGCCCGCGCCAGCAAAAGTCCTAACAGCATTCCAGCCGGCCCGCCGCCTACGATACAAACATCTTTCTCAATCATGAAAGTATTGTAGCGGAATCAGAGGAAAGCATAAAAGCAAAAACCCCGCATTGAGTTTAAACTCAACGCGGGGTTTTTTAGATAAAACCCGGCAGCTTGCTACTCTCCCAACGAACTGCTCCGTTAGTACCATCGCCGGTAGAGGGCTTAACTTCCGTATTCGGAATGGGAACGGGTGTGACCCCTCTCCTATGACCACCGAGAACTTGTCGCTAGTGATTTTTCGTTCCAAAAAAATCACAGCCTAAATTTTTTTAAAGATCAGAGATGAAACTCTGACAACTGAATTAAGCCCGGCAAATTGTATATTAATGTCAAGCCAAACGACCGATTAGTACAGGTCAGCTGAAGGCCTTACAGCCCTTACACTCCCTGCCTATCAACCTCGTAGTCTTCGAGGGGTCTTCTAAACCAAAGCCTGGTTGGGAAATCTTATCTTGGAGTCGGCTTGGCGCTTAGATGCTTTCAGCGCTTATCCATTCCGGACTTCGATACTCTGCACTGCTCCTGGCGGAACAGCAGATACACAAGCGGTCCGTCTCTTTCGGTCCTCTCGTACTAGAAAGAGCTCTCCTCAAATTTCCTGCGCCCACAACAGATAGGGACCGAACTGTCTCACGACGTTCTGAACCCAGCTCACGTACCACTTTAACCGGCGAACAGCCGGACCCTTGGGACCTTCTCCAGCCCCAGGATGTGATGAGCCGACATCGAGGTGCCAA
>CAYLPP010000001.1:184400-383863 GCA_964385615.1 uncultured bacterium | reverse complement strand
TCTTCGAATTCGTCAGCTATGACCCGAAGGGCGGAGACGTGGATTCCGTTGAATACGCCAAGAGAAAGCCGGAAATTGTCGCGCTTTCCATGGAAGAATTCGCCAAGCCCCAGTATCAAGTTGACGTGCTGAAAGTTGAAATGCCGATCAATATGAAGTTCGTGGAAGGCACCAAGTCTTTCGTGAACAAAGGCACGGCTTATACGCGCGAAGAAGCGAAACAGCATTTCAAGCGTACCGCCAAAACCACCCTGCCCTTCATTTATTTGAGCGCGGGTGTAGGTGATGATGAATTCCGCGAATCTCTTGAGCTTGCCGCTGAATCCGGCGTCAACTACAACGGCGTGCTTTGCGGCCGCGCGACCTGGAAGAACGGCATTCCCGTTTACGCCAAGCAGGGCGCAAAAGCGTTTGAAGCCTGGATGCAGGATCAGGGCGTTAAGAACATCACGGCTCTGAACGCGGTGCTTAAAAACAGCGCCAAGCCCTGGTGGACGGTTTACGGCAGTGAGCCCAAAGCTTCTGACTGCTCTAAAAAAGCAGCCGTCGGGGTTTAACCCGAAAAAATGAAATACCGCCCGCTCGGCCGGACCGGACTGAAGGTTTCTGAAGTCGGGTTCGGATGCTGGGCTATCGGAGGCGTCGGCTACGGCCCTACCGATGATCAAGAGTCTCTCAAGGCGCTTGAAGCCGGTTGGGAAGGCGGCATCAATTTTTTCGATACGGCCGACACCTACGGCGACGGGCACAGCGAAGAACTTCTTGCCGGTTTTTTCAAAAATAAACCCCGCGATAAATTTATCGTCGCTTCCAAGGCCGGGTGGGATTTTTATCACGGCGGAAGCAAAAAGAATTTTGATCCGGAGTATATCCGGTTCGCGGTTGAAGAAAGCTTGAAACGTTTGAAGCTGGACGTCATTGATCTACACCAGCTTCACAATCCTTCGATTGAAAAAATTAAAGTCGGGGAAGCGGTCAGCGAACTGGAAAAGCTGAAAAAAGAAGGCAAGATCCGGTTTATCGGAATTTCGGTTCATACCGAAGATGACGCGTTCGCCGCGATGGAAGACCCCCGGGTCGATGTGCTTCAGCTGGTATTCAACCTGCTTGATCAGCGCATGGCGGAAAAAGTTTTTGAAGAAGCCAAGGCCAAGAAAGTCGGAATTTTGGCGCGGGAACCTCTGGCCAACGGGCTTTTAACCGGCAAGTACAAGCCGGGGCATAAGTTCGTGAAGACGGACCACCGGAACCGGTGGACGGCTGAAAAACTGGAGCTGGAATTAAAGAAAGTCGAAATGCTCCGGAAAATTATGGTGACCGAGCGTTTATCTCTGACCCGCGCGGCGCTTGAGTATGTTCTGGATTTTGACGCGGTTTCGTCGGTGATTCCCGGCGCTAAAACAACCGCTCAGATTCTAGAGAATATGGAAGCTTCAAACAATCCGCTTTTGCGGATTCAGGAATCGTTTCAGATGCGTGAGATGTACAGCCGCGAAGAAATTTTCAAGAAACTTTGATATTTTATTTGAGCATGGAGATTTTTAAAAAGCTATGAATTTAACACCCGAACAGTTAACTCGGTACAGCCGGCACTTCATTCTTCCTGAAATCGGGGAGGAAGGGCAGAAGAAACTTTTGCAGTCCAAGGTGCTTTTAATCGGCGCCGGTGGGCTGGGCTCTCCTTTGGGTCTTTATCTGGCCGCGGCCGGCGTGGGCACGCTGGGCATGGTGGATTTCGACAATGTCGATCTTTCCAATCTTCAGCGTCAGATTATCCACGCTCAGGATGAAATTGGAAAACCCAAGCTGGATTCCGCCGAGAAACGCATCAAGGCCATGAATCCGGATACGAAAGTTATCAAATATAAAATCCGGCTGAATTCTGAAAACGCGCTGGATATTCTGAAAGATTATGATGTGGTCATCGACGGCACGGACAATTTCCCAACCCGCTATCTGACTAACGATGCTTGCGTGTTTCTGAAGAAACCGAATATTTACGGTTCGATTTACCGCTTTGACGGCCTGGCGACGGTTTTCAATCCTCCTGATGGACCTTGCTACCGCTGTCTTTATCCTGAACCGCCCCCTCCGGGCATGGTTCCGAGCTGCGCTGAAGGCGGAGTGCTGGGTGTCCTGCCGGGTGTGATCGGAACGATTCAGGCGACTGAGGCCATCAAAATTTTAACGGGTGTGGGGCGCACGCTGGTCGGCCGTCTCATGGTTTATGACGCGCTTCAAATGACTTTCCGGGAACTTAAAATCCGCAAAGACCCGAGCTGTCCGGTTTGCGGAACCAATCCCACGGTCACCAAGCTGATTGATTATGAAGTGTTCTGCGGTCTGAACCGCGGCGCGGTCAAGCAGAGCGCCGTTCAGGAAATTTCCGTGATTGATCTGAAAGAAAAGCTTGATGCCAAAGAAGACTTTGTTTTCATTGATGTCCGTGAGCCGTTTGAATACCAGATTGCCAAGATCAAAAACGCTAAACTGATTCCGCTGGGTCAGCTTGAAAAGCACCTGCCGGAGCTGGAAGCCTTTAAAGATAAAGAGATCGTGGCTCACTGTCATCACGGCGGGCGCAGCCGCAGGGCCCTGGAGTTTCTCCAGACCAAGGGTTTCAAAAAGCTGAAAAACGTCGCGGGCGGCATTGACGAGTGGGCGATTAAGGTCGACCCCGCCACTCCGCGCTACTAGGACTTTGCATGCCCTCTTTCTGGGCGCAGGTACGTTCTGATTTCCCTCTGACTCAAAACACGATTTATCTGGACCATGCCTCCGGCGGTCCGATTCCGCGCCCTATCTACGAGAAAACTTCCGAGTACTACCGGGAACACCACCTCGAAGCTGATTTTGCCTGGCCCCGCTGGATGCGCAGGCGTGAAGAGGTTCGCGCCAAGGCCGCGAAATTCATTAACGCGGATCCGTCTGAAATCGCGTTTGTTCCCAATACTTCGCACGCGATGAATCTGGCCGCGGACCTGCTGGCCGGCAAGGGGAAAGTGCTGAGCGATACTTCGGAATTTCCGGCTTCGACTTTGCCCTGGCTCTGGCGAAAATCAAAAATGGTCTGGCAGAAACCTGAAAAAGACGGCACGCTTCCGCTCGCGAAAATGAAAAAACTTTTGAAGCCGGATGTGCGGACGATCGTCAGCAGTTTTATTCAGTACGGCACCGGATTTAGGCAGGATATGAAAGGGCTCGGCGAAATAAAAAGCGGGCGTTATCTTGTCGTGAACGCGACTCAGGGTTTTGGCGCGTTTCCGATTGATGTGCAGAAATGGAAAGCGGATTTTCTGACCGCTAACAGTTTTAAATGGTTTCTGGCAGGCTACGGCGGCGGTATTCTGTATGTCCGCAAGAAATGGCTGAAAAACCGGAAGCTGAAACCGCTTTCCGTGGGCTGGCGAAGCGTTAAGAATCCGGAAGCGATGGACAACCGCGCGTTGGACCTGAAGCCTGAGGCTTCGCGCTATGAATGCGGTTCTCCGGATTTTCCCGCGATTTTCGCCATGGGAGCCGCGTTCGATTATTTTAATTCGATCGGGATGGAGAGAGTCGGAAACAGGATTCTTGAGTTGACGGATTTCGCGATTGAGAAACTCGAAAAAGCGGGTTTTGAAGTAATCAGTCCCAGAGCGAGGGAACACCGTTCCGGAATTTTAATTTTTAACGCGCCTCATCCTGAGAAACTCTGGAAGAAGCTTTTGGCGGATAAAATCTACGTTTCAGTGCGCGGAGGACGCATGCGGATCGCCCCTCATTTTTACAACAGCTTTGAAGAAATTGAAACTTTTGTCAGGAAGGCGGCGGCTTACCGGTGAGCATGAATTTTCATTTTCGCGCCCGCTTTCTTTTTTTACTGGTTCTGGCGCTTTTGATTTACGCGCGCGCGGGTCTGACCGGCCTTGTGCTGGAGCCGGTTCTTGAAGGAACCCTGACGAAATTAATGGGGATGGAAGTTTCGATCGAGAATCTCCGGGTCGACGTGCTTACCGGGCATGTTTCCACGCGGGAAGTTTTGATCATGAATCAGCCCGAATTCAGCCGGCGCCCGCATTTGAAAGGCCGGTTGGAATTCGACATGGATTTTTTAGCGTTATTGCGCAAAGAAATCAAAATCAGCCAGCTGACGCTTCATGACGGCTATTTTCTGATTGAAAAAAATATCCGTCCCGACGGATATGAAATTACCAATATCCGGACCTGGATCAATTACGTTGACCCCGAAGATGAAAATGAAAAAACGGAAGAGGAAGACGGCGGAAGCGGTTGGAAAATTTCTCTCAAGCGCCAGGTGCTGGATGACGTCGTTTTTATTTATGAAAGCTATTACGAAAAAGACCACGAACTTTGCAAACGGTATGTTTTTCAGAATCTGTACGGCGAGCTCGATGATTTTGAGTGGCCGACGGAAGACCCGGGGAAATTAATTCAGCCGGTCAGCGCCCGTGGTTTAATCGGGCTTGAGAACCCAGTGCCGGTGTGGGCCAAAGGGATGGCGAATTTCGCTTCCACGACGGTCAGTTTTGATCTGACAGGGGAAATTTATAATGGGTCTATGTCGGAGTACCCGCATTTTTGGACCGGTTTGCCGGTTAAGGTAATTAAAGGGGATTACGATCTCGAGGCTCACGCGGTGTGTGACAAAGGTCAGCTAAAGTGGGACAATCGGCTGATTATCCGGGATTTGAAATTAAAATACAAACGCACGGCGGCAGGTTTGATCTGGGGACTGCCCATTCAGGCTTCCGTCAAGTTTCTGGAAAGTCAGAAGGCGATCGAACTTCATGTGCCTGTCCAGGGCGATATTTCCGACCCGAATTATGACCCGGGCTTAGGGCAGGCTTTTCAGGAGGCTCTGACGCGCTTTACTCAAGGCGGACTGGGAATGGTCGGCGGAGTGACGGTGACTCCGGCCGTTAAGGTCGTGGAAACAGTTTCCAAAGCGGTTAAAACCGCTGCCGGTGAAATTAAAACCCCATGGGAAAAAGAAACTTCTCAGGTTGAGAATACGGAGACGGTATGAAAATCGGAGTGATGCTTTCAGGTTGCGGTGTTATGGACGGAGCTGAAATTTACGAGTCGGTTTTAACCCTTCTCGCGTTATCAAAAGCGGGTGCCCAGGCGGTTTGCATGGCGCCTGACGTACCTCAGATGCACGTGATCAATCATTTGACCGGCCAGGAAACAAGCGAGAAAAGAAATGTGCTGGTGGAAGCGGCGCGAATCGCGCGCGGGGATATCCAGGATGTTAAAAACGTCAAGGCCTCAGACCTTGACGCGCTGATTTTTCCCGGCGGGTACGGCGCGGCAAAAAATTTGTGCGATTTCGCGGTGAAGGGCGCTGACTGCAAGGCCCAGCCGGAGGTAGCCAGACTTGCGCGGGAAATGCATAAAGCGGGAAAACCTCTTGGGTTTATTTGTATCGCGCCCGCGCTCGCGGCCAAGATTTTCGAAGGAGAAAAAATGACGCTGACGATCGGTCATGAGAAAGAACCCGCGGAAGCGATCGGGAAAATGGGGCACACCCATCAGGAATGCGCGGCGCGTGAAATCGTTTCGGATCAAAAAAATAAAATCGTCACCACGCCGGCGTATATGCTGGCTCAAAATATCGGTGAAGCTGCCGATGGAATTGAAAAACTGGTCCGGGAAGTACTGGCCATGACAGGAAAAAATAATGTCTAAAAAATCAGGTTTTGTCGCGATTATCGGAAGGCCCAACGTGGGCAAGTCCACGCTTTTGAATTTTATGGTGGGGGAAAAACTCGCGGGGGTTTCCAACAAGCCTCAGACCACCCGCAATCCTGTGCGCGGGATTTACACCAAACCGCAGGGCCAGATTGTGTTTGTCGACACGCCGGGGCTTCACGACCCGCGTGACCCGTTGGGGAACTGGATGATCAAGGAAGTCGATAAATCCCTGGAGGGCGTGGACTTGGTTTACTGGATGGTCCTTCCCATGCCTCCTCAGCCGTACGAAGAAAAAATTCTTCAAAAAATCAAAGGCATGAAGATGCCCGTGTTCCTTTTGGTTAATCAGGTAGACCGCTTTCCCAAACCTGAAATCCTCCCGGTGCTTGAGCACTATGCGGCCGCGCACACGTTTACGGAAATGATTCCAATCTCGGCCAAGCACGGCGATCAGATCGGCCTTCTCGCTCAGAAGACCTTTGATCATCTGCCTGAGCAGGATCCGTTTTTTCCCGAAGATCAGCTTTCTGACCAGAACGAACGGTTTATCGTGACGGAAATTATCCGTGAAAAATTGTTCCGCTTCACGGAACAGGAAGTGCCGTACTCGACGGCCGTGGTGGTGGATTCTTTCAAGGAAAAAAGCGAACGTCTGCTTCATATTCAAGTCACGATTGTGGTGGAAAAAGATTCTCAGAAAGCGATTGTGATCGGGAAGCGCGGGGATATGCTGAAGCGGATCGGTACCGCTGCGCGCGAGGATCTTGAAAAATCCCTCGGCCGTAAAATTTTTCTCGAAATCTGGGTGAAGGTCATCCGCGATTGGAAGAGCGACAACAGCGCGCTCAGGGATTTAGGCTACGAATGAGTTTTCCGATTTTGATGTGCCCCCCGGAGTATTTTGAAATCTCCTACGAAATCAATCCGTGGATGAGCGTCAAACGTCAGGCGGACAAAAAAAAGGCGCTGGCGCAGTGGCAGGCCTATTACGATCTTCTGACCTCCAAATTAAAAGCGCACGTAGTGCTTCTGCCCCCCGTGGAAGGCTTGCCGGATATGGTTTTCACGGCGAACGCGGGTTTGGTCCGCAAACGGTTTTTTATCCGCAGTAATTTTCGTCACAAACAGCGCCGGGGCGAAGAACCCTATTACGAAGACTGGTTCCGTAAAATGGGCTACACCGTGCGCGTGGTTGACCGGCCGTTTTCATTTGAAGGCGAAGGCGACGCGCTTTTTATGAATGACGAGCTTTACACCGGGTTTCATTTTCGTTCGGATGTTGAGGCGCATGATCAGGTTTCCGGTATTTTGATGAAAACCTATTACGCTCTGGAACTGGCCGATAAGCGTTTCTATCATCTCGACACCTGTTTCGCTCCGGTCAGCGACACTTGCGCGCTGGCATTTCTGCCCGCTTTTGAAACTTACGCTCAGCTTGTTTTGCATGAAAATATTCCCGATCTGATCAAAGTTTCCGAAAAAGAAGCTTTAAATTTCGCCTGTAACGCCATGGTGCTGGGCGAAGATGTCATCCTTCCTGAAGGCTGTCCTGAAACCACGAAACAGCTTGAAACCCGCGGGTTCAAAGTGCACGCTCTGGATTTTTCAGAATTCATGAAATCCGGCGGAGCGGCCAAATGCCTGACGCTGAAAATGGGGATGTTTTAATGCCCAAAGCCGTTGCGCTTCTTTCCGGAGGCGTGGATTCCATGCTTGCGATCGCCATGATCAAACAGCAGGGGGTGGCGATTGAAGCCGTTCATTTTCAAACCATGTTCGGCTGCTGTAAAGATGACGCGCGCCAGGCAGCGCATCTGCTCGGCGTGCCGTGTACCCTTTTGAAAGTTGGGGATGACTACCTTGAAATGGTGGAAAAGCCCAAATACGGCTACGGGCGCGGTGTGAATCCGTGCGTGGACTGCCGGAGCTACATGTTCAAGCTGGGCAAGAAATTCATGGAACAGACCGGAGCGGATTTTTTGATCTCCGGCGAAGTCCTGGATCAACGGCCCATGTCGCAGAAGAAAAGGGATTTTGAACGGATCGAAGCGGAATGCGGACTTGAAGGAAAAATCCTGAGACCCCTTTCGGCTCAGCGCCTGAAGCCGACGGAAGCTGAAGAAAAAGGATGGGTCGACCGTGAAAAACTTTTCGCGGTTCAGGGCCGTTCGAGGAAATTTCTTTTTGAAATGGCCCGCAAATACGGCATTGAAGAGCCTCCCTCGCCTTCAGCCGGGTGCGCGCTGACTTCTCCTGACTTCGCCAAAAAAGTCCGCGACGTTTTTGAGCATCACCCGGATTACAGCCGGTGGGAGTTTGAAATTTTGAAGATGGGCCGTCATTTCCGGCTGGATGAAAAAACCAAACTGGTGATTGCCCGCAACGAAAACCAGAACGCCTACCTGGAAATGCTTCACCCTGAAAAAACCTTTCTGCTGACCTGCCTGAATTTTGGGGGCCCTCACGCGCTTTTAATCGGCGAAGGGAGCGGGGAAAATTTCGATCTTGCGGGAAAGCTTATGCTCCGCTATGCTCAGAAACCTTTTCCCGCCGAGTGTGAAATTCAGCGCGAGGGCGGGGGAGAAACCGGAACTTTTACGATTTCCGCTCAGGCGGATGAAGAACAGATTAACCTTTTGAGGATTGTATGAAGAAAACTGAAGCCAAACCCGAAATCAAAGCCGTCATTTTTGACCTTGGAAACGTTCTTTTGAATTTTAACGCCCGCAAATCCGCCAAGCGGTTCGCGAAGGCCTGCAAAGTTTCGTTTAACGAAGTCTGGGAGCATTTCTTTATTTCACCGACTGAAAAGGCCTATACCCGCGGTGAAATTACCTGCAAAGAGTTTTATGAGCATTCCGTTCAGGCTTTGAAAATTCCCGTGTCTTTTGAGGTTTTCAGCCATTATTGGAACGACATTTTCTGGGAAAACAAAGGCATGGAAGCGGTGCTGAAAAAGCTGAAAAAAAATTACCCGCTTTATTTGATTTCAAACACCAACAAACTGCACTTTGACCACATCAAGAAGAACTTTAAAATTCTCCGGCACTTCAAAAAGACTTTTCCGTCGCATGAAGTCGGCCACCGCAAGCCCGAACCGCAGATTTACAAAAAGGTCCTTAAAGCAGTCAAGCTTAAACCCCAGCACACGGTTTTTGTGGATGACGTTGAGAAGTTTGTCGTCGGCGCGAAAGCGGTTGGGATGCACGCCGTGCAGTTCAAAACCCCGGCCCGGCTGATCCGAGACCTGCGGAAACTGGACGTTAAAATTTAAAACCGTTTCTTGACCCTTTTCGTATAATAAGTGTCATGCGAAATCAAAAATCTCATACACGAAGAGGCACTGCCGCGCTGTGAACAATCTCTTTAAGACGGTATTCCTTTTAACGGCACTGACTCTGCTCCTGATGCTGTTTGGCCAGGCGGTGGGCGGCCGGCAAGGCATGGTAACGGCCTTTTTCTTTGCCTGCGCCATGAATTTTTTCGCTTATTGGTTCAGCGATAAAATGGTGCTTTCCATGTACCGCGCTCAGCCTCTTTCGGAGCAGGAAGCCCCCGAGATTTACGGGATTGTCCGTGAGCTGGCTGAAGAAGCTCATATTCCGATGCCCCGCGTTTATTTGATTCCTTCAAACAGTCCGAACGCTTTCGCGACCGGCCGTAATCCGCAGAACGCGGTCGTGGCCCTGACCCAGG
Source organism: uncultured bacterium (assembly GCA_964385615.1). GTDB lineage: Bacteria > Omnitrophota > Omnitrophia > Omnitrophales > Aquincolibacteriaceae > CAYLPP01. The sequence goes on along the minus strand of CAYLPP010000001.1, from coordinate 374,470 downwards.
GCATCATGGGGCTTTTGAACCGTGAAGAGCTCAAAGGCGTGCTGGCTCATGAAATTTCCCATGTGCTTCACCGGGATATTTTGATTTCTTCCGTGGCGGCGACTTTGGCCGGCGCGATCAGTATGCTGGCCAACATGGCGCGCTGGGGACTCATGTTCGGCGGGGGAAGGCGTGATGACCGCGAAGGCGGAGCGAACCCCATCGTTCTTTTACTCATGGCGATTTTAACGCCGATCGCGGCGACACTGATTCAACTGGCTGTTTCCCGCTCGCGCGAGTATGACGCGGATGAAAAAGGCGCGCATTTGTGCGGAAACCCGCTTTATCTGGCCAGCGCGCTGCGCAGGCTTGAGTCGGGCTCAAAGCAAACAGTGATGCGGGACGCGGAACCTTCCACCGCGCATCTTTTTATTGTGAATCCGCTGAAAGGGGACGGTTTCGCGGGCTTATTCAGCACGCACCCTCCGATGGAAGAGCGGATCGCGCGCCTTGAGCGGATGGCGGCTCATTGACAGCGTAAACTATTTGCGCCGATAGCCGATATTGACGGTATCAGTCCTTTTAACTAAAATAGCTGAAATTTCAGAAGAGAATCCGAAAAGTTCCGGTTGGGACGGGAGAATTCAAAATGGCTTATGTAATTAATGAGAAATGTCTTGGCGAACGTTACGCTTCCTGTGTGGCTGTGTGTCCGGTGGACTGCATTTATCCCGGCGAGTACAAAGCCCAGGAATTCATGGTTATTGACCCCACGATTTGCATCACTTGCGGCGCTTGTCTTCCCGAATGCCCGATCGGAGCGATTGTGGAATCCGAAGATTACGATCCGGAATTTGCCAAGGTTAACGCGGAAATGGCGCCTGCTTTCAAAGCCAATCCGAAAGCGCCCGAACGGCCTAAAAACGATCCGCCCCGTAAGCCGACAAACAAACTGGTTCAGTAATTTTCCGCTGAATGGCCAATAAGAAATCAGGGCTCCTTTCTTCAGCGGCTGGCGCGAACGACCCTCTCGAAAAAGCTCTGCGCGTTTACATTGATGAATTTGTCGCCAACAACAAGGCGGCTCAGGTTATCAATGACGGCTTGAGAGTTTTAGGAGTGGGGCTCCGCCCGGTGCTCGATCACATTACCTTCCGCACGCTCAACGTTGAAGAACGGGCCAAAGAATTTATCCGCTACGGCTATGCCTACGATTCCAAATTTGGAGTGATCGAAGAAGGCGACTGGTGGGCCAAGGTTTACCGCAAGCCCGGGTACCCGGCGATTTTTATCGACCAGGCTTTTGACGGTGAGCGCGGAAAGAAAAGCGTGATTCCCGAATGGGTGCAGAACTTCGGCGATAAAGTTCACCACATGGCCATTCAGGTGGACGATATTGAAACCGCGATTTTTTATCTCGAAAAGCAGGGGATTCCCTTCACCGGGCACATCATGGGTGACCGGGGCACCGACCTGCGCCAGATCTTTGCCCAGCCCGAAATGAAAAAGGGTAAAATTTTTACCATCCTTGAAGTTACTGAGCGCCACCGCGGTTACACGGGCTTCGTCGCCCCCGAATCCAAGACCCTTCGTTAAGGCCTGTGTGCAGTTTTTGCACGTCTAAAAAATAAGCCCGCCCATTTCTTCTGCTCAAAAAACCTGCTGAAATCTTCGCTTTAAGAAAATTGAAAGTTGTTCGCGGTTTTCTTCGGGATTAGTCTGCCTGACACCTAATCTAGGAGGCTGTCATGCAGAAAATTTTTTCCGTAAATTTCAAAAAAGTTCCCACGTTTTTGACCCTTTTGTTTTTCATCCTGTCCACGGGCCGACCCTTACCCGCTTTTGCCAGCGTGCCCGCTGTCATGAGTTATCAAGGCATCCTTAAAGACGGTTCCGGTAACTATCTGACCGGAACTTATTCAATGGTGTTTCGAATTTATTCGGCTTCCACAGGCGGCACTGCTTTGTGGACCGAAACCCAATCAAGCGTCTCCGTGAGTTCCGGGAAATTCAATGTCCTTCTGGGCAGCGTAACCACGCTGGGCCTTGATTTTGATACCGATTACTGGCTGTCAGTTCAGGTGGGCGCGGATTCTGAAATGACTCCGCGTGTGCGTCTGACCAGCGCGGGGTACGCCTATCAGGCTAAGAATGTAACCGATGGCTTTACACAGTCTCAGCATGACGCGATGTCTCATAAAAATATCGAAGGTGTTAAAGATAATACGGTTTTGATTGGTAAATCTAACTTCAAGTTGGATGCCTACAGCACTGCTGCTGCCAATAGTCTGGGAGACATGATTCTGGATACTTTTAACGATGCTTCCGGAATCAGTACCGGATCTTCTTCAGGCTATAGCTGGCGGGGTAGTTCCAACTTTGATGTGGTCGCTTCTCAGGGGGGGATTGATTCAAACGTGGTTTTAATGCTCCATTCCAATGGCACAGATGCTTCCACAACCTTTACTGACAGCTCCAGTGGTTCGAAAACGGTTACTGCTAATGGTAATGCGCAGGTTGATACGGCGCAAAGTAAGTTCGGTAGCGCATCGGCCCTTTTTGACGGTTCTGGTGATTATCTAACGGCTGCCGACAGTAATGATTGGAATTTTGGAACCGGCAATTTCACGATCGATTTCTGGATTCGGTTCAATGCCATTACAGCTGAAGACGGGTTGATTGCCATTTCCAATACATCTTCAGCCCAGGACATTAATAATCTTTTTACCCTTCGCATAAGCGGTACCAACTCTAGCAATTTACAGTTCCTTGTGAAGTCGGGAGGTTCCACTCTAATTGATCAATCCGCGGCGCATGGTTTCAGTACTGGGAATTGGTATCACGTGGCGCTTATACGGGGATGGGGCGGTAATGCGAATGATTGGGCGGTAACAGTTAACGGAACAACGATCATGTCATTTACAAACTCGAGCACAATGCCTGATTTCACAAGCAATCTTCGCATTGGAGATGATCCTTATTCCGGGAATTCTCCTCTGAACGGCTGGATGGATGAAATCCGGATTTCCAAAAGTACGGCTCGCTGGACAGCTTCGTTTACTGCGCCTTCAGCAGAATATGCGTCAGGCGGAGGTTCGGCCACAGTGATTTCTAATGCCTATGCGGAATCAACAGCACCTTCCGAAGCCATTGTTATTGCGGATGAAACTCTCAACACTGGAAGTATTACTTATTCGGTTTCGCGTGATAACGGAACTACTTGGACAACCTGCACCAAAGAAACCATGTGTTCGATTAGCGCCCAACCCTCAGGAACACAGGTTAAATGGAAAGCTGTGATTACCGGCGATGCGGAACTTAATGCTATCGCTATTGCGGTTTAAAGGAGATTTTATGAAAAAAATGATTTTGTGGTTCCTATTCGCAATGTTGATTACGGTTAATGCTTGGGCTAAGCCGGAGCGAATTGCTATCAAAGAGGCCGGTAAGCATGCAAAAGAAAAAGCGGCAAAAGCGCAGATGAAAAATATTGACCTCAAAAATATTGAAGATCCGGAAGCCCGCCGCGCGATCCGCGAGCTTTATAACTATCTGGATTTGAAAACCAAATAAGGGGGGCATGTATGAAAAAGCCCGCGCTTTTTCTGGCTTTATACCTTGGTTTTTTGCCGTTCGTTTTGGCTGACGGTTCCTCAGCTAATTATGCCATCAGTGAGGACCGTTTCACTGGCGGCGGGGGAAGCGCTTCATCCACGAACTATCAGGCACTGGAAACAATGGTTAGCACTTTCAGCGCAGAGGCTATGAGTAGCTCTAACTATGCGATGGAACCCAAAGTTGGTATTTCAAGTGCCGTTAATTTGGTTGAAATAAACTCCGTTTCCCCGGCAACTTATTCCAGACATTACCACGATGAAACGCCTTCTTTTACTGTTACCGCTGTAGATCCGGACAGCGACACCCTGCAATACCAGGTTAAACAAGACACCACGCTCAAAGATGGGCCTCAAAGTTCTAATGAACTCAGTTGGTCCCTGAGCTCCTCAGATATCGGCCGTCACACTTTGAATTTTGAAGTACTGGATCCGGACGGAACTGTAATCAAACAGCAACCTGCTTATGTATACCGCCGGCCTGTGAAATGAAAACAAACGGAGTCTCTATGAGAAAGTCCATTGTCTGGATTCTGCTAGTTACCGTAACTCTTTCCCTTCTTACTGAAAACGGCAGGTTTGCTTACGCTTTTCCGATGGGATCCAGCGGTACCGCTTCCGGTACAGCGGCTGGTCAACTCGGTCAAACAGCCGAATCGACGGGTGCTGTGCAGTCTTTTCAGGCCGACCTTTTTACCGGACGAGCCCAGACTAGCGTGCCTATTTTTGTTCCGCCTGGCCGGAAAAATGTCCAGCCCAACCTAAATCTTTCTTATTCCAGTAGTGGGGGAAATAGTTGGCTAGGCATCGGCTGGGGGTTGGATTTGGGATTTATTCAGAGAAGTGTTAAACGGGGGGTTCCTAAATATGACAGTACGGATACTTATGTCTTTTCCTATCAGGGTGTATCTTCAGAGCTCGTTTCGGTGACTACCAATGAATATCGGGCTAAAGACGAAGCCTTATTTTTGAAATTTGTTTTTGATTCAACTAATAATAAATGGACGGTTACGGATAAAAGTGGTACCCAGCATACTTTCGGGGATGCTTCTGGAAATCGGCAAAGCAACTCCAACGGTACTTTTAAGTGGGCGCTTTCGAAAATTCAAGACACATCGGGTAATTACGTGAGCATCGTCTACACTACCGACAACGGGGAGCTTTATCCGGACAACATCCAATACAATGGTAACGAAACGCAATCATTCGCGCATTCCCATAAAGTTGAATTTACGCTTGAAGACCGTGATGACGATGCTGTTTCTTATATTTCTGGCGGTCGGGTTGAAACGAATAAGCGCTTAGCCAATATCCAGGTTAAGGTGAAGGACAACGGCGGAACCTTCCAGCTCGCGCGGAAATATGTTATGGGTTATGAGTACTCTGGAGCCGAGGGGCGCAGTCGATTGATTTCGGTTACGGAATACGGCACTGATGGTACAACAAGCCTTCCGGCAACTACTTTCACTTATTACGATAAAGAGCTGGGGTTTGATTCTGCGACTGATGTAACGAGCATTGCTAACCACACGGACGTGGGTTCCGGCGGGTCTTATTGCCGTTATGCGTTGCTGGATGGGGCTCACTGGTCTTTGGGGAAAGCCGAATATTTGGATTTGGACGGTGACGGCCGCAATGACAGGATTCAGAAAACAAATACGAATAGCCAATGGGTCTATTACCGCAACCTGGGTACTTCTTTTGATTCTTCCGTAACGATTTCCAATATTGCTTCACCGGCATCAGTGTCGCAAGAATACTATATTCGTGCCAGCTCTGATGCAGGTGAAGGCAAGGTCGATCTGGTTGATATGAATGGTGACGGTTTACAGGATCGATTGTTTGGCAATGATACCGCCTGGAATTGGCAGAAAAATACAGGAGCCGCTTTTAACAATGCTGTTAGTATTTCCAACATTCTTTCCGCAAGCGGTTCCAGCCGCCAGAAGCATATTAATTACACTACTGCCGGCACCAGCGCTTCCACGGAAGTAGACATCCTCGATATAAACGGTGACGGGCTTCCGGATCGCGTTCTGCATGGGTCTGATACCGACCGTTGGAAAGTTCAGTACAACACATTAGATGGTAGCGGTAATCCCACGTTTCCCAGCTCTTTCACGGATTTCCCGGGCTTGGACTATCCTTCCGGCGGTAATACTCAGCTTAGAAATTTGCGGTATTACCAACAGAATGGCGCGGATTATAGTCTTTCAAAGGGCGAATTGATTGATATGAATGGCGACGGGTTGCCCGACCGTATCATGGTTATCCCCAGCGAAACTACGAAATGGAAAGTCCAATATAACACGGGGACTGGTTTTGACTCGATGGAAGATTGGACGGGCGTAGATAGTGTCAGCACTTCGGAATATGAAAGCATTCGGGTGCGTTCTGATTCTTATGAGACGCAAGTGGATTTAACAGATCTAAACGGTGATGGTCTTCCCGACCGGTTAATTTATAAGTCTCAGGGGGAATGGTATATTCAATACAACACGGGTAAGGGGTTTTCATCCAAACAAACCATTACAGGCATCAGCAATCCGCTGAGTATTACTCACGGGTATTACATTCGTCTTTTTGACAGTGAAGGGGTGGTCAAGGTTGACTTGGCGGATATTGATGGTGACGGAATTCCTGACCGTATCCAATCGGAGTCTGGAGGTACGGTTTGGAAAATGCAAAAAGGCAAAGGCACTTCCCCCGATCTTCTGAAAGAAATTAAAAATGGCCGAGGGGGGAAAACCACCATCACTTATACGCCTTCAACCCAGTTCGATAACACGGACTCTAATGGTAAACAGCGTTTGCCCTTTCCAATACAGGTTGTAACCCAAGTAAGCCAGGCTGACGGTATGGGGAACACTTACACCACCGCTTATTCTTATAAAGGCGGAATGTTTGATGCCGCAAATCGGGAATTCCGCGGGTTTAGGGAAGTTACTGTAACTGATGCAGTGGGAACCAAAACAATCAGCACCTTCGGCCAGACAGATACTCTCAAAGGGCGGTTGTTGACCAAAGAAGTTAAAGATAGTTCAGATAATCTTTTTTCCAAAGAAGAAACTACCTGGAGTTCTACCAATCCGCATACGGGTGTGACTTTTACCCACGCGAGTCAAGTAGACAGTTACATTTACGACGGAGACTCGAGCTACAAACAGACCCGCCAGGAATTTACTTATGATGATTATGGGAATCTGGCTTCTACCACTGAAGATGGGGATGTATCCGTTTCCGGCGATGAGCGCAAGACCGTCAATACTTATGTCTACGGTATGAGCGCGCCAGGAACAGGCGCTGGCACTTATATTGTAAACACTCTTTCGAAAACCACGCTCTATGACTCTGATCTAACGACGATTAAAGCAGAGAAGTACTTTTACTACGACAGCGCCACAAGTATTGCCACTTCACCTACAGTTGGCCTTCTGACCAAGGAAGAGGAGTGGCTTAATACGGCTTCCGGATGTTCAACAGCCGGGGTGTGCGCCAATAACCCGAAGACCACCATGACCTATGACAGTTATGGCAACGTGTCAACGGTGACTGATGCGCGCAGTTACACCACGACCAATACTTACGAGACGACCTACCATTTATTTTTAATCGAGATTGAGAATGCGCTTTCGCACACGCGGAGTTTTACCTACGACCCCTGGCTGGCACAGATTCTGACTTCTACCGACCAGAATAGCCAGGTCACCGAAACCCAGTACGACGTGCTGGGGCGTGTCACCAAAGTTATTGCGCCTCTGGATTCATCTACGGCGCCTACCCAGGAATTTTCCTATGATTATCCTAACCTCAGTACTTGTGGCACCTCTTGTGTATCCCGGATCACTGCCAAAGTTAAAAGCTCCGTTCCCGGTGATACTCTGACTCAATTAATTACTTATTCCTTTACCGATGGCCTTGGCCGCGAAATTGAAAGAAGGAGTCCAGCTGAAGACTCGGGGTATCAAATTGTTTCAGGAATCGTAACTTTTAATTCCAGAGGCCTGGCTGACAAACAGTACGTACCTTATTTCGCGGTCACCAGCACCAGTTATGTCGCGCCTGATGCTTCAAAACCCAAAGCCACTTTTACCTATGATGCTGTGGGGCGGCGTACCCGCATTGATTATCCGGATTCCACCAACTCCCAAGTCTCGTTTAGTGATTTCATTAAGACTACCACCGACCAGCGTGGCAAGCAGACGCGTTATACCAATGATGCTTACGGCAGGCTTGTCACGGTCGAAGAGTTTAACTCCAGCAATACTTACACGACAGCCTATCAGTATGACGTGCTCAATAACCTGAAACAGACCACAGATAATGCCAGCAACGTTACCACAATCACTTATGATTCTCTTTCCCGCAAAACCGGCATGAGTGATCCTGATATGGGTTCCTGGTCCTACACCTATGATCTCAATGACAACCTGGCTTCCCAGACGGATGCTAAAAGCCAGGTTATTTCTTTTACCTACGATGCGCTTAACCGCGTTACCCTCAAAGACCTTCCCGGAGCTGAAACGGACGTAACCTACACGTATGACACGGTGCCTGGCTCTCTCGCTGACAGCGAGGTGCCTGGCTCCGTGTCGTATCGCACGGGTCGTTTGACTCAGGTGAGCGATGCCTCCGGCACCCATGCCTTTGCTTATGATAAACAAGGTCGTGTGACCATGGACCGCAAAACAGTTGACTCGGTTGCTTATGACTTCACCCGCACCTACGACTCCATGGGACGCGTGCGTACGCTGACCTATCCGGATACGGAGGTTGTTACTTACACCTACAATGGATTTGGCGATATTGAAACAATTGGTGGCGTTAAAAGCGCGGTTACAACCCATTACATCAAAGACGTTAATTACAACGCTTCTGGCCAGATTACTTACACCAAGTATGGCAATGATGTCACCTCCGACTACACCTACAATTCAAATACTCTCCGGCTGTCTAATATCCTGACGAAAAAGCCGGACGGCACCACCAAGCTCCAGGATTTGTCCTACGCTTTTGATAATAATGGTAACGTTTCAACGATTACCGACACAGTCAATTCGATGTCGCAGTCTTTTACCTACGATGACCTTAACCGACTGACTCAGGCGGTGGGTTCGGCGTACGGCACTCAGAATTTTGCTTATGACCCTATCGGGAACATGACGACCAAGGGTTCCAGGACCATGAGTTATGGCACCGGCAGCAGCCCGGCAAGGCCCCACGCGGTAACCAGTCTGACCTATTCAGGAGAAAATTACCCAACTTTCTGCAATCCCTACACCACGGGTGTGTCCACGTGCACGTTCAGTTACGACGCCAACGGTAACATGACGGCAAGAGGGCAGGACGAGCTCGCGTATGACTCCGAAAACCGCCTGAAAGAAATGAAAACCCGGGAAGGGGAATCAGGCAGTCAAAACTACACGCTTAAACCCGGCTGGAACGTGGTTTCATTCCCTTATCTGCCGGACGATAAATCGGTTTCCAATGTGCTATCCACCCTGACTTTTGGTACGGACTACAACCAGGTCTCTTACTGGGATCCTGCAAGCTCAAGCTGGAAGCACTATGTTAATGACAGCGATTTTAATGACTTCACGGCGTTTCAATATGGCAAGACCTATGAGATCTACAATAACTCGGGCAGCGACAAGAGTTTAACGGTCACGGGGAAGTCCTCAGCTCTTGATATCAGCCACAGCCTGGTTGCGGGAGACAATTTCATAGCTCCCGCGGTCAGAACCGCAACTAATGTCACGACGGTTTTAAGCTCGCTGACCTTTAACACGGATTACTCCGACGTCAAACGCTTCAACGCGACTACCCAGACCTGGGAAAGCTACGCCAATTCGGATTTCACGCAGTTTGAGCCGGGCAAGGGCTACAACATTGTAGGGCTGCACAGCGCATCCTTCAGCTACGGCAAGACCGAAACTATCACCACCTTTGTCTATGACTCCACGGGAGCGAGAATCAAGAAAGTGGCCGACGGCACCACTTCCATTTACCTGGGCAAGGACTACGACATTACCGGAGGCACTTCAACCAAATACATCTTCCTTGGAGACCGCAGAATCGCCAACAAGGATTCAGGCGGCACCACGCTTTATTACCATGAGGACCACATCAATTCCTCGAATATCATCACCGACTCTTCAGGCAATCAGGCAGCAATGTACGAGTACGATCCTTACGGCTCTACGGCCACCTACACCGGCTCGGCCTCAGTCAAACACCAGTTTACGGGCCAGGAGAAGGACGATTCCACAGGCCTTCATTACTACAATGCCCGTTACTATGATTCACAGTTGGGGAGGTTTATTACAGCCGACCCGACAATCCAGCATCCTGCCGACCCGCAGGATTTTAACCGGTATGCGTATGCCAGAAATAATCCAATCAGATTTACTGACCCGACAGGGTTGGGGTGGAGTTGGAGGGGGTTTTTCTTCTTCGGATTGCAAGGAGGCTTAGCCGGTAAACAAGCTGCTGATGGAGGGAAAGTTTTACAAAGAATCATTAATCCCGGCGTGCTTGAAGGGTCGAAGTTGACAGCTAATCTTTTAGACCGTATGGGAGGATTTGGGAGCACGTTAGCTGAGACCATTCGCCGGGACGCTATAACACCTTTAGAAGATCCCTATAAGTGGCTGGGAGATAATTCAGATCGTCTATCACATGCTGGAGTTTCTGGGGTTATTGCCGGGGTGTTTGCGGTAATCCTTGCTTATCCAACCGGAGGAGCTTCGCTAGTTGTATTTGCGCAAGCTTTTGCAGTATATGCAGCCACAGATTACACACTTACTAGTTATGCGGGAGTTGAAATTCGAGGTGGTGCAACAGAGGTTTTAGTAAGAGCTGGTTTAAATCAAAGAGTAGCCAGTTTTATTGTCGATCAGGTTGCGTATACAATTGTTGCCCACGGCTATGCAAATGCATTTGGTGTTAGTTTAGGGAACGTTAATAAATCCGAAGACCTAAATTATCGCTCTGATTTAGTTCGATCAGGTGGGAGAAGTGGGGGTAACGTAAAAAGCATGACAGGCCCTATCAATAGTGTTTTTAAAGGAGCGGGGGAAGAACAAGGTATTCAGAGAGCTTTTGTAACCAATAAGACGGGTGAAGTAATAAAAGATATCACGCCGGAAAGGACAAAAATTATTACCCCGGGGAGGGGGGCTACTGCTAAAATAAGCCCACCGCCTGCGGAAGATAAAGCTATTCTAGAAAGGTTATTTAATAAATAAATGGCGATCAATCAATGGAACATAACCGTCGATGAAATCGTGAGAAATTTTCACGATGCTTTAGGGTTCCTTTATCCCTGCCTAAAAAAGGTCAATTTACCTGTTTCCCTGCCAGACGCCTATGATTCTTGGGATGAAATCACTGAGGTTTTATACAAGAACTTAGTTGTAGATGTTATGAGGTATGGTCTTTCAGAAGATCAGATGCACTTATTTTCATTGCCCGTTTACGAAGCTTTTTATTCTTCTTATTTTGGACTAAGTATAATTGAGGTTGTTCCCAATAAGCCAGAGCCTCAATTTCAAGAAAATGTTTTTATTTTCTCTCGGTTTATGACCCGAGAAAGTGTTTTTGACACGGTTGAGGCAAGTATCGCTTCGAGGGATTTGAGTCAGTTGAGAGGTAAAAAAAATCTGATCTTTCCTTATGAGGCGGTTGAATTTAAGCTCCGTTATTTTTTTAAAAAAGGGTATCATGTGATTGAGAATTTAATAATCGATGAAAATAAAAATTATTCGCCGATTAAAAGAGCATATTTGACTAATAGTAGCGGAGAAGTAATTAAAGATATTACCGAAAAGCGAACCAAGCCAGTTACTCCCGGATTGGGTTTTGGGAAGCGAATCATACCCCCATCAGAAGAGGATTTAAAAATACTCAACCGACTATATAAAAAATAATCTAAATCATTTAAATCTCTAAAAGTTCTTGGTTCAAACTCTTCATTAATCTTCCCGCCTGCACATGAGAAATTTGTTGTTCCTTTGGTAAATCCTGATTATAGATTTGAGCAATCTTTCTAGTTCCTCCTAGATGCATTAATTCTTTTAATTTATTTAAATTATAGGTCTTTTTGGGCCTTCCTCCTGCATATAGGCCCTTATCTCTTTTATTTTGAATTCCTGCTCGGATTTTTTCGCTGAGTTGTCTTGAATAGACGTTGGCAAAATAGGTGAACAACGGCTTCATTACCGACCACACCATCTCTTGAGTGCTGTCTATGCCTTCTTTAAGGCTAATAAACCGACACTCATAGTCATAAACAATTTGATCTAGCAGGGCATTAGTTTTCTTAGGGTGTTGTCTGCTGAATCGGTCTAGTGAATAAACTAGAAAAATGTCATATTGTTTCTGTTTTACTTTTTCTATTACTTCGGCAAGTTTTGGCTGATCGCCCTTGTAGCCGGAGCCGTACTCGCTCACTTCTTCACATTCCCAATCGTAAGCTTGAGCATAACGGCGAAGCTCTTTAAGTTGAACATCAACATCCTGTCTTTCTTCCGTAGTGCTACAACGTGAATAAATAATTGCTTTCATAAAACCTCCGCTCATTTTTAAGAGTTCTATATTATTCAATCTTGTTTCAAATCAAGATAATAATCAAAAAATATATCTACTTTGGATAGTTACGTTTGCTTGCTTTAAAGGGTTCCAATTGGGTCTTAGGAATAAGCCAGATAGTTTCCAATTTAAAGGCGTTTTTAATAGAGCCTCTTTCAATGGCTTGGCGAATGGCTTCTTTTGAGCAGTCAGCCTTCTTAGCGAATTCCTTCATTGTGAAATAATGATTTGTCTCAACCATGAGTAAGATAATACTTAATATCTTGTTTTAAAGCAAGATAAAATGTAACAAAATCACTTGGATTTTTTCCGTGTGTCCAAATGGCGCATAAGGGGTATGTTTTTGTTACTAGGGGAGGGTGCGGTGGGTCTTTTTTAGCAAAAATATGCAGTGCGTCTAGTATGCTCCGACTGTCTAAAAAAGAGCGTTTTAGCCTCTTATTGGCTTTTGAAGGCTAAAGGGATATGATATACCAATCTCAAAGCTAAAGGGGTTAAAGTGCGAATAAGGTATCATATTTCTCAGATTTAAAGTCTATAAGCCGAGTTTTTTGCTCGGCTATTTTTTTCTTCAATTTATTCAGGTCTTTACAAAGTGGAGGTTTGAAAATGCTCAAATCCCAAGTTAAAAAGAAGTTTTTAGACTTATTTTACCACGAAATTAAAGATTTAATTCTAGATTCAAAGAAAACCCGCCTCAATCTCTTTGTGCTTAAAATCCAAAATAATAAATTTTGCTATCACGAACTTGTTGATGAATTGACCGATTGCGTCATTTCATTTGGGCTGACTCGACAGGAATTAAGCGACTTAAAAAATTCCCTAGGGGGTAAACGGTATTTAAGAGCTGTAGAACGAATTAAGGAGCATACAAAAAATGAGGGTGAGGTCGGGGAGATTCTACTGTATTGCTTTTTAGAGTCACATTTGAATGCGCCTAAAATTTTTACTAAACTCGCTTTAAAGTTATCGAAGGAGGATTATGTTAAGGGTTCGGATGGAGTTCATCTTTTAAAATTGAGCGACGGCAATTTTCAACTTATTTTTGGCGAGTCAAAATTAAATGAAAAGCTAACTACCAGTTTGTCGGAAGCCTTCAAGTCAATCAGTGATTTTTTGAAAAGAAGAAAGAGTAATATTAATTGGGAAACTCAACTCCTAAATACTCATCTAAAGCAAGAATCCATAGATGATAAAACTTATCAACTGCTAAAAGAAATAATTATGCCTAGCGCAAAGGCGAAAAGAATTTCTACTGATAATGCTTTTGGAGTTTTTGTAGGGTTTGATTTAAAGTTAAGTTCGGTAGATAAAAAGTTGGAAAATCAAAAATTTAGAGACGAGATATGTGCTCGAATCAAAAAAGAAGTTGAGGAGAAGGTTCAACATATAAAAGAAAAGATAAAAGAACACAAATTAGAGGGTTATGCTTTTTATGTTTATATTTTCCCCTTTATTGATCTTGAAGAAAGTCGGAAGCGTTTAATTAAAAATTTAGAGAAAGCGACCAATGATTTTTGATAAGTTAGCAGAAGATGTGTTGCGGGATGAGTATTTTTTATGGCTTTTTTCTAACCTCTCGCAAAATACAGCTCACGGCATATTCGGAGATACCCCTAAATTTAATTTTAACGAAAAGCAATTGATTGATCTGCTCCGTTTTTCTGACATTCTCTCTAACTCGAAAAAGTCTAATTTTCGCAATTTAGCCTATCGAACTGTTTCCCTTTTACATTTAGAATTTTCAAACAATCCATTCTATAAAACATATTCCTCAGCTATTTTGACTCAATTAGGGAATTTTCCGGGGTTGTCATTGCTTGAGAGCGGTGATAATACCCTGGAGTTACCATTTGATAGGCAGGTCGTAAAGGAAGTAAAGGAAATGTATCAAGCCATCCCCGGTACTCAAAGTCTTTTTTTTACGGATTCTCAATATGAATTATTTACGACTTTACAAGCCGTTGACTCTTTTAGTTTTTCTGGCCCAACATCAATGGGGAAATCATTTATTATCAGACAATTCATACATAAGTTATTACTAGAAGGTGAAGAAACAAATATTGCAGTTGTTGTTCCTACCAGAGCATTGATTAACCAGTTTTCATATGACCTTAGGATTCATTTGAAGGATGCTTTGGATAGATTGAATTATAGAGTAATGACAAATTCTAATGTTTCCGAACTTGTTGCTGAAAAGAATCAAAACCATATATTTGTTTTGACTCCCGAGCGACTAATTAGCTATTTGTCACAAAAAAATAACCCACTAATTGAGTATATGTTTGTAGACGAAGCTCATAAATTAGCGTCTGGCAAAAACGATTATCGAAGTGTAACAACATACCTTGCTATTAAAGAAATCCTTGGAAAATTCCCCAATATAAAACTTTATTTTGCTTCTCCTATTGTTTCTAACCCCCAAGTTTTTCTTGAGCTTTTTGGAAAAAATTCTGAGGGTAAACATTTCTATACAAATGAAAAAACAGTTCAGCAAAATATGTTTTATTTAGATATGTTTACGCAAAAGGTCACACATTATGACAGTTTTAATAATTATACTTTTGAGCCCAATCGAGCTTCTGGGTGGGCGCATGCTCTGGATGTTGTGTTTGACGTTGGGAAAGGTCAATCGAACATTGTTTATTGTAACTCCAGAAAGGACACAGTCGGAAATGCTCAGGAGTTTAAAAAGTACATAAAGGAAAAGAGCGAGGACGAAGAAATACGAAAAGCCATAAAACTCGTTAAAACATATTTACATAAAGATTACTACTTAGTTGACTGTTTAGCTTATGGTATAGCCTTTCATTTTGGGAGCTTGCCACAATTGATTAGAAACAAAGTGGAAGAATTATTTAGGCGGGGAAAAATTAAGTATCTTTTTTGCACTTCCACACTTCTTGAAGGGGTTAATTTGCCTGCAAAAAATGTATTTATCCTTAGAAATAAAAAAGGCGGTAGTAGAATTTCCCCTATCGATTTTCGCAATTTAGGGGGACGTGCAGGAAGATTGAGGCAAGAGCTATACGGCAATGTAATTTGTATAAAACAGGATGAAGCTGATTGGAAAGATCTAGGGTTGTTAAATACTGAGCAAGAAATAGAAGTTGAGCCAACAATTACGAATAAGACTGAAAATAAAATAAAAGCGATTGGTAAATTGCTTCAAGGTGAAGAAATTAAAGGGACTGTGGAAGAAAAAGAAATTCTTAAATATATATCAAATATCATTACCGCAGAGGTTTTGGCTGAGTCGGACAATTGTAAATACGACGATAGATTATTAGATAAAGTGGATAACGAATACAAAATCGAAATTATTAAGCATGCCAAAAAAATTGCATCTGGAATTAAAATCCCCACAAGTATTATCCGTTCTTCTCAATCGATAGATATTCAATTGCAGGATAAAACTTATAAACATTTAAAAACTCAGTCTAAGTCAGAAATTAAATTGCCGAATGAAATTAATTATATTAATTGCCAT
Source organism: uncultured bacterium (assembly GCA_964385615.1). Lineage (GTDB taxonomy): Bacteria > Omnitrophota > Omnitrophia > Omnitrophales > Aquincolibacteriaceae > CAYLPP01. Next base: position 358,798 of record CAYLPP010000001.1, on the reverse strand, counting down.
GAAACCCTTAAGGGGCTCTACAAATATTACAGATGGGATTTAACCGAAAGGTATTTGAAAAATAAAAATAGCCTTAAGTATTACGCCTTTTTGATGAATGTTTGGATAAATGATACAAGTCTAAATGAAATAATTAATCAATCGATAGATTCTTACGAGAGGAATAATAGGAAAATAAGAATAAATGGAGTAGATGAAATTTTTTCCAAGACAAACAAAACTCACGTTAATGTTCTTATCGATAACCTTATCGAAGATATCGATAAGCGTTTAAGATACACTTTGGAAAAATACTTTAACCATTATTATTTAATTTTGACGAATTTGTTGGGCGAAGAAAAAGCTGGACCCAATTGGGCTTTGTTTTTGGAATATGGGACAAGAAATTCCTTGATGATTGCTTTGCAAAATTTAGGATTCTCAAGGCAAACGGCTAATTATACCTTTAAAAATCACTCGGACTGTTTGAAGATGGACGATAACGGAAAACTGGTAGGTATAAATAAAGATAAATTAAAACGAGATTTGAATTTTGAATCTGCGGAAGCGGAAGAGATTGCAGACTTATTGTAGTTGATTGTACTGTAATTAAAATTTCAGAAGTTTCCAGATGGGAATATTTAAACCGTTAGCAATTTTATCAAGCGTGGAAAGTTTCACGTCATCAGGATTAGTTCCTTCCAAAACCTGATAATGCTTGTACTCAATGCCAATTGCTTGGGCGGCCTGTTCTTGGCTTAAGCCTTTTGCGATTCGTAATTTCCTCAATTTAGAAGCTAATTTCCGATTTATTGGACTAGGCATAGTGATATTATCATGCCTCTTATCTCTCGTTTACACCTGCTACAGCAGGTTATATAATCTCAACCTGCTATAGCAGGTACTCCAAATTACCAAGAGGTGGAATTATGAGAAAGTGCACAAAATGCTCTAGGAAAATAGAAGGCGAGGGGGAGGCGTGTAATGATTGTGATAAGTCACAAATTAATGCGAGGGGATATTGGGTATTAGGTATTGTGATACTTATTATAGGGGGTCTTTTGGGCGGATCATTTTTCGGGGAAAAGGAGCGCAATATTGACCGAAGAATTTGCGAAGAATATCATCCGAATAATATGACGAATTGCATGAAGTGTTTAAGGAAAAACGGCACTACCGAAGGGTTGGGGTTGTGTGTATCAAATGAGAATGTTTTAAGCCAATTTTCCCTAGAGGAGAGAACGTATATTGAAAATTTAAAATAAGATTAGCGATCTTAGTATTAAAATTACAACCCTTTCAAATTTAATTAATGGCGATAATCTAATTTTGTATTCTATGCAGATTATTGCATTAGGCTAAATTGATTAGATTAAACCTATGATTGGTGGTTCTTAAACCTTCCATAATTGCGTTTTAACGGCATCTTTAACCTTTTAGCGGGGTACCCCCTTAGGTTAAGTGCAAAAATGAGTAATTATTTTCGTCGTAAAACTTGACAAAATAAGGAGTTAGGCGTATAATAGTATCTAGGTTTTTGATGGGAGAGTACGTCTTTTAGGCTTCGTAGTAATTCCTCGTTTTTTCCTCAAAGTAGTTTTATCCAATCGAATATAAGAATAATTTCTAGCCTACTAGGGCATTTTTTTGCCCTTTTATTTATTAAAAAATCTAAAACAAGGGTGTGTCATGAAACAGAGTTAAATAATTTTAAGTAAAAGTAACTAAATTAAAACGTCGAGTACTGTTCAGTTTCACAACTACAGGAGAGACAACGACTAAAATAAATTAAATTTAAAGGAGAAATATAGTATGAAAAAAGAAGATGATGAAGTAAGTGATCAAGTTGAAATTCGTGAAGATTTTACAGTAAATGATTTTTCAGTAATGATTACCCCTGAAGGTTATAAAGTTCTTCCGCCTATGATTTATAAGGCCGAATTAATCGACATTACTATTGATGACGGTAAATGCCATGAAGGTAAGAATTTTGTACCGTTATTTAAAGTAATCATGCCTGAACAAAAAGGTATTTCGGAGGAATTGAAACTGGATTTGATTGGGCGAGAAACGAAGGGTTTAATCGAAATTGCTCTTGCTCATTCCCACCTGAAAAAAGCACCAAGAAAGTCATTGTTATGGCAAATGATACGTGCGCTTTCCGATAAAAATTTTAAAGATATTGATTATTCAGAAATTAATCTAAAAGATTTAATTGGGCGTACTTGCTACATAAAAGTTGAAAAAAAAATCGAGCATAATAAAACCTATATAAACAAAATTACTAAATATTTCAACGTAAACGATATTGAGGGAGAGGGGTGTTAATGACTGGCTTATTTTTTGTCCCTCACTCTATTTATAATTATGGACTCTCTAAAACAGAATTAGCAATAATTACTGCACTGTTTAAAATTAGGGCTGATCGTAAAGAAGCCTTTGATATAAAAAGGGGATGGTTTTATACCACCAACGAAGAACTGGCTAAGTATGCAAGAGTTTCATTAAGACATATTCGGACTATCAAGCCTCGTTTACAAATAAAAGGCCTCCTTGATTACAGATGTGGGACGAGAAAAACTGGAAATAGGGATAGGTACTTTCTCAAGTTTGAATACGAGGAAAAATAGATCATCCTCTATATACTATGACTATAAGCTAAACCTAGTAGCTATTACCTATACTCTATAAAACTATAATCAATAGCCCTATTTCCAATAGGGCTATTACCAATATTGCTACAAACAATGACCAAGTAGCAATATTGCAATTCTCTATTACTAGTATCTATATGCTAATAAACTAATAGAGTGTTTTTTTAGTATTATTTTTTATAGTTCCTCTTTTTATAAGAAGCGTTCAAAAAATACTTCAAATTTTTAGATAATGAAGTATCCGATTAATATAAATACCCTTACAGAATGCCTCCTGGTTAGCTTTAAATTCTATTAGAAGAGACTAAATATATTTTTAAGGGGGATGCCTCAATTTGGGAAAAAGTATATTTATAAAATAGGAAGTGAAGGTTTATTAACACAAGTTATTTCAGAGAATGTTTAAGCAATGTCTCATATAAATAATAAAGAGCAAAAAACCTTAAAATTACTGCAAAAAAAATAAGGGTTTAATAAAACCCGGTTAATGTAAATAGCCTGGTAGTATGAAATTAAAATAAAAGGAGAAATAATGAAGTGAAAAGTACGGAATACCAAAATAGTAACAAGGCACTTAAAGAATCAAATAAATTAATTCAATTACTAAACAGCTACTGCGAACATCTCACCAGTCAAAGCAAGTCTCGCCATTCGATTCAGCTATATAAAAACCCTAATAAACAGCTGATTAAATTTTTAGAGATAAACGGTGTTTTCTCTCCAAAAGAAATTACTAAAGAGCATTTGATTAAATTTCAGCAGTTTCTTTATAACGAGCGAGATTTTAAGCATAGCTCGATAGTAACTTTTATTAAAAACATTGCTCTATTTTTTAATTACTTAATCGGGCTAGGTGAGCTAGAAATAAATTGGGCAAGAGGTGTTGAAATTACGCCTGAGCCTATCGTTAAAAAACAGCAGTCTCACTTTTATACTTTTGATGAAATCTTAATTCGATATATCAGAAGCCAAGAAAAGTATGTCTCATTTGCTTATCGTAATAGCATAGAAAAACATTTGCGTGGTTTTATTAAATATTTACGCTCAAACGAAATTGGGAGCGTTTATCCTGTGACTGAGGCAGTCATTTTAAGATACAGGCAGTTTCTCTGGGATGAACATATAAATTCATGTAAAGACTCTTTAGTTCCGAGGGGGCAGATGTACCGTCTTCGTATGGTGGTGCGTCTTTTTAGGTATCTCAATAAAGAAGGTATTTTAAAAGAGAATCCTACGCTTAATTTAGGGTGGGAAAAATACTATAAAGATATTCTTGAGAAGGGAAAGGCCTTACCTAAAAACACCAAGGCAAAGCGTGAGCTCACAGAGTTTGATAAATTGAATAATAAATTCCTTAATTATCAGAAATCGCTTGAGAAAGATTTTAAGACACTGAAACTTTATAAAAAATCAGTAGAAATCTTTTTTGAATACTTAATTGAAAAGGGTATTCAAAACGTAGCGCAAGTAACGACAAGGCATTTGCTTGATTTTTATACTTATGTTTCTAATTACGTAGGCGTACGTGGTAAGCCTGTTACCACAGGTTATAAAAGGCAAATTATTTGGGGTATTAAATTATTCTTTCGTTATCTTACAAAGGCTAACTATGTTGATAAAGACCCTAGTATTGACCTTGACGGTATCAAAGATAAGAAAGGTTTGCCAACAGCGTACATGACTGAAAAAGAAGTGTTTCAGCTTATTGAAAAACCTAATGGTAGTCATGACCCACTAGTGCTTCGTGATAAAGCAATACTAGCATTTTTATTTTCAGTTGGTCTGAGGTCAAACGAGCTTTGCAAAATGAACATTGAAGACATTGATAGTAAAGAGGGAATGGTAAGGATTAATTATCCAAAAGGCGGAGCAAGCTATCAAAGAATAGTTGCTATTGGTAAAAGAGCACTTGAGCCGATAGAAATTTATCTTAAAGAAGGAAGACCTCGCATTGAAACAGCTGATGCTAAAGCGTTATTCCTTTCTTATTCAGGTCGTAGAATTGATACGGAAGCTGTCTCTAATATTGTTAAGAAGTATGTGCATGAATGTGGCTTTAGAAAAAATATTACTCCGCATTCTTTGCGTGTAACTTGTGCAACACTTATGCTCAAAAACGGTGCGCCTATTCGTCATGTGCAGGAGCAATTAGGGCATAAGAGAATTACATCTACACAGATTTACACAAGACTTATTCCGAAAGATTTGAAGGGTATTCATAAAAAATACCATCCTTGGGAAAAGAAAGCTCTCCAACCTGCTTAAGCTATTTTTATAGCTAATTTACTACGTAAATAAATTTAGAAACTTTTACGTAGTTTAAAAAAAATACTGAATTTCTATAGAGAAAACCTGCCAAAGCAGCCTTGCTACTGATTCACAGTTGGGGAGGTTTATTACAGCTGACCCGACCATTCAACATCCTTCTGATCCCCAAGATTTTAATCGGTATGCCTATGCAAGAAATAACCCTATCCGGTTTACTGATCCGACAGGATTTGGATGGTTTGGTAAATTGCTTGGTTTTTTAGTTTTTGGTCCGATAGCTTTTGGGGGAGATAAAGCGACTAGCACTTTTCAAAGAATAATAAATCCCGGCGTGTTGGAAGGGTCAAAACTAACAGCCAATGCATTAGACCGGATTGGAGGATTTGGCAGCACTTTAGCTGAGACTATCCGTCGGGATGGTGTTGCTCCGTTGGAGAATCCACTTAAATACTTTAACGATAATGAACAGCGTTTATCCCATGCAGGAGTGTCTGGAATTATCGCTGGTGCATTTGCAGTAATCCTTGCTATTCCGTCAGGAGGAGCATCGCTAGCTGTATTTGCACAAGCTTTTGCAGTATATGCAGCCACAGATTACACACTTACTAGTTATGCGGGAGTTGAAATTCGAGATGGTGCAAAAGAGCAGTTGGTGCGAGCTGGTCTTAATCCTAAAGTAGCAAACTACATAGTCGATCAGGTTGCATATACCATTGTTGCAGGTGTGTACTCAAGTGCTTTTGCTCCTATAAGTAGCCCTCAGACTTCCGGAGTACAAAAAAGTACAAATGTAAACAGCAAATCTACTCTTTCATATACAGAGCATGGTTTGGACCAGAAAATTACAAGAGGTGTTCGGTCAGCAGATGTGTTAGACGCTTATAAGAAACCGCTTGAAGTTAGACCAGTAAAAATAGATGATCTCGGTCGGCCGAGTCAGCGGTTTATAGGGTCTCGAGCTGAAGTTGCAATAAATCCTGAAACTAATAAAATAGTTTCTGTGAATCCAACAAGCTCTGCTAAAGTTGCAAGGATTTTAAGAAAACTGGCCTCATCGGATAACTAGAATGATTTTCTTTACTCAAAAAGAGATTGATTTTATGCTTGATAAGCTCACGCTAGAGTTTGGATTGAAACGCAAACTCTCAACATACCAAATCGGAAAATCAGAACTCGAGATTGATGATTTGGTTGATCTTGATGAAGCGTGCAAAGATCGTTTGGAAAGTAGCGGCTTTGACTCAAAATATAATCCTAACGAAGAAGGAGAAGTTTTGGAAAGGATAATCGATAAAATATTTTCTTTGATAGAAAAAACAAAAGGCAACCAAGGCGAGATAGATCATGGTGGGTAAGTAAATCAGGAACAGTTCTAAAGGGAGCAAATTCAAAAATCCAAATTTAAAATAAACTCCTTCCCCTTACAAACCCTTCATTTAAATCGGGGACGGTTCTGAAAGGGACAGGTTCAGATTAGTTTTTCTTCTTTAATTTTTCTTCGCTCGTAGTTTTCTTTCCCAGATTACCCAACTTTCTGCAATCCCTACACCACGAATATTCAGTACCGGTTCTGCTGGGGACGGGTATTAAAGAAGTGCAAAAGCCGCATAAGTTGAGAAGAAATCGAATTTAGTCGGATAGAATTTTGAGCGGTAAATATAAAATTAGCCTCCTGAACAGGAGGCTTTTTTTGTGCCCAGAAAACCAAGGCTGTTAACCGAAGCAGGCGTTTATCACATTGTGACTCGTGGAAATAATCGCCAGACATTGTTCCGAGAAACAACGGATTATGAATTTTTTCTCAGCCTGCTTTTAAGGGTTAAAGAAGAGCATCTCTTTGATATTTATCATTATTGCCTTATGAGAAACCATGTGCATTTGCTGATGAGATTCTATGATGCAGAGTCTTTGAGAAAGGTTATGCAGCGAGTGAATCTGCGGTATGCCAAGTATTATAGGAAGAAGTATAAATATTGCGGGCATGTATTTCAGGACCGGTTTAAGAGCTTTGCGATTGAAAAAGATGCTTATTTGCTGGAATGCGGAAGATACATAGAGAGGAATCCGTTGAAAGCACGGATTGTAGAGGTTTTAATTGATTATCCTTGGGTAAGTTATGGGTATTATGCGTATGGCCGCGGGAATGAATGGGTGAGCAGAAACCCTCTTTATGAAGAGCTGGGAAGGAATGAGAGGCAGCGGCAGTTAAAATACCGGGAATATTTATTAGTTGAAAGACCTTATGAGAAACTGATAGAAGAGGGACTTGTCAGGACTTAATAATACCCGTCCCTCAGAGAACCGGTACTGAATTAACAGCTAAGTTTGAAAATGTTGTAACAGCTGAAATAAGAGAAGATGGTTTTGGCATTACAAATATAAATGGAATTAAAGGACAAATTTTAGGCCCTGCCTTCACTAATGTTTTGCAAGTATTTTTCACTGAAACAAGCGAAGTATTTGCAAGAGTTAAGGTTTTTAAGACAATTGATAAATCTGTAGGAAAATTGCCTGAGGAGATAAAACCATGAAACTTAGAAAAATATATCTGGGGTTATTTATATCTTTAGGCGTTTTTGCTGCGGTGCTTTGGAATCTCGCGGAAAGAGGGATGAATTTCGGAGTATGGACAAGGATTGCCGAATATCTTTCAATTTTCCCCATTATCCTTCTATCGATGATTAATTTGAATTATCCTGTGCTGTCTTCGATAATTATTCTCATATATTTTGGGGGTCTTTTTTTATTTTTTTCCAAGCTTTACAATACATTAGCTGAAAAAAAAAATATTTTTCTTGGGTAGTATTTTTTTGTTGTTTGTTTGCGTGCATGTCTTCTCAGTTTATTATGCAGATTTAGCATCAGCCGCTGGTTCTGCTCAAGTTCAAAAGTGGTTTAGTTTTTTAAATCAGAATAACTAAACTCTTTTAATTAACCTTCCCACCTGTGAAATAATCGGGGACGGTTCTAAAAGGGACAGGTTCAGAAATCTAAATTTTTAATAAATCCCTTCCCCTCACAAACTCTTCATCAATCTCCCCACCTGCACATGAGAAATTTGCTCTGCTTTAGGTAAATCCTGATTATAGATTTGAGCAATCTTTCTCGTTCCCCCTAAATAAATTAATCCTTTTAATTTATCTAAATTATAGGTCTTTTTGGGCCTCCCGCCTGCATATAGGCCCTTATCTCTTTTATTTTGAATACCTGCCCTAATTTTTTCACTTAATTGCCGGGATTAGACGTTGGCAAAATAGGTGAACAGGGGCTTCATGACTGACCAGACCATTTCTTGATTGCTATCAATTAAAAAACCAACATTCCTGACGTGGAAAAAAAGCACGAAATCGGCCAAAAGCGTGCTTTTTACGCACTTTTATGCTGAAAGCCTAATTTTTAAGTTGGGTGAAATAATAGAGAGGAGTAATCTCGGAGCGTTTCGAAAATTTTGTTCAGAAAGGCATCTGAAATGGAAACGGCTTCCCCCCAATCAAGATCAGAAAAAAAACAGACACAGCCTTCAGTTTTCAAAAAACTCCGGGAAGAGAAAAAATTAAGCCAGCGTGAACTGGCCAAAAAAATGCAGGTCAGCCGTATTCAATTGCAATGGATGGAAAAAAAGAGCCCTGAGAGGCTTTTTTTAAAAGACCTGCTCCTTCTTTCAAGTGCCCTCCAGTATTCCTTTTCAGATATTTTAAAACTTATGGGGATCAGTGCCGAAAAAGAGCCTATCGTTTCGCGGGGCACGATTGACCAGCCGGCTTCTGTGATTAAGTTTGAAGAAGGCGTAGAGTTAGCCTGTTTTTTAAAAGACTACAAGAGATTTTTTGCCGGAAACGTGTTTTTATCACCCCAGAAAAGTTTCTGCCTTAACCGTTTGCCCAATCCCCCTCAATTCCTGTTTGCCGCGGTGCTTCAGGGCACCGGTTTTTTGCAGGGCCCCTCCACGAATATGGTTTTAAAAGAAAAGGACAGCTTCCAGCTAAATCAGGCTCTTGATAAGCGTTTTGAAATATTTAACTCTTCATCAGTTAAAAAGCTTTCCGTTTTGATTTTCGCGAATTTTATTTCAGAGATTCCATTATGATTGCCCTGACGAACTGGCTGGCGGGGAAAATAGATTTAAAACTGCTGGGGCGGTGCTTTTTAATCGGAGCGGCGGTTAATTTGCTGTTAATTCCCGCGGATGGGTTTTGGACTTATTTTCACCGTGAGTTCGCGGGTAACCGTATGCCTGCGGATGTGAGCCCTGTTCAGAAGGACAAAAAGTTGGAGCCGTTCGAAGCGTATCAAAAGGCTTTTGAAAGGAGCGGATTGTTTGGGAATGTTTCTGAAGCCGGACCTCAATTTCAAAGTGTTCCGATAGCGGAACTCGCCAAGGATTTTCGGCTCAAGGGTGTTGTGCTTATGGATGAGCCCGAAGCCATCATTGAAAATGCCAAGACGCAAAGCAGTTCTTTTGTGCGCCAAGGGCAGAAAGTCGGGGAGCTGGAGATAAAGACCATTAAAGAAGGTTATGTGGTTTTGTCTTATGGAAAAGATGAAGTGAGGCTTGAAATCCAATGAGACCGCTTCGATCCATGCTCGCTATTTTTTTGATATCGGTTACAGGGCTGCCTCCGGCCATTCGCGCTGAAGAAGCCTCAGCCGCGGAGCCCCCGGCTGTTTTACAGTCTTCCGGAGAAGTTAAGCTCACCCTGGAGCTTCAGGGGGTCAATGTTTTTGATGTATTCAAAATTATTTCGAAAAGTTCTGGGCTCAATATTGTGGCCGGGAAAAACGTGCAAGGGCAGGTCTCAATATTTTTAAGAGATGTGCCGGTTAGGCAGGCTTTGCGCACAATTTTACAGTCGCAGAATTTGGCCAGTGTTGAGGAAGACGGGATCGTGAATGTAATGACAGAGGATGAGTACTTTAAAAAATACGGCAGACCTTATGAAGACACCCGGGTGACGAAATCTTATCGGCTAAAATACTCAGCGGTGGATTTGCTGGCGGCGAAACTTTCGGAGCTGAAGACCGGTAACGGAAAGATCATGGCTGATAGCCGGACGGGAACTCTGGTTATTACGGAAATTCCTAAGGCGCTTGAGGAAATGGACCGCTTGATTGAGGAGTCGGATCAGCCTCAAAAAACAGCGGTATTCCGGCTCAATTACATTAAGGCGGAGGACCTGGAGCCTAAGTTGAAAACTTTTATGGAAGGGGCTTCGGGAAAACTTGAAATCGATAAGCGGTCAAACCGGATTATCGTTTTTGACATTCCGACTCGAATTAAGCGGATCCAGTCGATGATTACGGCTTTTGACGTGAAAACACCGCAGGTTTTGATTGCCGCGAAAATTGTGGAGGTTCGCCTTTCTGACGCGTACCGCAAAGGGATTAACTGGCAGGAAATCATTGAGCAGGTTGGAGATTTTGACAAACTCCAGGCGCTTGCGCCTCTCATTGTAGGCGCACCGACGGGTGCTTCGGCGTTGGCGACTTTGGCGTTGGGAGAAGGGCAGGACGATCTTCAGGTGCTTTTTCAACTGCTTGAACGTGTCGGTAAAACAAACCTGCTTTCAAGCCCGAGGTTAACCGTTATGAATAACGAAGAAGCTAAACTCGCGGTTGCGACTCGCCAGCCGTTTGTTTCGCAGACGGTAGTGCAAACAGTTAATTCTACTAACACGGCTGATAACGTGCAATTCGTAGATGTCGGCGTGACTTTAAAAGTTCAGCCCAAGATTTCGCGTGATCACATTGTGGAAATGAAAATCAAACCTGAAGTTTCCAGCTCGAACAGCACACTCGAACTGCAAGGTGTAGCGCAGGGCTCAAATACGGCCTTTACCCGTACAAGCATTCCGATTGTGACGACTCAGGAGCTTGAAACAGTCGTGCAGATTAAATCGGGCCACACTCTGATTATTGGGGGGCTGATTCAAGACCAGCAGGCTAAAGATTCATCGAGGGTTCCTCTTTTGAGCAGAATTCCGTTTTTAGGACGGGTGTTTGAATCGAAGACCAGCGATTTTTCCAAAACAGAATTGGTGATCTTTTTGACTCCCGTGATATCGGATGGGGAAGAAGATAACCGTGATGATCAGGCTCGCTTTCTGGATTCTAAAGACATGATGAAACCTTTGGATGAGTTCGGCGGTTACAAGACGGATATGAAATATGACACTTTGATTGAGCGCCGGTCGCCTTACTGGGAAGAAGAAGTAAAGCCCAAAACGGAGAATTCTCGTGAATGATTTGACGCTTTTGCTTCATTCGGAAGAATTAAAGCAGTCCGTTAAAACGAAATCTGACAAGCAGGCTAATTTTTTTCATCACAAGGGTTTTCAGTCTCGGGAGCTGTGTTTATGGGCATCTTCGCTGGCGAGGCTTCTTGAAGGCGGTGTGCCCCTGCTTCAAGCGCTCGCGTCACTTCAAAACGCGGTGGATAAACCCCGGATGAAACAATTTTTACAGCAGCTTGAAGAAGAAATCCGGCAAGGCAAGAGTCTTTCAGAATCGCTTCGGCAGACACGCGGAACCGTGCCGTTCTATCTGGTTCAGTTGGTGAGCGCGGGGGAAGTCTCAGGCACATTGCCTGAAATCCTGAAACAGGTCAGCCGGTATCTGGAAAAAGAAGAGCATCTTCGCCGGAAATTGCAGGAAGCTTTGGCTTATCCGGCATTTATATTAGCGACCGGCATCGCGACCTTGGCAATTTTGATGAGGTTTGTCATTCCAAAACTGGCGGGTGTCTACAGTGATTTTGGTGCGCAGCTGCCGTTTTTAACCCGTTCAATTATTTCCATAAGTGAAATATTTCCTTTCGCGGTCATTCTTTTTTCCGGGGCGGTAATCCTGCTGATTTTCGCGGCCAGAAAAAATAAAAAGTTGAGCGTCTCTTTTTTAAGAAAGGTTCCCTTGGCCGGGAAGCTTTACAGCTGTTTTATTTTGATTCGTTTTTCCAGTTTGATGAGTTTGTTGATGAGAAGCGGGGTTACGGCGCTAGAGTCTTTGGATATGACGGGGCGGACTTTTTCAGATCCGTTTGTTTGGGAGGACGCGTTATACATTCGCCAGAACCTGACGGAAGGGAAAGGGTTTACTTTTTCTCTTTCCCGGCTCAATTGGATAGATCCGATTTCAAAAATGCTGGCAGCTTCGGGTGAAGAATCAGGCCGTTTGCCCGAAGCCTTTGGGCAGATTGCCCAGGACGCGGAAAGCCGGATGGAATCTGAAATTCAGTGGATGTTAAAACTTGCTGAGCCTACCCTTATTTTAGGTGTCGGGCTGATTGTTGGAATTGTGGTTATTGGTACCATTCTTCCGGTTTTTGACATCAGCGGACTGATGCAATGAAGACGAGCATGGGGCAACAGGGGTTTCTTCTGATGGAAGTTTTGATTGCGGTGTTGATTCTTTCGATAGCGTTTGTTTCTTTTACGGCGGTTCTGGCGCAGGTGCTGAGAGTGGATTCCAGGGCCAGGAATTTTAACCGTGCTTTAGAAGGGTATGAAAAATTTTTATTTGAAATGGAAAACGGTCAAAGATCTGATTTGGTGACCGAGGGCGGGCAAGGGCCTTTAGGAGAAGAAGGCCGTTATGATTTTCAAAGTTTGAAACAGGAAGGGGATTATTTTTTTCTTAAAGGCCGGGTGAGCTGGAAAAACGGAAAGGATTCGCTCGATTTGGATGCGGTCTTTCCAGGTGTTTCAGCGCAGTGAAAAATAAGGGTTACGTTTTAATCGAGCTTTTGGCGGCTTCAGCTCTTTTATCGGTGGTCTGGTTCGGGCTATGCGTCGGATTGGTGCAAGGTCTTAGGGCTGAAAGAAATCTTCACCAGTCAGCACGTGTTTATAACCCGGTGCGTGTTTTCGGGATGAAGGCTGAGAAAGACCTAAGAAATGCGGTAAATCTTCAAGATTTTCCTTTTGAGGGGCGCAAAGACGAGATGAGTTTTCCTGTGCTTGAAACGGGGCGCAATGCTCAAGGTGAAACAACCCGCAGGCTTTTCCGCGTGGAGTACTTCTTAAAAAACGGAAATTTGGTGCGCCGTGAGCAAGAGCTTAGCGCTAATCTTCAGAAATTGCCCGCGAGCGAACGTGTTGTGTTACGAAACGCCGGAAAGATCCGGTTTTGGTACTCGTTTTTAAATGAAGAGGAAAAACTCGAATTCCATGATGGGTGGTCTGAAAAACCCTATTTTGGTATTCCTCGGGCTGTGGAGTTTGAAATAAAACGGAACCCGGATGAAGCAGTGTTTCTTAAGCAGATTGTTTTGCCTCAGGGGCATATGGGGCGGTTAACGGAGGGCCTGAATGAAGGCTTTAAGTCATGATGAACGCGGATCTTTTTTAATTGTAGTTCTTTGGGCGATGTCGATTCTTTCAATATTGACAGCCGGCCTTGTGTTTCAAGCTTCTCAAAGCCTCATGGTTATGAAGAGAGAGAAGAAAACTTTTCAGGAAAAAACGGATTTTATGTCTGTTTTTTACGAGATTTGCGCGAAAATTAGTTCTGATGAACTGCCTTATGAAGACAATGCCGGGGAATCCTGGTATGGGAAAATACAGCTTACAGAGCCCTTTGCAAAACGTGTCATGGCGGAAGTTGAGGATGAAGGGGCCAAGATCAATTTGAACGAAGCTTCAGAGCGTCTTCTGAAGACAGCTTTCAAGAGACTTGAAGAGGATGGGGTCGTTTTTAAAGGGGACTGGAAGGGTTATGTAAAAGGGATTTTGAAACTGCGGACACGAAAAAAAATCCAATCCCTTGAGGAACTTCTATTAATTGAGGATTTTCATGAAGAGGATATGGATTTGATGATTCCCTGGATGACGGTTTACTCTGAATCTCCGCAAGTCAATATCAACACTGCTGACCCGGAAGTATTGGAGACTCTAATTGATGCTATTCCCGGGGACCGGGGAGCGCATCTTCTTTTAACCGGAAGGTTACGGCAATTTTGTGTTGAGAATGGAAAAATGAACGGCCGATGTGACTTTTTAAGCCGTGAGTTGGAGCCCGATTTATTTCTGCAGAGATTAAAACTTCCCCGAACGCCTCTGACGCTCATGCTGGTACAGGAGTTTTTGGCAAAAGTTTCCACGGATTCGGAAACATTCAGGCTTAAGATGCGGACGGAATCTCAAAGACAGGCCGAAACGATTTTTAGGCTCAGACCCGGGCAGTTAACCCCAGAGGTTTTTTACTGGCATGAAAATTAACACGGGATTTTTTCAAAAGAAAAAAAGAATGGCGGTAAGCTGGAGTCCCAGCCATCTGGACTTGCTGATTTTTGATAGTTCAGGTATTCAAAGATACGCGTCTTTTTTCTTACAAGAATCGTCACGCGATGGGTTGAGCGCCCAAATCGAGGAATTCAAACGAGGCGTGCAGGTTGGTGAAACCCTGCTGATTCTTCCGCGTTCTGAGGTTCTTCAAAAAGAAATGGTTCTGACAGCGGCGCTGCCAGCTCCAGATTTACGAAAAGAGCTTGAAAGTAAATTGACGCAGCTTCTGCCATATTCACCGGGTGAAATGGCTTACGGTCTTCAGCTGGAAGAGGAGAAAGGAAGTTCTAAAGGTCTTCTTTATGCGATTACATCGAGAAAACTGGAGGAAGTTCTCTCTTTTATTTGCGGGGTAGGTATAGAAGTTGATGAGATTGCGGCTGAAGATCAAGTTTTAGGCTGGGAAGGTTTGCGTGAATCGCCCGGAGAAATGACGGTTAGAATCGATCAAAATTCGGAAAGGATTCTTTTGGCGGCTGTCCGCTCCGGGCAGGTAGTTCTTTCAAGATCCATATCGAAAAATCAGGAAAGCTTCGGCGGTGCAGGGCAGGAGGTTTCTCTCGCTTTGCTGGAATTAGATCAAAAACCGAGAAAGTTTATTTTGACCGGTAATTGGGATAGCGCTGAAATGGAAGACCTTCAAAAGCGTCTTCCGTTGCCGGCAGAAAAACTCCCAGGTATTTTTTCTGAGGGCCTTCAGATTCCAGCAGTGATTTCGGGCGCTCGATTCTTTAGAAAATATCCGTTCGCGAGTCTTTTGCCGGCGGCCTTAAAAATTAAAAAATGGCACGCTCGGCAGAAAAACCAGCTCCGGGAAGCTGGAGCGGCTTTTGGAATTTTCCTCGTGATGAGCTTTATGCTTGCCAGCGCGCACACGCATTTTTTAAAAAGTAGAAATCGGGCGCTTGAAAGTAAAGTTCAGCGGCTAATAGAAAATGTCAGAGGTGTCCGGGAAACAGCCCGTTCATTGGAAGGGCTTCGCCGGGCAGCGCATTCCAAGCAAAAAATAATCGGTTTTTTAAGTGGATTGGCGGAGCAGGTACCTGGCGCGGTCAGGCTTAAGGAAATTCAGATTGAAGAAAATGAGTTTGTGTTCCGCGGAGAAAGTCCGTCACAGATTTTTCTAACGCAAACGGTTCAGGTGTTTGAGTCAAACCCGGAAATTTCCGCGGTTAAATTAGAGCATACCCGTCTCAGAAAGAGACTTAGTCAGGAATTTTTTGAGTTTGAAGTGAGTGGAAAATGGAATTGACTCAAAATCACAGACAGGCTTTGCTTGCCGCTTTGGCGATTGGAGGCCTCACGGTCTGCGGTCTTGGCACGATTTTCGGACCCATTTGGAGAGGCGCCGACGAAAGCGGGGAACGAAGCCTTCAGGCCCTTTCTGAAACGCAGTATTTTCTCGAACAAAAACAGAAAATCGAAGAAAATTGGAATCTTAATAAACGCTATTCGAACCGAGGGGTAACGGTTGATGAAGTTGTAAATCAATGGATGAAGGAATTGCTCACCTATGCTCAAAGCCAGTCAATTCAGATTGATAAAATTGAACCAGCCGGAATTCGGGAGAAGGAATCGGGGCAGGGTCTCTTGCTTTTTGTGTCTTTTCAGACAGACATTAAAAAATTAACGGCCTTTCTTTACTTTTTGGCAGAGTCGGATCCGTTGACGGGGATTCAGTCGCTAGTTGTGCGTAAAGAGGATGACCCGCGCCGGCTTTTGGCTGAAATAATTTTAAGGAAAGAACGGATATGAAAAACAGCTTTAACCTTCTAACGTTCCCGATTTCGAAAGAACTATTAAGTGAAATCCCCGCACGGATTGCTTTGCATTATGGGGTTGTGCCAGTTGGTCTGGAAAACGGCATTTTGCGCGTGGCTGGGCCAGCAGATATTCCGAGGGCCTTAAAGGAGGAGCTTCGGATTTTTTTGGGCAGGGAACTTGAATTTGTTGAAGCCCCCCGGACGGTTATTGAAGAATTTACGGGGAAGTACTATGGTTTAGGCGCCGGGGTTATTGAAGTTTTGACGAAAGATTCTCAAGAGATGCAGACGGCCGACTTTGAGTCCATAGATCAGGATAAAAAAGAAGATGCAACCATGACCCGTCTGGTTAATGAGCTGTTTATGGACGCAATCCGGAGCCGTGCGTCAGACATTCACATTGAACCTTTTGACCAGCGTTTGCGAATTCGTTACAGGGTTGATGGACTTTTGCAGGAAGCGCGGATATCAGAACAAATTCGAAAACTGGCGGCTCATTTGGTTTCCAGAATCAAGATTATGGCAAAGCTGGATATTGGGGAAAAAAGGCTTCCTCAAGACGGCCGGATTAAAATTAAACAGAAAGATGAAGAGCTGGATCTTCGTATTTCTGTGCTGCCGTCTTCTTACGGCGAAGCGGTTGTTATCCGTATTTTGAAACCGCTCGAAATGCTTGAAATGACGGATTTGGGTTTTGAGGCGCAGGGATTGGAGAAGATTAGGAAAGTTTTAAAAAAACCTAATGGAATCATTTTGGTTACCGGCCCTACTGGTTCCGGAAAGACCACAACGCTTTATTCCTGCCTGCGTGAGATGAACCAAGTTGAACGAAAAATAATTACTGTGGAAGATCCGGTGGAATATAAACTCCCAGGGGTCGTTCAAATTCAGACCCACTCAAAAATTGATCTGACTTTCTCAAAGGTGCTTCGGTCGATTTTACGTCATGATCCGGATTGTATTATGATTGGCGAAATTCGTGATCTGGAAACGGCCGAAATCGCGATTCGAGCGGCTTTGACGGGGCACCTTGTTTTTTCAACGCTTCATACTAATGATGCTCCGTCGGCGGTTACGCGCCTGATTGAAATGGGTGTCGAACCGTATTTAGTGGCATCTTCACTAACCGCCGTAATTGCTCAGCGTCTTGTAAGACGGATTTGTCCGGAGTGCGTTGTTTTGAAAAAAGCAGACTGCGCACATTGCGGGGGAACTGGATTTTTTGGGCGAGTGGCCATTTACGAATTTATGGCGGTAGAGGAAGCTCTCCGGAAGTCTTTTTTAGAAGCAGGTTCAGCCTCTCACATTCGGGAAATTGCCCTTAAAAACGGCATGAAAAGTCTTCTGGATGACGGTATGGAAAAAGCGGCTCAAGCTTTGACTACGGAGGAGGAAGTTTTTCGTGTAATTTGCTGATTTTGAGCAGGGCAGGCACCTCTTGTCAGTGCAGGTGGTTTGGGCTATCATGAACCATTATGCCAACCCCCAAGCTCTTCATAGGAGGCCCCGTTTCGCTATGATTATCGGTCTTACAGGTAAGAATGGTGCCGGCAAAGGCGAAGTCGCTAAATACCTCCAGGAACGCGGGTTCCAGTATTATTCTCTTTCCGACGTCCTTCGTGAAGAAGCCGCCAAAGAAGGTAAGGAAGTCAGCCGGGATGTGCTCGTTGAGCTCGGCAACCGCCTACGCGGTCAATTCGGCCCCGGCGTGCTGGCTGAAAAAATTTTCTCCCGTCTGGACCCTGAGAAACACTACGTTATTGATTCCGTCCGTCATCCTTCTGAAATTCAGGTTTTAAGACGCCGTTCCGATTTTATTCTGGCCGCGGTGCGCGCGCCGGAAAAACTCCGCTTTGAGCGCATGAAACAGCGCGGGCGCGAAAGAGATCCTAAAACGTTTGATGAATTTCTGGCGCTTGAAAGCAAGGAGGCGGGGAGCGGAACTTCTTCCGATCAGCAGCTTGACGGCGCGATCGCGCTGGCTGACACGGTGCTGGAAAATACCGGCCCGATCAAAATGCTTCATGACAGCGTGAAGCAATTGCTTCTGGAATTTTCAAAAAAACAGTCCCGACCGGATTGGGATTCTTATTTCATGGGCATCGCCAAAGTGGTCGCGCTCCGCTCCAACTGCATCAAGCGCAAAGTCGCGGCCGTAATTGTTAAAGACAAACGCATTATTTCGACCGGCTACAACGGCACTCCGCGCGGGGTGAAAAACTGCAGTGAGGGCGGATGCCCGCGCTGTAACGCGATTGACGCTTCCGGCAAAGGGCTTGAAGAGTGCCTTTGTTCTCACGCGGAAGAAAACGCGATTGTGCAGTCGGCTTATCACGGCGTGAATATCGGCGGGTCAGTGCTGTACACTACGTTTTCACCCTGCTTGATGTGCACCAAGATGATCATTAACGCGGGCATTCGCGAAGTGATCTATAACGTTTCCTACCCCATGTCTGAGACCTCTTTCAAGCTTCTTCAGGAAGCCGGTGTGGCCATTAAAAAGCTCGAGGTTATTTCGTAATGGCTGAAAAAACCGAAATTATCCGCAAAAGTTTCGGCCTTAAAGAGCAGATCAAACCCCAGCTGGCTGAAAGCTACCACAGCAGTTTAATTGACCGCATCAAGACTCAGAATTTCAAGCTGGAGCAGGGGCGGTTGACCGTGCGTCTGGCTGAGGAATTCGGTTTTTGCTACGGCGTTGACCGCGCGATCGATTACGCTTACGAGACGCGCGCCAAGTTTCCGGACCGCCGGATTTTTCTGACTAATGAAATTATTCATAATCCGCGCGTCAATGCCAAGCTGCAGGAAATGGGCATTCAGTTTTTCGAAGGGTCGATTTCAGATTCGGATGTTTCTGAAAAGGACGTTGTGATTCTTCCGGCTTTCGGCGCCACGATTCAGCAGCAGAATGAGCTTCAGAGCCGGGGATGCGTGATTGTCGACACGACCTGCGGTTCGGTGATGAGTGTTTGGAAACGCGTGGAATCTTACGCCCGCGAGGGGTTTACCTCCGTGGTTCACGGGAAATACGATCATGAAGAAACTTTGGCGACTTGCTCCCGCGCGGTCAATTACCCCAAAGGGAAATTTCTGGTGGTTAAAGACAAAGTTCAGGCTCAGAAAGTTTGTGACTATATTGAGGGGCGGGGAAGCCGGGAAGAATTTTTAAAAGAATTCGCGGTCAGTGTTTCCGAAGGATTTGACCCGGACCGTGATTTGGCGCATATCGGCTGCGCCAATCAGACCACCATGCTTTCCAGCGAATCTCTCGAAATCGCCAATATGATGCAGGCGTCGCTGGCCAAACGTTACGGCGCTGAAGATTTAAAAAACCGTTTCCGGCATTTTGACACGATTTGCTCCGCGACTCAGGAGCGCCAGGACGCGGTTTTAAAACTCGCGCGTGAAGGACTGGATTTAATGATTGTCGTGGGCGGTTATAACTCCAGCAACACCGGCCACCTCGTTGAAATCTCTCTGGAATTCTGCCCGGCTTATCACGTGAAAGATGCTTCGTGCTTTCTTTCCAAAGAGCGCATTCAGCATAAAAAAGTTTTCAGCTCCGATATTATCGAAACTTCACCCTGGCTTCCCGAAGGGCCTCTGACGGTCGGCATCACGGCCGGCGCATCCACGCCCAACCGTGTGATTGAGGAAGTCATTCAGCGTCTTTTGGAATTCGCCTGATTTCATGACCGGCGGGCCGGTTTTCGTCTGCCTGAATTGCGGTTCACCGATGCTTCAACGCCAGTGTAAAGTGCGTTGCGCCGTCTGCGGTTATTTTGAAGACTGTTCCGACGGAGCGATGGATCACCCCAACATTATCAGTGAGGAAATATGCCCAAAACAGTGACCGTTTACTCAACCCAGTACTGCCCCTACTGCCAGCGCGCCAAAAATCTTTTAAAATCCAAAAATATCGCGTTTCAGGAAGTCGATTTGACGAACGACGAAAAAAAACGCGAAGAGCTGGAAGAAAAAACCGGCTCAATGACGGTTCCCATGATTTTTATCGGGGAAGAATTTATCGGCGGTTCTGATGCCCTGCATGAGTTGAACGAGAAGGGCAAGCTCGACGCTATGGTTAAGGGCTAGTGGAACCTGCCCCTGAAAAAAAACGCTGGTACCTGAGTGTGCCCTCGGTTCTCGCGGGGCTTATCTTTCTGGGCCCTCTCGCTTTTCCGCTTCTGTGGAAGAGCCCTTCATTTAACCGTTTCTGGAAAATTTTCCTGACTTTCGCGGTCATCGCGGCCACCGTTTATATGCTGATGGGAACCTGGAAGATTGTGGAATACGTGATTCAGGAATTTGAGAAAATACAGCAGGCTTATTCTTAAAGAGGGCGTGTACTGACTTTCACGAAGCCGTCTTTGTCGATGGCCGCAGTCACTTCAATATCCGGCTTTCCATCCGGCACTTGTTTCTGATCAATCTGTACGACCATTACCATACCTCCGCCGTTTGTTCCAGGCTCGACGGCTGCCCCCGTGACTTTCCCTTCCGCGTAATATTCCGGGATGACCAAACGCCGTGTTTCAGGAACGCGTACCGCGGGCTTTGAGCCGATAGCGGGGGAAACTTCTTTCAGTGTCGTGATCTCCTGATTTTGATAAGCCTTGATCAGGGAAATGTCATCGCCTTTTTGCGGGTAATTTTCCGTGGTGGCTTCTTTTAAACTTTCCATGTCCCAGAACCGGGCGGCTGAATCTTCCGCGAATGACGGGTTGGAAAATCCCAAAGCGAAAATAAGAAGCAGGAAAGAGATCAGTTGTTTCATGCTGAAATCATAACACTTCAAAAGGATTTTTGAGCGGATTTTTTCAAAAAATAGAGAGAAAAAAGGGCCGGGACCGCCAGGGTCAGGAGAGCGGGCCGGAATCCGAACCGGCCGGCCAAAAGAGAGAAAACTAGGTTTGAAATGATGGAGAATTTAGTGGTCAGGTTATAAATCCCGAAATAAGCCCCCAGGTCTTCCTGAGGCGCGAGTTCTATCACCCGCTTTCTTCCCGCGGTCCAGATGCCGGAGATCGCGAAAGCGCCGCCGGTTAAAGCGACTGCTTTAAACGCGTTAAAGCTTGGCATTAAGACCAGCACTCCAAGCGTGAGGGCTAGGCAAAGCGCGGCAATCAGCATGAGCCGGGAGGATGTCAGCCGGTCAGTTAACATTCCCGCCAGCAGGCCGGTTGCAAAGGAAGCCGCGTTGACGCCGATCAGCAGGCCGATGATTTCACCTGAAGCCGGGCGGAAAACTTCCCGGGCATAAACGGCAAACCAGAAAATGGTTCCATTCAAGGCTTCCAGAATCAGGAAATTTCCGATAAAGAAAAACATCAGCGCGGGGCGGGCCGGAAGCCCCATGATTAAAGAATGGGCACGGCGCCATTCTTTTCCCCATAAATTCCACTGAAATTTCACGGGATTTTCCACGTTTCTTTCCGGCACAAAAATAAAAGTCGGCAGCGAACAAATCAGAAACAGAATTCCCGCGACCGCGAACACTGAAGATTTCCCCCAGAAATGTTCCGCTTGCCCGGCGATGGGAAGGGCGATGACCACGCCCAGATAACCCAGGCCGGTGCCGAGCCCTGAAATAAAACCCTGCTGTTCGGGTTCCGCCGCGGCGGGGAGCAGAGAATGGTAGAAAACAAGTGAGGCGTGATAAAAAAAACAGGAGACCGTGAAAGCGGCGATTAAAAGTCCGGCGGACTTGAAAACGCTTAGAAAAAATAAAAAGAAAACGCAGACTGCCGTGGTTTTAAGAAGGTAATTGCGCGTGCGCCCGGTGACATCACTGAGGGCTCCCATAAAAGGCACGGCGGCGCCGGCCAGAAGCATCGAGGCGGTTGTGGCGGTGCCCAGGTACCAGGGTTTTCCCGGAGCGATTTCGTTCATGTAGAGGGGAAAATAGGCGGTCAGCACCACGGCTGAAAAGATGGTGTTGGCAAAGTCATAAAAAGACCAGGCCAGGGCCCGGCCGGTTATTTTGGCCATGAAACCTCTTTTTAAAACCCTGAAAAGAACATTTTTGCTATGTTAGATTTTTTAGTTTATGCCCGTTGAGCGTGTATCTTTTATTGGAAGAGCATTATAAGGGAAATGAGGTAGGTGTGAATCAAAAAGGGTTTACGATGATTGAGGTGATGATTGCCGCGGCGGTTATGGCCTTAGCCCTGCTTGGACTCTTGGCAGCATCAACGCGGATTGCTCAGAGGAATCAGGAAAGCTTTGAGCGTTCAGTGGCTATTCAGGATGCTCATCGGGTTATTGAGCAAATGCGGAATACGGCGCAGACGGGAACGTTTCCGGGTAATGTGACGGCTGTTTATCCGAACGCGGGTACTGTAACCGGTTTTACGAATTTGACGGGTGAAACCGTGACGGTCAGCTATGTGAGCGCTACAGCGGATCCGCTTGATGTGACGGTCACCGTGAGTTGGACGCTGGGCGGGACTCGGAATGGTACGGAGACTTTAAGAACGATGATTACTCAGAGGACATGATGATACAAAACCAAAAAGGTTTTACTCTTTTAGAGCTGATGGTGACGGTGGCCATTTCCAGTATTCTGGCCTACTGTATTTTTCTGAGTATGCGTTCCGGCGATGAGCTTCGCCAGGCGGCGGACGCCAAAATGCAGCTTTATGATTCTCAGCGTGAAGGCCTCTACAAGATGATTCAGGAAATCCGCTCTTCGGCTTCGACGCGTGTGACGCTGGGAACAAGCACGATTACTTTTAGCATTCCCAACCCTTCTTCTCCGGTGACCTCAACTTATGGGGTTGACTGGACTAATGCGATTTCTGTGACCTATTCCATCGGCGGTACGAATTCAAATCAGGTCATCCGCACCGCGAATGGAGCGTCGACGGTGATTGCTAATGATGTGACCGCTCTGACTTTTACGGGTAACGCGACACCGCCTACTCTTGTGACCGTGTCGATGAGCGTTCAGCGCTCTACGGCAGGCGGAAGGACTATGACAGCGGCGCCGATTCAGTTAAGCGCCCAAGCGAGGCTGCGAAATGTTTGAAAAAAAACCGCTGAAAAATCAAAAAGGTTTTTTGCTTCTAGGCACTTTTTTGATTATCGCGGTGCTGGAGATTTTCTCTTTGGCGTTATTTGCCCGGTTCACGGTTTTTACCCAGGCAATTGAGAGGAATCAAAATAAAATGGTCGCTTTCAACGCGGCTGAAGCCGCGATCGATAACACGATTTCAGAAATCAAAAGTGATACCAGTTACGCGGGGACATCCAGTCTTGTCCGTCTGGACGCGGGGCCGAATCTTGGCGGTTATACGTCGCAGGTTTGTCCTCCAAGCTGTGACGGGCTGACCGCGCCGACAGGAACAAACATGAGACTTGTCCAGGTTACGGGATTTTCGCCGGGTAATGACAGCACTGCCAAGGCTTACGAAACGCGGTCGGTGACAGCGTATCTTGAGTTAAGCACGACACCGTTCAACCGGGCAGCGTACGCGCGTGACACATTGATTTTGAATGGAACACCGCTGGTGGACAGCTACGATTCTTCGCTGGGAAATTACGGCGCGGGAAACCGGGGCGCCGACGGGGACATTGCGGCAGGTGAAGATTTGGATTTAATCGGGCACCCCACCGTGAATGGGGACAGCGAAAGCGGGGTCATTTTGAATTGTGAACCGGCAACAGCGACCGTTCCTTCTATGGGGAGCTTAAATCTGACGGGCGGCACTTACTCTATGACGGCCGGCACTTATCATTTCGACAGTATCAGCATGAGTGGAAATGCCAGAATTGTCGCCTCCGGACCCGTTACTATTTATGTCGACGGAGCGGTCACGATCGCGGGGAATGGTGTCGCGACCTCAAGCAATACGCCTTCAAACTTTTTAATTTATTCGACCAGTGATGAGCCGATTCAGATTTCCGGGAACAGCGCTTTTTATGGGGCGGTTTACGCTCCTTCATCCGATGTCACTTACGCGGGGAACGGCGATTTCTACGGCGCTGTGATGGCGCACAATTATCAGCAGAGCGGTACTTACAGTCTTCATTATGATACGCAGTTGAGTAATGTAGACGCGCCCTGCACGCAGGTTTCGATGAAATCGTGGCGGGAAAATAACACGATTGCAGGTTAGTAAGGAAAGGATGAGAATGAGAAAAAAAACCAAAAAAAATTCCGACAACAAGTCGGACCAGAGGGGTTTTTTACTTTTAAGCGCTTTTCTTATTATCGCGGTCCTGGAGATTTTTTCGCTCGCTCTTTTCGCCCGGTTCACGGTTTTTACTCAGGCGACTGAACGCAACCAGAACAAGCTTTACGCTTTTAACGCCGCGGAAGCCGCGCTCGACAACGCACTCGTTCAATTGGCCAGCAATACCAGCTATTCCGGGGTTAGTACTTATACCTCAATGGATGCCAGCGGAAATACCGGCGGATACACGGTTCAGGTTTGTCCGCCTAGCTGTGACGGGTTGACGACACCGACAGGCTCGTACAAATTAATTCAGGCTATTGGTTATTCCCCAAGCAATGACCCGACGGCCAAGGGGTATGAGACCCGCATCATCGAGGCATACGTATCCAGCGGAGGAGGGGCCGGTTTTCCTTACGCGATTTATGGCGATACCAGTGTGACTCTTTCCGGAAATGCTACCACTGACAGTTACAACTCTGACGATGGCGCCTACGGTGGGTCAAATGTCGGGACTGAGGGGAATGTTGCCAGCGACGGTGCTTTAGTTTTGAACGGCAATGCGCATATCGGCGGAGACAGTACTTCAACCACGGCTTCTTTGACGGGTAACGCCACTATCAGCGGTGCGGCCACGACCAACAGCGGAAGTGTCTCGACGACGGGAAGCGCCCATGTCGGCTCTACTTTGGCGGGGTCCACGCCCGGATTGAATTGTTCCCCGGGGAGTACGTCATTGGCCAGTCTCGGCAGTTTGAGTATTAGCGGAAACAATACCGTCAGCTTAACAGCGGGTTCTTACCATTATTCATCTTTGAGTATTTCGGGTAACGGCAGACTTAATATTACCACGGGGCCCGTGACTATTTATGTGGACGGCACTGTCAGTATTTCCGGAAACGGTATCGGTACCGCCAGCAACCTTCCAACTAATCTTTCGGTTGTCTCGACCAGTAACGGAACCGTCAGCATTTCGGGCAATGGAGACTTCTATGGTTCGATTTACGCGCCAAGTTCTACGGTGAGCAATACCGGGAACGGTCAGATCTACGGAGCTGTTTTTGCCAACACCTACAGCCAGTCTGGAAATGGGCACGTTCATTACGACGAAGCCCTGGCGGACGCGGACACTCCCTGCAGCAGCAGCGGTGTTTCAATCCAATCCTGGCGGGAAACCAATACGATCGCCGGGTAGACGCTTCCCTCATCCTTTGATATCATCCCTGCATGCCAAACCAAGAATTTCATATGGGAAGAGGCACTGCTTCGCGGTGAATCTGCAGGGTAAGAAGGTCCTCATTACGGGCGCGGCCAAGCGTATTGGCCGTGAAATCGCCCTGATGCTCGCTTCGCGCGGCGCTGTCGTTTTGATTCACTACCGCAAGTCCCGCCTGGAAGCTCTGCGTCTTCAATCTGAAATTGAGGGCAAAGGCGGAAGTGCATTTGTTTTTCAGGCTGATTTCTCTCCTGGAAACCTGCAGGTTAAAATTAAAAAATTCGTCGAAGCCGTTTACCGCAAGGCCGGCCGGGTGGATGTGCTGGTGAATAACGCTTCGGATTTTTACCCGACACCGCTCGGAAAAATTACCGAAAAAAGCTGGGACGATTTAATAGCTTCGAATTTAAAAGCACCGTTTTTTCTCTCGCAGGAAATTGGAATTCGTATGGTGAAGCAAAAATCCGGGAAAATCATCAACTTGATCGACTGGACGGCTGAACGACCTTCTGAAAATTACTTACCGTACTGCATCGCCAAAGGCGGTCTTTTAACGGCTACGCGCGGGCTGGCTAAAGCGCTGGCGCCTTACGTGCAGGTCGCGGGCATCGCGCCCGGCCCGATTTTACCGCCCGCCGGCGTGAAAGGTTCTCAAAAAAGCAAAGCGGCTGAGAAAACACTTTTGAAACGTTTCGGGCACCCGCGCGATATCGCGGAAGCGGCCCATTTTTTAATCGAGAGCACGGATTTTGTCACAGGCGTCTGCCTTCCGGTGGACGGAGGAGCAACCTTAGCATGAGCTACGCGGTCGGACGGGAAATCCATTTCAGTTACGGGCACCGGATTCTGGGACATAAAGGGAAGTGCGCGCGTTTGCACGGGCATAATGGCCGTGCGTGCGTGGAAGTTTCTTCGGGGAAACTGGACTCGCTGGGCATGGTCGTGGATTTCTACCAGATCCGCGAAACCATTGGTAAATGGATTGATGAAACGCTGGATCACCGCATGATCCTTTGCGAAAAAGACCCGCTGGTTGAAGTCCTTCAGAAAGCGGGTGAGCCGCTTGTCGTCATGAAAGAAAATCCCACGGCTGAAGCTATGGCCAAATGGATTTTTGAAGAAGCCCGCAAAAAGAGTCTTCCGGTTTCCCGCGTGACTCTTTGGGAAACAGACTCCAGTTTCGCGTCCTATCAAGCCTCCTGAATGGGGGAATGACAGGCTTCTGAAACTCGCTTAAAATACCCGCATGGCGAAAACCCTTCTGATCGGGCCCGCGGGCTCCGGCAAAACCTACCGTGCGCTTGAAGAATTTGAACACTTCCTGAAAAACGACCGCCAGCCTCTGGCGGCCAACGCATTCTTTCTGGTTCCCTCCGCGGAACATACCGGACGCATTATCACCGTATTGATGGCCCGCGGGATCGAAGGTTTTTTTCACCGCCGTGTCACGACATTGTCCCGCCTGATTTCGACCACTTTTGGTATCGGTCAGGATGGAATTGCCACCAACACCACCCGATTTCTCCTTCTTCGCGATATTCTTGAAAAAGGAAACTGGGAATGTTTTCAGGAAGTCCGCCAAAGCGCGGGTTTCGTGAATCATATGCTGTCCTTCATCTCAGAGCTGAAGGAGGGCATGATTCCCGCTGCTTTCTGGCGCGAAAGAATGAACGGGCTCAAGTCCTCGGAACCGGACCTGGCCGCCAAATATGAAGCACTGGCTTCTATTTACGAGGCCTATGAAGAAGGTTTGAAACAAAAGGGGTTACGCGACCGGCAGGACGGGTTTGAGCTTTTCCAGCAGAGAAAACAGGCCGGTGAATTCCGCCACCGGAAGTTTAAACACCTGTGGTTTGACGGATTTTTTGATTTCTCACCGCTCCAGCTGGCGTACTTTAATGAATTGTGCGAAATGTCGGAGAATGTCACCGTTACTTTGACTTATGAAGAAAGTCCGGAACGGGCCCCGCTTTTTGAAGCCGTCCAGCCGGTTTTTGAAACATTGGCCCGGATGGGATTTAAAGTTGAAAACGCGGGCGCGGGTTCCAAGAGCCGTTTTGCGTCGCCCGGCCTGAAAACGATTGAGAAAAACCTCTTCCGGGAAACAAACGCTCCGCGAAAACTTATCTCTCAACCTGAGGATGTTACGATTTTTGAAGCGATCGGTATCGAGGGGGAAGTTGAGATGATCGCCCGTCAGATTGAGCGCATGGTCCGCGCGGGGGATTACCGGTTCAGCGATTTTGCCGTTTTGTTCCGTGAAATCGGGGTTTATGACAGTGTGGTCCGGTCCGTGTTTGACCGTTACGGCATTCCCGTGGAAGTTCACGAACGTGAACGGTTGAGTTTCGCGCCCATGATGCGCGTAATCGTCCGGATGCTTAAAATTTTTCGGGACGGCTGGAAACGTTCCGATTTGATGGAGTTTTTAAAATCGACTTACGTTACCCGTCTTGGCGGTGAAAGCGGGGGATATGAATGGCTGGGCGCGCTGGAACACCGGGCTATGGAGCGGGGAATTTTCCGCGGGCGCGAAAACTGGATTACGGCCTGGCCCGGAACGGAAGAGATTTTTGAAAAAGAAAAAACGAGGAAGCTGAATCTTATCGCGGGCGTTGAAGACGCTTTGCGCGGAGCTAAAACATTTCCGGAGCTGAAAGACGCTTTTTTAAAAGCCGTGACCGTGACTTTCGGTATTTTTAGCAAGACGGATTCACTTGAGGATTATGTCCGCCGTGACGCGGCCAGTTACCGCCGTCTCGAATCGATTTTAGATGAAACCGGAGTTTCTTTTACCCAGGGGCAGGAGATTTCATTCGACGGTTTCGCCGACCGGTTTTTCCGCCTGGTGGAGCTTGACCTTTATCCGCTTCACGAACGCGACCGCAACCGCGTGCAGGTTTACAGCGTGTCGCTGGCCCGCCAAAAAGAATACCGCGTGGTGTTTTCCGCGGGTCTGCTTGAGAAAAAATTTCCGGTTCAAATCAAGGAAGACCCGGTTTTTTCCGATTGGGAGCGTGTCTTATTCAACCAGAACCGGGAAGAACAGACGCTTAAAGAAAAACTTCCCAGGCAGTCGATGGAACGTTACCTGTTTTACGTGGCGCTGACCCGCGCGTCCGAAAAACTTTTTCTGACTTACCCCCGGCTCGACCTGGAAGGCAAGGAAGCTCTGCCTTCGTATTACGTTGAAGAAGTTAAAAATTTATTCGGAGGAGAAGTGCCGGTCAAAAAGCAGGATTTGGGCCGGCCGTATCCCCAGCTTGAGGAAGCGGTCAGTGAGCGGGAGCTGGAAATGGCGGTGCTGGGAGAGTTGTGGGCTCCGGAAAAAGATGAAGCTCGGCGCCCGCTGGTGCTTTATCTGACTAATGAATTATTGAAACGCCCGGCCAGCCGGAACAAATTGACCCGCGCGTTTTTTGAAGTGAAGGATGACCTGGGTGACCTGCCGGCTTCAGGGCAGGATTTATTCCGGCCTTTTGAAACCAGCCCCACCACGCTTGAAGAATACGCCCGGTGCGCGTTTAAATATTACGCCCACCGAGTTTTGAAGCTCAATGACCCGGAAGAAGACGTGAACGTAACCCGGCGGGGGAGCATCCTTCATAAAGTGCTTCAGAATTGTTTTGAAAAATGGAGCGGGAAGTATCCGCCTTTTGAGATGGCCTGCAAAGATGCTGAGAGGGAACTGGCGGAGGCCTTTAAAAAATATCCGCTGGTGACTGAAAAACAATACCAGATGGATCTGGAGCGTGAGTCGCTTCGAGACATGCTGTTCGGGTTTTTGAAGCATGAATTGGAACGGCTGAAAGATTCCCCGCTTCAGCCCCGTTATTTTGAGCTTCCGTTCGGAAAAGAAGGCAGTCGATTTCCCGTTTACGAACTTGAAGTCAACGGGAAAACCATGAAAATCCGGGGCGAGATCGACCGGATTGACACCGACAGTGAACAGAAAATCGGCGTGATTCTGGATTACAAGCGCACAGCCTCCGCCGCGAAATTTGACAGAAAAGATTTCGAGATGGGGGTTTCTCTTCAGCTCCCGCTTTACCTGCTCATGATGGAGAAATTTTTAAAGCTCAAATCCGCGGGCGCGGAACTTTATGCCGTCAAAGAGCGCAAGAAGAGCGGGTTTTATCACGCGGACTTTAAAGAATATTTCCCGGATATCGGGAAGAAGAAAATGGTTTTTAGCGAAGAGGAATTCCGGGGCTTCCTGGGGAGGAGCGTGGAATTCGTAAAACAGTTTAATTCCGCCATGTCACGCATGGAAATGCCCGCCCGCCCGCGCACGCTTAAAGAATGTGAATATTGCTCGTATGGGCCGGTCTGCCGGATACAAAAATGGCGGGTTCCGCTGATTATCGAGGAGATCAAGGCGGAGATGGCCAGGGAGCCTGTGTCATGAATTTGACCGAAACGCAGAAAACCGCGGCCACGGCGACAGGCCGGAACATGATTGTTTCCGCCGGCGCGGGCACGGGCAAAACCAGCGTGCTGGTGGAACGTTTTATTCACCTAGCAGTTGAGGAAAAAATACCGGTTACCGAAATTCTAACCCTGACTTATACCGAAAAAGCCGCGAATGAAATGAAAAAAAGGATCATGGCCCGTTTCGCGAAGCTCGGCCGTGAAAAAGACCGCCGCGATCTGGAGTCCGCTTACATCTCCACGATTCACGCGTTTGCCGCCCGGCTTTTGCGCGAGCATCCGTTTGAAGCGGGTGTGGATCCGGATTTCCGCGTAATCGAATCCGAAGAATCTGATTTCCTGAAAGATCAGGCGATGGATGAAGCTTTTGAAAAACGCTGTGAAAAAGGCAACGGGGTCTTTGAGTTTTTGAAAATTTATTCTGAAGATGACATCCGCGCGGGCATTTTAAAAGTTTACGATGCCGCCCGCCATGACGCCAAAACACTGACTGATTTTTTCGCTTTAAAAATCGCCGTGAAACCGCCGGCTGATGTGACCGCTCTTTTTGAAAAGATGAAAGAACCGGAACGGGCGGAGCAGTTCAAAGCTTTCTATAAGAATTCAAACTGGACCTGGCAAACCGTGGCCGATTACGCCGAATGGCTCTCCGGGTTTTCCAAGAAGCGAAGCGGTTCCTGGCCGTCGATTAAAGAGGCGTGCGGGGATTTACTGGCCTATCGTCTTGACTTTTTGATACGGTCTTGGCAGGAGAAATTCGAAAGTCTCGCGATTTCGTTTGAGGAAATCTACGAAGCCCGGAAAAAAGAGCGGGGTTTCCTGGATTTCGACGACCTTCAGATCCGGGCGCTCCGGCTTTTAAAAAATCCGTCGCCGGTTTCCGCGAAACTGCTGGAACGCTGCCGTAAAAAATTCCGCCAGATTATGGTGGATGAATTTCAAGACACTAACCCGCTTCAGCTGGAATTGATCCAGCTCCTTTCTTCGGGGCAGAATCTATTTTTCGTGGGAGATTATAAACAGTCGATTTATTCCTTCCGAGGTGCTGAGCCGGGGCTCTTTTTGAACAAAGAACAGGAATATTCAAAACCTGAAAATGGACTGCGTGTCGCTTTGATGGATAACTTCCGCACTGCTGCTCCGGTGCTGGATTTTATCAATTCGTTTTTCGCGGAATTGTGGCAGGGAGAAGCCGTTGCGTTTGAAGGCCTTCTGCCGAAAGCGGAAATCGCCGGCGCGCCTGAAGTGGAGCTTATTCAGATTAATAAAAAAGAAGAAGAGTCCATGGATCTCGCGCGTATGCGTGAGGCTGACCGGATTGCTGACCGGATGGTGGAGTTAAATGCCGGCGGAGCGGGGATTCCTTACGGCAGTATGGCCGTGTTATTCCAGGTGATGACCGATATCGGGATTTACGAGCAGGCGCTTAAAAAGCGGGGCATTCCTTATTATTCCGTGGCGGGCACAGGCTTTTACCATCAGCCTGAAATCCGCGACATGGTCAGCTTTCTCTCGTTTCTTGAAAATCCTCTGGCGGACATTCCTCTGGCAGCGGCTTTGCGCTCACCGCTTTTTCAGGTCCGTGACAATACCCTTTACCGGCTGTCGCACCTGGCCAAGAAAGATGACAAGCGCGACCAGGCGACGCCTCTTTATGAAGGCGTGAAAAAATTTGAAACGGCTGAAGATATCGCGGAAGATGAAAAAGAAAAAATACGTTTCTTCCTGAAAATTTCCGGAGAACTGCTGGCGGTTAAAGACCGGCTGAAACTGACTGAGCTTCTGGACGCCATCCTCGAAAAAACCTCCTATGAGCTTACGGTGTTAGCTGATTCGCAAGGTGTGCGCCGTTACGCGAATTTGAAGAAAATGGTTAACCTGGCCCGCGAATTTGAAACCGTTGAACCCCTGGCACTGGGCGCTTTTTTGCGCACGCTCCGCAGGCTTGAAACGCATGAAGTCCGTGAATCTGAAGCGCAGGTGGAAGCGCGCGAGAGCGGGCGGGTGGTTCAGCTGATTTCGGTTCACCGGGCCAAAGGTTTGGAATTCCGGGCTGTCTTTACGGCGGATTTGGCGCGTGAAAAGCGTTCCGACCGTTCAGGATGGATTAAGGCGGTGGCGGGGAAAGGCTACGCGATGCAGGCCTGGAATCCGGAAGACGCGGAGTGGTACGACCCGGCTTCCTGGCAGGTTCTGGACGCGGAAATTAAAGAAAAACAGCAGAAGGAATGGAAACGTCTTTTTTATGTAGCCGCGACCCGTGCTAAAGAACGGCTGATTTTCAGCGGGGTACACAAAGAAAAGAAGAAGGAAAAAGACGATTTTTCAGAAATGTCTTCCTGGATGGATTGGGTTCAGGCCATGCCTGATAGTGTAATGCAAAAGGTTCTGCGCCATCCGGAAGAGCCCGCGGGTTTTCAGTCGCGCAAACGAGCGATCGCGGAAAAGAAAATCTTCGAAGATGTTTTTGGAGACTGGAATCCCAAAGAAATGGAACCGTTGGCCGGAGGGGACACGATTTTAGCCGGTCTGGAGAGAAAACCCCGCCTGCCCGCGCGCGTGATTGATCTGCCGGTTTCGGCTTACGCGGCTTTTGAAAAAAGTCCGGAACAGTACCGGGATGTTTATGAAATCGGGTACTCCGACGGTCTCGACCCGGAACGCAATGAACCTTCTGAGCCGGGGGATTCTTACGCGGATTTCGGAACGGCCGTGCACCGAGTGCTGGAACTGCTGGATTTTGAAGATCCGGAACACAATCTTTCAGAGTTGATCCGGGAAGCTTGCGCGGGGATGCTTCCGGGAAAACAAGAAGAGGCTCTGGGAATTGTCCGGCAGTTTTGCGCGTCACCCCTTTTTGAGACCTTGAAAAATGCCAAAGAGGTTTACCGGGAATTGCCTTTCATTATCAACCAGCGTCACGGCCGGATTGAGGGGGTGATCGACGTTCTCTTTAAAGATACGGCGGGGCAATGGCATGTTCTCGATTATAAGACGGCCGTAGGTGATGCGGCCAAATCAAAAGCTTCGGGGTATGAACTTCAGATAGGAATGTATGCTTTTGCCGCGCATAAAATTCTGAATGTGACCCCGGCCAGCGGGATTATTTACTTTTTAAAAAACCAGTTTTCCCACGCGCTTTCTTTTGACGCCTCAGCCCTGAAGGCCTTGGGCGTCCGGCTCGCGGGTATGCAGGATTCGATTATCAATTTTGGAAATAAAATGATATGATTTTAACCACGCCCAAAAAAGGAGGCTGACGTGTTCTGTAATTTCTGCGGAAAAAATTTTGATCCAAGTGAAGGTTTTGAAGAAGTCAGTAAATCTGGTCATCATATGGTTAAATGCGAGAAATGCGTTTATAACCAGAGTGAGCGCGAGTACGACTGGCAGCTGGAGATGTACGGTCCGTCCGGCGTTCCATCCGGTCCCGTTTCCATCGGCCGGTCGGTTCAAAAAGCTTCACGAAAATAAAAGAGTAAGCATGTCTAAAAAAATCCTGATTGTTGATGACGAAGAAGACGTGCGTTTGTTTGTGGCCGACTTTCTCGGAGAACGGGAATTTCAGGTTACGACTGCCGAAAGCGCTGAAGACGCGCTGGAGAAATTTAAAAAAAGCACATACGATATCGTTCTTCTGGATGTCATGATGCCCGGTATGGATGGGATCCAATGCCTGGAGCTGATCAAAAAGGATTATCCGAAAACCGCGGTCATTATGATTACGGCTCTAAAAGACGAAGTGCGCATGGCCAAAGCCAAAAAACTTGGAGCGGTTCAATACATCATCAAGCCCTTCAGCCTGACCTATCTTGAGACTGAGCTGATGAATATCATTAAAGAAGCCTGAAGTTCCTGCCGGCGGATTAAAACTCAAAATGAAAAAACTGATTTTTTACGATCTCGACGGAACGCTTGTCGACACGCGCGAAGATATTGTCCGCTCCGCTCAGCATATGCTGGCGCAGATGCAGGCGGCTCCGCTGTCTTCGGCTGAAATTCAGCGCTATGTCGGGCGGGGACTTTACCACTTAGTGGGTAACTGCCTGAAGACTTCCGACATGAAGCAGATTGAAAAGGGCGGTAAAATTTACCGGAAATTTTACGCGGAGCATATGATGGACAACAGCCGTCTCTATCCCGGCGCGCTGGAGCTTTTGGAATATTTTAAGGACCGACGGCAGGCCATGGTGACCAATAAACCTAATCCGTTTGCCAAAGATATGCTGGAACAGCTGGGAGTCGCCCGGTTTTTCACCGATATTGTCGCGGGGGATGAGGTTTATCCCAAGAAACCTGACCCTTCCGCGATTAAAGCGATTATGAAGCGCGAAAAATTTTCACCCGCGGATGTTCTGTTTATCGGGGACAGCCTAGTGGACATTGAAACGGCCCGGAATGCCGGAGTTGAAGTGGCTGTAGTCCTTCATGGATTTAACACCCAAGATGAGTTAGAATCGGCATCCCCGGATCTGATGGCTGAAGATTTTCAGGTTTTACGGGCAAAAATCCAGGAAAAAGGCTGGTAGTAAACGATTATGTCGACTGAACTTATGGAATCCAATCAAATTCAGGAAGGGGATGTGGTGCTTCTCTGGTTCGGAGAAGACGAAACCACTTACCTTGTGGAAGCGACCCGAGGGAAGCGAATCGGGATCCACTGCGGGAAACCTTTGCTCACCGACGAATGGTTCGGCAAGGAGTTCGGTTCTAAAATTCAGTGTGAGCACGGGCAGGCCTGGCTTTTAAAACCCTCAACCGAAGACCTGATGATGAAAGCCGCGCGTGAAAGCGGAATTATTTACCCCAAAGACGCCGCTTTTTTAATGATCCGGGCCGGCATTAAAACCGGCTCCAAAGTCGCGGAAATCGGCACGGGTTCCGGCTCTTTGACTATGGCGCTGGCCCAGATGGTCGCGCCTTCAGGTAAGGTTCACACTTTTGACCGCCGGCAGGATCTTCCCCAGAACGCGGTTAAAAACATAAACCGTGCCGGATTAGCCGATTACGTTACTTTCCACCAGAGGGTTGCGGGGGAACCGCTTCCGGAGAAGGGTTTTGACACGATTATTTTGGACATTCCCCAGCCTTGGGAAGAGGTGGAAGTGATCAAGGCCGCGGTTAAGGGCGGAGGTAGGATTGTTAGTTTAAATCCCACCTTCAATCAGATCGAAAAGATGGCGGAGGCCATGCGTAAAGCCGGGTTTATCAAGGTTGAAGCTGTGGAGCTTATTGAGCGGGAAATTCTGGCCAGGGAAGGCAAGACCCGCCCGGTCATGAGAATGGTCGGGCATACGGAATTCATGCTTTTTGGCATCAAAACTCTGGACTGAAAACAGACGCTTTGATAGACTATCGCCACTGGTAAACCTGTCGTTTTGACTGCGCCTGCCAAAAAAGTTGAAAAAAATAGTTCGACCTCAAAAGGAGATTAAATTCATGAAGAATGCAGTTCGTTTCGCGCTGTTTATGTTGCTCGCCGGGGTTGTTTTTTCCGGATATGGTTGTGCTTCCAAAAAGACCACGGATAAGAAAATTGCCGCTCTTGAATCTCAAATCAATGTTATGACCGAAGAGATGGCCCGTCTCGATCAGCAGCTTCAGGAATCCCGCGCTACTGCTCAGAACCAGGAATCAGCTCCTTCAGGCCGTATTTCCGGCGGCGGCAGTGTTTATCGTACGCCTTCCGGTTTCGAACTTCCGTCCAACAATATTCAGGCCGCTTTGAAGAGCGCTGGATATTATCAGGGCAATGTTGACGGCAAGATTGGTCCCGCGACGAAAGAAGCTCTTAAGTCTTTCCAGCGTGACAATGGTCTTGAAGCGGACGGTGTTTGCGGCCGCCGCACTTGGGACAAGCTCAAGCCTTATCTGGCCGGCGCCAAGTAATTCGTTTCAAAGAGTTTGAATTTTTAAATAGGGCGGGTTTATCCCGCCCTATTTTTTTTGGTTCCCTTCCTGCCTTTCTGTTAGAATGAATTCATGTTTTTCGGCTTCCTGAATTTTTTCCTGATTCTCTCGCTGTCGTTCTGGCCTTTTGGTACAGGGCGAAAAGGCGCTGAGATTAAAAAAACCTCCATTGAAATTCCCCAGGGTGAAGAACTTCAGAAATATGAATCCGTTAAAATTTCACTGGGAAGTTTTAAAACGGTAACTGTCTCGACGACCGGCCCTTTTCAAGTGCTTGATTTTAAAAACCGCCAGCTTTTCAGCGGTTTGAAAATGGGCGCGACCCGCGTTATTCCCACCGCTACTGGCGTGCAATTAGGGCCTGAGAACTTCAGAGACGCTCCGTTGAAGATTAAGACAGACGGCATTCTACATATTGGAAATAAATCCTACCGCGACGCCCTCATGTTTTACAGTGAACCCGGCGGAAAACTTCTGGTGATTAATGAAATTTCCCTCGAAGATTACTTAAAAGGCGTTTTGCCCCTGGAGGCGAGTGCTTCCTGGCCGATGGAAGCTTTGAAAGCCCAGGCGATTGCTTCCAGAACCTACGCGCTTTTTAAAGCGATCGAGAAGAAAAACGAAAAATTCGCGATGTCGAAGGATGTTTTAAGCCAGGTTTACGGCGGAAAGAGTTCTGAAGCTCCCCAGACCAATCAGGCGGTTGAAGAGACCCGGGGGCAAGTACTGACTTACGGAGGGAAACTTTTTCCGGCGTATTTTCATTCGACCTGCGGTGGAAAAACCACGCACGCGGAATATGTCTGGGATGTGGAGCCTCACAAATCCCTGCGCGGAGTCGATTGTAATTTCTGCTGGTCGTCGAAACATTACCGCTGGCGTTTGGAATATTCCCGGGCGGAGATTTTAAAACGCTTGAAACTCAAGGGCGTTAAAATGGGAACGATCCGTGATATTCAGATCGGCGAAATGGATGCCAGCGGGCGCGCGCGCAGTTTTATCGTGATTCATGACGAGGGACAAATTAAATTTCACTCAAACGATTTCCGTATCTGGATGGACCCCGGAAAATTCAAGAGTACGCTCGTGACTTCTATCAGCAAAACCGGTGACGGGTTTATTTTTGAAGGAAAAGGGTGGGGGCATGGCGTGGGGATGTGCCAATTCGGAATGAAACAGCTGGCCAAGCTGGGTTACACCTACCGTCAGATCGCGGAATATTATTATCCCGAATCTAAAATCACTCAGGTTTAATTTCAGATAAAAATAAAAAAGGCCGGCAATAATGCCGGCCTTTTTTGCGTCTAATCCGCTGAAAATCAGCCGATCGCGACTCCGTCCTGTTCACCGGTGCGGATGCGCACGCACTGCGCGAGATCGAGCACGAAGATTTTCCCATCGCCGATATTGCCGGTGCGGGCCCCTTCGGTGATCGCGTCCATGGCCGGTTTTACGTAGGGGTCATTGACCGCGATTTCAATTTTGATTTTCTTCAGCAAGCCTCCGGCTTCCCGGTGACTGCGGTAAACTTCGGAAATGCCTTTCTGGCGCCCCCGCCCAAGCACAGTTGAAACGGTGACCAGGTGAATTCCTTTTTCGTCCAGCAGGCGCAACACTTCGTCAAGCCTGTCCGGCTGAATGACTGCGACAATGTATTTCATAAAAGTCTCCTTTATTCGGTTTAATCCAATAAGGTGTAAGCGGATTCGCGGTGCTCAGTCAGGTCAAGGCCGATACGTTCTTCCTGCGGCGTGGAGCGCAGTTTGAAAAGAGCGTTCACCAGTTTGAGCAGAACGAAGGTTACGATAAAGGAATAAATCAGGGTGATGGCCACGGCTTTGAACTGAATCCAGAGCTGAATGGGGTTCCCGTAAAAAAGCCCGTTCGCGCCCGCGGAGTTGATTTCCTTATTTGCCCACAGCCCTGTGGCAAGCGCTCCCCAGATACCGCCGACTCCGTGTACGCCGAAAGCGTCCAGCGTGTCGTCGTAGCCGAACTTGACCTTGATGACCGTTACGAAGAAATAACAGATGACGGAAACGCCAATACCGATCCAGACGGCATCAATCGCGCTGACGAATCCGGCTGCCGGTGTGATGGCAACCAGTCCTCCAACCGCGCCGGTAATCATACCCAGCATGGTAGGGTGATTGTTGAATTTCCAGTCCAGCAGAGACCAGGTAAGCCCCGCCGCGCAGGCCGCGACATGAGTTGTAACAAAAGCATTGGCCGCGATTCCGTTGGCGCCCAGCGCGCTGCCGGCGTTAAAGCCGAACCAGCCGAACCACAGCAGTCCCGCGCCGAGAACGGCAAAAGGCAGGTTGTGAGGAGGGGAAATATGGCTGGGGTATCCTTGACGCTTTCCCAGCACAAGTGCCGCGACAAGCGCGGCAATACCCGCGTTGATGTGAACGACCGTTCCGCCCGCGAAATCCAGTGCTCCGCTATTTCTCAAAAAACCGCCGACGGCCCAGACCCAGTGGCAGACAGGGTTGTAAACCAGAGTTGCCCAGAGAAGTGAAAAAATACAGAAAGCCGCGAAGCGCATACGTTCGGCAAAAGCCCCAAGAATCAAACCCGGCGTGATGATCGCGAACATAGCTTGAAAAATCATGAAAACCTGGTGAGGAATGGTTGCGGAGTAATCAGCATTGGGTTCAAGGCCGACGTTCTTAAGCCCGGCCCAGTCCAGGCTGCCGATCAGGCCTTTAATATCAGGGCCGAAAGAAAGGCTGTAGCCGAACACGACCCACTGAATCGTGATCAGACACATGAGCATGAAACACTGCATTAAAATCGAAAGAAAGTTTTTCTTGCGGACCAGACCGCCGTAGAAAAAGGCGAGTCCGGGGGTCATGAGAAGGACTAATGCGGAAGCGATGAGAACCCAAGCCGTGTCGCCGGTATCAATTCCGTCCGCGGCGAAAGCCGGATGAGCACTCGACAGGAAGAGAAGCCCTGCCAGAAAAATGAAAAGAAACCCCTTTGTTTTCTTCATTGCTGAAAACCTCCAACGTCATTGTTGGCGTCTTTTGGTAAAGAACGCGGTTAGGCGCGGGTCCCTGCCGATCGCGGGCCGATCATGAACCGTGAGCCGGCTGCCGGAGCATCATTACCCCGGATTCGGGTTGACCGCTGGCCGGCATTGTACTGATTTTTTTTCACGAAATCGACCCGTTTTTTAATTTAATTGGATGATTTCAGACTGAAGCAAACATAGGATTCGAAGGCAACTCTCGCAGGTGTTTGGGGCGGAACCAAACGCCGAGAGTGTAGACGGACGCGCCGGCTGGCGCGGACCGACGGTGCCGAAGAACCTATGTTTGATGGAGGATGAAAGAAGGAATGCGCCCGACTGGGGTCGAACCAGTAACCTTCAGCTCCGGAGGCTGACGCTCTATCCAATTGAGCTACGGGCGCGAGACACGGCTTTCTTTAAGCCGTGCGAGCGCTGTACTTGCACATGAGTGCAAGTGCGGGCGCGAATTTATCATTACTGCCAGCTGCCCTAAAGGGCGGCCGCGCAAGTACGGCGCGAAAGAAAAGCATTTTACCTGATTTTTCCTCGAATACCGCAAAAAAAAATAGGGCCTACCCGGCGGTTCCAGGGCACAAGTCTGTTTCCAAGACCGCGGTCTTGGTTTAGAATAAGCCTTCGATTTGTTCTTCAGCCGACTCAGATGGAAAGCAGGATGGAATGAAATTAAAGAGCCCCTTGATTGTACTCGACCTTGAAACGACCGGCGTCTGGATTGAAAAGGACAAGATCATTGAAATTGCCATGATCAAAAGCCTGCCGGGAGGCGGGCAGGAAACCTACCATAAGAGAATCAATCCGGGGATGCCGATTCCTAAGACTGTAAGCGAATTAACCGGGATTTTTGACCAGGATGTGAAGGGCGCGCCTAATTTCCGCCATCTGGCCCAGGAAATCATGGAATTTATCGGAGAATCCGATTTGGGCGGTTTCAATATTGAGCGTTTTGATCTACCTCTGCTTGAAAGGGAATTTGGCGAGGCCGGCATTAAATTCGAATGGAAATCGCGGAAGATTTATGATGCCCAGAAAGTTTATCACCTGAACGAGAAAAGGGACCTTTCCGCTGCCTACCGTTTTTACTGTGAAAAGGAACTGATCGGCGCGCACTCCGCCATGGCCGACACGGAAGCTGTCTTTGAAATTCTACGCAATCAGGTGAAAAAATACGGCGAAGGCCGTGAAGATATCGACGTGCTTGAGAAATTTGAGTATATGGCTCACGGCGATTTTTATGACTCTGAAAGAAAGTTCTGCTGGTGGAATGGAAAACTCTATCTGACCTTCGGCAAATACGCCCGAAAAATGCCCCTGGATGAAATTATTAAATCCGACTACAATTACCTGGCTTGGGTGCTGAAGTCTGATTTTTCCGATTCGGTTAAATCAGTCATTAAAGCGGCGCTCAACGGACAAATGCCTATTCGCTCTTGCTGAAAAAGTCTGTTCTGGTTTTCTAACCGACGGCGGTCTTTAGCTATGGATAGTCAAGACGGTAAACTCCATTATCTGGAGTCGATTATTGAGAATATCACGGATATTATTACCATCCTCGAAGTGGATGGTAAAATCCGCTACGAGAGCTCTTCCATCACAGCCGTGCTCGGCTACTTACCTTCTGAGATGATTGGGAAAAGCGCCTTCGATTTCATCCATCCATCGGATTATAAAAAAGTTTTCTCCGTTTTTATGAAGGCGATTCTGCGCAAGGAGGCGGTTGAAAAGGTTGAAATGCGGTTTCGCCACAAGGATGGCAGCTGGAAATACCTCGAATGTTTGGGCAGAAATCTTCTTTTCGATTCGGTTGTGCGGGGAGTGGTTGTTTGTTCACGTGACATTACGGAAAGGCGAGCCTCTGAGGGACGGATGCGTCTGCAAGCGGCCGCGCTTGAGGCTACTGCCAACGGAATTATGATTACGGATGTCAGCGGGCTTATCTTATGGGTCAACGAGGCTTTTTCGAAAATGACCGGTTATGCTTTGCAGGAAGCGGTTGGGAAAACCCCCCGTATTTTAAAATCCGGAGAGCAAACCCCCTCCCTTTATGAAGAACTTTGGCGAACTATCCTTTCGGGAGAGCCCTGGACCGGCGAATTGATCAACCGCCGGAAGGATTCGACGCTTTATTTTGAAAGAAAAAAAATAACTCCCGTTAAAAATTCTGAGGGGCAAATCACGAATTTCATCGCGATCATGGAAGATATTTCTTCCGACAAAAAACTGGAAGCGCAGTTTCGCCAGGCCCAGAAGATGGAAGCTGTCGGAAGGCTTTCGGGCGGAGTCGCTCATGATTTTAACAACCTTTTGACAGTCATTCTCGGGCAGTGTGATCTCTTAATGAACAGGCTCAGCCCTTCTGATAAGAACCGGGACTCCGTATCGGAAATTCGAATCGCGGGAATGAGAGCGGCGAGTCTTACGCGGCAGCTGCTCGCTTTCAGCCGGAAACAAATTCTGCAGACGAAAGTGGTTGATCTTAATGAGATTGTACTGGGCTGCGATAAAATGATCCGCCGTCTGTTGGGCGAGGATATTGAATTTGTGACTATCTTCGGGACAGGGATGAAAAAAATCAGGGTGGATACTTCCCAGATTGAGCAGGTTATTATGAACCTTGCTGTGAATGCCCGGGATGCCATGCCGAAGGGCGGTAAAATCATTGTCGAAACTTCTCTCGTTCAAGTCAGCGCCGCGGAAGCTTCCCGCTACCCGGGGTTTGTTCCCGGGGAATACGTGAAGCTCAAGGTTCAGGACACCGGCTGCGGTATCAGCGAAGAAATCAAGGTTCATTTGTTTGAGCCTTTTTTTACCACGAAGGAGAAAGGCAAGGGAACAGGCCTCGGGCTTGCCACGATTTACGGCATTGTTAAACAGTCGCATGGTTATGTTTATGTAGACAGTGAGCCCGGCAAAGGTGCGGCTTTCTCAATTTATTTCCCTCCCGTCCTTGATGCGGAGTTATCACCCGCTCATTTGGCTGCTGCTCCGCTTGAACTGCCCCGGGGAACCGAAACGATTCTTGTTGCCGAAGATGAAGATTTAGTCCGCGGGCTGGCGGTGCAGGTGCTTTCCAAGCAGGGGTTTCATGTGCTTGAAGCGCGTAACGGGCTGGACGCGTTGAACATTGCCCGCAAACAGAGAGACAGCATTGACGCGTTGATCACGGATATCGTGATGCCGTACATGGGGGGCGGGGAATTGGCAGAAAAATTTTCAGCCGTCTGCCCGAACGCTGAAATTGTTTTTACGTCCGGTTATACGGATCATACGGCGGTTAATAAATGGATCCAACAAGGCTGTAAGTTCATTCAGAAACCCTATACTTACGGAGAATTTCTTTTAACCCTGCGGGATGTTTTGGACAAGAAACCCCGCGGGAACCTGCCCCCCGCCTGATTTTTTAAACGGGCTTTCAGAATCCGCTCCAAGTTGGTATGATGATAACCCTAGACATATGAAAAACTTACCTTGGGGTATTCGCGTCACGTTTTTTTGCTTGCTGTTGGCCGCGCTTGGCTGGCTGGGGCACAAGGCGTTTAATTATTTTGACCAGGTGCGGGTGCTCAAGAAAATGGTTCAGCGTCTTTCCGCCGACTCTCGCGCGGCGGAGGTTCTGGTGACCCGCACGGAACTTGATGAAGCCAGCGGAAAAATTAAAACGACGATCAAATTTCTGGAGTACGACGCGGGAGGCCGGCCGGTTTCTCCCAATTATTTCACCTTCGAAGGCAATATCATTCAGTTTCAGGCGCTGGTCATTCGGTTCGAAGACAAGTTTGTGCTGGGCGGTGACAAACTGCGCGGAAAAAGCGCTTATCTCTTTACCAAGGCGTTTGTGCTCGAT
Organism: uncultured bacterium; assembly: GCA_964385615.1. GTDB lineage: Bacteria > Omnitrophota > Omnitrophia > Omnitrophales > Aquincolibacteriaceae > CAYLPP01. The sequence continues at coordinate 316,238 of CAYLPP010000001.1, read as the reverse complement.
GGTCCGCGCACTCAGGAATTTGAAATTACCCCGCTTCATTCCATTCCCGCTGGATATAAAATCCCCGGCGAAAAATCTAAATTTGAAACCGCCCTCTGGGAAAAATTCTGGAAATACGCGCTGGACCCTAAAGAGCGTGAGCGGTCAGGAATCAAGAACGCTCAGATCGAAGCCCCTGGGTCTATGTTCCTGCCCGGCACAATTTACACTTTAAAAATTGAGCATGACGGCGGATTTCGAATCGATACGCGCCCGGTTCCTGAAATTTTAAAAGGGGAGCAGGTGTCATGAGGCCGGTTATCACGGTTTTCGGCAGCGGGCAAGTTAAGTCTGAAACGTCTGCCTATGAACTTGCCTATCAGACCGGCTACGCGCTGGCGCAGGCGGGTTTTGATGTCTGCAACGGCGGTTACGCCGGCGTTATGGAAGCTTCCGCTCATGGCGCCAAAGAAGCGGGAGGCAGAACCCTCGGTATTATTTCTTCTCAGCTTGGCGGTGTTGCCAATCCCTGGATGGATGAAGTGCGCGTCGCGCCGACCTGGCGTGAAAGACTTTCGGCTTTAATTGACGCGGGGAAAGGGTATGTCGTGCTTGACGGCGCGACGGGAACGCTGGTTGAATTTTTTACAGTTTGGGAAATGGCGAATAAAAAAATTTTTTCAAAACCTATCATCCTGACAGGGGAAAGTATTCAGGCTTTTTTTCACTATGTCAGCCAGAAAGAAGGAATGGTCACAAGCCCCTGGATTCAAACGGCTTTGTCCTGTGAAGCCGCCGTCCGCGCCTTGAAATCCGCTCTGCGTCAATGAAGCTTTCCGATTTTAATTACGAACTGCCCTCTGAATTAATCGCGGCTTTTCCGCCTGAAGACCGTGCCAGTGCCCGCTTACTGAAAATCGACAGGAGGTCTGGAAAATTTTCGAATGATACCTTTCGGGATATTCCGGATTTTTTAAATCCCGGCGATGTGCTGGTGCTTAACAACACCAAAGTTATTCCCGCCCGGGTGTTTGGGGTGCGTCAGAGCGGGGGGAAGGTCGAAGCGCTTTTTTTGAAGCGCGCGGAGAAAAATGCCTGGCGGGTCCTGCTCCGTCCCGGCGGTAGAATCAAAAAAGACGCTGTGATTACTTTGGGTGAAAATGGCGTCAGTTTTGATGCCCGTGTTCTGGATGATCCTCAGCCCGATTCCGCTGAGCGCCTTTTGAGTTTTATCAATGCCGACACTCTGCAGGTTTTAGCCCGGATCGGGCATATCCCTCTGCCTCCTTATATTGACCGTCCGGACACTGCCGTTGACCGGAATCTCTATCAAACTGTTTTTGCCAGTCAGGAAGGCGCGGTCGCGGCGCCGACCGCGGGCCTGCATTTCAATCAACCGCTGTTGGACCGTGTTCGGGCCAAGGGGGTGGAAATTGTGGAAGTCACGCTTCATACGAGTTATGGAACGTTTCAGCCGTTGGACCATGAAGAGGTCGAAAAGAACAAGCTGTTTGAAGAGGACTATGAAATTTCGCCTGAAGCCGCGGAGGCTCTGAACAAAGCTCAGAAAGAAAAGCGCAGGATTATTGCCTGCGGGACGACTTCCGTCCGCACCCTCGAGTCTGCTGTTCAAAAAGACGGGATTCTTCGGCCGGGCAGGGCCTCGACAAATATTTTCATTTATCCGCCATATTCCTTTAAAATGGTGCGCGGTTTGATTACTAATTTTCATTTACCCAAAAGTTCGCTGATGCTGTTGGTCGCGGCTTTTCTGGAAAGCCGGGAAAAACTGCTTGATGCTTATAAGGAAGCGATTCGTGAAAAATATCATTTTTACAGCTACGGCGACGCCATGGTTATTCTGTGATGCCAGGGTGATTTCGTGAAAAGTCATTGCGCGGATCCCGCGATTTTCGGGTTTGAAGTTCTTCACGAGGACAAGCATACGCACGCCCGCGTGGGGAAAGTCCGCACGGCGCACGGCGTTTTTGAAACCCCCGTTTTCATGCCGGTCGGCACTCAGGGCACGGTTAAAGCCGTGACGCCCCGGGACTTGAAGGAGGCAGGCTCTGAGATCATTCTCTCCAATACCTACCACCTTTACATAAGACCCGGTACTGATATAATCAAACACTTCGGCGGGATACACCGCTTCATGAGTTGGCCCGGCCCTGTCCTGACGGATAGCGGGGGGTTTCAGGTTTTTTCCCTGAGCAAAATGAGGGAGATTACCGAAGAGGGCGCCAGGTTCCGTTCTCATTTTGACGGGCGGGAAGTTTTTCTCTCTCCCGAAAATGTCATGGAAATCCAGGAAATTCTGGGCAGTGACATTGCGATGATTTTTGATGAATGCCCTCCGCCGACTCCCGATAAGGAGCGTATCCGCAAGTCGCTGGAGCTGACACTGCGGTGGGCCGCAAGATGTAAAAAGCATCACAAGCTGGAGTCTCAGGCGCTTTTCGGAATTGTGCAGGGCGGATTTTTTCCTGACCTGAGGCTGGAATCGCTGGAACGCACGGTGGAAATCGGTTTTGACGGTTACGCGCTCGGCGGTCTTTGCGTCGGGGAAGCCAAGCCGGACACGATCACGATTTTTGATGCCGTGATTCCGAAAATGCCCAAGGACAAGCCGCGCTACATGATGGGTATCGGAACGCCCTTGGATTTTGTAGAGTCGATCGAGCGCGGTGCCGATATGTTTGACTGCGTTAATCCGACGCGTTATGGGCGCAACGGCGGTGCGTTTACGCATACCGGCATGGTGATCGCGCGTAATTCGAAATACACGAAAGACGAAAGACCGATTGAAGAAGGCTGTGAGTGCTACTGCTGCCGGAATTTTTCACGGGGTTATATCCGCCACCTGATGAATGCCGGCGAAATGCTGGGCGGACAGCTGATTTCGATCCACAATATTTACTTTTTCGTGCAGTTCGTGAAGGGCATCCGCCAGCATATCCGGGCGGGAACCTTCCGGGAATTTAAGAAAAATTTTGTCAATCAATTTGACCCAGACAGCCGATAATCGTACACAGCAATAAAGCGTCTGTTCCCCTGAGTAAGCCAAGCTTGCGGCGGGGAACATTCCAAAAAGGGAGATTTCAATGTTTGAGAAATTAGCATACGCAGCACCTGCCGCCGGCACCGCCGAAGGCACCACTAACCCCATGCATTTCTTTGTCATGATGTCGCTGGTTATGGTGGTTTTTTACTTCTTTATGATCCGCCCCCAGCAGAAGAAACAGCAGGAAGTCCAGAAAACCATCGCCAACCTGAAAAAGGGCGACCGGGTGGTGACGATTGGCGGGATTATCGGAACCGTTACAGGCATCCAGAACGATTATCTTGTGATTAAAACGGGTGACAATGACAACACTAAAATGGAAGTCCTGAAAAGCGCCGTTTCCGGCCTGCGGGAATCCTGAGGGGAGCCATGGACCGTTACTATAAATGGAAAGTACTGCTGATTATCGCAATTGTCGTTTTTTCCATCTGGAAAGTTCATCCTATTGATCAAAAAATCAATTTAGGTCTCGACTTGCAGGGTGGTATGCAGCTTCTGCTTCAGGTTGATCTGGACAAGGTTCCGGCAGAGCACCGTCAGGACGCGACGGACCGCGTGGTGGAAATTATCCGTAACCGTATTGACGAATTCGGCGTGCGTGAACCTGTGATCACCAAGCAGGGTAAAGAGCAGGTAGTGGTTCAGCTTCCAGGCGTAACAGACCGCGACCGCGCGAAAGAAATTGTCGGGAAAACCGCGCACTTGGAATTCCGTTTTGTCGCGGATAATCCTGATGTTATCGCTCAAGCGGATGCGGCCGCGAAAGCCGCTCTTCCCCCTCCGCCAGTTCCTGAAGTTCCAAAAGTTGAAGCCCCGGCGGCTGTTGCGACGGCCGGCGAAGCGGTTCCAAAGGCGGTTGAAACAACCTCAGAGTCTATGGCAAAACTGGCCGCTTCCAAGCTTGCGAATGCCAAAATGCCGGAAGGCTATGAGTTTGTGGACAGCGTCAAGAATCAAGGTGCCGGTGCCAAACTTCTTCTTTCCAAAGAATCCGTTCTCTCCGGGGATCATCTGACGAACGCTTCCGTTGGCTTTGACCAGTATGGTCAGCCGATCGTTCAGCTTCAGTTTGACACTGAGGGCGCGAAAATTTTTGACCGTGTGACATTTCAAAATGTCGGCAAACAGCTGGCCATTGTGCTGGACGGCCGGGTTCATTCCGCGCCGGTCATTCGTGACCGTATTCCGAATGGTCAGGCCCAGATATCAGGCAGTTTTACTTCGGATGAAGCCAGTGATCTTTCTCTCGTGCTTCGCGCCGGTGCTTTGCCGGCTCCGGTTCATGTCATTGAAGAGCGCACCGTGGGACCGACTCTCGGCCGTGACTCCATTGAAAAAGGCGTGAAGTCGGGTCTTTTGGGTGCCGGGCTGGTGTTTTTGTTTATGCCTATTTATTACATGCTCTGCGGATTGGTGGCTAACGTCGGTTTGATCGTTTATGTCATCATGGTTATGGGGTCTCTTGCTATTTTCCATTCTTCACTGACCTTGCCGGGTATTGCAGGTTTTATTCTTTCCATCGGTATGGCGGTTGACGCGAACGTGCTGATTTACGAACGTATGCGCGAAGAAATTTCAACGGGGAAAACCGCGCGCGCGGCGATTTCCGCCGGCTATCATCGGGCTTTTGCCGCGATTTTAGACTCTAATATCACGACGCTGATCACGTCTCTGCTTTTGTTTTTATTCGGCACGGGACCGATCAAAGGTTTTGCCGTGACGCTTTCTTTCGGTCTGATCGCCAGTATGTTTTCTTCACTGACGGTGACTCGCGTGGTGCTGGATTTTCTGGCTTCCCGCAACCCGAATATTAAATTCAATATGCTCCACTTGATCGGAACCACCAATATCCGTTTCTTGAAAGGCCGGTTTTTTGCTTACGGCTTTTCGGTGCTGACGCTTGTGGTCGGCGTGGGCAGTTTCTTCCTGCGCGGGCATGAGAATTTCGGCGTCGAATTCACCGGCGGCACCATGATTCAAATGCAATTTCAGAAACCCGTTGAAACATCTGAATTGCGCAAGGCTCTGACCAAAGAAGGTATTGTTGAGCCGTCCATTCAGATTGTGGGGCAGACTACGACCGGCGCGGCTTCCCAGTTTTTGGTCAAGACGCGTGAATCCAGTGTCCAGAAAATTGAAAAAGCCGGGAAAGAAATAGATGCTTCTTATCAGACTTTAAAGGTCGATCAGGTCGGGCCTTCCGTGAGCGGTGATTTGAAAACCAAAGCGCTGTGGGCCGTTTTCTGGTCGGTGATCGGAATCCTGATTTATCTGGCCGTGCGGTTCGAAATGCGCTTTGCTTTTGCCGCCGTGGTCGCGCTTCTGCATGACACGCTTTTTACCGCAGGTGTTTACGCGCTTAGCGGGCGTGAAATTAACCTTCCGATCGTGGCCGCGATTCTGACGATCATGGGTTATTCAATCAACGATACGATCATCACGTTTGACCGTGTCCGGGAAAACATGAAAACAGTCCGTAAGAAAAGTTTTTCCGAAATCGTTGAGCTTTCGATTAACCAGACGCTGGGGCGTACGATTCTGACCAGCTTGACCGTGCTTTTCTGCGCGGTTGCGCTGTTTCTGTTCGGCGGAAGCGGTATTAATGATTTTGCGTTCACGCTTTGTATCGGTTTCACGATTGGTATTTATTCCACAGTGTTTGTGGCTTCCGCGCTTCTGGTGGACTGGAGCGGCCGCCGCACGGCGCCTGCCGTGCCGGTCAAATCCGGAAAGCCGGAGATGGCAGTCAAAAGAAAATAATGCAGCAGCCGGCCGCGGGTTTTGCCGGTAAGGTTTCGTTCAGCCCTCTTTTTTCCAGACTTTTGGAGAAAAGGGGGCTTTTTTCTTCTCAGGATATCGAAAGTTTTCTTTTTTCCGGTCTTGAAAGTTTGAGCGATCCTTTCCGCATGAAAGGTATGAAAAAAGCCGTGGAGCTGATCCGCTCCTGCGCGGAACGGAAAAGCAAAATTCTAATTCACGGCGATTATGACGTAGACGGGGTGACCGGCGCCGCGATTGTCGGCCGGACATTGGCGGCTCTGGGCGCGGATTTCCGGATTTTTCTTCCGGACCGTGTCGAGGACGGTTATGGCGTCAGTGAAAACGCGATCCGTACGGCGCATGGTGAAGGTATGAAAATGCTGATCACCGTGGATTGCGGCATTACCGCCGGAGAAAAAATCAAGGCGGCCCGTTCTCTTGGAATGGACGTCATTATTATTGATCACCACCGGGTTCCCGAAGAAGGTGTTCCGAATGCCAACGCGGTTTTAAACCCGCGCCAGCAGGACTGTCCTTATGAATTCAAAGAGCTTTCCGCGGGCGGTCTTGCGTTTAAACTAGCTCAGGCGCTTCTGGGGGATAAAGCCTATGAGTTCCTCGATTTAGCCGCGCTCTCTACGATTTGTGATGTTGCCCCTCTTGAGCTTGAAAATCGGATTATCGTCAAGAAGGGTCTCGAAATTTTGGCTCAGCGGAAAAACCAAGGCGTGAAAGCGATGGCGCAATCCGCGGGTATTAAAACCCGGGCGCTGAATGTCGGGCATGTCGGTTTTATGCTGGGGCCGAGAATTAATGCTGCCGGACGGATGAGCTCGCCTGAAATCGCGCTCCGTCTTCTCATGACGGAAAACGCGAAGGAAGCGGAGAGCCTGGCGGCTGTGGTTGAAGAAGAAAATAAAACGCGCCAGAAGGAAGAGCGCCAGATGATTAAAGAAGCGATTGAAGAAACGGAGCGGGTTATGAATTTCAACCGCGACCGGGTCATTGTCGTGGGCCGTGAAGGCTGGCATCAGGGAGTAATCGGTATTGTGGCCTCGAGGCTGGTAGATAAATACAACCGCCCGGCGGTTGTGATTGCTTTTCAGGACGGGAAAGGAAAAGGTTCCGGCCGGTCGATTAAAGGGTTTCATCTTTTTAACGCGCTTGACGCCTGCAAAGATCTTTTTGTGCAGTTCGGCGGGCACGAGCAGGCCGCGGGCCTGAGTATTCTTAAAGAAAATCTCGCGGCTTTCCGGGCTAAAATCAATCAGCACGCCCTTGAGCTTTATCAGCCTGAGGATTTTGTCCGTAAAGTGAAAGTGGATCTGCCGATGAAATTCACGGATTTTAATACGCTGTTTCTGGATGAACTGCAAATGTTGGAGCCTCACGGGATGGGCAATCCGCGGCCGGTCTTTCAAACTTCAGGAGTTTTGGTTAAAGCCAAGCCGGAACGTTTCGGCGACGGGCTGAAATTCTGGCTCTCCCAGGAAGGGGCGATCTACGAGGCCCTGATCTCAGGGCGCAACGCGGACGAATACCTTTGGATTGAAAAGGGGATGACCCTAGACATCTCCTACACGGTCAAGATGAAAGCCTGGAACGGCATGGAAAACATGCAGCTCGAAATCAAAGCGGCAAACCCGGTTTAGGGGAAAAACTACTTTGAAGCGGAGGCTTCTTTCTTGCGCTGGAGTTTGTAAGAGACGGCCTTGACGACTTTCCCGGCCTGGAGGCAGGACGCACAGACGTTAATCCGGCGAACGGTTCCATTGGGGAAGCGGGCTTTGACGCGCTGAAGGTTCGGGAAGAAGCGGCGGCGCGTGATACCGGTGATCTTCTTACCGATACCGCCTGACTTCTTGGCCAAACCGCGGCGGGCGATTGAGCGGCCTACAATAGGTTTTTTGTCACAAACGGCACAATGTTGCATAGCGGGGAATTCTATGCAAAGAGAACCGTCTTGGCAAGGGGTTTTTTCTGTTATATACTCACGCTCGTTCGTTTCGAGGACATTCCCCGCGAGGGGCTGCCGTTTTAAGGAGGCATACCCTTGAAAAAGAAAGTGATTTTTGAGTTTTACGCACCGCAAGCTGAGAAAGTCGGGCTCGCCGGGAATTTTAACAACTGGCAGGCCGATCATACCTCCCTCAAAAAAGACCGTAACGGTAAGTGGAAGGTAGAGCTTTCGCTGCCGTCGGGCCGCTATGAATACCGTTTCCTCGTGGACGGGACCTGGCAGAACGATCAAAAGCCGGTTGAGTGCATTCCGAACCCTTTCGGGAGTTGGAATTGCATTCTTGAACTTCAATAACCTGAAGAAATAAAACCCTTATGAAAATTGTGTTCGCGGCTTCCGAAATGGAGCCTTTCGCAAAAACAGGCGGTTTGGCGGATGTCCTCGGTTCTTTGACCGGTGAGATCAAGGCGCTTGGCCATGAAGTGATCGCTTTTCTGCCCCGCTACAAAAATATTGATCCGGGCAAAAAAGGCCTCCAGACGGTCGTTGAAAATCTTGAAATTCAGCTGGGCGCGGAAAAAATCAAAAGCACGGTTTTAGGCCTGACGGCAAAAAACGGCGTCACGGTCTATTTTATTGATCAGCCTGAATTTTTCGTGCGGGATTCCTTTTACGGAAATGCTTCAGGCGATTATCCGGACAATGACCGGCGCTTCACGTTTTTCCAGCGCGCGGTTCTGGAGAGCCTGAAGCGTATCCCGTTTAAACCGGATGTGATTCACTGTCACGACTGGCAGACCGGCTTGATTCCGGTTTATCTGAAAACGGTTTACGCGAATGACCCGTTTTTCGCTAAAACCAAATCGATTTTTACGATTCACAACTTGGCTTACCAGGGGAATTTCCCCCCGGATTCCATGCCTATGACGGGGCTGGGTTGGGAGCATTTCCGCATGGAACGCCTGGAGTTTTACGGCAAGTTCAGTTTTTTAAAGGGCGGAATTTTAGACGCGGACAGCGTGACGACGGTTAGTGAACGCTACGCGCAGGAAATTCAAAGCAAGGAATTCGGCGCCGGTCTGGAAGGTGTTTTGGTGCGCCGGCGTGAGAATCTTTACGGGGTTCTCAACGGGATTGATCTGAAAGATTGGAATCCCGCGACGGATTCGGATATTTACGAAAAATACGATTTTAAAAAAATCGAAAAGAAAGCCGCGAACAAAACCGGTCTCCAGAAAGAGAACGGGCTGAATGTTGACACCAAGGCCCCGGTTTTTGGAGTGGTTTCGCGCTTAGTGGAGCAGAAGGGGATTGATATTCTGATTCCCGCCATGGAAGCTTTGGGCGCTTCCGGGTACCAGTTTATCGTGCTGGGCACGGGGGAAGAGAAATACCACCATGCTTTGCGCGATCTTGCCAAGCGTAATAAGGGCCGGATCAGCGTGCGGGTGACCTTTGACGCCAAGCTGGCGAAACAGATTTACGCCGGCTGCGATATGCTTTTGCTTCCGTCCTATTATGAGCCTTGCGGTTTGGCGCAGATGATCGGCCTGAGGTTCGGCACGATACCCGTCGTCCGCTACACGGGCGGTCTCGCGGATACGGTGACTGAGTTTGATCCGAAAACCGGTAAGGGAAACGGGTTTGTCTTTAAAGATTACAAGGCTGAAGTTTTGAAGGACACGATTCAAAGGGCCGCGGGAGTTTATAAGGACTCCAAAGCCTGGATGACGCTGATTGAAAACGCGATGGCGTGTGATTTTTCGTGGGGTGCTTCCGCGAAGCAGTATGAAAAAATTTACGAAATGACTAAAAAAAGGACTTTGTCGGTTTAAATGGCGGACCTGGGAACTTTAAAAATCGGAAAATATGAATTGAGTTCACGCCTGATTTTAGGCACGGGCAAATACAAGACGCTTGAGCTGATGGCCGAAGCGCTTGAGATTTCCGGCTCACAGATGATTACGGTCGCGATCGGACGGGTGAATCTTGCCGACCGTTCCCAGAAAAACATTCTGGATTTTATCGACCGCAAAAAGTACACGCTTTTGCCCAACACGGCCGGGGCTTACACGGCGCAGGACGCGATTCGCATTGCCCGTCTCGCGCGCGAAGCCGGCTGCGGCGACTTGGTTAAAGTTGAAGTGATCGGGGATAAAAAAACCCTCATGCCGGATGTGGTGGGTCTGCTGGAAGCCACGCAGGTTCTGGTAAAAGAAGGGTTCACCGTCATGCCTTATACGACGGATGATCCGGTCATGGCTAAAAAGCTGGAAGACGCGGGCGCTGCCTGTGTCATGCCGTTGGCTTCGCCGATTGGTTCAGGCCGGGGAATTCAAAACCCGCTGAATTTAAAGTTTGTCATGGAAGCGGTTTCATGCCCCGTGATTGTCGACGCGGGCGTGGGCACGGCTTCCGATGCCGCGGTTTGTATGGAGCTCGGCGCGGACGGGATTCTGATGAATACCGCGATTGCCGAAGCCAAAGATCCGGTCCTTATGGCTGAAGCCATGAGAGACGCTGTTCTAGCAGGCCGTAAGGCATTCCTAGCGGGCCGGATGCCCGTGAAAGAATACGCTTCCGCTTCAAGCCCTCAGGAAGGTCTGAAGTTAATCAAGTCCTGAAAAAATTCTAAGGAAAAGAGAAATTTATGGGAATGACGATTACTGATAAAATTTTAGCCAAACACGCCGGAAAAAACGCGGTGAAACCCGGCGACAATATCTGGATTGATGTTGACGTACTCATGACGCATGACGTGTGCGGTCCCGGCACGATCGGCGTTTTCAAGGATCACTTCGGCAAGCAGGCGAAAGTCTGGGACCGGAACAAGGTCGTGATTATCCCGGATCATTATATTTTCACGGCCGACGAAAAATGCCACCGCAACGTGGACATTCTTCGTGATTTCGTGAAAGAGCAGAATATCCCGCATTTTTATGACGTGAATTCCGAACGCTATAAAGGGGTTTGTCATATCGCGCTTCCGGAAGAAGGCCACACGCGCCCGGGCGAAGTGCTGTTCGGTACGGATTCTCACACCTGCACGGCCGGCGCTTTTGGCGAATTCGCCACCGGCATTGGTAATACCGACGCGGGTTTTATCTTGGGGACTGGAAAACTCTGGGTCAAGGTTCCGCCCACCATGCGGTTCGTTTTTGACGGCCCTCTTCCGCCTTACCTGATGGCCAAGGATTTGATTCTGCATATCATCGGTGATATCGGTGTGGACGGCGCCATTTACCGCGCCATGGAATTCGCGGGCGATGGTGTGTTTTCTTTAAATATTGAAGAGCGCATGACGCTTTGCAATATGGTCATTGAAGCCGGCGGCAAAAACGGCATTATCGCGCCCGACCAGGTCACGATTGATTTTGTGAAATCTAAAACCAAAATGCCCTTCAATGCGGTGCAGAATGATTCCGACGCGAAATATTTCGTCGAGAAAGTTTACAAGACTAAAGACCTTGAACCGGTTGTGGCAAAACCGCATTCACCGGATAACAAAGCCCTGGTGCGTGAAGTTGAAGGCACGGCCATTGACCGTGCGTACGTGGGTTCCTGCACGGGCGGAAAGATCACGGACTTTATTGCCGCGGCTAAAATTTTGAACGGCCGTAAAGCGAAAACGGATCTTTATATTGTTCCCGCGACGACGGAAGTCAGCCGCGTGCTGGACACGGAAAAAATCGGCGGGAAAAGCCTTCGCCAGATTTTTATCGAAGCCGGCGCCAAGATGGGCGACGCTTCTTGTGCCGCGTGTCTGGGCGGTCCCACGGACACTTTCGGCCGTCTGAACAAGGCGGAAGTCTGTATCTCCACCACGAACCGGAATTTCCCGGGCCGTATGGGTTCAAAACAGTCTTCAGTCTATCTGGCCTCGCCGTACACGGTCGCGGCTTCGGCCGTTGAGGGGAAAATCACAGACCCTAGAAAGTTTTTGGTGTAATCATGGAAAATATCATTCGCGGAAAATGCTATGTGGTGGGTGACGATGTGGATACGGACCAGATTATTCCGGCTCAGTATCTCAGCTACAGCCTGAGTCTTCCTGAAGAGCGCAAGATGTACGCGCGTTACGCGCTTTCGGGCGTTCCGGAAAACGGTCAGGGCCTTCCTTACGGGAAAATTCCGTTTGTCTCATCAGACAGTTTTGTGTCTGACTATAAAATCGTGATCGGCGGTAAGAACTTCGGCTGCGGTTCCTCCCGTGAGCATGCCTCGTTTTGTATGCGTGAAGCGGGCTGTACGGCCGTAGTCGCGGAATTTTATTCGCGCATCTTCTTCCGTAATTCGGTCAACGGCGGTTATTTGATTCCGTTTGAAACCGATGAGCGCCTTTCGACGATTTTGAAAACGGGCGAGGAAGTCGAGCTGGATGTTAAAAATCACAGCCTGAAAAATTTAACGACCGGAAAAACCTACAATTTGAAACCGATCGGCGATGTTCTCCCGATCATCGAAGCCGGCGACGTTTTTAAATACGCCAAAGCTTCGGGAATGATGAAATAAGGAAGAAGATTATGTACAAGATTACGGCATTCCCCGGTGACGGGATCGGTGTGGAAGTCACTCAGCAGGCGGTAAAGCTGATTCAGCATCTGGGCAAAAAGTTCCATCTGGTTTTTGAGATCGAGGAAGGGATTATCGGCGGGGCTTCTATTGATAAGTTCGGTGAGCCGATTACGCCTGAGAATCTGGAAAAAGCCAAAAATGCCGACGCTGTTTTTCTGGGCGCGGTCGGCGGCCCCAAGTGGGACCATGTTGAAACCGCGAAACGGCCCGAAAAGGCGCTGCTCGCTTTGCGTAAAGGTTTGGATGTGTTCGCGAACCTGCGGCCTGTGAAAATGTTCCCTCAGCTTGTCGCGAATTCTCCGCTGAAACCGGAAGTGGTCAAAGGCGTGGATATGATTATTTTTCGCGAGCTGGTCAGCGGGATTTATTTCGGTCAGCCAAGAGGTGTTAAGAAGCTCGCGGATGGTTCTGAAGAAGGTATCAACACGGAATACTACACCACACCGCAGATTGAACGTATCGCGGTCAAAGCTTTTGAATTCGCGCGCAAGCGCCGGCGGAAGGTGACTTCCGTGGACAAAGCTAATGTGCTGGAGTCCAGTCAGCTGTGGCGCAAAGTCGTGACCGAAGTTCATAAACGGTTTCCGGATATTCAGCTTGATCACCGTTATGTGGATGATTGCGCGATGCAGTTGATTAAAAATCCCGGTCAATTTGATGTTATGGTTACCACGAACCTGTTCGGCGATATTTTGAGTGACGAAGGCGCTATGGTCGCGGGTTCTATCGGGATGCTGCCGTCGGCTTCAATCGGCATGAATCACGCTCTCTATGAACCGGTGCATGGTTCCGCGCCGGATATCGCGGGTAAAGATCTGGCCAATCCGCTGGCGGCGATTATTTCCGTCGCGATGATGATGGAACATTCCTTCAACTTGTACGAACTCGCGCAGTCGATCGAAAAGGCTGTGGAGCAGGTGCTGGCTGAAGGTTACCGCACCGCAGATATTTATTCGGAAGGCAATACCAAAGTCGGCTGTGTTCAAATGGGACAGCTTGTTATTGACCGCATTAAATAAAAGACCGAAGCAAGCAGGTGGTTCGGAGGCAACTCCCGCAGGCGTTTGGGGCGGTACCAAACGCCGAGGGTGTAGACGGACGGCATGAGAAATGCCGGACCGACGGTGCCGCAGGACCAGCCTGATTACTGAGGGGTGAAAAGGAAATTTTAAAGAGATGAAGACATTTAATATTGCGGTTGTCGGCGCCAAAGGCGCGGTCGGTCACGAAATTATCACATTACTTGAAAAGCGCAAATTTCCGGTGGGGGAATTCCGCCCGTTCGGCTCCGCCCGGTCCGCCGGCCAGAAGGTCCGTTTCAACGGCGCGGAGTACCCGATTCTGGAATTGAAGTCCCAGCCCGGAGAATTTAAAGGAATCGACGTCGTCTTATCCAGCCCGGGCGCTTCGGTCAGTAAACAGTTCGTACCGCACGCGATCAAGGACGGCGCTTTGATTATTGATAACACGAGTGCTTTCCGTATGAACCCGGATGTTCCGCTCGTGGTGCCTGAAATTAACGGGGATGATATTTTTAAAAACAAAGGCATTATCGCTAACCCGAATTGTTCCGCGATTATTATGCTGATGGCGGTAGCTCCGCTTCACCGCAAGAACCGGGTTCGCCGGATTTTGGTTTCCACGTATCAGGCGGTTAGCGGCGCGGGAGCGGTCGCGATGGAAGAATTAAAAAACCAGACTCGGGAAGTTCTGGAAGGGAAGCCCGCGACCAAGAAGGTTTTTCCGCATCAGATCGCGTTTAATTTGTTTTCTCATAACGCCGCGGTTGAAGACGGCGGTTACAACGGGGAAGAACTCAAGATGATTCAGGAAGCGCATAAAATTCTGCATGATGATTCGGTGAGAATTGTCACGACGTGCATCCGGGTCCCCGTTTTGCGCGCTCACACAGAAGTTCTTTATCTTGAATTCGAAAAGCCCATGACGCCTGAGCAGGCGAAAGAAATCCTCAGGCAGGCCCCGGGAGTCGATATTCAGGATGATTCGAAAGCGAATCATTTCCCCATGCCCATTGAAGCCAGCGGCCGGGAAAATGTGCTGGTCGGCAGAATCCGCAAAGATCTGTCTTCTGAAAACGGCCTCGCCCTGATGGTCGCGGGAGATCAGCTCTGGAAGGGGGCCGCTCTCAATGCCGTCCAAATCGCCGAAATCTGGGCCTCTAAAAAATAGAAATATAAAACTGGTGCTTCAGTACGACGGCACCGGCTTTCATGGATTCCAAAGACAGCCTTCGCGCCCGACGGTGCAGGCCGCTCTCGAAGAGGCTCTTCAAAAATTGACCGGATCCGCGGTGAAGATCGGTGCCGCGAGCGGGCGCACGGACGCGGGAGTTCACGCTTCTTCTCAAGTGGTGCATTTCAAAACACAAAGTCTGCTGACGCCGTGGGAAATCCGCAAAGCCTTGAACGCGATTTTACCGCCCTCCGTCGCGGTGCGGGAAGCGCTGGATGTACCGGATGAATTCCATTCGCGGTTTCATACCAAAGAAAAAACGTATGAATATCTGATTTGGAATCACGAGGCACGGTCGCCTTTTTACGCTCAGCGGGCCTGGCACGTACGCGACCGCCTGAATCTTTCCAAAATGCGCAAGGCTGCGAAAATTTTGACCGGGAAGCATGATTTCCGGTCTTTTTGTACCACAGACCCGGACCGGCGCGGGAACAACGCGGTGCGGACGATTAAAAAGTTTGAGGTTAAAAGGGAAGGGGATGTGGTCCGGATTCGCGTGACGGCGGACGGATTTCTCTACCGGATGGTCAGGAATTTGACCGGAGCTTTGGTGGAAATAGGCCGGGGACGGCTGGACTTTAATGAATTGCCCGGAATTTTGAAGGCCAGGGACCGCCGTTCCGTGGGGCAGGGAGCCCCGGCTCAAGGCCTGTATCTGGTTGACGTAACTTATTGATTATAAACGACTTAAATAAATGGTTTGACACGCATGGGGTAAATTGTTATACTTCGTGCTCATTTTTCCCAGGAGCTAAATCTAATGAAAACGTTTTTACCCACTGAAAAAGATTTTGATAGAAAAACTTATCTCGTCAATGCGTCCGGCAAAACGCTCGGCCGCCTTGCAAGCAAAGTTGCCACCGTTTTGATCGGCAAGAGAAAAGCCGTTTTTGCTCCGGATCAGCTTTCCGGCGATCAGGTCATTGTGATCAATGCCACTGAAGTTCACGTGACCGGCAAAAAGAAAGAACAGAAAATCTACAAGCACTACAGCGGTTATCCGGGCGGCCTCAAGACCTATTCTTTTGAAGAGTTGATGGCCAAAAAGCCTGAAGAAATTATCGAGCGCGCGGTTTCCCGCATGCTTCCCAAAAATAAACTCGGCCGTGAAATGCTGCGCCGCCTTCGTGTTTACGCCGGCGCTGAGCATAATCATCAAGCCCAAAAACCTGTCGCACTGGAAGTTTAAAAATGGCTCAAGATACCTCCTTTTACGCAACTGGAAGAAGAAAAAATGCTATCGCCCGCGTCTGGATTTTTCCCGGACAAAAGGGTTTTACGGTTAACGGTCAGGACACTCACGCCTACCTTCAGCGTCCTAACCTTGAGATGATTGTTGAGCAGCCCCTGAAAGCGGCGAATGCTTCCGATAACTTCCGCGTCCGCGCTGAAGTGCACGGCGGCGGAATGGCTGGTCAGGCCGGAGCGATCCGTCTTGGCGTTGCGCGCGCGCTTGTGGCTTATGATGAAAAGCTCCGCACTTCCATGCGTGCCTCGGGTTTAATGACGCGCGATCCCCGTAAGAAGGAACGTAAGAAGTTCGGACGCAAAGGCGCCCGCAAACGCTTCCAGTACACCAAGCGTTAATTTTCCCTTAGTTTTTCATTTCAAGCAGGCCATGAAAAAACTTTTAGCGGTTCTATTTCTGCTTTTTTCTTGTTTAACACTTTCGTCCTGCCAGGGTTTTTTTGACGATTACGGCTATAGCCCTGTCAGCGGTTCGGGTTACAGCAGTAACGGTTATTAAAAACCCGCAAATATTCACGGAGGCGTTACCTGATGTGCCAGGCTGATCTTTTTAAAGGTTTAGCCGGACGGTCAGGTAGCGCCTTTTTTTATGTTAGATAAAAAAATTCTCGCGATCGTTGGGTTCGTTCTGGTCTGTATGTGGCTGGCTTTTCAGACTGTGACGCCGAAACTCCTCAAAAAACCTCTGCTTGAATCTTCCTTAAGAGAATTTGCCGTCCAAACCGGCGGAGATCTTCAGTTTGAAAGCGCTGAGCTTCAGGCTTTCCCTTCTTTAGCGCTGGTCCTGAAAAACGCGGAATTCGAACTTCCTTCAAGACACTTAAAGCTTAGCGCGCCGAAAATCAGCGTAGGTTTGACTTTCCCGTTTTTTTGGAAAGGGAAAGCGGTTCCGTCTTTCCTTAAGGCGGAAAACGGAAATTTTAAAATCAAATTTTCCGAGGCCTTTGCGAAACCGCTGGAAATTCGGAATTTTTCAGCAGGGTTGAAAAATATTGGATATTCCCAGAATATGCGGTTTGAAGTTCGCGGAGATATTGAAGGGTCTTCCAGGTCTTTGGTTTCTAAAGGAAACTTCCGCATCGCCCGGTCCGGCGGATTGAATCTGCAGAATATGATGGTTAACGGCAATCTTCAGATTAAAGATTTAAATCTGAAACCATTTGAGGAGTATTTTGGCGAAAACCGCCCTTGGGATATTGAATCGGGAACAGCAGGAGGCACGCTGAAGTTTTATAAAAAATCAGGCGAAACGTATCTTACGTTTGAAGGTAAATCGCAGGCACGCGATTTCGTTTATCATTCAAAAAATTCTTCAAGCGGATTTCAGTCGCCTCCCGTCCAGGCGGATATGCTGATTAATTTTTTATGGAATTTTACGACCGGAGAATGGGTTTTCCGCAGAAACACACTTCAGCTGCCTTTTGGTCAGGCGGAGCTTTACGGAAGTTTTTTTTCACGAAGCCGGACTTTTAAAGGAATGCATCTGAGTCTGATCGACTTCAGCCTCGACGGTGTTTCGCTTTATTATCCGCCGTTGGCCGGCGCGATTCCGTTTAATTTTGGATTTTCCGGGCCTAGCCGGGCTGAAATTTCCATTGAAGGTATTCTTGAAAAGCTTTCTCTCCACACGGATTGGGACATGACGGGAATGCTTCTCAGCTATGCCCGGTATTTTTCAAAGCCTAAACAAATTCCGGCGAATCTTGTTTTTGACTTTCAGCTGGAGAACCGCGAATCTCTTTCCGGTAATTTCTCATTAATTTTTAAAGAAGCTGTTTTTAAAGGCGCTTTGCCCCGGCTCAATTTAAGGACAGGGGATGCTGAGGTGAATATTATCAGCAATAAATTTAACCTGGCGGGTTGGGAAAAAATGCTCCTTCCGTTTGAAAATGCTTTGCTTGGGGGAGAGATTAAATTGCTGGCCAATTATCAGGGTAATCTTCTTCGCCAGCCACAGGCCGACCAGATTAAAACCATGGTGAATTTTACTCTGGATAATGCGAGTTTGGTTTTTCCGGATTCGTGGGGTCTCAAGAATATTTCCCTCAGTCTCGATTTTGCTCCGGTTTCGTTTGAGGTCCGGAAATTCAGCTTTGAAACCGGGCGTTCCCTTGTGGCGGGGTCTATGACCGCGTTTCATCCTCTGAAAGATCCGGAAATTCAGCTAAAGCTTAATTCCCCGTCGGTTTATTTTCCTGATCTAGTCGGGCTGTATCGAAAAATTTCCGAGAAGTTTTTCAAGGGCGGAGAGCTTTCCAAAAGACTCGACTATGTCAGCCAATCGGTTTCTTTTTTCCTGGGAGACGAGGATATTAAAAATCTGGTGCTTGACCTGAATTATCAATCGGATGTCTGGACCGTGAAGGATTTGCAAGGCCAGGTCTTAGACGGAGATTTGAAACTTAAAATGGATTACCAAAAGAGTTCCAGCGTTTATCATTTAAACGGGCAGCTGGATCATCTTGCACTGGGGCGTCTCGGTTTTCAAAAAGGAAGGGAAAGGCCTTTACTCGACGGTAATTTATTTATGACTTTTGAAGGCCAGGGGACGGCTTCGGATGAAGGGTGGCAGAAAGACCTTGCGGGGGAAGGCATTTTTTCCGTGACGGCGGGAGCCTTTTCTCAAGTGGATTTGATCGGCGGAATCGGCGCGATCCCGGAACTCAAGCCTCTGACGTCTTACGCGTCGGGGCAGACGCGTTTCGACGATCTTAGGTCTTCATTTAAAGTTGAGGATGGAAAGGTCTATACGGAGAAGGTGGACTTGATCGGGGCGGATGTCAGCGCCAAAGCTGACGGCAATATCTCGCTCTCCGACGGGGCCTTTAATTACCGGCTGGACGCATTTTTGTCTCAGGTTTTATCAGAAACGGTACTGAACGAATTGAAAATCCAGGTTCCGGCCGGCCCGGAAAAAAAGCAGTTAGGGCCGATTTCTTTCCTGCTCGCGGGAGATTTCGAGAATTTGCAGCTTAAAGCGGATCCTAAGCGGATCGCGGATTTTCAGGAAGACCTTCAGAAGAAAAAATCCTACAAAGTTTTTAACAGTTTCCTGCCCGAAGATTTTTTGCTTAAGCGCCCCAGCAATTCCTGACGCAGTTGTTTTAAAAGAACTCTTGCCGCTTTTTCCTCAGATTCCCGGCGCGTCCTCGCGGTGGCGGTCGCTTTTCGTCCGCGAGTAATTGATACTGTGGTTTCAACCCTGTCTTCTTCCAGCTTGCTGTCATATTGCGGAAGTTTCTGCCAGTGTTTTTGAACGAGTTCCTGAAGCGTGCTTTTAGGATTCGGGTCTAATCTGAAAAGTTTTTTTGCGTCAAAGTAGGATTTGAAATGTTTAAGAATGAATTCGCTCGTTTTTGGGAACCCTTGATCAAAATAGAGCGCGGCAATCAAAGCTTCAAAAACATCCGCGAATAATTTTGATTTCATGTAAAGCTGCTGTTTCTGAAGACTTTTCCCCAGGCGCATATGTTTGGGAAGTTTCAGTTCTTTGGCGATTCTGGAAAGAATTTTGCGTGAAACCAGAATGGAGCGGAGTTTTGACAGCATGCCTTCGTCAGCTTCAGGGAAAACCGAATAAAGTTTTTTGCAGACGACAAAATTTAAAATAGCATCGCCGAAAAATTCCATCCGGTCAAAATTTTCAAAATTTCGGCCGAGGCTGGTTTCATTCCGGTAGGAGGGGTGGTAAAGCGCGGCCTGAAGCAACGCTTTCCGGCGGAAGCGGATACCAAAGAGTTTGCCGGGACCCGCGGCGGATTTCCCGGCGGTTTTAAGGCGTTTTACCGGTTTTTTACGTCCAAAAGGCCTTTTCATAGGGGTAATTAACGGCAATTCCGCATCTTTTCTTGCGTATTGAGAGGGTGTTTCTTATAATAAACGCCCTTTGACCATGATAAACGTTGCCGTTGTAGGTGCGACCGGTTACACCGGGATTGAGCTCATCAAAATTCTGCTGAGGCATCCTCATGTCCGGATTGCCGCGTTAACAACCCGGCAAAAGGAATTTATTCCGGTTTCGAAGCTGATTCCGAATCTTCCTCCGGATGTAAATCTGAGAATTGAAACTTATTCTTTCTCAGATGTTAAAAAGAAGGCGGATCTGGTTTTTTTGTGTCTGCCTCACACGGAAGCCATGGAAACGGCCGGTGAGTTTCGCAAGGCCGGAAAAATTGTGATTGATCTTTCCGCTGATTTCCGGCTGAGAGAAGCGGCGGTTTACGAAAAATGGTATGACAAAAAACATACCAATAAACTTTTACTGAAAGAAGCGGTTTATGGACTGCCTGAATGGTTTCGTGAGGAAATCAAGCAGGCGGATTTAATCGCTAATCCCGGGTGTTATCCGACCAGCGCGATTTTGGCCATTGCTCCGCTGCTTCACGAGAAACTGGCGGAGTTTGACTCGATCGCGATTGATTCCAAATCCGGAGTCAGCGGCGCGGGGAAAAAGCTTACTTCAGCAACGCAGTTCGCGGAGCTGGATGGAAATTTTTACGCCTATAAAGTGGGCAGGCATCAGCACACGCCGGAAATTGAACAGGCGTTGTCGGATGTCTCAGATAAAAAAATTCACGTTACCTTTGTCCCGCACCTGCTTCCGCTCGACCGGGGAATCCTGACCACGGTTTATTTGAAGCGTAAAAAGGGCGTGACGGGAGAAAAGGTCCGGGAAGCGTTTGAAAAATGGTACGGCAGTGAGCCGTTTATCCGTTTAAAGGAAGACGGCGCGTATCCGGCTCTTAAAGATGTTCAGCGTACCAACTATTGTGATATTGGATTTTTCGCCGAAAGCGGCAGCGACCGGCTGATCGTGATTTCAGCCATTGATAATCTGCTCAAGGGAGCCTCCGGGCAGGCGGTCCAGAATATGAATATCCGGGCCGGATTTGGGGAAGACGAGGGATTGAAGACATGGTAAAACCTTTTTGGGAAAAAAGGCGGCGGGGAGGAGTTACCACTCCGCTCGGATTTTTGGCCAGCGGGATGCATTCCGGCATTAAAAAGAAGAAAAAACGCCCGGATTGCTCACTGATTTTCAGCCGGATTCCCTGCATTGCGGCCGGTACGTTTACCATTAATAAGGTGAAAGCCTGGCCGGTCCAGCAGTCTATGAGGAATATCCAGGCGGCTCGCCACCACGCCATTCTGGCTTCCAGCGGTAATGCCAACTGTATGAACGGTCCCAACGGCAAACAGGCTGTTTCTGAATGTATTGCGGAGCTGGCCCGTGAACTCGCGATTCGGGAAGAAGAAATTCTGATTGCTCAGACCGGGCTGATCGGCGTGCCGTTTCCCGTGACGCGCTTCAAGAAAGCTATTCCTAAACTCGTACGCAAACTTTCTCCGGACGGCGGGTATATGGCCGGCAAGGGGATTTTAACTACGGATCTTTCCGTCAAAGAAGTCGCGCTTTCCTTTTTTATCGGCGACAAGAAAGTCACGATCGGCGCCTGCGCGAAGGGCGCGGGGATGGTCCACCCGAACATGGCCACCATGCTATGCTTCATTACCACCGATTGCGCCATCACGAAGCCTCTTCTGCGCCGGGCTATTCGCCACGCCGTTGATGATACTTTTAATACCATCGCGATTGACAATGATATGAGCACCAACGATACGGTACTGATTCTTGCCAGCGGTGAAGCTAAAAACACGCCGATCCAGAAAGTTGATAAAGATTACCGGCTTTTCCGGGAAGCGCTTGAAGAGGTTTGCCGGATTATTGCTTATGAATTGATCAAGGACGGCGAAGGCGTGACCCATGTCTGCACACTGCGGATCGCGGGAGCGAAGAACCCGACTGAAGCCGAAAAAGCGGCCCGCCAAATCGCCAACTCGATGCTGTTCAAGACCATGCTTGCCGGCGCGGATGCCAACTGGGGGCGTATTGTGGCGGCGATCGGTGCCAGCGGGGTCGGTTTCAATCCCGATCATTTGAATATTTCAATTGGAAATGCTATGGTAGTGCACCATGGCCGGCTGAGAGTTTTGAACCTTCCCAAGGCCCGGCGGATTTTGATGAAAAAAGAATATACGATTGACGTGACTATCGGGAAAGGAAGAGGGAGGGCGCAATTTGTGACCTCCGATTTGACCACGAAATACGTGTTGATCAATTCGTCTTACTCCTGAAATGCAGGAACTCGTCGAAAAAGCCAGCATCCTGATTGAAGCCCTGCCGTACATTAAGAAATTCCGCGGCAAGGAAGTCCTCATTAAGTACGGAGGCGCGGCTCTCACCTTTGAAGATATCCGCAACAATGTTCTTCAGGACCTGGTGTTTCTGAACTATGTCGGAATCAAGCCTATCCTGATCCACGGCGGCGGAATTTTTATCACCGAAAACTTGAAAAAACGCGGCGTGCAGTCTGAGTTTGTTAACGGTCTGCGCGTAACCACCAAGGAAACCATTGATGTGGTTGTGGACACGCTTGCGGAATTGAACATGAATATTGTTCACGATATCAACCGGTTTGGCGCGCGGGCAATCGGTCTTTCGGGTCACGACGCGGAAATTCTAAACGTGATCAAGCATACGGCTGAAGGCGATGTCGGCTATGTCGGCGATGTGACTTCCGTGAATCTCATGCCGCTTAAAGAATTGACAGAGTTCAATATTATTCCTGTGGTTTATCCTGTCGGGATTGATGAAAAAGGCGAGACTTATAACGTGAACGCCGATGAAGCCGCGGCTAAAATCGCGATCGCGATGGGCGTGCAGAAATTGATTGTTTTGACCAATGTCCGGGGGATCATGGGTGATCCTGCGGTGGAAAGTTCTCTTTATTCTTCCGTCAGCGCGGATGAAGCTGAAGACATGATCCGTAAAAAAGTTATTTCAGGCGGTATGATTCCGAAAGTTCGTTCCTGCATTAACGCCTTGCGCGGCGGAGTCAAAAAAGCCCATATTATCGACGGACGCATTCCGCACTCCCTGCTTCTTGAAATTTTCACCGATCAGGGTATTGGTACTGAAATTTACCTTCCGTCTTAACTTTTACCATGAAAACTAAAGACATTCAGGCTCTCTATCAGCAGTACGTTCTTCCGACCTACACGCAGGTTTCCGTCTGCCTGGTTAAAGGCAAGGGTTCGCGCGTCTGGGATTTGGAAGGTAGAGAATATCTCGATTTTTTCCCCGGATGGGCGGTTTCCGGCCTCGGCCATTGTCACCCCGCGGTTGTGAATGCCGTGAAAGAACAGGCGCGGAAAATGTTTCATGTCTCCAATAATTTTCTGAATCCCAAACAGGCTCTGCTGGCGGAAGCCATTTCGAAAGCGTCTTTTCCGGCCCGGTCTTTTTTCTGTAATTCCGGCGCCGAAGCGACCGAAGCCGCCGTGAAATTTGCCCGCAAGTACGGCCATGATTCCGGCCGGTATGAAATTATCACCATGAAACAATCCTTTCACGGGCGCACGCTGGCGGCAATTGCCGCGACGGGGCAGGATAAGGTTAAAAAAGGGTTCGAACCGCTGCCCGCGGGTTTTAAATACGCGGAATTGAATGATCTGGAATCGGTCAAAAGCCAGATAACGGATAAAACCATCGCGATTTTTCTGGAGCCCATTCAAGGGGAAGGCGGCGTGAATGTTGCCGCTCCGGAGTTTATGAAGGCCCTGCGGAAGATTTGCGATGAAAAAGATATGCTTCTGATTCTGGATGAGGTCCAGACCGGCATGGGGCGGACCGGGAAAATGTTCGCTTACCAGCACTACGGTATTGAACCCGACCTGATGACTCTGGCTAAATCTTTCGGCAATGGCGTTCCGATCGGGGCGCTGGTGGCCAATAAAAAAATCAAAAAAGAAGTTTTTACTCCAGGTACTCACGCGTCAACTTACGGCGGTAACCCGCTGGTTTGCGCGGCCGCGCTCGCGGTATTTAAAGCCGTGAAGCAGGAAAAACTTCTGGCCAATACCGTGAAGATGGGGGATTACCTCGGTAAAAAAATGGAAACCCTCCGTCAGAAATTTCCCAATTTGATCGTGAAGGTCAAAGGCATGGGGCTGATGCGGGCGCTTGAGCTTTCCGTGCCTGGAGCCGCGATTGCGGACAAGGCCCGTGACCACGGTCTTTTAATCAACTGCACCCAAGAAAAAGTTTTGCGGATTATGCCCGCGATGACTGTCACTAAAACTTTGCTCGACAAAGGAATGGCTATTCTTGAAAAAACACTGCAGGAGGCGTCATGAAAACCTCCCGGGCACACCTTCTTTCAATTAATGATTTGTCGGCCCAGGAAATCGAAAGTATTTTTTCGCTGGCTTCGAAACTAAAGAAAACCCCCAGGAAATACGGCGAGGCCCTTAAAGGGAAAACATTCGGCCTGATCTTTGAAAAACCATCAACCCGGACTTGGGTTTCTTTTCAAACCGGGATTTTTTCCATGGGCGGGTCGGCGATTTATTTGGGCCCGGATGATATTAAGCTCGGAGTGCGTGAAGAAGTGCGCGACATTGCCCGCGTACTTAACCGCTACTTGTCGGGCGTGATTCTCCGGACTTTCGCGCATAAGACCATCACGGAGTTTGAAAAATATTTTGATAAACCGGTGATCAACGGTTTGTCTGATTTTGAGCACCCTTGTCAGGCTTTGGCGGACTATCTGACGATCCGTGAAAAACTGGGAACAAAATCAAAGCCTATTGTGGTTTTTGTGGGCGACGGCAACAATGTTTTTAATTCGCTCGTGCTTCTTGCCGCTAAAACCGGCGGGCATATCCGTTACGCGACGCCGGCAAAATATAAACCTTCTCCGGCTGTGCTGAATGAGGCCCGTGGAATTGCCAGGAAAACGGGGGCCGTTATTGAAGGCTTCCTGGATCCCGCTCAGGCGGTAAAAAATGCCGACGTGATTTATACCGATGTCTGGGTCAGTATGGGTGAGGAGAAAATTCGGGCGCGAAAAATGAGAGAGTTTTCAGGGATGCAGATCAACCGTAAACTGCTTAGTCATGCCAAGAAAAATGTTCTGGTGATGCACTGCCTGCCCGCGCACCGCGGAGAAGAAATCACGGATGAAGTCATGGAAAGTAAGAATTCCGTGGTTTTTGATCAGGCGGAAAACCGGTTACACATTCAAAAAGCGATTCTTTTGCATCTTATCGGAATTTGATATTTGAAATCCCACGTCGCCCGCTAGGCCGCGGGCTCCTGGGGTTAATTCGCGCGGGAGATTTGGCGGTGCCTTCGGCTCCGCAAATCTTGCGCTCATTAAGGAGATTTAAAATGAAGAAAGTAGTTTTGGCTTATTCGGGCGGTCTCGACACCTCATGCGCGGTTAAATGGCTTCAGGATCAGTACGGCTTTGAAGTCGTCTGTTTTTCAGCATTTATCGGAGAAGTTAGCGATAAGAAAAAACTGATCACCCGCGCGAATGCGGCCGGTTCCACCACGGTTTACATTGAAGATCTCAAGGAAGAGTTTGCCCGGGATTTCCTCATGCCGGCGCTTTGGGCGCACGCGCGTTATGAAGGCGGTTATCCTCTCGCGACCGCGCTTGGCCGTCCGCTGATTGCCAAGCATCTGGTTCAGGTTGCTGAAAAAGAAAAAGCGGAATACATCGCCCACGGCTGCACGGGGAAAGGCAACGATCAGGTCCGTATCGAAGTCGGGGTCCGCACGCTGAATCCGAAATTGAAAATCATCGCGCCTCTGCGCACCTGGGAATTTAAAACCCGCGAAGAAGAAATTGAATACGCGAAGAAGAATAATATTCCTGTGGACGCGACCAAGAAAACTCCGTACTCGATCGACAAGAACATTTGGGGCATCGCGATTGAAGCCGGTATTCTTGAGAACCCCATGCAGGAACCGCCCGAAGACGCTTACGTCATGACCCGCGGTTTAGACAAGGTTCCAAACAAGCCCCGTTATATCGAGATTGATTTTGAAGAAGGTGTTCCGGTCAAGCTTGATGGCAAAGCCAAAGGTTTTGTGAAGCTGATCGAGGAACTGAATGAAATCGCGGGCGCTTACGGTGTGGGCCGTTTTGACCAGATCGAAAACCGGCTGGTCGGCATCAAGAGCCGTGAGGTTTATGAAGCTCCGGCCGCGCATGTGCTGATTAAGGCGCATGAAGACCTTGAAGGCATGGTCATGGACCGGGAGTACAGCCACTACAAGAAACTGCTTTCCGAAAAGTACGCGGAACTGGTTTATTTCGGTCTGTGGTTTTCGCCTCTGAAAGATTCGCTCGACCATTTCTTCGCGTCGAATCAGAAGCGCGTGACCGGAAAAATACGGATGAGACTTGAAAAAGGCCATGCGATTATCGTGGGCCGTAAGTCTCCGTTTTCGCTTTATTCCGAAAAACTCGCGACTTATTCCGAAGGCGATATTTTTGACCGTAAATCCGCGGAAGGGTTTATGAAAATCTGGGGGCTCCCATACGAGGGACTCGGGAGCCGAAAAACAAAAGCCCATTAATGCCTGCCGCGCTGCGCGCGCCAGGTTAACGCGGGCACATTCGCGGGTGCAGTTAAACAAAGGACATACTCATATGAAAAAAGGGATGTGGGGCGGGCGTTTCAAAAAAGAAATGCATCCTGCTTTAAAATGCTTCAGTTATTCACTGGCTGTTGACGGGGAGCTTTTGTCCGCTGAGCTCCGGGTTAACCGGGCCTGGGCGAAAATGCTCGGCCGGACGGGGATTATCAAGAAAAGCGAAGCCGGGAAAATTGTGCGCGCCCTGAATTCCGTTGAGAAAGAATTGAAAGGCAAACCGCTTTGTGAATACATGAGGGAATATGAAGACGTGCACAGTCTGGTGCAGTCTTTTGTCGAAAAAAAAGCCGGTGCCGTGGCTAAAAAGATTCACACAGGCCGGAGCCGTAATGATCTTGTGGTGACTTCCACGCGGGTTTGCCTGCGTGAAAAAATGGAAGGGATTCTTGCCGGAACCCGGGGTCTGCAGAAGGCGCTTGTGAAACTCGCGGTCAAGGCGGAAGAGCGGGTTTTTGCCGGTATGACACACCTTCGTAAAGCCCAGCCGGTGCTTGTCGCGCATCACCTGCTGGCATATGTTGAAATGATTGAAGAAGACCGGGAACGTCTCGCGGACGCGCTCAAACGGGTCAATGTCATGCCTTTAGGCTCCGCCGCTCTGGCCGGTTCCGCGCTGCCTCTGGATCAAAAGTCGGTCGCCAAAGAACTGGGTTTTTCTAAAATTGCCTCCAACAGCATGGCGGCGACGAGTGACCGTGGTTTTCTCGCGGAATTTTTAAGCGCGGTTTCGATTCTCTGGGTTCATTTGTCGCGTCTTTCGGAAGATTTTATTTTGTGGAACTCAGAAGCTTTCGGCTACATCGAGCTGGATGACGCGTTCGCGACGGGCTCGAGCCTGATGCCTCAGAAAAAAAATCCGGACGTGTTTGAACTGGTCCGCGGCCGGGCGGGCGTGGTGTTCTCCAATCTTCAGGCGATTTTGACTCTGCAGAAAGGCCTGCCGTTGGCGTACAACCGGGATCTTCAGGAAGATAAACCTGCGGTATTTGAAGCTTCCCGGAAAACTCTGATGGCGCTTGAACTCCTCGCGCTGACAGTTGAAACCGTGTCTTTTAAACCGCGGGCTTTGGCCGAATCGGTTTTGGATGACACGCTTTTCGCGACGGATATTCTGGAATACCTGGTTTGCAAGGGCGCGGCTTTTTCGGAAGCGCATGAAACGGTCGGTAAAGTTGTCCGCTACGCGCAGGACGCCGACAAACAGATTCGTGAGCTTTCAATGAATGAATGGAAAACCTTTTCGAAGTTTTTCGATTCCCGGGTTTACGAACTTTTCGACCCGCAGGTTTCGGTGAATGCCAAAAAAACCATCGGCAGTACTCACCCCGCGCGGGTTAAGCAGGAAATTGCCGGCTGGCAGAAAAAATTCCGCGGTTAAAAGAAAGAAGGAGCTGGTTCATGCACGATTTTTTTTATTCTGGAAACGAACTTTATTGTGAAAAGGTCCGCGTCCGTGATATCGCGGAAAAGGTCGGAACCCCCGTTTATATTTACAGCCACAAAACATTCACGGAGCATTTGGCTAAAATTCAAAAGGCGTTTAAATCGGTTAAGCCGCTGATCTGCTATTCCATGAAGGCCAATTCCAATCTGGCCATCCTGAAATCTCTGGTTGCCAAAGGCGCGGGGCTGGACATTGTTTCGGGCGGTGAACTTTACCGCGCGAAAAAGGCAGGCTGTCCGCCTGAGAAAATTGTTTACGCGGGCGTGGGAAAAACTGAGGATGAAATTGAGCAGGCGATCCGTTACGGGATTCTGCTTTTTAACGTTGAATCCGTTCCTGAGCTGGATGCGATTAATGCCGTCGCCAAGCGTTTGAAAAAAACCGCGAACATTTCACTCCGCATCAATCCCGGCGTTGACCCCAAGACGCATGATCATATCGCGACCGGAAAAGCGGAGAGCAAATTCGGC
The DNA here is from genome assembly GCA_964385615.1 of uncultured bacterium. Classification (GTDB taxonomy): domain Bacteria; phylum Omnitrophota; class Omnitrophia; order Omnitrophales; family Aquincolibacteriaceae; genus CAYLPP01. Next base: position 287,975 of record CAYLPP010000001.1, on the reverse strand, counting down.
ATGGATCTGGACACGGCCCGCGGTGTTTTTCACCGCCGCGCGCATTATTCGAACCTTTCAATCTGCGGTATTCACGTGCATATCGGCTCTCAGATCGTAACCGGTCAGCCGTTTGTTGAAGCTTTCTGGAAAGTTCTGGCATTTATTGATGAACTTGAGAAAGATAAGGTTAAGATTAAGTTTCTAAATCTTGGAGGCGGACTGGGCGTGATTTACAGTACCGAAAATCCCCAAACGGCTGAAGAATTCGCTAAAAATGTACTGCCTCTTTTCCGCGGGCGGAAATATCAGGTTATTTTTGAACCCGGCCGGTTTATTTCCGCTAACGGCGGTATCCTGGTCAGCAAGGTTCTTTACATCAAACAGACCAAGGTTAAGAATTTCGCGATTATCGATACGGGTATGAACAGCCTGATCCGCCCCACGCTTTACGGCGCGCATCATGAAGTTTATCCGCTGACTAAAAATGAGAAAAGCTCGAAGTGGGTTTACGATGTGGTCGGGCCTATCTGCGAGAGTGGCGACTTTCTGGCCAAAGAACGGCACATTCAGGAATTGAAATCGGGAGATCTTGTCGCTTTCATGAGTGCCGGTGCTTATGGTTTTGTCATGTCGTCGAACTACAATTCCCATCCGCGTCCCGTGGAAGTTCTGGTTAAGGGAAATAAATTTGCCGTAGTCCGCAAGCGGGAAACCGTGGCAAGCCTCCTTGAAGGGGAGACCATTCCTTCGTTTGTTACTCAATAAGAACAGCGTTTTGTAACGGAGGTGCGGATTTGTTTCTGTGGAAACTGATTCGAGCCGCGGTGTCTTTTATTGGGGCAATTATTTCTTTCCTATTATCCATCCTGATTGCCGTTTTTGCCCTTTTCGCCCTAGGCTGGATTTTTCGGGTTTTGCTGGGAGGTGAGACTTCTTCTCAGTACCTTCAACGGTACCTCGATTTTTATCATCATCCGGCGGAAACCCCATTGGGACAGTGGGCTTTAGAACTTTGGACGCGTTTTCGGAGCTAAGGGCCCTTAATAAAGCCCCCTTCACCCCGAAAACCAAAAAGCCGATAAAATAGGCATGATCAAAGCCCTTTTAAAAGCCCGGCTTATGGAGGCGGCGAAGGAAACGCCTGTCTTCCGGCCTTGGGATGCCCGCAAAAAATATTCCCGGGCCTTCCTTACAACCCTTGGCTTTTTACTGATACCCGTCATTACTTTTGCTGAAATTCTGACCCGGCGCCAATTGGGTCTTTCTCTTTTCTATTTCCTTTCCATTTTTATGGTCACGCGCGCTGCCGGAAATTATTGGGGATTGGCGGCCTCGCTGGCGGGAACCGGAAGCTGGCTTTGGGCGGATTCCTGGTTTGAATTACCCGGAAGTCATCCCTGGGTTTTCGCGGGGAGTGCCGCGGTCCGGTTTTATTTTTTCGCCTGTGTCGTGGGAATCCTTCACAGTCTGGACCGTGAAAAAAAATTCGCGAGACGCGACTATTTAACGGGGCTTGCCAATCGTCAGGCTTTCTTCGAGTTGGCGGGAGTCGAGTTAAGCCGTGCCCGGCGCTACGGCCGGCCTCTCAGCTTCGCTTTTCTCGACTGCGATCGTTTCAAAAAAGTAAATGACACGCTGGGGCATCACACGGGCAACAAACTTCTGAAGATTTTCGCTGAAACCCTTTCCGGGAATATCCGCAGTACCGATATTGCCGTTCGGCTGGGCGGCGATGAATTCGGACTGCTGATGCCTGAAGCGGATTACGAGGCTTCGCGGCTTGCAGTGGCGCGCATTCAGAAAATTTTAAGGCAGAAAATGGATCAGAACCGCTGGCCCGTGACGGTGAGTATCGGGGTTGTTACGTGTGCTTCTCCTCCGGCTTCCGTTGAAAAAATGATCCAGCTCGCGGACCGTCTTATGTACACCGCCAAAAAATCGGGAAGAAATGCCGTTCGCCACGAAGTTCATAAACATTCCACGGTTTTAAAAAAGATCAGCTGAGGTTTAGTGCGGAATTTTCTTTTCTTTTTTTTAGGAGGAATTATGATGACGGCGGGTTTTTGCGCGCCTGCCCGCGCTATGACGGTTGTCGCGCTGGGGGACTCGACTACGGCCGGATCACCGGGTTTCGATTCGCCGGTGATGAAGCCTCCGCGGGGACAGGGGAATCCTGAAAGCCAATATGGATACTGGCTGAATAAGAAGTTTCCGGATTGGGGAATTTTAAATAAAGGGGTTAGCGGGGAAAGGTCGGACCAGATTTTGGCGCGTTTCGACAAAGACGTTTTGGCTGAAAAGCCGGGATTTTTGATTGTGATGGCCGGCGTGAACGACCTTTATCAGGGCAGAGATGAGAACTTTGTCATGAAGAATTTGGAGATGATTTACCGAAAAGCTTCGGAGTCTAAAATTCCGGTGTTAGCTTGCTCCATTCTGCCCTATAATTTCATGACTCCTGAGGTTTCCGCGCGGGTACAGCGTGTTAACGCGTGGATCCGCGAATACGCGCGGGAGCATGGTATGCTTTTCTGCGATACTTACCGCGCCGCGGAAGCTCCTGATAAGCCGGGGAAGTTAGCCGGAACTCCGGATGAATTGCACCCGGATGTTGAAACTTACCGTAAGATAGGAGAAGCAATCGCAATGGTTTTTGAAGAAAACAAAATCGGGAAATCATGACAGAAGCCAGTAAAAGCTATTTTCCTCGCGGAAGATTCCTGATCGATATTATTCTTGTCACAGATGTTTTTTTTCTGCTGATCTACGCGGTTTCCACCACGTTTTTTACGGGTTTTCTCGCGATTGCCGCTATTTTAAACGTTCTTGAAGTTTTGATCTGGTTCACCTTGGTCCGTAAGATTTTTACAATTACGGTCACTGAAACTGAGGTGCGGGGACCCGGGCCGGATCTTGGCACCAAAAGCCTTCAGATCAGCCAAATCGATAAATGGAAAACAGAGAATCTCAGCGGGATGACCAAAAAGCAGGGGTACGTTGATATCTGGAGCCTTGACGGCGGACAGCGTGTCCGCATTTTTAGAACCGTGCTGGGCCGGGGGCAGTGCTTTTTTATTCTCGAGTCGGTTCTTCGCGGTTACGGTTCTTACGGAGACCCTGTCCGTAAAATTATTGTCCCTTATCCCAACGAATAAAAAACAATTAGCCCCGTCTTATTCCTCTGAATTATAATTACAGCCTATGACTAAAAAAATCCTCTCTATTCTCCTGGTTTTGAGTTTGTCTGGCTGCGCTTATGTCGAGCCTTTGGTGGAGGGCTTCAACATTATTTCTCCTTCCCAAGAAACCGGCATCGGAGTCCAGATGCAGTCTCAAATTGCCAAAGATATGAAAGTAATTACGGGAACAGCGGACGCACAGAGGGTTAGCGCTATCGGTAACCGGTTAACGGCCGCGCTTCCGAACCGTGATTACAATTATCAGTTTTTTCTGGTTGAAGATCCAACGCCCAACGCTTTTACGATTCCAGGCGGGTCTATTTATGTTCATACAGGGCTTTTGAAATTCGCGGCGGGGGATGATGAAGTCGCGGGAGTCATTGCCCATGAGATCGGGCATGCGTATGACCATCACCCGGCTAAAGGATTGTCGCGTCAGTTTGGAGCTGATTTTCTCGCGAAACTGCTTTTTAAAGAAAATCAAACACAGTTTAAGAAAATGACCTGGCAGTTGGTTCAGCAGAGCGTTCTTTTGCGTTACGGCCGGGATGAGGAATTTAAAGCGGATGAAATCGGCTACGGGCTCCTGAAGCGTTCCGGTACCCCGACGGGGGGATTGATCCGGTTTTTCAAACGGCTCGAGGCTTCATCCCAAGGATCCGCCCCTTTTTCCTTTTTGAGCACACATCCGCCTACTCCAGAGCGCATAGCCCGGCTTGAGGCTCTGGAACGCGGCGGAAACACCTATTTTCAAGCCTCTCTATCCTGAGCTACGGGCTTCACTTCCGCTGATTTAGCCCCCGAAATTTCCATGTGACAGGTTTGCCCACTCCGGGTAGAATGGTGCCCTCCCATGAAGACAATACCTTTTGTAAAGATGGTTGCCTCCGGAAATGACTTTATTGTCATTGATAACCGGAAAGGCGTTTTCAAAGATCCCGTCAAACGTACGGCGCGCATTTGTGAGTTTCATACCGGCGTCGGCGCGGACGGCGTTCTTCTTTTTGAAAAATCCCGCAAAGCTGATTTTAAAATGCGGATTATTAATTCTGACGGTTCTGAGGCTGAAGCCTGCGGAAACGGTTTCCGCTGTATCGCCCGGTATGCCCGCGAAAAAATGGGATATCCCGCTAAGTTTCGTTTTGAATCATTGGCCGGGATTGTTGAGGCTCAGGTGAAGGGAAGCCGGATTAAAGTCCAGTTGGTCAATCCGTCGGGGCTTCGTGAAAAAGCGGAGCTTCAGGCTTTAGGTCACCGGCTTCATTACTCGTTTATCAACACCGGAGTTCCTCACACGGTGATTTTTGTCGAAGGTCTTGAAAAAATCGATGTGGATAATTTAGGCCGCGCGATCCGGTTTCATAAAGATTTTCAGCCGAAAGGAACCAATGTGAACTTTGTGGAAGTCAAAGGTTCCAGACAGGTTCAGGTTCGCACCTACGAGCGCGGTGTTGAAAAAGAAACGCTGGCCTGCGGTACGGGTTCCACGGCTTCCGCGATTATTTCAACCCTGCAGGGTTACGTAAAAACGCCGGTGCAGGTTAAAACCAAGGGCGGCGAAATTTTGTCCGTCGATTTTAAAAAAGAAAAAGAAAAAATTACAAATGTGACGCTTGAAGGCGAGGCGCAGTTTGTGTTTGAAGGGAATTTGTTTTTATGAAAAAACGCGAGTTTTCGGGTTCTATGGTTGCGCTGGTGACTCCGCTCCGCAATAACAAGGTGGATGAGAAAGCCCTTAAAGGCCTTTTGGATTTCCATCTCGAGAACGGAACGGATGTTATTGTCCCTTGCGGAACAACAGGGGAGTCTGCCACGCTTTCGCATGATGAGCATCGCCGGGTCATGTCGCTGGTCGTCGATTATGTCGATGGACGTGTGCCTGTGGTCTGCGGCGCGGGTTCCAATAACACTCAGGAAGCTCTTGGGCTTGTTCAGCACGCTAAAAAAATCGGCGCGGACGGGGTTCTGGTCGTCACGCCTTATTACAACAAGCCGACCCAGGAAGGCCTTTACCGGCACTATGAATTTCTGGCTTCACGCGCGGACATTCCGTTTATTCTCTACAACGTGCCCGGAAGAACCGGTGTTTCGATGGCGCCTTCAACCGTGGCCCGGCTTTCAAAAATTGATAATATCGTCGCGATTAAAGAAGCCAGCGGAAGTCTGGATCAGGTCGACCAGATTATGAATCTTTGTGACCTGACGATTATTTCCGGCGATGATCCTCTGACTGTCCCAATGATGGTCCTTGGCGCCAAAGGCGTGATTTCCGTGACGGCCAATATCGTGCCGGGGAAGGTGCGTGATCTTGTTCATAGCGCCATGGAAGGTGACTGGCAGGGAGCCGCCGAAATTCACCGCGGTCTTGTGGAGCTTTCGAAAGTTATGTTTATTGAAACAAATCCGATTCCGGTGAAAACCGCGCTGGCGCTTATGGGAAAAATTAAACTCGAATTCCGTCTGCCTCTTTGCGAAATGTCCGCGGATAACCGCGCCAAACTGGCCGCTGTTCTGAAAAAAGTGGGCCTGATCGGAAAACGTTCATGATTCGTCTCTCGGTTGCCGGCGCTTCCGGCAGAATGGGCAAAACCATTCTGACTCTTGCTTCGCGTGATAAGGCTTTTAAAATCACCGGTGCGCTTGAGAATTCCGAAAGCGAACTGCTGGGTGAAGATGTTTCTAAAATCATCGGCTGCGGTGAGCCGCTGGGAGTTGATATCAGTGCTCAGCCTGAAAAGGTGCTCGCGGGTTCAGATGTTCTGATTGATTTTACGCATCCTTCCGCGCTTCCGGCTTATTTGGATGCCGCGCTTAAAACCGGAGCGGGTTATGTGGTCGGAACCACCGGCTTGGATGACAAGCTCAAGGCTTTGCTCGTGAAAGCTTCCAAAAAAATCGCGATTGTTCAGTCCCCGAATATGAGCATCGGCGTGAATCTGCTTTTTAAACTGACCGAGATGACTGCCGGAGCCCTGGATGAAAGTTACGATATTGAAATCGCGGAAATCCATCACCGCATGAAAAAAGATTCCCCAAGCGGAACGGCTATGGGCCTTCTTGAAGCCGCAGCATCCGCCCGTAAAAAAAATCTCAAAAAAGACGTCGTGTATGGCCGTGAAGGTGAAGTCGGCGCCCGTCCCCGTGGAGAGTTGGGTGTGCTGGCTCTGCGCGGAGGCGATGTGGTTGGAGATCATACCGTTTATTTCCTGGGTGACGGGGAGCGTATTGAGCTCAGTCACCGGGCCAGTTCCCGGGAGGCTTTCGCCGGCGGGGCTTTGCGCGCAGCCAAATTCCTTGCCAAAAAGAAGAACGGGCTATTTAATATGCAGCAGGTGCTGGGTCTCGTCTAAAAGGTTGTTGAGCGTTCAATGATGAATGCTCAATTTTTTTGTTAACTTCTTTCAACTCATTAGAAAGACGAACGCTGGAAGGAACGGCATGCGTTTCTGGGTTTTAATAGTCAGTCTGGCGCTGATGTCCGGCAGTGCCTTTGCTGAAGAAGTTAAGGTTAAAGCGCCGTCCGCGGTTCCGGCTGCTGAACCCGCCGCGCCCCAATCCAATTTATTCGCGCAGGAATTCTATCTTCCCAGCGATCAGCGTCTTCAATATAAGACAGCCAGTGTCGGCGGTCTTGTTTTCATCCAAACTCCCGACCGGGAACTCAATACCCAATATTCCGTAGTTACCGATTTCGGACCTAACGCGGTCAAGAGCCGTTACATCCCCAATTTGAACAGTCTTGAAGATGTTCAGAAATGGGTGAAGGAAAAAATTCAGACGGCGGATTTTCAGGGTGTGATGATTAAGCGCCTTGCGATTCCATCGGGTGTTGGTAATGAAAAAATGGTTTACTGGGTCGGGCATAAAGCTTTTGACTCCAGTCAGGCCGCTGAAGCTCAAGTGACCATGTCCCGCACGGTTATCGAATCCAAGGGCGGTGATTTCATGAAATCGGTTCAGGAAGCCGACAAGGTTTTTGTTCCGGTTTCTGACACCGTGATTGAAACTCCGCAGACCCGCGAGCAGTTTGAAAAGGAAGAGCAGATCGCGCTCAAATTCATGGATCAGCTGGATATCGGCAACGAGCTTTTCGGGCCGTTTCAGGGAACGCCTGTCGGCGAGAAATTCGTATGGCAGTCTTTCGGGGAATCTTCCTACCGTTTAACCAACCTTGAATCTGAAAAATTCCATTCGCAGGTAGGTTTCTGGACCAACCGGTTTGTGTTTAAGGGGATCCGCGCTCCGTTAAATACGATTGACCCGTATATTGAAATTACCGCCGCGCTTGAGTCCAACAGCATTGGATTCAAACAAAATATGCAGATCTTTACGGGTCTTGAATACCGCCCTCTGGCTAATAATACTTTTTTGAGCAATTACGCGCCCTTCGGTTTGCATCTCCTGGATTTTGTTAAGAGTTACCGGATGTTTGTCCAGTATGGCACCCGCATTAACCTGCGCGATGACATTACGGGCAGCCGCAACTACAACCTTATTGCCGGCGTCAATATTTTCTATGAATGGGGAGTGGATTTGCCGGCGATCGCGGATGCTGTCGCGCCTTCAACCTGGCAGGATTACCTGCGTCTTTACACCTGGGGTGAGTATTTCGGCAGTTACACGTTTGACCGTACGGGCTTTTCAATCGAAGATGATTTTAACGCTTTCATTTTTAACTCTTCAATCACGCTTGGGTTGACCATGCCGGGCATTCCGCTTCCCCCCAACCCTATTAACGATGAATTCGTTGCCATGCCTTATGCCCGTCTGGAGCACGTCAACAACAGCGAATTTTCTTTTCCTTACCAGAACCGCTGGTTCCTGGCCGGCGGTATTCGCTGGATGCCTTTCCGCACTTATAAATGGCGCGATAATGAATGGCTGTATAAGACCAAACTTTTTGTTGAGTATGTCGGTGTGGGCGGAGCTTACAGCACCAAACAAGGGGTCAATGATTCCCAGACGCATCCCGATTGGGATTTGAGATTCGGCGTTAACTGGTCGAGCAGGCGCTTCTAATTATGGATAAAAGACCGCGGTTAAACCCAATGGCAGTGAAGACGGCCGTATTTTTTACGCTGGCTGCGGGTATTTTCTTTTCCACGGTGGAAGCGTATGCCGCGGCTAACGTTCTTCAAAACCCCAACTTTGAAAATGCTTTGGGCAATACCAACGGGCAGACGAACTGGAACAGTGAATCCAACCGCGGTATTTCACAGCGCACGGCTTCCGACGCGCCTGAAGGTTCCAGCTATATGCGTCTTTCAGAACCTTCAACGCTCAATGCCGGTTTTGGCGGAGTTTTCACCTTTCAGACGGTCACAGGTGCCAGCGTCGGCCAAGTTGTCACTTTCAGCGGTTTGGGCCGGGTGGTTGCCAATAACGGTGCTGAAGTCGCGCAGATTCGTCTGGAGTACCAGACTGCCGCGGGCGTTTTTATCAGCGCGGATACCTTTTCACTTCCGACCGCGGTGACTTCAACCTTCTCAAGATACTCTGTCAGCGGTACGGCTCCGGCCGGTACCGGGCAGGTGACTTTCGTGATTCGTATTCAGCCGTCCACGGCAGGGGATGTCGGTGGAACATTTATCGCGGATTTCGATAATATGATCGGAACCTTTTCAAGCGATCCCATCACCGTCAACGCTTCCCCGGTGAATTCCAGCTCCAAACCCGGTCAGCTGAAATTAATCACCGTTCAGCTTCACAACCAGACTTCCATTACGCAATCCGGCGATTTGGTCATTGAGCCTCAGGATGGTCTGATTGTCAAAGCTGACCAAGCTAAGTTTGACGGCCGGCCGCTTGGCAATCGCGAAGGTTCGGTTATTTTCGGCCTCAATTTGAACGCCGGTGAAGACGTGGTCTTCGGGATTCCGGTTGTGCTTTCATCCGCGGCCGTTGCCGGCAAGAGTTATGTTCTGACCATTTTCGTAAGGCACTCGAACGGGGTGACAACTCCTGTTGAAGTGATTGTCCGGCCTGAACTGGATCCTGTTTTCGACGAAGGAACCATTATCGGTAAGGTTTTTAATGACCTCAATAAAAACGGAGTTCAGGATGATTGCGTGATTGTCGGGACAGCGGAAAAATGCACCGGCGGTGAAAAAGGAATTCCTTTCGTGCAGATCGCGACTGAAGAGGGAATTGTTGTCACGACAGACGAAAACGGTATGTATCACATCCCCGCGGTTAAGCCGGGCCGGCACGTGATTAAAGTTGACGGTCACAGTCTTCCGGAGGGGTCTCAGTTTGTAACGGAAGAATCCTTTCTCGTTAAAACAACGCCGGGTATTTTAAATAAAGCCAATTTCGCTGTCTGGATTCCGCCGTCGCAGCTTCCCGCCGCTTTTGAAAAAGATTTGTCGGTTTCCGTGACTCAAGGCCTGGATACGGCACAGCCGACTCTGGGTGTTCAGATCGAGCCGGATCTGCTGAAGATAGGGATCGGAGTCTTGGAAAAGGAGCCTTCTTTTAGATTCAAAATTAATTATCCTGATATGGTCAAGGGATGGTACCTGGAAATTCGGGATGAATCCGGCGCGGAAGTTTGGACTGGTTTCGGTGTTTCCGCTCCGCCGGATGAAGTCATTTGGCCCGGAAAAGCGGAAAACGGTCTTATGGTGAAGCCGGGAGTTTATTCTTATCAATTTAAAGTGACGGATGCCCAGGGGCACCAGGATTGGACCCCGCTTCAGTTTTTCCGGGTTATTTCCAAGCTTGATAAAGACGCCGAGAAAAAAATCCAGGAAATTCCTCCCATCGGAGATTTTAATATTTTTAAAGACGGGCGCCGCAGTATTCCTTTGATCGCCAAGCCCACGATCCGGGTTCAGGGCCGGACCAAGCCGGGCAACAAGGTACGCGTGAATTCGTACACAATTGAAGTTCAGCCTGACGGTCTTTTTGAAACGCAAATTTACACTGCGCCCGGCCAAAAGCAGATTCAAGTCAGCACGGCCAGCCCCGAAGGAGAAACGACAACGGTTCAGAAGTCCATCCTGGTCAAAGACAGCACGTTTTTTATGACAGCTTTAGGCGAAGAGCAAATGGGGATTAATTTCACGGACGGCAACCTTCAGACCGTGGCTCAGGAAGATACCTTTAAAGACGGTTTTTATGAAGAGGGACGGCTTTCCTATTATTTGAAAGGGAAGATTAAAGGGAAGTTTATTGTTAAGTCCCATTATGATACCGATGACCGCCGGTCAGCTCTTTTTACCAATCTGGATCCCGATCAGTACTATCCGGTTTACGGAGATGCTTCCTCGATTGATTATGAGGCGCGCGACACGGCCAGCCGGTTTTTTCTCGTCGTTGAACAGGACAAGGCTCATCTGAAATACGGAAGTTTTAAAACCGGGTTTACCGATACGGAATTAGCCACTTACAACCGGACACTTACGGGGCTTCAGGGGAGTTTTGAAACGCTCGACAGTACGCCTTACGGTGATCCGAAGCGGGGAATTAAATTTTTCGGAGCGCGCACGCAGAACCTCCCGGATCATAACGAGTTCGCGGCAACCGGCGGATCGCTTTACTATGTCCGTTTCCGCAACATCATTGAAGGAAGCGAGAAAATCCGGGTGGAAGTACGCGATAAAATCCAGGATATGGTTCTTCAGAGCTATGATCTCGTTGAGGGGAAGGATTATGAGATTGATTACCGGGAAGGCCGTATTCTTTTGTCCCGTCCGCTTTCTTCCGTAACGGCTTCCGACACCTTGAGTTCAACCGATATTCTTGACGGCGCCCCGCTTTATTTAATTGTGGATTACGAATATGACGCGGGGCCTTCGGCTTTTGATAACAATAACGGCGGACTTCGCGGTTACACGCACATGGGCGATCATATCCGCATTGGCGCGACCGCGGTTAAAGAAAAGCGTCAGAATCTGGATTACGATGTGCGTGGAATTGACGGCACCATCAAAATGGGCCGTAACACCAAAGTGACGATGGAATACGCGGAATCCAAGAACCAACAGACGGAGTCGGGAGTTTCTTATAACGGCGGTTTGACTTTCGGTGATACACGGCTTCCGCAGGCGCGAAGGACCGTTCCCGATAAGGCTTATCTTTTGAAGGCGGAGTCCAAACCGGTCAAGAATCTTGAAACTTCCGGGTACATTCAGGGGATTCATCCCGGATTTTCAACCAGCAACACGCAAAGCCAGGCGGGAACCCATAAATACGGATTTGCCGCGAAATATAAATTCACGGATTCGATTTATGCCCGCTACCGTTTTGATAATGCAGCGGCTGAAAACCGCGCTCTTCCGCTTGAAACGACCGGGCTTTCGGCGCCGTTCAGCAGTTACCGCAATCATACCGGCGAGCTGGTTTACGATGACGGTAACTGGCTGGGAGAAGTTGAATACCGCAGAAGCGTAGCGGCTTTCCCTCCGGTCAATCTTCTTCCGACGCTTCTCTATGAAGATCAGAATAAAAACGCTCTGACCGGAAAAATCGGGAAGCGCTTTAACGACAGGATCCTGCCTTATGTGAAAGTGCAGACGACTTTTGACGGTAAACCTAACCGCCAGTACGGCGCCGGTGTCCGTTATGAGCTTGTGAACCATATGTTCGCCTATGTGGAACAGATGTTTGGCAATATCGGGGATTCGACTCAGTTCGGGATCGAACAGTACCGCGGTTCAACCCGTTCGTATGCCAATATGCGTATGCTTGATTTGGGTACCGGGTTACCGCTTTTAACCACGACTCTCGGGGATTCTTTCTCTCTAACTGAGAAATCCCGGCTCTATTCGGAACGCCAGTACACTTCTTACTCTTCCGTTGACGGGTACGCGACCGACGCAATGGGTTATCAAAATCAGATCAATGATCAGTGGAGTTTCGAGTTAAGAGGCGAGCGCCGGCATTTGAAAAATTCCACGACCCGCCTGCTGGATGATACCGCGCAGGCTGGATACATCCGCTCAAACAGTTTCAATACAATTACCGGCGGTGTCGCCTACAATAACTACAAAAAAACCAAAGCCCGTGTTTCTTTGGAGTACCGGCGCGATCAGGATACGCCCCGTCTTTCTCAATGGGTCAGCCGTAATCTGGTTGAACACAAAGTAACGCAGGATATCAGCGCGCTTGGAAAATTTGATTACGGCAAAACCGATTTTATAGATCCTGATAATTTACAGGCGGGCTTTACGGAGATGAGCATGGGTGCCGCGTACCGGCCTGTGGATAATGACCGCCTGAATATCCTTACCCGTTATACCTACCTGAAAGATATTGCCAATGATGCGCAGTTTTACGGCGGTATCTATCAGGGAGCCAACGTGGATGAGACGGCTCACATTCTGGCGATTGACCTGGCTTACGAAATTCACCGCAATTTGGGATTGGTCGAGAAACTGGCCTATAAGCGCTCCCTGCTTGACGGCAGTCTGACCAACCAGCTGGTGCTGCATAATTTTCTGTGGGTCAACCGGTTCAATTTTCATGTGACCCGCAAGTGGGACGTGGCTCTGGAATACCGGGCGCTATGGCAGTTTGACGCGGCTCAGACCCTCAAGCACGGCGCCCTGGTTGAGGTTGACCGTGAACTTTATGATTATGTCCGCCTCGGGGTGGGTTATAATTTTACGGATTTTGACGATGATCTACGTAAGAGCAGTAATATCAACAGTCATGGCCCTTTTGTCCGCTTGACCGGGAAGATTTAGTGAGGAGACTATTTATGAAGTCGAAAGCATTTTTCTTTTATTCTCTCGTGAGCATTCTGTTTTTCACCGCGGGCTGTAAATCGTCTATTCAGAAGAGCATTATTTATCCCGCGAATGATGAAGTTCTTCAATATGAACTTCCGTATGACCTGGTTTACCTCCGCACTCTTGAAGCGGTGGGTAACATGGAAGGCTGGGAGCTTGATATTACCGAAAAAGAAAAGGGAACGATTAGGGTCCGCAATCTGGATTGGACGCGCCCGGATGATTCTGACCGCCGGTTGATGACGTTCGTAGTTAAAAGGCTTACCCGGAAAATTACAACGGTTGAGATTGCTCCGGAATCCCGCCATGTTCTCGGCGGGGGCGCGATGCTCAAGAAAATCGAGAAGTACGTCAGTTCGGAACTTTAAACCGGAATTTGGTGTATAATGCAGGGGCGGCGCGAAACCAAGCGCCGCCCCTTTTTTATTTATGGACGCGATTATTCTTCAGGGTGTCAAAACCCATAATCTCAAGAATTTTGATCTGATTCTGCCTCACCGGAAGCTTTACGTGGTAACTGGTGTCTCAGGTTCAGGTAAGTCTTCGCTTGCTTTCGACACGCTTTATGCTGAGGGCCAGCGCCGCTATGTGGAATCCCTTTCTTCTTACGCGCGCCAGTTTCTGGAGCGCATGGAAAAGCCGGACGCGGACTCCGTTTCCGGCATCCCTCCCGCGATCGCGATTGAAGCCAAGAACGTGATCACCAACGCCCGCTCCACGGTTGGAACCCAAACGGAAATTAACGATTATCTCCGGGTTTTCTTTGCCCGGATCGGCCTGACCTTTTGCCCAGATTGCAAGGTTGAAGTCCGGGCCAGCCGTCCTGAAAGCGTTTCGGAATTTCTTCGGGAAAAATACGCGGGTCAGAAAACCCTGATCCTTTACAAGGTCGCGGTTGGCGAAAAAGCGGCCAAACATCTTAAAGAATTTCTCCCGGAGCTCGAGCGCCAGGGTTTCACGGAATTTTTTAATGGCGGGAAAATTCTTACGGCTGAAGAACTGCTTTCTCTGAAAAAAATCAAAGATGTGCGCGTTGTTGTGGACAGCGTTGAGGTTTCACCTGCGTCCCGCAAACGCCTTATGGATTCGTTAGAACTGGCCTTCCGCTACGGCAAAGGCGAAGCCCAGGTTTTCGCGGGCGGTAAACTGCTTGAGTTCTCTGAAAAACTAGGCTGTTTTTCTTGCGGAAAAACTTTCCGGGAACCTGTCCCAAATCTCTTTTCTTTCAATAGTCCGCTGGGAGCCTGCCCGGTCTGCCAGGGCTTCGGACGGGTCATTACCCTGGACTGGAACCTGGTCATTCCGGACGAAAATAAAACCTTGGCGGAAGGCGCGATTGAGCCCTGGACCAAACCCAGTTCAGAGTGGGAAGCTAAAAGGCTCGCCGTATTCTGCAAGCAGAAGAAAATCCCCATGGATGTTCCATGGAAAAAACTTTCCAAAACCCATCGTGACTGGATTCTTACGGGGGAGCCCGGGAAACCCTATCAGAAAGAAGGCGATTATTTCAGCGTTCAGGAGTTTTTTAAATACCTCGAAAAGAAAACCTACAAAATGCATGTCCGTATTTTCCTGGCGAAGTACCGCTGTTTTGAGCCCTGCAAAACCTGCGCGGAAACGCGGTTAAAACCCGAATCACTTTGGGTTTTGGTGCGCGGGAAAAACATCCATGAGCTTCAGCTGATGAGCCTGGAAGCCGTCCGGGATTTTTTTGACGGCATGAAGCTTTCCGCGGCTGAAAAAGAAAAAGCCGAACCCGTTTATCTGGAGCTCCAGCGCCGCGTGCGGTTCTTAAATGATGTCGGGCTCAGTTATCTCAGCTTAGGCCGTTTATCGCGCACGCTTTCAGGCGGAGAAGTTCAGCGGATTCATTTGGCGACCTCGCTGGGTTCAGCGCTTGTCGATACTCTTTATGTTCTGGACGAACCCAGTGTGGGTCTTCACGAGCGGGACAATCATCTTCTGATCAGCCTTCTTCACCGTCTTCGTGAACTTGGCAACACCGTGGTGGTGGTTGAACATGACCGCGCGATGATGGAAGCCGCGGATGAAATTATCGATCTGGGACCTTCGGGCGGTGAAGGCGGAGGGCGGATTCTTTTTCAGGGAAGCGTTTCACAGATTAAAAAAAGCCGGGAGTCTTTGACAGGCCAATATTTATCCGGGAGGATGGAGGTCAAGAGACGCTCCGGAAATAAACCCAAAAAACAGAAATTCATCAAGATCCAAGGCGCGGTTCAGAATAATCTTAAAAATATTTCTGTTTCTATTCCGCTGGAGTCTTTCGTCGTGATTACCGGTGTCTCCGGCTCAGGGAAAAGCACACTGCTTTACGATATTCTTCATAAACAGTACCTGCGCTACCGCGGCCGCCCCGTTCAGGATCTGGGGCAGGTTAAAAAAATCGAAGGGTTTGAGCAGATTGATGAAATGGTCGTCGTGGATCAGTCGCCGATCGGACGCACGCCCCGTTCCAATCCCGCGACGTATCTGAACGCTTTTGATGACATTCGAAAACTTTTCGCGGCGACGGGTCAGGCCAAGCGGGAAGGGTTTGAGCCCGGCCATTTTTCTTTCAACGTGGACGGAGGCCGGTGTCCTGCCTGCAAAGGCGACGGCCGGATCAAGGTGGAAATGCATTTCCTGGCGGATATTTACATGACCTGCGAGCAATGCCGGGGGAAAAGATTTAAACCGGAAATTCTGGAAGTTACCTATCAAGGCAGAAATGTGGATGATGTGCTCTCCATGACGGTTGATGACGCGTCCGAATTTTTTAAAAATGAAAAAAATCTTTTCCAGAAATTTTCCATTCTCAGAAAAGTTGGGCTGGGTTATTTACGCCTTGGTCAGTCAGCGACGACTCTTTCCGGCGGGGAAGCTCAGCGCATGAAGCTGGCTTTTGAAATGTCGGAAAAAAAAGACGGACATATTCTTTACCTTTTTGATGAACCGACTACGGGCCTTCACTATCACGATATTCACTACCTCATGGAAGCTTTTGATGAACTCCTGAACCGGGGCCATTCTCTGGTCATCATTGAGCACAATATGGAAGTCATCCGCTCTGCGGATGCGGTGGTTGATCTGGGGCCGGAAGGCGGGGACAAAGGCGGGGAACTGATTTACGCGGGAGACTTAGAGGGGATTCTGAAAGTTAAAGGGTCTTATACGGGGCAATTTTTATTGAAGCATCTACAGGAAGTTTCCGTCAAACCGGGTGTGGTTTGATCTTTTGCTGTGAGGAATGTATCTTTTGAATACCTTCCTGGAGGGGTTATGAACGGCAAGTTTCTCAAGCTGGGGGTGGTTGTTTTAATCGCTTTCCTGGCGATGGGGAGTATTCGCAAGAAGGAAGATGTGCTGACGGTGACGGAGGCCCAGACCAGCCCTATTTCTCTCCAGCAGAAGCTTGAAGAGGAAAAAGACGGCAAAAAGGGAGCTCCCAGCCCTTCCATGACATTTTACGGAGGAGGAAGCAACCAGTTTATGGTCAAAGCTCCCGTCAATAAGAAGACGGAGCCCCAGGCGGAAGCGCCCGAAGAAACCGGGCAGGGACTCTGGGAATCTCAGGGGGGAGCGGGTCAAGAATCGGCCAAAAAAGCCGTTGATGATGAGGAAAGCTGGTGGTCAGAAGAGGATGAAGACAGTTTCTCCGGAACAACCCCATCCAAGACCTGATTTCAGGCGTATATTGAGCAAAGCCTGCCAGTTGACAAGGGTTTAAAATAGAGAGTATCATTACCGGACAATTATCAGTCTTCATTTTGTAAGTTATTGTATTTTAATAAGATCGGAGCATGAAATGAATTACGGACGCCGTTTGAAAATGCACTGGCTGAATAACCGGGTTAAAATCCTGGTGATCTCAGGCGTTATTCTCCTGATCGTTCTTTCCATCTACGGCATGATGTCGTTGGAAAGCTATTACCGCAATATCACACTCGCTCAGATGCCCATTTCCATTCTGCTTGTCATCGTCAACAGCTTGGTCTTCGTTTATATGTACGCGCTGGTACTCAAGGGCGGGTTCACGAAGATTGACAAGAAAAGCGTTAAAGCCAAAGACGTCAGCATTAAATTTTCCGACGTGATCGGCATTGATGAAGCGAAAGAAGAATGCTGGGAAGTTGTTCAACTGATCAAAGATCACGCTAAGCTTAAAAAAATCGGCGGAAAAATTCTGCGCGGCATTCTCATGATTGGACCTCCGGGCTGCGGAAAAACTTATCTCGCCAAAGCGATCGCGACGGAAGCCGGTCTGCCGTTTCTTTCCATGGCGGCCAGCGAATTTAACGAAGTTTTCGTCGGCGTGGGTTCCAGCCGTATCCGCACTCTTTTCCAGAAAGCTAGAAGTCTCGCGTACGGTTTCGGCGGCTGCATTATTTTCATCGACGAACTTGACGCGATGGGCCATAAGAGAACTTTCAACCAGTTCGGCGGCGCGGAAAGCAATAATACACAGAACCAGCTTCTCGTTGAAATGGATGGTCTTGGCGGTAAAGCTGAAAACGTGATCGTAATCGGCGCGACGAACGCGTCTGAAGAAGTGCTGGATGACGCGCTGCTTCGCCCCGGCCGGTTTGACCGCAAAGTTTATATCACCAAACCTGGTCTGGAAGGCCGTGAAGCACTCTTCAAATTTTATCTTGGGAAGGTCAATCACGAAGCGTCGATTGACATCGGCCGCCTCGCCCGTAAAGCGGTTGGGAAAACTCCCGCGGAAATTGAAAATATCGTCAAGGAATCCGCGCTGATTGCCACGCGTAACGGCAAGGAAACCGTTTCTCTCAAGGAAATTTCCGAAGCTATTGAGCGCATTGAACTCGGCGTGAAAAACCGCGTGCGCATGACGGATAAAGAAAAAGAAATGACGGCCTATCATGAAACCGGCCACTTGATTGTCGGTTATTTGATCCATCCGCGTAATGACGTGTTTAAAGCTTCCATCATTCCCCGCAAAGGAACGCTGGGCGTGGTTCATCCTCAAGCGATTGAGGAGTGGTTTTCTCAGGACCGTGAAGTCATGATGGCGGATATCAAATCTTTTCTGGCCGGTTATGTTGCCGAAAAAGTGAAATACGGCACGACCACCAGCGGAGTTTCCAGCGATTTCCGCGGTGCCATGAGAATCGCTCATACAATGGTCTGGCGTTTGGGTATGGGGCCTTCAGGATTGGTTGGGGACTACAGCTCCATTCCTGAATCTGAGCTTTCAGCCGAAACCAAAAACCGTCTGAACCAGGACACTGACAAGATTCTTAAGCAGTGCCTGGCGGATGTGGAAGAGCTTTTAAAGAAGGAAAATGTGCTTTTTGAGCGCTTCGCCCACGAACTCCTGGTCAAGGGCGAGCTGGAATACGACGAGATCGAAGCGATTTTTGCCGAGTACGGCAAGATGAACCCCCGCCGTTTCAGCCTCAAGAAGGAAAAGGATGTTTCTCCAGAGTGAAGCAAAGCAGGTCGTTGATTTGTTCCGGTAAGAGGATATTTTGGATAGCCGGTCTTTTGCTTTCAGTCATGAGCTCCGGCTGTATGACGCAGTCCTATCCTGCCGACAAACTGAAAGAAGCTCTTGGGGATATCTGCCGTAAGGAATACGGCATTGAAGACGTTGACGTCAAAATCAACGGTAAGACCATCGGTGTTTACCTTCCGCTCAAGAAGCTTTTTGCCGCTGATTTCAAGGAAGCCGCGGTCACCGGAAAAGTCCGCAATCTTGAAACTCTTTTCGAACCCTCGCCGGAAGCTCTGGAGAAAGTCGAAGACGTTCTCTTTTCTGTTTCCCGCGTTTTGCTCAGCACTGACCGCCCTCTGGATTTTTACGTGCTTGAAGCCACGGATTCTGAAAAGACCGGCATGCAGCTGGTGCTGACCGGATGCGTCAATGATATCAAGCGCGTGCGCGTCTGGGATATTTCCCGCAATGAATACCGCAAGCGCGTGGTCCATGAGCTGAGACTGAACCGCGCGGTTATCTGGCATAAGCCCGTCCATAAATTTTTTAAAGATCTTGAAGATCTGGATGTCGCTCAGATTCAGGCCCGTTATTTTGGGGACACTATGAGCACGGAAGCGCTTCAGAAACTTTTTTTTGACATGGCCCGGCCCGCGGGAGCTCCTGAAAGTCAGAAGCCTGTCTGGGATGTGGTTGATATGCGCAGTGCGGCGGTAAACAGAAACCAGGTTCTGGTCTACGCGAAAACGGAAGCTTCGATTCCCGGCCGGAAGGAAGCCGCGGAACTTCAGTATCTTTTTATCCTTGTCCTGCAGGGGGAGGAAGGGAAAATCGCCCGTATTGTGCCGTTTCAATATAAGAATGATTCGGGGCAGATGGAAAAAATCCCTTTTCCCAAAGAGCTTCAGATTCAGGAAAACCTGGATCAGTGGGAAACGGAATTTCAGGTTGAAGACGTTCAGATGGGAGCTTTTCTGGCCCAGCAGCTGACGCGCCGCCTTCAGGGGATTATTGCCGTGGATGAGCGGATCCAAAACACGTTCCGTGAAGCTAAAATGGATTTCGTTTATCACGATGAGAACCCGCAAACTCCTTACTTCTCACTTGAAACGGAAGCCGTGCTTCGCGATTTAAACAATTACCGCAAACAGTCGATGGCGCTTCATGAAGATATGATTTATCTTTTGACCCTCGCTTCGCGTGAGTTCGTGGATCTTCTCCGCAGTTATCAATTTTCAAATTTTGACTACCTGAAATTAAATTTGGCCCAGGAATCCGCGCCCTGGGTGATCGGGCGGGATGATCTCGAGCTTTTCCGCCGTAAAAAAGTCATGCTCCAGGGTTTGATGACCCTGTCCAAAGTCTAAATCCTTCCAGGTTGAGGAATACCTTCTTTTTTGCTATCATAACGCCCCTATGCAGCCGCTTTCTCCCAGACAACAAGCCATTTTGACCCGTGTCATTGATACGCACGTGGAAACTGCCCAGCCTGTAGGCTCCCTGCAGATTACCGGGCTTTTCAATGAAATTTACCGCCGGTCTTATTCTCCTGCCACAGTTAGGCACGAAATGGGAGTTTTGGAAGAAACCGGTTATTTGACGCATCCCCATACTTCCGCGGGCCGGGTCCCAACCGATCAAGGTTACCGTTATTACGTGGATAACAGCCTTCAGCAGGAAAGTCTGCCGGCGGATACCTTACGCAAGGTGGCCCGTGAGCTTTTTGAAGCGGCGCGCGAGCTTGATGATTTAGCTGAAAAGGTTTCAGCGGTTCTTTCCGCGTTATCTGAGCAGGTTGGCGTGGTTACGCTTCCCGAAGACCGCGGAGCCAAATCCCGCTGTTACGTGCAGGGATCCAGCCGGCTCCTTGATCAGCCTGAATTTCAGGATATGACGGCCGTTAAACCGCTTTTGAAAATTTTCGAAGACCGCCAAAGCCTCCAGCAATGTTTTCAGGGAACCTTAGCGCCTCAGCCTGTTATGGTTAAAATCGGCGAGGAAAACGGGAACCCTGTTTTTCGCGGATGTTCGGTGGTGACCGGCCGTTACCAGACGCAGGGCGGAAAAACCGGAACCTTGGCTCTGATCGGGCCTCGCCGGATGCGTTATTCCCGCGTTTTACCGCTGATTTCCCGCATGAGTCAGATGGTTGAATCCGCGATTCAAGGAGGACGTTTTTTCTCATGAGTTCCGAACCGCAAACTTCCGGACCTTCTCCGGAGAATTCCGAATCTCAGCAAGAACTGGAACAGCTCCGCGCGAAAGTTGCTGAACTTGAAGGTATGCGCGAGCGTTTCGTGCGTTCCGCCGCGGATTTTGAGAATGCAAAAAAGAGGCTGGCGCGCGACAAGGAAGAATTTGTCAAATACAGCCAGGAAACGTTACTTCGTGATTTGCTTCCGGTTTTGGATAATTTTGAACGCGCGCTGGCGCATATTCCCGCCGGCGCTGATGGTCCCGCTAAAGCTGTTCTGACCGGTGTTCAGATGGTTTTTAAACAGATGACGGAAATTTTAAAAAGCCAGGGCCTCAAACGGATTGTCAGCATTGGGGAAGACTTTGACCCGCATAAACATGAAGCGGTGGGATATGTCCATGACAAGGGGAAAGAAAACGTCGTGGTCGAAGAAGTCGAGCCCGGCTATTCTCTCCACGACCGCCTGCTTCGTGCCGCCAAAGTCCGCGTGCGCGGTGCCTCCCCGCAAAATCAGAACGCAGAGGAGGAAAAGCAGGACAATCTGACCTGATTGTTCCGCTTCGATTATGGCATCTGCCGCTAAACGTGATTATTATGAAATTATCGGTGTCGACCGCAGCGCCGGCGCCGACGACATCAAGAAAGCCTACCGCAAAATCGCCATGCAATATCACCCCGACCGTAATCCGGGGGATAAACAGGCTGAAGAAAAATTTAAGGAAGCCGCCGAAGCCTACGCGGTTTTAAGCGATTCTTCCAAAAGAGCTCAATATGACCAGTTCGGCCATTCTTTAGGCGGGCGCGGTTTTCAGGGCTTTGAAGGTTTTGAAGACAGTTTCCGCGGTTTTGGGGATGTGTTTGGCGATATTTTTGAAGATTTCTTCGGCGTGGGAGGAGGCCGTGGGCGTCAGGGCGGCCGGGGCCGGCGAGGGTCCGATATGGAGATGGGCCTTGAGCTGACGCTGGAAGAAGTTCTTAAAGGTAAGGAAGTTCCGATCGAAATTCCCCGGCGTGAAACCTGCACTGAATGTTCCGGTGAAGGCGCCGAAAAAGGTTCCAAGAAAACCGTTTGCCGGGATTGCGGGGGACATGGAGAAGTTCGTGTCAGCCAGGGATTTTTTACGATGCGCCGGACTTGCCCAACCTGTCAGGGGGAGGGTGAGAAAATTGAAAAACCATGTTCCGTCTGTAGAGGGGAAGGACGCGTTAAAAAGGTACGGAAACTGAGCATTAAGGTGCCCGCCGGCATTGAGAATGAAACCCGGCTGAAGGTGACCGGAGAAGGTGAGGCCGGCGCCAAAGGCGGTCCTCGCGGAGACCTTTATGTCTATGTCCGCGTGAAAGAGCATTCTTTTTTCGAGCGCCGCGGTGCGGATCTTTACTGCGAAATTCTGATTCCTTTTACGTCAGCCGCTCTAGGCGGAGATGTTCCGGTGCCTACGCTGGAAGCGGAAACTTCCCTGAAAATTCCGGCGGGAACGCCTTCTGGTAAAATTTTTAAAATCAAAGAGCAGGGTCTTCCTGTTCTCGGCCGCGGTCAGCACCGCGGGGAACAGTACGTGCGTGTTGAAATTGAAGTGCCGGATGATTTAACTCCAGAACAAAAAAAGCTTCTGCAGGAATTCGCCAAGTCGCGCGGCGGTAAAAATCAGACCCGCCACAAGAAAGGTTTTTTTGACCACCTCAAAGAATCCCTCTGATTCCGTATCCGGATTTCTTGAACGCTGGCTGTTGGGCTGGGTGCCGTTCTTCGCCGTCAGTTTAATCGTTTTTCAAAGTGCTATTCTGCCTCCGCGCAAAATCCCCGGTTTCCTGGCCCAGTTTAATGACAAGGTCATTCACGGAACGGAATATTTTATTTTGGCCCTCGTCGCGGTTCATGCTTTTCGCAAAGCAAAACCTTCTTTCTTCCGCAGTAAGAGTTTTGTGCTTGCCCTTTTTTATGGCAGTATCATGGGGGTTGTGACGGAGGTATGCCAACTCTATGTTCCCGGCAGATCCTGTGACTTCTATGACTGGCTGGCCGACTTGACGGGCACCGCGTTAGCCCTGGTTCTGGCTCGTGTTTTTATTAAAACAAAGGAAACAGCGTGAAATATTTTGATTTTGAGTACCGTGTCCGTTACGGCGATACCGACAAAATGGGAATCGGCTATTACGGAAACTATTTCACCTGGTTTGAAGCGGCGCGGACGGAGTATTTCCGCGCGCTGGGAATGCCTTACACGGAATGCGAGAAGAAAGGCTACTTTCTCCCTGTAATTAAAACGGGCGCTCAGTACTACTCGCCCTCCACTTATGATGATTTGATTGTAGTCCGCACCAGCGTCAGTCAGATGGGCGGGACCTCAATTCATTTTGAGTACCGGGTTTTTCAAAAAAGCTCCGAGAAATTGATCGCGACTGGTTTTTCGGTACATGCTTTCGTTGACACTTCGCTTAAACCGGTCCGGATGCCGGATGAAATCCGGGAAAAAGTCGAAGAACACTCTCTTCTCGAAAAAAAAATCTGATTTTCTTTTTTCCCTTCTTGACCCGCTATTTTTTCCGTGTTAGAGTACGCCCCCGTCGAGCCCTTGTGCCACAAGGGATTGGACAGAAGTAAACCCGATTAATTTCTCAAAGTGGAGAGTATGAAAAAATACCGGGTCACAGTCCTTGGGGACGGCGGTTGGGGAACCGCTCTTGCGATTGTTAACGCGCGCAAGAATAATGAAGTTATGCTTTGGTCCGCTTTTCCGGATTACGCCAAAGTCATCGAGCAAAAACGAGAGAACGTCAAGTTTCTTCCGGGCGTTCCTCTGCCTTCCAACCTTAAAATCAGCTCCGATCTCAAAGAAGCCGTTGAATTCGCGGATATTATTGTCCTGGCGATTCCAACCCAGTTTCTGCGCAACGTCCTTTTCAAGGTCAAAGAGATTGGGTTAAGTCAGAAAATTTTTGTCGGGGTCTCTAAAGGTATTGAGAAGAAGACCCTTCTGCGCCCTTCCGAGATCATTAAATCCATCCTGGGTGAAAATGTCCGTCTGGTCGTGCTTTCAGGGCCTTCTCACGCGGAAGAAGTTGCCCGTAACATTCCGACGCTTGTGGTGGTTGCCGGACTGAATTCGGCTGACGCGGTTGCCGTACAGGAAGCTTTTATCGATACCTATTTCCGCGTTTACGTTCAGCCGGATATGCTTGGTGTGGAATTGGGCGGAGCTCTTAAAAATGTGATCGCGATCGCGGCCGGTGTTTGTGACGGGTTGAAGTTCGGTGATAACACCAAAGCTGGTCTGATTTCGCGCGGTTTACTGGAAATGACACGGCTGGGCACCAAGATGGGTGCGAATCCGAGCACATTTTTTGGGCTTTCCGGGTTGGGTGATCTGGTGACGACCTCTTTTTCTCAGCATGGCCGGAATCTTCGTGTCGGCCGTGAACTGGGGGAAGGTAAAAAAATTAAAGAGATTTTGGCCGGGATGGAGATGGTGGCTGAGGGTGTCGATTCGGCCGAAAGCCTCCATGAACTTTGCAAGAATTTGAAAGTTGATCTTCCGATTATCGGAGAAGTTTATAACATTCTTTTCACGGGCAAGGATCCCCGCCAAGCGGTGTTGGATTTGCTTCAGCGTGATGCCCATGAGGAGTGGAAGCAGTACTGATTCGCACGCTGTGAATTCAATCCGGGGCTTGGGGAGTTCCGGAGAGATGACTCAGCAGGCAGCCGTTTAGCCTTTCGGTAAAAAGGTAATTCAGAAGGAAAGGAGTACTCAACCATGAACAAGTCCGAATTGGCCGCTGAAGTTGCCAAGAAGACCCAGCTTTCCAAGGCTAAGGCCTGGGAAGCCGTGAGCGCGATTTTCGAATCCATCAAGGGTTCCCTTAAAAAGGGACAGAAAGTTTCCTTGATCGGTTTCGGCAGCTTTCTCGTCCGTCAGAGAAAGGCGCGTACCGGCCGGAATCCCAAAACAGGGGAAACCATCCAGATCAAAGCCCGCAAAGTTCCTGCTTTTTCCGCAGGCGCCGAGCTTAAGAAAGCTTTGAAGAAGTAATCTGAACTCCGGCGTAGAAAAGGGCTTTTTTTAGAGGCTTTTTCCTACGCCGGTTTTCTTTTTTACCCTCCCGGCCCGCGCCTTCCTTTATGCTATAATTCTGACATGGATTCCGGAGATCAAAAACTCAAGGTTTTTACCGTTCAGGAGGCCAACGCGCTTTTGCCGCGCCTGACGGAGATTATCGTGAATCTCCAGGAGAAACGCCGCCATATCCTTTCCCTCGAAGTCGAAATTGATTCCATTGAGCTGGTTGCTGAAAAAGATGACGGGGGGTCTTCGCCCGGGCTGAGCCGTAAAGTGGATGAGTACACCCGCTCCGTCGGCGATTTCTATGTATTGATGGAAGAGATTCACGCCAGCGGCTGTTTTTTAAAAGATCTGGATGAAGGTTTAATTGATTTTTACGGCAAAGTGCAGGACCGCGTGGTTTATCTCTGCTGGAAATTGGGAGAGAAACAGGTGGGCTACTGGCACGAAGTCGGTAAAGGTTTTACTTCCCGGGAACCTCTCGGCCCCGGCAACCCTTCCTGAGGCTAGCCATGAAAAAAAACCGCACACGCATGGAGAAAGATTCGCTCGGGCAGAGGCCTGTCCCAGCGCATGTGTATTACGGTATCGAAACTCTCCGCGCCGTGGAGAATTTTCCGGTTTCCGGCTGGAGGTTTCATCCGGAATTGGTGCGTAGTCTGGCCTTAGTTAAAAAAGTTTACGCGCAAGTCCACCAATCGATGGGGCTGATTCCCGCCGGTAAAACCCGGGCGATCATCCGCGCCTGTGATGAAATTCTTCAGGGGAAACTTCACGATCAGTTTGTGACTGACGCGCTTCAGTCCGGCGCGGGTGTTTCACTTCACATGAACATGAATGAAGTCGTGGCTAACCGGGCATTGGAAATTTTAGGGCGTAAAAAAGGGGACTACGCTTTCCTGAATCCGCATGATCATGTCAACCGCGGTCAGTCCACCAATGATGTGATTCCAACCGCCATGCGTCTCGCCGCTCTTAAATTGCTGGGGGAATTTTTGGAGTCTTCAAAAGTTCTCGAAAAAGCATTTCAGGATAAAGCCCGCGAATTTCGTTATGTGCTGAAATCAGGCCGGACGCATTTACAGGACGCCGCGCCGATCACGCTCGGGCAGGAATTCGGCGGTTGGGCACGCCAACTTGAAAAGGGCAGGATCAAAGCTGAGAAGGCCGGAGAATTTTTGCGTGAGCTGGGGATCGGCGGTTCCGCTGTCGGCACCGGGTTGAACACAAGTATTTCCATCCGCCGGAAAGTGGTTCGAGCCCTGGCGGTACAGAGCGGTTTGAAAGTCCGCAGTGCCAAAAATCTTTTTGAGGTCATGCAGTCTGACGCGGATTTCGCGGCGGTTTCCAGCAGTCTTAAAAATTACGGGCTTTCACTGATTCAAATTTCCAATGATCTGCGTTTTCTTTCTTCAGGACCGCACACGGGACTGGGGGAAATTCATTTGCCCGCCCGTCAGCCGGGGTCTTCCATTATGCCGGGCAAGGTTAATCCGGTCATGCCCGAAGCCGCGATGCAGGCCGGTTTTCAAGTGACCGGAAACGACCAAGCGATCGCACTGGCTTCTACTTACGGTCAGTTGGAATTAAATGTCATGCGCCCCGTGATTGCCTACAATTTAATGCAGTCGCTGGAAATCCTAAAAAACGTCACCCGGCTTTTCGCGAAATTCTGTGTCTCCGGAATTACGGCCGATACCAAACGCTGCCGTAAATACGCGGAAGAAAGTTACGGCATCGCCGCGGCGCTTAATCCGTTTATCGGTTATGAGAAAGCGGCTGAATGCGTCAAGCTTTCAGCCAAGACCGGAAAAACGCTGCGCCAAACGATTCTCGATAAAAAATATCTTTCCGCCCGCGAAATTGATAAAATCCTCTCTCCCGTACGGCTCACACAGCCTAAAAATTAATTTTCAATTGACGAGAGATGAAGACTCCTGTGAAAGCAACTAAAGGGCTAGGATTTTTAATGGTAATGAAAAATCCAGCCCGCAAGTAGGCGAGGACCGCACAAACCAGTATTCTTTCGCGGTTCGAGCGGTGCTGTAACAGGATGTCTGAATCTTGAGGAAAGGAACAAATGGCGATTAAAGAAGGTTCCAAAGCCCCCGCTTTTTCACTTCCCTCTTCTGAGGGTAGAGAAATCAGCCTTTCGGATTTTGAAGATCAGACCGTCATTTTATATTTCTATCCGAAGGACGATACTCCAGGGTGCACGCAGGAAGCCTGCGATTTCCGGGATTCGTTTAAAAAATTCCAGAAACAAAAAGCCGTTATTTTAGGGATCAGCGCGGATTCCGTCGCGGCGCATCAGAAATTTTCCGGAAAATATAAACTTCCTTTTCCGCTTCTCAGCGATGAAAGTAAGGAAATCATTAAAAAATATGGTGTTTGGAAAGAAAAAAGCATGTATGGTAAGAAGTACATGGGTATTGAAAGAACCACTGTGGTCATTGCCCCGAAGGGGAAAGTGGCTAAAATTTTCCCCAAGGTGAAGGTCACTGGGCATATCGACGAAGTGATTAAGTCGTTAACCCCTTGCGATTAAATGGGTTATAGCGGATTCCCGTTATAATTAAGCCCTTTATAAAAAAGACTTGTGTGCGTAAAGTCTTTTGTTATAATGGGTACCCAATTTCCGCGGTGCAGGTCGTCTATCAAGGCAGGTCCAGTCCGCAGCAGTTTGCACGGAATTTCCCCGTGAAATCTAGAAAAGGGATGTTTTTCAACAGGAGGATTTTTTGGCTCAAGTCACAATCAAACAACTTTTAGAAGCGGGCGTTCACTTCGGTCACCAAACGCAACGCTGGAACCCCAAGATGAAGAAGTACATTTTCGGGGAAAGAAACGGCATTTACATTATCAATCTGGAAATTACCCTTTCCTGTCTTGAAAAAGCCCTTGCTTACCTTAAGCAAGTCACGTCTGAAGGTAAGGAAATTCTGCTGGTCGGCACCAAGCGCCAGGCCCAGGAGCCTTTGAAAGAAGCCGCGGAACGCTGCGGTATGCCTTATGTTCAGCAGAGATGGCTCGGCGGTATGCTGACCAACTTTGAAACGATTCGTAAATCTGTGTCTCGCCTTGAACAGATCGATAAGATGGAGCAAGACGGCAGCTTTTCTTTCGTAACCAAGAAAGAAGTCGGTATGCTCAAGAAAGAGCGCGAGAAACTGGTTAAGAACCTCAGCGGTATCCGCAAGATGCGCCGTCTCCCCGGAGCTCTTTTTGTAATTGATTCCAAGAAAGAAGAAATCGGCATCAAGGAAGCTATCAAGCTTGGTATTCCCGTGGTTGCCGTTCTGGACACTAACTGTGATCCGGATCTGGTCAATTACCCGATTCCTGGAAATGATGACGCCATTCGCGCCGTCAAACTTTTCTGTGAACTGGTCGCTCAGGCGATTACTGACGGCCGTGAACAGCTTAAGAATACTCAGGCCGCGCAGGCTGCTGAAGCCGCCGCGGAAGCTGAAGCCGCTAAGACGGCGGCCGCCGAAGGCGATGAAGATGCGCCGACTACGGACCGCGTTGAAGAAGAGCTGGCTGCCCGCTTTGCCGGACAGGCCGTTGAAGTTGAAAAAGATAAATCCAAAGTAAAAAAATCTCCCCGCAAAGAAACCCGCGCCGGGAAATAAGGTCTGGTTATGAACATGACTGCTCAAAACGACGATAAAACCGCATTGCTTAAACTCAGAGAACTCACTGGCGCCGGCATGATGGATTGCAAAGCCGCCATGGTCGAAGCCAAGGGTGATTTGAAAACCGCGCAGGATATTATCCGCCGTAAAGGTTTGGATATTGCCAAGAAGAAATCCACGCGTGAAGCTAAGGAAGGTCTGATCCTTTCTTATATTCACGGTAATGGTAAGCTTGGCGTTATGCTTGAAATCAACTGCGAAAGCGATTTCGTCGCCCGCAATGAGCAGTTTCAGGCTTTTGCTAAAGACATCGCCATGCAGGTCGCGGCTGGATACCCTCTCTATGTTTCCTCTGAGAATATTCCCGCGGCGGATCTGGAAAAAGAAAAAGCCAATTTCCAGGCTGAGATTAAGGGCAAGCCGGAACAGGTTGCCGAAAAAATTCTTCAGGGCAAACTCGCGAAACGTTTTGAAGAGATTTGCCTGATGAATCAGAAGTTCATCAAAGATGATTCTAAAACCATCCAGGATTATTTGAATGAAGTGATTGCCCGGATCGGTGAGAACATCGTCATTCGCCGCTTTGTTCGGTTCGAACTCGGCGGAGCCTAAAAAAATGAAGGAATGACTCGATGGATTTCGAGTCGCTGCCAGTTTTTTCCTGCCTGACTTTCCATTCTGAAAAGGATGGTTCCCTTTCTCTTTTTCCTACAAGGAGCATCGTGTGAATAAACCTGTCTTTAAGCGGGTTGTTTTGAAGCTTTCCGGCGAGGCCCTTCAAGGCAAGCTGGGGTATGGCGTTGATCCCAAAGTTGCTTCTGAAATCGCGGACCAGATTAAAGAGGTTCACGGCATGGGGATTGAACTGGCGGTTGTGATCGGCGGCGGCAATATCTTCCGCGGGCTGAAAGCTTCAGGCGCGGGTATGGACCGCGCGACGGCCGACTATGTGGGAATGCTTGCTACCGTGATGAATTCCATGGTGCTTCAGGACGCTCTTGAAAAAAAAGGTGTTCAAACCCGGGTTCTTTCAGCAATCGAGATTCAGGAACTGGCGGAGCCTTATATCCGCCGGCGCGCCATCCGGCATTTTGAAAAAGGCCGGGTTGTTATTTTTGCCGCGGGCACCGGAAATCCTTATTTTACGACGGACACAGCCGCCGCGCTTCGCGCTGTTGAGATCGGTGCTGATGCGATTTTAAAAGCGACCAAGGTCGACGGGGTTTACACGAGTGACCCCATGAAAGATAAAAAAGCCAAGAAGTACGCGCATCTCCGCTATTTGGAAGTGCTCCGGAAACGGCTTGAAGTTATGGACGCGACCGCGATTTCACTTTGTATGGACAACAAACTTCCGATCATTGTTTTCAACATGACTAAGTACGGAAATATCCGTAAGGTCATGATGGGCGAAAACATCGGCACAAAAGTTTCCTAACCGGGAGGTTTTTATGGCTGAAACTGCTGGAGACGTTAAGAAGCTCGTTGAAGAAACCAAGAAAAAAATGCTCAAATCGGTTGAAGCGACGAAAAAAGAGTTTCAGAACATCCGTACCGGAAGAGCTTCGATCGCCCTCCTTGAAGGGGTCATGGTGGATTATTATAATACGCCGACTCCGCTTAAAGGCGTGGCGAATATTTCCACCCCCGACCCTAAGACCATTGCTGTTCAGCCTTGGGATATTTCTCTTATCGGTGAAATCGAAAAGGGGATTATGAAATCCGGCTTGGGGCTGACGCCGATCAATGACGGTAAAATTGTGCGTATGCAGATTCCCCCGTTGACGGATGAACGCCGTGAAGAATTGACTAAGCTTGTGCGCAAGGTCGCTGAAGAAGGCCGTATTTCCGTGCGCAATGCCCGGCATGAAGGCATTGAAACGGTTAAGAAAATGGAAAAGGCCAAGACCGTACCTGAAGATATTTCCCATGCGACTCAGAAGGAAATTCAGAAGGTCACGGATAGTTCTATCGCGCAGGTGGACGAAGCTTTGAAAGCCAAAGAGGCTGAGATCCACGCGATCTGATTTCGCGAGCCCGGGCTAAAGCCCGGCGGTTCACATAAGTGCCGTGCAAGATATATTTCTGCCGGATAACCCTATGTGAGCAGAGTTAATTTTAGAGCCCGTAGCTCAGTTGGCAGAGCACGTCCCTTTTAAGGACGGTGTCGATGGTTCGAATCCATCCGGGCTCACTTGTTCCTAAGAACAAGTACGGCGTCGCGGCAGTTTAAGGAAGACTGCCTGCGGCGGCCGCACAGGTTCGCCAAAGGGCCCGTCTCGGGCAGAACTTTCAAAGTTCTGCCGAGAGGTGCTCGCGCAAAGGCGCGGGTGCATCCGGGCTCACTGAATCCTTCGATTCAGTACAGGGCCGGCACTTCTAAAGAAGGACGTGTCCGGCCCAGCATTTTTTTATCGGGGCGGGGTAGCTCAGTTGGTAGAGCAGAGGACTCATAAGCCTCGTGTCAGCGGTTCGATCCCGCTCCCCGCCACCAAAATTAATGAATCTTCTAGAGCGTTTTAAACAGTCCCTGGAGACGCAGAAACTTTTTCGCCCCGGCGGAAAAGTTTATGTGGCCTGTTCCGGCGG
Source organism: uncultured bacterium (assembly GCA_964385615.1). Classification (GTDB taxonomy): domain Bacteria; phylum Omnitrophota; class Omnitrophia; order Omnitrophales; family Aquincolibacteriaceae; genus CAYLPP01. Next base: position 257,134 of record CAYLPP010000001.1, on the reverse strand, counting down.
GCCTGATTCTGTCAGCCTCTATTTTCTCCTCAAAAAAACACTCTCGCCTGGAATTCGTTTGGGTTTGATTCATTTCAATCACCGCTTGCGGGGCAAGGCTTCGGATGCTGACGAGCGTTTCGTCCTCAGTTTGGCAAGGCGTGAAAAAGCTCCGGTCATTATCGGGCGCGCGGAAAAAACGGGTAAGGAACAGACCGGAAAATCTCCCGAAGAATCAGCCCGGCATGAGCGGTACGCTTTTTTTGAACAAGCGTTTCAGAAGCATCAAATTTTAAAGATCGCAACTGCTCATACGCTGGACGATCAGGCTGAAACGGTGCTGATGCGCGTTCTTCAGGGAACCGGACCTCAGGGGCTTGCAGGGATCCGCCGTTCTTTTAAGTACGGCCGGGCCTGTTTTGTACGGCCTCTTCTGGATTTCAGCAAGGAAGAGCTTCTTTGTTTTTTACGGGCCGAAAAAATCGAGTTTCGTAAAGATTTAAGCAACCAATCCCTTCGTTTTTTAAGAAACCGGATCCGCCACTCTCTGCTGCCGCAGCTTGCTAGGGAATTTAATCCGCGTGTCCGTCAGGCCTTGGCGCGTCTTCCCGTGATTCTTGAGGAAGAAAATGAAATGTTGGAAACTCTTAAAGCTCAGGCCTGGAAGCAGTGTTTTAAAAGAAAAGGCAAACAGGCTGTGAATTTGAAGCGTAAGAAGTTTAGAGGCCTGCCGGGGTATCTTCAGTTTTCGGTGCTTGATAAAGCTTTGAAGACGTTGGACCCCTTGAGCGGTCTGAGTTTTGAAGCTTGGCAAAAGCTCAAGTTTCGGCTTGGAGACGCAAGCTTCCGCCACTCATTGCCCAAAGAGGTTGATTTAGAGCTAAGTCCTTTAACCGTGAATCTTTATAAAAGAACGCCTCTGAAGCGTAAACGATTGCCAAACCAAAGCGGGGAATGATACACTACCCCCTTCTATAGACAGGAAAATTATGAGCGAAATTAAAAAAAATATACCACGCAGTCCTTCAGCTCCCGGCCCTCAAAAGGGGGGAGATCCCGAAAAGAAACGTCTGATGGCCCTTTTTCTGGTGCCTCTGATTTTTTTTCTGGTACTTCAGGTTTTTATTTTCCCGAATATCGAGGTTAACCGCATTCCTTACGCGGAATTTTACGCCATGGTTCAGAATAATCCCCAGACCGGCGAGATTATTTCATGCGAACTGGTTGAAGACATTATCCGCGGGAAGCTTAAGAATAACACCTATTTCCAGGTCAATATTCCTCCGCAGGACCCTGAGCTGATTCCGACTCTCCGCCGGAATGTGCCTAATTTTTCAGTCAATCCTCCCCAGCTTTTCTGGAGGAATCTGCTTTACTCCGTCATGCCGGTTCTGCTTCTGATCGCGTTTTTCTGGTTTTTCGTCTACCGCGGTGTCCAGCAGGGCGGGGGCAAGATTTTTTCATTCGGCAAATCCCGGGCAAAGCTGGCCGGTGAGAAAACCCGCATTACGTTTAAAGATGTGGCCGGCGTGGAGGAAGCCAAGGAAGAGCTTCAGGAAATTATCGAATTTTTAAAAGAGCCTCTGAAATTCCAGAAACTGGGAGGCCGAATCCCTAAAGGGGTTCTTTTGATGGGGCCTCCGGGAACGGGAAAAACTTTGATGGCTAAGGCTGTCGCGGGCGAAGCCGGTGTTCCGTTTTTCTCCATCAGCGGTTCGGATTTTGTTGAAATGTTTGTGGGCGTGGGTGCGGCGCGCGTGCGCGATCTTTTCGAGCAGGGTAAGCGCGCTGCCAAGCAAAGCGGACGGGGCGCCATTCTTTTTATCGATGAAATTGACGCGGTCGGGCGCCAGCGTTTCGCGGGGATTGGCGGCGGTCACGATGAGCGTGAGCAGACTTTGAATGCTCTTCTGGTTGAGATGGACGGTTTTGACACTCAGGCAGGCGTCATTATGATTGGCTCCACGAACCGGCCGGATGTTCTGGATCCCGCGCTGCTTCGCCCCGGACGTTTCGACCGCCAGGTGGTGCTGGACCGGCCCGACATCAAAGGACGTGAAGAAATTTTAAAGGTTCATGTTCGTGAAGTTAAAATCGGCCCGGACGCTAATTTGACGGTACTGGCCAAGCAGACGCCCGGTTTTTCCGGAGCGGATCTTGCCAATCTTGTTAATGAAGCCGCGCTTCTGGCTGCCCGGCGCAACAAGGATTCCGTGACTCAGGCGGAACTTGAAGAATCCATCGAAAGAGTCATGGTGGGGCCTGAACGCAAAAGCCGTGTGATTTCTAAAAAAGAAAAAGAAGTTAAGGCTGTGCATGAATCCGGTCACGCGGTGGTCGCGCTTTTCACGCCGGATTCTGATCCGGTTCATAAAGTTTCCATTATTCCCCGGGGTGTTGGAGTCGGGGGATACACCCTCCAGCTTCCGACGGAAGACCGTAATTTAATTACGCGCAACGAACTTCAGAACCGTATCACCGTGCTTCTGGGCGGGCGAGTGGCGGAGGAACTTTATTTTAACGAAATTACATCAGGCGCTTCCGATGATCTTCAGCGAGCCACTCAGATCGCGCAGACCATGGTTTGCGAGCTGGGGATGAGCGTTAAACTCGGGAACCTGACTTATGGCAAAAGCCAACAGCAGGTTTTCCTGGGCCGTGACTTGATGCGCGAAAAGGATTATTCTGAACAGACGGCCGTTTTGATTGATGAAGAAGTGCGTTCGATCGTCAATGAAAGTTACCAGAGAGCCAAAAACCTTTTGACTCAAAACCGCGATAAGCTTAAAGCGCTTTCGCAGGAATTGCTTGAAAAGGAAGTCCTTGAGGAAGAAACCATCCGGAGAATCGTCGGCTTGAATCCCATTGTTCCTCATCCCGATGGGCCAGGCTTGACTGCCGGGGGCAGCGGTCACGCGGGAACCTGAAATGGTCTGGAAGATTCGCGGCCGCGTTTTAACGCTGGAGCGGACCTTGATCATGGGAATCCTGAATATCACTCCTGATTCTTTTTCGGACGGCGGGGATTACCCGACGCCTGAAAAAGCGGCGTTTCGAGCCGTTGAGATGGAATCGCAGGGCGCGGATATTCTGGATTTAGGAGCTGAATCCACCCGCCCCGGAGCGGAGCCCATCAGCGCGGATGCGGAAATCCGGCGCCTTCTTCCGGTTCTGGACCAAGTCCTTTCCAAGGTTTCAATTCCCGTTTCGATTGATACGGCCAAAGCTGAAGTCGCAGAGGCCTGTCTTAAAAAAGGCGCGGCTATCATTAATGATGTCAGCGGTCTTGAAGTATCAGGCCGGAAAATGGCGGACCTCGCGCGTGAAACCGGCGCTGGGCTGGTGTTAATGCATCGGCGGGGCAATCCCAAAACCATGCAGAGTCTTGCGATTTACGGAGACGTTGTTAAAGAAGTTGTTTCCGAACTCATCCGGACGGCGGAACAGGCTAAAAGCTGGGGCGTTGATCCGGCCCAAATTGTTTTGGACCCAGGATTTGGTTTTGCCAAGACATCAGAACAGAATTTTGAAATGCTTGAGCGGTTTGAGGAATTTTGTAATTTAGGATACCCGGTTCTTGCGGGTGTTTCCAGAAAGTCTTTTCTCGCTTTGTCCGCGGAGCAGATTCCTAAAAACCGTGATTCGGCTACGGCGGCTGCTTCCGCGGCCGCGGTTCTGAAAGGCGCGAAAATTATCAGGGTCCATGAAATTTCCGGTTTGAAAGAAGCGGTCCGGACCGCTGAGAAAATAAAAAATACCGCAAGAGGAGAAGAACAGCATGTCAGGGCATAATAAATGGTCGACGATTAAGCATAAAAAAGGCGCGGCGGATGCCAAGCGCGGAAAAATTTTCACGAAAATCATCCGTGAAATTACGGCTGCGGCCAAAACCGGCGGCGGAGACCCTTCAACCAACCCCCGGCTTCGGACGGCTATTCAGAGCGCCAAGACTGAAAATATGCCCGCGGATAATATTGAGCGCGCGATTAAAAGAGGTTTGGGCGATCTTGAAGGCGTCACTTTCGATGAAGTGGCTTATGAGGGCTATGGACCGCAGGGCGTTGCCATTCTTGTGCAGTGCCTGACGGATAACAAAAATCGTTCCTCGGCGGAAATCCGCAGTCTTTTTACTAAAAATAACGGCAACATGGCCGGCGCGGGTTCTGTGGCGTGGATTTTTGAAAAGAAGGGTTTAATTCTGGTGGATAAATCCAAATCGACCGAAGACGCGCTTATGGAGATTGTGCTGGGCGCGGGGGCTGAGGACATGACTTCGGGCGGGGAAAAATTTGAAATTGTCACAGGCACTGCGGATTTTGAAGCGGTGAAGCAGGCGCTGGAACAGGCCAAGATTGTTCCTGATTCCGCGCAGATGACCATGATCCCCAAAAATTTGATGGCCGTCAACGCGGAAGGAGCTCGAGGCGTACTGGCCCTGATTGACGCGTTAGAAGACCATGATGATGTTCAGCATGTTTACGCTAACTGCGACATTCCCGATGAAGTCATGAAGGAGATCGGTTGAATGAGAATTCTCGGAGTTGATCCGGGAACTTACAGAACAGGGGCCGGGATTGTCGAATCGTCCGGTTCTTCCTACAAGCTGGTCCATTTCGAAGTGATCCGCCCCAACCCCAAAGCGGCGATTCCCAAAAGGCTCTCCGGCATTCTTGAAGGATTAAAAACGATCATTGCCGATCACCGGCCGGATGTTCTTGCCCTAGAGAGCGTTTTCTTCGGGAAAGACGTCCAGGCTATGGTTAAAATCGGGGAAGCCCGCGCTTGTGCCATGCTGGCAGCTTCCGCTGCCGGGATTGACGTGGTAGAATACCCGCCGGCGCGGGTGAAACAGTCGGTTTCGGGAAACGGCCGCGCGACCAAAGAACAAGTCCAGCACATGATCAAGGTGCTGCTGAATCTCAAAGAGATGCCTGAGCAGGACGGCGCGGACGCATTGGCTGTTGCTCTTTGCCACTTCCACAGCTCAAAAGTTTTTAAAGCTCCGAAGGCGAAAGTATGTACGAATACTTAAACGGAAATCTGGTTCAGAAAACAGCAACGGCCCTGGTCATTGATGTTAATGGTGTCGGCTACTATGTTCAGATTCCGGTTTCAACCTTCGCCGCGCTTCCGGAGTTAGGAAAATCAGTACGCGTTCTGATTCATTTTGTCGTGCGCGAAGACGCGCAGGCCCTTTATGGATTTTTCACGGAGGATGAACGCCAGCTTTTCCGCCTATTGATATCGGTTTCTGGAATCGGTCCTAAAACGGCGCTGACCGCGCTTTCGGGCGTTTCCGTCACGGAATTAAAGCACGCGATTATTGACGGTGATCTCACTGTTTTAACCGGCATTTCCGGTATCGGCCGGAAAACGGCTGAACGCATGGTTGTGGAATTGCGTGAGAAAATGGTTGTTGAAGAACGGCGGGCTCCCGCTCCGGGAGCCGCGGCGCCGGCAGGCAGTCCGGTCGCGGATGATTCCGTAAAAGCTTTGCTGGAGCTTGGGTATAAAAAAACAGACGCGCAGGAAGCGGTTCAGAAAGCTTTGAAAAGTCTCGAGCCTGGGAAAGTCAGGCTTGAAGAGCTGATACGGGTATCTCTTAAATATGTTTAACCCCTGAGACGGATGTTTCGGGAGATCATCAGATCGAAATTTCAAGTTTCGATCCATCGGAGGAAATATGGCGGTTTATAGAACACCCAACAGCAGAAGGCATAAAAGGCTCCAGGCGCACAGCCTGGTTAAATTTCAAACAGCGGAAAGCTACGGCCAGGCTGAGCCTTTGATTTCCAACGTTAAAGATATCAGCGCCGGCGGAATGCGTTTCTGGTCTGAAAAATATTTCGCGGAAGGAACGCTGCTTCGCGTCAGTGTCTGGATGCCGGCTTTGGAAAGGCCTTTTGACGCTTTGGCCCGCGTTGTACGCGTGCGTCCGGCGTTTCAATCCGGAGTTTATTATCTGGGTTTGAGGTTTATTGAAATCAACCGCGAGATGCAGAGCTCTCTCAATGATTTCATCGAAGCGCTTGCTTCCAACCGCAAGACCCGGCGTTACATTGATGATTTTAAAGTCGTGACCCGCCAAACCGCCGGAAAAGTTTGACGTGAGCGAAGAACGGCTGATCAGCCAGGAAAAATTTTCCGAAGATGAAAACTGGGAGCTCGCTCTCAGGCCTTCAAGCTTGGATGAATTTATCGGTCAGCAGAAACTTCGTGAGAACCTCAAAATTTTTATCGAAGCCGCGCGGCGCCGTAAGGAGCCGCTGGATCACACCCTTCTTTTTGGGCCTCCCGGATTAGGTAAAACCACGCTGGCGCATATTATCGCCAAAGAAATGGGGGCCAACATCCGCACTACTTCCGGCCCTGTGCTGGAGCGGGCAGGGGATTTGGCCGGAGTCCTGACGAATCTGGAAGAAGGCGATGTTCTTTTCATCGATGAGATCCACCGTGTTTCTCATGTTGTGGAAGAATACCTTTACCCCGCCATGGAAGATTTCTGCATTGATATCATGATTGATAAAGGGCCTAACGCGCGTTCTGTTCAAATTAAAATTCCTCCGTTCACGCTGATCGGCGCCACGACCCGCAGCGGACTTTTGACCGCGCCTCTGCGCTCACGTTTCGGCATTGTTGAAAGATTAAACTATTACGAGGATGAAGAATTGGCATCCGTCATTCACCGTTCCGCGAAAATCCTGAAGGTAGAGACCGACGCCAAAGGGGAGCTTGAAATTGCCCGCCGTTCACGCGGAACTCCCCGTGTTGCCAACCGCCTGGCCCGCCGGGTGCGCGATTTCGCGCAGGTCAAGGCTTCGGGGAAAATTACCTCCGAGGTGGCGGATCAAGCGCTTCGTATGCTTGAGGTCGACCATGAAGGCCTGGATCCCATGGATAAGCGCATTCTCGAATATATGATGGACCACTGCCAGGGCGGGCCTATCGGGATTAACAGCCTCGCGGTTGGCGTCAGTGAGGACGCTGAGACCATCGAGGAAATCTACGAACCCTACCTGATTCAGCGCGGTTTTCTTAAAAGAACCTCCGCCGGCCGTGTTTTAACCCGCCGGGCTTACCAGCATTTCGATCGTAAACCTCCCGAATCCGCCGGCCTGTTCTAATAAAATCAGACTGCCGGGCCTGAAAAACCTCTGTTTTCGCTTAAACCCGGTTGCGGCCTTCACTTAGGCTGTGTTATCATGAATAAATTTTTAAACCCGCCGTCCTATGCGGGGGTTTTCCCGATTTTGACTATAATCCGGGTTCAATTCTAAAAATGCCTCTTCAAAATTTATTTGAAATTCTGACACTTTCCTGGCGTCCGGTGCTGGAGATTCTCTTCATCTGGATGCTCGTCTATTATTCCATCCGTTTCTTTGAAGGCACGCGCGCGCTTCAGGTTTTGATGGGGCTTATTGTGCTGGCCGTAGTATTCAATATCGCCAAGGCGCTTCAGCTCAACAGTATCAACTGGGTTCTAACCAAACTCTTCGCGGTCGGTGTCGTCGCCTTCCTGATTATCTTTCAGCCGGAACTTCGCCGCGCTCTCGCTCGTATCGGCCAGAACACACTGATGGGCGGGATTTTGAAAAAGGGCGGAACGATTGATGAATTGATCCAGGCTTGTGAACAGATGTCCCGCAACCGGGTGGGCGCTTTGATCGCGATTGAGCGTGAAGTCGGGCTCAAGAATTATATCGAAAGCGGAATCCTGCTTGACGCGAAAATCAGCGCGGAAATTTTTCTGGCGCTTTTCAGCCCTAATACACCGACTCACGATGGCGGTATGATTATTCAGGGAGACCGCGTCGCGGCCTGCGGATCGCTTTTCCCGCTCAGCCAGAATCCGGCAATTTCACGGTCCCTGGGCACCCGCCACCGTGCGGCGATCGGCTTGACCGAAGAAAGTGATGCGGTTTGCGTGGTTGTTTCGGAAGAAACGGGGCATATTTCCGTTTCGGTGTACGGTAAATTGACCCGCGCTCAGGACGAAGAAGAATTGCGCAAGATTTTAACGAGTCTCTTCAAATCCGCGGAGCAGAATAAAAAATCTTCAATCAAGGATCTGTTCGAAAAAAACTGGAGAAACTTTCTTCATAGAACGGACAATCCATGACACGCTGGCTGACGCACAACTGGGGTTTGAAGCTTGTTTCTTTTTTTCTGGCTGTTGGGCTTTGGTATTACGCCACGGGGGAAGAGGGAATTGAGGTCACCCGGGTTATTCCTGTGGAGATCAAAGTCAAAAATCCTCACATGAGTATTTCCAAGGTTTCCGCCCGCAATGTCGAGGTGACGCTGATTGCTCCCCGCGCGCTTCTTTCGGATTTGACTTCGGAAAATCTGAAAGCTCAACATGAGATTGAGGAAAATATCAGTAAGCCCGGAGATTATTCCTTTAGGCTTGAGCCGGGTGAAATTCATCTCCGCACTCCTCAGATTAGAGTGGTTAAAATTCAGCCTGAGACAATTCAGGTCACGCTTGATGAACTGATTGTTCAGAAACTCGCGGTGAAACCTAATTTCCTTGGAGAGCCGGCTTTCGGTTATGGGCTCAATCCGGATGAAGTTCAGATTAATCCCAACGCGGTTTTGATTGAAGGGCCCCGGTCCAGGCTTGAAAAACTGGATTCAGTTAAAACAAGCCAGATCGACCTGGTCGGCCGTGTGCGGTCGTTCCGGCGGATGTACTCGCTGGACTTGCCGGCCAATCTTAAAGCGGTCAGTGACGATATGATTGACGTTTATGTCCCAATTATCGAAGCTTATGATGAAAAAACATTTGAGAATATTCCGGTTAAAATTCTGGGCAATCAGGGTAAGAACGTGGGGCAGCTGAATCCCTCGGAGGTTACGCTGACTTTGCGCGGTCCGCGAAAGCAGTTCCAGGATTTATCCAGCGGGAGTTTAAACGCGTTTGTGGATGTAACCGATCAGGCTTCGGGAGATTTTGAACTTCCCCTTCAGGTGATTCTGCCTGACGGTGTGACTCAGAAAAATGAAAAACCGGTTTCCATCCACGGCCGGATTGAGAAATAAAAGTGCCTCGCCTGGGGGTCAATATCGATCATGTGGCGACTTTACGCCAAGCCCGCCGGGAATCTTTCCCGAGTCCCGTCAAAGCCGCGATTGAAGCCCGCTCCGGGGGAGCGGACAGTATTACCATTCATTTAAGAGAAGACCGCCGGCACATTCAAGATGCCGATTTGCCCGCGATTCAGAAAGCCGTTCGGATTCCGGTCAATCTGGAAATGGCGCTTCATCCTGAGATCGTGAAAATCGCGCTCCGTTACGCGCCTGAAAAAGTTTGCATGGTGCCTGAACGCAGGCAGGAGCTGACAACCGAAGGCGGGCTGGATGCTGTTTCCGCTCGGGGGAAGCTGATCAAAGTGATTTCTCAGTTAAAAAAGAAAAAAATTCAGGTGAGTCTTTTTATTGACGCGGATTTTGAACAAGTGCGTACCGCGGCTGAAGTCGGCGCGAACGCGATTGAAATTCACACGGGCACTTACGCCGCGGTCCGCGGCGCGAAACGCCGTAAAGAGCTGAAACGTATCCGTGCGGCGGCGGAACTCGCCGTACGGCTTGGTTTGAAAGTGCATGCCGGACATGGACTGGACTATGAAAACGTGAAGCCTCTTCTGAGAATTCCTGAAATCGAAGAGTACAACATCGGCTTCTCCATCGTCGGCGAAGCTGTTTTTACCGGACTGCGCAGTGCCGTCCGCCGGATGAAATCCCTCATTCGATGATTTCCGCGGCAATTGCTCGCGAAATTCGTCTTCATTGGAAACCCCGAAAAAAAAATTCTCACAAAGGAAACTTTGGAAAAATTCTGGTACTTGCCGGCTCCAAAGGTTTGACTGGAGCCGCGCATCTGACGGCTTTATCGGCTTTGAAAACCGGCGCGGGCCTCGTTACTTTGGGGGTTCCTGAAACGGTTTATACGGTTCTGGCCCGCAGAGAAGCGGAGGTCATGGTTCGCGCGTTTCCCGCTTCGAAGCAGGGAGGATTTTCCCGGAAAGCCGTCCAGCCATGTTTGAAGTTCCTTAAAACCCAGAATGTTCTGGCGCTGGGCCCGGGAATTTCACGGATTCCCGAAACTTCCGCCTGGGCGCGTGAAGTTCTCAAAAAAAACAGACTGCCCGCGGTGGTAGATGCCGATGGTATCAATGCTTTGAAAGATCACGGTTCTGTTCTAAAATACGCGTTAAACCGGTGGGTTTTGACGCCGCACCCCGCGGAATTTTTCAGGGCTTTCGGTGTGCGGGTTTCAAACCGGGAAGCTGACCGGAAATTGAAAGCCGTGACGGCGGCGAAAAAATCCGGAGCCGTTATCGTTTTAAAAGGCGGTAAAACCGTGGTCGCGGATCCATCCGGAAAAGTTTATGTGAACCAGACCGGAAATCCCGGAATGGCCAAGGGCGGTTCAGGGGATGTTCTAACCGGGATGATCGCCGCTCTCTTAGCTCAGGGTTTCTCCCGCTGGCAGGCGGCGCGGTTCGGGGTTTTTCTTCACGGACTGGCCGGGGATCTGGCTGTCCGTAAAACCGGTGAAGCGGGAATGCTGGCCGGCGACTTGATTGATTTCATTCCTCAGGCAATTAAAAAAACGCGCGGTGTTTAATGGGTGAAAATTACCTCTGCATTCACGGGCATTTCTATCAGCCCCCCAGGGAAAACCCCTGGCTTGAGTCCATTGAAATTCAGGAGAGCGCCCGCCCTTACCACGACTGGAATGAAAAAATTCACGCGGAATGCTATTTGCCCAATGCGCGCGCCCGGGTGCTGAATGAAAAGGGCGAGATCGTTGACATCGCGAATAATTATGAAAATATCAGCTTCAATTTCGGTCCGACCCTGCTTTCATGGCTTGAGAAATTTCACCCTGAAACTTACCAGAAAGTGATCGAAGCCGACCGCGTGAGCGTGGAAAAGCACCGGGGGCACGGAAACGCGATTGCTCAGATTTACAACCATATGATCATGCCTTTGGCCAGCCGCCGCGATCAGGAAACCCAGGTTGCCTGGGGCATCGCTGATTTTCGCAAACGTTTCGGCCGGGAGCCTGAAGCCGTTTGGCTTCCTGAAACCGCGTGCAATGAAGAAACTCTGGAGGTGCTGGCAAACGCGGGGATGCGGTTTTGTATTTTGGCGCCGAATCAGGCCGAAAAAATCCGTCCGCTTTCCGGCGGCGACTGGACGAATGTTTCAGAAGGGCAGATTGACCCGAAACACCCCTACCGTTTTTTTATCCAGAATAGTCCCGGTAAATACATCGACCTCTTTTTTTATGACGGTCCGGTTTCTAAAGAGATGGGGTTCGGTGATTTTCTTTTCGATGCCCGGCATTTTATGCAGGGAATTGAAACCGCGACAGACAAACACCGCAAACAGCCCCAGTTGATTCATGTGGCGACGGATGGTGAAACGTACGGACATCACAAAGCTTTCGGTGAGAGGGTCATCGCGTATCTGACATGCGTGGAAGCCGCGAAAAAACACTATAAAATTACCAATTACGGAGAATTTCTCGAGATCTGCCCGCCCGCTTTTGAAGTCCGGATTAAACCCGGAGAAGGGACTTCATGGAGCTGTGAGCATGGGATCAAAAGATGGAAAGAACATTGCGGGTGCCGGGGGGGCGGGCCGGATTCCTGGACCCAGCACTGGCGCAAGCCGTTCCGGAACGCTCTGGACTGGCTGAGAGATGAACTGGCCGGTATCTTTGAAAGCCGGACAAAGGCGTATTTAAAAGATGCCTGGCAGGCACGGAAGGATTACATCGACGTTATTTTAAACCGTTCTGAAAAAACGATAGCGTCTTTTTTTAAAAAAAACGCGGTTAAGGATCTTTCTGAGAATGAAAAATCACAAAGCCTTAAGCTCCTGGAGTCTCAAAGGCACGCGATGCTGATGTACACCAGCTGCGGATGGTTTTTTACGGAGATTTCAGGCCTTGAAACTCTGCAGGATCTGGAGTATGCCGCGCGGGCGCTTCAGCTGGCGCGCGAAGCCGGGGGGCGGGACCTGGAGCCCGAATTTCTCTCAAAGCTCGCGTTGGTCAAAGGGAATGTTCCGGAGTGGAATGACGGCCGGAAAATCTACGAGAAATTTATCCGCTCCAAAATGATCGGCCTGGCGGACACCGCGGCCTTTTACGCCATGACGTCGCTTCTTGAAGAAGCGCGGGAACCCAGGAAGCAGGATTCCTTTTATTCGCATCATCTGAAGATTCTTTCGCATCACAAGGAATCCTTCGGGGATTTGACTTTGAATTTTGGTTCTGTCCGGGTCAGTTCTTCAACCACTCTTGAGCAGGATGATTTTGTTTTTATCGCGGTTCATGTCGGCCTTTACGATGTCCGCTGTTCGATCCGGCGCGCGGAGGAACTGCCCGGTCTGGACAGTATCGAAAAGCAGTTTTTTAATGAACTCCAGTTACTGCATATCGTTGAAATATTCAGAAAAATCGATGATATTTTCGGCGAAAAATATTACTCTCTAAAAGATCTGCCTTTGGAAGAAAGAATGAAGCTGATCAAGCAGATGACTCGCGAGGGCGTCATGAAAATCAGCGGGAATCTGGAGCAGCTTTTTGAAGACAACCGGAGGCTGAACGAAATTTACCGCTCTATCAACTTGCCGATCCCCGAGCAGATTCGTTACGCGGCTGAACACACCCTTCACCGCAGGCTGAAAAGAGCCGTTAATCTTCTAGCGGAACATGGCTTTTCATCCCAGCACGCTTTAGCGGTGAACCGGGTGCTGGAAACCGCGCGTTCTTTTGATATTGAGCTGAAAAAAGACGGGGTGATTTATTTCCTGTCGCGGGAGCTTGAAAAAAGAATCCGCGCGCTGAACGGCGGTTCGGGCCGGAAAACGGTTCAGGAATGCCTGAATATTCAGAAAGTCGCCAGGAAGATGAAAGTCGACCTGGAAAAAGGGCGCGCTCAGGAAGCTATTTTTAATTTTATGAATCAGCAGGCCGCGGCGCCTGAAAGAATGAGTTCCGAGGTCCGTGAAATATGGCCGGATATTCTGCAGTTAGCGGGTGAGCTTCAGATTCAGATAGAAAAGTTTAAAAAAATCATATAAATGGGTGACTTATGGCCGAACGCGAGGCCTTGACCTTTGTAGCCAATCAATTTTTCGAGAAAGATCCCGAAAGGGCGGCGCGCTGTCTGGAAGCGATGGATGAGGATGATGCCGCAGCTGTTCTGGGCCTTCTTCCGCCCGCGCTTGTCAGTGATATTTTTACCAAGCTTCAGCCGAATTATGCCGCGGAACTGTTTAAAAATTTTCCGCCGGATTTCCTTTCAGCGGTCGCGGAAAGGCTGGATGTTCAGCAGGGCGCCGCGCTTCTTCTTCAGCTTCCTCAGGAACACCGCGAAGCTCTTCTGGCCGGGTTCCCTGAAAAGACCAAAAAAGAAATCCGGGAAATTCTGACCTATCCTGAAAACAGCGCGGGCCGGATCATGACCCCGGAGTTTCTGGCTTTTCACGCGGATATGACCGTTCAAAGCGTCGTTCAGAAAATTCGTGAACTTGCGCGCAAAAAATCCACAGCCTCTTACGCGTATGTCATTGATAAAGAAAACCGTCTCGCGGGAGTGATGAATATGCGCGATTTGCTTCTCGCGGCTCCTGAGACGCGTCTCGAGTCTATCATGCGCCGGGATGTTTTTACGGTTAACTGCATGATGGACCGTGAGTTGATTGCTGAAGAATTCACCAAGCGCCGTTATTTCGCGGCTCCGGTGGTAGATGAAGAAAGACGGTTATTGGGCGTGATTAAAGCTGAACAGCTCATTGAAGACGTTCAGGAAGAGGCGACCGAAGACTTGCAGAAGATGTTCGGTGCCGGCGGTGATGAAAGGGTGTTCTCACCTGTGAGATTTTCTCTGCGTATGCGTTTGCCGTGGCTTCATGTTAACTTGGCCACCGCGTTTCTCGCGGGAAGTGTCGTCGCTTTATTTCAGAAAACAATCGGGCAGTTTCCCGTGCTGGCTATTTACCTTCCCGTTGTGGCCGGTCAGGGCGGGAACGCGGGCGCGCAGGCGCTGGTCATTGTCATTCGCGGGATTGTCATGCGTGAAATCCGTACCGGAAAAATATGGAGCCTGATTCTTAAAGAAGCGGGAATCGGGGTTATTAACGGAATTGTCGTTGGGATGGTGACGGCTGCCGCTGCCGTGATGTGGCACGGCAATCCTTATCTGGGGCTGGTGGTCGGACTCGCCATGTTTGTGAATCTGGTGATCGCGGGTCTTGCCGGAGCGGCGATTCCGCTCGGCATGAAAGCTCTGAGAATGGATCCCGCCCAATGTTCCAATATTATTTTGACGACTTTTACGGACGTTATGGGCTTTTTCACCCTGCTCGGGTTTGCGGTTATTTTTCAAAAATATTTGAGCTGATATGCAAGTCACGGCTTATGACGCTTTCCTGAAAACCGTCACGGCACCTCAGTGGAAACGGCTGGGTCTCCAGCGCCGCGCGGGAGTTTGCACGCCTCTTTTCTCCATTTATTCTTCACAAAGCATCGGGATCGGAGAATTTCCGGATCTTGAACGGCTCGCTCAGTGGTGCCGGCGCTCGGGGATGAGTATTATCCAGCTGCTTCCCCTTAATGACACGGCTTTCCGTTTTACGCCGTACGATTCAGCCAGCACCTTCGCGCTGGACCCCGTTTATCTCTCTCTTGAGAAAATCGCGGATATTTCCGCTGATAATTTTAAAAAAGATATTGAGAAATTGCGCTCCGAGTTTCCTGCCGGCGGAAAACGGGTGAATTACGCCGTCAAAAAAGCCAAACTGAAAATTCTCAAACGAATGTTTGATGCCCGCGGGGAATCCCCGGCTTTTAAGAGATATGTTAAAGAAAACGCTTTCTGGCTGGAAAACTACGCGCTCTACAAAGCGATTAAGGACGAGCGGTCGGAATCAGGATGGGAAAGCTGGGAAGGCGGATTGAGAGGGAAGGAAAAATCCGCGGTTGAGAATTTCTATGACACTCACAAGGACACCGTTCTTTTTCACCAGTGGGTTCAGTGGCAGGCTTTTGAGCAGGCTCGCGCCGCGCGTCAGGCTTGTCTCGCGCAGAATGTTTTTCTGATGGGAGACCTGCCGTTTCTGGTTTCCCGTGACAGCGCGGACGTTTGGTCGAATCAGGGATATTTCAAACTTCACCGGGTTTCCGGGGCGCCGCCTGACGCTTTTTTTGCCAACGGCCAGCGCTGGGGGATGCCTCCGTACGATTGGCCGGAAATCGAGAAACACGGTTACGATTATGTGGTGCGAAAAGTCCGGTATGCGCAGAATTTTTATGATCTTTTCCGAATCGATCATGTGGTCGGCACTTTCCGGCTCTGGACTATCCGCTCAGAGGAGCCGGAGGAGAATGGGGGGTTGAACGGCGTTTTTGACCCTTCAGATGAAAACCTCTGGGAGGAACACGGCCGTAAAATTCTTTCAGTCATGATTCAGGCTTCGGATATGCTGCCGTGCGCGGAAGATCTGGGCGTAGTACCGCCTTGTTCTTATAAGGTACTGGAAGAACTCGGCGTGCCGGGTATGGATGTTCAGCGTTGGACTCGGGATTGGAAAACGGATTATGGTTTCACCGACCCGGCCCGCTACCGCGCCAATTCGATGGCGGTTATTTCAAACCATGATATGACTTCATTCCGGGGGTGGTGGGCGTTTGAAGCGGAAACGGTTGATGAAGCTCTTTTTAAACGCCGCTGCCGTGAATGCGGAGTGGATTATGAAAAGGTCAAAAATAAACTTTTTGATTTTGAACGGTCGGCTCACGGCCGGCTCCGCTGGAAACAGGATATTTCTGATGAATCCGTCCTGGCTTGGAATCTGGAAAAACCGGCGCAGGAAATTTTCACGCTCACCGCGCTTTACCGTGAATCCTTCGGGGAGAAGAAGAAATTTCTGGAATACGCCGGCTTGAACCCGGAGCAAAGTCTTGATTCAGCCGTTTTATTCGAAGCGGCTCTTAAAAAAGCTGATCAAACGGCTTCGATTTTCAGTATCCAGCTTTTGCAGGACCTTCTCTCAATGAAAAATGGAATTGAGGAAGATCCGTGGAATTACAGGATTAATTTTCCGGGAACCATGGGGGAGCAGAACTGGAGTCTGGCTGTTCCCTGGTCGCTTGAGAAAATGCTTAGTTGGCAGGGCAATGAACTTATTCGGGAAATTCACAGGAGCGCGGACCGTATTTAAAGCAAAGGATGTGCTTCATCATTTGCTTTTTTTGAGCTATATTCAACCCAAAGGAAAACGCATGAACAAACGTACCCTGATCACTGGAGTCATCTTAATCGCGGTTTTATCAGGCATTATTTTTCTTCTGCGCAGCGGCCGTCTTCCTACCGGAGAAATCAAGCCTGAGGCAGGTGTTAAAATCCGCGGACCGCTCAATGCTCCCGTGAAGATTGTGGAGTTCAGCGATTTTCAATGCCCGGCGTGCATGAAGGCCGAACCTATGATTACCGCCCTTTTTGAGAAATACCCAGGGAAAATCAATCTGACGTTTTATCATTTTCCGCTCCCGATGCACCGGTGGGCGGGGGTGGCGCATCAAATGTCTGAGTGCGTGAACCGGCAGGGGAAATTCTGGGAATATCATGACCGGGTTTATAAACTTCAGCCGATCTGGTCCGCGAGTCCTAGCCCCGTGGATCTTTTGATTTCTTACGCTAAAGAAACCGGCGCGGATATGAATCAGTTTACAGCCTGCCTTTCCGACGCGGCGGTTACGCGCAAGGTGCTGGATGAAAGAGCCAAAGGGCAGAGCCTTCAGGTTAATTCCACGCCGACATTGTTTATCAATGGGGAAAGAGTCGTAGGCCCTGTTGAGCTTGAAAAACGAGGTGAAGAGATTGTTCGAAAAGTTCTGGGATTGCCCCCGCTTCCGCCTAAGCCGGCCGCGCCCGAAGTTCCTTCTTTCCCCCCGGCATCTGAAGTTTCCCAGTCCCTGAAAACATGAACCGTGAGTCCAACCCGCACATCATGTTTTTTTTGCGGATCTGGATTGGGCTGATTTTTGCCTATGCCGGCTTCAGCAAACTTATGGAGCCGATTGAAAATTTCAGGGGAATGCTGGCCGAATACCAGGTAATTCCGTACTCGTTTCTCACGATTGTCTCGCTGACGGTTCCCTGGATGGAATTTCTTTTCGGCATTTTTATGCTGTTGGGTTTCATCCTTCCGCTGACTTCCGCGGCCCTCGCGTTTCTTTGCCTTTGTTTTCTTCTGGTTATTGGGTCGAGCAGTATGCTTCTTGATAACGCGGGTTCCAACTGCGGATGCTTTGGGCAGAACGGGCCCATTCATCTGGCTGTCTGGCAGGTATTTATCATGGATTTCATCAACCTCATTATTGCCGGAAAAATTTTCCTTCAAAAAAAAGCCCTCTGGAGTCTGGACGGGCTTCTTGCCCCCAAGCGCCAAGCTTGACAGCCCCTAAGGGGCTAAAGTATGATTCTCAACCTGCTTTTTACCGGCCGGGTAGCTCAGTGGTAGAGCGAGGGACTGAAAATCCCTGCGTCGCGTGTTCAATCCACGCCCCGGCCATTTTTTACCATATTTTTCCTGCCACCCCATAGATTCATGAGATGAAAAAAGCCATCGGAATTGACATAGGCGGCACCAAGATTTCCATTGTGACCGGTACGGATCACGGGAAAATCCTTTCCCAGAAAATCATTCCCACTCTGACAGGGGCCCAGACGGCCCGGTGTATTGAAAATATGGCGGAGGAAATTGACCGCCTTCGCCGGCAGACCGCCGGGCGGATTCAGGGGATCGGCGTGGGTGTTCCCGGGCCTGTGGACAGTGCCCGCGGAGTTGTCCCCAAGTCACCGCATCTTAAAGGCTGGGAAGGCCTGCCTCTCCGTAAAATCCTTCAGAAAAAAACCGGCCTGCCTATTTTCATGAATAATGACGCGAACGCGGCGGCCATCGGCGAGAAAGTTTTCGGGCAAGGCCGGAAAAAATCCAATTTTATTTACGTCACCGTCAGCACCGGCATTGGAAGCGGGATGGTGCTTAACGGAAAATTATTTGAAGGCGAAAGTTTTGTGGCCGGAGAAGTCGGGCATATGACGATAGTTCCCGGCGGCGCGTCCTGCAAATGCGGGAAAAAAGGATGCCTGGAAGCTTACGGATCCGGAACAGCGATCGCTCGTATGGCCCGTGAAACTTACAGTAAAGAGGCGCTCAAAAAGTTAACCGGGGGCGAGCCGGTAAGTGCGAAAATTTTGGGCGCTGCGGTTAAGAAAGGCGACAAAACGGCATTGGGCGTTTACCGTTGCGCGGGTTCTTATCTGGGGATCGGTCTGGCCAACATTCTGAATATTCTGAACCCTGAAATGATCATTCTTGGCGGTGGGGTCTGGAATTCTTCCCCGAAAGCTTTTTGGGATTCCATGATGAAAAGCTGTAAGCGTGAAGCCTGGCCCCAGGCTTTTAAGGCCGTAAAGATTGTCCGCTCCAACCTGGGGGGGCATGCCGGGGACCTGGGCGCCCTCGCCCTGGTATTCGAAAGCCTAGACCATATTCCGTAAGATGTGCTACTCTTTAACAGGTAAACGATGAGAAAAATCCTGGTTTGGCTCATGGTCCTGACGATTGTTTTTCCGGCTGTTCTGGCCTTCTGCCATTGCTGTGTCCCTATGGCCTCTCATCAAGCTGTTTTGTCGGGCCCCGGCATGAACTGCTGTGACATGGTGAAAACTTTTTTCCGTGACTGCGCTCCGTCGATTGAAAAAAACAGCGCGATTCCCGCGTTTATTTTTCTTCTGTTCCTCGCGGTTTTATTTCCTCAGGCGGGACTGCTTTCAGCCCGCCGGAATGTTTTTTGCTTTGAAACCGGTCCGCCGGGTTCCCGCGATCTCCGGCGTCTCTACCTCTCTCTGAATATTCTCCGCATTTAAAAACCTTCTGTTCTGAACCGTAAGCGATTTGTTTACGCGTGTGTTTTTCTTCAGAAAGGAGGCTTTATGAAAGCCGTCATTTTTAAATCAGTATTTATTTCCGCGGTCTTGATATTTTCCGGAGCCGTTGTTTACGGCTGCCGTCCGGCTCAGAAGCAGATTTCCGCGGATCATGAAATCTATCAATGCGCCATGCATCCGAACATTACCTCCGATAAGCCCGGTGACTGCCCGATTTGTCATATGCGTTTGACCAAAGTTGAGCATCATACGGAAAATAAAAAAGGAAAGATTTTGTTCTACCGCCATCCTATGAGGCCGGAGGTTTCTTCCCCGGTACCCGCCAAGGATGAAATGGGGATGGATTACATTCCTGTTTATGAGGAAGCCGAAACCGGGGATGAAACAGTCATTGCCGGGCGCGCGGCGGTGAGTGTCAGTCCGGAGCGCCAACAGCAGATTGGCGTTAAGATTTCAGAGGTCAAGAAGATGCCTTTGGAAATGAAGGTGCGCGAGCTGGGCCGTGTGGCTTACAACACTGACCTGCACAATATTATCGGGGAGTACCGCGAGGCTGTGGATGATTACATCCGCTTTAACGGCAGTCCTTACGCGGAAATTCGCAAGCGTGCGGCCGCGAACATGAATTTGGCCGACCTCAAACTGCGCCTTTCCGGCATTAGCGCGCGGCAAATGAAAGAGATGAAAGACATAGGTCAGAGCAGTCTGCGCTTGCTGACCTACACGCATTCGGCTGAAGATCTGTTTCTGCCTGAAGGGTTTAAATGGGTCTATGTCGACCTTTTTGAAAATGAGTCGGATCTTGCCAGCCCGAATCAAAAAGTGACGGCTAAAGCTTCAGCGCTTCCCGGCAAGATTTTTGAAGGCACAGTGCGTACCGTGGATTTAATTCCTAATGCCGCGATCCGCACAGTCCGGGTGCGTATTGAAACGGCCGATCCGCAGGACCTGCTTCGCGAAGGTATGCCGGTGGATGTGACACTCCACGTGACTTTGGGAGAAAAACTGGCGGTACCGGAAGAAGCGGTGCTGAGCACCGGAGAGCGCACCCTGGTTTTTGTAGCCGAAGGGGAAGGCCGGTTTGAACCGCGCGAAGTCCGTGTGGGTTATGAAGCCGGCGGTTTCCAGGAAGTCGTGGAAGGACTCGCTGAAGGTGAGCGGGTGATCAGTTCCGCCAATTTTCTAATCGATTCTGAGTCCCGCATCCGGGCCGCGCTGCAGAGTTTCGGCAAGGAGCACGTTCATGATTGAGAAAATTATTGAGTTCTCAGCCCGGAATAAATTTCTGGTTATTCTTGCGACGGCCGCGGCCGTGGCGGGCGCGGTGTGGTGCGCGCGTAACGTGCCGATGGACGCGATTCCCGATCTCTCCGACACGCAGGTCATCATCTACTCCCGCTGGGACCGCAGTCCCGACATCATGGAAGACCAGGTGACCTATCCGATTATCACGGCCATGCTCGGCACGCCGAGAGTCAAAGCCGTCCGGGGGATTTCGGATTTTGGTTTTTCTTACGTGTATGTCATTTTTCAGGACGGCACGGATCTTTACTGGGCACGAAGCCGTGTTCTGGAATATTTGAGCAAGATTCTTCCCAAACTTCCGAAAGGAGTGCAGACGGAGCTGGGGCCTGACGCGACAAGCGTAGGATGGGTGTATCAATACGCGGTGACGGATGAAACGGGCGCGCATGATCTTTCGGAGTTGAGAACTTTGCAGGACTGGTATCTGCGCTATGCTTTGCAATCAGTGCCTGGCGTTTCTGAAGTCGCGGCGGTCGGCGGTTTCGTCCGGCAGATTCAGGTGAATGTTGATCCCAACCGGCTTCAAGCTTACAACATTCCGCTTAAACAGCTGGTGGAATCGGTGCGCAAAGGGAATAACGAAGTCGGTGGGCGCTTGCTCGAAGTTTCAGGCGCGGAGTACATGATCCGCAGCCGGGGGTACGCGAAATCCATTCAAGACATTGAAGATATTTACGTCGGCAATACGCCGGAAAGCAATTCACCGCTTCTGGTCAAGCATTTCGCGAAAGTGGAAGCCGGTCCTGAAATCCGGCGGGGAATCGCGGAGCTCGATGGCAAGGGTGACGCGGTCGGCGGGATTATTGTCATGCGCCAGGGTGAAAATGCCCTGCGTGTTATTGAACGCGTGAAGGCCAAGATTCAAGAGCTGGAGCCGACTCTGCCCGCCGGCGTTAAAATTGTACCGGTCTATGACCGTTCCGAATTGATTTCCAATTCCATTCACACCTTAAAGCACACGCTGATCGAGGAAATGATCATCGTGAGTGCCGTCATTTTGATTTTTCTGTGGCATATTCCGTCCGCGCTGATTCCGATCGTGACCATTCCGGTTTCAGTCCTTCTGGCTTTTATCCCCATGTATTTTATGGGCCTGACGACCAACATTATGTCGCTGGCGGGTATCGCGATTTCAATCGGCGTGCTCGTTGATGGCGCGATTGTTGAAGTTGAAAACGCTTATAAAAAACTCCAACTCTGGGACCAGAACGGAAGGCAGGGGGATTATCACGAAGTCCGGCTCAATGCCTTAAAAGAAGTCGGGCCGTCTGTCTTTTTTTCGCTGTTAGTGATCGCGGTAGCGTTTTTGCCGATTTTCACACTGGTCGATCAGGAAGGAAGACTTTTTAAACCGCTGGCCTTCAGCAAGAATTTCGCAATGGCGATCGCGGCCGTTCTTGCGGTGACGCTTGATCCGGCCCTGCGGATGCTTTTTACGCGCATGGATTATTTTAAATTCAGATGGAAATGGCTTTCCGGCGGATTGAACGCAGTGCTTGTCGGGAAGTATTATCCGGAAGAAAAACATCCGGTCAGCCGGATCATTTTTAAAATCTATGAGCCCGCCGTTCATTTCGTTTTAAAGCACCGGTTTGCCGCCGTGCTTGCCGCGGGTCTGCTGGTTGTCAGCACGATTCCGGTCTATCTCAAACTCGGTTCGGAATTCATGCCTCCTTTGAATGAAGGCAGTATTCTTTATATGCCGACGGCTCTTCCGGGAATGTCGGTTACCGAAGCGCAAAAAGTTCTTCAGCTTCAGGATAAAATTTTGGCGGGGTTCCCCGAAGTGGATCATATTTTCGGAAAGGCCGGCCGCGCTGAAACTCCGACGGATCCCGCGCCGTTTTCCATGGTCGAAACCACAATCACCCTGAAGCCTCAAAAATTTTGGCGCCAGGGAATGACTTACCAAAAACTGGTGGATGAGATGGACGCGGCGGTGCGTCTGCCCGGCATCCCGAATATCTGGACCATGCCGATTAAAAACCGGATCGATATGCTGGCCACCGGCATCCGCACTCCTGTCGGCGTGAAGATTCTCGGCCCCGACCTGAAAGAAATTCAGAAAATCGGAGAAAATCTCGAGAAAGTTTTAAAGCCTCTGAGCGGCACGCGAAACGTTTACGCGGAACGCGCGGCGGGCGGTTACTTTCTGGATTTTGAACTCAACCGCAAACAGCTTTCGCGCTACGGACTTTCCGTGGACGATGCTCAGGAGCTGGTGACCTCCGCGATCGGCGGTGAAAATGTGACCACGCTCTTTGAAGGCCGGCAGAGGACGCCGGTCAATGTCCGTTATGCCAGGGATTTTCGCGATAATATCGCGAAACTGAAACAGATTCTGGTTTTGACTCCGCTTGGCCAGCAGGTTCCGCTGGGGGATTTCGCGGAATTTAAAATGAGTGAAGGTCCGGCCATGATCCGGGATGAAAATGGGATGCTGGCGGGGTATGTTTACGTGGATATCACCGGCCGTGACGTCGGCGGTTATGTGCGCGCGGCGAAAAAGGCGGTGCGTGAGCAGTTCGAATTGCCCGAAGGTTATCTGCTGGTCTGGAGCGGACAGTTTGAAAATATGGAGCGAGTGACTCAGCGGTTGAAAATCGTTATTCCGCTGACGGTTTTTATTATCGCTCTTCTGCTTTACATGAACACGAAGTCCGCGGTTAAAACTTTGATCGTGCTGACAGCCGTTCCGTTTTCACTGATCGGCGCAGTCTGGCTTCTCCATTTTTTGAATTACAATATTTCCATCGCGGTGTGGGTCGGTATGATCGCGCTGATGGGACTCGACGCGGAAACCGGCGTTTTTATGCTGTTGTTTCTGGATCTGGCTTACGGTGAAAAAGTCAGAGAAGGTAAAATGAAAAATTACGCGGATTTGACCGACGCGATTATCCACGGTGCGGTCAAGCGCGCCCGGCCGAAAATGATGACAGTCATGGCGGCCTTCATGGGGTTGCTTCCGGTGCTTTGGGCGCAGGGTGCGGGCGCTGACATGATGAAGCGTATCGCCGCTCCTATGGTGGGCGGGCTGGCCAGCTCATTTATCCTGGAGCTTTTGATTTACCCGGCCATGTACGCCATCTGGAAATGGGATTTCGGCATGAAACGCAAGGCGGTTTAAGGCTGGACGGAAGGGAGGAGGAGCGGTAAAATTTTCGAGTGAAAAAGGCCCCCCTTACCGTTTTTCTGTTTGTTTTTTTAGTTCAGCAGGTGACGCCGGCCGGTTTTTGCGCGGAAAATAATTCATCCGGTCTCGCGCCTGAAGGCGGAAGCCTGGCCGAAGAATTTGTGGTAGGCGAGCAAATCCACCAGTCGATCCTTTCTAATTTCCGCCCCTACACGGAACCTCGGGCCGTGTCTTACATCGAGAAAGTCGGCGGATCGCTGGCTTCTCAAGCAGAGCGCAAAGATCTCTCGTATCGATTCACGATTCTCTACAACGATAGAATTTACGCGTCGTCTTCACCCGGCGGGCGGGTTTATATCACCACCGGCATGATTTTTTTTCTTGATAATGAATCCCAGCTGGCGGCGGTTTTAGCTCATGAAATCGGCGAACTTCAGTATAAAAATCCCAAGCTCTCCAAAATGAAGCGGGGAGTCAATAAGGTTACGGAAACAGGCGCCATGATCGCGCCGGCTTTCGGGCCGTTTGGGGCTCTGGCCGCGCTTGGGCTTGTCGGAATCCATATGTTGAATAATTCTTCAAAGAAAACACCGGGGGCCCGTTTGTTGATCGCGGATCGCAAAGCGATGACGTACATGGTTGAGGCTGGGTATGATCCTCAGGGAATGGTGGATGTTTTTTACAAGTTCGCTTCCGCGAAAAGCGAAATCATTCCGTATTTCCTGGATTATTATAATTCCCGGCCCCTGACGACTGAACGCACGGAGGCCATGCAAAAGCAATTCAAGAAACTTCCGCTTCAAGGAAAGAGCTTCGATGTGCACCGGGATCAGTATCTAGAAATGACTAAGGGGATTCGAGACATTTATAAAACGGCTTGAAATGCGCGGGGAGCGCTGTGCGGGCATTGCGCGCAGTTTTCTGTAAACTGCGGCAATGCCGTACTAAATCATTGGATTTAGTGCGGCTAGAGGGAGTTGAACCCCCACCCCTTACGGGACCAGATCCTAAGTCTGGCGCGTCTGCCAATTTCGCCATAGCCGCGGAACAGGAGCTGGTTTGCCGGACGAAGCCTTCGCCGTACGCGGCTTTCCGTAGCCGCGACGACGAAGTGTCAAACCATGAGGTTTGGTGCGCCGAGTAGGGATCGAACCTACGACCCAGTGATTAAGAGTCACTTGCTCTACCAGCTGAGCTATCGGCGCTTAAAGGGTGCGAAAGGAAGGCGATTCTACCTGATCCCGCATTTCTTTACAAGCTGAACGTCAGTTTCCGCCGGAAACGCTTCAAACTGCGGTCTTGTTCTAACTTCTTTAAAATAAACCCCTTGGGAAGCAGGGAATCCGTTGACAAAAAGGACCTCTTTTCCTACACTATATGGCTTTCAGGATTGAATAGGTCCTCAAAAAGACAAGCGAGTGTAGCATAGTGGTAATGCGTTGCCTTGCCAAGGCAATTACGAGGGTTCGATTCCCTCCACTCGCTCCATTTTTAATCTTACCCACCTGTTCAAGATCCGCCAAAAATTTTTCATGAAAGAGAGTCTTAAATTGAAGATTTCAGTCCAAGATGGAAAAAATTGTGAAAAGGTTTTAAAAATCGAAGTTCCCACCGATTTGATCACCCGGGAATATGACGAATACTACAAAGCTATCGCCAATCAGGCGAAGGTTCCGGGCTTCCGGCCCGGCAAGGCACCGCGCAACGTGCTTCAGCTTCATTATTCCACTCAGGCGCGCGAAGCTGTTTTGAAGAATTTAATTTCCGAGTCTTACCAAACCGCCCTCAAGGAAAAGTCCCTTGAACCGCTGGGTTACCCCGAAATTAAAGAAGTCGAATTCAATGAAAGCAAGCTTTCCTATCAGGCCCGTATCGAGACCCGCCCCAAGATCAAGCTGGGTAAGGTGACTGGTCTTTCAGTCAAACGCGAGAAAAAACAGGTCGATCCGAAAGAAGTAGAGCAGTCTCTTGAGCGTGTGCGTGAATCTCTCGCGCAGTTCAAGGCTGTGGAAGACCGCGCGGCCGCGAAAGGTGATTTTGTTATCGCCGATTATGTGTGTTCCGTTGACGGCAAGGATGTTGAAAACCGCAATGACGACTGGTTCGAAATCAAGGAAGATGAATTTCTTAAAGGGTTCTCCACGCAGTTGATCGGTGTGAAGCCGGGCGAACAGCGGGAAGTCAAAGTTACTTTCCCTGAAAAAATCGGCCGGAAGGAAATCGCCGGTAAGGAAGGCGTTTTCAAAGTTACCGTGAAAGAAATCAAGAGCAAGGCTCTGCCTGAGCTCAATGATGATATGGCCAAGGAAGCCGGTGAGTTTAAAACGCTCGCCGAACTGCGCGAGCGGATTCAGCAGGACCTTCAGACTAATGTTGACCGTGAAAACGAAGCGGTTTTTGAAAAGAATCTGCTGGCGGAACTGGTCAAGCACAACAAGATCGATCTTCCGGATGGAGTTGTGGACCGCCGGCTGAAGTATTTAGTCGAAGAAACCATTCATCCGAAGCACGACCAGCATCATCACCATCATCATGATGAAGCTGAAGAAAATAAACAACGCGAAAAACTCAATAAGGAGCTAGAGCCGGAAGCCCGCCGTCAGGTGCATGTGGCGTTTCTTCTGGATGAAATTTCCAACCGTGAAAATCTGGAAGTGAAAGCCGAAGACCTCAAGGCCCGCTATGAAATCATTGCTTCTCAGGTGCGTCAGCCTGTTGAAGCGGTTGAGAAATACTACGCGGAGAATGAAGACGCGGCCGACAGCCTTCGCGACCAGATTCGCAGTGAAAAAGCCATCGATTTTCTGAAAAAGAACGCTAAACCGGAATAAACACCCAGGGGAGGGTTGCATGAGCGGTTATCTCGTACCGATGGTCATTGAGCAAACTGGAAGAGGCGAACGGTCCTACGATATTTATTCCCGTCTTCTTAAAGACCGCATTGTTTTTATTGGCACTCCGATTGATGACACGATTGCCAATCTGATTATCGCTCAGATCCTGTTCCTTCATATGGAAGAGCCGGACAAGGACATTAACGTCTATATCAATTCCCCGGGTGGTTCCGTTACGGCGGGTCTCGCGATTTATGACACCATGCAGTTTGTGAAATGTGATGTTTCCACGTACTGCCTCGGTCAGGCTGCCAGCATGGGCGCTTTCCTTCTCGCGGCCGGCACCAAGGGCAAGCGTTACTGCCTTCCCAATGCGCGCGTTATGATTCACCAGCCGTGGGGCGGAGCGCAGGGAACGGCTTCGGATATTCATATCCAGGCTAAGGAAATTCTGAAACTCAAAGATCAGCTGAACCGCGCGCTTTCCAAGCACACGGGCCAGCCGATTGAGAAAATTGAAAAAGACACGGACCGCGATTATTTCATGTCCGCTGAAGAAGCCCGGGCCTATGGCCTTGTGGATGAAGTCGTCACCAGCCGTCCCGATATTAAAAAATAACCGAACACTTAAAAGGTTTTTGCCATGACAAAGCGCAACATTCTGCTCACTCCCGGCCCTATTCCCGTTCCTGAAACCGTCCGCCAGGTGATGGCTGCTCCCATTATTCATCACCGCACCCCTCAGTACCGTAAGGTGTTTCAGGCGGTTTCTGAACGCATCAAGAAAGTTTTCATGACGCAGAACACGGTTTACACCGTGACTGGCTCCGGCACTTCCGCGATGGAAGCGTCGATCGTGAACTTTCATTCAGTCGGGGATGAAATCCTGGTTGTGGACGGCGGGAAGTTCGGTGAGCGCTGGACTGACATCGGCAAAGCCTATGGCCTTAAGCCGATTGTCATCAAGAATAAGTACGGCGAAGCGGTCAACCCCAAGGAAATTGAAGAAGCGCTGAAGAAAAACCCGAACATCAAGTCTGTTTGCGTGGAGCTTTGCGAAACTTCAACCGCGGTGCTTCAGCCGATCAAGGCTATCGGTGAAATTGTTTCTAAAACACCGGCGCTTTTGATTGTGGACGCGATTTCCGGTCTGGGCGCCGACCGTCTTGAAACCGACAACTGGCATGTTGATATTACCGTGACCGGTTCCCAGAAAGCTCTGATGCTTCCTCCGGGGCTCGCGTTTTTTTCCGTCAGCCCGAAAGCCAAGGAACGCTCCAAGACTTCCAATATTCCCAAGTTTTATTTGAGCCTTTCGCTTTTTGAAAAAGCTTTGAAAGACTGGGATACGCCGTTTACTCCCGCGATCAGCCTGGTGCTTGGGCTTGAAAAAGCGCTCGACCAGATTGAAAAAGAAGGTTTGGACAATGTTTTTAAGCGTGCCGCCGAACTGGGCGATTTTACGCGTCAGCAATTAAAAGCCATCGGCCTTGAAATTTTTTCCAAAGCGCCGTCTTCCACCTGCACTGCGGCGGTTGTGCCTGCGGGTATTGACGGTGAAGCGCTGGTGAAAATTATGCGTGACGAAAAAGGCGTGACTTTGGCCGGCGGACAGGGCGAGATCAAGGGCAAGGTTGTCCGGATCGCGCACATGGGCTCCATCACTAAACAGGATTTGATCGAAGGGATCAAGGTTCTTGAAGAGACCTTGAATGAAATGAAAGCCGGAGTACAGGTCGGCAAATGAGCACGGAGTTGAAAACTAAAATGGCCTCAAAAACTGCGAAAATTCTCGTCACTGATCCGCTGGGCAAGAACGGCATGGATATTCTCCGCCAGAACCCGAACATTGAAGTTGTGGAAAAGCCGGGTGTTCCCGCGGATGAACTAAAAAAAATTATCGGCGAGTACGACGCGCTGATTATCCGCAGCGGGACCAAAGTCACGAAAGAAATTCTGGAAAACGCGGGGAATCTCCGTGTGATCGGCCGCGCGGGCGTGGGCGTGGACAACGTCGACCTCGAAGCCGCGACCAAACGCGGCGTGATCGTCATGAATACGCCTGAAGGCAACACGGTTTCCACCGCGGAGCACACTTTCTCGATGCTGATGGCGCTGGCGCGCAATATCCCCCAGGCCGCGGCTTCTCTTAAAGTCGGAGAGTGGAAGCGTTCGAATTTTCAGGGTACGGAGCTTAATGGTAAGGTTCTGGGTGTGATCGGTTTCGGACGTATCGGCCGTGAAGTCGCCAAGCGCGCGCAGGCTTTCGGCATGACCGTAAAAGTTTTCGATCCGTTTATCTCTGCTGACGCGGTCAAACAGTTCGGCGCGGAATTTCATCCTTTGAAGGATCTGCTTCCGCTTGTGGATTTCATTACCGTTCACACGCCGTTGACTAATGACACAAAGTACATTTTAAATGACGAAACGCTGAAGCTCTGCAAAAAAGGTGTCCGGATCGTTAACTGCGCGCGCGGCGGGATCGTTGAAGAAAAAGCGCTTGTAAAGGCGATTGAAGCCGGGCACGTATCCGGCGCGGCACTGGACGTTTTTGAAACCGAGCCTCCCGCGGCAGACAATCCGCTTTTAAAAATGAAACAGGTTATCGTGACCCCGCACTTGGGCGCGGCCACGCAGGAAGCTCAGGAAAACGTGGCGGTTGAAGTGGCCAAGCAGATCATGGACTACCTCAGCCAAAATATCGTGCGCAATGCCGTCAACCATCCGAATCTTGACGCTGAAACTTTTAAAGTGCTGCGCCCCTGGCTTCAGTTGGCTGAAAAAATCGGCGCGCTTTGCGCTCAGTATTTTGGCGCTCCGGTTAAGACTCTCAATATCCGTTACGGAGGGGAAGTCACGCGTTATTCTCTGACGCCCCTGACAACCTCTCTGGTCAAAGGCCTTTTGACTCCGGTTTGCGGTGACACGGTGAATTTTATCAACGCTCCGGCTATGGCTAAAGAGCGCGGAATCGCCGTGACGGAAAGCAAAAGCACGCAGATCGAAGACTTCACCAACTACATTGAACTTGAAATCGCTTTAGATTCAGGGCAGACCAACCGGATTACCGGTACGCTTTTCGGAAATAAATTTCCCCGTATCGTGAATATCAATGATTTCTGGGGATTGGATATCGATCCGAATGGTTATGTGCTCATGATCAAGAATGAAGATCAGCCGGGCGTGGTTGGAACGCTGGGTACGATTCTTGGGAAAAACCAGATTAACATTGCTGAAATGTCGTTGGCCCGCGTGACGCGGGGCGGAAAAACTTTGGCTCTGACCACCATCAACACTGACAATGAGGTTTCCGAGAAGGTCCTGGCTGAGATCAAGAAATTTCCGCCGATTCTGGATGCCAAAGTCGTAAAACTGTAAAAGAAGGCCGGAAATGAATCGAATTTTGATTGGCGCTCAGTGGGGCGATGAAGGTAAAGGCAAGATCATCGATGTGCTTGCCCAGAAGAGCGATATTATCGTCCGCTATCAGGGCGGTAACAACGCGGGCCACACCGTTAAGTTTGATGTCGGCGGAAAAATTGAAAAATTTGTACTCCATCTGATCCCCTCAGGCATTCTCCATCAAGGTAAAATTTGCGTTATCGGCAACGGTGTAGTGCTCGACCCTGAAGCTTTTTTTGAAGAAGTCGGCATGCTGACCAAGAAAAAAGTCCCGGTTCAGGGCCGGCTTTTCGTTTCCGAAGGCGCGCACCTTCTTTTTCCTTATCACCGTTTGATGGACCAGCTTCGTGAAGAGTCGCGCGCAAAGCAAAAAGACATGATTGGAACCACCAAGAAGGGGATCGGCCCCTGCTACGCGGACAAAATGGCCCGCCTTGGTTTTCGCGTGGCGGATCTGAAAAACATGAATTATTTTAAGGACAGATTGGGCAAAGTCCTTGATGAAAAAAATCTATTTTTGAAAAAAATCTACAATCATCCCGGTATTTCTTACAAGCAAATCCTTTCGTGGGTCGAAAAATACCGCGCGCACCTGCTGAAGTTTTCGCTCAATACGCCTGAGTACCTTTACAATGCTTCCAAAAAAGGGAAAAGCATTCTCTTTGAAGGCGCGCAGGGTACCATGCTGGATGTGGATCACGGAACTTATCCTTTTGTGACGTCATCCAACGCGACAGTCGGCGGGGCGATTACCGGCTCCGGTGTCAGTCCGACTCTGATTGATAAAGTGATCGGCGTGGTTAAGGCTTACACGACCCGCGTGGGGGAAGGACCGTTTCCAAGCCAGTTCCCTCCGGATTTAATGAAGCTGATCCAGACCAAGGGCGAAGAATTCGGTTCCACGACAGGCCGTCCGCGCCGCTGCGGCTGGTTTGACGCGGTTATCGCGCGTCACGCCGTGCGCATCAATGGTCTGGATGAAATGGCCATTATGAAACTCGACGTTCTTTCCGGGCTGAAAGAAATTAAAATCGCCACGGCTTACAAAATCGGCGGAAAAATCTGCAAGGAATACCCGGTTTCCACGGATGAGTTTACGCGCTGTCAGCCCGTTTATGAAACCATGAAAGGCTGGCAGGAAGATCTCTCCAATGTTCACAGCTGGAAAGATCTGCCTCCGGCCGCGAAAAACTATCTTAAACGCCTCGAACAACTTTTGACCACACCTGTCAAAATCGTTTCCGTCGGAAGTAAAAGAAGCCAGACCATTTTTGTTTGATATGCCGAACCAGCCCCCTCCCAGACATGTTGCCATCATCATGGATGGAAACGGACGCTGGGCCGAGCGCCAGGGTTTTCCCCGCATTAAAGGCCACGAAATCGGCGTTCAGCGCGTTGAAGACCTTATCCGTTTCGCTTCCAATTACGGCGTTCAGTACATCACTCTCTACGCTTTCTCCAAGGAAAACTGGCAGCGCCCGCAGGCGGAGGTGCTGTTTTTGATGGGCCTTCTCTCTCTTTATCTGGACAAGAGTCTTGAAGATTTCCGGAAAAATAATGTGATTTTTAAAGTCATCGGCCGGACCGCGGACCTGCCCAAAGATGTTCAGAAGAAAATTGAGCGGAACATGGCCGAAACCGCGAAAAATACGGGGCTCACGGTGATTGTCGCGCTCAGCTATTCTTCCCGCGTTGAAATTGTGGACGCCTGCCGGAAGATCGCGGCCGAAGCTTATTCGGGAAAGCTGAACCCTGAAAACGTGACGGAAGACATGATTTCATCCCGCCTTTATACGGCCGGGATTCCTGATCCTGACCTGCTGGTACGCACCAGCGGGGAGATGCGGATCAGCAATTTTCTGCTTTGGCAGATTTCCTACGCGGAGCTTTACGTGACCGAAAAATTATGGCCGGAATTTGACGAAAAGGAATTTGAAAAGGCGATTCTGGATTTTCAAAAAAGAGAGAGGCGTTTCGGCCGTACCGGCCAGGCGGCTTCCAAATGAGCCTCCCTGTCAGCCAGCTCGGTAAAAGGCTGTTGTCTTCAGCCGTTCTGGTATCTCTAACCTGCTATGCTATTTTTCTGGCGCCTCAGTGGCTTTTCTTTTCGGTGATTGAAATTTTCGCGATGATCGGCCTTTATGAATTCTTCGTGATCGCGGAAAAAAAAGACATCCTGGTTAATAAATTTCTGGGGCTTTTTTTCGGCGCCCTGATGCCGTTTTCAGTTTACTACAACACAGCGCCTTCCGGTGTTCTGGCCGCGGCTTGTCTGATTCTTCTGGTTTCCAATTTTTACCGGAAAGAAAAAAATCAGGCCCTGCTTTCCACTGCCGTTACGGTTTTCGGCATTATTTATGTTCCCTGGTTTATCGCGCATTTGCTGAAGATTCGAAGCCTGCCTTCAGGGCCCTACTGGGCTTTCTACACAATTCTGTTGATCAAGGGCGGCGACGCGGGTGCGTATTTCATCGGCCGTAAATACGGACGCACCAAGCTGATCGAGCATATCAGCCCGAACAAATCGGTTGAAGGCGCTGTGGCCTGCCTGGTTACGACGGTTTTTCTCTCATTTATCTCAAAGCTCTATCTTCCGCAGGCCTCCTTTTTTCATCTATTAGTGATGGGCGCCGGTATCGGTATTTTGTCCCAGCTGGGGGATCTCGCGGAAAGCCTTCTGAAGAGGGAGGCCGGCATTAAAGACTCTGGCCAGATTCCCGGCCTCGGCGGTATCCTGGATGTGCTGGATAGTCTTATTCTCACCGTGCCGTTTGTGTATTATTATGTTCTTCACTTCGTTCTTCAGGTGCCTTTTTGAAAAAAGTTTCAATTTTAGGCTCAACCGGATCGATCGGAAAGAACGCGCTGGAAGTTGTGCGCGCTCATGCCGGTCACTTTAAAGTCCAGGCTTTGGCCGCGCGTAAGAATGTTAAATCGCTGGCCGAGCAGGCTTTGGAATTCCGTCCGGAAGTCGTCTGTATTTATGACGAAACCCTTTTGCCTGAACTGCGCAGCCGGCTCTCCGGAAAAAAAATCCGTATTACTGCGGGCGAAGAGGGGCTGGAAGAAGTCAGCACGCTCGCGGGTGTGGATCTTTTTCTTTTCGCCCTTGTCGGCGCCATTGGCCTCAAACCGATTTTTGCCGCCGTCAAGAAGGGCAAGAACGTAGCGATTGCTAACAAAGAACCGTTGGTCATGGCCGGCCGTCAGCTGATGAAAGAGGCTGTCCGAAGCGGGGCCAAAATCCTTCCGGTCGACAGCGAACATTCCGGGATGTGGCAGTGTCTGGAAGGAAAATCCGCCGCCGCGGTCCGGAAGCTGATCTTAACGTCTTCCGGCGGGCCGTTTCGTGAATACAAAGGTTCTCTTGAAAAAGTGAAGCCGGAGCAGGCGCTTAAACATCCCCGCTGGAAAATGGGGCCCAAAATCACGGTCGACTCCGCGACTTTGATGAACAAGGGTTTGGAAGTGATTGAGGCCGCGAATTTATTTGAAATGCCGGCCGAAAAAATTGATGTGCTGATTCATCCTGAGTCCGTCATTCACGCCATTGTGGAATTCGTTGACGGTTCCCAGATGGCCCACATGGGCATTACGGATATGCGTCTTCCGATTCAATACGCGTTTACTTATCCTGAACGCCTCGACAGCCTCCCTCGTCTTGATCTTGCCGGGATGGGACGGTTTCATTTTGACAAACCTGACGCCCGCCGGTTTCCGTGCCTGCGATTAGGCTACGAAGCCGCGTATCAGGGGGGCAGTATGCCGGCGGTTTTAAACGCGGCTAACGAAGTGGCCGTGGAAGCTTTTCTTGAGAAAAAGATTCCGTTTATGCACATCCCGAAAGTGATTGAAAAAACCATGCGCAAGCACAGCGCGGTTTCAGCGCCCTCTATCGAGAGTCTGCTGGAAACCGATGCTTGGGCCCGCGAGTTCGCAAAGGACCTCTTATGAGTTTTCTGGCTTCGATTCTTCCGGCGGTGATCGTTCTTGGCGTGTTGATTATTATTCACGAGTTCGGTCATTTTATTGCCTGCCGTATTTCCGGCGTGAAAGTTGAAAAATTCTCCATCGGCTTCGGTCCGGAAATTCTTTCCTGGCAGGGAAAAGAAACCAAATACGTGCTCTCGCTTCT
Organism: uncultured bacterium; assembly: GCA_964385615.1. Classification (GTDB taxonomy): domain Bacteria; phylum Omnitrophota; class Omnitrophia; order Omnitrophales; family Aquincolibacteriaceae; genus CAYLPP01. Next base: position 223,369 of record CAYLPP010000001.1, on the reverse strand, counting down.
TCCCCTGGGCGGTTTTGTGAAGCCTGCCGGAGAGTCCGTGGGGGAAACAGGCGAAAGCGGTCCTAAGCCCGGTGATTATCTCGCCGCCCCGCTGATGGCTAAAATTTTCATCGTGGTCGCGGGCGTGGTCATGAATTACATTCTGGCTTACGCGCTTTTCACCGGAATTTTTATGGCCGGCCGGCCGATTCCCGGAACGACGATCGCTTCTTTTGTCGCGGATTATCCTGCCGAAAAAAGCGGTCTTCAAAAAGGCGATAAAATCGTCAGTGTGCAGACTCAGCCGGTTAAAACCTGGCGTGAGCTGACCGACGCGCTTGATCACGCTCCTGAAGGCGCGCTTCAGCTTTCCGTTCTGCGTGCCGGACAGCCCCAGGTGATTTCCATCACGCCGAAAACGGATGATGTTAAAGATGTTTTCGGGCACGAAGTTAAATTGAAACGGCTTGGAATCACCCCTGATCCGGCCGCCAGTGAATTTGAAAAATACGGCTTTGCCGAATCCTTAAAGATGGCCTGGGACACAGTTTATTTTCAGGCTTCCATGACCTACAAAGCTGTGATTTATCTGGCGATGGGCAAGCTTTCCATGAAAACCCTTTCAGGGCCGATCGGTATTGTGACGATGACAGGTGACGCGGTGCATTTGGGCTGGATTTATCTGCTTCAGCTCGCGGCGTCGCTGAGTATTTCGCTGGCCGTGATCAACCTTCTGCCGATTCCCGCGCTTGACGGCGGGCACTTTCTGTTTCTGCTGATCGAAGGCATTATCCGCAAGCCGGTCAGCTTGAAAGTTCAGGAGAAAGCGACCCAGGTTGGTTTTTACCTTCTGCTGGGGCTTATGGTTTTTGTGGTTTACAATGACATCATCAACCTTGATGTGGTTGATAAAGTTAAAAATATCTTCATCAAGTCTTAATCATTAAGGAAATTCCATGCGCTGGACACAAACTCTCATTCCTACACTCCGCAACCTTCCTAAAGACGCTGAAGCCGCGAGCCACAAGCTGGCCTTGCGTGCCGGACTGATCCGCCAGCTTTCTTCCGGTGTTTACAGTTACCTGCCTTTGGGGTTCCGTGTTTTGAAAAAGGTCATGCAGATTATCCGTGAAGAAATGTCGAGGGCCGGTGCCGAAGAACTCCTGATGCCGGCTTTGCATCCCGCGGATCTCTGGAAAAAAACCGGACGCTACGAAACGCTGGGTGAAGATAAAATCGCGTTTAAAAACCGCGCGGGCCATGAATTTGTGCTGGGCCCGACTCATGAAGAAGTGGTGACGGAACTGGTCGGCGGTTCAATCAAATCTTTTCGTGATCTTCCGGTTACGGTGTATCAGATTCAAACCAAGTTCAGGGATGAAGCCCGCCCTCGTTTCGGTGTGATCCGCACCAAAGAGTTCATCATGAAAGACGCTTACAGCTTTGACCGGGATCTGCCGGGACTGGATGTCAGCTATCAGAAAATGTCTGACGCCTATCACAAAATTTTTACCCGCTGCGGAATCGCGTTTCAGGTTGTGACGGCGGATTCCGGCATGATGGGGGGCAGCATGAGCCAGGAATTTATGGTGGAATGTCCGTACGGCGAAGATAAAGTTGCCAAGTCCGAAGGCGGTTACCTGGCCAGTCTGGATATCGCTCAGCGAGGCAAACCCGAGATTAACACTCCGGCACCTCAGTCCGCCAAGCCCGAACCGTTTGACACTCCGAATCTGCGCACGATTGATGAAATCAGCCATCGTTTTAAAATCAAGCCGTCTCAGATGATCAAGACCATGATTTTTGTTGCGGATAATAAAACCGTGGCCGCGCTCGTGACCGGCGACAGTGAAGTGAATGAAGGCAAATTGCGCAAGCTGATCGGTGCGGCTTCCATCCGTCCGGCGACTTCCGAAGAAATCCGTCAGGCCACAAAAGCTCCGGTCGGTTTCGCGGGCCCTGCCGGCTTAACGATTCCCATTTACGCGGACTGGGATATTCTGCAGGGCACGGATTTTGTGACCGGCGGAAATGAGCAGGACAAACATTTGAAAAATGTCGCGCCCGGCCGCGATTTCAATCCCACGGCTTCGGGAGATATTCGTTTCGTCAAAGAAGGCGATCTCGCGCCGGACGGTAAGGGCAAACTTCGTCTGACCACCACGATGGAAGTCGGTCATATTTTTAAGTTAGGCACCCGCTACACTAAAGCGCTTGGTGTGGAGCTCCTGGATGAAAAAGGGGAAAGACAGCCGGTCATTATGGGCTGTTACGGGATCGGTGTGAATCGTATCCTGGCCGCCGCCATTGAAGAGCATCACGACGAAAAAGGGATCCGCTGGCCGGCTGCGATCGCGCCGTTTGAAGCAGAAATCATCACGGTCAATCAGGCTGAACCTACGACCCGTGAGGCCGCTGATAAAATTTATAAACTCCTGACCGATGCCGGCCGGGAAGTTTTCTACGATGACCGCGAAGAGCGGGCAGGCGTAAAATTTAACGATGCCGACCTTCTGGGAATTCCTCTGCAGATTATTGTGGGGGAGAGAAATCTGAAAGAAGATAAGATTGAAATCAAATCACGCCTGAAAGGCACTTCCGAAACCGTTTCTTTCAGCGCTTTTCTGAATAATCCCGCTTTGCGGTTTTAAGCCGCTTCAGCGAATTTGGACCGGGCCTGGAATTCGGCCGTGATTGAAGCTATGAGGGAATTCGCCAGGATGCTGATGATGCCCTGATTAGACTCAAAGGCGCCGGGATCAATCTTGTTATAGCCCGCTTCTTGAATTGCTTTGATCAGCTCGGCTTTTAAATAATCCGCACGGATTTGAGCCCTTTTTGACGGCTTAGAGATGCCCTGCAGACGTTTTTTAAGTTCATCTCCTTTTTCCAAAGAAATAGATCCCAGGCGAATTAAAAGCGCGGCAAATAACACTTCACTCGCGTAAAGAGTGTCTTGATCTTTATTCACTCCATTTGAATCAAGAAAAAGCCCCTGAAAAGTTTCGTGAAGAGAGGCGGCAGCTCTATCAACGGCAATCGGGATGGCCGGCAGATCCTGATAAGCGGTTACTTGAATGCCCGCGGTCATAGTGTCTGGTTTTAATTTCCGGAGGGCAGCCTTCTGGCGTGTTTGCGGATTCATTTGACGGGAAACCTCGTGGTAACTGGAAGAGTCTAGAAAAAGTTCCGCGCCGCTGCTGGTTTTAAGAATTGACCTTAGGAGTTCGTTGAAAAAAGAGGGGCGTTTTCCGGATTTAGAGAAATTCACTGCTAAAGTCATGGGCTTCGACGGCATCTTTGCCAGAAGTTTTTCCGAAAAATCCATAATGGCTTCCAGTGAATTGATTCCCGCGGAAGAAACTTTCTTCCGCAAGTCTTCTCGGATATCCAATTCGAATTTATCCAAATCAGAAAGTGAACGTGTGTAAATCTCTCGAAGGTCAGCCGGTTCCGGCCTTCCTCTTGATTCGGGGTTTAACTTATCGACAACCACTCCCGCGGTTTCGGCCGCTGAATCCGCTATCGCGGTTCGCGCTTCACTGCGCGCGGAAGCGGTAGTCTCGCCGGTACTGCCCGGAACCGGTTTTTGAAACCGGGCTTGATACTGCTCCTTGAAGGCGCGCACGAAGTCACCATACCCCTCCCGGTCCAGACGATTCAGGGCCGCGGAATAAGCTCTCGCGGGATCCTGAAGAGAGGGTTCCAGAATTTTTAGTTGGGAAAAAAGCTCAAACTGGATTTCAGCTCCTGGTTGCTTTTCGAAATGGGGGGGAGTTTTAACCCGCCATCGGCCGTCTTTCAAGTTTCCGTCAGTACCCCGTATTAGAAATCCCGTGGTTGTATCGGGTGAAGGTTCAAAGAGATCTCCCTCGGGGAATCGGGTTCCGTTTAAATTTATCTCTTGAAGATGGGCCAGTTTTTTTAACGGAGTCCAATCCCGTATGTTTTGAGAGTTTATCAAGAGAAGTTTTTTTGTATCGACCGGAATCGCGCTTAAATCCGAAATATTCGTATTATAAAAGTATAAGCCGTCAACGTCAGTTATGGTCTCGAAAATTGATTTCCAGACCTCGGGAGTCACTGAAAGTTCATAAAATTCTACCCAGACTTCAAATTCCCCGTTTAAAGATTTGACTTTCGGGACCTGGGTGCTGGACAGAACTTTTCTATCAACTAGCTTCTTAAGCCTGGCTTTAATTTGATCTCCGCGCTCCCTGGGGGTTTTTTTAAATTGCCAGCGAACGGTTGGATCTTCCTGAGTATCTAAAAGCTGAAATCCTTTTGCGGGATCAAGCGATGGTTCGAGTAGGATGGTTACGGAAAATGGGGTTCCGCGTAAACTTAGCTGCTCAAGATGAGGCAACTCCCTAAGCGGAGTCCAATCCGGGACGTTCTTGGAATTCCATAGGGATAATTTTTTGACACTGGCCGGAATTGAACTTAAATCAATAATGTTCGTATCTGACAGAACTAATTCATCCACACCCTCCAAAGCTTTGAGTACAGTTTCCCAGGCTTCGGGGATCTTGAATATCTTAGATAAATGAACCTGAACTCTTCCTTTAAAAAGTCTAATAACCGGCACCTGATCGCGGGCCAAGATTTTTTTGCCGATCATTTTCTCAATATTATCTTTGATTCGGGCCAGGCGCTCCTCAGCGGGAGTTTGTTTGAATTGCCACCGGCCTTTTAACTTTCCGTTAGTGCCAATAAGTTGAAATCCCTTTGTCTGATCGGGCGACAGTTCAAAGAGATCTTCTTCTGGAGCTTTGTTGTTCATTAAATCTAATATTTCAAGCTGGGTCAAGGATTTCAACGGAGTCCAGTTCTTGATTTCAGGGTTATTTCTTATGTTTAGTTTTTTGAGGCTGGCGGGAAGGAAATGAAGATCTTCATCCTGAAGATCGGCGGAACCCACGTGCAAGACTTCCAGCTGTGATAAGTTTTTTATTGGCGCCCAGCCGTCTGTGATGCTAATTCCTCCTGCCAGGTATAATTTTTTTAGTCCGGGTGGAAGCAAATTCAAATCCTTGAACATGGAAAAACTTAAATCAAGCTCTTCAAGAAGCGGGAGATTTTTAAGGGGTTCCCAGTGATAAATGAGTGCGGCTGAGGATAGAACCAGTTTTTTTACGGTGCGCGGGATCGGACTTAAGTCTCCAATGTGGGTGCCGGTCAGATCCAGATTGTCAACGCCTTCAGCGGCCTGTAAAGCGAGTTTCCACTGGGGATCGTCAAAAAATTTATTTCCAGAAAAACTAACTTCAACGAGGTTATCTCGGATCGAAACTTTATATTGGGTGGATTCCGGAAGCATTTTTCTATCGATTAAATCCCGCAGTCTGGCTTCAATCCGTGTTTTGCGGACTTCGGAGGATTCCTGTGTTTGAGCTGGCGCAGATTCAGCCCCTGATTTTTCGGGAGGGATTTGAGTGCCGGACGGTGCCGCAATGACTTCCCCGCGCGCGGTTTTCCGTAAAATGCCGGCGAGATAAACTTCACCCTCTACCATGGCCTGAAGCTGTGAAATTGAAAAAATAGGCGGGGCTGTTTCGCCCCGGTTTTTGTAATCCTGCCGGATGACCTCTTCCGGGACTGGCTGGCTCTGGAAGAGAGCGGCCGTTAGAGTTTTAAAATCCCGGATATGGACCTGCCGTCTTTTGTCATTGAAGTAAACCGTGACAGAAAATCCCCGTTCAAACAGGTAATGAAAAAATTCAAAAATCAGCGGGTTTCCATTGAAGTCCCCAGGACCCTCTAAACGTAATACGAAAGGGCGCGGAACCAGGTTCGCTTCATTTGGATTCAGATAATAATGGGATTGGGATATTTGATGGGTTCGAAGAAATTGTTCGATTTTAAATTCTCCACGCGCTCCGAAATCACCTTCAGGAAGATTTTGATTAAAAAATAATTTTTGAAGGATATTTAAAAAAGCATCTTCGCTTTCATCTTGGCGGGTGACTTCGTGAAGAATGGGATCCCGCGCAGGAAGATTAAGGCCGGCGGTAGGCACCGCTGCGTTTTCCGCAACTTGACCTGTTGCTTCAATGATGACCGGGGCTTCTTCTTTTGTTTGGTCGCCGTGTGCACCATGGCCGGAGCTCGCGTAGCGTGCTTTCCGGGGGGAGGGGGGGGCGGCTTCCGGGGGACGGGGCTTTTTCTTGGCTGGCCCGATTTCTGGCCCCTGGGTCCGAGTTGCCAGCCCGATCAACCCGGCTATGAGGGAATCCAATAGGGAGTTGAAATAAGAGGGCTTGCCGGGAAGGGCAGTCTGGGATCGGGCCCGGTTTTTGATTATCTCGAGAACTGCACGCTTTAATTGAGTCAATCCGTCATCCTTAAGTGTTTCTAGTTCCCGTACAAGTGAATAAGGATGGTTAGGGTTTGTTAATTGTCCCAGGATTTCTTCAAGCCGTTCTTTTGTGACGCCTTCCGGACTTTCAAGATCGTCTTTTATTTCATTTAGTTGCACACGTGCTTTTTCGATATGCTGCTGAAGGCCTTTAGCGATGAGATTGTGTAAGTTTGCTGGCGGCTGGCGGTAAGCCGATGGATTTTGATTCAGAGCCGGCTTTTTTTCGCCCGCTTCAGCTTCTAGAACAGGGTCTGAGGAAAGCCGGGCGGCCGCGTTTTCGATCCCATCCAATTGAGCTAAAGCCTGCTTGAAAAAACTTTCAATCTCAGAGCGGGAAGCACCCTTATGGGGGACAAACTTCACATAGTTTCTGGCCGCTTGAGTAAACGGCAGGGCTTCGCTGAAAGGATTGACGGGAAGCAGGGTTAGTACATCTGGCTCATTTTCTGTCAATCCTGTTAAAAAACCTTGTAATTGCTGGTCCGTTACAAGCTCTCTAGCGGAGACTGTGAGAATTAGCTGAAAAATCTGGCGTGGAGAAACGGAGGTTTTTAAAATAATATTTTTAAATGCTGAATAGTTCCGCTTGCGGATCATTTCCGCGAATTCCTCTTCGGAGGAGGATGGCCGCTCCAATCGATCTTGAAGAGGAACGTTGCCTAACTTCCCATTGGGGAATAAACGTTCAAATGCCCGTTGATGGCGGATATCTTCCAAATCCTGCCAAATCGCATCGCCTGCGCCTAATAATCCTCCCTCCGTAGTAAAAAGACCGTGACTGATTTCATGCAGGAGGATTTCAAGCCACTCATCTTCACCGTATAGCCTGTTACGATTGATTCGAATGGTGTGGGTTAAGCTGATCCTGCTTCCTCCTTTTGTTGGGCTTTCAATGACTTCAATTCTTGGCAATTTCATTTCCTCGGGGAAAAACATGGCGGCAAAAATCTGAATAGTCTTTAGTAAATCCTGACCAGCTTCATTGGCTGCCGGATAGGGTGAATCGCTAAATACCGAGGCGGGAATTTCGGTTTTACCGTCCGGCCGGAGAAGCTCAAAAAAACGTGTGCCGTAAACAGATTCGACAGCTTCTTCAAAGGTCTTACCCTGAGCAATGGCTTGTGCCGCGGCTCGCAGTTCTCTCACCGTGGGCCGGCGGCTTGGGGCCTCAATTTTTCTCTGAAGCCAGACCTGAAAGCGTGCGAGCCGGTTGGCCAGGCCCTCGGCGGCTTTCTTTGATTTTCCGGGGGAAAGGTCCTTCTTGGCGATTTCGGCTAATTCGGATTGCCAGTAAGGTTCGAGGCGCTGATAAATCACGCGGTTCTGCAGGGCGGATGACAATTTTTGCCGGCCTTCGAAGTCCGCGGTGTTCATGCTTGCAAAAAGAAAAAAACCGGGTTCCGCGGCGCCCGTCAGAACATCATTAAGAATGCCTTCCAGGAAATTCGAGGGCAGAAGATTGAGTTCATCAATGACCACCACCGCGCCTTCGCGCTGAGCTTTTCGGATCTGTTCGATTAACTGCTGGGCGGAGCCGGGGGAGGCGGTCACACGGTAATACTTTTTATTGGCGGGCCAGTTTGCCGGCGCTTCTTCGGCTTCCGCAAAACCGCGGCTTTTCAAAACAGTCACAATGCCTTCGCTTTTCAGGCGTCCGGAAGGTCCTTCCGCGATCAAACCGGACTTGCCCTTGTTTTCATAAAGAGTGCCTTTTCCGCGGGCTTGAGCGGCTTTCCTGATGTTGGCATCCCGCATGGTTAACGCGTCTTCAATGCCGTTCAAAAATCGGCCCGTGCTTTCGGTCATCACGGTAAGCTCGAAATCTTTTCCCTCGGGGAAGGTTTCCTCTCTCTCTTTCAAATTTAGGTCCGTGCCGCCCAAAGTTGTGTGCAAGTAAAGCCGTAAGGCTTCCCGCTGTTCCACGGTCAGCATTCCGCGGAATTGGCGCCAGGCCGTCCATAGTATATTTTCACGGGTGCGTTCTTCAGGCTCAAGGAGAGTATTAACGCGTTCGGTTAATTCGCTCAAATCTCTGAGTGAAAGCTCACTTGACATCCCAGGAACTTTTCTGACCGCCGTATAAATTTCATAAATGAGTTCTGCTCTTGCTTCACGCTCAGGTGTCGCCGGGTCTAGATTTGTTTCTACCCATTCTCTCAAAAACTTCGGAGAAAATTCTTCGTAAGGAACTGTGATTACGAATTCTTGCAGGAGTTTCTGAAGCTGACGGCCGGGCATTGAATAAGGATTTCCCGTGAAAAGAATCCGGTGGTTTTCCGTCAGCTGACCGGAGAGAAAACCTCGCAGAAAATTCCAGAAATCCGGGTCTGTCAGGTTTGCTTCATCTATTAAAAGCAATCCGCCGTTTTTTGAGTTGGCCCAATCCTCCAGACCTTTTCTTTGGAACTCTTTGTTCCCCTTCAAGTCATCGGCTTTTATGCCGGCTCCAACGGTCAATTTAATCACTTGTTCTTTGGAGTAGCCCAGCCTTTTGGCCAGCTGATCGGCGCTGTAGCTTTTGCCGACGCCGGGGATTCCGATAATCATGGCGGCGCGCTCGTTTTTGAGAATTTGATAGACCTTATCAAGCTGACGTTCTTGAATATCAAGGTCTTTTTCAAATTCAAGATCGAGACTCGGGGCCGCGGCGGGTTTGGCCGGGTCAAGGGCTTGTTTGACTGCGCTGAAAGCTCTTGAAGGACCTTGAGCGAGATTGGGAGTTTCTTTATCCCAGATTTTCAGGATCAAATCCAGGCTTAAAGCATCCGCGATTTCCCACCCGAAGTGATCCCACGTCAGGGGCTCAATCATTTTTTCTTCCATGATTTCCCGGAGACGCTCCCAGGCGGCCGTGTTAGGCTTACGGTTTTTCCCCTCAATTTTAAAGACGTAGCGGATTAAAAGCCGGACAAAAGCGCGCTTTTCACGGTCTTCCTGAAAATGATTTCCGATCACATCCTGAAGGGCGCTCTCCCAGTCTCCTCCGGAACGCCTGACCTGACGCAGTAAAAGGCGCATACGGTTGAGTCCCCAGTTTAGGGAAACATCAGGAAAATTTTTCGCTAGAGCCTCTTTGAGCCGGTTGATTTGTTCCCAGCGTTCCTCAGTAAGCTCCTCTTTAAATTCCTGCTCAAGAACCGACTTTAATTTTTCGCCTGAGCCATCTTCAACAACTCGTTTTGCTGGACGATTTTGCTTCATGGAAGGCGCGAAGGCGAGGATGATACGGCCTGGGAAATCTTTCAAAAACCGCCGTTCGCCGTTTATCACAAGATAGGGTTCCGGAGCGTTCAAAGTGGAGAGATCTTCAGCCAGCGCGGCATTGGAATCCAGACCGGTGATAAAAACGGTTTCGCCACGCGTGAGAGCTTCTAAAATTTCTGTGCCGTTGCTTTCTCCCGTATGACGGTAAATGCCCGGCTCAATTTCTTCGACTTCGCCGGTGATATGAGTTACGGTGTCGTCGGGGTTCACGTTCCAGGAAAAAATCGAGGTACCCCCGAATTTCTGCCTTAATGATTCCGCCGTTATGCCCAAGTCACTGGTTTCAACATAGATAACTTTTTGCGGAGCGGCTTCCTCCCAGGTTTGTTCTTGTGAAGAAGCCTGATTTGATGATTTAACCAGATTTTGCGAGCGTTGGCTACGGTAGGGTGCGGGAACGTGCACGTTTGGAGCGATTTCAATTTGAACGATCTCGGGACTTTCCATCAACCGGTGCCAGATTGAAAGCGGGAGATTGCCTGTGACACGGATCCGGACACCCGGAATTTTCAGCATGGGCGTGAGCGGGACTATCCGGCCTTCACTGTCAATCTGAAGTCTGTCAAAAAGAGAAGCCGCGTTGGTGCTGTTGAGAGTCCAAACGTTTTCGGGTGAGCCTTCCTGGGCTTCTTCCGGAGTGATCAGCTTCTTTTCTTCGGCGATTTTTTGATTTTCCGGGGATTCATGTGGGATTCCATAAATTTTCAGAGGAAGAGTGTAGGGCTCGCCATCTATTTGAAACCCCAGAACCGCGGCGCGTGTCAGAAACTGCATCAGAGAGGAACCCTCTTTGAAGTTACCCCTGCGGATGACAATAGGTTTACCGCTTTTCACGGCCCGCGCGAGATCGCCTTCTTCCAGAGTCATTCTTCCTTGCGCGTCAATACGGACTCCGCTGACTAGAGGCCGCGGCAGGCTTGTGTCAAAAGGGTCGCCGTCAAAGAGATCAATGACTACAGCATCGCCGGGAAGTTCATCTTCATCGTTCACCATTTCGAAAATGGGGGCTAAAGGATTTTGGGGCGGATTTTCGAACTCGAATAAATAGGTCCGATTGTAACGCGACTGCAGAGCGTTCGTATATCCGTTGTTTTGCTCCGGTTTCATTGCCCCGATGATTTTAAGATCAGGGAAAATTTTCTTGAGTTCCTGGAAATAAGCGTTTTTGTCAAAAAGAGAGTTGAATTCTTCAGCGAGAGCGGGAGTGGAGCCTGCGTAATCGATCAGTAAAATCCCGCCATTTTCCAGCGCGTTCCAGAGTTCTCCCGGAACGTTTTTTAGACCTTTACCGTCAGCGGCGGTTCTTAAATCGGAAATCAAACGGGCCAGATCGGCGCGTGAACGCAGAGAAACCCGCACATAGTTCAGTTTTTCTTTTTTGGAATGCCCAAGAAGGTATCGATCCAGCGCGTTGGCTTCCTGAGTGTAAAAAAGGGTGCTCTTCAGATCAGGATTTTCCAAAAAGTCATTTAAAATATTTTCGTGAACTGTTCTGGAAGAAGCAGTTCCCGTCCGCCGCATTTCGGAGCGCCGCTGTGTGCTAGGGAAAATGTTCCGATTTTGATTTTTTTTGGAAAACTTCAATTGGGGAATTAGTTCTGCGGAAAGTTTAATGCCAGGAGAGAGAACAACTGGAGCGTCAGGGGCCGGGGGAATTAGGCCAGTTTGAAATAATTTTGAGATATTTTCTTCCGTGATTTCGTTTTGGTCATGGAGCTTGCGGAGATTCTTTATGAATTGATCGATATTTTTTTTCCACCGCAAAGCCAGATCACCGCCTCCGGCGGAGCCGGGTGCTGAGCGGATTTCGTCGATGAATTTTGTATATTGACGGCTTTCTTTAACGCGTCCTTCCTTCGCAAGAGTTAGAATAATGTTATCCCTCCAAGCTTTGAGTACTCCGTTTGGGTTCTCGGAGGATAGTTCCAAAAGCCGGTCTCTTGTTCCTCGGACAAAAGCGTTGTAAAGATTGACTTGGCCGTTTTGAACCTGAAAATAGCGGTTCCAGGAAACCTCCCCGCGCATATGTTCTCGGTAATGAATGTTTTCCGGGATCTGGGCTATTTTAGGCATGACGAGAACATAGGAAATACCTTCGGAGCGGAAAAGCTCTGTCAGGCCTTCGGCATGAAAGCCTCCTGCGACCAGCACGGCCGTCTGGGTCTTGTCTTTCAGCATTAGTCGCACGGTTTGTTTTAGAAAGCTTTGGGTGCGTTTTTCCGCGTTTTGGTAGAAGTCAAGGTTGGGTTTCATGTTTGAGAGTAGGCTCGAGATATCCTGCCCTTCGTTTACCCTGTCGAAGCGAATATCCCAATAGCCGGCTTCGGCCGTGAGATTTTTAATTTCCGCCCAATCTTTAGGGGAGAGCTCGAGTTTTTGAAGGCGCGTGAGCAAATCAATTTGATGACTTCTTTGGTCCAGGTGTCTTTCTTCCAGGCTGTTAAAGAGCGTTTCTTTTACTGACTGCGAGTATTTTTCAAAGTCCTCAAAGAGTTTTGTTCCCTCGATATCTTTTATTCTTTTTTGACGGACCGTAAGTTGATTGAGTTTTGAAGAAACCCGGACCCGAATATGGTGCTTTTTTGAAAGCTCCTTTAAAAACAAAGCGAAATCTTGCGCGGAGATATGAGAGGTTTTGAAATTTTGGGATTGCTCATGGAATGTCCGCAAATCCTTCCGGGATTCTTCGGAGTGAGTTTTTTCTAAATTCTGCCGTATGAAAGAGGCTGCCTTTTGAATTTCAATACCTAGGATGGAATCGTTTCCCTCTTCCCGAACGGATTCTTCCAGGAGTAAAGCCAGATGCGAATTTTTTTCAGGAGGTTTGACGGCCGCTAGTGCTTTAAGGGTTGAGATGAAATCGGCGATGTTCTCACGGAACTTTTCTAATTCCTGATCCAGAGCCAGAAGATTTTTTGAATAGGTTCTCGCTTTATCCTCCCTCAGCTCTTGAACTCTAGACGCTAACTCCGAATTTATATCCTGTTCATGCGCCATGGCGTTGAGGAAATCTCGGAGACCTTCTTCGTATAAGGACCATTCTTCAATGCCGTGATAAAGGCTTGAGGAGTTATTTAAAATGGCGGCGGCGGTTCCGCCGGCGAGCTCTCCTTTTTCAAAATAGTCTTCAAGTACTTTCCGCAAAAGCTTTTGATCGGGGAATGTTTTAAAAAGAAAGGAGTCCATGCCCGAGGCGGAGCCTTCAAGCGCCACCAAGGGTATTTGATAGTTCTTTTCAGAATATTCAATCAAGTGACGGATATTTTTTTGCGCGTCAGGGATCGCGTGAGCATCCTGGATGAGAACTACCAAGCGCTTATTTTGCCCCTCGAATTTTTCCTTAATTTCACCGATGGGTGGGGGGAATGAAATCGTGAGGGGGTTGATCCATTGCCCGGCAGGAAGATCCGCCGCGGTTTCCATCTGGGGGAAAGGCGCGGCATAAGTGGAATGGCCGGAAAAAGAGAAGGTAATGGCTGTGACAAGGGCTACAATTTTTTTCATAACTGATTCTGGCGCTTTGTGTTGTGGTCGGACCCCGTATTTCCACCTTCTTAAAATATACTCGAAAGGGTGGGATAAAACAAAGGGGGGAGCCGCTTAAAAAGCGAATTAAAATTTAATCTAAATTGTTTTCATAAAACAACTTAGGCGCTATTGGGATTGGGCTCCTGAAGGAATTCACCTTCCGGCCCTGGGGGATTCGGGAGAGCAGGCTTAAAAACCAATCATTTTTTCTTCGGTGCGTTAACCGTCGAAACGTTAGTGGACTGCATCACGTAGACCGGGTTGCCTTCCGCGTCCACTTCATTGGCCACCTTGAAAACCTTCTTGAGAATCAGCTTCATCTTGAGCACCGTTCCGTCTTCCAGCAGGTAGTCGTTCCAGACCTCATGGGCCTGGTTGACTTCCACGGGAACCGCTTCCACTTCCCGGCCTCCCAGATTCAGCGTGATTTTATCTTCAGACATTGAAACCTCCGATCTTATAAAGAGTACAGGCCATTTTCTCCAAGATCAAACCGTGATTCCGCAGTATAATCAACGGCATGCAAAGCCGAAAACTGTCCCTGGGAAAAGGCCCTGCCAAGCGATGACTTGGAAGAAAAAGATCATCCATATCGATATGGATGCTTTTTTTGCGGCGGTTGAACAGCGTGACAACCCGCAATACCGGGGCAAACCGCTGATCGTGGGCGGAGACCCTTTTGGGCGGGGAGTTGTCAGCACCGCTTCTTATGAAGCCCGGAAATTCGGAGTGCGCTCCGCCATGCCGTCCGCTCAGGCCCGCAAGCTCTGCCCGCAGGGAATTTTTATCCGCCCGCATTTTGAAAAGTACCAGCTGGTTTCACGCACCCTGCGCGCGATTTTCCGCCAGCACACCGATTGGGTTGAACCGCTTTCGCTCGATGAAGCCTATCTGGATGTGACCCGCCACCGCTTCGGGCTCGAGGATCCGGTCATGATCGCTTCCATGATTAAACAGAATATTACCGCCGTCACGCGCTTAACCGCCTCAGCGGGCGTTGCCCCTAACCTTTTTCTGGCCAAAGTGGCGTCCGATTTTCAGAAGCCGGACGGGTTAACCGTCGTGAAACCCGCCGAGGTGGAAACTTTTCTGGAAAACCTTCCGGTGCGTAAAATCCCCGGCGTGGGACCTGTGGGTGAAAAGGAACTGCAAGATTTAGGAATTAAAACCTGCGGTCAGCTCGCACTGAAAAGCAAAGCGTTTCTGATTGAGCGGTTTGGGAAATGGGGCCACGCGCTTTACGACCGTGCCCGGGGAGTGGATGAACGGGAAGTGGAGCCCGACGCGCCCGCCAAGCAGTTCAGCGAAGAAGAAACTTTTTCAGCGGATGTACTCGATAAAAAATTTTTAAAATTAAAACTTCAGGAATACGCCGGCAATATTTTTGAGGGTTTGAAGGAACGCGGGCAAAAAGGCCGGACGATTGTGCTGAAAGTTAAATATCATGATTTTGAACAGATCACCCGTTCCAAAACCCTGGACCGGTTTCCGGGCGTTGAAGAAATCTACCGCACGGCCGCGGAGCTTTTGGATCTAAAAACCGAAGCGGGAAAAAAACCCGTGCGTCTGCTGGGGTTGGGGATTTCAGGGTTGACGGAAGAAACCGAATTTTCTCCCACGAAACAAAAAGACCTCTTTGGGGAGTTTCAGTTTCAATGAAAAATCCGAAAAAAATTTTATTTGAGTGCTTTTTCGCGGGGATTCTTATGGCGTTGGCCTGGTCTTTGCGCGGGCAGTTCGGGCATCTGAAAGGCGCGATGATCCCGGGCGCTTGTCTGGCCATTCTTCCGGCTTTCTGTATGCGTGAAGAGCATTGGCGGGAATCATTTGGGCGGGCGGTCATTCTGACTGCGGCCGGTTTCGCGGCGGGCGGGCATTTAAGCTACGGAGCTTTTTTCGATACGGTGGTTCAAGCCTCCGCGTTTGGACAAATCAAAAAAGAGTTGTTTGATATTTTTTGCGTCGGCCTGATCTGGGGAGCCTCCGGCGCCACTTTCTGGGGGTTTGGATTTTCTGAGAAAAGTTTGAATCGTCTCGATGTTCTGATGCTTGCGACCGTTATTCTTGCCTGGACGGTGCTTCCCGGCCTTCCCGGACTTGGATTTCTGGATATGCCTTTGCTGATTGCCGGAACGGTTTTCTTGCAAGCTTATAACTTTGTGTCAAGAAAATCGCAAATCGTCTGGATGGCCGCCCTGACCGGCGCGCTGGCCTGGAGCATGGCTTTTCTTTTTTCGGGTTTAGTACTCAGCGCGGGCTATCAGGAATATTTTGGGCAAGGGTGGGCCTGGTGGGCGCTTCGCGATCAAATTCTGGGGTTTACCGCCGGGTTCCTTTTCTGGGGGATGATCAGCAGTCTGCAAAATTTTAAATTTCGCCGTCAGCCGGCTGAGGATATTCTGACGCCTCAGCGGTTCGGTTTTTTTGTTTTGGTGCTGGTGATTCCTTTGATCAACGCCTGGAATGCCGTGACTTACTGGCTGAGTTTTAAAAGTTTGGAATCCATGTGGCAGCCGGTTTCGATGCTCTGCCTTTTGCTCTTTTCAGGAGCGGGTATTTTACTTTCCCGCCCTGATGCTGACTTTCTTCACCCAAAACTCCGCCGGACCCTGGCTCTTTCTGCCCGGTTTTTCCTGATTTATCTAAGCCTGACGGCAATTGCCAAGCAGTACTTTGCGATGGACCGGCATTGGGAAGATGCTTATACGCTCTTTATTGCTTTTATTCTCCTTCTTGAAGGCATGATTCCATTTCAGCTTAAAAAAATAACGTGACCGGGAACGCGCGATGCTGATGGATGACGACGATGAATCTGATTTCGCGGAGGTTCCTGAAGAGGAACAGCCGGAAAAGCTCCGCAGGAAATGGGAAAGTGAAGATTTTCAGGATGAGTTTGAAGGCAGGCAGACCGTGCCGTGCTCTCACTGCGGGAAATGGATTGAGCGCAGAAGCTTAACCTGTCTGTACTGCGGGGAAAAGGTTTTTTACGAAACGGGAGCTCTCGGCCGGATCGTCGGCTGGCTTTCAAACGGAAAGTATTTTTGGATTTTGGCGGCCCTGATCGCCATAATCGCTTTTGTGATGATAAGGCTCTAATGAAAGAAATCGAAAAACACTTCAATCGTCTTAAGGAATTACTGGGTTTCGAAGAGGCTGAGGAGATTGAGCAGTTCCGCCTTTCCTTTTTGGAAAAAACTCCGGAAGAACGCCAGAAGGCCGGCAAGGCCCTTCTCCGTTTAAAAGCGGTGGAATTTCATTTTACCGCGGCGGGGCATCACCTGGTCAGCTTCAGCTACTTCGACGGCCGTAATTTTCCGATTTACTCGCCGGACATCGGCGACCCGGTCACGCTTTCGGAATACGCCGGTGAAAATTTCGATCCTCCTTTCGGCACGGTTTATGAAAAAGAGCCCGCGACCATTACCGCGGCTTTCAACCGCGCTTTGCCGGACTGGGTGCATGAAGAAGGGCTTTACGACCTGAGTATCGGCGGAAGCCGGGCCACTTACAAAAAGATGCTGGAGACGCTTAACCGCGTTCAGAGCGAAGATCATTCCCGCATTGCTTTTTTCCGGGATGTTTCCCTGGGTCTGAAGAAACCTGAAAGTTTTGACCCTCTGCCGATGGATCAGATTAAATTTCTGAATTCCAATCTCAACCCCTGGCAGAAAGAAGCGGTGCGTATGGCGCTGGCTTCACGCGATGTCGGGCTGGTGCATGGGCCTCCGGGAACCGGGAAGACGACGGCTTTGATCGAAATCATCCGCCAGACGACCGCGGAAAATAAATTTGTGTTCGCGACCGCGCCCAGCAATACCGCCTGTGACCATCTATTGGAATGTCTGGTGGATGCCGGTGTGAACGCGATTCGCCTGGGTCATCCCGCGCGGATTATGCGCAGTCTGCGCGATCACACGCTTGATTTTAAACTGGCCGCCCACCCGCTGGGGAAGACCGTGGATGAAATGGAGTCTGAAATTCACACCCTTCAGGTTAAGCGCCAGCGCCGTGAAGAGCGCGGGGGGCTGTCGCGTGAACTGCGTCAGCAGATCAATGATGAGATTAAAACGCTGAAGCATGAAATCAAACAGCTGGACGATCACATCCTCAAACAGGTTCTGGAAACCTGCCCCGTTATGGTCGGCACGCTGACCAGCGCGACCGACCCGGTTTTGCGCGGCCGGGTTTTTGACCTGCTGGTTATGGATGAAGCGACTCAGGCGATTGAGCCGGGCGCGTGGATTCCGATTTTAAAAGCGCAGAAAATTATTTTCGCGGGGGATCATTTTCAGCTTCCGCCGACCGTGCGTTCCAAGAAAGCGGAAGAGGGCGGTCTGGGGCTGACGCTCTTTGAAAGACTGCACCCTCTGGCGGGCGAGGAACGGAAGATTCTTTTGAAGATTCAGTACCGGATGCATGAAAAGATCATGAACTTTTCTTCGCGGGAATTTTACGAAGGCAATTTGATCGCGGATGATTCTGTGAAATCCCACACCCTCGCGGACTTGCCTCATGTTGAAAAAGCGCCGGAAACCACGGAGCCGTTTCTGTTTCTTGATACCGCCGGCCGGGGATTTGAAGAAGCCCGTGAACCGGGAAGCGAAAGCCGTTTCAATCAGGAAGAAGCGGGGCTGGTGCTCACTCATTTGAAAAAACTTTTGGCGCTGGGCGTGAAGCCGGAGGAAATCGCCGTGATCAGCCCTTACAGCGCCCAGGTGCGTTTATTAACCAGCAAAATGCCTGACCCCGCCATTGAAGTGGACAGTGTTGATGGATTCCAGGGAAGAGAAAAAGAATTGGTCATGCTTTCTTTGGTGCGTTCCAATATGGAAGGGGAGCTGGGATTTTTGGCCGACACCCGCCGTATGAATGTGGCCATGACCCGTGCCAAACGTAAATTAGTCGTGATCGGCGACAGCTCGACCCTCTCTAAAATCCCTTTTTATAAGCGGTTTATCGAATACGCCGAAGCGGAGGGCGGATACCGCAGTTCCTGGGAAGAAATAGACTCCGAACCGTGAATAAGTCATTGTCTTTGCTCGTCTTATGAGGTAACTTGACCCGAATGCCCGATTCTGATGAACCCATTCTGGAACAGGCTCGAAGCGGGGATCAAGCCGCTTTCGGCAAACTGGTCGACCGCCATTATGAGATGGTTTACGCGGTCGCTTTCGGTATTTTGCGCAACCGGGAAGCAGCCCGGGACGTGACGCAAGAAGCTTTCATTAAAGCTCACCGGGAACTGCCCCGATTCGAAGGGAAGTCTAAATTCAAGACCTGGATTTACAGAATCACGGTGAACGCGGCCATTGATGAACGCCGGCGTCACAAAAGACCGATGGAATCTTTGGATGCCACCGATGCCAGCGATGATGACGACCGGGCGCCGGTCATTATTAAAGACCCCGGAGCGGGGCCGGCCGGAGAGGCCGAACAGTCGGAGTTGCGCTCGCTGATCTTTAAGTCGCTTGAAGAGCTTTCGCCGGAGCACCGGGCGATTCTGGTCTTGAGAGAATGGCAGGGCCTGAGCTATGAAGAAATCGCCGAATCACTCGGCATTGAAACCGGCACCGTCATGTCGCGTCTTTTTTACGCGCGCAAAAAATTAGCGGAAGTTTTGGCGCCGAAGCTTGAAATGAAAAAAAACAGTTATGGAAAACATGGATCCTGAAGAGAAAGCGATTGAAGTTTACCGAAGCCTGATGGCGGATGAGCTCGCGCGCCCTGAAGTCGCGCGGGATAAGAAGCTTTTCATGGCCCGGTTTTTTGAGCCTGCTCCAGTGCTGGTGCCGGAAGGCGGCGCCTTTGCGGCCTCTCTGGCTTTGGCCGGACTTTTCCTGTTTTTTCTTTACATCGCGCCGGGTCTCGGCGTCCGGCCCGTGAAAAATCTCCAGCCGGTGATGGCTTCGTCGGCTTCCGCCGTTTCCCAGGAGACAGCGCCGGTTTCGCGCATTGAGGTCACCGACCCTTCCGTGAAAAAGAAAAAGCGGTTTTTTAGAATTCCCAGAATTTGGGTTAAAAGGGCCGTGAGCCAAGTCGGCCAGCCCATGGTTTACCAGAAAAAAGTGGACGAGGTTCCCGTGACCATTGTCTGGGTTTTCACGCCTCCTCCGCAGACGCTCAATAAAACACCGCAACCGGGGATGCCTACGTGAATATAAAAATTTTCTCCGCCGTCTTTTTTTCAATTCTTTTAACGGCTGTGCCCGTGCGGGCCGGCGAAACGGTGAAAGTTAAAGCCGCCGTGCTGGTTGCTTCGAATGATGGGATTGATTCCACTCCCATTAATGATGTTTACCGGCGCCAGCTGATTCAGCTGTTTTCTTACAGCGCGTACAGCCAGACCGGTGAGACGACTTTTAACCTCGAGCGGTCCAAACGGGAATCTGTGGACCTGCCTGACGGCTACAAACTTACCCTGACTCTTCAAACAGTAGAAAACAAGAGGGTCCAGGTTCAAGCCGTTATCCGTAAGGATAATGTCCAATACCTTGATACCGTTGTCTCTATTTTGAGGCCAGGGGTGGTCTTCCTGGGGGGGCCTCCGGCCCAGGGTGGGGTCCTGATAATTGTACTGGAAACAAAGTTTTAAAATGAATACAATAAGCCTCCTCGACGTCTGAATGGGCATCGAGACCTTTTTAATTTAAAAGGGAATTCATCGAATTGAAAGGAGTAGCAAGCATGAAGAAGCTCAATTTAATAGCCATGTTGGCAGTGATTGCGTTTGCCGTTGCTTTTGCTCAGCCGGCAATGGCTGCTGACAAGGCGAATTCAAACGCTCTTGTCGTTGCTGATTTTGACACGGGGGATAAGCCCAATAATATCGGCGGGGATTTCGGCGCTTGGGATAAGGACCCCAACGATGAAACCCAGAGCACGAAGATGTCTTTTGAACCGGATGATGCTCTCGGTGATCCCGCGGGTTATTCCGTAAAGTTAGCCTACGATGTGGATTCTCCTAACCCGGCTTACAATGGTTTTTGGATGAAGCTGAATGGCGAGAATGCTACCGCGTACAATACGTTGACCTTCTACATCAAGGGTGATGCCGCTAGTTTCACCAAGCGCGTCAAGATTGAGATGAAGGACATGAGCAACAAGTCATCACCGTACATTGTTTCCGGAATCACGGACCAGTGGCAGAAGATTTCAGTCCCGTTCGAAAAGTTCCGCCGTATTACGGATTGGAGCTCCATGAACGAATTCGTGGTTGTGTTTGATGATATCAACTCCAGCCCGAAGACGGGAACGATCTCCATTGATCAGGTTGCTTTCGAGAAGCAGTAATTCTAGGAATCCTGATTCGATGATTCAGCAAAAAAGCCGGGCCCTTAAACAGGCCCGGCTTTTTCTGTTTTTAGCTCTCGCCGGTTTCTTTTTTCAAGGCTGCGCGGCTGTTAGCGAAGGCCTGGGTTTTAAGCACCTTGATGTTCCGCCCGAATTTAATCAAAAAGTTATTCTGAATGTTGAAAGTGAATATGTCATGCACCAGGCCCCTCGCTCCGGTTACGACGTGGGTGACCTGCAGTCTTTTCACACCCAGCAGACTCTGCCTGAAGTGGTTGAAGACGCCTTCAGAGAAATGTTCGGCAAGGTTGAATTGGTTCAGACGGAAGCCCAGGTTGAAATGCAAGCTCCGGACGTTCCTGCCGTTTTTGAAGTTAAAATTATCGATCTGGCCAACGACGTTTCTGACGGAGGCCCGACCTATCGCGGGCAGGTGACGCTGGCTGTCGCTATGAAAAGCCCGGACGGCCATATCTTCTGGCAGCAGGCTTTCCGGGGAGACGGCTATGTGAATGTGGATGACCAGTTTTCCACCGGCCTGGGCCCCCAGGACGCCGTGATTGACGCTATGCGCGACGCCCTTGATCAGATGCAAAAAGCGATTGTCGCCGCTCCTGAAGTCCGCAATCAGATGAAGTACTACCGCGCTTCTGACCAGGCCCGCAAGCAGACCGAAGTTCAGATTTAATTCCTTCAGTCATTTGACAAAGCTCAAAACACCGGGTACTTTTTAGTCACCCCGTGAAGCCGTGTTTCCAATGCGCAAGCGGGGCTGGAGGCCAGTATGGAATCCCCAGAAAACCCGATCCAGCATGACCAACGCGCTTTAATTCACCAATGCGTGCAGGATGTGCTTAGGGACATTCAGTGCGAATCGCCCCTCACAAACATCACGGTTCTTAAAATTCTTCCGCATGACCTTTTGCCGGTGCCGATAGACCCCGGGTTCCTCCAGAAAATTCTCTTTCAGCTGATCCGCTTTGCCCAGGAAAGAATTTTTAAATCCGAAAAAGCGGGATTGATCAGCATTGAAGCTGCCGAAAAAATCTGCCTAAGCCCGGAGAATAAAAGCCAGCGCCGGTTTATCCTGCGCGTTTCCGACAGCGGGCCTGAAATCCCTCAAGACCAATTAGCCTCGATTTTTGACCCACTCGCCGCCTTTCCTGAAATGCATGACGCCAAAAAAATGCTCGACCGGCACGCCGGCACTATCCGCGTTGAAACTTCTGCCAGAAGCACGGCTTTTCATATAGAATTACCCGCATGAGTTCTTCTGCCGGGCCAGCCTCCGAAAAAATAAAATTGCTTGTTGTTGATGATGAACCCGGCGTGCTTGATATGGTGCGCCAGCACTTCACCCCGCGCGGTTATGAGGTTGAGACCGCCGAAGACGGCACAGATGCTATTGAAGTTTGCGCCCGCCAGAAACCCCAGGTTATTTTGCTCGATCTTAAAATGAAACGCATGGACGGCAATCAAGCCCTGCCTCATTTAAAGAAAATCGTTCCCGACGCGAAAGTCTTTGTGATCTCAGCCTATCAAGATGAAATCCTTGAGCGTAAAATCGCCGGGCTCGGCGCCTACGCCCACTTCGAAAAACCCATTTCGATCGTAGCGCTTGAAAAGGCCGTTCGCGCTTCCGTTTCCCGCTAGCATTTCGGTTTTTGCACACTTTCCGTTAATTTGATTCATTTCTTGAACATTTCCTGATTTTTTTTAGGATTGAAATTGCGTGTCCGTCTCTCTGGGCTGAAAATACGGCCCGAAAAGAGAGGTCAGCCATGCGCCTTAAAAAGTTTCCATTTAAAAAAGTTGTTTCTTCCGCTGTCATTATTACTTTCTCGACCACGCAATTGCTGTTCGGCCAGGAGTTTCTAACGCAGCCTGTTCCAGTGCAGGCTGAAAAAAGTGCGGCTGATTCAAACGAGATTAAACAGAATGTTGTCGACCCCGCTATCGCGCAACAGACTTCCCAGGATTTTCTTCAAGATACCTTGAGGCTCACGACTACCGATGCTCCCGAAGGCACTTCGATTAAATCCGAGGCCGTTTCTACGGAACCTTCTTCTTATGAATATGAACGCTATGAATTTGAAGATGCTTTGGATTTGCTCCGCCCGGAGTATGCTTCGGCCGTCATTGTGAAAGATATTCAATCGGAGGATTTGAAGGCCTTAATGAATTTATCTTTTGAGACAGGTGTCATTGTCCTCGATGGCGAAGTTGTGATTTTTACTTCCGGTAATATAAATGAGATTGGCGTGCTTTCTTCGGTAAAAGCCCTCACGGATAAAGCTTCGTTCGTATCTCACACTCACCCCGGGGAATATTCTGCGGAGGGGCCGAGTGGACAGGATATTAATGATGCGGTGGAAAATGCTGAATATGTTATGACTCGTCAAGGGGTGTACGCTTATAACAATCAGGGGGTACTCAATCATGGGCAGCCGCTTTCTTTCGAAGAGTATTTAGCGAAGCTGACGGAAGCCGTCAGGCAATCAGAGGTAGAACGGAATCAGGTTGAAGCTCGGAAAGAACTGAATCAATTTATTTCAGAGCAAGATCTTTATAATCGAGCGCAAGAGCAGGAGAAGGTCACTTTAAGGCGGGGCGGGACCCTTTCTTACACCGCGGGGCTTGGCTCTTCAAGTGTGGTTACCTTACCTGGAAATCCTCATCCATATTATGTTACAGGAACATCAGCCGGAACTTCCATTTCAGGGGCTTCTGACAAAATCACGTTGGATTATAGTGTTTTGAACGCGGGGGATCTCGCAGGTTTTACTCTCTCTTTTGATGACGCCAGCACGAGTACTGTAGAGACTCAAAATTTAAGCGCCCTAACAAATCTGACTTTCGGTCTTAAGGGTTCAAACACTTCGATTAAGCTTGAGGTTGTAGATATTAATGGGATCAAGGATATCTGGACGCTTACGGATATTTCAAGTTCAACAGAAAGATATTGGCAGGTTCCGGTCGCGTCGATTTCGAATGCGTTGGATAAAACGAAAATAAAACAACTAAATTTTATCGTGACCCAGTCTAACACGTCTACTCAGACAGGTTCGGTCGGGGTTCGAGTTAAAGGAATTAATGTAGATTCTCCCGCAGAACCTGGCGTGACCTCAAATATTCCCGCTTTAACGAATCTGACCACTTTAACGCTTAGCGGAACTAAAGAAGCCAACACGGCTATTTTAATTAACAATGTGGAAGTGGTTGCTCTTAACAATTCGACAACCTGGGCTGCGATAATTAATTTAACCAAAGAGAGTAATAACAGCGTCAGTGTCAAAGCCAAAAATACTATCGGCAAAACCGGCTCATCTAATTCCTTTACGGTTAAAAGGGACACGACTTCTCCACTAGGGTCTATTTTGATCAATGGAGGGGCTGAATCCACAGTAAGTTCTGTAGTTACTTTAACTTTAACCGGTTCAGACTCTTCAGGGCTTGATCAAATGCGCTTCTCGATGGATGCGGGACAAACTTGGACGGTTTGGGAAGCTGCCGCCTCTGTGAAATCTTTGAGTTTGACCGGAGGGAATGGGCAGAAGGAAGTGCTTTATCAGCTTCGAGATAACGCCGGGAATATCGCTTTATTTAGCGATACCATTAACGATCAGTCGCATTCTTCGAACAGTGATGTAACTCTCCAGGATGGCACCCATCTTTTTTATGAATCTGGGGTTTTAACTCGAGAAGTCACGCCTGCCGGAGATCAGGTTTTTTACGGTCCGGACGGCAGCGTGCAAAAATATAAATATGTTAGCGGTGAAGAGGTTCGTTATCTGCGGAATACTTCAAATACAATCGAAGTTACTGATGCTGACGGTACTGTGATTGAAACGATTAATCAGCCTGTGCCTGCACCGCTTGATGAGGCAGTTTCCCTTAAAATGACTTTCGATGGAGGGGTGGATGCTTTTTATGTTAATGGGCATCTTGCGGAGTTCCGTACCGCTTCAGATATTCGAATCACTAATTTTAGCATGAATGAAAATTCAGAAATCCAAAATGCCCTCATTGTTTATCCAGATGGGAAACTGGAAATTATCCGGAAAGGCGCGCTTCTCAGAAGAGTTGGTCCGGATGGAACGGTTGAAGATTTTACGCCAGCCTCATTTTTGGTTCGGGAGATTTTCGCCAGCAAAGTTCAGTATGCTTCATTTGTCAAAGTTTCGCAGATCCAGGTCTCGGAAACTCGCTTATTTACCGCAGGCGGGATGTTGGTTCGTTACGACGAGCATGGCATTCTCCGGGAGGTTCGTGACGAAAATGGAGCCCATTTTCTTTATGAACGAACTCAAAGCGGAGACTCTTATTTATTGGTTTTAAATCAGGCGTCCTCGACAGCGGTTCCTGAAAAAGGCCTTGTTGAGGCTGAATATACCCAGCAGGGAAGTCTGACGAAGATGGTTCTCAAAAACGGGACTCGGATTTTTATACAGAACGGGAAAATTACAAGTGTCGTCAATGAGAATAACGAGCAGATGGATTTTTCTTATGTGGAAAACCAGGAACTTTTAAATGCTTTACAGGTCAGCCGCAATGGCGCTGTATTTAATTACGACGCGAAGGGATTTCTTTCTGAAATTCAGACTTCAGCCGGAACGATTCGCCGGAGCCGTATTGATACGAATGGCGATGGGGAGGTTACGGACGAAGACGAAATCCAACTGCTGCTTGAAACTAATGGCGGAGACAAGTTGAGCGATTTTGAACTGGACAGCCAGGGGAACATTCTGCGCGGCATTATCGAGACTCGTAATGGGATTAAGCAGAGAATCGAGAACGGCATCCTTACTGGTTTTGAAACTCTGGATGGGAAGCTTTATGAAATGCAGAACACCGCTCTCGGCAGACAGGCGGTGCTTACGGAATGGAAACTTCGGGATGGAACCCGAGTGCTTTACGGCGGGCAGACAGTTTCGGGGATTGTTTTTCCTGACGGCCGGAAACTGAATCAGATTGGATTCAATGCTCAAAAGGAAGTTGAGACGGTTTTGGAAGAACTGCCGGATGGTACTCGGAAATATTTTCAGAAAGGCAGACTTGTAAAATTGATTACACCTGCCGGGGCAGAGATTGATTATGACTTTGAGGGGTTGGCCTTTCGGATTATTTTGCCGGATCAGAGTCAGGAAACGGTTTCGTACAGCCGTGACGTGGAAGGCCTGATCACCGATATTCATTTCTCAGGGGAGCATACTCAGCACACTTTTACTCCAGATGGCGATTTGCGGAGTTTGCTTATGGATGGCGTGAATGCTGAAATCGAGAATGGAGAGATTAGCCGAATTTTTACGCGTTTTGGAGAAATCGAGACGCCGGATTTTGATGCCCAGGGCATTATGTCTGGAGAAACAGTTTTTGCTGATGGAACCCGTCAGATTATAGAAAATGGAAAATTAGTGCGGAGCATTCGTTCTGACGGCACGAAAATTTATTATGAAAACGGCATTATCAGCGCTATTGAAACTCAAAACGGCCATTATGAGTTTATCTACGGCGAAAATGCAGCCGGAGATCTTCAATCCGCCCGGATACGTTTGGCTTCTGAAGCCGGAGCCCCCGAATACCCCCTTATCCCTTACTTGCTGGATCCTAAAGGTCTTTTGATGGCCCCTTTTTATAAGGATGATTCCTTTGCTTTAGCTGGAGACGCGAATTTGGAAACAGGCCGTTCAAGGTTTGGAGAAGGCGCGTTAAATCTGGATGGCAGTCAAGATTACTTGAGGATTCCTGACGGCTCCAGTCCGGATTTTCAGTATGGGAGTGAGAATTTTACGATTGAGTTTTGGTTTGAGGCGGAATCGCTTGGTTCTGAAATACAGATGCTTTGGTCTCAATATACCGGTGGAAGTCTCAATAATAATATTTCCTTTTATATTTCAGCTGATCACAAGCTTAATGCCTACATTGAGAAGGGGGGGCAGCCCTTTGGAGGAGGCCTTTTCTCAACCGGAGCGGAGCTGGAAGCCGGGCTTTGGTATCATGCCGCGCTGGTGCGCAATGGAGACATTATGACGCTTTACTTGAATGGGCAGTCTCAGAGTCAAAAAACAGTTTCGGGGGAGATGCCCTCTGGAAATTTCAGTATTAGCGTGGGCGCAGCCTATAACGGTATGGTTTCTTTTTTTAAGGGAGCTCTTGATGAAATCCGGATTTCCAAAGGAACCGCGCGCTGGACTTCTAACTTTACACCGTCCGTCCAGGAATACAAACGAGATGCAGGGACAACCCGGCTATACCATTTCCTGACAGACAGAGATCATGCACCGGCTGACCCGTCCTTACGGTCTGCTCTTTTGGGGCGAAATGCTTTTGATGTATTAGCGGATCTCCAGCTTGAATCAGAAGTATCGGTTGACGGCCAGGACGGGTCGATTTTTCTCGCCCAGTTTGTGGAAGATTCTGAGCGGGGGCGTGTTTACAAATTCTCAGGAGATTACACCCCGGTCTGGAACAATCTTTATACCGGTCAAAGTTTTTACAATCAGGGATATCTTTCGCGAAGTTCGGTTTTGGATTTATGGGACAATCAGCCGGCGCTTACGAGCGATCTTTTTGATATTAATGGCGACAATATTGCGGACCGCGTCTGGATGCCTTCGAGCCAAAATGAAAACTACTGGTGGGTTCAGCTTGGGAACGGAATTGGTTTTGAAAGTCCAGTGCAATGGACTGGTGTTGAAAGGCATTATGATCCTAACCCCGCATTGACGATCGCGGGAGAATCTCAGGGAGCGCTCCGTTTTTTTACCGGCCGCCGGCCCGTTGTCTTAGGAGATCTTGCGGATATGAACGGTGATGGTCTTCCAGATCGTGTATTACAAAAATCAGGCGGATCTTCTGATTGGTATGTACAAATAAATAATGGGCATGGATTTGACGCCCCTCAGGTTTGGGGCAACGTGCATCCGTTGAGTAACTGGCAGGCAGATACCAGCTATGCCTCCGAAGTCAGGGATGATGAAGGGTACCCGGCGGTTCAGCCTATTGTTTCTGACTTGATTGATATGGATGGTGACGGGCGTGCCGACAGGGTCATTCGCCCGTATGTTGCGCCTTTTGATCATTGGTTTTTCCAGCACAATAATGGCAACGGGTTTGATGACGCAGCGCTTTGGACGGGTCTTGATTTAAGTTTTGATTCTAACGTTAAAATCGCTGGGGCCTTATCTTGGTATCGCGATAATAACGGGATGATAGGTGATATTTCTGATCTGGTTGACCTCAACGGAGATAACCGGCCTGACCGTATCTTGCTGAAACTTAAAAATCCCGCGGATGATGCTTCCGGCTACGACTGGTATGTTCAGTACAACAATGGAGATGGATTTGATGGAGCTGTGCTTTGGGATTCTGAAGTCCGCAATGTCACAGTTCCGGATGGAAAAACCGGAACGGCCTTAAGGACTTTTGATTACTCGGCATCAGGAAAAAGAAATATTGCTTCAGACTTGATTGATATGAATGGTGACGGAAGAGTCGATCGTGTAACGCTCGACAATTATTCCGCTTCCGGGGTTAATAATACCTGGTGGGTAGAGTTGAATACCGGAAACGGGTTTGCTGAAGCTCAGGCCTGGACGGGGATTGAGGGATCAAACTCTTCGGAGACTGCTTTAGGCCAGGATGATACTCATTATCGCTCTTTTGGAGCACCTTCCTATAGCCGTGAACCTGATTCTGTACGCAAAGTCAGTCAGCTTTCCGACCTGAACGGTGACCATATTCCCGATCATGTTTTTTTTAAGGAAAGTGATGGGAAGTGGTACATCCAATATGGTACCGGGAACGGGTTCCTTCTGGCGCAAGTGACTCAAATTGAAGCATTGTCCGCGCCTTCTGTACCTGTACCGACGTCCCGCTATGATTACCTGCATATCAGTTTAAAAGCAGAGGGGAATCTTCCAGAATCTGAAGGTGCAGTTACGGTTATGCTCGGAGACCCGGAAGACTTGGCAAATTATCAGGAATGGACGGTTTCAAATCTTACGGCCTCATGGCAAGATTTTTACCTTCCCCTCGATACGGAAAAATCTAATGCGGGCCAAGTTCAGATTAAATTTATTCCTTCGCCGACGGCTTCTCAAAACACTCCGACTCTTTTTGTGGATAATCTGACATTTTTAATCCTTCGGCCAGACGCTTCCAAAGATTGGCTCGACCGTATGCTCACTGAGGAAAATGTCCTGAAAGAAGTCCATTCTGACCGTACGCAAACATTGGCTCAGTATCTTGGGCTGAGCCAGGCTTCTGAAGAAAGTATTTTTGACTGGAACGCGATTCTTCAAGCTGAAACGAAAATTGATTTTGATTCTGAAGGTATCGCGACGGGATTTGAAACATTTTACGGCTCGGTTTCAAAAATTGAAAACGGACGAGTGGTGGAAACCACGATGCCGGATGGCAGCAGAATTGAATTTAGTGAGGCCGACATAGATCACCCTCAAAGCATGACAGAAACTGTGACTAACGCTGATGGAGGTGTGAATACCTTCCAGCTTAGCTATGGCCGTGTGCGTTCCGTGGAACGGCCGAACCAATCCCAGCTTTCCTATTCGTATGAGTTTGATCCGCAGGGTAACGAAATTACCGCGGTTTATGACCCTGAAACACAAATTACAGAAAGATACCGTGATCAGGTTCTGATTAGCCGGCAGTTAAGTAATGGCGTCCTCAATACTTTCTCCTACAACTTGAGGGGAGAGCTTGTCTCCACGGAGATTTCTTATAAAGGCCGCGTTTACCATGCATTTCAATATCAGGATACCGTTTCTGGAAACCGGTTGGTAACAGCCGAAGATGGCACTGTGGAAGAATATAACCCTCAAAGCCAGATTGTGGCCCATACCACGCCGGACGGCTATCACTACAGTCACACGTTTGAACATGCTCCGCAAATCGTGACAGGTTCACGTGAAGAAACCTTTACGCTTTCAGACGGCACAGTGCTTTCTTTTACTATTCCGACAATTGAGTTAGTTGAAAATCCGGATGGTGACATGATTCACCGGGTCGATCTCGATTCCTATACTTCAGCTGACGGTACCCAGGCATTTTATGAAAACGGAGTATTAAAATCGGTCGAACGCGCGGAGGGTACCCGTATTACTTTTGACCGGCTGGAGACCCAGACGGTGGAAAATGAAGATGCCGCGACCGAAGAGCAGATAAGGGTGATGGACGCATCGGTTTATCACGCGGATGGCACGATTACAAAATTTAAGGATGGCAGACCCTGGTCTGTAATTTCAGCGACAGGCCGTGAAATTTTGTTGGCTGAGGACGGAGGGGAATTAATCAACCCGAACGAATCCGCGGTTTTTCATCAAGCTCAGGCATTTAAGGTCTGGAATGAAATTTTAATGCCGGACTGGCAGGCTTATCAGGTTCCTGACACTGTGGCTGTACGTTATGAATACGATACTCAGGGGGTTCTGTTAACGCGCCAGTTTTCAGAAGGTTCGATCGAGCTTTATGAAAACGGAAAGATTAAGAATATCTTCTCTGAAGACGGCGAAGATCTGGTTGATTATGAGTATAACAGTGAAGGCGATCCAATCAACATACATTACGGAGCGATGCGCCGGCATCTTGAAATGTCAGTTCAACAGCTGCGTTCTGATGTAGCGGTAGAGCACGAAAAAGCTCTCGCCCGCCTGGCAGATCGCGATCAGGTTATTAACCAGACCATTGAGGGGCAGTATGTGACAGCCCGTGACCGCCTGCTTGCTATTCGGGCGCAGATTCAATCGCAGGTAGAGGTGGTTTCAGCTTTTCTTTCCAAGGGAAAAGACGCGAAAAGCGCGGTTGGATCGGTTATGGACCAACTTGCCAGTGCTATGAATCAGGTTAATGGCGCGCTGGAAAGTCTTGCCCAGCAGAGAGCGGATGCTCTTACGCAATTGAGCGCGCAAGTTCATGATCTTTCAATTCAGATTGAAACTCAAACTCAGGATTCCTATACCCAAATCAGTGAGGAAACCGGAAAAGCTCACCGCTCGATTTTAAAGCAAGAGATTTCCCCTGTGATTTATCACTGGTACCGGAAAATTCTGGGCCGGGACCCTTCACAGTCGGAATACGATGCTGTCATTAATGCTACAGACTTTGAAGCGGGCTTCAATCTGCAATTTTTAAAGTCACAGCTTGAAAACTCTCAGGAAAAGTCTGGCCGTACGGCTCAGGTGAACGAGATTAAAGCGCGGGTAACTTCTGAGCTTTTGAGTTATCTTGACCTTCCCGATGCTGAAAAACTTATTTTCGCCCAGGGTCTTGGCATCGACACAGAAGATACTATCTCCATTTCTTCTTCAGAAGCTGATGCCATTCTCCAGTGGCTGCAGAATCAGTCATTACATTTCGGCCAGTCGGCCTACTTGGCTTTGGAATCTCTTTTAACAGGTGCTGGTCTTCATTTTGACCGCGTGGATCTCGCCAGCCGTTTAATTTTGATTGATATCCTGACCGGCACCCTAACCCCGCTTGAAACCGGAGATTTGGTGCTTTCAGTCTACGCGCTTAAGCAGACGGCCAGACATTACGGGCTTGAAACTTACGCGCTTAAACTGGATTACACTGCTTTGAAGGCTATGTATGACGACGCTTGCCCCGATCCTGAGCAGACTTGCGATTTCCGGATGGCGGCTCACATTAATAATAAACACTTCGTGATTATCACCAAAGTTACGAATGACGAAGTGACTTACATTGATCCAGGCTTGGGGCCGGAAAGCAGTCCGGAGGTACAGACGCTTTCTAAAGGGGAATTTACTCAGACGTGGATTAATTCAGGAATCGCCCAGAGCGGTTACGGAGTCGTTTTAAGCTCCCGCGCTCCACCCGCATCAATTTCCAATTTATCCGTTCAGCCTTTGACCACGGTTGAGCAGATGCAAGTCCGCGGCGCCTTCTTCGGGTTCCTCAAGAAAGTTTTTAGATATCTGGTCGGGGCCTATTTTGTAGCCTTAAACCCCATCAACGCCCTTCTGGTTAAGGTTGTCGAAAGTTTACGAATCGCCGTCCTCGCGCACGTAGATCAATGGGCGGATTTATTCGAAGATCTCTTCACGTTTAATTTCAAAGATATTTTTCAGAAAGATATTTGGAAGCTTATCCGCACTGGCATCCGCCTGGGCACAGAGTCTGTTAACGCGCCGATACAAGCAACCGTTATTGCGCTTGGCAAAATCGGGATTCCTGAAAAAATTACCCGGACGATTGTCGCCGGCGTCAAGATTATTGTGGGTATCGTGCTCACGATTTACGGCGGTTCAGGAATTGGGCTTATTATTAGCGGAGTATCTGAAATTTTTAATCAGTACACGCATCTCTCTCCAACGGTTTCCGCGGTAATCGGCATAGGGGTCGCGATTATTGCGACAGTTTTCGGCGGCGGCGGTTTTGACAGTTTAAAAGATTCGCTTCCCACGCTTGCGGCGTCATTCGCCTCAGTGGGGGTTATGGCGATTGGCGACGCAATTGGTCTTGATCCGAGAATCTCACAACTTATCTCGATTCCAATCAGCGCGGTTGCCGGAAATGTTACAGGCAATTCTCTGGGCCTTGAAGGTTACGGCAACACTCTTTCAAATATTATTCACGATACAGCCGGAGGTTTGGTTTCCGTAGGTGCCAGCATTGGGCTCGACGCTATTGGAGCACCTTCGTTTGCGACGGGGCTGGTGAGCAATTTTCTGGGGGCCTTCGCTGCCGGATTAGCGGGAGGCGCTGCGGGGGGCGGTGGGCCGGGAAGTTCTGAAAATGCGGGGTTGGGGCTTCTTTCAAGGATCGGCGATGGGATTAAGAAATTTGGCCGCGACGTGGTCAATGCCGTCGGCAATGTTATTTCCTTTGGCGCCAAAGTAATTGAAGGAGTTGGTCATTTTACCGCGCAAGGTTTTAAGAAAGCTATCAGTGCTGTTTCATCTTTATTTAGCCGGGAAACTCAGGAAGCTATCTATGCGGATGAAACTGGGCTTAAAAATGCGACTGTGGTTGATAATGGTGATACTTGGGTTTGGCAAAGCGGGGATAGCCGAATTGTTTATGATACCGAAACCCAAAATATTAGAGATTCTTTCGGCGTTGGCGGTGAAGCGAACATCACAGGTGTGGGGATAGATGAGGCAGGTGTGTCTTACTATCAAGAGTTAACTTCTGAAACGTTCCTTAGTAATGGAATGACTTTAAAGCAAACCTATAGCGATGGAAAACTTTCTGGTTGGAGCTATGGCATTGAGAGCACGCCAATAATAACTGTAAAAGGTCCCGGTGATCAAACGCCTTGGATGGGCGAAGATGGGCGTATCCTCCGGGGAGATGTAGAAATCAATCCGTCGGCGGTTGTCATCAAAATCCCCGATGATTTAGACCCGCAACGGCCCACGCTTTTTGACAACCTCTTCTTAAAATTCAATATTCTTGACGGCAAAGTTGCCGAGGCCAGTGTTGAGATGCGTCCGGGAACAAGCTCTGCCACAGCGGCCCCGGGTGATACCTCCAAATATATTTTCGGTAATGGGTTTAACAATGAAATCGTTCCCGAGAATACGCCGGACAAGTTGATGCCGTCATTTATAAATGATCTTGCGAATAAAGACCTGATCATAAACCTTGCGAAAACCTTGATGGTTCCTATGTATGAAACAACCGGTCTTGTGGGAAATATTCTTGACTGGGCGCAGGATTTTATTTTCAAATTAACCAGTGCAAGTGATCTCTTAAAGACCGTAGCCTTGGGCATTACACCATCGGTATTGCCAATATTAGCAAATGCATTCGGCGGTAATGATCTTATAGAAGAAGTCAGACGGAAATTGCTGGCATTTGAAGCCGATCCAAAACGGGGTATTTTAGACAAAGCGATTGCTTTTGCGCATTCTGGATTTTTTGCCCCGCTCTTGGGTGCTTTGGAAAAAACACGAGATGACGGCAGTTATTTTGATGTGCAAACGGTAATCAATTATGAAGGTCCTAACGTTAATTGGAGTGATCATATTGACAACCCCAACCTTAAACGCATCATCAATGTGTGGGGAACAGCGCCTAACGAAATCATAGAGAGAAGAGCCGATCAGATTCCAGGCTGCAATACCAATGGTTCCGTGTCTTGCATTGATCCAAGTAAAAAACCTGTGGTCATAAGTGATTTTGGCCCACCGTCTAATCCGACAGACCTTCTTTCAGAATGGTCAAAGGCCAATTTTACCGGATCTGCCCCGGACGGGATTGAGAACATTAATATTAAAATTCTCAATGCCCGGCACAATGATTTCAGCTATGATGCAACAGCGTGGAATGATCCCGGCAACCAATTTGAGCCGGAGAGAATCGCCCAAGAAATTAACCGAAAGACTAACTTATTTGTGAGAAGGCTTTACGAAGCTACTTTAAAAGATCAAACGCAATCTGGAGCATTGAACTCGTTTCTAGAAAATTTGAGAGACGAAGGGGCCGCTGTTTATGAAAATGGAATCTGGGAAATTGATACGGACGAGCTTCCTTATTAGGTGAAAGATGAATAAAAAAAAGGTAGTGATGATTTTACTAGTCGTGAGCGTAATAGTCATCGCTTTGGCTATTTTCAACCTAGCGCAGAGGTCTAAAGCGAGCCGATTGACTGTTGAACACATGGAAGATGGGAAAGGAATATTCATTGGCGAGAGAAGGCCCGAGTATAAAGAGAGCGATCCAAGCAAATGGTCACCGGAAATGAGGGAAAGTGTTGAGTCTCATGAACGTGACATCAAAATCATCCATGAATCCTGGGAAATTTCCAGGCAAGGGGATAATTACTTTAAAATGGGACGCTACGAGGAAGCTCTAAATGCGTACAAAAAAGCATATGAAATAGGGCGGGGTGACGAAAGCTTCTTTGGAAAGGAGCTTCTCAAAGCTTATGAAAAATTAAACAGATACGACGAAGCTTTGGCGCTTCTTGATGAGCTTGAGGTAAAATATTACAAGAGTGAGTACGGGATGAAAAAAGCGCAGGAAATTCGCACTCGTCTGCTTGCTGCTCAAAATGCAGCTGTTTCGCAACGGGACAATGGATAAGAAAAGGTATGATCAAGCGCTATTCGGACATTATTAGTTGCTGATCCATTTTTCATCCTCGAGTTACCCTACGGCCTGCTATTAAAGTACCTCACCGCTCATAAAAGTGCTAAAAGTGCGCTCAAGGTGTGCATGACGAGCACATTTAAGATAAATTTCTGAGATTCAACTCGGTTTGCTCTGCTTCTGCCCGTATGATTTTGCCGATCAAATGACCAGTCTTAATCGGTTCGAAAAGGAGCGGTAAACCATGTTAATCAAAAGATGGGGATCTAAAATTGTTTCTTTGTTTCTTCTGGGGACCCTGGCATCGGGGTGCTCGACGATCGTGGGGCGCCAGCGGCACGAGCAGGAAGTTGTTTTTAAGTCTAACGTGGAAGACGTTGAAGTTATGTGCGGCGGGAAAACGACAAAAACGCCCGGTGGTCTTGGATTGCGTCAGAGCCGCAACCATACCTGCACAGCGCGTAAAGAGGGTTATGAAACCCAGATTGTTAAAGTCAAGTCAGGATTGTCGTGGAAGGGTTTTGGCCACTCCACTCTGACAAATGCGGCTGCCTGGGGTTGGTGGACGTTGGGGATTGGCGTGGGGATCGGCTGGCTTGTTGACTTGCCGACTGGTGCCATGAGAAACTTAAAAGTTGATGAAGTTTACATTGAGCTTCAGCCGGTAAATCCTGTGCCAAAAGGCGCTGTTTAAAATAATCAGGAGCGTAATATGAACCGTAAAGTTCTTATCTTGGGTCTTGTGGGTTTTCTTTCAATGATGTCGGCGGGCTGTCATCATTTGGCAAATGACTTTGGAAGCTACCTGGCCAATGATCCGCTCCTGCCCATGGCTACTAAAGCCGATTTTCAAACCGCTTACTACCTCACGCCGGAAACGTCCAGTCATTCCTACAGCTTCCGGGCTTTTACTTCGGGAATTGCAAATAAATGGATCGTTGAGTTCGGTTCAATGCTGGATACGGCACTTGAATCTCCGAGTGTGCAAGCCGCTTTCGGCAAGCTGACTAAACAGGCAACCGCGGACAGCGCGCAGGGCAATCTCTTGATCTTTGATTTGAAAAGTTATGAATTCAGCGAGTTTACCGCTCATGTGGCTTTAAACGTTAAGCTGATGAAGGGTTCCCAAACTCTGCTCGACAAGCTCTATAGCTCAGATGGGCTTTCTCAAGGCGGTAAGATGTTTTGGGGCGGAGCTTTTTCAGTCCGCAATGCGGTTCATCAATCCACGAGGTATGCGCTCGATGATATTTTGCGCAAGCTTTTGCGTGACATTAAAGAGTTAAACACTGAGTCAAATACAGGCTCATCTTCCTCCTAAACACCGCCTAGAGGCGGTGGCCACGGGTTTCCTCCTTTGGTAAAGTCTAAATCTTGCACTGAATCAAGTTAATCAGGTGCGGAGTCCGCACATTTTTATTATTTTGCGGTCATTTTTCTCGCGGGAAGACCGGCGGAGGTCTATGATCCGCGTTATCTAAAAAAAGGAGGTACGAGATAAAACTCATGTGCATCTTATTCTCGATAACCATGTTTTGCTCAAGTCTGATTTTGGCCCTGGGATTTTTAAGGCGGGGTGAGGAGGAATCCCGGATCTGTGAAGGTGACCGCGAGCAGGATGGAGTCTGATCTGCTCAGCTTAATAGTTTTAAAAAGTTCTGAAGATAGGAATGTTAATCTCGAACATGATGAGTTTGCAAAGGTTTAAGGTCTCTAAAAACTTTTATTATTTTTTGCGTAAAAGTCTGGAGATTTTTTAGAAAAAATCTGCGAATTTCATTAGAAAACAGTTGCAACCTCGAACCACAAGCGTAGAATACGCCCCACCTGAAGCACACTATTACCTAGTTTTATCTATTTTTTAAATCATTCCGAAGTTAGCAGTTTTCAGCTTTATTCTTAGTTTTTTGCTCGTTGTTTTACTCTGTTTCAGAAGTTGACCTCTGTCATCTTATGCGAGCCAATGTTGAAAACACAGCACCGGAATTACCGGTGCAGCAGTTTTTGAGTATCCCCGAAGTACAGTCTTTTTTGGGGATCAAATCACGGAAGACCATTCTCCGCTATATTACCGCCGGCAAGCTTCGAGCCTACAAGATCGGCGGTACCCGCTGGCGTATTGCAGCTTCTGACGTTGTTACCTTTCTTCGCGCGGAATTTACCACCCTGGCTGGTCCGGCCCCTGAGCCCGCTTCAGCGCCTGAAGTTGATCCTGCCGAATCTGTTCCTTCCGAGGCGCGCGCATGAACTCCACAAACTTTTACGCGGTTTCGGATGAAGTTTTCAAAATAGAGTTCTCGAAAATATGACGCCTTATAATTTTTCGGTTTTATTTTTTTCTTTCTGTTCTTTTTTAATTAGCCTATTAGTTTGGCTGAAGCGGAATGATGCAGTGGGGAAAGCTTATTTTATTTTTTCGTCAATGGCAGGAGCTTGGGGATGTTTCTGGGCAATAACTATAAGTGAAAATGTTTCTTATGACACAGCGTTATGGTCTGTGCGTATGGCTGACTTGGCGGCGATATTTATTCCGATTTCTTGGTTGTATTTTGTATCTATTTTTGTCGGTAAGACGCAAAAACATAAGCGAGTGTTAAGGTTTTTATTAATGTATTCTTTGTTGTTAGCCAGCGTGAGTTTTCATCCGCTTTTTATTCCGCGATTAATTCAGACGGTTAATTTCCGATATTATGGTGGGATTGGGCCGTTGTATCATTTTTTTTCGGTGATGTTTTTTACTGTTGTTGGAATGGGGTTTGTCGAGCTTTTTAAAAAGCTTCGAGAGACAAGTGGTAATGCAAAAACACAGCTTCAAGGGTTAATTATGGCCCCCGCATTCGGTTTCTTAGGTGGCGGGATGACTTTTTTGCCTTTATATGGTTTGGATGTTCCGCAGTACGGTCTTT
Source organism: uncultured bacterium (assembly GCA_964385615.1). Lineage (GTDB taxonomy): Bacteria > Omnitrophota > Omnitrophia > Omnitrophales > Aquincolibacteriaceae > CAYLPP01. The sequence continues at coordinate 185,965 of CAYLPP010000001.1, read as the reverse complement.
TTATTATGCCTTTATACCCGTTTGTTATGGCCTACTTTATTATGCGCGAAAATCTTTTTAATATTGAAAAGCTCGCTCAAGCCGCGCACCGGGGGAAATTAGCCGCGATCGGCACTCTTGCTACAAGCATCAACCACGAAATTCGCAATCCTCTCTATGTGATTCAAGGGTTGGCTGGGTCTTTTATTGCCAATCGGCAGGAAGGAATTTACACGAGTAAAGACCAGGTTGTTGAGAAAGCTGAAGAGATTTTAGTTAAAGTTGGTGACCACGCTACGCGCGCCATGGAGATTATGAAAGGTTTTGCGCGTTTCGCGAAGCAAACCGTTACTGAAAACCCGCAAACAGATAGAGTTAATTTAAACAAAGTCCTTAATGATATTACGCCTCTCGTGAGCCATGAGCTGAATCTAGAGAGGATTGAGCTTGTGAAAAATATTCCTTCGGATCTCCCTGAGATTCAAGCCGATTCAAGGCATTTGGAAGAAATCCTTTTTAACCTAATCGTTAATGCCTGTCAGGCGATTAAAGCGACTACTGCTTCAGGAAAAATTTCAATTTCAGCTTTTCAGTCCAAAGACAGTGTTTGCATAGAAGTGTCGGATAACGGCCCTGGTGTTGCTCAGAAACTGATAGGGCATATTTTTGAACCCTTTTACACGACTAAAGAAGAGGGAACGGGGTTAGGACTTTACATCACGAAACAGCTTGTTGAGCGCAACGGCGGGAAGATTGCGGTGAAATCAAAACCCGGCGTAGGAACTGCTTTCGTTTTGGAGTTTAAGTTGTGAATATCTACTCTTTTTCTGTCTTCCTCTTTTCTTTCGGAGTTCTGTTGATTGCCATTCTCGCCTTATGCAAACGGTGCGATAACGTGGCTATTCGGTTCGCCAATTTCAGTATTAGTGTTTGCGGTTGGGGTTTTGTTTACGCGATTTGGACGAGTCAACATTATTCGAAAGAAACGACGCTTGCTCTGGTCAGGATATTCGAAATTTTCGCGGTTTTTATTCCCATTACATGGCTTCATTTCACGCTGGAATATATAGGGGAAAAGGAGCCGTTTAAAAATTTTTATCGGATCAATTATTGGTTTGCCGTTATTTTGGCCGCGTTTTGCCCAACGCCCTGGTTTTTTAAAGGCCTCCATGAAGTGCCTGTTTTTGGGTACTACAAAACTCCCGGCCCGATTTTCTATGTTTTTTTTAGTTTATTCCTTGTTTTAGTGCCGTATACCTTTGCGCATCTTGTGAAAGCGTACCGGAAAGCGGTTGGCGGGGTAAAGAAACAACTCGGCTTTCTTATTATTGGGTGGTTCTTCGCTTTTTTTGCGGGGAGCAGTACTTTTTTACCCGCATTCAACATTACAGGCTTTTATTGGCTTCTTTGTTTAATGCCTGTTTATCCCTTTTTCTTAGGGATTGCCATGATCCGTTACGGTCTCTTTGACGCGGAGCAGATTGCTGAAGCATTTCAACGTGAAAAGTTGATGGCTATCGGGACTATGGCCGCCAGTTTAAACCATGAGCTCCGCAATCCGCTTTTTATTGCTCGTGGAAAAGCGG
>CAYLPP010000001.1:101194-184300 GCA_964385615.1 uncultured bacterium | reverse complement strand
GGAAAAAGAGGGCGGGGAGTTAACTTTAAATGCTCATCAGCCTAACGGCAAGGTCATTGTGGAAGTTTCAGACAATGGGCCGGGGATTCCCAAAGATAGTTTGCGCAGAATTTTTGAGCCTTTCTACTCTACGAAGGGATCTAGAGGCTCCGGGCTTGGGCTTTACATTACCAAGCAACTCGTTGAGCGTAACGGCGGGAAGATTGCCGTGAAATCCGCGCTGGGGCGGGGAACTACATTCAGATTGGAACTAACTGCTGTATGAATCCGTATAACTTCTCAGTTTTGTTTTTTGCTTTTTGTTCTTTTTTTATCGGGTTATTTGTCTGGCTTAAACGGCAAGATTCCGTAGGGAAGCTTTACTTTTTCTTTTCGCTATTAGCCGCGATTTGGGGGGTGGGTTATTCGGTGATGGTTAGCGGAAATACAACATACCAAATAGCACTGATTTCTTCGCGTATTATAAACGGAAGTGTCGGCCTGTTAGTTGCTGTATGGATACACCTCACACTCGTTATCAGTAATGAGTATTCTAAACAGAAAAAGTTGCTTCTCTTAAGCTATGCAATAGCCGGCTTTATTGCCTTGTCCGCGTTTACTGAATGGCTTGTCCCTTACCTGAAACCCGCTTTGAGTTTTAAATACTACACGCGCGGCGGGCCCGTTTTTTATTTGTATACCCTCTTTTATTTTTCATTTGTTCCAATTGGATTTGCTCAGCTTTTTTCCAGGCTGAAGCGTGCAGGGGTAAAGGAAAGGCTTCAAATTAAGGGCTTTTCCATAGCTACTATGGCCGGATTTATTGGCGGTTCTGTAACGTTCTTGCCGTGTTATGACATTATGTTTCCTCAGTATGCGATTTTTCTTTTTCCTATTTATCCTTTCATGATGGCTTACTTTATGACACGGGAACAACTTTTTGACGTTGAAGAACTCGCCCAAGCCGCGCACCGGGGAAAATTAGCCGCAATCGGCACTCTTGCCACAAGTATCAACCACGAAATTCGTAATCCTCTCTATGTAATCCAGGGCTTGGCTGGTTCTTTTATAGCGAACCGGGAAGAAGGGATTTACAAAGAAACCACACAGACCGTTGAAAAAGCCGAAGAGATTTTAAGGAAAGTGGGGGATCACGCGATCAGAGCCATGGATATCATGAAAAGCTTTGCTCTTTTCGCGAAACAAAATGTTTCAGAGACCTCTCGGCTCGAACCGGTTGATTTGAATGAGGTACTAAGCACTGTTACTCCCTTGGTAAAGCATGAGCTTGATCTCGAAAGAATCGAATTGAAGCAAAATATTCCAACGGGGTTATCACCGCTTAAGGTGGATCGCAGGCACCTCGAAGAAATTTTCTTTAACCTGATTGTTAACGCCTGCCAGGCGATTAAATCAACCGATGCTCCTGGCAAGATTTCCATCTCGGCTTCCCAGCAGAATGGCTCGGTAAATATAGAAGTGTCCGATAACGGGCCGGGGATCCCTCAAAACCGCTTAAAGCAGGTTTTTGAGCCTTTTTACACGACTAAAGATGAGGGAACCGGCCTTGGGCTTTACATTACCAAGCAATTAATAGAGAAAAACAGCGGGAAGATTCGCGTGAATTCAAAGGCTGGGACCGGGACTAGTTTTTCTTTGGAGTTTAAACGATGAACTTTTTTTATCCCGTTGCAATTCCTATCGGTCTTTCTCTCACCGCTTACAATGCTTTTTTGACCGGGTTTATTGTGATGCTTAAGAGAAAGGATAGCGCTGGACTTTACTACTTTATTTCCAGTTTTTTTATTTTTTTGTGGGGAGTGAGCGGTTCTTTTATGCTTCACAATGCTTTTCCTGATTCTCTGGCAGAATCCTGGGGAGTTTTTTCTCAGATCATGGCATTGTTTATTCCGGCTACTTGGCTTCAATTTGTAATTGTTTACACGGAACAGCGTGAAAAATATCAGAAAGTTGTTTACGCCGCCTGGTTGATAACTTTTTCGATTTTACCTTTTACTTTAACCCGGAGTTTTGTTTCGGGGTTTCATAAAATGGTTGGGATCAGTCATTATCCGATCCCGGGTCCTGCTTACGTTGCTTTCACTATTTTTTTTGCAGTTATTATTTTGTATTCATTTTGGGTTTTTTATCTTGCGGTTAAACGGGGTGTTTCGGCTGAAAAGAGAAGGGATTTTACATTGGTTGGTTTTGCTTCTCTTTATGGCTTCACCGCGGGGTCACTTTCCTTTTTACCGGTGTATGGGATTAATTTCCCTCAATACAATCTTATCGTCATGCCGATCTGGCAAATTCTTTTGGCTTACGCCATGATTCGCCACCGTGCTTTTGACCTGGTTCAAATTGCCGAAGCGGCGCAAAAAGACAAATTAGCGGCGATTGGGACTTTGGCCGCAAGTATCAACCATGAAATCCGTAACCCTCTATATGTTATTCGCGGATTGGCCGGGTCATTTATAGCGAACCTTCAAGACGGAGTTTATTCCAACTCCCAGCAAGCGGTTGAAAAAGCCAGAGAAATGATGGGAAAAGTTGAGGAGCATTCTTCCCGGGCTATGGATATTATGAGGAGATTCGCGGTCTTTGCGAAGCAAAATGGCGAGGTTTTGGGCGATAAGCCTACGGCCTCAATTCAGGAAATTTTGAAAAGTGTGCTTCCTCTTGTCAGCCATGAGATTGAACTTGAGAAAATTCAGCTGATTCAAAATGTCCCCGACGATCTTTCGCCTGTCCACCTTGATGCCCGCCAGGGGGAAGAAATTTTCTTTAACCTGATTGTTAACGCCTGCCAGGCGATTAAATTAACCGATGCTCCTGGCAAAATCTCCATCTCAGCTTCCCAGCAAAATGGCTCAGTCTATGTGGAAGTGTCCGATAACGGGCCGGGGATCCCTAAAAACCGCTTAAAGCAGGTTTTTGAGCCTTTTTACACGACTAAAGATGAGGGAACCGGCCTTGGGCTTTACATTACCAAGCAATTAATAGAAAAAAACCAAGGGAAAATCAGCGTTTTTTCCCCATTGGGTGAAGGTACTACCTTTAAACTAGGGTTTAAACGCAGCTGTTGAGGAATTTGATCTAAGTGCCGATATTTATTGAGGCTAACACACTCAAAATTGGGAGACTTCTAATGAAAAAGTCTTGGATTTTAGTCCTTCTTGCCTCCTTTTTTATCCTGCCTCAAACCGTTTTTGCTGTGGGTTCAGGAGCGTTTGAAAATGCTTCTTTTAGTCCTCAGTCTCTTGGCGAATCAAACGCAGTAGTTGCACAAGCTACGGAACCTGCGGCTATTTCCTATAACCCAGCGGGTATCACCCAGCTCAAGGGAGTGCAATACCAGCAGAATTTTACTTTTATTAATATATTCACAAGGCATTCAAATAATGATGACGCTCATTATAGCGCTCAAAAGTTTATAGGCATTCCTACGGGGTACCTAACGCTTAATCCCGGTATGTTTCAAAATAGAGTTGCTATCGGTGTTGGCAGTGATTCTCCCTTCGGTTTGGCCAATCAATATGACTCGAATCAAGCGTATGTACATTACACGGGCTATGTTAATTACCTGAAGATGTACACAATTAAACCGGTTGTTGCTATCAAATTGCATGAGAAGCTTTCTATCGGCGGCGGGCCTGTTTATTATCGGATCTTTGATTTCGGCAATGTTACGGCTTATCCCAATTCGGCTGTTTTTGGAGCGGGAACACCTGACGGGCAATTGCGGGCAAATCTTTCAGGAAACAGTTGGGGATGGCAAATGGGTGTTTTGGCTAAGCCCTTTGAGAAGCATCAATTTGGCTTTTATTTTAGAAGTCCTGTAACCATTTTGCTTAAGGGACTGATTAAAGTAGAAAACTCTACCAACAGCGGAAATTTTGAAACGGGCGGTTATGGAAAGATCAATTTACCCCTTAACTTCACCTGGGCCTATGACTATAAACCCAACGAAAGAACAAACATTGAAACCGATTTTGGGTTTACTCGGTGGGCGAGCCATAAGCGGCTCTATATCAACGCAGACCACGTGAGCGCGGCCGACGACGCGATTCTTTCGGCGCTAGGGAAAAATGATAAAGACTACAATAATGGTTTTTCTCTTCATTTGGGGGGTAATCGTAAGCTGAAGAGATTTAACGATAAAATAACTATTCGAGGCGGTGGGCTATTTTATTGGACGCCAATACCGGCCGATCATTACATTCCGGCAGTACCTGACTCGAACAGCGTAGCATTGAGTACCGGTTTGAGTTATGACTTCAATCAATACTTTCGTTTTGATTTCGCGTATTTCGGGCGTTTGTGGCTTCGCCGGCATATTAATAACGATCTTAGTGAGAACGTTGGGGGCTCTGTGGACGGCAGCTATATTTCCTATGGGCATGAGTTTTTTGTTGGCGTGACTTACAAGTGGGAAGATTTTTTGAACAAAAGTTCTATCCAATCCCATGCGAAGATTACTGAAGAACCGGGGGCGGTTAATGCGGTTTGAAAGATTTGAGTGGGTATCATTAGATGTTACCCTTAAAGGAAAGCTATATAAACCTTTAAATATGTCCCGTTGTCGCGGGGTGATAATTTTTACCCATGGATTAGGGTACTGCTCTCGGCAATATAAGTTAAACACAGAGATTTTTACTGAACAAAATTATGCGGTTATCACGTACGACTTAAGAGGGCATGCCGGAACTGAGGGGGTCTGGACGCTGGAAAGGTCGGTAGAAGATTTATGCGCATTAGTAGAAAAATTGCACAACGATCATGGGGCTGAATACCCTCAAAACATTTGCGCTATGGGGCATAGTACCGGTGCATTAATAAGCGCTCTTGCCTCAATTAAGAATCCTAAAATTACATCGTTAAGTTTAATAACAATTGTTACCAGACTCTTAGACTCTTTTAAATATTGGTTCGAAAGCGGATACAATGTTCCGGTTAAAGATTTTTTTAAGACCAAAGGAGTTTTGCCCGAAGTAATAAACGGATTTATGGATTCTCTCCGGGATTTAGATCGTTTTATTAATAATGAAATTTCGGAAGGAGAGTTGAGCGTAGCTCACAGATATGGGATGCTAAAGTCTGAAAATTGGGGCGAATTTTTCTCAGAGATAGCATTTTCTCCAGATATTTTAGAGCATGCAAAAAAGTTGAATGTTCCTATGATTCTTTTTCGTGGTCTTGAGGATGAAGTTATGTCCCCAATTAAAACCGACGCTCTTTATGATTTAGTCAAAGGCCAAGTGGAAGCTAAGCTGGTGATAACAAATTCGAAAGATCATTTCCAGAATGACAATTGGAACCTTATTCAGGCGGAAACTCTAGGATTTATAGACAGTCTTTACAAGCGAAATTTTGAGAATAGTGAGAAATGTTAAAAAAAATTGCTGTTGGCGTTGACGATTTTTTTTATAAGGTTCTGGTTAAAAACGCCCTAAAGCTATCTCGTTTGGGGTATGGTTTCGTTGTTACGGGGGCTGAGAACGGAATAAATTTTGAGCATATTTATAATAATAAAGCTCAAGGTAAGCTAATTATTGGAAAATATATCGATCGGATGTTGCTTAATCTGCCCGCCGTCCAAGCCACGAGAAATCGAAAAGATGAAATAAAATCCATTTTGTGGAATGAAATCGAGAATAATAAGCTGTTAGGTAAAACCACAAGAGTTTTAGACTTAGCCTCTGGCGGAGCTAGATATTTGCGGGAGTTTAGGAATGAGCATAATTCTGGGATTGTTGAGTCTATTTGCGTCGACAAATCACGCGATTGTGTCAGTTGGGGGCGCAAAGTAATTAAACAGGAAAATATAAAAAATATTCGATTTCTAAGAGCGGATGCATTTGGTTTAAAGAAACTTCGAGAGTTTTCCGTTAAAAGGAATTGGAGGCCTCAAGTTGTCATAGCGTCAGGATTTTTTATATATTTTAATAATGAGATCGTTGAGGGGTTTATGAAAGAGATTTTTGACTCCCTTGAAGCTGATGGGGTTTTGATTTTTACATCGTATGAAAAAATTAATTCCAAAAAATTAATGAGAAAAGCTATGGCAACTTCAAAAGGAGAAAAATGGATCTTATACTACCGAAAACCCGACTTCTGGCGTTCATTGCTAGCGTCTTTCGGGTTTAAAGACGTATTTATTTATCGAGATAAATGGCACATGAACAATGTTTGCTATGCGAGAAAATAGGTTCGAAGATAACCCGTGACAATATTTGGTTTAATTAGCCTTATTAACTTTTTTACCTGTGTTTCTATTGGGACTTTTTTGCTTGTTAAAAGCAGAAAAAATCCTGTAAATATTTCTTATTGCGCATTCGATTATTGCATTTCGTTTTATGCTTTTTTCTATTTTCTTTGGCAAAGCTCATCTGATGTCGAGATGGGGAAATTGTTTTTCAAGCTTTGCATTGTGGGTGTGGTTCTTATTAATAGTGCATTTGTTCAGTTCAGCTTTTCTGTGTTAAGAGTTGAAAAGAAATTTGAGAAATTGATTCTTCTGGTGCATGGAATCAACTCCTTCTTTGCTTTTGCCGCTTTTGGATTGTTTTATGGCTCCTGGATAACAAAATATTCCTACGGTTTGTGGCCGGTCCCCGCGCCTACTTTTCATGTTTACATTATCTGGTGGTTTCTCCAGGTTATTTTTTGCTTTTATATTTTATACGCATGGGGTGTCTTGCGATCTTCGGATAAATTAAAAAAGCAATATCAATGGATTTTTTGGGCGACTCTTATTGCTTATGCGGGTGGTGCCACAAATTGGCTCGTTTGGTACAATATTAATTTTCCTCCCTATCTAAATTCGGGTATCGCCATCTACACCATTATCTTGGGTTATGCCATTTTTAGACATCAATTATTAGGTATTGATGTAATCATCAAGCGGACACTGGTTTTTGCTGGATTACTTGCATTTGTTTTTTCTGTATTTACTACAGCGACCTTTATAGTTCAGGAGGGATTGTCTAGAATTGGTTTGGGTAAGACATGGGCCTTTGCATTAAGTCTTATAGTTATCGTTTTAGGATATGACTCAATTCGTAATTTTTTGGTTAATCTTACCGACAAATACCTCTTCCAGAAAAAGTATAACTATCAGGAATTGCTCAAAGATGCTTCGCGGGGAATGTCGAAGATTGAAAGTCTGCATAAGCTGTTGGGCCTGGTCATTCATTTCATTACCATGAGAATGCGGGTAAAAAACGCCGCGATTTTGATGCGCCGGCGTGACCGTGAATTTGAGCTCAGTTTTCAGCGCGGGTTCGACAAGAATTTTCTGGAATACCGGTTGGATGACACCAACCCCATGATTCGCTACCTCATGCGTGAAAAAGAAGCGGTGGATGTGGAGCATATCCGCGAATATATGGAAGCGGGCAACAAGAAAAAGATCAAAGGGGAACAGCCCCATGAGTATGACTTTCAGGCGATTCTGCTCACAATGCAAGAGCTTTCCACGACCTGCGCGGTTCCCAGTTTTCTGGGGCATGAGCTTCAAAACATTCTTTTGATCGGCGAGAAAAAATCGGGCGATTATTACACCAGCGAAGATTTAAACGTGCTTTTCACGCTGGCGCAGGAATCCGCCATCGCTATCGAAAACGCCAAGCTTTTCGATGAAGCGCTTAAAAAGTCCAGCCAGCTTGAAAAAATCAACGAGCAGTTGGAATATTCACGCAATCTGCTGATGAAAGCTTTGCGTGAAACCGAAGTTGCCAACAAACAACTGCAAGACACCCAGGCTCAGCTGATCCATGAGCAGAAAATGGCCACGCTCGGCCGTTTGGCGGCTTCCGTCGGCCATGAAGTCAACAACCCGCTTACGATTCTTTCCATGAATGTTTCGCGCGCGATTCTGAAATACCGGAAAAACCCTGACTTGCGCGTGGGCGAGATTCTCGAGCTGTTCCAGAAGATGGAGCAGAATATCGGCCGTATCAAAGCCGTCGTGAACACTTTGACAGGTCTTTTGAAACGCTCGGAAAAAGGAAAGTTCGAACCCTTGTCGCTCAAACTGATCCTGGAAGAAACCCTTCCGCTGGTGCAGTTTCAAACCTATCTCGACAATCTCACGGGCACGGAAGTCGATTTCGATATCCCGGGCAATGTGCCCCTGATTCGCGGGGATCTGGAGCGCCTGCAGGAAGTTTTCCTCAACCTGTTCATCAACGCGTATCACGCCATGATGGGCAAGCGCAACCGGCGCATTCGGGTCACGGCGGAAATGGACCCTGAAAACCAGCACAACGTGGCCGTGCATTTCACGGATAACGGCTGTGGTATGACCGAAGAAGTCATGAAGAAAATTTTCAACTATGGGTTTACGACCAAACCGCCCGGCCGTGGTTCCGGCATGGGGCTTTATATGTGTAAGTACATTATTGAACTGCACGGAGGCGATATCCGTGTGCGCAGTAAAGTGGGCGAAGGCACGACCTTCACCATTACGCTCCCGGCGTATGAAGAAGGGCTGGGAGATTCGGGCGGGAGCCTGAGAATTGAGGCGACAAGCTGATGAAAAAACTGCTGATCGTTGACGACGAGAGCGGAATCGTGGAAGAAGTGAAATCGTTTTTTGAAGAGGAAGGTTTCGAGGTCCACACTGCTGACACCGGCAAAGACGGCATCGACATGGTTGCTAAGGTCATGCCGGATGTCATTTTAATCGACATGAAACTGCCGGATATGTCGGGTCTCAACGTGGTTAAGGCCTGCAAGGCGACCTCACCGGCCACCAAGATCATTGTGAATACCGGCTACGTGGACCAAAACGTGATTGATGAAGCTGAGCGCATTGGGCGCGACGCTTTCCTTCAAAAGCCTTTTAACCTCGAAAAACTCTACGAAGAAATCCAGCGCCTGATCGGCTGAAGGGTGTAAAATACCCGGCCATGCGCCTCGCTTCTCTTATCTTTTTAAGTTTTCTTGTTTTCTGCGCTCCCGCGCAAGCCCGCGAAGAAAAAGCCCCCGATTTTCAGCCCTCGGTCAGCGTTAAAAATTATTCCCGCTTGGCCGGCGACCCCGGAGAAATTACCGAAAAAAACGCTCCGCTCTATAAAACCAGCGACGGCTCGCCTGTCGCGGATGTGGTTTATGAGGGGCAGAAAAGCGCGCGGGGTTATCAGAATGTTTACTACAGCCGGTCGGGGCTTACGGATGAAACTAAAAAGATCAGCCAGGACGCGGTTAATTTTTTCGCGGATGAGCAGAAACGCCGGAATGATTTAATCGCGGGAATCCGGGCGGGCAAGATCAGTCAGGATCAGGCGGCCGCGGCGCGTAAAGATGAAAATCAGCGCAGACAGGATTTTGCCCGCAGTCAGCAGGCGAAGATTGATGAGATTAACTGCCGGGGGATCAACACGCCGGCTTGCGACGCCGTGCGTGACCGCAACAAAAAGAGTTTCTTCTTTTTCTAGTTTAAAATCAGCTCAGTAGAATTTTTTGCGGGGCAGGTTGGCCCAGGCTTTGAAAAGCTCCCGGCATTCCTCAAGCTGTTTGCTTCGTACCAGCTTCACCTTGCTTTTCCCCAGCCGTTTCAAAACCGTGTCCGCGATATTCAGCTCATTGAAGCCCGCCCGCTTGGCGTCATTGGTGGTAGTGCCGTAAACGACCTTGCCGATCCTTGCCCAGTGAATCGCGCTGAAGCACATGGGGCAGGGCTCTGTCGTGGAGTAAATGACACAGCTTGAAAGGTCAAAAGTGCCGAGCTTACGGCTGGCCAGGCGGATGGCGTTGATTTCGGCGTGACAGGTCGGGTCCTGGGTTTTCAGGACAGTGTTTCTGGCGATCGCGACGATTTTTCCGTTTCGAGTGACGCAGGCTCCAAAAGGTCCGCCGTGCAGGGTCTTGAGATTTTTTCGGGCTTCAAGCACCGCGGTTTTCATTCCCGTTCGATCATTCATGAACGGCCCTTCCGGCTGTATTTATCAAAAATCCACGCCAGCGTGACTCCCAGAAAAGCGCCTTCAATACAGAGAGAGACATCATGGAATGTGCTGGACCGGCCCACGACCCAGCGCTGAAGAAATTCATCAATCGTGCCAACGGTAATAATAAAGGCTAATGAAAGCACAACGGCATAGCGAAGTTTCATTAAAGGGGAAAAGGTTTTATACATGATAACGCCCATAAATGAAAAATTCAGGATGTGGAGCCGTTCCGGGTGATACTCAAGCGGGATATAAGCGGCGGCGTAAAGCGCGGCCGCGGTGACCAGCACCCAACGCCGGTTGGGTTTGATCAGCTTCCATCGTTTATAGGAGTAATAAGCCACAATGCTGAAAAAAGGCACCGCGAAGAGCGCGATAAAGGAGTCAAAGAGCTTGCGCTTGTTCAACCAGACCGCGAGAGGCACTGAAACTAGAGGGAAAACCATGGTGAAAAGGGTGTGGCCGAACGCGAGCAGGCTGTAAAAAAGGGTTCTAGGCTGTATTCGGGGCATGGGTATATTTCGGCAAGAAGGGGGATAGGGTTAATGGCCGTATGTTAAACTTACTTAATAAGGTTCTTAAACGGCCGATAAACCATCTATGATTCGTTATGAAGACGAAGTCAAAACGCAGGTCCGCTCTAATTTCGTTAAAATAGCCCTTCCTATCGTTATTCCGTTTTATCTGATCTGCAATATTTATGACTGGGCGGCCGCTCCCGCAAAGGGTTTCGCTTTCCTGGGTTTCCGGGCGATGCTTCTTCCGTTGGCCCTGCTTTTTTATACAGCCTTCAAAAAAGAATGGAAAGGTTCCTGGCACCTTATCTGCGTTTGGTCGCTGGCTTTGTTCTTTTCTCTGCAGTTGATTCTGATGGCTCATGGCTCGGTGAAAGCTGAAAGTTATCTGATTTCTGTCGGGCTCATGGGCGGGATTATGATGGTTTTATTTCCGCTTCCGCCCGCCAAAAACACGGTTACGGCTTTATGCGCTTACGCGCCTTTGTATCTTTATTTGTTCATGGGGTCTTTGAGCCCGGCTTCCCGGAACTCCGTCATTTTTCAGTCGATCGGAATCGTCGTGGTTTTTATCGCGACATCCGTCAGTCTTGACCGTTTACGGGGGCGTACTTTCAGGCAGAGAAATGATCTTTTCATGCTGGCGACTACGGACCCGCTGAGCGGACTAAAATTACGGAGGTATTTTTTCAACCGGTTCATTCAGGAGCTTTCTCTGCAGTTCCGAAAAAAAGAAGACCTCTTTTTAAGCGTCGCCATGGTGGATATTGATAATTTTAAATCGATTAACGACCGCTACGGGCACGCGGCCGGGGACAGGTGTATCCGGCATATCGGAGAGATTATCCGAAAAAGCACCCGGATTTACGACGTGGCCTGCCGTTTCGGCGGAGAAGAATTCGTGATTCTTTTTCCCGCGACTCCGCTTTCTGAAACCGCGATGGTCTGTGACCGTATCCGCAAGAGCATTGAAAATTCTCCTCTTCAGCTTGAGAAAAGTGAAATCCGCCTGACTGTAAGTATCGGGGTTTCGGGAATCGCGCCCCCTGTTCCTCAGGAGGTCCGCCAGGCGCATTTTGCCAGTCAGCAGGATCAGAAATTGTTTCTAGTCAAAAGCATGATGCGGATTATTAAAGAAGCTGATAAGGCGCTTTATGAGGCCAAGGCCCATGGGCGGAATCAGGTCGTCATGGGAACTCCGGCTGATTTCGTGACTGAAACCGCTTCGGATGAAACCGCGATCATTAAACAGTACCTGGTATATTTTGAGCAGGAGTCCCTCGCGCTCAACAGCACTGATGGCGGTGAGGAAATGGGGCAGGATGAAACGTTTTATCCGCCCGAATTCTTTTTCCGGCGCTGTGTGGAGAGTCTTTACCGGCGTTCGCGCGATCCGGAGTGGGCTGAAATGCTGACAGTAATTCATTTCAAAAAAGCCGATGAGAAAAAAATCAAAAAAGTTTTCAGCAGTCTTTTCCGCCTCGCGGACGCCGTTTGCATTCTCGAATCAAATAAGATCGGCGTGCTTTTCATCGGGGTCAGGCCTGAGGACCTTGGAGCGATTATTTACCGGATCAAGACGACGGTTCGGGCTGTGCCGGGCCTCGAAAAAACGGAGGTCCGTGCGGCCGCGGCCGGCCTCAATTTTGAAGACAATGGGGCTCAGCTTGCCCGGAGCCGTAAATTTTCACTCGAAAATTTTTCAGCGCGTACCGAGAAAATCCTTTCCGTTTTAAAAGATGTCCGCTTTACGGGCGAAGAAGACGTCCGCTTTTTTGATTCTGCCTTAAAGTCTTCCGAAAGCCTCACTTTAAAGACCGCTTGACCTGGTTTAATCTATCTCTTAAGTCGTTTAATGTTATAAATTTACGAATAATAGTCTAATAGTAATAGTTTTTAATCTCTTATTAGAATTATTCAGGCTGTTCGGAGAAGGTTTTCAATTGTCGGTCTCAGGTTCCGGGATTATTCTTGTGATGCTTCAAAAAACGATTCTAAAGGAGATCATCACAATGTCCACTGGCACCGCTAAAGCAGGAAACTCGCAGGGAGCAGATCCGCTTGCCCAGCAGTTAGGCCGGCTTTCACCGATCAAAATTCTCCGGTCCCAGAAAGGGTTGAGCCAGAAACAGCTCGCCGAAAAGATCGGGATGGAAAGGACGAGGCTGGTCAGATTAGAACAGAAGCCTTGGGGGGAATTGTCGCTCAGCGATCTTGAAATGATTTCAGGCGCGTTTGGAATGAGGATTTATGAAATGCTCGCGCGTTTCAGCGGGGCGAATCAGGATTCTTTAACGGACCGCACCCAGCTGAATATGCCCCATTTTAAAGTGGATTCGGGGAAGGGCTACCGCTTCGGTTCGGTTTTAGAAAAACCGGGAACCTGCTTTATCGGAACCCTTCAGATTGATCCGCAAAAAACATTGCCGGCTCCCGAAACTCCCAAAGCGGATTTTATTTACTATTTAGTCCTGGAGGGAGATTTGCTGGTGACGGTTTCAGGCCGGGAATGCAGGCTTCGTCAGCACGAATCGTTCACCCTGGACGGAACGAAGATGTATGAATTTTATAATCCGCATCAGTTCAAGGAAACGAATCTGCTGATTTTTTCACTTCCGGCGTTTATTCAAAGCGCCTGAAAACGGAGGTTTTATGAATGCCCAGGATCCGAATTGTTCAATTTTAACCGTCAAGGATATTGCCGGTTACCTCCGCCTTTCAGAGATGACGGTGCTGAGACTCGCTAATCAAGGGGTGATTCCCGGCGCCAAAATCGGCCGGCAATGGCGTTTTGAAAAAGACGTTATTTTGAAATTGATTAAAAATCCGGAAGTTCTGGCGGGCTAACTTCAGGGAAGCTGTTCGATCATGATGTAGGACTCGAATTTAACTTTCCAGTCCAGCACGACACGCACCGTCAGGAGCGTGGGCTTCTCAATGATAAAGTCGGTCGGAAACTGATGCTTGTGCCAGCGGAAAAAGACGCTGTTGGTCACAGGTTCGATGTCCATGTGAGGGCTTTTGGTTGACGCCCCGTAGTCGGTCGAGTACTCAATGACCTCTTTGTGAAATTTCTTGTCCTTCCTCCAGCAGGTCACCGCGAAAGTCTTCTGAAAAGAATAAGGGAATTTCGGAACATAAATATTGCTGTGAACCAGGTCGGCCTGGTAGCAGTCATTTTGTCCCGGGACGAAGTCCTTGCAGATTAAAAATTGAAGAAGCTGTATTTCAGGTTCGCTCATGGCCAGACATTATAACGGCGGGCGAACAGAGTTCAAAAAGAAAATATCAGCGTTTTAAACCCCGGTTTCCGTTATACTGCACCGCATGACGAAACCCCGCTTGCTTTTGACCGGCCTCAACGGCCTGATCGGCTGGAATCTGTATAAAAAATTCAGCCAGGCCCACCGGGTGACGGGCACCTTCCGAAAATTCCATTCCGAATTTAAAGACGGGGATTTTTTTCAAATCAATCCTGACCGGCCCGAAGAGATTTCCCGCTTACTGGAAGAAAAACAACCTGAGGTTTTAGTTCACGCCTGGGCTATGTGTGATTTGGATTTGTGCGAGGAAATGCCGGAAATGGCCCGCCGGATCAACGTGGAGGGCACGCGGGTGCTTCTGGAAACCGCGAAGAAGTCTTCCAGCCTTCGGAAATTTGTTTATATTTCCACCGATCATATTTTTAGCGGTGACCGGGGGAGTTACAGTGAAGCTGATGAGCCCTCGCCCAAGCATGTTTATGGGCGCACCAAGCTGGAGGCTGAAGAGCTTGTGAAAAGCTCGGGTCTTTCATGGATGATCATCCGCCCGGGGCTTGTGATTGGTCAAAGCCTGCAGGGCAATAAGGGCCCGCGCGATTTTCTTTTTCACCGGATTAAAGCCGGCAAGCCCACTCATTATTTCACGGATGAGTGGCGAAGCCCGATTCGGGCCGAAGATTTCGCTTCGGAAGTCCTGCGCCTATGCTTGGGTGAGGAAACCGGTATTTTTCATATAGCGGGCTCTCAGGTTCAAAGCCGTTTTGATCTGGCCCGTGAACTCGCCCAAAGCCACGGGCTGCCGGTTACTCAGATTTTCCCCCGCACCCGGCAGGAAGACCGCTGGGCGCATATCCGCCCTCGCGACATCAGCCTGGTTTCCAGCCTTGTCTAAAACTTACAAACCGGATATATTGCCCCAATGATTAAAAAAATCACGGTTTCCGTTCTTCAGGCACTTTTAGCCACAGTTGTTCTTCTTCTGGTTCTCGAAGCCGGCTGTAGAATTCTTGGAATGCCCCGCGGGGCGTCACGTTTCACCGAAGCTGTTATCATCCGCAATCATTTGAGCGCGTCCAAACCTGCGGGAGAATTCCGGGTTTTTCTTTACGGGGAATCCTCCATTCACGGGTCTCATTATTGGCCATTTTCCAATCCTGCGAGGTGGCTTGAAGTTTATCTGCACGATTTTCTTCCCGGAAAAAATATCAAAGTCGTGAATTTTGGGCGCATGGGGCAGGGGAGTTTCCGGACCTCCGAAGCGGTCCGAGCGACGCTTGACTACAAGCCTGACCTGACGATTTTTTATATGGGTCACAATACTTTTCTTCCCGGGGACCGGAAAAAAGAGGTTCTGGCTAAAGAGAATAAATCCTCCGCGTTCTGGCGCCGCCAGCTTCAGGAAAGCCGGTTCTTTTCGTTGATTTACCGGTTCGCGATTGCTCAGCGGATAAAATCGAAGAAAGACGCGGAGGAAGAAGACAGCATCGAATATAAGGTCATCGAAAGCGATCCCTGGGGATTTGGGCCTGAAAATATTTTTCCCAATAATTCGGAAGCTTACCGGGAAAACATTGAGTTTTTTAAACAGAATCTCGAGAAAATCACGGAACTGGTTTCTTCCAGGGGGATCGCGCTTATTTTCTGCAAGCCTGCCGGGAACCTCAAGGATTTCTCACCTTTCGTTTCGCTCCATCTGAAACCTTTATCACCTGAAGATGAAACCCGTTTTTCTGAAGCTTATGAGCAGGGGAAAAAGGCGCAGGCTTCAGGGCTTGTCTCTGATGCCGTGACTTTTTTTGAGCGGGCGTACGCGATTGATACAACTTACGCGGATTTAAATTTCCAGCTGGCGACTCTCTATTTTCGTCAAGGTGAACTCGAGAAGGCGAAAAAATTATTTGAAGAAGCCCGTGATTTTGACGGGATCAAGGTTCGCGCCACCGCGGATTCTCTGGAATTATTTGATCAAATGAGAGAGAAGGGCATTACCGTCGTGGACACGGAAAAAGCCGTTATTTCCGAAGCGCCCGGCGGAATTTTGGGAGAACCTGTAATTGAAGATAACGTTCATTTATCGATTAAAGGTCACGCGCTTCTGGGCCGCGCGCTCGCGCAAACGATTGCTGAAAAAAACTGG
The DNA here is from genome assembly GCA_964385615.1 of uncultured bacterium. Classification (GTDB taxonomy): domain Bacteria; phylum Omnitrophota; class Omnitrophia; order Omnitrophales; family Aquincolibacteriaceae; genus CAYLPP01. The sequence goes on along the minus strand of CAYLPP010000001.1, from coordinate 168,453 downwards.
ATCGCTCCGCTTTCCGAATGGCATTTTGACCAGGAACGTTCTTTTGATGTGATTGCCAAAGAACTTGGGGTGGATGATGAGCTTTTGTTTTCCGCGGATTTGAAAATGGTCAGCTACTTTGGAAGCCGTTACGATAACCGCATCCGTTTTGCCGAAAAGGCGCTCGCGATTCATCCCGACGATCCGAAAGCTCTCAGGCACTTAGCCTGGTCCTACTGGCTGAAAGGGGATTCCGCCGACGCGCTTGACGTGTACCGGAAGCTGAGCGGTAAAAATCCTGAAGCCCTTACCGAAGTGTTCGGCAACAAGCCCGAAATCAAAAAGGCTTTTGCTGAGAAATTTCCTGCCTTAAAAGTCTAGAGATTAAACTGCTGGAGCCGGGGCTTGCGCCGCCGGAGGAGTCGGCAGAGTGCCGTTCTCTGAAGGAACTAAGACAAAGTTTTTAAAAGCAGCCGCGCCGGATTTGTTATCTCCGACCTTATCATTGGAAAAAAGCATTGTGACTTCAGTGATGGGGGTTTCTTTATTAAAAGAAAAGGGAAATTCAACGGTTTGCCAATCGTCACGAAGCATTTTGATCGCAAAAGACCGGACAACCTGATAACGCGATTTCAGCTCAATGCGGATGTATTCAGGATAGGCTTTCTCCGAAACCCGGCGGGCGTCAATCTTCAGCGCCTTGAACTTGGCCATGTTGAGGTTTCGGGTCTTAAAATAAATGCCGACCCAGGAACCTTTGGGGAAAACGTCATAGCCGGCTTCGAGATAAACCGGTTCATTGACTGCGTCAGGCACGATAAATTCACGGGTGCACCAGCCCCACTTTTCCTGGTAGAAGGTGCCGTGATCAAAAACATATTCAAAAAAATTGCCGGACTTTTTAGCCAGGTCAATCTGCGCCGCTTCATTGGCCGCGCTTTTGGGATTTAATTCATAAGCCTCACGGCCGCGTTTCCACGCGGCTTCTGAAATCGCTTTCTTGTCCAGCCCGCCCCCAGCGATGCTCTCAAGGGCCCCAAGATTGATGGTCTTGTAGGGAATACCGGGTCTTACCGTGACTTCTCCGCGCAGAACACTGACTTCATAATCGGATTTTTCGGGATTCGAGGAAACCAGGTAAGTCGCGTTTTGAGAAGAAGTCACGAATTTGATGGAAGTCAGGTCATAGAAAAACCCTTCATTGGTTTTACCTCCAAGCGCGCGAGGAGTTGAAATTTCAATTTCATCCGCGCGGTTCAGTACAAGTAAGGTTCCTTTTTCAAGGTGAACGCGGATAGCCGCTTTGGCGAAAACCTGAGGGTTTTGAATCTGGAATAGGGCATTTTCTTTAACGCGGGCGAAAGTCGCTTTTCCGAAACGCATATCCATTTCACCGTTGGGGCCGGTTTTGACCCAGCTGTAAAGTTCGAGGGCTTGACCTGGTGAGGGAGCGGCCCAGACCGACCCGTCTTTGGAAACTTCCACTTTACCGGCATAGCTTTGAACTTCAAAAAGGGTTGTCAGCGATGAGGTTTGAGAATAAAGCGCGGTAATGAGAATGGCTCCAATGGCGCTGAGCGCGATAAGAGCCAGAAAAATGGGGCCTAAAATATTTTTAGAAGTCTTTGAAGGGGCTTGGATCTTCATTGGCGAGCATTATAAACGCTCCATTTTTGGAATACAAATGTTGTTTTTCTGTTTCCGGCCTTGCCCGAACGGGGGGTTTTATATAGAATCGGCCTTCATGATGAAATTTATTCCATTAGAAATTCCCGAAGTGAAGCTGATTGAGCCTAAGGTTTACCCGGATTCAAGGGGCTATTTTTACGAGAGCTACCGTGAAGATGAGTTTGCCCAAAACGGCATCCATGAGCGTTTCGTTCAGGATAACTGCAGCCGTTCTTCCAAGGGGGTTCTCCGGGGGCTTCACTATCAGATTCCGCCAGCCGCTCAGGCCAAGCTGGTCCGGGTTACGGCCGGTGAAGTTTACGATGTGGCCGTGGATTTGCGCAAAAACTCGAAAACATTCGGCAAGTATGTCAGTGTGATTTTAAGCGGTTCAAAAATCCAATGGTTTTATGTCCCCGCGGGGTTCGCGCATGGGTTTTGCTCTCTGACGGATGCCTGTGAATTTCATTATAAGGTCTCCGCGTTTTACTCCCCGAAAGATGAGCGCGGAATTATTTGGAATGATCCGGACATTCAGATCGCATGGCCTAAAATGGACTACATCCTTTCGGATAAAGATCAGAAATATCCTCCCCTGAAGCAGGGCGTTACGTTTTAACCGGCCATGCCCGGGCAGAAAATTTTCATTACCGCTAAACCTTCGGCCAGAGAAAACCGCGTTGAGCGGATTGACCCAACTCATTTTAAAATCTGGGTGAAGGAACCGCCGGACGAAGGCAGGGCCAATACGGCCGTTCTTCGCGAGCTGGCGGGTTTTCTGGGGGTTCCGAAATCTTCGCTGGAGCTTGTGTCGGGGCACAAATCAAAACAGAAAGTCTTCAGTCTTCGTTAAAAACATTCTGCCGTGATTCGCCGGCACCCTTCTTCAAATTCTTCCGGCAAACCCAACAGGCTTAAAACTAAAAATTTTTCTTCTTCAAAATCGAATAAATAACCAGGGTGCGTCAGCGTGCCCGCGGTTTCGAGCAGGCGCAGTGCCCACTCTTCGTCCGTCCGGCTCTCCGGCATTTCAAGAGTCGTGTACCAACCGCCTTCAGGTTCGATCAGCCTTGCTTTTGACCGCGCGAAGATTCGTTTAGCGGTTTCCAGATTTGTTTTGAGGCGTGTTTTGATTTCAGTCTGAATTTTCCCGGTCTGTTCAAGCCACTTCGGCAGAGCGTGCTGACTTGGCGCGGAAGCGGAAAGGTAAGTGTCCGCGATGATTTCAAGCCTGTGAAGGGCTTCCTTTTTTAGATTTTCCGGCCCGCTCACGATAATCCATGAAATTTTCATTTGAGGCAGGCCCAGAATTTTGGAAATACCGCTCAGGGTGAAGCAAAGGGAATCCTGCCGGCCCGCGAAACTTTCCGGATTTCCGGCAAAGCTGTAATCCAGAAAGACTTCGTCCACAATCAGCGGGAGACCGGCTTTGGGAACTCTCGCATATTTTCCCGTCGGGTTGTTGGGATTTACCAGAAGGATCGCGCGGGGAGGCTGACTGCCGGCTTCGTGAATCAGGCGCAGGTCGTGAAGCCCGGCCAGGTAATGAAGCAAGGGGTAGCTGGGCCGGGGCGCGAGAATGGTATCTCCGGGATCCGCTAAAAGCCTGAACACAAAAGAATAGGCTTCGCTGGTGTTGGCGGTGATGAAAACCTGGGTTTCCTCAACATGGATTTTATGAAAGTCCTGGTAATACCGGCAGACCGCCTGGCGGGCTTCCAGGAGACCGCGCGCGTCAGGTTCGTAGAGATGATTTTTGGGGTGGCTGAGCGCGCTTAGGTCTGGGAGGCTAAACCCGCAAAGCGTCGGGTTGGAAACCGTCAGATCCAGGATTTTTTTTCCGCCCGCGCGAAGTTGAGTTAATTTAACTGAGAGTGGGTTGAGCTCCGGGCTCCAACCTTCCGTGCGTTTTGAAAATGGGGAATTCATGATTTCTCTAGTATAATTAAAAATTCATGAGTACTGGATTTTTATTCGACCCGCGCTACCTTGAGCATGACACCGGCCCCGGACACCCTGAGTGCCCGGAGCGGCTTTCCGAAAGCCTGAAATATCTTAAGACTCTGCCGTGGTTTGAAAAGATGAAATTTTTGTCTCCCCGGAGCGCTGAACTCGAATGGATTCAGACTATTCACGGCATCACTTACATGAAACACGCGCTGGAAATCTGCAAGTCCGGCCAGCCCTATCTGGATACCCCCGATGTCGGAATCGGAGAAAATTCTTTCGAGATCGCGCTTCTTGCCGCCGGCGGAGCTTTGGAACTGGCGGACAAAGTTATGAAAAAAGAAATTCAAAACGGCTTCGCGCTTTTGCGCCCGCCCGGCCATCACGCGGAGCGGGATGAAGCGATGGGATTCTGTCTTTTTAATAACGTCGCGGTCACGGCCCGCTACCTGCAGAAAAAGCATGGTCTCGATAAGATCGTGATCCTTGATTGGGATGTGCATCACGGCAACGGCACCCAGCACACTTTTGAAGATGACCCATCGGTTTTATATGTAAGCTTGCATCAATATCCGTTTTACCCTGGGACGGGCGCGGCCTGGGAAACTGGTGTAGGGCGGGGGAAAGGCGCGACTTTGAATTGCCCAATGGAAGCGGGTTCCGGAGACAAAGATTATGAAAAAGCATTCACGGAAAAAGTCATACCGAAGATCAAAGATTTTAAACCTGACGCGGTTTTAATTTCAGCCGGTTTTGACGCTCATGAGCGTGACCCTCTGGCGCGCATGGGGTTGACTACGGAATTTTTTGGCTGGATGACCCTGCGTATGATGGAAATCGCGGACCGGTTTTCCGCCGGCCGGATCATTTCCCTTCTCGAAGGCGGTTACAATTTGCGGGAGCTCCCCAAATGTATTGCCTCGCATTTAGAGGCTCTGGGAAGCTTTAAAAACGCGCGGTAATCTCCTCCTTTATTTTTAAAGAGTTTTTAGGTACAATGCCTGACCTTTCATTGCTGGCTTCCCACGGGACGCCGCGAAGTGGTTACAATTTACGTTACTTCATGCTGGTGTAGCTCAGTTGGTAGAGCAGCTGTTTTGTAAACAGCATGTCGGGGGTTCAAATCCCTCCACCAGCTGATTTGAATGGATGATGCTTTTTATTTCGCGCTTGCGGTGATACGCAAGTGCGATCCGGCGGAATCTTGGTGAAATTCCGTCCGGCTCGGGGAGTTACCCAAGCGGCCAAAGGGGACAGACTGTAAATCTGTTGGCTAACGCCTTCAGTGGTTCGAATCCACTACTCCCCACCATTTCCTTATCTTTAAGAACCCAAAGCCTATTCGGTTTTTGAATGCCTGAAACTCATAAAATTCAGACTAAAACTTCTATTTGGTTTCCCAACCTCGCGTTGTTTTTAATTTCTTTAATTACCGCTGTGGCCCTTTCTGAATTCGCGGTCCGCGTTCTTTTCCCGGCTCCCGCTCCCGCGTCAGTAACCATTCACCAGCTGAGCCAAAATCCCGTTTTGATTTATGAGCCGTCTCCCGGGGCTCAGTCGGTTTCCGCCGATGGGATTTTGCACCAGGTTAACGCGGATGGATTTCGCGACCGGGATTATTCTGTTGAGAAACCGGCTGATACCGCCCGTATGGTTTTTTTGGGGGATTCCGTGGTTTATGGATATGGAGTGAGAAGGGAAGACGCGCTTCCCAAAAAACTCGAAGCGGAATTTTTGAAGCATGGGGTTAAGGCTGAAGTTTTAAACCTGGGAGTTTCCGGCTACGACACCGCGCAGGAAGTGGAGTTTCTCAAAACCAAAGGGCTCAAGTACGGCCCCGAAACCGTTATCCTGGGCTTTACGCTGAATGATATGCGGTACGCTTCCTGGGAGCTCGAAACTTTTTGGTCCGGGTTTACGGCTAATATTACGGGGAAAGCAGGCAATCCTTTTCAGGAAGTTTTGGCTTGGCTTTTTTCTCATTCCCGCCTGCTGAAATTGCTCGACCGTCAATTTCATTTGCAGAAAAGAGCCACGTTTTTACAGGGGACTCCGCTCTTAAATGAATACGTCGAGAAAAAAGCCGAAGCTAACCGCGATGAACCGGACAGCGAATATGCCGGATTGGAAAAGCAAATAGAAGAAAAGGCGCGCGAGTTGGGAACTTCCGCCGGGTCTCTGGATTTTGATATGCGTGAAATCGGCTTCCGCAATGAGCAGATTATCTATAAATCCCAATGGAAGGCTTGCGCCCGGGCTTTTCAGAAGCTTAAAAAACTGGCAGAGGAAAATCATTTTCAGGTAACGGTGGTTATTTTCCCGCTGATTTCAGAAATGCAAAAATACCCGCTCGGCCCGCTGCATGAATTTTTGAAGAAAAATTTCGATGAATTGGGTTTTAAAACGGTGGATCTCACGGAGCCTTGCCGGAAGCTTGCCGTTGAGTTTGGGCAAACGGCGATTTCCGCGGACAGCGTGCATTTGACCCCGCTTGCTTCCGCGAAGCTTGCCGAATACCTTCGGGAGCAAATAGCGCCTTCTCCGGCTTCCTGATGCCGGCATTTGAATATAAACATGTTGTGACGGATGATGGAAGCCCAACGCTTTGTCTCCCGCCCACTTGGGAGCATATGCACGCCTGGGAAGGCGCGTTTACTGAAACCCAGTACATCTATCAGCCCACGATTGAAAAAGCTTTCAACACGGTTCAAAACCCTATTTTTCTTTCTCTCGGTTTGGGGCTTGCCTACAATGAAATGCTCATCGGGTTTGAGTCTTTGAAACATGACCGTGCGCCGGAACTGATCGCCAGTTACGAATCCGTGGAACCTTTGCGGGAAGCTTTTACGGACTGGTTAAAGGATAAACCTGTTTCCTTAACCCCGCTCTACGATCAGATTGCCGGGCTCTATTCTCATAAATACGAAAGAAGCACGGCGGAGGTTAAGAAACTCCTGCTGGAGCTTTTAAATCATAGAAAACTCCGCCTTGAAGGACCGGTTGAGGAAGCTGTGCTTACGCCGGCTCACGCGATTTTATTTGACCCTTTCAGCAGTAATACCAGCCCTCAGCTTTGGACGGAAGAATTTTTGACCCGCTTTTTTACGCGTGCTTCCGCGCAGCCTTGTTTTATTTCCACTTACGCGAGTAAAGGGGAGCTCAAACGCGCCCTTCGGGCCAACGGCTTCAGTCTGACCCTTCAGAAGGGGTTTGGTAAGAAAAGGCACTCCATTTTCGCGGTTCGGAAGACGGTAGGTTAAGAAAAAGACTTGAAATGACGTTTCTGATCTCTATGATTGAGCTGTATTTATTCAAGAAAGGGAATTCATGATTATTGGAGTGCCGAAAGAAAGCGCGGCGGGGGAGACCCGGGTCGCGTTGGTTCCGGAAACAGTTGCCAAGCTGATTAAGGCCGGCCATAAAATTCAAATAGAACGCGGAGCCGGTTCCAAAGCCTTTTTCACCGACGCGGATTATGAAAAAGCCGGCGCTTCCATGGTTTCCGCCGACGAAGCCCTTTCCTCTGAAATCGTGATTAAAGTGACGGTGCCTTCGGCAGTCGAAATCGGCAAGCTGAAACAGGGCGCGGTTTATGTCAGTTTCCTCAATCCTCTCGCGGATCCTTCGATTTCTTCCGAACTTGCCAAGCGCGGAGTTACGGCTTTCAGTATGGAGCTGATTCCCCGCACCAGCCGGGCGCAAAGCATGGACGCGCTTTCTTCCCAGGCCAATATCGGCGGGTACAAAGCCGTTTTGACCGCTTCCATGGTGATCGGAAAATATTTTCCCATGCTGACGACGGCGGCCGGAACGGTTCAGCCCGCGAAAGTTTTAGTGATTGGTGTCGGCGTGGCCGGGTTACAGGCCATCGCGACTGCCCGCCGGCTGGGTGCGGTGGTCAGCGCTTTTGATATTCGCCCTGAAGTTAAAGAGCAGGTTCAGAGCTTGGGCGCGAAATTTGTGGAAGCGAAAGTGGAAGTCGACGCGAAGGCTGAAGGCGGTTACGCGAAAGAAGTCAGCGAAGAAACCAAGAAGAAACTTCAGGAAGCGCTGGCGGAAACCGTCGCGGTTTCTGATGTGGTGATCACGACTGCTCAGGTGCCGGGCAAAAAGGCCCCGGTGCTTGTCACGAAAGAAATGGTCTCGCGCATGAAGCCAGGTTCCGTGATTGTGGATATGGCCGCGGAGCAGGGCGGCAATGTGGAAGGTTCTAAGCCCGGTGAAACCGTGGGCGCGAACGGTGTCAGCATTGTGGGGCCTGTTAATTTGCCGTCAACGCTTCCGGTTCATGCCAGCCAGCTTTATTCCCGTAATATTTTGAACCTTCTGGGTCTTTTGGTGACTAAAGAAGGCAAGCTTAACCTCGATTTCAACGACGACATTATTAAAGGCGCGTGCGTGGCGCACGGCGGCCAGGTCGTCAATGAGCGGGTGAAAGGACTGCTGAAATCATGAATGAATTTTTTATCAGCGGGCTGATGGTTTTTATGCTGGCCACATTTGTCGGTTTGGACGTGATCAAGAAAGTTTCTCCTCTTTTGCACACACCGCTGATGTCTTTGACCAACGCGATCAGCGCGATCTGCATTGTCGGCGCGATTCTGCTTGCCGGCTCCGCGGAACATCCCAGTAAATTAGGAACGATTCTTGGTGCGACGGCGGTTTTCTGTTCCATGACGAACATCGTTTCAGGCTTTCTCATTACCGACCGGATGCTCAAGATGTTTAAGAAGCGCAAGACGGTTGAAGGGGAGAAAGCATGATCGTTCAGCTGATCTATATCGTTTCCGGCGCGCTTTTTATTCTTTCTTTACGCTGGATGAATTCTCCTGTGACGGCCCGCAAAGGTGTTTATGCCGGTGTGGCCGCGATGGTTCTGGCCGTCGGTGGAACTCTGTTCAGCCCTCATGTTAATCATTACACCGCTATCGTGATTGCGATGGTGCTTGGCACGCTGGTCGGTGTTCCTCTTGCGGCGGTTCCGATTACCGCGGTTCCTCAAAGAACCGCTTTGTCTCATGCTTTTGGCGCGCTCGCGGCCGCGCTTGTGGGTATCGGTAAATTTTTCGTGTTTTCTTCGCATGAGCTGACACCGTTTGTCACAGGTGCCATTGTGTTTGAAGTCCTGCTCGGCGGTGTGACATTTACGGGCAGTATTATTGCCACGCTTAAACTGCAGGAAGTGATTTCCGGCCGGCCGGTAACTTATCCCGGTCAGAATATTGTGAATCTGGCGGTTATCAGCTCAGCGATGGTACTTGGCGTGCTTCTGATCCTGAATCCCGCGAATACCTGGATGCTTCTCGCAATTGCCGCTTTGGCGGCCATGTTCGGCGTGATGCTGGTCATGCCGATTGGCGGCGCGGATATGCCGACCGTGATTTCTCTTTTAAATTCTTACGCGGGTCTTTCCGCTGTCGCGATGGGCTTTGTGCTAAGCAACCCTCTTTTGATTATCGCGGGCGCGTTGGATGGTGCCAGCGGTTTAATTCTCTCCATTATTATGTGCAAAGCCATGAACCGTTCGTTTACAAACGTGCTGTTCGGCGGCTTTGGGCAGGTCAAGAAAAGCGCGGCGGGTAAGGAAGAAGAAAAGACAGTCCGGTCAGTTACGGCTGAAGAAGCCGCGGAATACTTAAAAGAAGCGGAAAAAGTCGTGATTGTGCCAGGCTATGGTATGGCCGTGGCGCAGGCTCAGCACAAAGTCCGCGAACTTTATGATCATTTGACCAAAAGAGGAATTGACGTGAAGTTCGCGATTCATCCGGTCGCGGGCCGTATGCCGGGGCATATGAACGTGCTGTTGGCGGAAGCGGACATTCCCTACGATAATTTGATTGAAATGGATGAAATCAATCCGGAAATGAACCAGGTGGATATTGTCGTGGTTATTGGTGCTAACGATGTGGTCAATCCCGCTGCCAAGACCAATCCTGGAAGTCCGATTTACGGCATGCCGATCATTGAAGTCGACAAAGCCCGCCAGATTCTTTTCCTCAAGCGCGGGATGGCTACCGGCTTCGCGGGTATTGAAAACGAATTATTCTACAATTCCAAGACCATGATGCTGTTCGGTTCCGCCAAGGAAACCGTCGCTCAGCTCGCCGCCGAACTTAAAAAGAACTAGATTTAACTTTTTCTTCCGCCCCGGCCGCCGTTTCTGCGGTTGTTTCTCCTGCCTCTCAAAAAATTCAGCGCGTAGTAATTCGCGTATTGAGGAACGGTGTTGACGGTACCGCTGACTACCTGCATGGGAAGGTCAATCAATGTGAATTCTCCCATTCGGGTTGGAGCACCCTCTCGTTTAAAGTCCATTCTGAACCCCTGCCGGAGTGTTGAATCTTCAGGAAATACGTCGAACCACTTAATCAGGTCCTGGTCAACGGCTATACCGCCTTTAAGAGCGGCTTGCGGAGCTTGAGGGCCCGCGGGAACGGTGAAGGTCGTGTCGATCGACTTTTGCGGCATGACGACTCTATAGGTTACAACTTGCCCGGCACTCAACGGGCCTATCGGGTAAGTTACGGTAACTTCCTGAATAAAATTATCAATCGAATTCCCAATGGGGATTTCAGGATCGTTGGCCGGCGGTAATGCCCGCGTTACATAACGATTGACGTTGGGTTCAAAGGTAAAGCGCGGATCGCCGATGGCGCCGCCGATCTGTTTCTGGAGCCATACACCGGAAATGTTGGTGTTTGAGTCCGCCAGATTGTACTGAATTTTATAAACACCCATGGCGGGGGTCCCGCTCCGGCTCGCGTGAATGTTTTGATAAATTCTGCGTTCCAGTGAGTTGGGCGCGCTTTGGTATTCATACAAATAAAAACCGGGGGTGTTGACGGTGGTGCTGACACCCGCGTCATAATTATCCAGGCGATAGGTTTTGTTGGCGTCTGTCACGAAACTGATCGTCCCGTTCTGTACGCCCGCGGAGGACTCAACCATACTTTTATCAAGCCGCAGGAGTTTGAAGCTGTGCAGGATGTGATTCATCGGATCATCTGTCCGCGGATAATCTTTATCAATAAAAAGCATTTCACAGCTGGAATCCGGCTGTGAGCAATCGAGCCGACCCGGTTCCACGCGCAGGAGATTGCCGTGCTGATCGTAAACCTTGGTGCTTGTGACAACCCCTGTGACCCAGACGAAGGTGCGGACCGCGCCGGTAGCCAGGTCATCTTCAAAATCAATAACCAGTTCGCCAAGATGATCAACCATGTCTTCGCGGTAATCAACCCGGATTTCGGTAATTTCTTCGATTTCTTCCGGTTCAGACTGCACGGGTTCAATGACAGTTCCCGGTTCTAGAATAGTTTGAGGATCATTAGGCTCAGACGTGACGGCAGAAGGGTCTGATTCGTTGATGGGATTGATTCCTTCGGAAGATAGAGCCGGCGGAGTTGTGTTTGCAACCAATTGACTGCCAGCAGGCTGTCCCGGGGTGATCACGGGTTCGTAATGATAGCCCTCCGGAGGCGTTGGTGTAGGAAACTGATTCGGATAAGGATTAATAATTGGAACGAGCTGGCCATTCTGGTACTGGTAGCCTTCCGGCGGATCCTGAAAAGAAACATTCATTAGTTCAGGAGTCGGGTCATAAGCTTCACTCAGGTTGTACCCGGGAGCCGCGTTTAAAGGGTCTTGAAAATTTCCGTTAAGTCCGATGACAAACGGGCTGGTTTGAATCGTTTGCCCCGGTACGGATAATGAAGGATTCTCAGCTGAGCCGGGAGTTGTGTCGACTCCTGAAGGGACCAGATTTCCATTGTTGTTCACATATCCGGATGTAACAGCGGAACTGGAAGGCGTGTTCGAAATATTGCTGCCCGGTTGAGCAGGGGCATTGTTTGATCCGCCATTATTCGGAATCGGCGGTGTCGCCGGAGACGAAGGTGAAGATGAAGGCGGTGGAGTTGCCGGTGTCAGCGGGTTGGCCGGCGGCTCTGTGCTTTGGGCCGGAGGCGGAGTCGTTTTCAAATTTGACCGCACGGGGGTCGTATCTTTAGTGCTCGGAGCGGACTGGGCGCGGTTTGTGGCTTCCGAGTAAGAATTCATGAAATCTTCAGCGTGAAGAGAATGAGGCAGAATGAGTGCGAAAACCAGGGCCCAGCTAACAGTTTTAAATGCTCTATTTCTTATCATTTTTTTAGCCTCCGGACGTTCCAGATGGTAATAGAAAAAAGGTACCTTTCGAAAACGCTATCTACAAGTGGTAGTTTATGAATAAGTGTAATATCGCATTCTTGATATCCAATGCTAGCTAAAGCAAATGCCTTAAGTTACTATAGGGCATGGTTTATAGACATATTGAAGGGACCCGGGTCAAAGCGGTTTTTTCAGACTGCCGCAAATACCGCTATCGCCTTGTGATTGATTTGAAAGACGCGGCAGCTAATGGAAAAACCGCCTGCGTTATCATGATGAACCCCAGCTATGCGAACGAAGAAATCGCGGACCGTTCGGTTCAGTTCATGGAAAGGGTCGTGCTTCAGCGGGGTCTTCCTGAGTTCAAAGGTGTGCGCCGGCTGATTGTCGTGAATCAATTCGCTTACATCCAAACCCATCAGTTCAACGGTCTTCCGCATGAAATCGGCCCTCTTAACGATTCCGCGATTAAAAAAGCCTTCCAGGAGTCGGAGATTATTATCGTCGGCTGGGGCTGCGCGAACCCTTTTGAAGAAAGAAAATCGTTTGTGATGGATCTGCTCAGAAAAACGCGCGGGAAAAAACTTTTTCGTACCAAGAAGCATCCTTCAAGAGCGGGGTATGAAGGGTTTATTCAGCCGTTGGTGCTGGAAGAATATTCGGAAGTTACGCGGCTTTAATCTGCGGGGGAGCGGGCTGCTCCGATTTTGCCTTATCCTTGGGAACCCAGAAACCGAAATACGCGCCCCGGGCCTCGCCATTTTGGGCCCAGATTTTTCCTTTGTGAAGTTCCACGATTTCTTTGGCGATGGTTAGCCCCAGTCCGGTACCGCGCTCGCCTTCAGACGCGTTGAGACTGCTGTTGAATTTCTGAAAGAGATTTTTAATATCGTCCTCTGAAAGCCCTGGGCCCGAATCCTGAATGCCGAATTGAATCCGCTGTTGACCGCCTTCCTCAGTTTGTTTAACTTCAAAAGTGATTTTTCCGCCCCGAGGAGTGAATTTTAAGGCATTCGCGCCCAGGTTGACTACAACCTGGCGGAGCCTTTCAGGATCGGCTTCAAAGATCAGACCGTCTTCAACTTTTTCCACGATTTGAATGTTTTTGTCTTTGGCCCAAACACCCAGCATGCTCCGGATATCTTCAACGAAAGCTTTAGCGGGAATGAATTCGTAGCGCAGCGCCATTTTCCCGGCTTCCATTTTTGAGATATCCAAAATGTCATTGACCAGGTTTTCAAGCCGTTCCGCGTTGCGTAAGGCGATATTCAAATAGTTTTTGTGCTCCGCGGAAGCATTCTTGAGTTCTTCATTGATAATGCTGATCGATTTCTGAATGCAAACCAATGGGGAGCGGAGCTCGTGAGTAATATTGGCCAGGAATTCGGTTTTGTAATCGTCGATTTTCTTCTTCTGCATGGTGCCGGCTAAAATAGAAACCACGCCTCGCGTTTGACCTGATTCTCCCTGGATGATGGCGGTGCTTTCCTTTAACATTTCCTTCGCTTCGTGGTTTTTGGAACCCTCGTCATTACCCTCTTCGTTGACCAGCGAAATCACGTGCTCGCCTTCGGTGTTATTGATGGATTTTCCGATCAGGTTTTCAGCCCGGATGCCCAGGATTTTTTCAGCGATAGGGTTAACAAATACGACTTCTCCGTTGTCATTGATAACGATCATGCCCTTGGCGATAGATTTGACGACGGATTCAGTTTGCTTTTTTTCCTTACCCAAGACTTTGTAGTTTTGCTGGACGGCTTCGTAGCTTTTCTGAACCTCCTGAATGATCCGGTCCTTGGCTTCGATTTTCTTATCATAAGTTTCAATGACTTTTTGGTAGGTATGCTTTACTTCGGTTTTGATTTTTTCGACTCGGTTTTCGACTTCCCGGTTCACGATCTGTGTTACAGCGCGCGCGGTTTCTTCCGCTTTTTCAGGAGGAAGATGAAGGTGTTCAAGCTCCTGTGAAAGCTGAAGAGGATTTCCTCCGGCGGGGGTAAGGGTATCTTTTTTCCCGAAATGGAAGCTGGAACGGATGAAGAGGTCGAGAACGATGACGCATGGAACCAGAATAATGGCCAGGAAAATGAAAATGTTCAGGTAGTTCAATTTAGAACCCTGTGGTTGAAGTTGTTTTTCCTGGTAACAATTCTGACACGCCTAAGAGGAAAGTTCAAATAAGCCCTCTGTGAAAATGGTTTTAAAAAGATACTTCTTAAAACGGCTGAAAAAGCCTGGTTTTTTCCTGGCGATGGGGTTCATTTAATTTTATAGGACCGCACTACTGCACCGGCTACCCATAAAATTAAATGTCAGACGGCACTAGAAATTTAGATTTGGAAAGCCCATAATAGGGCTCATGCCAACCTATGCATCCTGTAAAGAAAGAGGTACTGCTGAACGGTGAAAACAGTCCGTTACGCCTGCACGCATTGCGGAAAAAGATTTGAAGCTGAAGAGAAAGAGCTTCTGGAATGCCCCGGCTGTTTCTGGAGCACTTCCGTTAAAAAAGAGGAAGAGCTTCCTGCAGGTGTTTCTGCCTCTCAAGATTCCCCTAAAAAGAAATCAGCGAAGACATTCAGACCTATCTCCATTTCTCCGGCCTTACGGCTTGCCGGGATTTTTGTCATTGGCATAATTTTTGTTTTTCTAACCCTGCCTTTTTTTAAGAAACTCTTTCCTTCACGAACCATGAAGATTGAAAAAGTTTCTGAAATACCTGCTCCTGATAAGGGGACCGTGCCTGCGGCGCCCGCCCCCGCGCCTTCCGCGCTTAGTTCCGAAGAGAAAAACATTCTGGCCCGCCGGCTTGATATCCGCGCTGAAAGGCCCCTGAGCGCGGAAGAAGAGAAGATTCTGAAGAACCAGGCGCCTTTCACTTCCGGAATTGTCGAAAAGTTGCCTTCGCAGGCGTGGACGCTTGACGATTACGAAAAGATGATTGAAGCCCAGCAGAAATTTTATAAAGTCACACTGCCCGGAAGTTATAAGAAAAAGCTGACGAATCTTTTTAAGGAAAAATACACGCCTGCCGCAGAAGCTTTTAAGAATGGTCAATTGCTTGAAGCGCGGGACCTTTGGGTCGAATCACTGGCGTTTCCTGTTTACGGAAACAATGTTCAGAAACACCGGGGTGTGGTGCTGACCATGCTCCGCGGTTTCATTAATGATACGCTTTCTAAAGTAGGAGCGATTAATTCTGCGCTGTCTGAAGCTCAGGTGAGGGAGCGGGAAGCGGATGTTACCGGGCAATACCTCAAATTGCTGAAGACGGTTGAGGCAAAGTCATGGAAAGATGCTTACGGGATTATTTCTGAGCTTCAGCCCAAGATTCAGGCTTTGGGCAGTGACGATCCCCGGCGCAATTCCGTAAAACCTTATCCGGAAGCCGCTTTGAATTTAATTGACGAAGGCATCCGCAACGGGCTGTTTGATGTTTTGAATGTTCAGCCGGCTTCGGTCGCTGATCTGGAACCGATTGAACGCGATCTTGTTCTGAAAAGAAAAGTGATTGAAAGTCTGATTCCGGAAAACCTGGAGCCGGTTACGCTCCGTTATCAGGAAGCGCTCGACCTGATTACCCAGGAGCAGTGGGCGGGGGCGGAAGCAAAGTTAAAAGAGATTTCGTTTCCGGTTGCACTTTATGAGGATGCCCGCGAAAAAATCCGTGTTTTGCGCAAATTGCAGGGGCAGACTGAGTGAGCCGTCTGGTTTTCGGTTTGTCCGGAAATCTGACGATGGCGGCGAGGATTGCCCAGTCTGCCAGAGTTTGCGGGGCCTCAGTTCATAATTTTGACCGTGCTGAAGGCTTAATCACGGCGGCTTCAAAGGAAAAACCCGGCCTTGTGGTGATGGATTTGGACTCCTGTGAAGCGGAATCGTTTAAAACGCTCAAAGAATTGCGTACAAATGCCGAACTTAAAAGTGTCGCCGTCATCGGTTTTGTTTCAGCGGGTTCAAATAACCCGGTAAAGGAAGAAGCTCAGAGGGCTGGATGCCACCGGGTTTACACTAAGACCGAGTTCTTGCGCGAGCTGGACCTGATTTTAGCGAGGTACATGAAACTATGATTTTTCATCTGGGGTTTGAATTGCCGCAGCCGGTTTCCAGGGAAATGGATGCCGACTCGCAGTCTCTGACCGGCGAAGAAGTCCGGATTTTAAAGAAGCAGATCCGGGCCAACACTGTTTTAATAGATCAATTCGTAGACAGGCTTGAGCTTTTAGTCAATAAGGAGCGGTATCCGCACCGCGCTGTTTTTATAGAAAAAATCCGCCGCCGTCTCGAGCTTCTCATGGAAGAAAACGATACATTCCGGGGTGTTTTATGGAAGCACATGCAAAAGGAAAATCTTGGGAAGGGGATCCTATGAAAATGCGGGGCGATGTTACGGTTTTGATTCTGGGGGGCGGCGCGGGTAAACGGCTTTTCCCTTTAACCAGCTACCGCTCCAAACCCGCGGTTCCGATCGGCGGGAAATACCGGCTCGTTGATATTCCCATCTCAAACGCGATTAATTCCGGGCTCCGGAAGATTTTTGTGCTGACGCAGTTCAATTCGACTTCACTTCACCGGCACATTCATCGCACCTACCCTTATGAGTATTTCCATCAGACTAGCGTGGAGCTTTTGGCCGCAGAGCAGACTCTGGCCAATAATGACTGGTTTCAGGGCACGGCGGACGCGGTGCGTAAACATCTTCCTCATTATCACCTTCGTGAAAATGACACGGTGCTGATTCTTTCCGGAGATCACCTTTACCGGATGGATTACCGGGAAATTCTGAAATTCCACGAAGAGAGCAACGCGGATGTCACGATTTCGACCGTTCCGGTTCCCAAGAAGCAAGTGAAACATTTCGGGATCATGCAGATCCGGGCCAACGGTCATGTAACCGCGTTCCGCGAAAAACCGTCGCCGGAAGAAAATATCCAGTCTTTCGTCATGCCTGACGCTATTCGCAATCATTTTGAAGTGAAGTCCAAACAGCAGGAGCTGTACCTGGCTTCCATGGGGATTTATGTCTTCAAAGCCAAAGTTTTGCAGGAACTTCTCGCCGGCCGTGAAGCGGATTTTGGTAAAGAGATTATTCCAAAGGCACTCGAGAAATATAATGCTTTTGGTTACGTTTTTAACGGCTACTGGCGGGATATCGGAACGATTGAAGGATTTTATGAAGCCAGTATCGATCTGACTTGCCCTTCACCGGAGTTTCATTTCGCCGATCCCAAGGGTGTGATTTTTACCCGCGCGAGATTTTTACCTCCGACTCAGATTTTAAGCGCTCAGATGAAAAACACTTTGGTTGCCGACGGCTGTCTTTTGGAAGAAGCCGACGTGCAGGATTCGATTATCGGTTTGCGGTCGGTGATCCGGAAGGGAACGGTGATCAAGGCCAGTGTGGTGATGGGTAATGACTTCTATGAAGTGGAAAAATCCAAGACGCCGTTACTGGGTATCGGGAAAAACTGCCGGATTGAAAATTGCATTCTGGATAAAAATGTCCGGATCGGTAATAATGTAACCATTCTCAACCCTGGAAAAATTCAGGAAAAGGACGGCGAAAATTTTTATATCCGTGACGGTATTGTGATTATTCCTAAAAATGTTTATATTCCCGATGGCGTTCAGATTTAAATCCGCGGTATTTCTGGCGGTTCTTATGATTCTCAGTGCATTTCCCGCGAGGGCTGAGAAAGAGGAAGTTTTTGTTTCGGGCCAGAGCTCAGAGGCTCTAGCCATGCTTGAAGAACGGTTTGCTTCTCTTTCGGGAAGCCTTGGTAAAATGTCCACACCGCCTAAACTTTCGGGAACTTTATCACTGCCTCCCCGGATGGACGGTCATATCGGTCTCCCGGGGTCGGCCGGAAACCTTTCACATACGCAAGAAGGAGATAAAAGATGAACAGAATACTTTTGCTTTCGTTTTTATTTTTAACCGGCTGTGCATCCAACGCGGCCAAAACCCCGGCGCCTGAAGCCGCGGCGGCCGCACAGGCTTTGCCGGCGGCGGCTGTTCAGCAAGGCACCCCGTCAATCAAGAAGGAAGGGATCGTGAATATTCGTATTGAAACCAGCAAGGGAGATATTGAAGCGGAACTTTATGCCGACAAGGCGCCTAAAACCGTCGAAAATTTTGTAAAATTGGCCAAAACCGGTTTTTATGACGGCCTGATTTTTCACCGGGTTATTCCTGGATTCATGATTCAGACGGGCGATCCGACCGGCACGGGCCGGGGAGGACCGGGCTACACTTTTGCCGATGAATTTGTTCCGGGCTTGAATCACAATGACGCGGGAATTTTTTCGATGGCCAATGCCGGGCCGAACACCAACGGAAGTCAGTTTTTCATTACGGAAGCTCCTACGCCCTGGCTGGACGGAAAGCATTCTATTTTTGGAAAAGTGACCAGCGGGATTGAAGTGGTGCACAAGATTGCTAATTCCGCGCGTGATGCCAATGATAAGCCGGTAACGCCGGTCACGATGAAGAAGGTTACGGTTCTCGACTAGGAAAGACGCTTTGCTCGCACTTGCGCTGATGCGCAAGTATAGTCAGGCACGATGCAGGAAAGACGCTTTGCTAGCACTTGCGCCGATGCGCAAGTACAGTCAGGCACGATTAAGGAAATCGTGTCCTGACTAGTAATTGGCGTGGTCGAGATAGAAGAAAGCCCCCAGACCGAAAATAATATTTCCAGCCCAAGCGCTTAAAAAGGGAAAAACTTTTCCCGCCTTACCCAGCGCGAGTCCGATAGACCCGGTTAGGTGATAAGCGAAAATCGTTCCGACACAAAGCAGGATGTGAAAGGCGATGGCGCGCCGATTAACTGTGCGCCCCAGAAAAGGAACGGTCAACAGCATCATGACTAAAGCTTGCCAGGGGGTCGCAAGGCGCGCGTGAAGGTCCACCGTTTCGGTTTTGATATTCACGCCGTTGTCTTTGAGTTTCTGCATCGAGCCCTTGAGTTCCCGGTAGCTCAGAAAGTCACTTTCACTCGAAGCTGAATTGAGTTCGGCGGGCGTAAAGATGATATCCGGATAAACTTTTTTTGTAAAGGTTCTGGGTTCACCCAGGATTTTTCCGCGGTTATCCATCAGATACTCAGTAACATCTTCGAATTCCCAGCCCCGCGTTTCGTCCCAAACTCCCCGGCGGGCCACCATTTTCTGCCGTTTATCGAGATTTTTCTTTCCCAGCCAGAGTGCGATAACGCCCGTCACTTCAGAGTTTTGAGGGGAAAAAGTTCTGAAATAAAACAGCTGATCTCCGCCCGAAAAATAAGTTACGTTTTGAGCTGTTTTATCTTTGGCTTTCTTTATTTTTTTGCTGATATGGGATTCTTTGACTTCCTGAGCTTTCTTGATGGCGGGCGGAACGATTTTATCTCCAATCAGGAAAGTTCCGATACCGATCAGAAAACCGATGAAAAGGACCGGCTTGACGATGGTCATGATCTTCAGCCCGGCGGCTTTCATAGCGGTCGTTTCATTATGGAAGCCGAGGTTAACGAGAAGAAAGAGTGTTCCGAACCACGCGGCCCAGTGGATCGTCTGAACAAAAGCAAAAGGCATGACGCAAAGATAATATTTAAGAATGACCAGCCCGGGGGTGTGATTGCTGAGCAGGTCGTCGATATTGTTGAAAAGGTCGGCGATCAGAATCAGGAAGACCAGCGACATACTGCAATAAAGAATCGGAAGAAACAGTTCGCGGGTCAGATAACGGTCGAGAACTTTCATTAGAGCCCTTGGCGCATTTCGGTTCGCGCGGCGGTCAGTAGAAAAACATTTTTAGCGCCCTGCTTTTTAAGCGCGCGCGCCGCTTCCCGCGCGGTCGCGCCAGTGGTCAGTACATCGTCAACCAGCAGGATGTTTTTATTAAAAACTTTTTGGGTCTTGACGGTTTCAAAAACTCCATTCAGGTTCATTTCCCGTTCCTCCCGGCTGAGCCGGTTTTGAGAATCGGTCGCGTGTTTCTTGCGAAGGGCAGGCAGGTATTCAATTCCAAGTGCCTTGGCTGTTTTTCGGGCCAGGATTTCCGATTGATTGAACTCTCTTTGAATCCGCTTCAGCCGGTCCAGGGGAACCGGGACTACGGCATCGAGATTTTCATTTACGCTTTCCCTGAAGGTTTTTAAATCGGCGTCGAGGAGATCCGCGAGCCAGGTTTTTTGCTCGAATTTGATTCCGGTTAACAGTTCCCGAACCGGCGATTCGTAGGGATAGAGTGCCCAGGCTTTGCGTATAAAAGAAATCTGGAGGTCCCGGCACTCGAAATCCGCGTTTTTGCGTTTTCTTAGATTTTCAAGGCAGAAAGGGCATAGATGCTGTTCGTTGACTTCCAGGGATAAACGGCAAAAAGCGCATTGGGCCGGGTAAATAAGACGTAAAACGGCTTCCAGGATAAAGGCTGTCCTCATAGGCCCCACATTCTAGGGAATAATAGAGGGAAAGCAAAGCAAAAAAGGCCCTCAAAAGTTAGTTTTGAGAGGATTTGCAATTGAAGGGGGCGGCGGTTAGTCTTTCAATAGAAGACAGCCATTATCTCTGAGAGGCGGTTATGTTTAGAGGGCAGAAGGGTTTTACGCTCGTCGAAATCATGATTGTCGTGGCTATTATTGGTTTGATCGCCGCGATCGCGATTCCCAACCTACTCCGGGCGCGCATCAATGCTTCGGACCGGGCCATTTGCAAGGAGCTTAGAACGTTTAGTTCCGGCAATGAAACTTACCGGGCGGCTCAAAATCCTCCCGCCTACGCGCCCACTATAAATGGTTTAGTGACTTCCACACCGCCTTATCTGGATACCACTTGGACGGCGGCTTCACGTCATGGTTTTGACCTGACCTATGCAGTGGCTGCGGCTCCAGCTGAAACTTATTCCATGATTGCGGCTCCTACCGTTCAGGGCAGCACAGGTGTGAATACGTATTGTGTTGACCATAGTGGAGTCATTGTCGGCTCAATTAACGATGGCGCGGGCACGGTGCCTACCGGCGCGTCTTCAGGATGTACGGGCGGCACGGTTTTGGCCTGAGAAAAGCTTTGTTGACCCCGCGGGATATTAAAGTATAATACGCCCCAGTTTTGCATCTCTAAATTCAAACAAGGAAAGGAATAAGAACCGAGTGCCTAAAGTTCAAGTTGGTGAAAACGAGCCTCTGGACAAAGCCCTTAAGCGCCTCAAGAAAAAAATTGAGCGTGAAGGCATCCTGAAGATCCTCAAGCAGCGGAAACACTACGAAAAGCCCAGCGAAAAAAGACGCCGTAAAGAGCGTTCATCCAAGAGCAAGAAGAAAAGATTCTAGCACTTGCGCAGATGCGCAAGTACCCACAAGCCGTAGATTAAAGAAGCCATGCGCTTGTTAGGTTTTTCTTCCGTTGGTTTTATTTCAAATCAGTCCGTTACCCTTATTTTACTCTTAGGGCCGTGCTATGCTTAAAGCTCACACCCGCCGAGTCCTTCTCGAAACCGCCCGCCGCGCCATTCAGACATTTCTGGAAACCGGAAATCACGAAGAGTATGCCTCTCAAGATCACGAGCTTTTAACTCCCCGCGGATGTTTTGTGTTTCTTCACGAAGCCGGCAAGTTCCGCGGAAGTGTCGGAACTTTTGACGATTCCAAACCTTTGATTCAGAATACCGCCCGAATGGCTGTAGCGGCCTCCTGCCAGGACACCCGTTTTAAACCCCTGCGAAAAAGTGAACTTGAGAAGGTTCTGATTAAGGTGGCTGTTTTGGGGCCTTTAGAGAGAGTGGAGAGCCTTGACTCGATTGAAATCGGCCGGCACGGCGTGATGGTTCAGTATAAAGACCGGCGCGGATTTTATCTGGCGGAGACCGCGGTTGAGAAAAACTGGTCTGTTCCGGAGTTTGTGACTTATTGCGCGCGTGAAAAAGCGGGTTTAAAACCGGAAGAGTGTGCTAAAGCTGAAATTTACCGTTTTGAAGTGGAAGAATTCGAAGAAGAGGAGAAGATCCCATGAAAGTTACGATTTACCAGAAACCGACCTGCACCACCTGCCGTGAAGTTTACAAAACCCTCAAAGAAAGCGGAGTGGATTTTGACGCGGTGAATTACTACGTGGATCCGCTTTCCAAAACCAAGATTAAAGAGCTGCTGAAGAAAATGGGAATTCCCGCGACGGAGCTGATCCGAAAGAAAGAGGAGATTTACAAAACCCTGGGCCTGGCTAGAAAAGAACTGCCGGAAGATGAACTTATCAGCCTTATGGCGAAGCACCCTGACCTGATTCAGCGGCCGATCGCTGAGAAGGGGAATAAGGCCATTTTGGCCCGTCCCGCCGAGAGAATAAAAGAGATTCTCTAGGGCTTTGCCTTAGGGGATACCCTGTGCTATTCTGTCCTCCTTGTCAAACAATGTGCTGCGCGGCCCGGTAACGCGGGTCAATACGAAATCAGGGAAACTTAGTGGCTAATAAAATTGAAAGCCTTCGGGGGATGGATGACATCCTTCCGGGCGAAGTTGAAAAGTGGCAGTGGCTGGAAGAAAAGGCCCGCATCTTTTTTGAAAGTAGCCGCTTCAAGGAAATCCGCACCCCTATCCTGGAGTACACCGAACTTTTCTCTCGCTCCGTGGGCGAAGGCAGTGACATTGTCCGCAAAGAAATGTTCTCTTTTAAGGACCGGGGGGATCGCGATATTACGATGCGTCCTGAAATGACCGCGTCGGTTGCTCGCTCCGTGATTGAAAAAGGCCTGCTCAGCCAGGCTAAGTCCCTCCGTCTTTACTACATCGGCCCTATGTTCCGTGCGGAGCGCCCCCAAGCGGGCCGCAAGCGCCAATTCCACCAGATCGGTATCGAAATTATTAATGAGAGCGGTATTCTTCCCGACTTGGATGCGCTGGTTTATTTGTATCAATTTTTAAGAGATGGTTTAGGCGTGCGCGGACTTGAGTTGCGAATCAATGATCTTGGAACTCTGGAAGACCAGAAAAATACCGCGGTTAAATTGAAAGAGTATTTCGCTAAGAGCAAAGACGCTCTGTGCGAAGACTGCCGTGACCGCATGGAAAAGAATGTGTTGCGGGTGTTTGATTGCAAAAATCCTAAATGCCAGCCCGTGATCGAAAAAGCTCCATGGGAAGAAATCGCTCCAAAAAACCAGTACTTCACGGACATTCAGAAGGGTTTAAGAGACCGAGATATTCCGTTTGTACTCAAACCCCGTCTTGTGCGAGGTTTGGATTATTACAATGGCCTGGTTTTTGAAATTTCTGCCACCGGTTTGGGCGCGCAGGACGCGCTGGCGGGTGGAGGGCGTTATGACCGCCTTTATTCCGATCTTGGAGGAAAGCCGACGCCCTGTATCGGTTTCAGTATCGGAATGGAGAGGTTACTTACAGTTTTGGAAGCAAGTCACGAGAACCTTGGGAATTTAGTATCGGAGAAGCGCGTTTATTTTATTCCGTCAGAAACGAATGATTCGGTTGTTAAGGAAGCAGCGATGGATTTGAGAAGGTGGGGAATG
The DNA here is from genome assembly GCA_964385615.1 of uncultured bacterium. GTDB lineage: Bacteria > Omnitrophota > Omnitrophia > Omnitrophales > Aquincolibacteriaceae > CAYLPP01. Next base: position 145,214 of record CAYLPP010000001.1, on the reverse strand, counting down.
ATTGCCATTGTTGGGGATAAGGCTTTAAATAAAGTTGAGCACTTTAAGAAAGCGGAAAAGTTAGGCGCTCAGTACGCGGTTACTCAATCTGGCGATTCTTGGATCCTTCGCGATCTTGCGAGGCGAGAAGATAAACCTCTTATCAATAAAGATAATGAGAAAAAAGATAATGAGAAAATATCGCTTGCTCTTTTTTTAAATTTGAAAGGAATTTGGGTATGATGCGCACAGCCAATTGCGGACAACTGGATCTGAAATCACTCGACCGGGAAGTCACCCTGTCGGGCTGGGTCAATACCTATCGTGACCACGGCGACTTAATCTTCATCGACCTTCGCGACCGCTGGGGCGTGACTCAGGTTGTTTTTAATACGAATGAAAATGCTGAACTGCATAAGGCTGCCAAGGCTTTGCGCACCGAATTCGTGATTCAGATCAAAGGTTTTGTCCGCAAGCGTCCGGAAGGCACGATCAACAAGAAAATCGCGACTGGCGAAATCGAAGTACACGCGGCTTTCATGGAAGTTTTTAACGCCTGCCCAACGCCTCCTTTTGAAATCGGGGAGAAAGGCGTGAATGAAGAACTCCGTCTTAAATACCGTTTTCTGGATTTGCGCCGTAAAGAAATGGTCGACGCCTTAACTTTCCGCTACCGCGTGACCAAGATTGTCCGCGATTATCTCGACGGCAAAGGCTTTCTTGAAATTGAAACGCCGACCATGACCCGCAGTACTCCCGGCGGCGCGCGCGACTTTCTGGTGCCGTCACGGTTAAACCCCGGAACTTTTTACGCGCTTCCGCAGTCGCCTCAGCTTTTCAAGCAGCTGATGATGGTCGCCGGCTATGACCGCTATTTCCAGATCGCGCACTGTTTCCGCGATGAAGATTCACGCGGTGACCGCCAGCCTGAACACACACAGATCGATCTTGAGATGTCTTTCGTGGAGCAGGAAGACGTGATGAATGTGGTTGAAGGCATGATTGCCGACGCTTTTGAAAAAGCGCTGGGCGTGAAATTTGAACGGCCTTTTCTGCGGATGCCTTACGATGAAGCCATGAGCCGTTACGGTTCTGATAAGCCGGACCTGCGTTTCGGGCTTGAACTCAAAGACCTCAGCCCGGTTTTTGAAAAATGCGGGTTTAAAATTTTTGACGAATGCCTGGCGGGCGGGGGAAAGATACGCGGTATTTGTTTCACGCCTCCCGCGGGCAAGGAATTTTCCCGCAAGCATTTTGACGATTTGACCGTGTGGATTCAGAATTTCGGAGCTAAAGGGCTGGCCTGGATGAAAGTGACCGGGCCGGACAAAGTGGAGTCGCCTATCGGTAAGTTTTTTGACACGGCCAAAACGGCGCAGATTATTTCCGCTCTGGGCGCCAAGGCCGGAGACATTCTTTACATGGTGGCTTCCGACCCGAAAACTTCCGCGGTCGCCCTGGGCGCGCTCCGCTGTAAGCTCGCGCAGGAATACCTCGACCTGAAATACAATGATTTCAAAATTCTCTGGGTTCAGGATTTCCCTCTTTTTGAATGGAATGAAGAAGAAAAACACTGTCAGGCTCTGCATCATCCGTTTACGTCTCCGCGCGCGTCGGATATTGCCCTGATTGAGACTGAACCGATGAAGGTGAAAGCCCGCGCTTATGACCTGGTGCTTAACGGCACGGAAATCGGCGGGGGAAGCGTCCGTATTCACAGCCGGGACGTGCAGGCTAAAGTTTTTAAAGCGCTCGGGATTTCTGATGAAGAAGCGGAATCAAAGTTCGGGTTTCTTCTCAAGGCGCTCAGCTTCGGCGCGCCTCCGCACGGCGGATTGGCCATCGGTCTGGACCGCTTGATTACGCTGATGCTGGGCCGTGAATCCATCCGTGAAGTCATCGCGTTCCCAAAGAATCAAAAGGGAATCTGCGTTATGACCGAAGCGCCTGGAACCGTCAGCGATAAACAGCTTAAAGAGCTTCACATCCAAGTAAAAATTTAAGTTTCTGAATAAAGTTTAAAACGGGAGAATGTTTTGGATAAAATTCTGAAGTTGAATTCGAATGAAGAAGCGATCGCCATTTATGGAAGTCTCGATGAAAACCTGCGTTTCGCGGAAAAAGAGTTCCGCGTCCGTATTTCCGCCCGCAACGACAAGCTTAAGATTTCCGGCGATCGCGACGGTGTGGACCGTGCGTTCCGCTTTTTCACCCAGAAACTCAATGAACTGCGCTCCCGTTCTTCCCGCTCCGCTCATTCTGAGAGAGAACACTCTTCCAGCCGTCCGTCGGTCAGTCAGGTTTTTGACCCTAAAGAAGATGTCCGTTTTTTCCATCGCGGTAAAGTTATTGTGGGGCGCAGTAAGAACCAGGAGAAGTATCTTGCGGCAATCCGTGATAATGATATTGTGATTGGTATAGGTCCTGCCGGTACCGGAAAAACCTATCTGGCCATGGCCGCAGCCGTAGACTTTTTGAAGAAAAAACTGGTCGACAGGATTATTCTGACCCGTCCCGCTGTGGAAGCCGGTGAGAACCTGGGCTTTCTTCCCGGAGATATGCATGAAAAGGTGAATCCATATTTGAGACCGGTTTATGACGCGCTTTACGACATGATGGAATACGAAGAAGCCGGACGCTTGCTTGAGCGGGGAATTATCGAAGTGGCTCCGCTGGCCTATATGCGCGGGCGCACGCTGAATAACGCGTTCGTGATTTTGGATGAAGGTCAGAATACCACGCACACGCAGATGAAAATGTTTCTGACCCGTCTTGGGCAGGGTTCCAAAGCGGTGGTGACCGGTGACGTAACCCAGGTTGACCTTCCTTCAAGCAAAAAATCTGGATTGGTGGAAATTCAAAATGCCCTGGCAGGCATCAAAGGGATTCAGTTTATTTACCTGGATGAAACCGACGTGGTCCGCCACGCCCTTGTTCAGGAAATCATCAAAGCCTACGAGAGATATGAGCGTAAACACACGCACCACGCTTGATAAGGTTATAGGCAACAAAGGGGACTTGGCTAAAACCATAAGCCCCCGCCAGCGTTTCTATATCTCCCTGACATTTCTTATCTCCGGTATTCTTATGACCGGAATCCTTCTGTTTCAAATGCCTTCCGGCATGGAGACGGGGGAATACCTTGTCGGCGAGCCCTCGCCCCGCACGATTTTCGCGCCTTTCGAACTTTCTTACACTAATGAAAAACTGACTCAGGCTGTCCGTGAAAAGAAAGCCGCGGAGGTTATGCCGGTTTACGATTATGACGCGGCCGGTGCCGCTTCCGTGCGTGAAAAGACGGAAGCCTTTTTCACGGTGTTTCAGGAATACCGTGACGATATCTCGCCTGAAAAAACACTTACCGGAAAACTTCCATTTGAGATTTCAGAAAACGGAATGCGTAGGCTGGCTGAAACCGGGCGTTTTCAGGAGCTTCGGGAGTTTCTTAAAGAGTACCTCGAGAAAAATCTGCAGTCCGGCGTTCTGGGGGCGGATGAAAAGCAGAAGATTATTCAGAATGGCGTGACGGAAGTTTCGCTTGTTGACGATACGGCGAAAACTGAGAAAATGGCGGCTGTTTACGCCATCCCGACGCCTGAAGATGTCCGGGCGATTCCTAATTTTCCGGATGCCCTTAAAAAAGAGCGCGATGCTCACGCTGTTCTTCAGGAAGTCCTGACGGCCGTGACTTTACCCGTCCTCAAGCCGAATGAAGCTGAAACGCAGGCCCGGCGGGCTAAAGCGGCCGCGGCCGCTGATCCGGTGATTGAAAAAATCAAAAAAGATCAGCTGGTGGTTCAGCGGGGAATGCTGGTCACGCCTGAAGGCCGTGAGCGGATGCTTCAGATTCAGAAAAAAACCGTGGCCAAAAAAATTCTGAACCAGCTGCTGGTGCTGGCTTATTTGGTCATCCTGGTCTACAGCCTTTGTTTCGCTTATCTTTATTATTTCGAGAAACGGAACCTTTTTTCACTTAAAAAAGTCATTTTCTTTCACACGGTCCTCCTGCTCACCGTGCTGATTTCAAAGTCCGTCACACTTTTGCCGGACGGCCCTCCGTACTTGATGCCGTTTGCTGTCGGCGCGCTTCTGCTGGCCATTCTTGAAACCCCGCGCGCCGCGGTTCTTTGCGCGGTTATGACCGCCTCGCTGATTGCTCCGATTGTGGATTTTTCTCCGGAAATTATTCTGATGGCGCTTCTTTCTTCTCTTATGGGTATTTTTGGAAGTTTGCGTCTGCGTAAGCGTATCCATTTTCTCCGCGCCGGAGCCTTGATCGGAATCGCTTCTTTCGCCGTGATTTTTATTTACCGGATTTATCATGAATATCCGATTAAAGACTCCTTGCAGGTCGCGGGGCTGGGTCTGGCCAACGGGCTTTTGATCACGGTTCCTATCTGCTTTTTGCTTGTCCCTATTTTGGAATGGATTTTTGACCTGACCAGCGAGATCACCCTGCTGGAGCTTTCGGACCTGAACCATCCGCTGTTGAAACGGATGATTGTGGAGGCTCCGGGAACTTATCACCACAGCCTGGTGGTCAGCACGCTCGCGGAATCGGCCTGTGAAGCCATCGGTGCCAACGCGCTCCTGGCGCGAGTCGGCTGTTATTTTCACGATATCGGCAAGATTCCCCGCGCGGAGTTTTTTACGGAAAATTACCAGGGAACCGCCAAAGGCAACAGCAAGCACGACAAGCTGACTCCCAGCATGAGCTGTCTGGTTATTCTCAATCACGTGAAAGACGGTATTGAACTCGGCCGGCAATATAAGCTGAAAGACCCCATTTTGCGTTTTATTCCTGAACACCAGGGCAAAGGCGTGATTTATTATTTTTACCGCAAGGCGCTTGACCGCGCTCAGCCGGGTGAGAAAGTGAATCCGGATGATTACCGTTATCCGGGCCCCAAACCCCAGAGCAAGGAAACTGCGGTGGCGCTTCTCGCTGATTCGACGGAAGCGGCTTCACGTTCTTTGAAAGATCCTTCTCCTGAAAGCATCCGCACTCTGGTCCGTAAAATTATTAACGATAAATTCGTGGACGGACAGATGGATGAATGCGATTTAACGCTTAAAGACCTTCATAAAATTCAGGAGAGTTTCATCCATAATCTCATGGCGATTTTTCACACCCGCGTGACTTATCCGGCTCCTCTCGCCGATGACTGCGACAATCCCGATCTTTTTGGCGAAGATCAGTTCGAGAAATTCCGCACGGAAAAACCCGAAAAAGAAAGCCGTCCCGGAAAACCGGGCGACACTTAACGTGCCGCTCAAAGCCGCGGTCCGCGTTGAAGCTTCCCGGCACAGACTGGTTCAGCCTCGTTTCGAACGGGCGGTAAAAAAAATCCTTTCGAGCCTCGGTTGGAAACACGCTGAAATCAGCGTGCTTTTAACCACAGACCCCGATATCCGTAAGATCAACCGTGAATTTCTAAACCATGATTACGCGACGGACGTTATCGCTTTCGGCGCGCAGGATAAAATCCGGATCAAATCTCAGAAAAAAAATGAACCCGTTTACATTGGGGATATCGTGGTTTCGCTTGATACAGCGGCCGCGCGCTGCGGAGAATACGGGAACACTTTCTCCTATGAAATCCTTTTCTATGTATGCCACGGCATTCTCCATCTGATGGGGCATGATGATTCCACGGCCCAAAAATCCAAAGCCATGCACCGCAAGCAGGCTGAGGTTTTACGGCGTGCCGGCCTTGACCGGGCCAGGATGACGGCGTAATGGCTATTCAAAAAACGGAAGCTATCATTATCAAGGCGATGCCGTTCCGCTCGACTTCGCTGATTCTGACTTTTTTCACCAAGTCTTTCGGGAAAGTTAAAGGGCTGGTTAAGGGAGTTCGCCAGGAAGGGGAGCGAAGCGGCGCGATTTATGAGCTTTTCACCAATGTTGAAATTGTGTTTTACGAAAAGCTTCGTTCGGATCTCCACTTAATTTCCGAAGCTTTTATTCTCGATTCCTACAACGCGCTTCACTCCCGCCTGGAGCCGATTGCTTACGCAGGGTATTTTTCAGAGTTGGTGGATGAAGTCAGTGAGGTTCACGATCCTCACCAGGCTGTCTATGAACTTCTGGATTTCGCTTTTTGTTATCTCCCGGTAGTTCCGGGCCACCGCCTGGCGCGGCTTTTTGAAATCAAGCTTCTGAATGAAATCGGAATGCTGCCTTATCTGGAAGGCTGTCTGAACTGTAAAAAGAACAACCTGGAGCGCGGGTTCTTTTCGCCCCGGCAGGGCGCCCTGCTTTGTCTGGACTGCGCGCCTCAATTCCCGGATGCCCGGCCTCTTAATTCTGAAGCGCTTTCCGTCATGCGTTATTACATTGCGCATGATCTTGATACCTGCCTGAAACTGGGTATGACCAAACCCGCTGAAACCGAGTTGGAAGTTTTTATGAACCGCTTCCTGAGTGAACGTTTGGCCCGGCCGCTTAAAAGCGGTGCTTTTCTGCAAAAAATCAAACCCGCGCTGGTTTGAGCCCCTTCTAAAATTCCCCTTAGATGTCAAATTTAATGATCGTTATTGATCGTTTTTACTATTAAAAGGGTGAATTATTTGACAGCCCTCTAGGCAGGTGTTAGCTTTTTTCTAACCAAAGAACCGGCACTTGAACAGAGGGTTCCATGACAGAACAACCTGATAACAACAAGCTGTATTTTGATATTACAGCCCAGGAGAGGGACTCTGCGATCCGCTACCTGCTGGGGTCTATTCTGAACTCCCGCAAGGACTCTGACTTTCCCTCGAACCGCTACGTCTACGACGAAGACGTCAACGTTTACATGGCCCATCTTCTTTTTGCCGTGTCACTGCCGGAGTACCACGACATGGCTGAACCTTATCTCTCGCTCGACACTAGCGACATCGTCAACTGGGTCAAGGGCACCGAAGACAAAACCATCCGCTACTTTATCTTTAAGGTTAACGCGGACCATATTCTGATTCACACCGCTATTTTTGATGACCTTGAAAATAAAAAACAGAAATTTTTCAAAAAATCACAAAAACATTACCGTGAACTGGCTCAGCTCTATTACGACCAGGCAGCGCTTTACCACTCCCGGATTTACCGCAAGAAGACCGGCGTAGGGGAAGTGCTCGAAAAACTTTCCCGGTATTTTGATAATTATCAGGACCTTCTGCGCAAAGTCCGCCGTGATTATTTCGGTTTTGTGAACAATTTCCGCGACCAGGCTTTCACTCAATTCGTGGGTGAGGTGAAGCATTACGAAAACAGCGTCGGCTATCAGGAAAAAATCGACCAGCTGCTCGACCTTTACGGCTTGTGGCTCAAGAACAAGGACCCCGAAACCAAAAACAAGATTCAGGGGCTTGTGGAGCGCATTAAATCGATGGACAACCATTTTAATTTTGATTTGGAAAAACAGCTTGGCGGAGGGTATTTTGATGAAAGAAAATGTGCGTAAGATCGAAGTGAAAGCGAGAAAACTGATGCGGCTGTATTCCCTGTGGCATGAAACCCACCGCGAGGAATTTCAGCGTAAGTACCTGACTCTGCTCGGCGAAATTCTTGCCGCGGAACCCCGGTTCAGCCTTCGCCGTGAGATTCAGCGCGTTTTAAGCGCGAGCTGATTCAGGCTTTTTGCCGGAGGCTCATGAAAACGCCCTATCTCATTCTGCGTATTCAGGATGACACGGATCTCCAGGAGGAGATCCGCCAGAAAATGGACGAGTTCCTCGACGTTTACTCCCTGTATCTTTCCACCCGGTTTTCATGGGTCCGGGATGAAGTAAAACTAAAAGCCTATGAGCTTCACCTGCTGGATCCCGCTTTTAATTTCCAAATCTGATTTCCAAAACCCCCTTCCTTTGTTATAATTCCGCCTCTATGCCAACCCCTATATTTCATGAAAGAAGAGGCCTTGCCGCGCTGTGAAAAAGACTCTGACGATTACCCCGACCGAACGCCTTAAAGCATTGCCCCCTTATCTTTTTGCCGAAGTTGACCGCAAGAAGCGCGAGTTGATTGCCAAGGGCAAAGACGTGATTGACTTAGGGGTGGGCGATCCTGATACGCCGACTCCCGATTTTATTATCGAAGCCATGACCAAAGCCGCCAAAGACGGTTCCAATCACCGCTACGCGCTGGACGCCGGTATGCCGGTTTTCCGTGAATCGATCGCGCGCTGGTTTGACGGCCGTTACGGCGTGAAGCTGGACCCGGCCAAAGAAATTCTTCCGCTGATCGGTTCCAAAGAGGGAATTGCTCATTTCCCTCTGGCCGTCGTGAATCCCGGGGATATCGCGCTGATTCCCGATCCCGGGTATCCGCCTTACCGTTCCGGCACGCTTTTCGCGGGCGGTATTCCGCATTACATGCCTCTTCTGAAAGAAAATAATTTCCTCCCGGATTTGACCTTGATTCCGGCGGAAGTGCTGAAAAAAGCAAAACTGATTTATATCAATTATCCCAACAACCCGACTTCCGCGATCGCGACCCAAGAATTTTATAAAAAGATCGTGGCGTTCGCTCACGAGCATGAACTGATTATTGCCTGTGACGCGGCTTACAACGAAGTTGGTTTTGACGGCTACCAGGCTCCCAGCATTCTGGAAGTGGACGGCGCGAAAGAGGTCGCGATTGAGTTTCACTCTCTTTCCAAAACTTTCAGCATGACGGGCTGGCGCGTGGGTTTTGCCGCGGGCAATCCTGAACTGGTCGCTCTCCTTGGAAAAGTGAAATCCAACGTGGACTCCGGTATTTTTCAGGCGATTCAGCTTGCGGGAAAAGCCGCGCTGGATCACGGAAAAGAAGCGCATCAGAAACTTCTGCAGATGTATCAGAAGCGGCGCGACCTGCTGGCTCAGGGGTTTGCTAAAATGGGCTGGCCGATTGAACCGCCCAAAGCCACGTTTTACTGCTGGATTCCGGTTCCTCCCGGCTACACTTCTACGGAACTTGCCGTGAAGTTTCTCGAGGAGATGAGTATTGTGGTCACGCCCGGAAACGGTTTCGGTCCCAATGGCGAAGGTTATTTCCGCATTTCGCTGACCATGCCTGATGCCCGCATTGAAGAGGCTGTGGCGCGTATCGCCCAAAGTCATTCGCATAAACACTGATTTAAGCACGAGGTCTTCAAGCTTCAGGGTCCCCGCTACGGCACCGTTTGGACCGCGGATAGAAAACCGGTTTGAGCGGTCCTCACCTGCTTGCGGGCCGGATTTTTCATTACCATTAAAAATCTTCGGCCCTTCAGCAGCCTTCGCGGGAACCCTTCGCTTTTCAGACCGTTTCAGGAGTCACGATGGCTAAAGCTTATATCGGAGTGGGGTCGAATCTTGGAGATAGGCAGGCGCTGATTCAGGAAGCCGCTGACCGGCTTGCGCGCGTTCCTGGCGTAACCTTCCGCGCGAAATCATCGATTCATGAGACCGATCCGGTGGATGCCGAAGGCGGTAAATATCTGAACGCCGTCTGGGAAATTGACACGGAACTGAACGCCCGGGAACTCATGGCTGCGCTTCTCACGATTGAATCCGCCATGGGGCGTGTGCGGACCCGTAAAAACGCGGCACGGCCGATCGACCTGGACATCCTTTTTTTTGGAGGGCAAAAAATTGAAGAGCCGGGGCTGTCGATTCCTCATCCGCGTCTGCACGAAAGAGCGTTTGTGCTCAAACCGCTTGCCGAGTTAGACTCAGAACTCCGCCATCCCGGAAAAAAGAAAACCGTGGCCGATATGCTTAGAGACCTTGAGTCATGAAAATAATCAGCAGTGCTTTAAAATTTCAAAAGGAAATGGAAAAGCTCCGGAAGCGGGGAAAGTCCATCGGCTTTGTGCCGACGATGGGCGCTTTGCACGAAGGGCACCTTTCACTGGTCCGCGCGGCCAAAAAAGAAAACAAGGTTACGGCGGTCAGTATTTTTGTTAACCCCGCGCAATTCGGCCCGAAAGAAGATCTGAAAAAATACCCGCGCCCGCTTTCCTGCGACAAAAAACTTTTAAAATCCGTCAAGGCGGATTATCTCTTTCTTCCTTCCATTCAGGATATTTACCCTGAAGGGTTCTCCACATTCGTGGAGCCGGACCCGGCGCTTACTTCCGGGCTTTGCGGAAAATTCCGGCCTGGGCATTTTCGCGGAGTCGCCACTGTGGTGGCTAAGCTTTTCAATATCGCCAAACCTCACCGTGCGTATTTCGGTTTGAAAGATTACCAGCAAAGCGCGGTGATCTGCCGGATGGTCAAAGACCTGAACATGGATTTAGAAATAAGGCTTATGCCGACGGTGCGCGAAAAAGACGGATTGGCCCTGAGCTCACGCAATCAATATTTGAGCGCTGAAGACCGGCGCCGCGCGCTGGAAATTTCAAAGACGCTTTTCTGGATCCGGACTCAGATTCAAGAGGGGAGCCGGAACTTGGCCCGGTTGCGCCGGGAGGGCCTGGCTCGCCTCCGGGAATGCTCGGATTCCGTCGATTACCTCGAGATTGTGGACTCTGAAACCCTGGTGCCTCTCAAGCGGTTTCAGCCCCAGATGACTGTTTTGGCGGCTGTAAGAGTCGGCAAGACAAGACTGATTGATAATGTTATAATCGCCGCTTTCAAAACCCGAAAGACAGGGAGCCTATAAATGCAGCGACAAATGCTTCATGGAAAAATTCACCGCGCGACGGTTACCGACGCGCATATCGATTATCGCGGAAGTATCACCATTGATGAAAATTTGATGAAGGCCGCGGACATTCTGCCCGGAGAAAAAGTGCTGGTGACGAATCTGGCCAACGGCGCGCGGCTTGAAACTTACGCGCTGGTTGGTAAAGCGGGTGCCGGAGAAATTTGCCTTAATGGCGGGGCGGCCTTGCACGGGAAAAAAGGCGACCTTGTCATTATTATGACTTTCGCGGTTCTCAGTGAAGAGGAAATCAAGACTCATAGACAGCATATCGTTCACGTCGATTCAAAAAATAGAATTATTCCCGATTAACCTCGAATAACCCCGGTTTTTCTTCATGAAAAAGAAAAGTGTCGGCATTGTCGGCTGTGGAACTATCGGCCTGGCGCTCGCGGAAGTTCTTTTCAAGGAACTTCAGCATGTGGTCAGCGAGGTTTATGCCTGTGATCACCATCCTGAAAAAGCGCTGAATCTTTCGCGTAAATTCAAAAAAGCCAAAATCGTCAGTCTGCCTGTTTTGATCCGGAAATCGGATATCGTTTTGGAATCCGGCTCCGTTCAGGCCGCTCAGGAAGTACTCGCTCTTCCGCTCCGCCGGACTCAGGACGTCCTGATCATGAGTGTTGGAGGGCTTTTAAAATTTAACGATCCTCTCAAGCTTCTGCATCAGAAAAAAGCGCACTTCTGGATTCCTTCCGGGGCCATTTCGGGTTTGGACGCTCTCTGGTCTTCCAAGCAGGCCGGGCTGGAATCGGTGAAGCTGATCACCCGCAAACCTCCGCAGGGCCTGGATCAGGCGGAATATTTTAAAACGCATCCTTTCCCCAACTTGATCGGGAGCAGTGAGGTCTGCGTGTTCCGGGGCAATGCCCGGCAGGCGGTGATCAATTTCCCTCAGAATATTAATGTGGCCGCGGTTCTCAGCATCGCGGGGTTAGGTGCTGAGAAAACTCTGGTCGAAATCTGGACTTCGAATAAATATAAAGCCAACCAGCACGAAATCCGCATCACTTCGAAAGCCGGAGAAATTACTTCCGTCACCAAGAACGTTCCTTCGAAGCAGAACCCCAAGACCAGCGCGCTGGCTGTTTATTCCGCCATTGCGTCGCTGAAAAATATTTTCTCCAGGATCCGCATCGGAGCATGACCACGCCCGCGTCGGAATTCATTGAGGTCAAAGGCGCGCGTGAACATAATCTTAAAAACATCAGCCTTAAAATTCCGCGCAACAAGCTGGTGGTGCTGACCGGCCTTTCGGGTTCCGGAAAATCTTCCCTCGCGTTTGACACCATTTACGCCGAAGGCCAGCGCCGTTATCTGGAAAGCCTTTCTTCCTACGCGCGCCAGTTTCTGGAAAAACTTAAAAAACCCGACGTTGATTATATTTCCGGGCTTTCTCCCAGTATTTCCATCGAACAAAAACTTTCCACGCATAACCCCCGTTCCATCGTGGCGACCGTCACGGAAATTTACGATTATCTGAGACTTCTTTACGCCAAGGCCGGGACTTCCTACTGCCCGGAGTGCGGAGGAGAATTCAAACAGCAGAGCCGGGAGCAGATCCTCAAAGAAATCACCGCCGAATTTTCCGGCAAAGAAATTCAGATTTTCGCGCCGATGGTGCGCGGGCGTAAGGGGGAATTTCAGAAACTGTTCCAGGATGTTTTAAAGCGCGGCTACAGTCAGGCGCGGATTGACGGGAAAATGGTCCGGCTTGAACCCAGTTTGAAACTTCGTAAAACTTACCGCCACGATATTGAGGTTTTAGTCGATCATTTGAATGTTGATTCCAAGAAAGAGAAAAGACTGATGGAGGCCGTGAGCGCCGCGCTGGATTTGGGCGGCGGTTTTGTGAATGCCGGCGGAAGGTCTTATTCCTCCAAGCGCAGCTGCGCCAAGTGCCAAACCAGTTCGCCGGACCTGACCCCCAATATGTTTTCCTTCAACAGTCCTTACGGCGCGTGCCCCAAATGCAAGGGCATGGGCAAGCTTTCGCAGATGCAGAGTCACGGGGTGATTCTGGATGAGTCCAAACCTCTGATGAAAGGCGGTCTGAACGAAGAAATCTTTTTCTCTTTTAATAAATATTTTATTGAAGATATGGTTTACGACCTGAATAAAAAATTCCATTTCGAATGGAACGCGCCCTGGAAGGATTGGCCGGAAGAAGCCAAGGAGGTTTTTTTCTGGGGTGATAATGACGTTTCGGGTTTGATCGAAGAGCTTGAGAGATTGTTTCACGAAAGCGCGTCAGAAGAAATCCGCCGGAAAGTAGCCAAGTTTTTAAAAGAAGACGTCTGTTCTGAGTGCAAAGGCAAGCGTTTGCGCAAGGAAAGCCTGGAAGTCCGTATTCAGAAAAGAAATATTATTGAGATGATTGAAATGTCGGTCGAGGAAGCCTCGCCGTTTTTCGCTAAACTCGAATTTCCTGAAAACCTGCATAAAATTACCGGCCCTATCATGAAAGAAGTCCGGTCCCGCGTGGGGTTTTTGCTCAATGTCGGTTTGGGGTATCTCACGCTCGACCGCACGGTCAACACGCTTTCCGGCGGAGAGCTTCAGCGCATTCGCCTGGCCGCGCAGATCGGTGTCGGCTTGACCGGTGTTCTCTACGTGCTGGATGAGCCGAGTATCGGACTGCATCCGCGTGACAACGGCAAGCTTTTGGACGCGCTTCAGAAACTGCGTGATTTAAAAAACACGGTGCTGATCGTGGAGCATGACGAAGAGACCATGCTGAGGTCCGATTACCTGATTGATTTAGGTCCTGGCGCGGGCCGGAACGGCGGTCAGATTACCGCGATGGGGACTCCGGATAAACTGGAAGTAAAAGGAGAGTCTTTGACCGCGAAATATCTTTCCGGGGAACTGACGATTCCGGTTCCGGAACAACGAACAGATTGGCGCAAAAGGCCGGCCCTTGAATTGAAGGGCTGTGAAGAACACAACCTGAAAAAAATAAATGTCAAAATTCCGCTGGGGCTTTTTGTGTGCGTGACCGGTGTTTCCGGTTCCGGCAAGAGCACGCTGGTTCACGACATTCTTTCCCGTGAACTGCACAACCGTGTCTGGAAAACAGGATATCCTGTCGGGAAATTCAAATCGATTGCCGGCGCCGACAAGATTGATAAAGTGGTGGAGATTGATCAGTCGCCGATCGGGCGCACACCGCGCTCCAACCCGGCGACTTACACCGACCTCTTTGGCCTGGTTCGAAAAGTATTCGCGGAGCTTCAGGAATCCAAAGTGCGCAATTATTCCGCTTCGCGCTTCAGTTTTAATCTCAAAGGCGGGCGGTGTGAAAACTGCCGCGGGGAAGGTTATGAAAAACTGCAGATGAGTTTTATGCCGGATATTTATGTGCTTTGTGATGTCTGCCGGGGCCGGCGCTACAACGAGCAAACTTTGGAAGTGCGCTACCGTGGAAAAAATATTTCTGAAGTATTAGACCTTTCTGTGGATGAGGCCGTGGATTTTTTCGCGCATTTTTCCGCGATTCAGGAAAGACTGGTGCTTTTAAAAACCATCGGCCTGGGTTACGTAAAACTGGGGCAGTCTTCCACAACACTCTCCGGCGGGGAAGCTCAGCGCATCAAACTCGCGGCTGAACTCAGCAAGAAAGCCACGGGAAAAACGCTTTATCTTTTAGACGAGCCGACGACCGGACTTCATTTTGGAGACATTCAAAACCTGCTTCAGGCGCTTTTCCAGCTTCGCAACCAGGGCAATACGATTGTGGTGATTGAACATAATCTGGACGTGATCAAGACCGCGGACAACCTGATTGATCTCTGGCCGGAAGGGGGGCCTGACGGGGGCCGTATTGTGGCGGAGGGGACTCCTGAGGAGGTTGCCGGGGTGAAGGCCTCCCATACAGGAGCTGCCCTGAGAAAGCATCTGGGCGGGCAAAAACCGGCAGAAAGGTATCTGGTTCCGGCCGGCAGGAAATAAATAAATTTGAAAGCGCCTCAGGCGTCTGTTATATTACTCATTAAATTGTTTTCATTTGACCGCATTTGTTAAGGAGACATCATGATTACAGAAATTGGGATTGCGGCCGGAGACATCTGGCATTTTCTCGATCAAAAAGGCAGTGCGACTGTTGATCAGCTGGTTAAAGGCATCGGCAAACCCAAAGAGCTGCTTCTGATGAGTCTCGGTTGGCTTGGCCGTGAGGGACACGTAGTGCTTGAAGGCCCTGAAACCGGATACAAAGCTTCCTTAACTCCCCGCCGTTAATTCCGGCTTTGTCTAATATTCTCCTGGTTTTTTCAACGGCTTCCTCCAAAAAAGAAGCTTCACGTCTGGCTTCCATTCTCCTGGATCAAAGGCTCGCCGCCTGCGTAACGGTTCTGCCGGGAGCTGAATCTCATTACTGGTGGAAGGGAAAGAAAACCAAAGGCAGGGAAGCGGTTCTTTTAATTAAAACCCGCGCGAAGTTATTTTTAAAACTCCAGAAAACCCTTCAAAAGTATCATTCCTACACTGTGCCTGAGGTGCTTGCGGTGCCGGCATCGAAAGTTAGCCGTCATTATCTTGCCTGGCTTACAGCGGAGCTGAATTCGCGCAACTCGTGAATTGACACTGCCTGGGGGCCGTGCTATAGTGTCCGAGTTTCAAAAATCCCTTAAGTTGAGGTAAATAAACAAGTTATGCCATTCAAAAAGGCGATTTCCTTCGCACTGATCCTTCTGATTTCTTTTCCCGCGGTTTCACACGCTTACTGGGTGTGGTCTCCCGAACAGGGAAAATTTATTAACCCGGAAGGTGAAGCCGAAAATTCCGCGGATGAAGCGTACAACCGCGCGATGAAACTCTATAAAGATAAGAATCTCAAAGAAGCTGAAGATAAAATTAAAGAGATTCTCAAAAAAACCCCCAACGCTAAAATTGCTCCCGAAGCGCTTTACCGCCTTGGCGTTATCGCCGAAGAGCAGGGCGATTACCTTAAAGCCTTCAAGCAGTATAAAAAATTGATTGAATCCTATCCTTCTTCCGAGCGGTTTAATGAAGTTGTTGAGCGTGAATTCCGCATCGGTAATCTTTTCTTCTCCGGTAAGAAAGCGAAATTTTCCGGGCTCGAAATTCTTCCCGCGCTTCCGCGGGCGGCCGCGGTATTTGAACATATCGTGAAAAACGCGCCTTATAGCGACTTTGGCGACAAGGCGGGGTTTCAGCTGGGGTTAACCTATAAAAAAATGGGGCAATTCAAGAAAGCCGTGGAAGCTTTTCAGGACGTGCTGGATCAGCATCCGCAAAGCAGTCTTGTCCAGCAGGCCCGGTATCAGCTGGCAGAAACTTCCTACCAGCGGTCGGCCGCGGAGTTTCGTGATCAGCGGGCTTTGGATGACGCTTCCAAACAGGTGGATAGTTTCCTGACGCGGTATTCAGAAGAAGATGCCGGGTCTGAAGCCAGTGAAGAGGCCGCGAAACTCAGGCAGGCCATTGATGAGAAGAATGCCGAGAAAAATTACCGTGTCGGGGCTTATTACGAAAAGACCAATTATCTTGATAGCGCTTTGATTTACTACGGGGATGTCAGCAAGCGTTATCCTCATACGATATGGGGCAAAAAAGCCGGAGAGAAACTCAAGTCTCTCAAAGCTCCGGCGGATTATCTCAATAGTCAGGAGAAAGAACTCCAGGATGAAGAGGCCTCTCTCAGGGCTCAAATGAAATCGGCCGGAGATCAGGATAAAGAAGAAAAGGAACGTCTGGAGCGCAAGCTGGAACGTGTTGAACAGCACCACAAATCTCTTTCTAAAAGTAAAAAAGAGAGCATGGGCCGGCGCCGTGACGATTTGGCCCGCCGTCAGCGTGAGCTGAAAGAAAAATTCAAGAATCTTGATGAGAAGAGAAAACTTCTGAAGAAAAATCCTTCAGAGGATTTGAAGCGCGCCATTGACCGCTGGCAGGCATCTTTGGCTGCTGAGCAGGACGATTTGGATAAAGAGAAAAGTCAGATCAAGGAATGGAGTCAGGAGCTGGGTGTTCCTGAAAGAAAAATGGATTTCCTTCCTTTTGTGGGCGAAGGTCCGACGCCTCTTGAAAAAGTCCGCGGGATTGAAGCTAAAAAACTTTATAAACTTTCCGAAGAGAAAAAATCTCTACTTGAAGAAAAAGAGCTTCTCTATAAACACCATCAGGAAGTTCATTCGCTTTTGGGCCGTTACGGCGGTTCCACGGCTTCCGCGGACGGCGAGCTTGAAAAAATGGCTGCGCAGGACGGGGCTCTTTCCGGGCAGAAAGAAAAAGTTGAAAATGTCCGGGGTGAAATCGAATCCATTGATAAAGACCTCGAGCAGAAAGTCCGCGATTACGAAAAGAATTTCGGTAAAGAAAGCTGGCTTTCCAGCGGGGTTGACGCTCTGGGCAAGGGGCTCGACAAGTCTTTGGATTTTATGAATCCGTTTGGCGATAAGAAATCGGCGCCTTCCGATGACCGTCAACGGCTTCTGGAACAGCACATGCATTTGAAGGAAAAAATTGCGGCTGAACAGAGCATCGTCCAAACGCTCAGTGAGGCCTTTAATGCTCAGTTAGCTCTCCAGGAACAGCGCCGTCTGCTTGCCGGCCTGAGGGGAAAAGAGGGGGATCCGACTCAGGAAGAAATTGTCAAGGTCCGCAAAGAGCTGAAGGCCCTTGAAAAAGATATCCGTGCTGATTATCAGGAAATTCAGGATCGGCATAAAGCCAAGTCTAAGATGCTTGATGAAATGGAAAGTTTACTGAAAAGTAAGGAAACTCAAAAGAGCCCTGTTGTCCGGACTGGAAACATGGTGGCGTCTCCGGTGATTGGGATTGCCAAACTCGGAAAAGCGTTTGTTTTCGGGCTTCCCCAGCAGGATGTTGAAATTTCCGAAGAGGCTTCCAGAGATTCAGGCAACAGTCCTGAGTCGGCTCAAATTGCCGAACTTCGCAAGAAAGTGGAGTTGGAAAGTCTTTTGATTGAAGCCAAGAGCCGTGAGCTGGTGAACAAGCAAAAGGAACTCGATATTTTGCGCGCCAAAGCTTCCTTGATGGGCGGTTATAAATTCCGGCCGGCTTTCGTGAAAGTTCCTTACCTTTTTATTGATGAAGCGATTCAGAGCGCCAAGCGCCTTGTTCCAAAGAAGGGCCGTGAGGATTTACTGATCAACCGCTTGAATGAAGAGACTGCCAAGCTGGAGTCCATGAAAGCCGAAGCTGTTCAGCTTGAAAAGCAGATCCGAAATGTACCGGAAACTGCGGCGACGGCGCCTAAAGCTGAAGTCAAACCTGCTCCTGCGGTGATTTCCGGAGATCAAGGTAAGATGCGGAATGAAATCGAAATGCTTCAGGAAAAACTGAAAACTCAGCGGAAAGTTTACGAACGGGAAAAAGCGGCTCTTGAGGATCGTGTCGCTGAGGTTCGGAAGAAAAGCGAAACTGAGAGCCGTGTTCAGGAAAAAGTTCAGAAAGCTTCAACGAAAGAAGAAAAGAAATTCCGGAAAGAACTGGATGAGATTGAAGGAGCTCTTAAGGAACTGATTGAAAAAGAGAAGAGTCTTGAAACGGAAGAGTCCTCAATTCTTGAAAAACGGATTCAGAAAATCGATGACGTGATGAAGCACCTTAAGTCTAAAGTCCTTTCACAGGATCTCCTTACGGAGCGTGAGCGGATGGAATCGCGGCTTTCTCAAATTGAATCTCGTAAGGATTTTTTAACTAAAGAACTGGAACGTTTTCAGGTAACCGGCGGAGCTGCCAAGTCGTGAGAACAAACAAAAATCAAGCAAGTCTCTTTCTGACGCTTTTCCTGACAGCCGTTTCAGCCCTGACCGGATGCGGGTATACCCGTGAAGCGGCCATGCCTGCCGGAATCAAAACGATTTATGTGGCGACGACCCAAAACAAAATTCCTATTGATCAGGTGTACACGTACCAGCCTGGTTTGGAAATTTTGATTTCCAATTCCCTGGTGAAAAGGTTTAAACAGGACGGCAATCTTGAAGTCGTGGGCAGCCCCGAAGAAGCGGACGCGGTTCTTGAAACGGACCTTGTCAGTTATGCTCAGGAAGGGCTCCGCTTTAACAGCCTGGAGACGGTTGAGGAATACCGGCTTTTGATGAGAGTGGACTTCCGGCTTGTGAATGCCAAAACCGACAAGATTATCTTTGAAGAAAAAGAATTTTCCGGTGACGCGGATTACTTTGTCAGCGATGTCCGGTCCATTGGCCGTGAAGAAGCTTCTAACCGCGCGGCTGAGCGTTTGGCCCGAAACGTCGTTGACCGCATCGTCGAAGACTGGTGAGCGTGAGCACAGAGCCTTCTGCTCTGCTCGTTGTTGGGGAACCCTTTCTGGCCGATACGCGCTGGAATGACCAGGTTTTAAAACTCAAGCAAATCCATCCCGGCCTTTCCATCCAGACTTTTTATCTCGGGGATTCGAGCATTGATTCCGTTCTCGCCCAGGCTCGAAGCCTTCCTTTTTTAGCAGCGTTTCAGATATTCCGGTTAAAAGAGGCTGAAAAGCTGAAAGAAGTTGAGGCTCTCGAGCGTTATCTGGAAAAGCCGTTTGAAAGCACCCTTCTTTTCTTTGAGTCACCGGCGATCGCGAAAGACAGCGCTTTAGCCAAGCTGATTGCGCGCGCAGGAACGGCCGAATTTCTGGAGACCCCCAAAAATACCGCGGGCGGACCCGGTTCCGCTTTTATCCGGCAAAAAGTTAAAACCGGAGGAAAGGTTTTGACGCCAGGCGCTCTTGCCAGGCTTGAAGAAATGGGTGAATCTTCTCCGAGCTTCCTTGACTCTATTCTTGAAAAACTGATTCTTTACGCGGGTGAAAATTCTGAAATCAATGAGGACATGGTTGAGACTTTCAATGAGAATCTGGAAGAAACGGATATTTTCCAGCTTCCGAACGCGCTCTTTTCAGGGCGCGGAGGTCAGGCTCTGACTGTTTTAAAGAAACTTTTGGGAGAAGACGAAAAAGAGCTGATTCCGCTGATCGGTTTTCTGCATTGGCAGGTCCGCAGGCTGTGGCAGGCTAAAGTGCTGTTTGATGACGGTCTCGCGGAAAGTGAAGTCCTCCGCAGGTGTAAAGTTTACTCTAAGCAAGCGCCTTTCTTTCTCAGGCAGGTCCGGCAGTTTTCCAGAACAAAACTGGAAAAGGCGCTTGAAGGGCTGTTTCAGATTGACTGGAAATTAAAGTCAGGCCGGGGAGAAGGCGATTTAGGGTTGGAGATGTGGATCATGGAATTTACCGGATCCGCAAGCAGAGCGGTCAGGTAAAAAAAGAAAGGCGGGCTTTTGGGCCCGCCTTTGAGAAAATCAGAAATTATTTTTTCTTGGAAAACTTCGCAACGAACTGGGCAATGCGGGATTTACGGCGGGCAGCACGTCCCTTGGGGATAATGCCGCGTGAAACAGCCCGGTCATAACGGGAAACAAGACTCTGGGCGATTTCTTTTGCCTTCGAAGCTTCAGTCGCTGACGCAAGCTTTTTGGACAAAGTCTTCAGCTCGGAAATAGCAGCTTGATTGCGCGCGCGTTTCTTGGCATCGCTTCGCATGCGCTTCATTGCAGATTGAATATTGGGCATGAAAAATTCCTCTTTCTTTGGTAAAAGTTCGGACAATGTAGCACAGGCGGGTCAGGCTGTCAATCAGGAAGCTCCCGCCGTACCCGCGGTGGAAGGGGGCTCTGAGCATCCCCACTCCTCTAAAAAGCAGTTAGTGAAGGCGGCGGGTGTGGTCGGTTTTATGACCTTGATCAGCCGGGTTTTAGGCATGACCCGTGATATTTTTACGGCCGGCCGATTCGGCACCAGCTGGCAATGGGATGCCTTCCTTTATGCTTTCATGCTCCCCAACTTCTTCCGCCGTCTGGTGGGGGAAGGGTCCCTTTCAAGCGCGTTTATTCCGGTCTACAGCGAAACCCTGCAGAAGCATGGCAAAGAAGCGGCTTTCCGCTTCGCGAACGTGCTGAGCACTCTGCTGGCTTCCGGCTTAGTGGTTTTTCTTTTGGCCGTGGAAGTGGTGCTCCACTTTTTATGGAAAGCCGATTTTCTTGATGCCCGGCTTCATCTAACCGTTGATCTGCTGAGAATTTTCTTCCCCTATCTTTTCTTTATTTCGCTTTTCGCTTTGGCGATGGGGATTTTAAATTGCCATAAACATTTTTTTACCCCCGCGCTGGGCCCTATTATTCTTGATTTGGCCTGGATCGCCGGCGTGGTTTGGATTGTGCCTCATGCCAGCCAGATTCCTCACATTCAGCTTAGGTGGCTGGCTTTTATCCTTTTGGTTTCCGGCGCGCTCCAGTTCGCGGTGGATATTCCTCCGCTTTATAAAATGGGTTTCCGGTTCCGGATTATCTGGGATTTCGCGCATGAAGGCCTGAAAAAAACAGGGCGTATGCTGATCCCGGCCATTCTGGGATTTGCTATCGTTCAGCTGAATATGCTGGTCGACATGATCTGCGCGTATTTTGCCGGCCCCGGCGCCAACTCGAGCTTGTGGTACGGCACACGCCTCATGCAGTTCCCGCTTGGCGTTTTTGGAATCGCGATGGGAACCGCTCTTTTACCGGCACTTTCACATCAGGTAGCCCGCAAAGAAATTGAGGAGTCCAAAAAAACCCTCTCTTTCGCTTTGCGAAGCATGGCGCTGATTCTTCTGCCCTGCATGGTCGGGTTGATCGCCTTGCGTACGCCGATTATCGCGATGCTTTTTGAGCGTGGAGAGTTTGACGCGGTTTCAACCGCGCGCACCGCTTCAGTGCTCCTTTTTTACTCGATCGGGCTCTACGCTTTCGCGGCGGAGAAATTGGTCGCGGCCGGATTTTTCGCCGCTCAGGATACGCGCACCCCTGTGCGCATGGGCGCGGCTTCACTGATTCTGAATATTTTCTTCAATATTCTTCTGATTAAGCCCATGAAAGAATCGGGGCTGGCTCTGGCGACATCGCTTGCGTCCGTCGCGGAATTCGTTTTACTGGTGTATTTTTACCGGAGGCAGGTTTCGGACCTTCCGATGAAGGAAATTAACCGGGCGATCTCAAAAGTTCTAATGGCTTCTCTGGCGATGGGGGCGGTTGCGTGGGGCTCTCTGGCAGTGCTCCAGCGCCTGATTCCCGGAAACCACACGCATGAACTTATGATTCATGTGTTCGGCTCTATGGCCGTATCGGTGGCGGCATATTTCGCGTTTTGTTTTATTTTCCGCGTTCACGAAATGAGCGAAGCGCTGGCATACATTAAAAACCGTAAAAAACGGACTCCTTCAGCAGGCTGATATGCCGGCTCATCCGGTTAAAGAAACTGTTTCTAAACTTCCGTTCTCGCCCGGCGTTTATTTCATGAAGAATGCCGATGGCGAAATTATCTACATCGGGAAAGCGCGGTCCCTGCGCAAACGGGTGAGTTCCTATTTTGTCAACAAAGCCCAGCTCCCGAAAATTACGGCCCTGGTCGCTCGTATCGCGGATATTGATTACATTGAAACTTCCAGCGAGGTGGACGCTCTTTTGCTTGAATCGCAGTTGATCAAACAATACCTTCCGCGCTACAACAAAGAGCTGAAAGACGATAAAACCTATCCGCTCCTCAAAATTACAAACGAAAAATTTCCGCGCAT
The DNA here is from genome assembly GCA_964385615.1 of uncultured bacterium. Lineage (GTDB taxonomy): Bacteria > Omnitrophota > Omnitrophia > Omnitrophales > Aquincolibacteriaceae > CAYLPP01. Next base: position 122,984 of record CAYLPP010000001.1, on the reverse strand, counting down.
TCATATTACGCGTAACAAGTCTGACAAAAAAGCCGCGTACTACGGCCCTTACACGGACGCCAAACTGCTTCGCCATGCCGTCGCGCTGATCAACAATCTGTTTCCTTTCCGCAAATGCGTCAAACTTCCCAAAACGGCCTGTCTGTATTACCACATCGGCCAGTGCCTAGCGCCGTGCATCAAGCCGGAAGTTAAAGGTGAGTATGACCGGATTATTGATGAAGTCCGCGGATTTCTTGGGGGAGGAAAGAAAACACTGATTCAATACCTTTCTGAAAGAATGAATGAGGCGGCCTCGGCCCTGCGTTTTGAAGACGCGCAGTTTTTTAAAGAGCAGATCGAAGCGCTTTCGGAATTGAAGAAAAAACGGTTTTCACTGAAAAATCCGGAAAGCGGAATCGGGCTGGCGGCGACACTGGAGCTGAAGAAAATTCTGAAATTGGAATCTCTGCCTGAAAAAATCGTGTGCTTTGACGTTTCAAACATTCAGGGGGATGAGGCCGTGGCTTCACGCGTCAGTTTTTACCGGGAGCTTCCCGATAAAATTAATTACCGGCGTTATAAGATTAAAACGGTGGAAGGCATCAACGATTACGCTATGATTCAGGAAGCTTTGGGCCGGATGCTTTCCGGGCTGAAAGAAGGACGGGAAACATTTATTCCTGATGTCATTATGATTGACGGCGGTAAGGGGCATTTGAACGCGGCGGATGAAGTGATTCGCCGGGAAGGTTTTGAAACCACCTGCTTAATTTCGATCGCCAAGCGTTTTGAAACCATTTACCGGATTCAGGACGTGAACGGAGAGCGCAAGCCCGTAGATCTCGAGATCGATAAAACCGCGCCTTCACTCCATCTTCTGCAGAAAGTCCGCGACGAAGCCCACCGCTTTGCTATTACGTATCACCGGATGCTGAAGGAAAAAGGCTTGGAACGCTCCGAGTTGGACGCGATTTCGGGCATCGGTGAGAAGCGTAAGCGTATTCTTCTGGAGCAGTTTGCCTCGCTTGAAGAATTGAAGCGCACGGGCCTTGAACAGCTGGCCGGCCTGCCGGGGATTGGCGCTGCCGCCGCTTCTCAAATCTGGAACCACTTCCACTCCGTGTAGCCGGCTTGCGGTGTTGAAAAGGGCGGGGAATCTTGATACACTAACGCCTTCAATTACCGGGGTTTACAAACGGAAATGCAGGCCATGAAAGAAGAAATTCAACAACTGACTGAAAAGATACACGATCTCAGAGAAAAGCTGCGCGAGATCAGGGGGTATCTTTGACCTCGATTCCCGCGAAAAAGAAATCGAAGCCCTGAACGAAAAAATGGCGGCTGAAGGCTTCTGGGACCGTCCCCAGGAATCCCAGGAAACGATTGAACGGCTCAAGTCCGTTAAAAAAATCGTGGAGCCCTGGCAGAAAGCCGACAAAACTTCCCGCGACCTCGAAGAACTCCTTACGATTCTGGATGAAGCCCAGGAAGACTCCGTCAGGGAAATGCAGGCTGAAGTGGCCGCTCTTGAGCGTGAAGTCGGGCAGATCGAGTTCCAGCGTCTTTTATCCGGCCGTTTTGATGCCAATAACGCGTTCTTCAGTGTGAACGCGGGCGCGGGCGGCACGGAATCCTGCGATTGGGCCAGTATGCTTTTCCGTATGTATACCCGCTGGATGGAAAAAAAAGGCTACAAGGTTCAGGTGGTGGATATGCAGGCGGGCGAAGAAGCGGGAATTAAAGGCGCGACGCTGATGGTTGAAGGGCCTTACGCTTACGGCTATCTGAAAGCTGAGAACGGCGTTCACAGGCTGGTTCGCATCTCGCCGTTTGACGCCAATAAACGCCGGCACACCTCTTTTGCCTCCGTCGACGTAGTAGCAGAAATTGACGATGTTCCTGAAGTGGAGATTAAGGAAGGTGATATCCGGATTGATACTTACCGGGCGGGCGGAGCGGGCGGTCAGCATGTGAACAAGACTTCCAGCGCCGTGCGTCTAACGCATCTGGCGACCGGGATTGTGGTGCAGTGCCAGAACGAGCGTTCCCAGCACCAGAATAAAGAAGTCGCTATGAAAGTCTTGAAAGCCCGGCTTTACGAGCGTTATTTGCAGGAACGCGAAAAGGAAATGAAAGAGCATTACGGCGAAAAAAAGAAAATCGAATGGGGTTCCCAGATACGCTCTTACGTGTTTCATCCTTATTCCATGGTTAAAGATCACCGCACGGACGTTGAAACTTCCAATGTTCAAGCCGTCATGGACGGAGACCTGGATGAATTCATTCACGAGTATCTTAAACAGAATGTGAGCACTGACCGATCATGATCCAATTTATCTTAGAAAAAGTTTTCGGCACTCAGAACAAACGCAACCTGGCCCGTTTGTGCCCCTTGGTTCATCAAGTGAATGCGCTGGAAGAAAAGATTCAGAAGCTTTCCGACGCTGAGCTTCAGGCTAAGACGCCCGAATTCAAACAGCGGTTGGCGGCGGGGGAAACTCTTGATCAGATTCTGCCCGAGGCTTACGCGGTGGTTCGTGAAACGGGAAAGCGCATTTTAAAAATGCGCCATTTCGATGTTCAGATTCTGGGCGGTATTGTGCTCCATCAGGGCAAGATCGCTGAAATGTCCACGGGTGAAGGTAAAACCCTGGTCGGAACTCTGCCTGTTTATCTGAACGCGCTTGAAGGTAAGGGCGTGCATGTGGTGACCGTGAACGATTACCTGGCCCGCCGTGACCGGCACTGGATGGGGCCGGTTTATGAGTTTCTGGGGCTGACGGTTGGTGTGATTCAGCATGATATGAAAAATGAAGACCGCCGAGCGGCTTACGCGGCTGATATCACTTTTGGAACCAACAATGAATATGGTTTCGATTATCTGCGCGACAACATGGTGACCAGCTTTGAAGACCGCGTTCAGCGCCCCCTTCATTACGCCATCATCGACGAGGTGGATTCCATTTTAGTTGATGAAGCCCGTACCCCGCTGATCATTTCAGGCCCGGCCGAAGAATCCACCGATAAATATTACCGGGCTTCCCGCGCGGTGATCAGCATGAACGGTTACAAGATTGAACGCGAAAATTACGATCCTGCCTGGAAAAGCCACATTGAAAAAATGAAGCAGGAATACGATTACATTGCTGACGAAAAAGCGGTCACTATCATGCTGACGGAATCCGGTGAAACGAAAGGCGCGGCGGCTATGGGCGTCGCCAACCTGCATGATTCCGACACGATTGACGCCCGGCATCAAATTATTACGGCTTTGAGAGCCAAGGAATTTTATCAGCTGGATGTGGAGTACGTGATTCGTGACGGCAAGGTTGTGATCGTGGATGAATTTACCGGCCGATTGATGCCGGGCCGGCGGTTTTCAGACGGTCTTCACCAGGCGTTGGAAGCCAAGGAAGGCGTCAAGATCGAACGTGAGAACCAGACTCTGGCGACGATTACGTTTCAGAATTATTTCCGTATGTACAAGAAAATCGCGGGCATGACGGGCACCGCGGCGACGGAAGCCGTGGAATTCGATAAGATTTATAAGTTAGGCGTCGTTGTGGTTCCCACGAACCGGGTTTGCGTGCGCAATGACCAGGCGGATTGCATCTACCGGACCGTAAAAGAAAAATACGAAGCTGTGGTCAAAGAGATTGTGGCTGAGCATAAAAAGGGAAGACCGGTTCTTGTCGGCACTATTTCGATTGAAAAATCGGAAAGACTTTCATCCATGCTTCAGCGTCAGAATCTTCCCCACACCGTGCTGAACGCAAAATACCACGAGAAGGAAGCGGAGATTATCTCGATGGCGGGCCAGGAAGGTGCGGTAACGATCGCCACGAACATGGCCGGCCGCGGTACGGACATTGTCCTGGGTGCCGGCGTTGCTGAAAAAGGCGGTCTGGCCGTGATCGGCACGGAACGTCATGAGGCCCGCCGTATCGACAACCAGCTGCGCGGACGAAGCGGACGTCAGGGAGATCCGGGTTCCTCCAAGTTTTTCATTTCGCTTGAAGATGATTTGATGCGCATTTTTGGTTCCGACCGTATTTCGGGCCTGATGCAGAAGATGGGGATGGAAGAGGGCGAGGAAATTCAGCACCCGCTGGTTTCGCGCGCGATTGAGACCGCGCAGAAACGCGTGGAAACCCGCAACTTTGAAATCCGCAAACATCTTCTTGAATATGATGACGTGATGAACCGCCAGCGTGAGATCATTTACGCTGAGCGGGACCTGCTTCTGGCGGGTGAGAAAATCCGCGAGCATATTTTTGAAATGATTGAAGAGATTATCGAGAATATGCTGGGTGTTTATGTTCACCCGGACGCGCGCGAGGAAGATAAAAATCCCGAAGGCCTTTCAGAAGCGCTTCGTAATAAATTCGGAACCGACTTTTCGGAGATCGTGAAAGAGCAGGCCGGTAATCTGAATTTTCTCCGTGAAGATATTTTGAAGAAGGTTACGGAACGTTATGAAATCCGCGAGCGGGAATTTACTCCTGAGCGGATGCGCTATCTTGAGCGCTATATCCTGATGCAGATTCTCGACCATAAATGGAAAGACCACCTTTACAGTCTCGATAATCTTAAGGACGGTATCGGTTTGCGCGCTTACGGGCAGAGAGATCCGCTGGTCGAGTACAAGCGCGAAGCTTTTATTCTGTTTGATGAAATGACCCGCTCCATTAAGGAAGAAACGATCGAGCTGATTTTCCGCGTTGAAGCGGTTAAGGAAGAAAAAACTCCGAGTCCTGCCGTAACGGCCAAAGCTCAATTTCTTCACCCGGAATCCGCGGGGATGGGGTCTTCCGCTTTTGCCGAAGAATCATCCTCTTCAGCCGTGTCCGCTCCTCCTCAGCCGAAAACAACGGAGCCTGTGCGCCGTGAAGAACCGAAGATTGGGCGCAATGATCCTTGTACTTGCGGCAGCGGGAAGAAGTACAAAAAATGCTGCGGAGCCTAGGAAGTTTCGCCGAAACTTCCAGGCTTCGTATTTGGCGTGTCAAGCCAAGTGCGGTTCCATCTCTATGAATCGTAAAAACCCCTTTTATAAAAATCCCGTATTTCTTTCCGCGCTGTCGGGCGTTTTGCTCACGCTTTGCTTCCCTGGCATCAAGCTGGGCTTTCTGGCCTGGTTCGCTTTGGTTCCTTATCTTTTCGCTCTTGAGAAAGCCCAATCTAAATCGGAAGCGGTGGGGTACGGCCTGACTTTCGGCATGTTTTTTTTCGCTTTTTCTCTTCATTGGCTGACTTACGTTACGGTTCTCGGCTGGCTTGGACTCGCGTTTCTGGAAAGCGCGTTCATTCTGCCTTTCGCGCTGGGCGCGCGAATTTTCCTGAAAAATAAAAATGTTTTTCTGAGAATCCTGGCGATTTCCCTGGCTTGGACCAGCGCGGAACTGATTCGCTCAGAAATTCCCGCGTTCGGGTTGGGCGCTAATTTGTTGGCTTATTCACAGTCCGATTACGCCTGGGTCCGGATGGCGGCCAATACAGCCGGGGCTTACGGGCTTGGATTTGTGATTGTCTTTGTGAACGCTTGCCTTTTTGAAATCATCCGTTCCAAAATCCAAAAAAAGAAAATAAACCGGATTCCGCTTTTATTTCTTCCGGTCATCGGCTTCCTTTTGCTGGCTCACGGCATTTTTCATTACACCCGCCCGGGAAAGGGGAATGAAACAGTGCGTGTTTCTCTTCTTCAGGGCAATATCCCGCAATCAGTCAAATGGGAAGTGATCGCGCGCGATAAAATTATCGAGATTTACAGCAAGCTTACGGAGCTTGCCTCTTACGAACAGCCGGATCTGATCATTTGGCCTGAAGCGGCCTATCCAGGTTATTTCAACCGCGACCGCGACCGGTTTCAAATTCTCGATTTAATTAAAAAGACAGGAACGCCTACTCTCGTGGGGTCTCCTCATTTGGAAGATCAGGATACGGCTTACAACAGCGCGTACCTTGTCGACGGGAGCGGAGAAATCCGCCAGCGGTATGATAAACAGCACCTGGTGCCTTTCGGGGAGTACGTGCCGTTGGGGTCTCTTCTGGGTTGGCTCAAACCGCTGGCTTACACCCTGGGAGTCAGTGATTTTACCGAAGGCCGGGAAGACACGGTTTTTCAAGCGATGAACGGCGAGTTTTCTTTCAGCGTTCTCATCTGTTTTGAAGATGTATTTCCGAACATGGCCCGACGATTCGCGGATAAAGGCGCGCAGTTTTTGGCGGTGATTACCAATGATGCCTGGTTTGGCCCGACCGCGGCAGGGTATATTCATGAACAGGCTTCGATTTTCCGCGCGGTTGAAAACGGGATTCCGGTGGTGCGGGCCGCGAACACTGGGGTTTCTTCCTTTATTTCATATAAAGGTGACGTTCTGGCCAGGGTCAAGGATTCAGCCGGAAAAGAGATTTTTGTGACGGCCAAGAAAACGTATGACCTGCCTTTGGTACACCAAATGACGCTTTACCGTATGGGAGGCTGGATATTCCCGTATGCCGCGCTAGCGGGTTTTGTTATACTTTTGGTAATAACAGAAAAAAGTAAAAATGAAAAACAGCGAAAGTCTTAGTTTTTTTTCGAGAGGTGAAGGTTTCTTGCAGAGGCAGCTCTTGAGCCGCATTTTCAATGGAATGGAAAATGCGAGCGATAGCGCAGTGAGGCCCGCTCGAACCGGCTTTCTTTCTTCGGGCCGAACGGTGCCGCAGCAGGAAGCCCTGAGCCTTGAGAAAAAAAGCGGTTGGCTGCGGGTATTTTTAGTTTTTTTTATTTTTTCATTTTCCGGCTGTATACGCCTCACGGGTTCGGCGGGCTATTACAAGCAGGGAAGCGCGGACGAAGAACCTAAAAGCAAAACCTACAGTTTTGACACGCAGGATCTGGTCGATCCCAACCGCCCGAAAGGAAATATCGTCATCCAATGATCTCCGGAAGCGCGACACCTCAGGGCACGCACGCCTACAAAGAACGTTTTAAAAATCTGGCGGACGGGCATTTCCGCCAACGCAACGGTCTGTGGTTTTCTTCAATCGGTATCGGGAGTTATTTAGGCGATCCTGATGACGCGACGGACCAAATGTATGAAGAAGCTTTAAAAGAAGCGGTCAAGTCGGGAATCAACGTTGTGGACTCCGCGGTTAATTACCGCTGTCAGCAAAGCGAGCGGGCATTTGGCCGCGCGCTTAAAAATTTGATCGAAGCCGGGGAAATTAAGCGCGAAGAAGTCATTGTTTGCACCAAAGGCGGTTTTCTTCCATTTGACGGAAATTTCCCCAAAGATCCGATGGAGTATTTCCGCGAAACTTATATTAAGCCCGGGCTTGTCAGCGCGGAAGATATTGCTCAGGGCTGCCACGCCATGACACCGAAGTATCTTGAAGACCAGCTTCAGAAAAGTCTGCGGAATCTGGGCGTTGAGACTCTCGATATTTATTATCTTCATAATCCCGAAACCCAGCTGGCGGATGTGGATCGCGCGGAATTTTTAGACCGCCTGCGCGCCGCTTTCAAATGGGCTGAGGCAAAAGTTGCTGAGGGAAAAATTCGTGTGTACGGTCTGGCGACCTGGAACGGTTTTCGTCTCGACCCTGAATCTCCGGATTATCTTTCTTTGGAAGAAATCAATGTGGTCGCGCGTGAAATCGGCGGTCCGAATCATCATTTCAAAGTGGTGCAGCTGCCTTTAAACCTTGCCATGCCTGAAGCCTGGGCGGCGGCCAATCAATCTTTCGGCGCGAACCTGGTTCCGTTTTTAAACGTGGCTTCCCACACGGGAATCACGGTGATCGGCAGTGCCAGCCTGCTTCAATCCCGGCTGACAGGAGCTCTTCCCGAATTTCTGCACAAGCATTTTCCCGGCCTTGAAAAAAATTCCCAGAGAGCGCTTCAGTTTGCCCGGTCCGTACCCGGTCTAACGACTTCTCTTGTGGGTATGAAAAAGAAAGTTCACATCGCGGAGAATATCGAAACCGCCAAAGTCCCGCCGTTAAGCGAGCAGCAGCTGATTCTTATGTTTCAGCAGAATGAACCGTAGGATTCGACGGTTTAGATGAGTGAAAGACCGCCATCGGCGACCAGGGTCTGGCCGACGATCCAGGCGGATTCAGGAGAAGCAAGAAACCCTACGATTTTGGAAAGGTCTTCCGCACGTCCGATACGGCCCGCGGGTGTTTTTGAGACCACTTCCTTTTTAAGCTCTTCGTAATTCGGGAAAAATTTCACAGCGTCCGTATCCACTAACCCGCCGGAAACACAATTGACCCGCACATTTTTAGGCGCCAGTTCAACCGCGAGATATTTCACCAGTGTTTCCAGCGCGGCCTTGGAAATTCCGATTCCGCCATAATTGGGGATGAAGCGGTGAGACCCCAGGCTGGAAAGCGTGATAATGTTTCCGGCTCCTGATTTTTCCATTGAAGGCAGGACTTTCTGGGTCAGCAGGAGAAAGGCCTTGGTATTGACTTCCATCGAGAGGTCGTACTGATTGACCTTGAGTTTATGGACCGGTTTAAAGGCCCCCAGCGCGGCATTGTGCACCAGAATATCAATTTTCCCGAATTCTTTCAGGGTGCCTTCAACCATCTCATCAATCGCTTTTAAATCGCCGACATTCCCCTGAAAGATCGCGGCTCGGACGCCCAGAGCCTGCAATTCTTTTTGAGTTTCAGCGGCGGCTTCTTCATTGCGGACATAGTTGACGGCAATATCCGCGCCCATGCGTGCCAGTTCCAGCGCGATGGCTTTGCCGATTCCGCGCGAGGCGCCCGTGATTAAAGCCGTTTTTTTCTGTAAAATTTTTGTCATGCGCACAGGATAGACGGGGCTTTCATAAAAATCAACCCGAATATTCTAGTGCCCGGAAAAGCAGGCCTGTGTTATAATCTCCCGCTTTAGAAAAGAGAAAATTTTGGCGGAAACGGTTTCCTGGGAGTCTCAAATTCGAAAATTTCAGCGCCATGCTTTAGACAGCATGGTCCGGAGTTTTCCCTCTCTGGGGCTTGAGAAACGCGCCGAATATTTTGCCGGGCTCTTTGAGAAACACCTGAAACCCTCAAGCCGGATTCTGGATATTGGCGGAGGCTGGGGCTTTTACGCGGAACCTCTTGAAAAGAGGGGGCATGACGTTACCGTATTGGATGTCGTGAAGCCCGCGCTTCAAAGAGCTCCTGTAGTCGTTTATCCGGGCGGGAAGATGCCTTTCGAGGATGGGGCGTTTGACGCTTCCATTCTAGTCACGATGCTTCATCACACGCCTGACCCTGAAGCCATTCTTCGTGAAGCGGCCCGGGTGACCCGAGGCCCGTTGATTGTGGTTGAGGATCTTTACCATCACGCGCTTGGCCGGGTTTGGACGATTTTGCGAGATCAGTTTTATAATTTTGAATTTTACGGCCACCCCTGCAATTTTAAGAAAAGGGAAGAATGGCTGGCTGTTTTTAATCGGTGCGGTTTAAAGCTTCGGCACGATGAACAGGTTTATACCTGGTTGGCCGGGCTGAGAATCCTAAACGGGATTTTTGTTCTGGATCATGAGTCTGGAGCCTGAAGAAATTCTTTGGATCCGCCGAGATGAAGGCGCGGCGGCTTGCGGAAAAGTTCCTGAACAGGCGCCTTATTTTCAGGATCATTTTCCGGAATTTCCGGTGCTTCCCGGCGTGCTTAGCCTGGAAATCCTGAAAAAAACCGCGGAAGCTTATTTGAAAGAGTTTCACCCCGGGAAAAAAGTTTCAGTCCGGGAAATGAAGAACGTGAAGTTTTCATCCTACCTGCGGCCCGGTGACGCGTGGGAGAGTCAGGTCAGGATGGTTTCTGAAGCGGGGCGGATCACGGAGTGGGACGTCAGGCTGCTTTATCAGAACAAGACGGCGGTTTCCGCCAGAATGATTTTGCAAATAACTCAGGACGAAAATCCTTAGGAGGACGATTCATGGAAGGTGAAGTTTTTCAAAAAATTTCGGATACATTGGCTGGTGCGCTGGGCATTGATAAAAACGATATCCGCCCCGAGTCCTCGCTGGTGCGTGATCTTGGCGCTGAGTCGATCGATTTTATCGACATCATTTTCCGCCTGGAAAAAAATTTTGATATCAAGATTCCCAGCGGTGACTTGTTTCCCGCGTCCCTGCTCAACGATGACCGTTTTGTCAAAGAGGGGCGTGTGACGCCGGAAGGTCTGGCGGAGCTTAAAGTGAAAGTTCCCTACATGGATGTTGACGGTTTCAGCCGTGATCCCCAAGTCTCCAAACTTTCGGATTATTTTACGGTTCAAATGGTCATGAATTACATTCAGGACCGTTTGTCCAAGAAGGTTTAAGTCAAGAGTGCGCCTGCTGGGAATCGGAGTCGATCTGGTTTCGATTCCCCGCATGCGTCAGTTTCTCAAGCGTCACGGCGCCAAAGCCGTGAAACTCCTCGATCCTCAAGCTAAATCCCGAAAAATCTCCGCTCTGCGCTTGGCCCGGCTGTTTGCGGCCAAAGAAGCTGTGTTTAAGGCTCTCAACCGCTCCTGGATGGGTATAGAAGGCTTCCAGGCGATCCAAGTCAAGAGTTCCCATAGCAGTGGTTTTCGTGTAGAATGCGCCTTTCTTCCCAAAGGGGCCCAGGTTAGCGGACGTTTCTTTGACTGTGAAGGTCTGGCCGGGGCCCAGGTCATGATCTGGAGACCTTGATGCGCTGGCTTGTGCTTGACGAAGTTCTTTCGATTGAGCGCCCGAAAAGGGCTGTGAGCCGGAGCCGGGTTCCGCAGGAAGTTTTCAGCGCTGAATTCCTGATGATCGAAATGATGGCCCAGACCGGCGCGCTGCTTGTGGGCGCGGAAAAAGATTTTTCCGAAGACCTGATTTTTGCCAAGATTGAATCGGCGGTTTTTGAACCCGGCTTAACACCGGGTGAGCCGATTGAAATTGAGGCTTTTTCCGACCAGATTGGCCCGGACGGCGGCTGGCTCGAAGCGGAAATTAAAAATGAAAGGGGCAGGCTCGCGAAAAGCCGGCTTCTTTTGATGAATGTCGGGCACCTGGTGCCGGGCAAAAAAAATTCAATCACGTTTCACGACGCATTCATGAATCATTTTCAAATTCGGAGTAAAATACAGTGAGCATACGGCGTGTCGCGATCACAGGGTTAGGCCTTTTGACGCCGTGCGGACAGGGCTGGCAGCCTTACTGGGATTCAGTCGGTAAAGGCAAGTCCGCGATCGACCAGCTCTCCTCATTTGTTTCCACAGAGTCTCTTTCCTACAAATTCGGCGGCGAAATCAGAAATTTTGATCCGGGCGACTACATTAAACAGCGTAAGTCTCTGAAAGTGATGTCCCGTGAGATTCAGCTGGCGCTCGCCGCCAGTTTTCTTGCCGTGCAGGATTCTGGGATCAAGCTTGAAGAAACTGACCGCAGCCGTTTTGGCATTTCACTGGGCACTGGGATTATTAACAACGATCTTGATGAAATCGCGGTCGGCATTCGTTCTTCGCTGGATGAAAACGGACAGTTCAGCATGGATAAATTCGGTCAGGATGGTATCCGCTCGCTTTTCCCGCTCTGGTTTCTGAAATATCTGCCCAATATGCCTGCCTGCCATATTTCCATGACTCACGGACTTCGCGGGCCGAGCAATACGGTCACCACTTCTTCGGCCGCGGGCGCTCAGGCGATCGGCGAGGGGTTCCGCGTGATTCAGCGCGGAGACGCGGATCTGATGATCGCCGGCAGTACGGATTCTAAATTAAACGCCATGGGGATTTCACGGTTTCAGCTTTTGGGCCTTCTTTCGGAACAGAAAGAAGATTCCATGTATTGCCCGTTTGACCGCCGTCACGACGGGATTCTGCTGGGTGAAGGCGCGGGTCTTGTGGTGCTTGAAGAGTGGGAACACGCCAAAAAACGCGGTGCCCGTATTTATGGAGAAGTTTTGGGTTATGGCTCTGCGTCTGATTTTAATCATGATTTGCACGCTCGCGATGACTTTAACGGTAAACGCTACGCCATGACCCGCGCGCTTTCAGACGCGCAGGTGAATCCCGCGGAAGTGGACCTTCTTATGGCTAACGGCAGCGGTGTTCCGCATGAAGACGTGAATGAATCGCACGCGGTGGAATCGGTTTTCGAAAACTCTTTGCGCAATCTTCGGGTGACGGGTGTTAAGCCTATTACCGGGCATCTGGTTTACGGTTCCGGCGGTGTGGAAGTGGGCGCGGCCGCGCTGGCGCTTCACGAAGGCGTGATTCCACAGCTGGCGAATTTTCAGTCACCCGATCCCGATTGCGATTTACCTTTCGTGAAAAAGACGGAAAATTTTCAGGTTCGCCGTCTGGTGCTCAACTCTTTTGGTTTCGGCGGGCAGAATGCTTCGCTGGTTTTGAGGAAAGCATGAACCGCCGTGTCGTTGTAACAGGTATGGGCGCGGTCACGCCGTTGGGGCTGAGCGTGCGTGAAACCTGGTCTGGACTTCTGACAGGCCGTTCCGGTATTGCTCAGATTGATCTCTTTGATTCCGATCAATTTCCTTCCAAAATCGCGGGGCAGGTTAAAAACTTTGATTTTGATAAATGGCTAAAACGCGATCCTTCTCTGGAAGACGCGACCCGCAGTACTTTTTTCGCGCTCCAGGCGGCGGAAGAAGCTTTTAAAGATTCTCATCTCAAGCCTTTCAATGTGGACCCGGAGCGCTTCGGTATTTATTTCGGAGCGGGGGACAGCGGGATTGATTTCAGTTCTTTCGTGGAAACCGTGACGGAGTCTTTTGCCGGGGGTGCCGGCGTCGATAAACATATTTATATCGCGAGCGCTAAAAAGCACATGAGCGGTCTTCGTGAGCTGGAATCCCAGCCTTTTATGACCGTCACGCATCTGGCCCGGCGTTTTGATATTCGAGGACCGGTCTCCAATTGTCTGACGGCCTGCGCGGCTTCTTCCCAGGCTATCGGCGAGGCTTTTGAGTGGATCCGCCGGGGCGACGCGGATATTGTGATGTCGGGCGGTTCCCATTCCATGATTTACCCTCTGGGTGTCGCGGGTTTCAGCCTGCTGACAGCGCTTTCCACGCGCAACAACGAACCGGAAAAAGCTTCAAGGCCTTTCGATAAAAAGCGTGACGGGTTTGTTCTTGCCGAAGGTGCGGGTGTTTTAATTCTGGAAGAAATGTCGCATGCGCTCAAACGCAACGCGCAGATTTACGGAGAAATTGTGGGTTACGGGTCCACGGCAGACGCTTACCGCCTGACGGATATGGAACCCGAAGGCAAAAGCGCGACGCGCGCTATGCAGATTGCTATGGAAAAAGGGAGTCTGCTTCCTGAAGATATTGACTACGTCAACGCTCACGGAACTTCCACGCATGTGAACGATGTTTCCGAAACTCTTGTGATTAAACAGGCGCTGGGCGCGCACGCTTATAAAACGCCGGTCAGCTCGATTAAGTCGATGCTGGGTCATATGATCGCGGCCGCGGGTGTCGTCGAAGTCATTGCTTGTCTGCTGACCATGCGCGACCGGTTGATTCCTCCAACGATTAACTATGAAGAGCCGGATCCGGAATGCGATCTGGATTATGTTCCCAACCACGCCCGCGAAGCGGAAGTGAAAGTCGCGCTTTCCAATTCTTTCGGCTTCGGCGGTCAAAATATTTGTCTGGCGCTTAAACATTATGAAAACTAAAAAGTGTTTTTTGATTACCGGCGTGACCGGAACCCTTGGTAAAGAATTTGTTCGTGATATTCTCCAGAACGGTGAAGAGAAAATTTACCTTCTGGTGCGCCGTTCGCCGCGTTTTTCCCACTGGGACCGTATGCGTAAGATTCTGTCGGCTTACGGTTTGGAAAATGAGCTTTTGACCCGCGTTGATGTGCTGGAAGGGGATATTACCCGCCCAGGTTTCGGCCTTGCGCCTGAAGCCGTGGAAGAACTTCGCCGTAACGTGACGGAGTTTTATCATATCGCGGCGCTTACCGCGCTTAACGGCAGCGAAGAAGATTGCACAAAAATCAATTTCGGCGGGACTCAGGAAGCTTTGAAAATGGCTTGGGACCTGCGCAAAAACGGAAAGCTCGAAAGGTTTTTTTATTTTTCAACAGCGTATGTTTCCGGAAGCCGTCAGACCTATTGCGCCAAGGAAGACGGTCTTCCCGCCAAGCCGGCGCACGCTAATTTTTATGAGTCCAGCAAATACGCGGCTGAAGGCAAGGTGCGTGAGGCTCTGGCGCAAGGGCTCCCCGTTACGATTTTCCGCCCGAGCATTGTGGTGGGGAATTCTCAGACCGGTGAAGTCTCTGAGTTTAACGTGATTTATCCGTTCATTAAATTGTTCGCGCACGGCATCATCACCAAACTTCCGACACGCCCGGAAAATTCGTTCAATATCGTTCCGATTGATTTTGTGATCAAGGCCAGCCGGGCCATTTCTCAGCAGCCGGATTCCGTTGGGAAAACTTTTCACCTCGTGACGCTTGAACCGCCCGCGATTCGTCTGCTTCTGGAGCTTCAGAAAGAAGATTATCCGGAGTTGGCTTCATTCGAAATGATTGATCCGGATTCTTTCAAGAAAGAAAATCTTGACCCGATGGGGCAGGCCGTTTATCAGATGCTGGAGCCGTATCTTGGCTATCTGAATGATCATCTGACTTTTGACGCTTCCAACACCCAAAAGGCTCTTCGCGGAACCGGGATTGAATTCCCCCGGACGGACAAGGCGTTTTTGCGCGTCCTGATCAATTACGCGATTGAAGCCGGTTATCTGGTCGTGCCCCAGCAACATGGCTGAATCCACGATCACGCTGGAACAGGAAGACGTATTGCTTCAGGCCTTCAAGGCTGAAAATAAGGACTTGTTTCAAAAAGACGACCTGCGTCTTTACATTCACCTGATGCTGGTCGGCGCCCTGCTTCTGAACTGCACGATTCTTGCCATTGCCCTCCCGTTCTGGCCTTTAAAAGTGATTGCCAGCGCCGCCGCCGGGTTTTTCTGGTTCTGCCTGATCAATGTGACAATTCACCATCACAGCACCCATAAAAACGCGGGGCAAAGTGAGACGGCAAAAAAAATCCTCGATTGGATTTATAAAATCGCGGTGCCGAACGCTCCCAAGCGCTTGAACCGGTACACGCGCGCGCATCTGAACCATCATGCCCGGCCCTTTCATGAAACGGATGTGGACCATCACTACGGCACTCAGCGTTACATGAGAATGACAAAGGATCCCTGGCAGAAAACGCTTTATTATTTGGAGCTGACTTTCGTGGGCGGGCATGTGCCGGGCTGGGACGATGATTACTACATGAATACCGTTCCGCTTGAAGAGTGGAACCGTGAAGGCTATGAAAAAGTTAAAGAGAAAGAAGTGCGCAAAGCGCGTCTCACCGCGCTGTGGCAGTGGGCGTTGTTTTTATTTTCTTTGAAATTCTTGCCGTGGATTGCTTGGGGGTGGGCTTTACCGATGCTGTTGGTCAAGAATTGGGCGCACTTTTTAGGCCAGTTTCAGCACTATGATGACCGTCTGCTTAATGAGTCTGCTTCATTGAACCGCCGAACCAAGACCTTCAAGGTTCCGGCCTTGGTCAATTATCTGACCGGGGGAGAAATCAGCGGTCATTTCCTGCACCACCTCTACCCCGAACTGCCGTACTACAACGTAGAATCCGCCCGACAGCGCTTTATTCAAAAGCCTGAGCTGGCCTCTACTTTTGCCATTTACTGAAGACTACTTTTTAAAACGCTGAAACGAAGTTTTCCCTCTACAAAATTGCCGGACCCCCCTTCTTTTTATATTTTCAAAAATTTAACCTAGCCTATCTTTTCAAACATTTAAAGAAACCCGTTTGAAAACGGCTAAAGGTACAGGCATCCTATATTTAGATTAAGAAATTATATTTAAAAGGAGCCCACGTTGAAAAAGTCAAAACTTTTGAGCAGTATTCTCACGGTCACCCTATTTTTTTCTTATGCTGTCCGGCCTGTTTTTTCTGAAGTTGCTCCCATGGATTCCGCCCCGGCACCGGCTCCAGTTACGGAAACCTCAGCTCCGGCGCCGTCCGTGTCAGCTCCCGCACCCGTCGCTGCGCCTTCGGTTAATACTCAAGACTGGAGTATGGATACAGGGGGGATTGTGCCCGCTGATGATACTGCAAGCCCTGATGAAATCAATGGAACTATGGCTGCAAAGCCGGAGGGGGATGAAGGGAATACGGCTCTTCCTGCGTCAGAGCAGGCTGACCAACCATTGGCTCAGTTGGAAGTAAGCAAGCCGGCCGAAAATAAAGAAGAGCTCGCCCAGCTCGATCTGGCAGTTGTGGCTGAGCAACTCACTGACCGGTTAAAAGAATTAGATAAGCAGTTAGAAGCTTCCGGGCCTGTTGAAACCAATTTAGGATCTCTTTACAATTTCAACTCTCTTGACCCTAAAAATGTGCTCAATTCGTGGGAAAATATTTCGGCGGAATTAACAAAAGAAAACCCTGATATCTCAAGTATTTCCGGAAAAATGGACGCATTTGAGAATGCGCTCCAAAGCTATGATGCGATTTCCTACGAGGTTTTTAACATTTCTACAGATTTGGCGCAGATACGGATGATCGACGGAGTCCTGTCGGGCATCCAGAAGAAGCTTGATACCATTCTGCCTGAAGATGCAGACGCTATGGCGGGGTTCAATTCTTATGGACAGGTCGATTACAAAATAAAGTACGTTGGGCCCAAAAAAACTTTCCCTGTGCTTGAAAGTTGGAGCATTAAATGGAACAACCAGAATCTTCTGGTCGGCGCCGCTCAGATTAATATCTACGCGGAAGACATGATTAGAAAAATGAATCCCACTCTTCAGGATATTGAGAATGGTGATGGTCTCTATAGCAACGACTTTCTTCTGCCCGCTGATAAGGGGCTGTTGGACTCGGTCGGAAAAGCGATTGACACAGTCAGGAAAAATGAGAACTTAAACAACAACACGGCTTTTTACCGGTTTTTGCAGATTCAGCTCAGTAAGCGAGCGGAGCAAATGCAGGCTCTTGGCGATTGCCTGAACGATGTTAATTTATGCCCCGGCAATGACGACGCGGCGCGTAAAGCTTCGCAAAATCTTGCTGAGCAAAACGGTCTTAAAAAATTAGCTGAATTAGTTGCCGCGAAAAAAAAATTGGATGAAATCCAAAAATTTGTTGAGCTCTTTAGACCCCGGTCAAAACCTCAGGATCCGGATTTGATTTCCACGGATAATAAGGAATCGACTTCTTCTTTCGAGCCCGTTTCGACAGTCGCCCCGGCGGACACCGTCTCCGACGATGGACGAATTGAAGGCTGGAACACGCAGGTCCTCAATGCCACTAAAGCCAATTTGAAAAATATGGAACCTGAAGCGGCCTTAGCTATGCAGAAAATGCTTTGGGGCCGGATGATATCGTGGCTCAACGATTATTTTGAGAACACCAAACGGGTGATTTGATTCCCGGATGCACGTTTAGAAACAACGGATGCTTCTTAGCCCAGACGGTTTTGGCTTTAGTAAGGGAAATCCAGGCGGCGTCGAGGCGGAAAAGCATCATAAGAAAAGCCGCGATGGCATGAAAGACCGCAATGTTGAATCCGCTTGACAGCACTTTGTCCAGAATCCGGGGCCGGTAGAGGATTTTGCCGTTATTAGGCAAAAAACGCCGCGGAATTTCTCCCGCGGCGCTGAAAAATTTCCAAATAGCTTAATCCGTATTCACACCCCCGGCTCTGTCATAACCGACCGGTCCCTGCCCAAGGTAGCTCAGTTCTTCATGGACAGGTTGTTTCATGCTTTTCACATCCATTGCCTGAACAGGCTTGACAGCCTCTTCTTCCTCAGCGATTTTGTCGGACATAAACTTCAGGGTCTTGAATGGAGCTTTGACAACCTGACTCACACCGACATAGGAGAAAGTTTTGTCGATAGAGGCGATAGCTCCGCCTGATTCAGCGTGCGCCATGGCAGGCAGGGTTAGAAATCCGGCGAAAAGAGCGAGTGTTAACGTGGTGTATTTTTTAATGGGTTTCATTTTTTTATCCCTTTCTGTTTTGTTCTTAACAGAAAAGTAATTAAGGAAGCATGGAGATTCAATGGGCTGCTATAAGGTGCTATTTTCAATGTAAAGTCCTATTGGAGAAGGAGATGTAAAGAATGTGTAAGGGGGCTGAATGGGGGAAAGCGGTGAGCCTGATGAGGGCGCTGGCTTAGCGCCAGACGGTTTTGGCTTTAGTAAGGGAAATCCAGGCGGCGTCGAGAAGGAAAAGCATCATGAGAAAAGCCGCGATGGGATGAAAGACCGCGAATTTTGAATCCGCGTCTACGATTTTATAAGCCCGCCAGCTCACAACAAGAATCAGCAGCGTCAGAAAAATAAAACCGCCGGCCATTCCTGCCGGCATTCCAGGAATCAGGAAGATCGAAAAAGGAAGAACTGAAAATACGAACGTTTCCAGGGCGTGAAGCCCGATCACGGCCGGGTTGCTTTTAAACGCGTGAAGAAAAATCCGGCGCCAGCCTTTCCAGATATCCCCGAAAGAAGCGTACATCCGGGTGCCGTAGATTTCCTTACCCAGAGCGCATTCACCCCGGGCGCCTGTTTCTTTTACTTTTTGAGCGATGGCGAAATCTTCCAGGAAAGCGCCTTTGACCGCTTCATGCCCGCCCAGCTTTTCGTAAAGCTTCCGCTGAATCATCAGGTACTGGCCGTTTCCGAAATACATTTTGGAAGCCGGGTCATTAATCTTGCGGATGGGGAACCACAGACCCACCAACGCCATGGCGATAGGCTGAATTAATTTTTCGAGAAAAGTTTCGCAAAGGCAGCGGGGAAGTAAAGTCAGGAATTGTAAATCTTTCTGCTGGATATGGGCAATGGAGGCCGAAAGACTTACGGGTTCATGCCGGGTATCGGCATCGGTGAAAAGAAGCCATTTCCCGGAGGCTTTCGAGATTCCCTGGTGAATGGCGAAGTTTTTCCCGGTCCAGCCTTCCGGTGTCGGGGTTTTATTTTCCACGCAAATGACCCGGTTTAATGACTGGATGATTTCTCCGGTTTTATCAGTAGAATTGTCATTGACCGCGATGACTTCGAAATCGGGGTAATCCTGCGCTAAAAGGGCTTCCAGACACGCTTTAGCGTTGCTCTCCTCGTTTTTCATGGGCACAATAACTGAGACGCGGTCGCGGGCGCCTGAAGGGCGGGACCCAGGGTGGATCAGGGGCATCCAGGTCAGAGATTGGCGAAGCCGAGAGATCCTATAGGACCATCCGGTTACCATCACTAGAAACAGAGTCAGCCAGACAGGTGAGTATTTTTCCATAAATGCCGAAAATCATATCACACCCCACACATTAAAGATGCGTTTTTTCACGAATTTCATATAATAGGGCGCAATGTTTCGCAGGTTTGCTTTATTTATTTTTCATTCAAGATGGCCGGTTTTTCTGGGCCTTTTGCTTGTCACCGTGATCACGGGACAGGCCGTTTTCCGTCTCCAGATCGATCCCTCCATGGAGACTCTTTTTAACAAGAAGTCTCCCGAATACCTCTATTACCGCCAGGCCAGCGACCGCTACGGCAGTGACCAGATGGTGGCAGTGGCTATGTCGACCCCCAATCTTTTCACGGAGCCGAACCTCAAGGAACTGGATTTCCTAACCCGGAAAATCGCCGAAATTAAAAATGTTGAGCGCGCGCTTTCTTTAGCGAATGCCTCCGACATTAAGCATAAATTCGCCGGCATTAAAGTAGTTCCCGCTCTCGACGGCGCTCTGAATGGTCAAAGACCTCTCCCCGAGATTAAAGAAAACATTCTCTCCAACGAACTATTCGCCAATAACCTGGTTTCAAAAGATGGACGGGTCGCCAATATCCTGGTCTACCTGAAACCCGTCGGTAAAGACCTGGAGCTTTCCGGAAAAGTTATTTCAGAAATACGCGCCCTGCTGATTTCTGAAGAAAAACCAGGCACGCGGTTTTATATCGCGGGTTCGCCGGTCGAACAGTACGACTTTATTCATCTGATCCGCAAAGACCAGTTTACCTTCGTGCCTCTGATCACCCTGCTTCTGATTCTGACCACCTTTATTATTTACCGCAGTTTTGCCTGCATGGTGCTGGCGATGTCGATCGTTTTTATGACGCTTTGCTGGACGATGGGCACGATCGCGATTTTGGGCCAACAGCTGAACTTGATGACGTCTCTGCTGGCGCCGGTCATTATGATTGTTTCCGTGGTTAATTCCATTTACTTGATGAATCTTTTCTTCGAGATTCGCACCAAGGAGCAAAGCCTGCGTGAATCCGTAGCCATGACGATCGAACAGCTGGGAGTGCCTTGTTTTCTGACCCACTTCACTTCGATTCTGGGGTTTATTTCCCTGTCTTTGACTCCGGTGCCGGCCATTCAAAGTTTCGGGATTTTCGCGGCCTTAGGAACCTTTTTTTCCTACATTGTCGAAATCGTTTTAACCCCGATTCTTTTGCCGATTCTGCCTTACCGGATGATTGGCCATGCGACGGAGGAAGAACACGTTTTTAACCGGATGCTGGTTGGATTTCTTGAAAAGCTCGATTTTCAGTGGAAGTGGTGGATTATTGCCGTGACTGTTCTTGTGGTGACGTTTTCATGGCAGGGGATTTCACGGCTTGAAGTGGATACCAATATGATTAAGCAGATGAAGCCCGATCTCCCGTTGGCGATCTCGACCCGCTTCATTGATCAGCACCTTACTGGCGTGTACTCCCTGAGCTTTGTTTTTAAACGCGAAGACGGCGGAAGTATGGCGGAGTCTAAACCCTTGCGGATGACCGACGAATTTAAAACTTATCTTGAAGCCATGCCGGCCATCAGCAAGGTCAACTCCATTGGAACGGTTGTTAAAACGATTCACGCCGCGCGTAATGACGACCGCAAGGATTACAAAATTCCGGAAAAAGACGGGGATATCCGCCGTTATTTCGACGGTATTGCCCAGTCCGGTGACCCGGAAGTCTGGAAGATGCTTTCGCCGGACTACAAAGAAATCCGCCTTGAGGCCCGCATGAAAGCGGTGGGCACGACGGCGGGCGCGGAGGTTGAGAAAAAAGCCAGGGAATACCTCAAAGAGCATTTGGATGGTTTTCTGGATTACCAGATTACGGGCAGTGTGGTTTTGCTTGGGAAAATGGCCAAAGACCTGGTGGACGAGCAGCTGCGCAGTTTTGGCTTCGCGTTTCTTTCAATTTTGATTGTCGTGATGATCATTTTCAGGTCGTGGAAGCTGGGGTTGCTCGCGGCCATTCCAAACCTGATTCCCATTTTGGGGATTTACGGTCTGATGGGATATGCCAATATTGAGCTGTCAACGCCGACGGCCATGATTTCAAGCATCGTGCTCGGTTTGGTTGTGGATGCCTCCATTCAGTTTCTCTACCGTTTCCGTCTCGAGTTTCAGCAGAGACACCACTACATTCAGGCCCTGCATTACACTTACAGCAGTACCGGGATGTCGATGTTTGTTTCCACGCTGATTCTTTCGATTGGTTTCGCGTCGAGCATTTTTGCCAGTTTTCGGCCTACCGTGCATTTCGGCGTTTTGACCAGCCTGACTATTTTCTTCGCGTTTATCTGCACGCTTGTTGTTCTTCCGGTAGCCTTGCTGATGGTGCGCCCCTTCGGCCGTCAGCGCCTTTTCGCCCACCTCCGCAGTAAAATCCGCCGCCGTAAGAAGACCCACAAGGTTCATTAAGACTTTAGGAAGGTTCTCAACAGCAGGGGGTGACAAGACCTCTGAAATTTGATACACTTCTCGCTCTTTACCCCCTTCATAAATCGGGGCGTAGCGCAGCC
>CAYLPP010000001.1:38219-101184 GCA_964385615.1 uncultured bacterium | reverse complement strand
GGGGTGCGTGCGGTCGCAGGTTCAAATCCTGCCGCCCCGACCATTTTCTACCCGAATTTTCAGGCTTAACCTGCCGATAATTGCTTCATGGAAAACACATTCGATATTGCGGTTATTGGCGGAGGAATAGCGGGAGCCTCGACCGCGAGAGAAGCGTCCTCCCGGGGGCTGAGCGTTATTCTTTTTGAGAAAAATACGTTTGGTTCGGCAACCAGCTCCAAAAGCTCCAAGCTGATTCACGGCGGTTTGCGTTATCTTGAAACGGCCTGGTTCGCGATGGAAAAGGGCCGGTTTAAAGACGCCTGGAAAAACTTTGCTTTTGTTTGTTCTTCTCTCCGTGAAAGTAAGACGCTGGCCCGCGCGTTTCCCGAACTTGTAAAACCTATCTCCATGGTTGTTCCTTTTTATCCGTCCCGGAAACGGAATCATTCTCTAATGGTTTTGGGGTGCATCTTCTACGGATTTCTTGGAAAGATTCTGTCGGGATCCCGTTTCCCCAAAATTCTCTGGAGCCGGCAGGCGGTTCTGAAAGAAATCCCTCAGCTTTTACCCGAGGGGCTTTCCGGCGGAGTCATTCTTTGGGACCACACGGCGGATGATCACGCTCTTGTAAATGCTGTGATTCAATCCGCGGTTCAAAAAGGCGCGCAATGTTTTGAGCGCGCGAAAGTCTCAGCCTGTGAAAAGACCGGAGATATTTATAAAATACAAACGGTCATAAACGCGGGAACGAAATCTTTTTCCGCCCGGGTGGTTGTAAACGCGACGGGGCCCTGGGCCGACGAAACCCGGCGCGCGCTTCAGCCGGGGAATCATGAAGACATGGTAGTTCCGGTCGCAGGATCGCATCTTGAGTTTAAACAATTCATTAATCAATCGATGGCGCTTGAGGCGGAAGATGGGCGTCTTTTTTTCGTTATCAATAAAAACGGAATTTCCCGGGTTGGAACCACAGAACGGCCGGAGCCTGATCCTGAAAATACCCGGGTGAGTGAAGCGGAGATCGATTATTTGTTAAAAGAGCTGACGAGACTTTTCCCTGGCATTTCTTTAAGCCGGCAGGATATTATTGCCCGGGATTGCGGGATAC
This sequence comes from uncultured bacterium, assembly GCA_964385615.1. Classification (GTDB taxonomy): domain Bacteria; phylum Omnitrophota; class Omnitrophia; order Omnitrophales; family Aquincolibacteriaceae; genus CAYLPP01. The sequence goes on along the minus strand of CAYLPP010000001.1, from coordinate 100,094 downwards.
GTCCGCTCGCGAAACCTGCGCAGTCCTTGACCCCGCATGAGATTTCACGGGAACACGTGATTCAAAAGAGTTCGGACGGGGTTTATCATTTAATCGGGGTCAAAATTACGGACCATCGCCGCGCCGCCGCCGAATTGCTCAGCCGTATAGGCTGCCGCGGAAAAACGGAAAGCTGAATCAGAAGAAATTATGCGGGAATCCAGATTAGCACCTCTTGATATTTTGCGCGCCGTTGCCATCTTTCTTGTTATCGGCAATCACATTGCCCCGTTTCCGGGACGGACCCGCTTCTTTGACTGGATGATTGATGCTTGGATCCGCGGCGGATGGGTGGGGGTAGACCTGTTTTTTGTTTTAAGCGGTTTTTTGATCTCAGGGCTTTTGTTTAAAGAGCATCAGAAATTCGGTTCTATTTCATTTAAACGGTTTTTTATCCGGCGCGGGTTTAAAATTTATCCGCCGTTTTATGTTTTTATTTTCGCGACGATTCTCTATGAGCTGGTTCGGGGACACGGCATTTTTCACCCCTGGCTTTTTTCAGAATTATTTTTCCTTCAGGATTACCTGCCGGTTTTCTGGGGCCACACCTGGTCTCTGGCGGTCGAAGAACAATTTTATCTTCTGCTTCCCGCGCTGTTGATTTTTCTGATTTGGGCCGGCCGGGGCCAAAAAGAGCCATTCCGCTGGATACCGCTTATTTCCATTCTGGTGGGGATTTTTTGCCTCACAGCCCGGATTTTTACCAGTCTGTCGGTGCCTTACGGAATCCGGACCCATCTTTTCCCGTTTCATTTACGGGCCGACTCGCTTTTCTTTGGAGTTTTAATTTCCTATTTTTATCATTATCAGCCTGTCCGGATTACGGCTTTCGCGAACCGGTTTAAACCTTTTCTGCTTGGCGGGGGCGTGATTCTTCTGGTGCCTGCCTTTTTATTTTCCCGGGAGAGTTATCCGTTCATCCCGACGTTAGGATTTACCTGTTTTTATCTTGCCGGCGGAATGATTCTCATCGCTTGCCTGGAAAGTCAGGGGAGAGACCACTGGTTCGCGGGACTGCTGGCGGCGATCGGGCGCTACTCCTACTCGATTTATTTATGGCATACGGCGGTGGAGAGGGTTGCCAAACGCCTGTTTTCACCTTCCCATCAATGGGAAATGTACGCTTTGACCTATCTGGCCGGGGCCCTTCTGGTGGGGATTCTTACCTCGAAGCTTATTGAATACCCCATGCTGAAAGTGCGGAATCGGCTTTATCCTTCCCGGCTTCCGGCCGTTTCTTAGCCAATTTGTATAGGGGAAAGATAATAAATGTTGACATTCTGGGCGTCAGGCCCCATTATGCAACCCAGTTATCCGCCGTGCAAATCTACGATTGACTAGTTCTCCTTCGGAAATTTCTCAGCTGTTACTCCCTATGGGCATAAGTTCATAGTGCGATTTTTCGAAAGGAGGAAAAATAATTATGGAAACAGGTACTGTAAAGTGGTTTGACAATGCCAAGGGCTATGGTTTCGTGACCCGTGATAATGGTGGAAAAGATGTCTTCGTGCATCACACCGCGATCCAGGGAACGGGCTACAAGTCTCTTGATGAGGGCCAGAAAGTCCAGTTTGAAGTGACTCAGGGTCCCAAAGGTGATCAAGCCTCAAATCTGGTAAAGATGTAAATAAATGGCGGGGCCTAAAAGCCCCGCTATTTTTTTGTCCAAAATACTGAAAGTGATCTGCTTATGCGTGTCCGCGCATAGGCTTTTTTTTTAGTGGGTGCGGAGCCGTGATGAAAAAATATGGGGTGCTGGTAACTGTGTGCGTTCTGCTTTGCGGGACTGCGCTTGGAGCCGAACAGCCCTGGCATCTGCAGAAAGACGAGCAGGGGATCCGGATTTATACCCGCCCGGTTGAAGGCTCTCCGATCCTGGAATTCCGCGCGGAAACCACCCTTGAAGCTTCTATTGAAGATGCTGTGCTTCTTTATGAACGAGTTGATCTGATTCCTAAATGGTTTCACCGGTGCCTTGAAACCCAGCTGGTTGAACAGGTTTCCAACGTTGAGAGTTTGATTTATTTCGCGGTTGAATTGCCGTGGCCCTTTTTCCCCCGAGACGGTGTTTACCGCCGGATCAAATCCCTGGATTCTTCCACTGGAGCTGTGGTTTATACACTTCACTCCCAGCCGGATATTTATACATGGCGTAAAGGCCGGGTCCGGGTCGTTTACCTTGACGCGGAATGGCGCTTTACCCCTCTGCCCGGCGGCCGGACTCTCGTAAACTACCGCACGCATACGGCTCCGGGCGGTTACATTCCTCCCGCCATGATGAACCGCTTTGTCGTGCCGATTCCTTTCAAGACCTTCGTGAAGTTCCGTGCCTTGCTTGAGAGCATGAAAAAAGCCCCCTCATCAGCTATACTTTAAAAAAGTAGTTTCTTTAACCCGGAGTTTCAGTCTAAATTGGAAACCAGATCCAAGTCTCTTGATATTCTGCGGGCCGTTGCCATTTTTCTCGTCCTCGGAAACCATCTCCTCCCACACCCCGAAACCGGCTCGGCTTCCTTTTTAAATAAAATGATAGGGCCATGGTTTTTAGGCGGTTGGGTCGGCGTTGACCTGTTTTTCGTTCTAAGCGGGTTTTTAATCTCCGGACTTTTGTTCAAAGAGCATCAGAAATTCGGTTCGATCTCGTTCAAGCGCTTCTTTATCCGGCGAGGATTTAAGATCTATCCGCCTTTTTACGCGCTGATTTTATTCATGCTGGCATTTGGGGCGCTCAAAGGCTGGGAAATCAATCATGCCCGCCTGTTTTCTGAATTGTTCTTCCTTCAAGATTATTTCCCGGGTATGTGCGGGCAGACCTGGTCTCTTGCCGTTGAAGAACAGTTTTATCTTTTCCTGCCGGCGCTTTTCTTTATATTCGCGCGGGCGGACAAGTCCGCGGAGAAACCTTTCCGCTGGATTCCGTCAGTTTTTCTGGTCGTGGCCTTCTCATGCCTTGGTGCCCGTATCCTGACCAGTTGGATGCACCCCTACCACTTCAGAACGCATCTTTTTCCGTTTCATTTAAGACTGGATTCACTTTTCTTCGGAGTTTTTCTTTCGTATTTATACTATTTCAAACACTCACAGTTAGAAGCCGTGATTGCCCGCTTCAGGTACCTGATGATCGCGGCAGGCGTACTTTTATTCGTGCCGGCTTTTCTTTATGAAAGAGCGGAATATCCGTTTATCGTGACTTTTGGATTCACTCTTTTCTACCTGGGCGGCGGACTTGTTTTGCTGGGGACTCTGGGAGCTGCTTTCCCTGAGAATGGGTTTACCAACGCCCTGGCCGCGGTCGGCCGGCATTCCTATTCGATTTATTTATGGCATATCGCGGTGCTGGAGTGGTTCGCTCTTCGTTTTTTTTCCCCGGCTGAGCACTGGGGGGTGTGTATGGCGGTGTATTTAGCCGGGTCGATTTGCGTTGGAATGGTTATGTCGAAAATCATTGAATACCCGATGCTCAAACTGCGCGACCGTCTGTTTCCTTCCCGGAGCCATCTGCGTTTTCCGGTGGATAAAGCGTAAAAAAACGGCTTCTCAGAAAATCCTTACAGGTTTATACTTCTCCTTTAGAAATTCCGTTTGACGGGAAAGCCATGATAACACTCCAGAAAAAAGACACAGTCTGCCCAGCCGACCGCCGTATCGAAGATTTCCTGAATGGTTATCTGAAGAAGACGGGTGCTGAAAAAATCTCCCTGCCTTCCGGAACGCTCGTGCTTAACCGTCCGGGGCAAGCCCGTGAGCTTTCACTTCCTCAGGACGGGAATCTTTTCAAATCCGATATTGTCACGACTTACCGGCTTCACCAGGGCGTTTTGCACAATCCTAAAAACGATCGGCGCACCACGCAGGGCGTTTTCCATATTGCTGAGGGCGGTCTGCCGATCCCTGACGATAAGCTTGCCGTGCCCGCGAGCGTTTTTGAGGAGCTTCTTAAAGCCGCGTTTCATCCGCCGGTCAGCCTGATGAAACTTCCTTTTACTTCCGAAAAATCCGAAAGCGTGGAATGTTTTGTTTCGCTCCTTCTAAAACCGGTTGTTTGCCCTGAAATTAAAGGTGTGCTGACGGAAAAGCGCATGGAAGTCCGCTTTTTCGCGCCGGGTAATCTGGTGGGGAATCTCGATTTTGTGGAGTCCATTTTCGGCAACGGGGGAGATCCAAATCTCCCGGGAAATGATTCCGCGCTGGATCCGGAGCATTGGACCGGTCACACCGGCTGTGTCATTCTTGCCCCTCATTTGATCCGGCTGAAGAAAAAGGAACTGGGTCTTCCGGCTTGGGACAAAGCGACTGAACGCCAGCGCCGTGACAGTATGTGCTGGAAATCCGAAGATGAGCTCTACAATAACGGCAACGCGTTTAAGATCACCTGCCGTGATATGCGGGGTGTGATTGTCACGGTTATCGCGGATAATTATTTCGGTTACTGCAAAAAAGAAGTCAAAACCCAGATCAGTTATTCGGCTAACCTTTTCGGTCTTGCTGAAGAAGAGCATTCCGGCGGCGCGCTTGCGTTTGCTTCTTATGATCTGGGCGAGCAGTTTTCGCTCAGCAAATTTTGGGCGCGCAGTGAAAATACTTTCGCCGACACTCTTCGTTTGATGGACGGCCGGATTGAATCCCGCCCCGAAGGTTACGCCGTCGACAAAAATTACCCTGAGATTTTTTATGTTCCGGAAACCGCGGAATTCAATTTAATGGAATCACGGATTGTCTGGCCCAAGCCCGGCGGTGAGGGGCATTCGCAGATTCGCCTGCTGGCCGGATGCACTTACGTTTTACCCTCCGGCTACAAAGTTTACATTAAGAAACAGACGGGCGGCCACGCTTGGCATTTAATCGGAGTGGTGGCTGACGGCGTGCTCTGCCATAAACCCTGCACGGTTTCAGGCGGGGGCAAGTCGGAGATTTCCAAGTCGATTGTAGATGCGATGATTCAAGGTTCCGTGTTTGTCGCGGATTTTCACGAGGATATGCGCCGGGTCCAGGAACTTCTGGAGCGCGATTACAGCGGGCGTTTCAAACCGGAGTTTGACCCCAAGCGCCCCAGCCGTACGGTGCTTTCCAAAGACCGCTCGTTGGGTTCCGTGATTAAATTGTTCACGGTTTCAGCGGAATACACGGATGATTTCAATGCCTGGCTGAAACAGATTCCCGACTACATTAAGGAAATTCTGCTGACGGTCAAACGTTTTTACCGCTCCGAATGGGGCTCGGACTGGAAGAAGCATTTTTCGGTTGATATTGTCAACGGCCATCCTGGGCATGAACTCCGGTTTCACGGCCGGAAACTTACGGCCAATTACCTGCGGGTCGGCAGACAGACGGACGGCGCGTGGCGTATTTTCCGTGTTAGGCAGGATTTCGCGGCGGCTGAAAAAATCCAGTACGCTGATGACATTACCGCTTCGGCTGTTATTCCCGTGAAAAAGCTCAAGGGGCTGAACTTAGAGTACGCCAATCCTTCCGTGAAATTCATTCACAACTGTGAAAATTACCTTTTTCAAAGGCCTGATGACGCGATTCACCGCGGTTACGACAAACAGGCTGAAATCGATTTGTCGACAGAGAACACATTTATTTCCAACTTTGAACCGCTTGACCGTAAAAAAGTCCGTGAAATTACGGAAGATGCTATTTTGTTTGATCAATTCAGCGAGCCGATGAAAAAAAATCTGCTTGATTACCTGGATGGAAACGAAACGGGGTACGTGGTTTCTTCCGCGCATCCGCGCATGGTTGACGGCAAGCCTTCCAAGAACCCCCGGTATCTGCAGAAAAGACCTGACCGCGTGAATCCCATGAAAGGCTATCTTGCGGAAGCCGGTGCGCGGCTTTTCCGTAAGGTTCAGTCAAATTACCCGGTTTATTTCCCGGTTAACGCGGTGCTTCCCGGCCGGCGCAACAATCCGCCTGAGCCTAAAAACGGAGTTCCAGCCCTGGCAGTTTACAATCCGATTCATTACCAGGAATTGCCTGAGTTATTTATGGATTTTATCTGTTCACTTACGGGAAAATCGCCTTCAACCACCGGTTTTGGTTCTGAAGGCGCTCTTACGAAAGGCCCGTTTAACGCGCTTTGGCCGATTGTGGATCTGAATAACGCCTTTGTTTCATTCGCGGTAACCCGTTCACATGGATTTAGTTCCGCGGCGGGCTACGTGGGCCCGAAATACCGGGTGGATCACGACGTCAGCTTGCTGGTGCCTGAAATTTGGTCGCGTATGCGTCCGGACGAACAGACGCCCGCCTTTATGATTCAGAATGGTTATTTGGAAAAAGCTCCGGTGGATATTTTAGGCTACCGGATCACGCGCCGTTTTGTCCGCACTTTCCTGGGAAGAATTTTTGACAACCCGGACATTGTTTTTGACAGCGAGATGCTTCAGCCGGAAAAACAGGATCCCGCGGTGTTTGAAGACGGGGTCCGTAATATTTTTGAAACCTACCGGCGTGTGGCCCGGCATTATTTTGCTGACGGCAGTGTGAACGCGGCTTGCCCTCCGCTCAAAGCCTTGCTTCATATCATGGCGGAGGGGAATTATCAGGGGAAAACCCTGGCCGATCCCGAAGTCCGAAGATTATTTGATTATGATGAAATCATGAAAAGCGGTTGGTACGCCGCGCGTCTGCGCGCCTTACAGCAAAGGCAGGCCGGTTTCTGGACGCGCGCGGTCAGTGATTTAAAACAAGCTGGAGCGGAAGTTGAAAAAATACGTCAAGCCGAAACCCGTCTTAAAGAAACTCAATCCCCGGAATACCTTCAGAAGATGACCGGCACGCTGGGCGCCGACCCCTTCGATTTTCAGCGTCTGTAGCAAACCGCCTTATTTAGCGGGCAAGGAACATGACTAGGATCTGAGCGATCAGGACGCGCAGAATCATGACCAGAGGATAAACAGACGCGTAAGAAACGACCTGCGCGCTTGAGGGCGTGATCTGATTGGCGAATGCCAGGGCGGGAGGATCGGTCATACTTCCGGCCAGAAGACCGCAAAGGCTCAAGTAGTTCATCTTCATGAAAATTCTTGCGGCCAGTGCCGCGGTAAAAAGCGGAACAAACGTGATGACTGTTCCCGCGGCGAACCAGGTGAGCCCTTCACCGTGCAGGAGAATCTCCAGGAACTTATCGCCTGAGCGCAGACCCACACAGGCCAGGAACAGGGTGATTCCAATTTCTCTCAGCATCAAATTCGCTCCCAACGGCATATACCAGATGAGTTTTCCGACGCGCCCGATTTTGCTGAGTATCAGCGCGACTATCAGCGGACCGCCAGCCAGGCCGAGTTTGAGCGGGGAAGGCATGCCCGGAAAATGGAAGGGAATTGAGCCCAAAAGAACGCCCAGGGAAATTCCAAGGAACACCGGAATCAGATCGGGGTGGTTCAGTTCGCGTGTGGAGTTACCGCAGATGGCCGCGAATTTCTTAATGGCATCCGCGGTGCCGATGGCCAGCAGAGCATCCGCGTAGTTCAGCTCAATTTCAGGATTGGCGGGCATTTCGATTTCCGCGCGGCTGACACGGGTGACCGCGACGCCGTAAAGAAAAACATCCAGTTCCTGCAGGGTTTTTCCCGCGATTTCCTTGCGCGTGACCATTACCCATTTGGAAATGATGGTTTCATCGGATTTATTCCAGTCTAAAGTGACCGCGCTGCCCAGCATCAGCTTGAGTGCTTCCAGTTTTTCGCGCGGGCCCACGGCCAGCACAATGTCTTTTTCATGAAGCACGGTAGAAGGCGTGGCAATTTCAACCGCGCCCTGGTGCAGAACGCGGGAGATGACCAGATGACCGTCTGAAAGAAGGGGAACTTCGCAAACCGTCAAGCCCTCGAAATTTCCATTATCGATACGGATGCTCATGGTTTCCACGCCGGCTTTGTTCTTGGAATGCTGGGTGAGGTAAGCCGCTGCTTCCTGCTCCGGCTTAACGGTGAAAATTTTGCGGATCAGGATCATGGTTAGAATAATGCCGAGGATGCCGAACGGATAACAGACGGCGTAACCCAGTCCGGGCAGTTTCATGACTTCGCCTTGAAGTCCGGTCACGGATTGAAGTGCCTGCTGGGCCGCGGCCAGGCTGGGGGTATTGGTTGTCGCGCCGGAAAGCATCCCGGCAATCACAGGAAAAGGAATAGAAGTGAATTTCGCGAACGTGACGGCGATAGCTCCGCTGGCCAGGGCGATCAGAGCCGCGACCAGATTGAGGCGCAGACCTTCACGTTTCAGAGAACCAAAAAAAGCAGGGCCGACCTGCATTCCCAGGGTGTAGACGAAAAGAATCAGGCCGAATTCGCGCGCGAATTCCAGAATACGTTCATCCGCGGGGGCCTTGAAATGCCCAAAGACCAGGCCGGAAAAAAGCACGCCCGCCACTCCCAGCTGAATGCCCCAGAAACGGACATTGCCGAAAGCCAGGCCTGAAGCGATAACCAGCGCCAGAATCAATGAAGTTACGGCGGCCGGAGCCGTTGGGATTAGTGAATGAAGAAAATCCATGAAAGCCTCTTGTTAGACCGTGATTTTGACTGAGGCCCCGAAAATATTCAAGTCTTTCCATTTGGCCTGGGAATTTTTCGTGGGTTCACGCATATAGTAAAGAGAACCGCCAAGCCGTTTGGTCAGCTGAAATTTAAACCCTTCGAGATACCGCACTTCAATCAAGCCGTTACGGTTAGTTTCAAAGAAAAGCTCCGCGGAAGCAAAAGGCTGAAACTCAAAGCGCGTGAGCTTCCATGGGGCTGTGCCGGAAAATTGGGTGCGGTAGCGCATCGTGTTTTCAGCTTCTTCCTTGAAACGGAACTCCATCATATGCCGGTTTTCGAATTTAAAACCTTTGAGAGTTTCAGAAAGCGTGCCGTAAACGCGCGGGCGTTCTTCCCAGAACCAGACTTCTTTACGGCCGGAAGATTTGGTCTGCCGAACCTGCAGGTATTCCGCGCCGGCGGTGAAATAAGAGGTGAGTTTACGGCCCGCGCCGATATGGGTGTCGTAATAATAAATGCCGGAGTGTTCCCGGAACCGCGTATCTTCGCCTGCCCGGAAACTCCACGGACCCTGTTTATGTTCCAAGTCGGTCAACAGCCAGAACCCCGTGTCTTCATCTTGGACGGGTGAAGCGGAAGCCGTGGAAGCGAGCACCCAGAAAAATGTAAAAGCGGCTGTGATTAACCGGAGGTTTTTCATGAAAGGATTATAGGGGTAAAGCGCCTGGAAGCAAGTGAGCAGTATCACAGGGGAATTTCCTTAAATTTTACACGGAGACAGCCGGGACCTGCCCTATAATTCCGGCTAACGGAAGGCGGCGTGTGAAAAAAGCGAAATTCGAAAAATTTATGGCCAAGCAGTTTCTCAAGCGTTTGGCTTTTTCCAGTCTGGAAGTTGAGCAGAAATACCGGGTTACGGACATTCACCCCGTGCGGAGGAGTTTAAAAAAAATGGGCGCCAAGCTTCTGGCTTCAGGTCAGGAGCACAACGAGCTTTACGATGACAACAAGCGTTTGCGGAAGAAAAAACAGATTCTTCGGTTGCGCTATCACGGCGAGTCACGGGCTTGGATGACTTTCAAGGGGCCCCGGCTTAAAGGACGTTACAAAAAAAGGGTGGAGATCGAAACTCCGGTTTCTTACGAGGAAGCAAAGCGGATTTTAGTGCTTCTCGGTTTCAGAATGATGTCCGTCTACCGCAAGCACCGGGAAGAGTATAAAGTCGCGGCAGGAAAAGTTTATCTGGACTACCTGCCCAAGATCGGATGGTTCGTGGAAATTGAAGCTATGGCCGGCGCAATCCGCGGCATTGCCCGCAAACTCGGACTGGGTTCGGCGTTGCATGAGCATCGTTCTTACCGCAGAATTCTTGAAGATGCCGCCGCTGGCTGATTCAGATTTACAAATCCTCTAAAAGCGCCTATTATTTTTCATGCCTCACACCCTTTCCTCAGAACTCGAATTTGGTATTGAAATTGTCCGCAAAGCCTGCGCTCTGGGCGAGAAAGTCCGCCTGAAGTTTCAAGGCGCTGGCGTGGCTAAGGCCGATAAATCTCCGGTGACGATCGGTGATTACGCCATTCAGGCTTTGATCGGTTCTGAACTTCATAAAAAATTTCCCCAAGACACTTTGATCGGTGAAGAACGGGCTTCGCTTTTAAAAGAAGGGGAGCATTCAGCCCTTCTGGCAGATATTAAGGACGCGCTTTCAGGGTTTATTCCTTCCATGTCGAATTCGGATATTTTTAAATGGGTCGGCGAGGGCGGAATGCCCCAGACCGGCCGGGCCTGGGTGCTGGATCCGATTGACGGAACGAAAGGTTTTATCCGGGGCGGGCAATACGCGGTGGCTTTGGCCCTGCTTGAAAACGGAAAAGTTACGATGGGCGTGCTCGGCTGTCCCAAACTCAAAGATGAATCGCTGGAAGGCACGGGGATGCTGGCTTGGGCGTCGCGCGGTCAGGGAGCTTTCTGGTCGGGGCTGGCGGAAAATGCCTTCAAGAGACCTTTGAAAGTTTCAGATTGCTCAGCTCTCGCTGAAGCCCGGATGTGCTGTTCGGAAGACGAGGCGCATACGGACCTCAGTAAAATTCATCAATTTCTTCAGGAAGCGGGCAATCAGAAAAAGCCGATTGAGATGAGCAGTCTTGCCAAGATTGTCATGGTGGCTAACGGGCGGAGTGAATTTTTACTGCGTTTGCTTTCTCCCAAGAAGCCTGATTACCGCGAGTGGATATGGGATCAGGCGGCCGGTTCCGTGATTCTTGAAGAAGCGGGCGGAATGATTACGGATTTATCGGGAAAACCGCTGGATTTCGGCAAAGGGCTGAGACTTTTCGATAATCTTGGAATTGCCGCTTCGAATAAAAAACTGCATCCAGAACTGATCCGGCTTTTAAAACAGATTTCTTCCTGATTTTGATTCAGGTGTGACTTTTGTCACAGCTTCCGCGCGCCCGCGCGGCTAGAATGACCGCTTTAAACGGGGGACTTGTATGGATCTTGTCATGCTTTCGCGGATTCAATTCGGTCTGACTTCTTCTTTTCATTATCTCTTTCCGCCTTTCAGTATCGGCCTGGGTGTTTTGCTGGTCGCTATGGAAGCGGTTTACCTCAAAACCCGCAATCCTCTTTACGAGCAGATGGTTCAGTTTTGGGTGCGTGTGTTCGGTCTGACTTTTTCAATGGGCGTGGCGACGGGTATCGTGCTGGAATTCCAGTTCGGCACCAACTGGTCTTATTATTCCCGCTACGTGGGGGACGTGTTCGGCAGCGCGCTCGCCGCAGAAGGTGTTTTCGCTTTTTTTCTTGAGTCCGGTTTTCTGGCAGTGCTCCTTTTCGGATGGAATCGCGTCGGCCCGAAAGTTCATTTCCTTTCAACCTGTATGGTTTCGCTCGGCTCCATGTTCAGCGCGGTCTGGATTATTGTGGCCAATTCCTGGATGCAGACGCCGGCCGGGTATCACATTGTCGGCGAGGCCGGCAAACAACGCGCGGAAATCACGGATTTCTGGGCGCTTGTTTTTAATCCGTCTTCGATGGACCGCTTGACCCACACGGTGCTGGCGGCATGGCAGACCGGCGCCTGGCTGGTCATCAGTATCAGCGCTTTTTATATTCTCAAAAAGAAACATGAAGAATTCGCCAAAGCCTCCATGAAAATCGCGCTGGGTCTGGCGATGGTTGCCTCGATTCTTCAGCTGGTGACCGGACATAAAAGCGCGGAAACGGCGGCCAAATATCAGCCGGCGAAAATCGCGGCTTTTGAAGGCCACTTTGAGGCTGAGGCGCCGGCCGATCTTTACCTTTTTGGATGGGTGGATGAAAAAGCCGGAGAAGTTAAAGGGCTGCGGATTCCCGGCGGAACCAGCTGGCTTTTGACTGGAAACCCTAAAGCTCCGGTCCGGGGACTGGAGTCTTTCGCTCCGGCAGACCGCCCGCCGGTAGCGCCGGTGTTTCAAACCTACCATGCGATGGTTGCGATCGGGTTTCTGCTGATCGCACTGAGTTTTGCCGGAGGTTTTCTTTGGATGCGGGGTACACTTTTTAAAACCCGCTGGCTTCTTAAAATTTTCGTGATCGCGGTTGTGCTTCCGCAAATGGGCAATCAGCTGGGCTGGATCAGCGCTGAAATTGGAAGACAGCCTTGGATTGTTTACGGACTGCTGCGCACCAAAGACGCGGTCTCCCGCGTGGTCAGCGCGGGGCAGGTGCTTTCCTCGATTATCATGTTTTCCCTGATTTATCTGCTGATGCTGGTGCTGTTCATTTATCTGCTGGATCAGAAAATCAAACACGGACCGGATTCCCATGAAAAAGAAGGGGATCTGCTGAAAGGGCAAAGAGCATGAGCTGGGATTTGAACACAGTCTGGTTTCTTTTGGTCGGGATTCTGCTGACCGGCTACGCGGTGCTGGATGGTTTTGACCTGGGTGTCGGGGCTCTGCATTTATTTGTGCGCAAGGATGAAGAACGCCGGATTCTTTTGAATTCTATCGGCCCGGTTTGGGACGGAAATGAAGTTTGGCTGGTGACGGGCGGGGGCGCGCTTTTCGCGGCATTCCCCGAAGTTTACGCGACCGCGTTTTCGGGTTTTTATACCGCGTTTATGATGCTTCTCGCGGGTTTGATTTTCCGCGCGGTCGCGATTGAATTCCGCAGTAAGCAGGAAATGGGCTGGTGGCGCTCCGCGTGGGATTTCAGTTTCAGTATTTCCAGCATTTTGTGCTCCGTCTTAATCGGGGTGGCCTTCGGGAATATTCTCTGGGGTGTTCCGTTGACAGCCGACCATGAATTTGCCGGCAATTTCTGGACCTTGATTCATCCTTTCAGCCTGCTGGTCGGCGTGTTGACCTTGGCTCTCTTTATGATGCACGGTTCAATCTATCTGGTCATGAAAACGGAAGGCAGTTTGCATGACCGTGTCCGGGTTTGGGTACGCAGGTGCATGATTTTTTTTATTATGACATTCGCGGTGGCTACGCTCGCGGCACTGCTTTACGCGCCGAATCTTTCCCAGCCTTTTAAAGATCATCCGGTTCTTTTTATCGTTCCGGTCGCGGGTGTTTTCTGCATTGCCAATATCCCCCGGGCTATCGCGCACGGCTGGGATTTTCAGGCTTTTCTTTCTTCCTGCGGAGCCATGGTTTTTTTGATGGCTTTAGCGGGTTTGGCGATGTATCCCAATTTGATTCTTTCCGCTCCAAACCCGGAAAACAGCCTCCATATCTATAACGCAGCTTCTAGCCCTAAAACCCTCCAAATAATGCTCGTTATCGCCCTTGTTGGCATGCCGATGGTTATAGCGTATACTGTCAGCATTTACTGGATTTTCCGCGGGAAAGTCCGCCTGGAAAAGCACAGTTATTGACCCATCCGGATCCGCCGGATTGCCGTAGAGGGAAGTGATGAGATTAAAAGATAAAATACTTAAACGGCTTCAGACAGGATGCGGTATCTTTTTAGCGTTTCTGCTGATGGTCACAGCCCCTCGGGTTTGGGCGGAGGAAACCTCAATGACGGAACTTAAAAAAGCTTATTTCGCGGGCGGATGTTTCTGGTGCATGGAAGGCCCTTTTGAGAAGGTTCCTGGAGTGACCGGAGTGGATTCAGGTTATGTGAATTCCAAGACCGCGAATCCCACGTACGAGCAGGTTTCAACAGGAAAGACCGGCGCTTATGAAGCTATCGAAGTGGTTTATGACCCTTCGAAAGTCACTTTTGAAGACCTTCTGAACGTTTACTGGACGACGATTGATCCGACTCAGAAGGATGGGCAGTTCGCGGACAGAGGTTCTCAGTACCTGACGGCGATTTTTTATCAGGATGAAATGGAAAAAGCTGTGGCGGAAGAGTCCCGCGCGATTTTGGATGAGAGCAAGATTTTCAAAAGTCCAATTGCCGTGAATATTCTTCCTTTTCAGAATTGGACAAAGGCGGAAGAATATCACCAGGATTATCACAAAAAAAATTCCGCGCAGTACCTCATGTACAGTCTGGGGTCCGGCAGGAAAATCTACCTGGAACGTACCTGGGGTAAAAAGACTTACTGCCCTCTGCGTAAAGTCAGCCCGGAGAAGCTTAAAGCGATTACTTCCGCCGGGAAGAAAAGCTGAATTTTCTTCTCCAAGATCCGTCAAAATCACCATGGAATGCCGGCTCAAAAGGGTTGCAATCTCCGGCGTTTTCATGTAAATCAATAAACTCAGCCGTATAAGCCTTCAGATAAGGCAATGTCTGCCTTAGAAGGCTTTCCATTAACAAGGAGCTTCAAGTGAAGAAAGAATCCAAGGTTGTTTTGGCATTACTCGTTGCATTTTCGTTTTTGGCCAGTACCCCCGCGTTTGCCGATAAAAAGGAAGAGTCAAAGCTGAAATGGGATGCTAAAAAGGCCGAAGCCAGTGCTTCAAAGGCCGCGAAGGACACTGAGAAAGAAGCTAAGAAAAAAGCCAAAGAAGCAGAAAAAGAAGCCAAGAAAAAAGCCAAGGAAGCTGAAAAAGAAGCCAGGAAAAAAGCGAAAGCCGCTGAAAAAGCCGCTGAAAAGGCAAAAGAAAAAGCCTCTTCAAAGAGCGCGCTGGCCTAGGTTTGATTTTTCCGGCAGGTCCGGTTAACCGGATCTGCCGGATTTGTTTTGTTGTTGGGGTTTTCCCCGAAAGGTAAATCATGATTCATGCTGCAGGATATCAGCCGCCCGTGCGAAGAACCCGATGGGTGGGCCTTGTCCTTTTTACAGTCATGACGTTTGGGAGTGTCGCGGCGGTCTTCTATATCTGGAAACATGATTTGACCCGCACTGAAATTATTCTTTTCTGGGTTTATTATTTCGCGACTGGTCTTTCCATTACCGTTGGGTACCACCGCCTTTTCGCGCACGCGACTTACAAAGCAAATCCTATCGTTAAATTTTTTCTGCTTTTTTTCGGTGCTGCTACATACGAGCAGTCCGCCATTAAGTGGTCATCTCAACACCGTCAGCATCATCAGTTTACCGATACGGAGCTTGACCCGCATAACTCCCTGAAAGGGTTCTGGTTCTGCCACGTGGGCTGGATCATTTTTTACAAGCATTACATGAACCGGGACAATGTGAAGGATCTCTTCAATGATCCCTTGGTCCGTAATCAGCATAAGTATTACAATCTTTGGGCTTTTGTAAGCAGTATCCTGATCCCAATGGCGATTGGGTTCGCCATTGGACGGCCTCTTGGGGTTTTTCTGGTTTCGGTCGCGCTCAGGATGTTTTTGGTGATTAATTCCGCCTTCTTAATCAATTCCTACGCGCATATGATCGGGGACAACAGTTACGATAAATCAGCATCCGCGAGAGACCACTGGCTGGGTGCTTTTATGACTCACGGAGAAGGTTATCACAGCTTTCACCATAAGTTTCCTAACGACTATCGCAACGGCCGGCTTTGGTATCAGTGGGATCCCAGTAAATGGGTGATCTACCTGCTTTCTCTGGCTGGGTTAACCTGGGATCTGAAACGCACACCTGAAAGGCTGCTGCCTGCCGGGAAGTAGCCTTAAATTTTAAGAAAGGATTTTTTATGAAAACTTTCTTGTTTAGGTATTTATCCGCATTGGTTCTGTCTCTGCTGCTTGCGGTACCGCTTTATGCGGAAAGCTCTTCCGAAAAAAAGACTCCGGCCATGGAGATTGAAGGCCCCAAGCCTGAATTACAAGGCAATCCTATCCCCGAAATCAAACCTCTTGAGAAGGAAATCCCGGAAGTCCCCAAAAAAATTACCCGGACCGGTCTGACTCCCGCTGAAGCAGAAGAGCTTCGCCAGGAAGAACGCCGGCTTGCCAAAGGTGAGATTACCCAGACGGAGTATGAAATCAAAAAAGACTCCCTGGCCCGCGACGCCAATCTAAAGTTTTAGTCCTTCTGCCGATATTTCTTCAGGGGGAAATAATGAAAATTATCCTGATTCTGGCACTTGTTTTGGGGGTTGGCTGGGCGTCCGGCTACCGGGTTTACCCGGAAAACCTGCCGTATTACTTCAAATTTGAAGATTCCAGCAAGAAATCCGAAGTCCGTCTGGTCAATGGGAGTGTTCTTACGGGAATTCTCGAAGAAGATTCTGAACGTGAAATTAAGCTGAATACTGACGGCGTGGTGATGACCTACAGGAAATCTGAAATAGAATCCATGAAAACCGGACTGCCTCCGGACTTTGTCAGTATGCTCCAAAAAAATTATGAGGCGAATCAGGAATTACACCCGTTGTTTACTCACCGGAAGGAAGACACGCTTGGCGCGAAGTGGGACCACGCGGTTTTGGAACCCAGCCGAATCGCGGAAAAAATAAAAAAAGACAACCCCGGGCTTTCAGCTACAGACCAAGTGAATCAAGCTATGGCGGAAGCCGCGCGGGCACGCCAGCAACTGTACAAACAGCGTGAGGCCATGGAACGTGAAATGCAGGAAAACGGGTGATGAGTAAGAAAGAGACTTTGATTTGTTCGGGGTGCGGCTACGAAGAAGTCTACCGCGGAACTTATCAAAAACCGCCGGCGTGTCCGCGTTGCCTTAACCTGCTGAGTTTCAAAGATTCCCTGGATACCGATTATGAGGAGGAAATTCCTTTTCTTAATAAAATTCTGGCCGGGGCGGCAGTGCTCCTTGTTATTTCCGCGACAGTCATTTTTTTGAATTTTTTCAAAACTTCCGACAACCGTGGGGTTTTAGCCGGTGAAGCCCGGGTTAACCAGATTTTTTTCGGCGGTAAGGCCCACGCCAAGATCCCGGTCGAATTTTCCGCGGACAATTATTCCTACGAGCGCTATTGGGCCGGTAATTACCGGGGCAAGGTAGGGAAGATGGTGCATGAAGACCATCGTTATATTTTTCAGGGTTTGAGTAACGGTAAAATCCAAGTGCAATATAACTACACTGCTTCTGGAGGCCGCAAAGGCTCCCGGCTTTTCCTTCTTCCGGTTGTTAACAATCAAGCCGTTTTGGAAATTCCAGCCATCCCTTACATTAAGCGGTCTTATCCTCATCAGGTTACTTTGATCTTGACTCCCGCCAATACCGCTCTGGTTCAGGACCGCATTTTGGAGCGTTCCTCCAAAGCCTGATTTTCCCGCTATTTAAACAAAAGGGTTGACTTTCCGGGCCTTCTAATTAAGATTCAGTCTTAATAAGATTAAGTACTAATTAGATAACTTCTTATTCAGATAAAATCTTAAAACGGAAAGGAGCTAGCCATGGCTACAGATTGTCTGGTCCGTAAAAGAATCTGGGAAGTGGACTGCTGGTCGCTGGATGCCGCGCTCGCGGCTTCGTTTGACTGGCGGGAGTTGGTGAATATTCTTCAGGGAAACGGTCACCAGCTTGATTTGAAGAAACCGGAGTCTCACCTTGAGTTTCAGGCCCAGTGCCTGATTCACGAATGCTGTCATTCTGAAAATCCCGTCTCTCTCCGTATCGAAAGTCTTCTAAACGAATTCCATAAAAAAGCAATTCTCCAGCTTGGGCATCGCAGCCCTGCCGAAGTGGTTCAGTACGTTATGAGTGTTTCGTGGAGAAAACGCAATTCCTACGCCGCGCTTTTCTGGGCGCTGGGTTCCGACCCCCGCGAAGGTTTTGACTGCATCCGCCGGCGATTTCATCAAAGGTTCCAGATCTTTTCAGCGCGGAGGCTTGAAGCGTGACGGGGCAGGAATTCCCTAAAGAGAAAAAGACCGTGAAGTCTGAGGATCTTTTTCAAAATGAGCGGGAAATTATTATTATCCACGGAGATTCGCATTACCGTCTTCAGATTACCAAAGCGGGAAAATTAATTTTAAATAAGTAATTTTTGATTTGGAAAACGCCTTTAAACAGCCAGGGACGGCGTTTTTTTGAAACTTAGACCCAGCTAATCATTTTTTTTGAGGGAGAATTTAAAAATGAAGCGGGTCAAATTGAGTTTGCGTCCCTTTGCCATGATCATGGTCGTCCTCGGTTTCGCCATGGTCGTTACTCATGACATTATTTACGGAGCTGAAGATACCAAGAAGATTACTTCGGCCATGCCGGAAGTTGTGGTTCGCGGCCAGCAAGATAAGAAGTCCTACAAACCGACCACGGTTTCTTCGACGAAATACACGGAACCGATCCGTGATATTCCACAAACGATTCAGGTTGTCCCGGAAGCCGTGATGAAAGATCAAAATGCCACCAGCCTGCGTGAGGTCCTGCGTAATGTGCCGGGGATCAGCATTCAGGCGGGCGAGGGCGGAGTGCCGGCGGGCGATCAACTTTCGATCCGGGGTTTTAGCGCGCGCACCGATTTTTTTGTCGATGGCATCCGTGATATCGGCGGTTACACGCGCGACCCATTCGCTTTTGAGCAGATCGAAGTGGTCAAAGGACCTTCGTCTTCTTTCGCGGGCCGAGGTGCTACCGGCGGGCTGATCAATATGGTTTCAAAAATGCCGCAGTTGAGAAATTTTTACAAAGGTTCTTATGGTTATGGAACGGATGAGTACCAGCGCGCCACGATTGATGTTAACCAGCAGATTGAAGGAGTTGAAGGCGCCGCGGTGCGGGTGAACAGTATGATTTTTCATACCGACACTCCCGGGCGTAAGGTGGCTGAAAACCAGCGCTGGGGAATTTCGCCCACGATCGCGTTGGGCATGGGAACGGCGACGCGTTTGAAAGCCGGAGTTTTTCATATGCATCAGAATAATATTCCGGATTACGGCATTCCCTGGATCCCTGCCGGCAGTGACCGCGGCGCGCTGGCGGGCATGGAAAATTACCCTGCCCCTGTGGATTACAATAATTTTTACGGCTTGTCCGGCCGGGACTACGAAAAAATTAATACCACGATGGTGACCGCGGAGTTCCAGCATGATTTTAACGACTCTCTAACGTTCCGCGACCTGTTCCGCTATGGCCGGAACTACCGGGACTCACTGATCACGGCGCCTCGTTTTGTGCCGAACTCCAGCACGCTGATCCGCCGTTCGGATGAAAAGTCCCGTGATCAGGTCGATTCGATCTTCGCGAATCAGATGGAGCTGATTTCTCAGTTTGAAACTTTTGATCTGAAGCACAAACTGGTGGCCGGCATTGAGTATAACTATGAGAACGACACCAACTACGACCGCCAGCCGACGGGGCCGGATTCGCCAAGCACGGATTTGTTTAGTCCTGACCCGTCTGATCCTTACCTGGAAAATTACGCCAGAACAGGTCATAAAGCGACGGCAAAGGCAAACACGCTTTCCCTTTACAGTTTTGACACGATTGCCGTAACGGATTGGCTGGATGTTAACGGCGGTTTGCGGTGGGACTATTTCAATGTGGCTTTCGGCCCAAATACCGGTGATTCGCTTCACCGTGTGGATTATCCTTTGAGCTGGAACGCCGGCATTGTTTACAAGCCCGTGGAGATTGGAAGCATCTATTTTGGTTACGGCGTTTCTTTTAATCCATCCGCCGAAGGTTTGACGCTAAGCGCCAGTACCCCTCCCACGGGGGCGAATCCCTTATCGAATCCAATTGACGCGGATCCTGAAAAGACGCGTACTTTTGAAATTGGAACCAAGTGGGACGTGCTTCAGGAAAAACTTCAGCTGAACGCGGCTGTTTTTCATACCACGAAAACCAACGCGCGCACGCAAGATGCCGCTGACCCTAGTGACCTTACGGTACTGGAAGGCCGGCAGAGAATTATGGGGGTTGAGCTGGGCGCTGCCGGGAGTGTCACAAAAGACTGGCGGGTGTTTACCGGGTACACGTTTTTAAACAGCCGGGTTCTGGAATCCAAAACGGCCGCGGAAATCGATAAGGACCTGAGCAATACGCCTTCGCACAGCTTCAGCCTGTGGTCAACGTATGATTTGCCCTGGGATTTTCAGGTTGGCGGCGGACTGAATTATGTGGACCGCCGTTTCAACAGTAATACGAATACGCGTAAAGCGCCAAGCTACCTGTTGTTTGATGCCATGGCGTCTTACAAGTTCCGCGAACATTTCACGTTCCGGTTTAATATTTACAACATCACGAATGAAAAATATATCGGATCGGTTGGCGGCGGGCATTTTATTCCCGGCCCCGGGCGGTCTATGGTTTTCAGTACGGATGTTGATTTCGATTAAAAAAACGGAGATTCCATGATTGTTTCGATTCCTGAAGTTCTAAATCCGGAGCAGGTTAAAAAAACGAGAGAAATTCTGGACAAAGCCGAGTGGGTCGACGGCCGGGTGACCGCGGGTCATCAGTCCGCCAAAGCCAAGGTCAATTTGCAGGTGCCGGAAAACCATCCGGCATCGAGGGAAGCCGGCGATATGATCCTGAAAGCGCTGGGGCAGAACACGCATTTTATTTCCGCGGCGCTTCCGCTTCATGTCTTTCCGCCGTTGTTTAACCGCTATCGGGTCGGCCAGTCTTTCGGTACGCATGTGGACAATGCCATCCGCCATATCCCGAATACGCCTGTGCGCATCCGCACCGACCTTTCCGCCACGCTTTTTTTAAGCTCGCCGGATGAATACGAGGGAGGAGAATTGACGATTGAAGATACTTACGGCATTCAGAGCGTGAAATTGCCTGCGGGGCATATGGTGCTTTATCCGGCTTCAAGCCTTCATCATGTGACGCCGGTGATCAGCGGCGCGCGCACGGCTTCTTTTTTCTGGATTCAAAGCATGGTGCGTGAAGACGCGCGGCGTACCGTGCTTTATGATCTGGATATCGCGATTCAGAAAATTCTCAGAGATATGCCGAATCATTCCTCCTCTGTTGAGTTGACTGGAGTTTATAATAACTTGCTTCGCCAATGGGCTGAGGTCTGATGCTGCGTAAAACTATTTTCTGGATTCACCTGATCACCGGGGTCACGGTTGGAGCGGTTATTTTCGTGATGGCCGTGACCGGATCCATCATGGCTTTTGAACCGCAGATTGTGGATTTCGCGGAAAGAAAAATCCGTCACGTCGAAATCCCGTCACCGGCGGAAAGAATGTCCTTAAACCCAATCGCGGTTAAGGCTCAAATGGCCATGCCCGGCAGTAAGCTGAGCGGGATTCTGCTGGAGTCCGCGCCGGACACGGCGGTGATAGCTCAATTCGGTAAAGACGGCGGGATGGTTTACATCCATCCCTACACTGGGGAAATTTTGGGCCGGGGTTCTAAAGTGCGGGACTTCATGCATTGGGTTGAAGACTTGCACCGGAAATTGTTAAACGGAGAAACCGGGGGCGCGGTCACGCATTTCTGCAATGCGGCTTTTTTCTTTTTAATTCTTGGTGGATTTTATTTATGGTGGCCCCGAAAAACCATGAAATTCAAGCCCGGTCTGAGCGGTAAAGCCCGCGACTGGAACTGGCATAACACCATCGGATTCTGGTGCCTGCCCATGCTTCTGATGACTACCTTGACGGGTTTAATCATGTCTTACGCGTGGGCCAACCATCTTCTTTACCGCGTGACGGGCAGTGAGCCTCCCGCGGCAGAGATGATGCAAAAAAGATATCAGGGGCCGCCGGATAAATCGGCGGTTAATTTTGATTTGCTGAAATCCGGAATTGACCGGCAGGCCCCCGGCTGGCAGTCGGCTTCTATTCGATTAAAACGCCCGGGCGATCCGGCCGTGATTTATCTCCGCGAAGCGGGAACGGCCAGGAATTTTATGAAATCCAAGCTTGTGCTGGATCCGCAAACCGGTGAGACCCTTACTTGGGAGCCTTACGCAAATTATAACGCCGGAAGAAAAGCGCGCACCTGGACTAAATTTCTTCACACCGGAGAATCTTTCGGGTGGGTCACTCAGGTTATTGCATTTTTATCGGCTTGCGGAATTGTCATGCTGGTCTGGACGGGTTTTTCGATGGCTTTGTTCCGGTTTAAAAAATCTAAAATATTTAACGGAGGTAAAAATGTTCGCAATGTTTGAAAAAGGCGGGCCGATCATGTGGCCGCTTCTATTGGCTTCAATTACGGGAATGACTGTGGTTTTTGAGCGGATTCTGTTTGTCTGGATGCAGAAAGCCGCGGAACGTAAAGAATCACGGAAAAAGATTTTCTATTTTGTCGAGCGGGGTGAGCTGGATCAGGCGAAGGCGGCGGGGGAAAAGCTCAAAGACCCTGTGGTGAAGATGCTGATCTCCGGCTTGAAACACAAACAGACGCTTCAAACGGCGCTTTACGCTTCAGCCAGCACGGAACTTAAAAAATATGAGCGTGGTCTTCCGGTACTCGATACCATCATCACCCTGGCGCCTCTGCTCGGGCTCCTGGGCACTGTGACCGGAATGATCCGCGCGTTCGGACTTCTGGGCGGCGCGGAGCTGGAAGCGCCCGCGGCCATTACGGGCGGGATCGCGGAAGCTTTGATCGCGACCGCGTTTGGTCTTGGGATCGCGATTTTCTGCCTGATTCCGTTTAACTGGCTGAATGCTTATGTTGAGAATATGCGCCATCAGATGGAAAACGCCGGCTCTCTGCTGGAATCTTTATTGGCCAAATCCAAATCAGAAAGGGGATTTTATGAGGCTCCGTCAGAGCTACGCCAAGCGGCGCGCGCGCATTGAAATCATCCCGCTGATTGATATTATTTTTTTCCTCCTGGCAACCTTCGTCATGGTGTCGTTTTCCATGATCAAGAACCAGGGGATTTCTGTTCGCCTGCCTTCCGCGGCTACGGGGACCGCTCTTGAAAGAGATCCGGATGTTTCAGCTACGGTGACCGTGAAGGAAAACGGAGATCTTTACCTGAACAAAGAAAAAACCGGCCCGGCGGAACTGCTGGAAAAACTACGGGCTTTAAAAGCCGGAAACCCGGAGCAGAAGGTTTTTGTGAATGGAGATGAGCTTTCATATTACGGGGATGTGGTCGCGGTGCTGGACAAGATACGCAAGGCGGGGATTGAAAAAGTTTCAATTCAAACCAAAGGCGCGGTCAAGGAAGCCGTGCCGGAGGTTAAACCGTGAAATTCCTCGATAAGCTTCCGAAAAAATGGCTGGCCAGCTGTCTTTTGGCGGGCGGAGCTCATTTTTTTATTTTTTTTGGAAGCGGTCTGGCTTTTGTCCAGCAGGCCCAGTATGGTGTGGATGCCAGCACGGGCGGTATCGAGGTCAGCCTGATCGCCGCCATGCCTGAGACAGCGGTGAAATCCGCCGTCAAGGCAAAGGAAGAAAACAAACCGGAAGAAGCGGAAGAAAAAATCCAAGAGGAGCACCAGGCACCGGTTCAAAAAACAAAACCTGAAAAAGATAAGAAACAGAAAGATTACACATTCACGAATGACACGCCGTTTACCGGTGACGGCAGTTCCGAAATCCCCGGCCAGAGCCGGACGACTTTTTATTCTCCTGGCGGTTCTACTACCGATAAAGCGGGCTATCTGAGCAATCCACCTCCGCCGTATCCCGCTGAAGCCTTGCAGAAAGGTCAGGAAGGGCTGGTTGTTTTGATTGTGAACGTGGACACTGCCGGCCGTCCGCGGAGCGTGACTGTTAAACAGAAGTCAGGTTACCGTATTCTGGATGACACCGCGGTCAAAACCGTGAAAAAATGGAAGTTTGAACCCGCTCATATCGGCATGATGAATGTGGAGTCTGAATTGGAAATCCCCATCCGTTTTGTTCTTAAAGATGAATTAGAGCGCCGCGCGGGGTATTGACCCGTGTATAATAAAGGCATGTTTAGACGGTCTGCCTTTTTAGGGGTTCTTCTTATAAGTTTAACCGGCTGTGCGTCAGCCTTGCAGTACCATCCCGCCCGGGGATCCGCCGGGGACGGTTATTCCGATACCAAAATCCAGGAAGGCGTTTACAGCGTGCAGTACCGCGGCCGGAGTGACGCGGATATCAAAACGGTTTCGGATTATGCTCTCCTGCGCAGTGCCGATATTACGCTCACCAACGGCTACCGCTACTTCACCGTACTGACCGAAAAAGAAGATTCTAAAAAAATGGATCAGAGTCTTCCTGAGCCCGCGCGCATCGGCTGTATCGGCCGTCACTGTTTCGATTCTTATTACACGGTTTGGCAGACCTACACTTATTCCGTGCCTGGAATTTATTTCATGATCCGGTGTTACAAGGAAGAGCCCGCGGATTCACCGGTGACAGTGTTTGACGCTCAGCAGGTGAAGGCGAATATCGAAAAGGATTACGGCCTGGCGCAAACTGCCGGGGTCAGCCCGAAATAAACCAGAAAAGATTTCCGGAAGATGGGCGTATCTTCATGGCAGGGTAGGGCACGGGGCAATTTTTAGAAAAAATCTCGCTTAAAATTTTCTTCTTACTCTCTCCGCTCACCAGAAACGCGATATTTTCAGCGGCATTAATCAGCGGATAAGTCATAGTGATCCGCGGTTCCGGGGTTTCGAGTTTGGCCGCGGCCGTGATTTTTTCATTTTCATTCAGCACGGGATCCCCGGGGAAAAGGGAGGCGGTGTGACCGTCGTCGCCGAGCCCTAAAAGAACCAGGCTGAAGCGCGGTATCTGACTGCCTGATTTGAAGAAATCCCGAATCACCACTCCGTAATTTTCAGCACTCGCTTGCGGAGAAGGCAGGCTGGTATCGACCGCGTGAATATGAGATTCCGGAACACCCGCGGGTGAAAGCATGGATTCACGGGCCATGCGCTCATTACTCCGGCTGTCAGAAGAAGAAACCCACCGTTCGTCCCCCCAGAAAAAATGCATTTTCTCCCAAGGAAAGCGGTTTATGAACTGAGGGGAAATCATTCTCTGGTAAAGACCTTTTGGAGTGGAGCCTCCGGCCAGTGCGACCGTGAAGAATTTATCCTTAGATTTTTCAGCGAGTGAAAGGATAAATTCCGCGGTTTGGGTGAAAAGCTCTTCGGGTGTTTCAGCCCGGCTGATTACCGCCATGACCGCCCGTCCCGGCTAAGAAGTTTCATGGCTTCTTCCGGACCCCAGGAACCGGAAGGATAAAAATGCAGTTTGGGCGGATGAGAGCTTTTGAATGTGTGGAGAATATTTTCAACCAGGGCCCACGCGACCTCCACCATATCCTGACTGACGAAAAGAGTCGGATCGGCGTGCATACAGTCGAGAATCAGGCGCTCATAAGCGCTCAAATCTTTTTCATCAAAAACAGTGTTGTAGTTGAATTCCAAACCCAAAGTAGCCATGCACATTTTCGGGCCTGGATGCTTAGCGTTAAAGCACAGCTGAATGCCTTCATTGGGCTGGATGCGGATATAAAGCCGGTTGGCCGGAATTTGATCCGGAGGCACACGCGTGAAAATGGAATGAGGGATATGTTTGAATTGAATAATAATTTCAGTCGTGCGCTCAGCCATACGTTTTCCGGAGCGAAGATAAAAAGGCACGCCTTCCCACCGGGGGTTATCAACAAAGAGCTTTAAGGCCGCGAAGGTTTCGATTTCTGAGGCAGGATTCACATCTTCTTCTTCACGGTAACCGATGGTTTTCGCGCCGTTAATTTGGCCGGGCGCGTATTGTCCGCGCACGAAAAACTCTTCAATCTCTCCGCCGGGAATCGGGCGGATCTGCTTGAGAACTTTGACTTTTTCTTCACGGTAATGTTCAGGGTCGAACGACTGAGGAGGTTCCATGGCGACCAGTGAAAGAAGTTCCAGCATATGGTTCTGAAACATATCCCTCAGAACGCCCGCGGATTCATAGTAACCCGCCCGGTGCTCGACGCCGAGGGTTTCGGCGGCAGAAATTTGAATGTGGTCAATGAACTCGCGGTTCCAGACCGGTTCAAAAATGGAATTGGCAAAACGGAACATCAGGATATTCTGCACGGTCTCTTTGCCAAGATAGTGATCAATGCGGTAAATCTGATGTTCGGAAAGTCCCTTCATGGTTTCGGTTTTCAGGGAACGCGCGGATTTTAAATCCGTGCCGAAAGGTTTTTCCACGACGATTTGGGTTTGCGGGGCCTCTGAATTGTCGGGGCGAAGCATTCCCGAGGCAATCAGGTTGCGGATGGTTGTGTCATAAACCGACGGGGGAATCGAGAGATAAAAAATGGCGTTTCCTCCGGCCTCGTGTTTCTGATCGAGTGAATCCAGAACCTTCTTGAAACCTTCAAAAGAAGCTTCTTTCGTGTAGTCACAAGGAGAGTAATAAAGCCGTTCGGAAAAGGCTTTGATCATTTCCGGATCGCGTTTGCCGTTTTCTTTCAGCGTTTCCACGGCGGTTTCCCGGAATTTCGTGTCATTCCATTCCGTGCGTCCCGTGCCCAGCACGAAAAACTTTTTGGGCAAAAGTTTTTCCCGGTACAGATTAAATAAGGCGGGCAATAACTTGCGTTTGCTTAGGTCGCCTGAAGCGCCGAAAATAATGAACCCGCAGGGGCGGTGGGGAACACGCTCAATGCACAGCTGTTCATGCGCCGTGACCTTGATGGGAACGTGTGTTTCCATCAGGACGGCCAGTGAGTGTGAAAGATGCCGGGTTTGTCGATGCGCTCGTAAGTATGCGCGCCGAAGAAATCACGCTGGGCCTGAATCAGATTAGCCGGAAGATTTTCAGTCACGTACGAAGTAAAGTAAGCGAACGAAACGCTTATGGCCGGCGCCGGGATGCCGTGAGTGACCGCGAAAACCAAAACGTCCTGCCAGGCTGAGGCCGACTTTAAAAGATCCTGCTGGAATCCCGGGTCGATCAGAAGGTTAGTCAGTGAAGGATTATCGGCGAAAGCTTTACGGATGCGGTCGAGGAAAATGGCGCGGATGATGCATCCGCCCTTCCAGATGCGCGCGATCTCTGAAAGGTTTAGATTGTAATTGCTGATTTTGCTGACCGCGTTCATGAGCGCGAAACCCTGCGCGTAAGAGCAGATTTTGGAGGCGTAGAGCGCCAGCATCAGCTTGTCGATCAGTTCCTTACCGCCTTTTTCTTTTTTCCAGGAAAGGCTGGAGTAGATTTTCGCGGCTTTAACACGCTCTTCTTTTAAAGAACTGAGCGTGCGCGCGTCAACTGCCGCCGTGATGGTGGGGATGGCCACACCTTCTTCCATCGCGGCTTTGACGGTCCATCCGCCCGTGCCTTTCTGGCCGGCTTTGTCCAGAATCAGATCAACCAGATAAGCTTTGTCGGCAGGATCTTTGTGTTTTAAGACCTTGGCCGTGATTTCAATCAGATAACTTTTAAGGATGCCTTCATTCCATTTCGCGAAAATATCCGCGATTTCCGGCGCGCTCATGCCCAGGCCGCGGCGCATGATGTCGTAGGTTTCAGCGATCAACTGCATGTCGCCGTACTCAATGCCGTTGTGAACCATTTTCACGAAATGACCCGCGCCGCCCTTGCCGATATGCGCGAAACAGCGGCCCGTATCGGAATCTGCCGCGATTTTTTTCAGGATAGGTTCAATTTTTTCAAAAGCGGATTTATCACCGCCCGGCATAATACTTGGGCCCCAAAGAGCGCCCTCTTCACCTCCGCTGACGCCCATTCCCATATATTGAATACCGCTTCCTTCAAATTCCGCGGTGCGCCGCTCCGTGTCTTTATAGAGAGAATTTCCGCAATCGATCAGAATATCGCCTTTTTCAAGAAGGGGACGGAGATGTGATATGACTTCATCTACCGGTTTTCCGGCCTTGACCATGACCAGCACCCGGCGCGGTTTTTCTAAAGAAGCGACAAATTCCTCAAGGGTTTTATGGCCCGTGATGTTTTTGCCTTTCGCTTCATTGGCGAGAAATTCAGAGGTGGTTTCAAAAGTGCGGTTGAAAACAGAAACTTTGAAACCATTGCGTTCAATGTTTAAAACAAGATTTTTGCCCATCACGGCGAGCCCGATCAGGCCTGCGTCATTTTTCATGTCTCATCCTTACCGTTGAAAGAGTGCGTTGGAAAAGTCCAGATTGTATCACTTTCAGCTTCTGGCGTGAATCCCGGAAACGATCACTAGAGATCAATCGTGCTATGGGAAATTTAAAAGCTTTAATCTGAGTGTCTGAAAAGGATGGGGGTGACATACTTTTTACCTTGGCACGCAATTTGCCAAACAAGGGGTGTGCAACGCAGCACTAACCTTCGAGGGTAGAAGGCAAGCTGACAAAAATGTAGTTTTTAACAAGCTTGTCACATTGAAAATGGAAAGTTCAGGAGCCAAAGATGAAGAGAAGGCCAAAAAAAGTTTCGAGCTGCTCTATAACGTCAGCCGGGCGATTTCTTCAGACCGCTACCTCGAAGAAGTTTTATTTCTCATTGTGGGGATGACCGCGGAGCTTATGGGATCAAAAATTTGTTCACTCATGATACTGGACGAAGAAAAACAGCAGTTGGTGATTCGCGCGACTCAGAGTTTGAGCGACGATTACCGGCGCAAACCTCCCGTGAAAGTCGGTGAAAGCGTGAGCGGACGGGCACTGCTTGAAAAACAGCCTGTGGTCGTGCGTGACGTGACTTTGGAGCCGGCTTACAAATATAAAGAACTGGCCAAGACTGAAAATTTGAAATCGCTGGTGTGCGTTCCTTTGATGACGAAGAATCGGGCCATCGGTGTTTTAAACTGTTACACGGAAGCAGAGCGTGATTTTTCAAAAGAAGACACGCAGGTTTTGATGGCGGTTGCCAGTCAAGCCGCGCTTGCGATTGAAAATTCCCGGCTGTTGACCGAAAAGGTTACGGCTGTTGAGGAACTCGAAACGCGTAAAAAAGTAGAGAGGGCCAAAGGCATTTTGATGAAACAGCACAAGATCGAAGAGCCGGAAGCGCATCGGATGCTGCAAAAGCGCAGTATGGAGAAGCGCATTCCTATCCGCCAGGTCGCGGAGGCCGTGATTTTGTCGCAAGAAATCAAAAATTAGTTTTAAAAAAAATACTGCGCAGCCGGGCAGTCGAAGAATTGAACGAAGACGTTCAACGCATTAAGGCAATAATCGCGTTAAACGTCTTTTTTAGTTCTAAGTAGTAAAGGTTTTTAAAAACTATTTAATTAAGGGGGATTTGCCATGAGTCACATTAAAAAGAACAAGCTGGGATTCCGGGTGATCGGAGGTCTGGTTTTGATTTGTTTTCTTGTGACTCAAAATGCGCAGGCGGCTGAGCTGAATTTCCCCCTCAGCTCGCCGTCTGACGCATCTTCATTAATTCAAAAAGACCTGCCGGGAAATTTGGGGAAAATAAAATCGTTTCACCAGGGGAATGGGCGCGGGCTGGTCGTTCATATTCAGGACGCGCACTCAAATCTTGAAATTCAACAGCATATCGCCGGGATTTTGGGATATCTCAAAAGCCGGCACGGTATCGGACTGGTTCACACGGAAGGCTCAACGGGGGAGATTTGGCATCAATTTGTTTCTTCTCACCCTAATAAAGAAGCCCGCGCGCTGACCGCTGATTATTTTCTCCGCGAAGGCTTGATCACCGGTCCGGAATACGAAGCGTTGACCGGTTCTCCCGATCTGGTGCTTCATGGGGTTGAAGACAGGGGGCTTTACCAATCCAACCGCGATATTTTCATGCGCACGCTTGAAATTCAGAAACGGGATCTACCGATTCTAATTCAGGTTCGCACAAAAATGGACGACGTTTCCAGATTTATGTTTCCCGATAATTACCGCAAGCTCCGCCAGATGGAGCGGGGTTTCCGGGAAGATGGGCATGGTTTTGCTTCTTACGTGCGGTTTTTGCGCGACTTGCTGGACCAGAACGGCGTTGAAGGGGATTATCCGCAAATCCGGAATCTCGCGGCTTTGTCTGAAGCTAAGGAAAGCGGTAAGAAAGCTGAGCGCATGACGGCTTCGCTGGGGCTGGATATTTTTGATGAAATGAGCGGAGCCGAGGAAAAACTTCGCGAAAAACTTTTAATCACTGAAGAGGCCCGTAAGCTTGACGGTCTTTTCCGGGTTCTTAGTATTTATGAAAAACTTTTTCAGCTGGCCTGGACCAAAGAAGACGCGGAGTTTTTTTACAATCACCCGGGTTCTTTTAAAGCCCGCCCCTTTAAAGCCGAGCTGAGCGGAATGCTTAGGCAGTATGGTTTCAGCGAAGTTCTTCCGGACCTTTCTTTTCTCGACCGCGACCTTCCGCTGATGGAAAATTTCTATTCTCTCGCGCTGAAACGTGATCAGGCGCTTGTTGAAAACGCTATGAAAGATATGAAGGACCGCGGACAAAATCAGTCGGTTTTAATTACCGGCGGGTTTCATACGCCCGGCATTGAGAAAGCTCTGCAGAAAAGCGGTTATTCCTACATCGTCATTATGCCCGCGGCGGGCAATAAAATTGACGAAGCCGAAGACCGCGAAAAATATTACAAAGCGATGGCGATTGACGGAGCGCCGATGACAGTTCTGCTGAAGTCTCCGGTTCAGGATCCCCGGTTTCAGCTGAATCCGCCTTCCGGTTTCCCGACTGTGGATGATCTCGCGAAAATTCCGGCTGGAGCCGTTACGAATTTTGATTTTAGAGAATTAGTTCAAAACCGCCGTTTGGGTCTGGCGCTTAGCGGCGCGGTTTTAAACGCGGTCAACGCTCTGCGTCTTGAGGGTGAAAGAATTCCGTCCGCCAGGATTCAGATGAATGTCCGTTTTAAAGGGGAAGAGCAGTTCGCGCCTCT
The DNA here is from genome assembly GCA_964385615.1 of uncultured bacterium. Taxonomy (GTDB): domain Bacteria; phylum Omnitrophota; class Omnitrophia; order Omnitrophales; family Aquincolibacteriaceae; genus CAYLPP01. The sequence continues at coordinate 69,541 of CAYLPP010000001.1, read as the reverse complement.
TTTTTCAGCCGTGAGCAATCCCGGCTTCTATTATCTGGACGGAAATACGGGGGTGCTGATGACCCAGCCCCTCGGTACGGCTCAGATCTCCATTAAAGGCTATTGGCACGCGGAGAAAAAACGCGACCGGAATCTGGTTCTTCGCGCCGAAGCCCGCGCGCTCATGAGTGACGGGATTTCCGTTGAAATCGGTCTCGCGGATCCTGATGACCGCGCCATGCTGGAGACGAAACTGAACGCGCGCCGGGAAAAGACGGGAAGTCTGTCCACGGCCCGCTCTGAAGCGAGAACGGCTGAAACGGCCGGCAATCTTCCCAGGATTTCTGATTTTTCAAAAATGATCTATAGCCCTGAAAGAACGCCGGACGATGATTTGCTTTTTCTCATGGGATCAGCGGTTGATAAGTTTCGCGCGCAGATTTTTGACGCGCTAAAAAACGAAGGAATCACGTTCGCGAACCGGTTTTTTATCCGGGCGCATCACGTGCTCGAAGACGGAACGAAAACCGGAAAACTGGAACCCGGGCAGGTCAGCACTCAGCGTGTTTACCATATGGTTTTTGAAACTCCGCAGGGCCGTAAGAATTTCGTTCTTCGGATTAAGGATCCCCAGAAACTGGTCACTGAAGTCCGGGCGACTGGAAAAACCAATATGACCTGGAATCTCCGCGCTTACACACCTGAGCTGAACCGTTTGGATAACCTTCTGCATAACGCTAGAAACGCGGAAGGCCAGCGCGTGCCTGTCAGCACTATGTTTGAAGCCGTCGGGGTGAAGCTTCCGCCTTACGCCACCATTTATGTGACGCCGGAAAAAGATGAGCCGGTTTTTTCACTGCGCCCGGAAAACCAGGAAAAACCAGTCATGCAAATCCGTATTGAACCCGCGAGGGATGAAGCCCTGACGGAAGTCGGCCAGCCGGATCAGGAAAAACCCGAAGCAGTTTACCGTTCTGAATTTCTGGGGGAAACTTTTATTTTAAGCGTTTTGCTTTCACCTGCCCGCGCGCTGGAGATGCTTCGCAAACTCACGGCTAGAATGAAAAGCGGTTTGTCCGGCTTTTCTAAAGCGGGAGCTCAAGCGCTTGGGCTTAAGCTTTATCGGCGGATCAGCGGGAAGGACAGCAGTACCGTGATTGGTTCCGAGAAAATGCCGAAACCGGCTTCACGTTCCGAATTGCGCTGCGGTAACGCCAGTATTCAGGGGGAAATGAAAAATTCAAAAGATATGGAAGCGTATCTCAGCCGTCTGGGTCAGAGCATTATGATTACCGAAGTCCGCGGGAAAATTTCCATGGGTTTTTACGCGGTCGTGGAAGGGTCGAACGGCAGAAAAAAAGTGCTTCTTGAAAAATATATCATCTGGAAACGCCAGCAGGCACTTGACGCGTTTCTGGATTTTTCCAAAAAGGTCCGCGCCGCGGTTTCTTCGGTAGGGTATCCCTCCCGGCTAATGATCGGCGTGCACCTTCGCTGGCCGACCGGCGGAGCGCTTGAAAAAGATACCTATGTCGAAGAAATCGAAGCCGGCGCCCATCCGCACCAGTGGCTTGGGATCAACGCGATCACGCACAATGGCGATTTCGATTATCTCGTCCACAAAGGAAAGCGCTATAGCAACGACCTGGTGGGCTGGAGGCTGAAACGGGTTCTGAAGAAAGCCAACAACACGACGGGCGATTCTCCCAAGGCCGCGGGTGAATTTGATCTTCGCCTCGTTCAGGGGGATTGGAAAAAAGTTCCGCGTCTGGCTTACGATGAAGCTGTGGTTGAGGATTTTAAGGAATATTTCGGCGGAAAAATTCCTGAAAGCGCGGAAGCCGAACTTACGGCGCCTGACACCAGTCTAACACCCGCGGAAGAGCAGGCGCTTTCAAAATTCCTCGAAACGGCTTTTCAAAAACACGGGGGGGTCGAAATTCTTTCGCGCTTTCCCGACTTGGCCAAAGTGGACGCTAAGACGATTCAAGGCCTTCAGAAACTTTTTCTGGCTGAAATCCATACGGCGGAGGCGGCGCAGCCGCTTGCCATCAGGCTTTTTAATGGCTGGGGTCCTCAAAAAACGGAGAGATTCATCCGGACCGCGGTGGAAGCTTTCTTTAAAAATGATTCTTACAATGTCTGGAAAAGTATCATGATCAATTTCCGCGGTTCAGCCGGTATTAACGCGTATTCTCCGAGCTCCGTGAATAAACTGGTCGCGGTTTCGCTGATTTCACCGATTTATATCGGTTTCGGCGTTAAAGACGGCCTTCTGCAGGTTGGGTCATTTTCAGAAAGAAACGCGGCCCGGGTCGAGGGGTATCAGCACATTCTCAAACTGGATCCTCTGGGTGAAGTCGCGGAGGTCAGTTATGAAAATGGCGTTATCAGTATCCGGGTTTATTCGCTTTCCACCGGCGAAGAATTGAATCTTCAACAACTGATGGAAAGAGGACGTATCAAGGATGTAACGCCTTTTATTCCGCTTTCAGCCGAAGAGAAGAGAGATCCGATCGAAGCGGAACACCGCAAATTACCGCGCTATCTGGAAGTGGTTCAAAAAGAATGGGAGGGGACTCCGACACGGGAAGTTCCCAAGCCCCACAACCCGCACGTTGCTCAGGAGTTTGCGTCCGTGCTTTTTCGCAATCCGGTCGGGAAGCGTATTCTTAACGGGGTCCGCCAGGCGCTCGAACGCAGTTACCTGAAACCAGTTTTGAAACAATGGGCGGCTTCCAAAGCCCGTGAGATTATCGGCGAAGATGACGGAGTGAATTACACGGAAGAGCTTCTGACCGCTGAAAAATTTTTGACTGAGCTTTACCGCAGACGGGTGCTCGCTTCCTTAACTGAAAAGCAATTTATGGATGCGGTGCTGAAAGCCGGGTATGAGGTCTCTTCCGGGCTGATTCGGGGCGATTTCCCTCCGTCCGAATTAGCGGAGCGCATTAACAGCGCCGTGTTCGAACTTTTGGAGGGGTACTTCAATTTGGAGTCTGAAAACCAGGGGGTTCTGGAACAGGGGGCCCGTTACGCGGAGCAGGAGCTGGATACAATTCCTCACGCGGAATTGATTTCGGCTATCAATCAGGCCGCGGGGAAAGATGAAGAGCAGAAAAGACGTGATCTTTACCGGATGCAGCAGCGTTTTCTCAAACCGGTTCTTCCGCTGGAAATCAAAGGGCCCGATATCGTTCTTTATGGGAAAGAGAAAAACGAGGAGCATTTTAATGATTGGATGATTTTTTTCAAAAAAATGCTGCCGGACCTTGAAATTGTAATGCTCGAGCCGAACCACATCCTTGAAGAAGCCGAGCTGGCAACGCGTTCAGAAGAAGATGCCAGTCAGCGCCTTCCTGAAATGGATATTGAACGTCTCAAGCACCGCTTGGGACTGATTAACCCCTTCGTGGTCGCGTTGGGAAGCGGAGAATCAGGCCAGACTTTTCCTTCCGCCGTCAGCACGACTTTGCTTGTGCGCATGATTCCCGAAGTGTTTGTCATTACCGCGGATATTAACAGTCCGATGGCTGACGATGTCGGCCCCCGCCGTACTTTTCTGATCCGAAGCGGATGGAGCCCGGCTGAAGTTCACGTGGCCGCGACTGCCGCGACACGGCTCACCTTTTTGGAGATGGGACTTTATCTGACTCGTGCGGCTGTCGAGAAATTTCCCGGTGAGCGTTTGTTTGACCGCCGGTATGAGGCCGACGATTTGAAAGAAATCGAACGGCACCGCGACGAATTTTTAACTTCCAGTATTCCTAACATTACAGGGTTCACTCAAAAAGGCAAATTGGGAGACACGGATGTTCCGGATGCTAAAAACCTCGCGGAAGAAGGCCTTTCCATGGGCCGGCGCATTAACGAGTCTGTCGATGTTTGGGTGCTTGCGGCCGCTTACATTTTTATTACGGTAGCCCTGCCGTCCGCGGGTGTCGCGATTTCGCCCCTTTTTACGGCATTGAATCATTTGCTTTTTCCGCTGGCCGCGCAATTTGGAGCTTGGTATGTCCTGGCCGGAATTGCCGCGTTTTTTTACGGCGCCGCGCTGATTTTTTACCTCGTTCGAAAAGTGATCGCGATGGTTTCTTCCAAGCATCCCGTTTCCAAACGGTTTGCCGCTAAAGTCTTTGCCCGCACGACCACCCTGGTCGCGGTTATTACCGGAATTTTGTTTATTCCCGGGGTCATGGACGCGCTTCTTTATATTCATCTGGCCGGGCCTGTATTGCCCCTGCTTCGGAGGCTTCTGATCAAGCAGATTGACGGCAATAAACGCTCCGTTCAGGACCGGATGGGGATTAAGAAAATTATTATCGTTTCCAAAAACGGTGATGTCGCCAACCTGCTCGCGATTGCCATGCGCAAAATGTTCAACCAGGCCTACGGCATCAACGGCGTGACGGTTCACGCGACCGACAGTTACCGCGCGCTGGATGAACATTCCGGCGACCGTTCCACCTGGATCATTCTCTTAAACCGTGACGGCCGTGTGCCCGCTCAGGAAAACACGGAAAGCGCGGTCGTGATGATCGGCAGGCAGATCAAAACCATTCTTTCGATTTTCTTTCCGTTTTCGCATTTATTCGGAATCCCGCTGGCGGGCGCTTACATTCTTCATATCAGCAGTAATCCCAATCCGCCGGGTGTGGCCAAAGGCGCCTACAAGCATATTGTGGCCGACGCGGACACGCACATTCCCGAAAATATGTCGAAACGCATGATTGTTCAGGAAATTTACGGCGACACGGTTGACGCGTTCAAACAGCTTTTGGCCGGATTTGTTTTAACCAGTCACATTGCCCGCGCGGCCGCGACGCCTGTTTGGTACCGGCCCTGGAGTTATGTGGTGGCCTGGGTGTGGTACCGGACTCACGGAGGAACCGGGGTGCACACGACGGCACAGCCTTATGGAGCGGACGCCATTGTTCCGTATCTTCAAAAGCTTCCTAAAGTTTTGAGGCCCGCGGCTTCTTTTGGTGAGGCCGATGCGGAAGTTTCGAAATTGCGTCTGGGTTCTGTGGACGGAAACTCCGGGGTGACGCCTTCACTTGTCGCGGACGCGCTTGGCGACACTCCATCTTATGACGGAGAATCGCATGACCCTTTGATTCCCCGCGGTCTTTCTGAGGAGCCGTTGGAAGAAGCGCTGGTTGTGGACGGGGGCGAATTATCCCGCGATCTTGTCGAGGATGTTCCCACAGGGGCTCTGGATTTGAATTCTCTGGGAATCAACAATGATCCGGAAGCTGAAACGCCGGAAGCTATTTCAGAGGCCGCGGATCTTTTAAAAGATCTGTTCGGAGATGACGACGCGGCTCCGCGCTCCGAATTGAGAGATCAGAGTCAGTCGCTGAAAACTCTTTTTGAAAAACTGAAGGATGCGGAATTTCAAAGCCTGTCGGCAAAAGCCACTGAAGCCGCGCTTCGGAGAAAAGTGGAAGCGCTGAAACGGAATTTAAAAAATGCCGGCGCCGGCGATGAAAAAGAAAAGCTCCAGCGCAGGCTGGTCAACGCGTACGTGCGGTTAGTGACCTTGGCGTACCTTCGTCAAGACGCGGGCCCTTCACGGGAGGTCGCGGTTCACTTGATCGCTTACGAAATGGAAATTGAGCAAAGCCTGGCGGTTCTCGCGGTTTTAAGAGCGGTTAACCGCGAAGGGAAAAATATTTTCCTTAAAGATTTGGCGGGTGAATTTGAGTCCGCGGTTTCCAGCATGATTAAATGGCCGGTTATCCGGAATCCTTCGAAGAGAACCGGCGGGCTTTGGACGCCTGGCGGTATCATTTTGGAAAATGCGGACGCGGTTAAAAACGGGAAATTGAGCGAGCTTCGGGTGCGCGCTGAAGTTCAGCCTGAATTTACACGGGAACTTCCTGTCGGCGGAAGCAGCACGGGGCCGACACTTTCCACCGTAATCAAGACGATAGTTACCAACGCGCTCACGGATGCCGGGTACACGGATTACCAACTTTCGGAACCTCGCAACGTTTATCAGCCGGGACCTTCAGGGCGTTACTATGTGGGCATGAAGGGGTCCTTCTCTTTTATTCCCAAGCGGACAAGATCTGAATTGCGCCTTCAGCGGACGGAGCTCGGGCAGGCGCTTCAAGCCAAACAAGACATGATGCTTCAAACGATTCTCCAGGCGGAAAGCGCGGGAGCCGATCTCCTGGGCGCGCTGGATAATTTCGCCGAAACTACGGGAATCGCAGCCAAGTTTCCGGCAGTGCTCACGGGAACCCGGGGTCAGTTTATTTTTGACTACCGCGCGGAGGATCACTCCCTTGAATTTATGAAAAATTTGATGGTCCGCGTCGAATCTCAACCGCGCGAAGTCAGCCTGGTCATCTTCAAAGATCCCTCGACTTCAGCCTCTGACTGGGATGCCGTGAAAAAAGCATTGGGCGGGGATATCCGTAAATTGAAAGCTTCAGGCCGTAAAGTTTCGCTGGTGGGCGACGACCGCTTCGGCAGTCTGGAAAGTTTTGTCAGCTACCAGGCGAAGCAGGAAAACCTGGAGATGCCGGCGGTCATGCAGTTTGTCGATCCGCAGATCGTGCCTTCAAAAGCCCGGAAGTATGTGGACCGCGCGTTGATCAGCGCCGTGAAGCTGGCGAGGGGACGGATTGTGGTGGCAGGTTCTCAGAAACCGATCGCCAGAGTTTCGAAATTCGCGATCGAACGCGTGATCACACGCACATTCCAGGCCATGCAGGCGTTCGGAAGGTCGGCTTAATGCGCCGTTTTGACTCCGCCTCGAGGAAGCGGAATGATGACGGGAATGGGGGAAGTCAGAATATTGACCGCGCCTCCAACCGTATCGACGACAAAAAGCCCAACGCCGATCAAAGCTCCTCCGGTTACCGACAGAGCTTGTTTCCCCCGGGAATCCGAAGTTTTCCGGTGGAGACCCGGTTCCGTCAGAATATTCGTCCAGCCCATCAAAAAATTCGGGACCCCGAAATCGAATTTCTCGCCTACCTTCATGCCGTATTTCTCAATGGCATTGGGCGGCTCTAACCGTTCATAACGCTGGGTTTGTTCATAAGAAGCAAAAACGGGTGAGGCTGAAAGGAGCAGGACGAAAGCGGAAAAAATAGAAAGAAAACGTTTCATTGAATCCTCCGGTTGACCAAGATTCTAAAACATCCCGCCTGAAACTCAAACCCTTTCTTTGCCTTCATGCTATCCTTTAGCCATGCGTTCGCGCGGATATTGGCTTCTAATCCTGCTCTTCCTGACCGTGGTTTCGCCCTCAGCCCGGGCCGATGACCTCGAGCGGATGATTTACGGGGGTCAGCAGCGCAGTTACCACCTTCATGCTCCTGAGGCCAAATACCTGAATCAGCCGGTTCCTCTCGTTGTGGTGCTTCACGGCGCGCTGGACAATGCCTTCGCCGTTGAACAGGCGACGGGATTTACCGAAAAATCACGAGATGAAAAATTTATCGTGGTTTACCCTAACGGCACCAGTGAAATTCCCGGAGCGACCCGTGAGCTGACCTGGAACGGCAGTAACTGCTGCGGTTACGCCGACGCCGCTCAGATTGACGATGTGGGTTTTATCCGCGCGCTGATCGGCAAACTTCAAAAAGAATATCCGGTCGATTCTTCGAGAATTTACGTCACCGGTTTTTCCAACGGAGCGATTCTGGCTTATCGCCTCGCCTGTGAAGCTTCAGATATTTTCGCGGCAGTCGCACCCGTCAGCGGGGCGCTCAACGGTGTCTGCCTTCCTGAAAAACCCATTTCGATTCTGGCCTTTAACGGCACGGCCGACCTCAAGGTGCTTTATAACGGCGGGTACAGCCCCGTTATTTATGGGAGCAAATACGACCATCCGGTTTCTTACGCGGTGAATTTCTGGAAAAAATTTGACGAGTGCCCGGCCGATCCCGAAACCCAAGCTGGCGACGGCTGGAACCGGGAGCTTTACGCGGACTGCCGTGATTCAACGGCCGTGGAGCTTTACACAATTGAAGACGGCGACCATGCCTGGCCTACGGCGGATGAAGGCGTGCCCGCCACCGACCGAATCTGGGACTTCTTCAAATCCCACCCCAAAAAATAGTATGATATAATCCGTTTTTCGCATTTATTCTTAACTCTCAGGCAGGGGAATATGGCAAAAAAAAATCCTTACCGTCTCGACCGCAACATCACTCCCATTGTTTACAGCATCACCTTCGAGCCCGACCTTAAAAAATTCACGTTCCAGGGCAAAGAGTCCGTCACTTTTAAAGCGGTTAAACCGTTTTCTTCCATCACCCTGCATTCCGCCGAACTGAAAATCAAAAAAGCCTGGCTGTGCGGTGCCAAGCTCAAAGCCGATCTTCCAGCTAAAAAAATTTCCTACAACGAAAAATTCGAAACCGCCACGTTTGATTTCGGCCGTTCCGTAAAACCCGGCGAAGCCAACTGCCTGTGCGTTGAATTTGAAGGCATCCACAACGACAAGATGCACGGCTTTTACCGCACCGCCTACACCGTAAAAGGTGAGAAACGCTGGGGCGTGGCCACTCAGTTTGAAGCCACCGACGCGCGCCGTGCCTTTCCGTGCTGGGATGAGCCCGACGCCAAAGCCTGCTTCAAGATTTCCGTGATCGTGCCTCAACACCTGACCGCGCTTTCCAATATGCCGGTTGAAAAGACCGTGAAAAAAACCGGCGGTCTCAAACAGCTCCATTATGAAATTTCTCCGGTCATGTCGACTTATCTGCTGGCGATCGTGGTGGCGGACCTGGAGTATGTTGAAGCCAAAGACAAAAACGGAACTTTGGTGCGCATTTACACCGTGCCCGGCAAAAAAGAGCAGGGGCGTTTCGCGCTCGAAGTCGCTTTGCACTGCCTGCCTTATTTCGGCGAATGGTTCGGTATTCAATACGCGCTTCCCAAGTGCGACATGGTCGCTCTGCCTGACTTTGCTTCCGGCGCCATGGAAAACTGGGGCCTGATCACTTACCGCGAAACCGCTTTGCTGGTCGACCCGCAAAATTCCTCCGCGGCGGCGCGCCAGCGTGTGGCCGAAGTCATTGACCACGAGCTCGCGCACCAATGGTTCGGCAATCTGGTCACGATGGAATGGTGGACCGACCTTTGGCTGAACGAAGGCTTCGCTTCTTATATGGGCCCGAAAGCCGTGCACGACCAGTTCCCGGAATGGAAAATCTGGGATCAGTTCGTGGTGGCCGATTACCTGCGCGCGCTGGGCTCTGACGCCCTTCGCAACACACACCCGATCGAAATCCCGGTGCAGAACCCGGCCGAGATCCGCGAAATTTTTGACGCGATCACTTACAGCAAAGGCTCTTCGGTCAACCGGATGCTCGAGCATTACCTGGGCGAAGATGTTTTCCGCAAAGGCTTGCGTGTTTATATTAAGAAGTTTGCTTACGGCAACGCTTCCACCAACGATCTTTGGAAAGTGCTGGAGCAGGTTTCGGGCAAGCCCGTGCAGGCCATTATGGACGGCTACACCCGCCAGCCCGGCTTTCCGGTGCTGAAAGTTGAAGCCCAGGGGCGCAAACTCAAACTCAGCCAGGAACGTTTTCTTTTTGACGGAAGCAAAGACGCGAAGAAAACCCGCTGGCAGATTCCGCTGGTGATTCAGCGCCAGGGCCAGGAAAAACCTTTTATCGGTCTGCTGAAATCGGCTTCCTCCGTGGTGGATTTGGGCGGGGAGAGCGATTGGGTCAAGATCAACGCCGGGCAGAGCGGTTTTTACCGCACGTCTTATCCGGGTGAATTGCTGGCCGGTGTGGTGAACGCGCTGGAATCGGGCAGCCTGCCTGATCCGGTGATTGACGCGCTGGGCATTTTAAGCGACGCGCACGCGCTGACTCGCGCGGGTTACCTTAAAACCTCCTGCCTTCTGCAGATTTTGAGCTCCGCTAAAAATGAGCGTGAGTACAATATCTGGAGCATTGTTTCGGGAAGTTTGAGCTCGATTAATAATCTGCTGGATAAGGAAGAAGACCGGGAGCGTCTTTCCGCTTTTGCCCGCTCGCTTCTTCTGCCTTGCCTCAAATCGCTGGGCTGGGAGAAAAAATCCACCGACTCGCACTCCGACCTTCTGCTTCGCTCGCTCTTGATTTCGCAGGCCGGGCATTACGGCGCGCCGGAAGTTATCAACGAAGCCAAGGCGCTGTTTGAGTATTACGTGAAGACCGGCGAGCTTGAGCCGAACCTGCGCGGGCCGGTTTACGCGATCACGGCTGAAAACGGCGGGCAAAAAGAGCTCGACCAACTACTGAAACTCTACAAGACCGTAACTCTGCATGAAGAAAAAGTCCGGATCATGCGCTCGCTGACCCGCTTCAAAGAAAAGGGTTTGATCGCTCAGGTGCTGAAATTCGCGCTTTCAAAAGAAGTGCGCAGTCAGGACACCTACGCCATTCTGGGCGGTTTCGGCTCCAACCGCACTGCCCGCCACCAGGCCTGGGCTTTCAATAAATCCAACGTGAAGGAACTGCGCCGGCGCTACGAAGGCGGAAGCGTGGCTTCCATGCTGGGCCATATTTTTGAAGGCTCCGTGACCGGGTTCAATAAACCCGCTGAGCTCAAAGACGTGCAGGCGTTTTTCAAGAAAAACGCGATCGCCGGCATTGAGCGCACCATGAAACAGTCGCTGGAAATTATTCAGTCCAACATCCGCTGGACCGCCCGGGGCTCCAAAGAAGCCTCTTCCTGGCTGGCGGAAAACGCGGCTCTCGAGCCCGCGCTGGTCTCATGAGAAAAATTTGAAAAAACTTATCCTGCTCGCGGGTTTGCTTCTGCTGACCGCACCGCTTTTTGCCGAAGACCTGCGCCTGGAAGGCGTGCTCGAAGACCCTTCCGGCAATTCACCCGCGATCGCGATCATCAACGGCAGTCCTTATAAAGTAGGGGATTCCGTCGCGGGCTCGCGCGTGATTGAAGTGAAATCCAATTCCGTGAAGCTTGCCGGCGCTGAGCCCGGCAGTGAAGTGATTCTTGATTTAAAAACCGCGCCTGCGCCTGTCGCCCAAACCCCGGTTCCGGCCCAGGAGTCCGCTCCTAAAACCTTCTGGGAAAATGTTCAGCATTACCGGGAGCGCCCCGACCAAATGCTCAACCCTGTCTGGGAATTTCAGGCTATCCGCAGTCTGGCTAATATTAACAACGCCGCCGTGCGCTACTACGAAAAGAAAGAATTTTTCCCGGTCAAACTGCGCCAGCTGACCCTCGACGGCTTTCTGCCTGTCAGCTACGAAAGCGGAAAAACCGGCAAATACAATTATTACCTGACCAATATCCCCATGAAACCCGACGACTTCCAGCTCCACGCCGACCCTATTGACGCCGGCTCCGGCCTGCGCTATTTCTATGTCGGCCCCGACGCCATTATCCGTGTTTCAACGTCTGGCCCCGCGACCGCCCAAAGCCCTGAATTCAAGTCCTGGTTTGCGGGCAAAAACTAAAATTCTTTGTTGATCCACAGCCTGATCACGGTATAATTTTTTCAAAGTCGGGTTGTGGAGGACGCGTAAAGACGCAGTAACGGTTTACCCTGCTGAAATCTCAAATTTCAGGAGGGTTTTTTTGTGTCTAAATCGAGTCTTGATAATATAACCTATATGTTATATTATGGGTGGCGCTCATGAACAAGAGCGTTGTCTATTATTTTGATGAAAAAGGCCGGAATCCGGTTTGGGAGTTTATTTCAAAGTTACCTCCGGACGAGCGAGACAAATGCTTTGAGTATATCGCTTACCTTGAAGAGATGGGCGAACAGATCAGGCGGCCGGTAGGGGATTATCTAGGGGACAAGCTCTATGAACTCCGCCCCAAGCAGACTCGGATCATTTATTTTTTCATGCTTAAGGAGTATGCAGTTCTCGTGCACGCATTTCGTAAAAAGACCCAGGCAGTTCCTGAAAGGGAAATGAGAATTGCTGTTAGAAACATGGAAGAATTTGTCAATAGATACCAGAAAGGGAAAATTCAATTAGGAGAAAACGAGCCATGAAACCGATGAAAGCCCCGGCGCATAAAACGCTTATGCGGCCTCTGCTTAAAGACAAACGCTTCCGGCAAAAGATCGAAGCCGGGGTTCAGCGTTTAAGGGTCATCACCCAGATTATCGAATTGCGCGAGAAACTGGGGCTGACACAAGGGGAGTTGGCTGCCCGTATGGGGGTGTCGCAGCCCTTTATTGCCCGCCTGGAAAACGATGAGACCGCCAACCTCAGCCTTGAAACCCTGGTTAAGGTTGTTGATGCCTTGAACGGTGAAATCGAAATCCGTATCCGCCCCTCAAAAAAAGCAGCCTAAAAGCTGGTGTTAGTTCCATTTTGGGACATACTGGAAATTCACAAAAAGGATCAACCGTTGCATTTTCTGCAACAACTCAACTACCGAAGAATCCTCGGTGGTTGGCCAGCGCTTGCTTGTGATATGATGGCCGCCTACACTGAGCTCAAACGCCGGGTCCGGCCTGCGCTATTTCTATGTAGGCCCCAACGCCATTATCCGTGTTTCAACGTCTGGCCCCGCGACCGCCCAAAGCCCTGAATTCAAGTCCTGGTTTGCGGGGAAAAGTTAATCTTCGTAGGAAGTCCACTAGAGTTGAGCGATTTCAGCACTTTACGGGCTATTTCCCGCGAAACTACTTTTATATGACAGGCTTACTTGATATTTTAAAGCATGCCTTGTCTCTCTTCTCAACTAGCGATGCAGGTGCCCGACATATATTTCAAAAAGGGGATTCTTGAAACCTGAGAAGTACATTGCTAATATACACAGCATGACCGAAGCCTTGTTACCAACCGTTGAAATTTCCTCTAATCCAGCTGATAAAGAATACAAGAATGCACTGCTTAGAGCTGCAGACTTATCTAAATATAAATCTATAACCGAGGTTTGGAATTTAGATTACTCATCTAAAGAGCTAAGTTATTTGACGCATGGTTTATTTCGATTTTATGGGAAGTTTCCACCGCCTGTAGCTAGGCATCTCATTCAAATATATTCCAAAAAAGATCAAAATATTCTTGATCCTACAATTGGCAGTGGAACCACAGCTGTTGAAAGTATTTATTTGAACCGGAATATTTTTTGTGCTGATGTGAGCCCGCTTTCGGCTCTTCTAGCAAAAGTAAAGTGTACTCCGATTAAGAAAGATAATTTTATAAAAGCGCTTGATTCAGTAAAACTTTCTTATAAACGGAAAAGAGGTGGAGGCAAGATAAGAATCTCTGACATTTTAATTCCAGAAAAAAGCCTATTCCATTGGTTTTTACCTGAAACAGTAACCAATTTGAGAAGGTTGTTGAGTTGTGTTCTCGAGATTAAAGATCGAGATATGAGAGAAGCTTTGTTGCTTAGTTTTTTATCAATTTTGCGTAGGGTTTCAAAGGCGACTTCACAGCAGGGGCGGTTATTTTTAGACGTAGAAACAGCCGAAGAAGAGCCGTGGGATTTTTTTGAAAAAGCTGCTATAAAATCGATAGGAGCTATCAGTAGATTACCCAAACATTTCAAAGCACCGTCATTTGAATTGCGAGATCTTCGCTCACTCGATATAGCAAATAAAGACATATCCTTAGTGATCTGTCACCCGCCATATTTTAATGTTTATAAGTTTAGCACCATTTTTTCTTTAGAGCTTGGCTGGCTTTCTTGCGATCGAAAAGATATTTCTAAGAAGGAAATACGAGAGTTTTTTAAGGTTGGCAAGCCTGGTAATGTTGATGCTTACGTCGCTGATCTTGGCGATGGAATTAAAAACCTTTCAAAACAGCTACGTAAAGGGGCGGTTATTGCACTTATGATGGGTGATACAAAGATTCATGATAAGCATATTCCAACCACAAAATTACTTCTAGATTACCTTTCCAAAGACCCTCTTAGTTTAATCAAAATAGCTATAAGGAAGCCTAAATATACAGAAGCATCATGGGTTACAAGCCAGAGGCGGAATGCAAAAAAAATTGGGATCTCTCTTTCCGATTTCATTTTAATTTTTAAAAAGCTATGAAGATCTTTACTGCATCAACACACGATTCGGAGTATTTAATTCATAAATATTGGGCTCGAAAACCAGCGAATGTTGTTAGAGAGTTTATTAAAAAATACGCAATCCCAGATAGTTATGTTTTAGATCCATTTTGCGGAAGCTCTGTAGTAAATATTGAATCTTTGAAGTTAGGTATAGATAGTATTGGAATCGACATCAATCCTGTAGCTGTCTTAATTGGGGAAGTTCTCCTGCGCGATGTTTCATTAGGAGAGCTAGAGAAGACATACAGCGACTTCCAAGAAAAAATAGCCGAGAAACTGAAATCGGCTTATTCATTAGGGCGGGTGCAAATTAGGCATTGTACTCACATCATAGTGTTGCGATGCAAGGAATGTGGCTTTGTGCAAGAAGTAAATGGCTCTTTGTGCCAAAAGTGCGGAAAGAGAATTAATGCAAATATTGGCACGCTTCATTCGACGAGAGTTATTTCTGTTACTGATTCAAGTGGGAAAGAATATAAAGATAAAGCTATTCTAGAAGAGCAAACTGCAAAGTCTCAACGCGCCGATACGCGTTTTTTAAAGAGCGATATAAATAAGTATGATCAAAATTTTTTAACAAATAAACGGATATTAAGTTATGAGGGTACTTCAACTCGTAGCTTTTATACAAAAAGAGCTTTTTTGACTTTGGCAGTAATGGCTGATTTTATTCATTCAATTCCTTCCAACCTTGTTAGGAACTTCTTTTTATTGACGCTTACCGCAACTTCTACGCAAGCGAGTCGACTTATTCCGAGTCGAAATGGTTTAACTACAGGGGGACCTGCCTGGTCTGTTCCGGGTTTTTGGATAGCAAAGAAGCATCTTGAAGTTAATCCAGTTGCGACATTTGATGTGCGCTTCAAAAAATCTCTAGCGGCTATTTGTTCTCTTAAGAGAAAGAGCTTTAATAGCCAAGCAAAGTCGCAAATATTAAATGGGAACTGCTCGGACGTTCTTAAAAAGCTTCAATATAAAATTAATGGAAAAATTGGTTATGTATTTACAGATCCGCCTTATGGTGACAGCGTTCCCTATCTAGAGGTCTCTGCAATTTGGAACTCTTGGCTTAAAGCACCTGCTTTCTATGCTGACGAAATTGTTGTGTCTGATAGCCCTGACCGTAATAAAAGATGGGAAAGATACAAGCTTGATATAATTCGGGCAATAAATACGACTGCAGATGTTCTAAAGGAAAATGGTTATTTTACTGTAACATTTAATCAGCTATCTCTCGATGCTTGGCATACATTAATTTACGGATTTGAAAACGCTAAATTACAATATCGTGATGTATCTCTTGTTTTGCCGGCCGTGGTTCCTTCCAAAGCGAGGTTTGCTATGTCTGGAAGTTATTTGGGGGATTATTATTTGACTTTTCAGAAAAGTAACAATTTTTCAGAGCGTTTAACTAATAGGAAGTTGTTTGAAAAACAATTAATTGCAGCTTATGTGCAAGCGGCCGCTAAGCGTGAAGGTAGGCTTAATTATCCCCACATAATCAGAATAGCGGTTGCCCTAATTTTAAAAAACGGTTATATCTCAGAGGCTACTAATTGGGCTAAAGAAATAATCGGGGTTAATTTTTTAAAAAGGAAAGAAAGTTACTATTTGTTAAAGGTAGATAATCCGTCTAGCTCTATTGATTCTGAGATTGATAATGCGATTGCAAAAGTTCGAGCAAAGGGAAAGAAGGTCTCATGGGATATTATCTCGGGGATTTACGACGGCTACGATTTTTTAGAGGCTCCTGAAATATCGGAAATAATTAATAGGCTTAAAATATCTTCAAAGCAATGTAAGAAGCAATCTCAAGAATCAGAATTGCTCTTTAAATAAAGACTTTCTAGAACACTCGTTGCTTTTTTAATGTCTTTTTCCCCTGACTCGATATATCCGTAACAAACCAAATCATCGCCCTCCTTAATAACTTCGACCATTAAGAGCGGATCGTTGTTTTGCTGTTGTGCATATCTTTTATATAGAGTTTTCATTTGTTCTGCAGACTCTCTAGAAGTTGAAAACCAGAGCAAGCCGTTAACAAACAGAGTATCTCCTTGGAGGACCCATTTTCTAAGATAAGGAGCCGCTTGCAATCGTTTTTTTTCTTTTAGATAGACAGCAATATTTTTCTGCATCTGCATATCTGTGGATATTTTCCCGAACCCGTCTTTCGCTTCAATGATTATGCATGCCCGTAAAGACTTGCTGAGCAGTATCAGATCGGGACGAACCTCTTCTCTTTCATATCGCCCTATTTCGATTTTTTTTGTCCCTTCAATAGCGAATATTTTTTTCCAGGGTCCAGCAGTAGGATTTGTAAAAGCGACAGCCCAATCTTTACTTTTACTTTTAAGGTGGATTTCAAAGCAAAAGCGAACAACCTCTTCTGTGATTACATATTCGAACTTAGGTTTCATGCGAATAATGTCTCATTGTGCATATCGATGATAGAACCTGAATTGCAAATAACGAAATCCGCCATTTCCTTATAAATAAATGTTCCCTTGTTCTTTATTAGGTTACCACCCTTAAAAAAAAGAGCAGCTGTTTGATGAGGTAGGTATACGAAGGTGATTCGTTTTTTCTTGCGAGAACAGTCGTATGAAAAAATGCTAGCAAAAGTTGCAAATTGGCCGACAAATGGATCGCGAAACATCCGTCCTGGCTTTAGGCTATTACAGATATAAACAAATGCGGGCATTCCAGCAAATCGGTTTTGAATGTTA
This sequence comes from uncultured bacterium, assembly GCA_964385615.1. GTDB lineage: Bacteria > Omnitrophota > Omnitrophia > Omnitrophales > Aquincolibacteriaceae > CAYLPP01. The sequence goes on along the minus strand of CAYLPP010000001.1, from coordinate 52,805 downwards.
TTGGAAATTGGTTCGGGAAGCTTGTGGAATGCTTTTTCATAAGCAATTTTCACATGAATAATATCGTCTAATAAGTAAGTAATATTTTTCGATGTTGTAATATGATAAAAGCCGCCAGGGGATGATGGGAACTCCTTGGGGTCGCATTTATATTTTATTTTAATTTTATCTGCAAACTGCTGTTGAGTGGCGATCCATTCTCTGATTTGAGATTGTTTTTGAGGTTTGCTGCCCGCGCCCTGAGACAGGACATATCCCTCTTGCTTCTTGACAGAAGCGTCTAACCCCAGCAGAAAATCATCTTTTTTGATGTATCCCAATAAGATTTCTTTTGGAAAAGAGCCAGTGTTTCGGCCGCTTGTTAATGGCCAATTCAAAAAAGTATCTATTTTGAGCTTACTGGGTTTTCCAAGTATTTTGTCAGCAAGTGATTTTGAGAATTCTTTATTTTTAAAATTTTCAATGCTTGGTAAATAATTGGTGATGCTAGACCACTGACTTATAATGAAATCGCACATTTTAGATACAATATTAGATACGACTTGTTCAAGTTTGCTGGACTCTGTTTCATTTATTAACCCAAGGTAAGTTTTTACGGTTAAAAAGGTATACTCAAATAAAAGTGCTAATCCCGCTCCCGCCTCATAATCTTCGGGGTTGTCGATATCTGAATAATGAAGTGAAAGCGATGATGTTTTAAATTGAAGGGATAGCTTTAGCCCCAATAAAGTAGGCCAAATTGAAGTTCGCCTCACATGGCCGTCCTTATGAATCCCATATTCACCAATTAAATAAATAAATGGGATTCCTGAGAACGCACTCCCAAAGATTCTTTCGCATCTCTGTAATGCTTGATTGCCGGTCGGGACTGCCGCAGTTTCTTCGATTGCGACGAGGATATTGTCTTTGGTTCGGTCATAAAGAATAAAGTCTGGTTTTCCATAATTTAGAAGAACCCGGATTTTATTCGGTAGTGTTTCCCATGAATGATAACTACCGAATATTGTTACTTCGAGAACATTATTCTTATCAAAATATAAAGTCCAAATTGGAATAAACCCGTGGCAATAGGTCACAGATTTTTTTGTGAAATATTTTGATATCTCGGCGACGGCCCATTCTCCTTCATGGAAACTGTCTGCCCAGATTTCTAGTTTGGTAATCAATTAAAGAGCCTCCATTTGCTAAAATCAGTATTCTAATTATCGTCGGGTATAATAAGAAAGTTAGTTATATCCTTTAGTGCTGTAGACAGATAGAACCCAGTCTATACTAGGATCTCAAAGGTGCGAGTAGCTATGAAAGGGGATATGTTTCTCTTTTATTTGTAGTTGTGACTGGCCTTTTTCTAGCAAACTCTTCAACTTTTATCGATCTCTCGATTGTTGGATATGGAATTGTAACTTATAGTCTGTAGACTTAAAGTCATCGCCAAGGCATTCTGAAGCCATGGCTTCCCAACAATCGCTTCTCAATTTTGGTAAAGTTGTTAGGCTCCGTCGTCAGGCCCTCGGGATTTCTCAAGAAGAACTTGCTGATCGCGCCAATCTACACCGCACCTATGTGAGTGATGTTGAACGCGGCATTCGGAATGTTTCTCTCCTTAACATTCACGAACTGGCAAAAGCCCTTGCGCTAAAGCCCTCAGAACTATTTCGTCTAGCTGAAAAACAGTGATTCGGCCTGGCGATATTATTTCCTATACGGAGATGACTTCTATTGAGAAGGCGAATCTTCAAAGAGGGATGAATTTTAGGCTTAAAGGGCGGGAAACAGTTATTTTGATGAGTGTCCGAAAAGGAGCTCCATATGCGGACAGGGTAGAAGAGAATGGGCGAGTTTTGATTTATGAGGGGCATGATGCTTCGAAGCGGGATGCCCGTGAGCCTAAAAAAGTTGATCAGCCTGATAAGACTATCAAGGGAAGTTTAACCGAGAACGGAAAATTCGCGGAAACTGTAAATCGATATAAGGCTGGTAAAGCCAAGCCTGAACTTATTAGGGTTTATGAAAAGATTCGAGATGGAATCTGGGTTTATAACGGCCGTTTTCAGTTGGTCGATGCCTGGCAGGAAAAATCTGGAAGCCGAAAGGTCTTTAAGTTTAAACTTGAGTTATTGGAAAAAGACGATGCTCTGACAGTTGAAGAGCGTCAAGATTTAAAGCATGACCGAATGATTCCTTCAGAGGTAAAATTGGCGGTCTGGAAGCGAGATAAAGGTCAGTGTGTGAAATGTCAGAGTAAGGATAACCTGCATTTTGATCATGATTTGCCCTTCTCAAAAGGGGGTACGTCTTTAATGGTCGAGAATATTCAGTTGCTTTGTGCTAGGCATAATCTAGAGAAAAGAGACAAGTTCGTTTGAAATCAGATAGTTTAGAAAACGCTCTCATTAATACTTCTGAGGGAGTGGCTCGCTTAACCCAAGTGTTAAAAAACGCGGGGCGGGTGGTGGTGGATACTGAGGCGGATAGTATGCATCACTACTTCGAAAAGGTGTGCCTGATTCAGGTGGGATTTTCGGGACAGTGTTACCTGATCGACCCTCTCGCGGGTGTTCCTCTCAATGAATTCTTCGAAGTCCTCTCAACCAAAGACCTGATCATTCACGCGGCGGACAACGACCTTCGCCTGTTGAAAAGGGATTTTGGTTTTCAGCCCAAGGGCAGGCTTTTTGACACCATGCTTGCGTCTCAGCTGTTGGGTTATGAAAAAATCGGGCTGGCCGCGCTGGTGGAAAAGTTTTTCGGGGTGGTGCTTTCAAAATCTTCGCAGAGAGCCGACTGGTCCATCCGCCCGCTGACTGAAAAAATGATGATTTACGCGGCTAACGACATTCAATACCTCGAGCGCATCGCGGACTTTCAGCAAAAAGAGCTGGAAGCGTTGGGGCGCGAGGACTGGCACCGGGAGTGGTGCGAGCGTTTGGTGAAAATGATCGATGCGCCCAGAAAAGTGGAAGCTAACCCTAAAGACGAGTGGCGGGTGAAAGGCTCATCGGTGCTTCAGCCTAATGAATTGGTGTTTGTGCGCGAGCTTTGGAAATGGCGCGACGCCGAAGCCCGGCGCAAAGACCGCCCTGCTTTCATGATTCTGATGAATGAATACATTGTTGAGGCCGCGCAGTGGCGGGCCAAAAACCCCGGAGCGCCTTTGGAAAAAGGCCCCAATGCTCTGCAAAGATTTAAAGGTGAGGTTAGGGCGGGGCTTGAGAACGCGCTTAAAACCGCGGAGCAAATGCCTCAATCGGAGTGGCCCGTGTACCGTGAGAAAACGCCGTGGTATGAAAAGCGCGGGGAGCGTGTGGATATTGAACCACTCGCGGATGCCTGTAAAAAAGTCGCGAGTGAATTAAAAATTCAGTCTTCGGTGCTGGCAACGGCCGCGGCGCTGACAGCGGTCATGGAAAATAAACCGCAATCCATTGAAGAAATGGTGAAGACCGCCGGTTTGATGCGCTGGCAGGCCGAATTTGTTCTGCCTCAATTTCAAAAAATCAGAGGAGGGAAGTCATGAAGAAATCAAAAATATTTTTGTTTCTGATTTTGGCGGGGCTGGCGGTAATGGCTTCCCGGGTGTGGGCTGACACTATACGGGTTTACGGCGCTGCGGGAGACGGCTACACCGACATCACCAAAGACAACGAGGGCCGTGAAATCCGGCGCACTCATTACGGCGAAGACGGCGTGGTTAAAGACCATGTGGAAATTGATCCTGAAAAGGGCACGACTCAAACCACGACTTATGACAAGGGGAAACCCAAAAAAAAAGTCACGCGTGATAAAGACGGCCATGACCGTGAAGAGCTGACTTATGACGGCGAGGGCCGGGTCACTGAGCGCACAGTCACGGATGAAGATTTTAACTCCGCCACTGAAGAGTATCAGTACGACGAAAAAGGCCGGCTGATCATGGTTAATAAAAAGGATAACGGGGGCGGGATCACGGAGTCGATCGATTTTGATTACGATGAAGAAGGCCATTTGATTCAGGTGGTGCATTTCGGCCGTGATGAGCAGGGTCAACCCAAAGTGGACGCCAAGCTGGAGTATGATAAAGACGGCAACATTACGGGCCGTGAAGGAAATGTGGGCGGTTTAGTTGAAGATGCCAAGCGCCTGCTGGGCCGTGAGTTTGGCGACCCCAACACGCATGTCACCAAAGATCCACTGGGCAACACCGTGATTGTGCGCCACAACCCCGATGGTTCTTACGACGTCACCGTGCTCAACCCCGAAGGCAAAGTTATTTCAAGGCAGTATCACGGCTCCGGCCGTTGTTATTTGGGCGACGAGTGCCCCTTTCATCATCCTCTTCAAAACCCGCCGGTTACGGTCAGTCAGGCCCGCATTCCGGAAGTTAAAACCTTGCGGGGAAAAGTTTAAATTTTACGAGCGCGCCAGACTCCGGCGCAGAAACTGCCGATCAGGCAGTGAGTCAGGCTCGAGATCGCGCTTGGAATGGCGGTCGCGGGATTGGCGAAATGCGCGCGCGCCAGAACGGCGCCCAGGCCAGAGTTTTGCATCCCCACTTCAATTGAAACGGTGCGCGCGATAATCCGGTCGCGGTGAATCAGCCGGCTCAGCCAGTAACCCAAAGCGAATCCCAACGCGTGCAGACAAAAGACCGCGCCGGCCAGTCTCAGCCCGCTGTCGAGAATCATTTGTTTTCCCGATCCGATAATTGATCCCACGATAAGTGAAATCACAATCACAGCGGTCAGCGGTGAAAAAGGAAGAATCGCGCGGGTCAGCCGGGGCGTGAAACGCTGAAGCCAAAGGCCCACGGCGATTGGAAGAATCACCACCTGCAAAGTGCTGAGCAGAAGGCCGAAGGTGTCGACTTGCACACGGCTTCCGGCCAGCCATGAAGTCAGAAACGGCGTCATGACGACCGCGAGCACGGTGGAGCAGGCCGTGAGCGTGACCGACAGCGCGACATGCGCGCGCGCCAGATAAGTCACCACATTGGAAGCCGTGCCTCCGGGGCAGCACGCCACAAGCACCAGCCCGACGGCCAGCGGCGCGGGCAGGTGAAAAGCGTAACCCAGGCTCCAGCCCAGAAACGGCATGATCGTGTATTGAAGAACGACTCCGGTCACAATCCACGCGGGAAAAAGAAGGACACGTTTAAAATCATTCAGGCTCAGGGTCAGCCCCATGCCGAGCATGATCACGCCTAAACCCACGGTGATCCAGGGCCCGTGAAACCAGGTTAAAAGTTCCGGGCGCCAAAGCGCGGCGCAAGCCGCGAGCAAAGTCCAGCCCGGAAAAAGATGGGTCAGCCATTCCATGAAGCGTTTCATAAAAGAAAGGGGTTAATGAGCGGAAAGAGGTTCGCTCAGAAACGGATAGTCAATGTAGCCCTGCGGGCCGGGCGCGTAAAAAGTTTCGGGGCGCGGGGGATTGAGCGCGGCGCCTTTGCGGAAACGCTCCGGCAGATCGGGATTGGCGATAAAAGAACGGCCGAAAGCCACGGCATCGGCTTCACCTGAAGCGATGACTTGCTCCGCGGTTTCCTGGGTGAAATTTTCGTTGGCGATATAAATTCCGCCGAAAGCTTTTTTGATCGCGGGGAAAAGCCGTTTCTCGCCCAGGGATTCGCGCGCGCAAAGAAAAGCGAGTTTGCGTTTGCCGAGTTCGCCGGCAACATAAGTGAAAGTCGCCAGGGGATTGGAGTCGCCCATGCCGTGCGCGTCACCGCGAGGGGCGAGGTGCATGCCGACACGCCCGGCGCCCCAAACTGAAATGACGGCGTCCGCGACTTCAAGCATCAAGCGCGCGCGGTTTTCGATGGAGCCTCCGTATTTGTCCTCACGCTTGTTGGAGCTGTCCTGCAGGAATTGATCGAGCAGGTAGCCGTTGGCGCCGTGAATTTCAACGCCGTCAAAACCCGCGGCTTTGGCGTTTTCGGCGCCTTTGCGGTAAGCCTCGATCACTCCCGGGATTTCATCCAGCGCGAGCGCGCGGGGTGTGACAAAAGGTTTTTGCGGGCGGACCAGGCTGACATGGCCGGAAGGCGCGATCGCGCTTGGGGCCACCGGCTGTTTGCCGTCCAGATAAAGGGGATCGGAAACCCGGCCCACATGCCAGAGTTGAAGCAGAATCCGTCCGCCGGAAGCGTGCACGCGTTCGGTAATTTTTTTCCAGCCTTCCACGTGAGCCGGGGACCAGATGCCGGGCGTGTTCGGGTAACCGACGCCCATCGGGTCAACGGAAGTGGCTTCGGTCAGAATCAGACCGGCGGAAGCGCGCTGAACGTAATATTCAGCCATCAGGTCGTTGGGCGTGCGTCCGTCAGCGCCGCTTGCTCGGCAGCGGGTGAGCGGAGCCATCAAAACACGGTGTGGAAGACGTAAATCTCCAAGTTGAAGCGGTTCAAACAAGATTGACATGCGACTACGATAAACGAAGGTTTTGAAATCACAAAATGATTTTTTGCCCGTTTTTGAATATAATAGCCGGCTATGGATCAGTGCTCGAACTGTGAAGAAAAAATCAGTGATGAGGTTTTTAAAAAAGGTGTCTGCGCCAAATGCGGCACGGAGATCGTCTACGGCTCTAACGGCTGCGGCGGATAAACGTTTTTGAAAGGGAAGAATGGCTAAAAAGACAAAAGTAAAAGTGAAACCGGTTAAACGCGCGGTGAAAGCCGAAGAACCCGAAACTCAGATGCCGGACCTGGTTTCAGCCATGCTGAAGCTGACGGAGCGTCTTGAGTCGGTTGAAAGGAAGATGGATGTGGTGCTCAGCCGGATCGGCCGTGTCGCTCAGCCCGGTCAGCCCCAACCGCAGTCTCAGCATCAACATCAGCACCCGCAGCAGCAGGCCCCCCGGCCTCAGCACCCTCAACATTCCCAGCCGTCTCAGCCGTTTCAGCAGAACCGCCCCAACAACGGCGGTAAGCAGATGTTCCAGGCGGTTTGCGCCGAATGCCGTAAAAACTGTGAAGTGCCTTTCAAGCCGACGCCGGAGCGCGCGACTTACTGCAAAGAATGTTTCACCCGCCGGAAAGCCGAAAGACGCGGACCTCAACAGCCGAATCAGCCCAACGGCAACCGCTGGCCGGAAACGGAACAGAGAAAAATTAAAGTGATTCCTAACGGCGTTGGGAAGGTTACGATTTCGGAAATGGTTCCCTCAACAAAGAAGCCCGCTCGAGTGGTTAAAAAAGCAAAAAGATAAACCGGGAGTTTCATGGCGCGAAAGAAAAAAAGCGGCTCTTTTGTTCTTCAGCCCTGGCTGATTTATCTCGGGCTTGCCCTTCTCGTTCTCGCGGTTTTCTGGCCTGTGATTCATTATCCGTTCATCAATCTGGATAATCAGGAATACATTATCGAAAATCCCGTCATGCACCAGCCGTTCTCCTGGACGTCCTTCCGCTGGTCTTTCACTGCCATGCGGACGGGGGACTGGCAGCCGATGATCTGGCTTTCGTTTTTTTTAGACCGGGCTTTGTTCGGTCTGGACCCTTCAGGATTTCATTCTACGAACGTTCTTCTTCATATATTGAACGCCCTGCTGATTTTCTGGGTGTTTTCGAAAGCAACCGGCCGTGTCGGCGCTTCGGCGGTCGTGGCCGCGCTTTTCGCGGTTCATCCGCTTCGCGTGGAATCGGTGGCCTGGATCGCTGAAAGAAAAGACGTGCTCAGCGGGCTTTTCTGGTGGCTGACAATTGGAACTTATCTGGAAAGCCGGCGGAAAAAAAGCACTCCTCATTATTGGGGATCGGTTTTATTTTACGTTTTGGCCGTTTTGTCAAAGCCGATGGTAGTTTCTCTTCCTTTGGTTCTTTTCCTTTTTGATTTCTGGCCTCTGGGCAGGTTCCGGCCGGGTGTTTCACTCTGGAAACTTACGGCGGAAAAAATTCCCTTTTTCGGTCTGGCCGTTTTTTCTTCCATCATGACACTGAAGGCGCACAAAGTGATCGGCGCCATCATTTCGCTGAAAGACATCAGTTTTTTTGACCGGGCGGTCAACGCGGTCGTTTCCTGTTACCTCTACCTTCAAAAAACAGTCTGGCCTTTCGGTCTGGCCATCGCTTATCCCTTTCCCAATCCTCAGACTGAAATGCCCATCTTTGTCGTTGCTTGCCTGATTGGGCTGGCGGTGTTTACTTTCTGGGCCTGGAAGAAAAAGGACGAAATGCCCTTTTTGCTTTTCGGCTGGCTTTGGTACCTGATTACGGTTGGGCCTGTGCTTGGATTGGTGCATATCAGCGCTCAGGCGATGGCGGACCGGTATATGTACCTGCCTCATATCGGGATCGCGGTCATGGCTGTTTGGGGTTTTCTGGAGCTGGTACCGCCTGAAAAAATAAGAACAGCGGGCACGGCGGTGTTTGCCGGCACCCTGGTTTTTTTCTCACTGGTGACGGTGCGTCAGCTGGGTTTCTGGAGTTCTCCGCTTGCCTTGAACAAACACGCGGTTGAAGTAGTCCCTGGCAATTATTTTGCCTACGGCGGGCTTGGGTACTCTTACCTGAAAAAAGGTGATCTGGACAAGGCGCTTGATGCCTATGAAAAAGCTTTAAAACTTCACAGGACCGCGCGCACTCTATTTAATGTGGGCAGTATTTATGTGGCGAAAGGAAACTATCAGCAGGCGGAGCCTTATTTTCAGGAAGCGCTGAAACTCAATCCCCGCAGTGTTTTCGCGAACCATAATTTAGGGCTGATTTATCTGATGCGTAAAGATGAAGAACGAGCCCTCAAACATATGCAGATCGCCGCGCGCCATGAGAGGCAGACCTCCCGTGCCCGGGTGGCTCTCGCTGATTTTTATTTGATGCATGGGGAAACGGAGCGAGCGGAGGCGCTTGTCCGCGCTCTTCGGATTTCGTTTCCAGGAAGCGGACGCGTACTTTTTTTAAGGGCAAGGATTCTGCAATTAAGCGGGGACAAAGAAGGCGCCGTGGAGCTTTATCAGAGAGCCGTATGGGCGACCCCACGCTCCTATCGCGCGATCGATGCTCTAAGCCTGATCTGGATGCTGGATGAGCAGTGGATAAAGGCCCGTGATTTCCTGACAGAGGTCGTTAATTCTGAACCGGCCTACCTTCCGGCTTACCTGAATTTGGCTAATGCTTTAATGGGGCTGGAGGATTATGATGAAGCCATCCGGCGTCTCAATCAGGTGCTGGCGATGAATCCCAAATCAGCGCCGGCTCAAAGAATTTTGAAGTCGGCGCAGAAAGCAAAAAAACAAAAAGAAGCAGGGCTTGCGCCGGTTAAACTGGAACCTGGATCGGGTATTGATGTTTCAAGCCCGGCGGAATTTCGGAACCTGATGCAGGTTTTGACGCCCAGCACTTCTCAGAATTAGAAAAGGCAGAGATTTACGTGAATAAGAAACGTTTTTTTAAGTTACTGGCAGCGGCTTGGATTGTCCTCCTTCCGGTTTCCTCGTTCGCTGAAGAATTACCCCCGCTTCCCAAAGGCCCGCTGATTTTGACCAGTGTTAAGCCTGAACAGCTGAAACCTGAATATTGGATTAAACGTCTTCCCGACGCGAATAAAGTTTTAAAAACCCCGAAAGAGCTTGAGTCTTTTAATCAGGATATCCGCGCGATTGTGCGTGATCAGGTGGATATTTTTAGCCTGCCTTCCAAGCGCAAGGGTGCCCGCATTCGTGAAGTGATCGAGCTGCAGTATGAAACTCTAAAAGGCCGGAAGCTTTTCGGTTTGGATGATAAATATATTCAGCCGGATTTTTTTGAACGGGAAGTCAAGCCGGTGGAAAACTGGGAAGGCATTCCGGAGACGATTGAAACCCGCTGGGGCGCCGCCGTGAGGCAGGCTTCGGTGCGGGCTTTGCCGACGGATGTGAAAATGCTCGAAGAAAAAGGCGATATTGAGTTCGATCAGCTCCAGTTCACGCAGATTAAACTCTGGACGCCGGTTGCGATCCTGCATGAATCGAGTGACGGAAAGTGGTATTTCATTCAGGCGATGTACGCGCGGGGCTGGATTAAATCAGAAGACGTCGCCGTTTTTAAAAACCGGAACCCGCTTAAAAAATACGCGAAGAGTTCTTCCTTTCTTGTTGTGACCGGTGAAAGTGTGCCGGTTTACGCGGATTCGGCTTTTACGCGTAAGCTTCAGTCGCCCAGCATGGGAACTTTGATTAATCTTGAGTCTGTTACTCCCGATGCTTATGCCGTGAGACTTCCTAAAAGAAAAGAAGACGGCAGTGCCATGCTGAAACGGGCATATATCAAAGCTTCCGCGGATGTGAGTACGGATTTCCTGCCGTTTACACAGGCGAATATCATCCGTCAGGCTTTTAAATTACTTGGCGCCCGCTACGGCTGGGGGGGCACTTACAACGGCCGTGACTGCTCCGGGTTTACGCAGGATGTTTTTCTGGGGATGGGTGTGGAGATGCCTCGCGGTTCCAAAGAACAATCTTTCACCGGCACTCAGCTCGATCATTACGCTTACAAGGAAGACACCGAAAAGAAAAAAGAGATGCTCGATAATGCCGTGCCGGGCATCACGCTTCTGCGCATGCCTCATCACATGATGATTTTCCTGGGCAAGGATAACGGCCAGTATTACGTGATTCACTGCACCTGGGCGGAGCGCTACTCGATGACTTCAGACGCCAAAAACCGGATCAACCAGGTCGTGGTTTCAGATTTGACGCTCAATGGAAAGTCTTATTTGGGCGGTCTTTTTGAACGCATTATTTCCGCCAACGAAATCAATTGAGGAAACGGCCTTGAAAAAAAACAACGCTCTGATTTTTCTCGCACTTTTTTTTATGCTCACCGGAGGGTGCCGTACCATGGATAGAAAACCGATTCGGATCGAACCGCAGGTCGATCTTCAGCGTTTTATGGGGAGCTGGTACGTGATTGCCAACATTCCGACTTTTGTCGAGAAAGAAGCGTATAACGCGGTTGAATCCTACCAGATGAATCCGGACGGCACGATCGCGACGACGTTTACGTTCCGCAAAGGCGGTTTTGAAGGTCCTCAGAAAAAATACACGCCTAAAGGTTTTGTGCGCGATAAAGTTTCCAACGCGGTCTGGGGCATGCGTTTTGTCTGGCCGTTCAAAGGCGATTACCGGATTGTCTATCTGAGTCCGGATTACTCAGTGACGGTTATCGGGCGTGAAAAGCGTGACTACGTCTGGATTATGGCGCGCAAACCCGTGATTTCTGAAGCGGAGTATCAGAAAATGGTTACTCTGGCCGGCGAAGAAGGTTACGACACTTCCAAGATTCAGAAAGTTCCCCAGAAATGGCCGGCTTGAACACAGCCGCGGAGCTTTTGGAAAAGCTCAAGCCGGGCGACGTTGTTTTATTCCATAAAAAAGGGTTGAACCCCGCCTCTTTACCGATCAAGCTCGCGAATTTCTTTCAAAACGGTTTTGAACAGAGAGGGTGGACACACGCCGGTTTTTATTTGGGCGGGGATGAGGTCGTTGAAGCTTACGGCGATGGGATTCAGATTAATCCGGTTTCGGGGCGTTATCTGAAAGACAATTACAACCTGCTTTTTCTCCGCCGGAAAAACGCCCCGCCTGAAAAACTTCGTTCCGCTCTGGATTTCTGTGTTTCCGAAAAAGGGGAAAAATACGACACGTGGGGACTGGGCTATTTTCTGGTTTTTAATTTTATCCCCCAGCAGTTTCATTTTATCCTGAATTTTCACGGTTTCGCGAACCGCTTCAACAACGAAACCCGTTACTTTTGTTCTGAATTGGTTGCGCGCGGTTTTCAAGAAGCCGGAATTTACTGTTTCGAGCGTGAGAGTTTTAAAATCATGCCTTCGGATTTCAACAACCCTCTGCTTTTTGAGGAAGTCGGCCGGGTTGCCCTGCCTTCGGACCACGGTCCCGCCGCGAAAGTAAAAAATGCCGCTTTTTTCGTGTTTTATCTCCTGGCCGCGGTAGCGGTCATGCTGCTCAGTTCGCTCCTGGTGCTTCTTGTCCTGGGGCTTTTTCTCGCGGTAGTTTATTTTTCGGTTAGGAGGGTAAAACGTGGCTGACCATTTCCCGCAGAACCGGCTGGAAGCTTTCAGTGACGGTGTGATTGCTATCATCATTACCATCATGGTCCTGGAGCTTCACGCTCCGCACGGTACGGACTTGGCCTCACTCAGACCTCTGCTTCCCGTCTTTTTGAGTTATCTTTTGAGTTTTATTTACCTTGCGATCTATTGGAACAATCACCATCACCTGCTTCATGCCGCGGGGCGAATCAACGGAAAGATCATGTGGCTGAACATGCACCTGTTGTTCTGGCTTTCTCTTTTTCCGTTTGTGACGGCGTGGATGGGACAAACCGGAGGCGCGCCGTGGCCGACGGCCCTTTATGGGGGAGTGTTCTTTATGGCGGCGATCGCTTACTACCTGCTTCAGCGGGCCATTGTCGGCCTGCATGGAAAAGGATCTTCACTGGCGCAAGCGTTTGGCTGTGACTGGAAAGGGAAGCTTTCGCCCCTTTGTTATCTTTCCGCGATCGGATTGGCGTTTGTGAATGCCCAAATTTCCGCGGTGATCTACGCCGCCGTGGCAGTGATCTGGTTTATTCCCGACCGGCGGATCGAAAAAATCAAATGATGTAGTACAATACATTCGTTTTCAATCTGGAGATTTATGTCTGATATCAAAGCCCTGACGCAGAAAATTAAAAAGTTCGTCAATGAGCGCGACTGGGAGCAGTTTCACAATCCCAAAGACCTCGCTTTATCGCTCGCTCTGGAAGCTGCTGAAGTACTTGAGCATTTTCAATGGAAAAAACCTGAGCAGGTGGAAGCTCACGCTCGTGACTGCAAGGAAGAAATTGCCGACGAGCTGGCCGATGTGGCCTGCTACCTTTTTGAGCTTGCCGACAATCTGGGAATTGATCTCGCCCAGGCGGTAGAAAATAAACTCGCCAAGAATGCTCTTAAATATCCGGTCGAAAAATCAAAAGGCCGGATCACCAAATACAATAAATTATAAAAGGAGAAGGCTATGAAGAAGATCCTTACGTTGGCTTTAATGCTTGCGGCGGCAGTACCGGTTTTGGCCGGTGAACCCCCGGTTAAATTAGATACAAAAAAATTAACGGAAGTTCCGAACGCGGTTCTTTTGGAAGAGAACCTGATTGCCGGCGGGGCTCCGGGAGCGAAGGGTTTGGGCCAGGCGGCTGAGCAGGGCGTGAGAACTGTTATCGATTTGAGAAATCCGGAAGAAGGAACTTCGGAAGAAAAAGATCACGCGGAGGCTGTCGGTCTTAAATATGTGAATATTCCCGTTTCGGTTGAAAACTTCAGCCCTCGTCAGGCGGAACAGCTTTCGGAAGTTCTTAAAGATCCGGCAACGGGCCCCGTTCTTCTTCATTGCGCGACAGGCCAGCGGGCGGCCGCGGTTTGGGCGCTTCACCGCAATCTTCACGAAGGCGTGCCTGCTGAACAAGCTTTGAGTGACGCGCAAGCCAAAGGTTTAAAAAAACCGGCGCTGATTGAAAAGCTTAAAACTTTGCTGAAGGCTTAACATTGAGAGCCTTAATTCCTCGTGTTTTGGTGCTTATCACTTCGGTTTTGTTTTGCGCCCCCGTCTTAGCCCAGGAGCACCCCTGGGATCTTAAAAAAGATAAAAACGGCATTAAGGTTTATACCCGCAAGGTGGACGGTTCTCCGCTTTTGGAGTTTAAAGCGGTTATGAAACTTGAAGTTCCCCGCAATCAAGTGATGGCGTTTTACGAAAAAATAGAGCGTTACCCCGAATGGTTTTATCAATGCGCGGAAGCGCGCCTTCTTGAAGAGGAAGCGGGGGAACAGATTGTTTATTACGTGATGGCGATGCCCTGGCCGGTTTCCGACCGTGACAGTGTTTATGCTCGTGAAAAATCCGTGGAGCTGGGCGGCGACGTGGTTTACCGGCTTTCGGCAAGGCCCGAGGCATACCCGGAACAGCCGGGGAAAGTGCGTGTGCCTTATTTAAAGATTCTGTGGAAATTCAAAGCGCTCCCCACTGGCGGAACGGAAGTGATGTTTCAACAGCACTGTGACGCGGGCGGTTCAATTCCCGCCGCGCTGGCGAATTCATTGAGCGTGAATATGCCGTTTAAGACGTTTGAAAATCTTAGAAAAATCCTGACGGCGGAAAATCCGTCAAAATAAATAAGGAAAGAAAATGGCGAAAAATCTGACGATCGTGGCGAAGTTCAAAGCGAAACCCGGAAAAGAATCTGAGCTCAAGGAAATGCTTCTTGGGCTGATAAAACCAACGCGCGCGGAAGAAGGGTGCGTGAACTATGACCTTCATCAATCACAGGAAGATCCCGGCGTTTTTATTTTTCATGAAAACTGGACCAGCCGGGCTCATTTGGACAAGCACCTTGCCAGCGAACACGTGAAAAAAGCGGTTGCCCGCCTGGGCGGACTCGCCCAGGGAGGCATGGAAATTTATTTTCTCGATCGTATCAGCTGACGAAAACGCCTGAAGAGTTTGAGCTGGTTCCATCGGAGCCGGAACTATTTCCGTTTCCAGAACCCTGACCTTGCTGACCCCGGTGATGCCCGAGGCCTCGATGCCTGCGCCCGTTGCCTTGCGGACCTTGACCTTGAAATTCACCTTGCTGTCCGC
>CAYLPP010000001.1:0-38119 GCA_964385615.1 uncultured bacterium | reverse complement strand
CGTCCATCATTTCCTGCCCGCCTTGATTTTGAAAATCCGGGGGAGGAGGGCCTTGCGGACCTTGGCCTTGAAACTCGCCCTGCTGTCCGCCGTCCATCATTTCCTGCCCGCCTTGATTTTGAAAATCCGGGGGAGGAGGGCCTTGAGGACCTTGACCTTGAAATTCACCCTGCTGTCCGCCTTCCATCATTCCTTGACTGCCGCCGTTCATCATGGGACCGCCTTGAGGTCCGCCCATAGGTCCGTTACCCGGCCCGCGCTGACCCATCATTCCTTGGCCGTCGCCGTTCATCATGGGGCCGCCTTGAGGTCCGCCCATAGGTCCGTTACCCGGCCCGCGCTGACCCATCATTCCCTGGCCGCCGCCGTTCATCATGGGGCCGCCTTGAGGTCTGCCTTGGTTTCCTCCCATATGCTGTCCTCCACCTCCGGGACCGCCTCCGTGCTGTCCACCACCACCGCCTCCAGGGCCTCCACCGCGCGGCCCTCCGCCGCCTCCAGGTCCGCCGGGTTTTGCGTACAATGAGGGAGTTCCTTGAATAATGATTCCGGTAACGAGCAGTGTAAGTAAAACCTTCTTGGTTCGCATGTTTCCTCCTTGGTGGTGAACCTTAAAGGAAGTATAGCCGATGAATCAAAGGTTTACAGGGAGTGGAAAACACGGCGTTTGCCTATAGGAAAGGAAATATCATGAGTGAAGATGCTGAAGAAATGGTGCCGGGAGAAACAAAGGAACAGCGGTTTAAGAGACTGGCCGACAAGCGGGTGAATGCCGCGCTGGTGAAGATCCGCCTGATCGGGAATCTCGCCAGTTCACACTACGAATTCACGCCGGAACAGGTTAAGAAAATCAACGATGTGCTTCATGCCGCTGTATCGGATGTCGATAAGCTTTTTCAAAAACGCCTGGATTTGAAAAAAAACCGCTTTGAACTCTGAATCTCTTCGAATATTAAATGGAGACTTTATGAAAAAACTTTTTTCAGTGATTGTTTCTTTTTTGATTTTATCGGGCTCAGTTCCTGCTTTCGCTGAAGATATGCAGGGCATGATGGCAAGTGACAGCCAGCAGAACGGCGATATGGGATATTCCGGCGGACAAATGCGCCGGGGCGGAGGACCTATGATGGGAAAAGGGATGGGACATCAGGCATCCGTGACGGCTTTGCTGGACGGCGGAATCGTGATTCTGGAAGGCCCGAGATTAATTAAATATGATAAAGATCTGAATTTCGTGAAAGAAGTTGAATTGAAGCGCGGAAAACCACCCGCGCGGAATGAAAATTCGCAGGAGCCCGCGAATAATCCGCAGGACGGGGAACAGCAAGGATATTAGTCGTTGATGCTCAGGAGCCAGGCATATTCCAGCCGCTCCGGTTTTTGATCTCCGGTTTCCAAAAGTGCTTTGACTTGGTCTCCAAGATCGGTTAAGCGTACCGGCCGTTGAATGAAATCAATCGCCGGCGGCAGGTTTTTCGGTTTATAATCCCCGATCAACAGTAGCTTCAGTTGAGGGAATTTTTGATGCAGTTCTCCGAAAAGCTTTGAATTCTGTTTCATGGAATCCACACCGCAGATGATCAGGCTGGAGCCTGAGACGGTAGCTTTGGCTACAAGGCTTAGGGAAGTTTCACAGATTTCAAGCTTGTAGTCGCCCAGCATCGGAAGAAGCTGGGAAAGGTAGGCGGAAAACTCTCGAAGCGGGTCTAAAACCAGAACCTGAGTCTCTTTTTCCACAAATACCTCCTGGGCGGGCTTCTAAAATAAACGTAACACAGCCTCACAAGAATTACAAAACTAACATCTTTAAAGAGGGGAATATGGCCGAATCAGAAAGAGAATTAGGAATACAGCCGTTAGATGCCGTGATGGCCGGTCTTCAGCTCAATAACGCGGATCTGGTGTCGGCTTCCTCTGAGCAGTTGACGCATAAAAATGTTCAAAAGGGCCGGAAGGGAAGACGTCTGAGTTTAACCATTCAGATGAAAATTGTCAGAGCGCTTAACCTTAAAAGTACCGAAAAAAAATTTTCCCGCGCGGATTTATTCAATTATTGACCTTCTTTCCAATGCGAAGCGGTAAAGCCGTCAAAGAGAAAAAGAAGAAGAATTAAAAGCGTCTTTAAGCTACAATCCCGGGATGAAATCCGAGATTGCAAGGCGCCGGACGTTCGCGATTATTTCCCACCCCGACGCCGGTAAAACAACCTTAACAGAGAAATTCCTTCTTTACGGCGGAGCTGTCCAGCTTGCCGGTTCCGTGACGGCACGCAAGCGCCAGCGTGATACGGCTTCCGATTGGATGGAGCTGGAAAAGAAGCGCGGTATTTCCATCAGTTCAACCCTCCTTCAGTTTGATTATCAAGACCTGCGCATGAATCTTCTCGACACGCCGGGTCATAAAGACTTTTCCGAAGACACTTACCGTGTTCTTATGGCTGTTGACGCGGTGGTCATGGTGATTGACGGCGGTAAAGGCATTGAAAGCCAGACTTTGAAGCTTTTCGAAATTTGCCGTCACCGCGGAATTCCGATTTTTACCTTTATTAATAAGCTGGACCGCCCTTCCAAAGCTCCCCTTGAGTTGATTGATGAAATTGAGAAAACCCTGGCCATTCATCCTTATCCGGTGAATTGGCCTCTGGGAAGCGGTTCCGATTTCAAAGGCGTTTATGACCGGCTGGAACGAAAGGTGCATCTCTTCGAGCGCGTCGCGGGAACCGGCGGTGCTTTTAAGGCGCCTGTTCAGATCCGCGATTTTTCAGACCCGCTTGTGGCTAAAACAATTGAGGAAAGTGTGTACCGCCACGCTCAGGAAGATCTTGAAATTCTGGATATGGCCCATGAAGGCTTTGATCCGGAAGCCGTGCTCAAAGGCGATACCACGCCGGTTTTCTTCGGAAGCGCTTCCAATAATTTCGGAGTTCAGCTTTTGCTGGACGGTTTTGTAAAATATGCTCCTCCGCCGGCTCCTCGTAAATCTGAAAAAGGCATGATCCCGGTTGACCATAAAGACTTTTCCGGGTTTATTTTTAAAATTCAGACTAATATGGATCCGCTTCACCGCGACCGCATTGTGTTTATGCGTGTTTGTTCAGGAAAATTTACCCGTGACATGGACGCCATTCACACGCGTACGGGAAAAAAAGTCAGGCTTTCAGGGTCTCACACGCTTTTCGGTCAGAGCCGGGAGATTGTGGATGAAGCTTACGCGGGAGATGTGCTGGGTTTTGTGGCTAAGCAGGATTTTAATTTGGGAGATACCATCAGCGAAGATCCCGGAATTGTTTTTCATGAGATTCCGCGGTTTGCGCCGGAACATTTCGCTTTTATCAGTAACCCTCAGCCGGGAAAATACAAACCTTTCCGCAAAGGCCTGGAAGCTCTGCTTTCGGAAAATATCGTGCAGACCTTTCATATAAAGGAAATGCCGGGTATGGGGCCTCTCTTGGGCGCGGTTGGACCGCTTCAGTTTGAAGTGCTTCAATACCGGCTTGAAAGTGAGTATGGCGCGGAGTCGAGGCTTGAGACCAGGCCCTGGACGCTCTTGCGGTGGATCAAGACGGATCTGCCGGAAGAAGAGCTGAAAAAAGCCGTGCCGTTTAATGCTCAGCTCGCGGAAGATGACCGCGGGAATCCGGTTCTTTTATTTTCCAGCAAGTGGTCAATGGAGCAGTTTGCCGAAAGAAACTCCGGCGTGAAGCTTTTTGATTCGCCGGCCCGCCTTTTAGACTGAACAGCGGTACTCGCACCGCGCCAGCTTTTTCGTGATTTCCTGAATCTTCATAATGCCCGGTTTTTCGGGCAGAGGCTCATTAGAAAGAGAGATGGAAGACATCTCAAATTCTCCGATTGGATCTGAAATCGCGAAATAGTTGAGCGGATCGCGCAGGTTTTCCGGGATTTTAATTTCAATAGTTGTCCAGTCCTCCGAAGGGGGAAGTTTCACCGGAACCTTGAAATTCAATAGCAGAGTGTCCTCGTGTTTGATTTCGATGTTAAAACAATTGCATCCATCCGCCTGGAGGCTTCGGGCCTTGATACGGAGAAATTTAAACTGAGACATATCCGTGTAAGGCATATATCCGCCCCGCCATCCGAGCCCGCTTGAAAACTGATATTGAGTTTCGCCGAACGAACGCTTGAAGGGCAAGGTGCCGTGACTGGGACGCCAGTACTGAATCAGCTCCGAAGAATCCGCCAGTGTCGCTTTCGAGCTTTTTTCAACCTTTACGCCTTCTGGAGCTGATTTAAGGAGCTCAATATCCTTTATTTTTACCGTTCCTCTCCTGCCGTAAAGTGCGAAATCTCCGGCGAGATAGCGGGGATCATGAATGGCGACTGAAAAATAATTAAAAGGTTTCTCATCCGCTTCGGGAATCACATTGATTTTATGGTAAAGGTATTTCCATTTTCCGTCAGGGCTGAACGCGCCCGATTCCGTAGTGTCAATCACGCTGGTCGTCAGCGTGACGTCGTCACTTTTGAGTTCAATTTCATAGAGCGCCGGGTCTGCGAGCCGGGGGATCGCGATGCGGATGTAATTCATTCCCGAAATTTTCGCGGCTTTATCAACGTAAGTTCCGCGAAAAGCCCACTGGTCAAAATAGGGAAAGTAGGGCGGAATTTCAAACTCGAATTGAAAGTTTTTATTTGGACCGGCGTCATCCTCCAGAGTTTTGTGGCCGACTGACCAGCAGTTTTTGCCGTGCAGATGGCCTTTTTGAAGGTGAGCGCTGATATTGTAGGATTGTCCCGGATCAAAGAGTTCGATTTTTCGGGGTGTCATTGTTTTCGAAGGTTCCGGCGGAGCGGGGATGGGGTGCGATGGATTGCGGACCCGTTTGCCTTTTCGCGCTGACAGCATTTGCAGGTATTTGCCTTGAGTGAGCTCAATCCATTTGGCGTACATTGAAATGCCGGTGCGGGGAACGCTGTGCGTCATCAGGTAATGTTTAATTTCACGGCTGAGTCCGCCTCCGGCTGAAAGCAAGGTCATGCCTTTAGCGTCTGCGGTGAAAATATCAGCATACCCGTCAGGTCCAACCGATTCAACGGCGCCGAACTTTGAAACTAAATCGCCGAAGCGGTAAAGATTTTCCAGCCAGGCGGAACCCGAGGCGGGGTCAATCAGAATTCCCATGGCGGTCGCGAAAACAACCGCGACATCACTGCGGTCAACCGGATTAGCTGAAATTTCAGGGACACCCATTTGCCTGTAGGTGCCCCGCGGATCATAGGCAGTACTTAGAAAACCGGGGATGCCGTTTTTCCTTGCGAAATCGGCCTGCACATAAAGGTGGTTGTAATAAAGCGGGGCAAGCGGAGATTCCATTAATGGCAGGAAACCGACTCCCCAGTGTTCATGAAAAGAAGCCCGGAATCCTTCGAAAGTGGTGATTGTTTCTCCCGCCTGGGTGCGGTAATCCGCGGTGGGAATCGCTAGATTGTACCAGGTATCCTCAGAGATCTGACCATTCAGAACGCCCCAGAGCACTGCCATCGTTCCTTCAAACATATCGTTGAGCATATAGCTTTTATCGCCCTTCCATTCTTCGGAAGACATTGCTTTTTGAATGGTGCCGAAAAGCATTCCGGTTTCAGGGTCGAGAAATTTAGAATAATTTTGGCTGGCGAGAATTTTTTTTGCCTTGCCGGCGATTCGTTTTTCTGTTTCTTTTTTTGAATCTTCCCAAACGGAAACTACAGCCGCAAGCGCCCAGGTCATCTGCCCGTTATCCAGAGAAGGAATTTTTGTGTTCGCCGGCGCGATCTTTCCGTTCGGCCGGATATCAACCCAAGGGAGAAATCCTCCGTATTCCGGATATTCCTTGATGTAAGTCAAAAGGGTGTCGAGAGATTTTTCAAGCAGGGCGCGGGCTTCCTGCGGAGTCATTTTAACGGCTTGATATGCGTTTTTTCTTCGAGCTACATTCAGAAGAAATGGAATGGACAGGGAAAGTTTCGAAGCCGCGGTGTAATTTCCGATTTCTCCCAGAATGCCTTTTTTGGGGCGAATACGCACGTGGTCATAAGGCATACCGCTTCGAGCGTCGAGACCGAAGTCCGTTGAAAAATAAAGCCCTTCTTTTGGAATTAATTCTTCCCGCAGAAAAAGCTGGGATTTTGCCGGAGGGTTTTCAGGTTCGATTCCGGGAAGGTAAATACTGCTCTGGCGTGGAAAATTTTCATCTTTTAGTTTATCGATAAGAGGAATAATCGTGGGAGGGTCAGTTCTCCGCAAAGAGGTATTTCCCGTATTTTCCAGTGCTTCTGCCTGGGGCGCCGGAGAAGTGGAAGCCGGAACGCTTTCCAGGGGGTAAGCGCAGAAAAAGATCACAAGAAAAACTTTGTAAATGGCTTTATTTGGTTGGGTTAAAAAAAGCATCTCTGAGATTCTAGACTATCTAGAAAAAGTTGGTTGAAAAGAAGGCGTAATAAAGGCTAGAGGAGCATATTCTATGCCAAAACGGGAGGCGGGGAAAGGGGTTATTTTTACCACTCAGTGGGCTGGTAGTCCTTGAGGAACTTGCCCCAGACATGCTCGCCGGTCAAAATTCCTGAGAAAAGGGGGTCCAGGAGCCGGGCGGCGCCATCCACAATGTCGAGAGGGGGTTCAAAATCATGCATTTCCTTCTTGGCCTGGCTAAGCTGGGCAGGGTCTTCGTCGGTGATCCAGCCGGTATCTACCGCATTCATATAGATTTTGTCTTTGGCGTAGTCAGGAGCGGAAGTTAGGGTCATCATATTCAAAGCGGCTTTTGCCATATTGGTATGCGGGTGTTTATCGGTCTTAGTGAACCGGTTGAACTTCCCCTCCATAGCAGAGGCATTAATAATGTGCTGTTCCCCGGTGGTGTGTCTCAGCATCAGGGGTTTAAGTTTGCCGGCCAGGATAAAAGGAGCCACGGCATTAACCAGGTGAACTTCCAGCATTTCAGCGGTGGCTACCTCATGGAGGGTCAGGCGCCAGGTGTTGCGGCTGCGCAAATCGACCTGTTGGAGGTCCGCATCCAGCTTCCCCTCGGGAAAAACCTCAAGCCCCGTCTGGGTTTCCTCGTCAAAATTGTAGGGAATCATAGACAGTTTTGCAGAAGCGTGGATCCCCACGGCTGCGCTTTTTTCAGGCCAGGTTTTAAGCAAAGTATTCTCTACCGTTGTGTCAGAAGAAGACAAATGCCGTGCTTCCAGCGTGCGGTTCAGCTTTTCATAGCCTTGCAAAAGAGGCCGAAGTTCCGGCGAAAGACCGCTCACCGGCCTGCATTCAAAGTCCATCAGGTGTTTGTAAAATCCGGGCGGTTTACGGACGGTTTGAGCCGCGTTGTTGACGATGATATCGAGACGTTCTTCTGTGTTGACCAGGTAACGGGCAAACATTTCAACGCTGGGGGAATGGCGAAGATCGAGGCCGTAAATTTGAAGACGGTTTTTCCAGATGCCAAAATCTTCTTCACGGCTGAAGCGCTGGGCCGCGTCATGCGGAAAGCGGGTCGAAACCAGAGTGCGGGCACCCGCGCGAAGTAATTTAAGAGCGCTTTGATAGCCGATCTTCACTCGCCCGCCCGTGACCAGCGCGGTGCGGCCGTCCAGCGGAGCCGATTGAAAACGTTTTTGATAGTTCAAGTCTCCGCAAGGCACGCACATCGAGTCATAGAAAGAATGCATTTCGGTAAATTCAATTTTGCAGACGTAGCAATTGCGCGGGTTCTTGAGTTTCCTCGGAGCGGCGCCTGAGCCTGTGATTTGTTTTGGAGCTTCAAATACCGGGGTTTGCCGTGCTTCGCGAATGCCGGCGGTACTGCGCGCGGCGCGGTCATGGAGTTTCCGCTGTTCGCGGCGGAGTTTACGGGCCGTGCGGGCAACTTTGCGGTGATCGCTCAGCGTCGGATGCGCCAGCTTTCCCGCGGCTTTCATCAGCGAAATACGTTCCTGGGGCCCCAAGTGCGCGATTAGAGAAGCGTCTCCGGCGAGTGCTTCCAGCACTTTCATGAACGTTTTCATTTCATCCGGGGGAACGGGCTTTGTCATAGGCGAGTATTATGACGTAAAAAAAAATCAGGGCAAGGGATTTAAGGCTTGAAACCGGACGCGTAAAAGTAGTAAATAAGAGCATGCGCGCGCTTAAAACTCTTTGCCTGACGGTTTTTTCCTTTTCGGTTTTCTCGCAGGTTCTTTTTTGCGCTCCCTCTCATTTTGAAAGTGATTCAAAAAAAACCTCTCTGCTTGAACTCTACAGCTCGGAAGGCTGTTCCAGCTGTCCTCCCGCCGAAACCTGGATCAGCGCGCAGAAAACAGCGCCCGGGCTCTGGAAAGATTTCATTCCCGTTGTTTTTCACGTGGATTATTGGGACCGGCTCGGTTGGCCCGACCGCTTTGCGTCCCGCGCTTACACGCATCGCCAGCAGGATTACGCCGAGTTTTGGGGCGAGTCCACGGTTTATACTCCCGGATTTGTTTTGAACGGCAAGGCGTGGAGTAAGTGGAGATCATCGGGTACGGTTCCTCCGCCTGGAATTGAAGACGCGGGGCGTTTAAGTCTAGATGTGGACGGCAGCCGTTTTGAAGTCCATTACGATCTCGCTCAGGATTCGGGGCTGGAAGTTCACGCGGTTGTTTTGGTTTTTGATGCCCGCACGGATGTTAAACGCGGAGAGAATTCCGGCAAAGTCTTGACTCATGATTTCACTGTTTTGGCCTATGAACGGAAAGTTCTCAAAGAGGGTTCGGCGGTGCTGAATTTAAATCCTAAGGTCGAGGATAGCGGGCGCCGGGGCGCGGCCGTTTGGATTTCTCTTAAGGACGACCCTTCACCTCTGCAGGCGGTTGGCGGGTATCTGGAGTCCTGATGATTTTAATGTTCCATAAGCCGTACGGAATTTTGTGCCAGTTCACCAAGCAGGAGCCTGAGCACCGCACGCTCGCGGAGTTCGGTTTTCCAAAAGATGTTTATCCGGTCGGCCGTCTGGACTGGGACAGCGAAGGGCTTCTTCTTTTGACGGATGAAAAACAATGGAATGACATGCTTCTTCATCCGCGCAACGCGCATGAACGCACCTACCACGCGCAGGTTGAAGGCATTGCAACTGAAGAAGCCATGGAAAAATTGAGAAAAGGCCTGCCGATTCAGGATTATGTTACAAAGCCCTGTCAGGCCCGCCTGCTTCCTGACCCGGGTTATCCGGAGCGTAATCCTCCCATCCGCTTCCGGTTAAGTGTTCCGACCAGCTGGATCGAATTAAAAATGACGGAGGGCAAAAATCGGCAGGTTCGGCGCATGACCGCGGCTGTCGGTTTTCCCACACTGCGGTTAATACGCTCCGCTTTCGGCGCTTTGGAGTTAGGGGCTCTGCAAGAGGGGAAATGGGTTGAAATCAGCCCCCGTCAGCAGAAGCTTTTGAGACAATGAGTGATTGAAAAGAGCAGAGAGTTGTTTATAATCGCTCCGTGAGCGTCAAGCCTAGAAAAAAGATAAGCCTTAAAGCCCGTCTTTGGGCTAACATCCTCCGGCTTAATCCCTGGATTGTCGCCCGTATTTTTCTCACCTGGATTCTTCTTTCCCCCTGGTTTCTGGCGACGGTAATCCTGAGTTCCTGGAAAGCCGGCTGGTGGAGCCGCCCCGCGTCCTGCCGGAAGTTTATGAAACAGCATGAACTGGCCTTCCACGATATAGACCCTGAATCCATCCGTCTCGAGTCTTTGTCCGGGGGAGTCAGCAATTCTAATCATCTCTGGCGATGCCGGCGTAAAGACGGAACGCCGGTAACTTTTTTCTGCAAGGTTTTCGTTTCTGTCGGTTCATTCTGGGCTAAAAATCTTTCGATCGTCAGTCCTTTTCCCGAAGTTTACGGCATCAGTTCCGCGGAGAGATTCGCGACGGACATTGTCAGCCGGGTTCTTCTGTCGGAACGGGGAATTTCCGTTCCCAGGCTGATTGCGTTTGACGCGGTTCAGCAGGTACTCGTGACCGAATATCTGGAAGGCGATAATGTGGATGAAATGCTTTCGCGGGCGGAAGGGGAAAACGCGATTTCCTATGAAACCGGAACCATGATCGCGCAATGCGGAATCGGGCTTGGAAAAATTCACAGGCTGGGATACTCTCTTGTGGACACTCAACCGATCAACTGCATTTGGATGCGCGACACAAACCAGGTGTATTTCACGGATTTGGAGTTCTGCACTCAAAGCGATAAAAGAATCTGGGATGTCGGCTTTTTTATGTGTTTTTTATCGATCCGTCTTCCGGAAAAATTAAAAACTTCCGCGGCGGAGATTTTTCTGAAGAATTATCAGAAAGAATCAGGCCTGTCACTGGCAAAGCTGGACGAAACTCATGCCCGGCTGAAAGAATATATTCCGGTTTTTCAAACAGTTCTGGATATCCGGCAGTTTAAACCTGAAGAAATTTTCCCTGAACTTATGAATCCCGCGGGGTAATCGAAAATGCGCACGGAAGAAGAGCTTTACGTTGAAACAGGGTATAAGATTCTGGCCGAAGACCCGTTCTTTTTTGCCGTCGAAAAACCCGCCCCGCTTCCGGTGCACGCGGTCGGGCGCTTCCGCGAAAAAAACCTTCTGAGCCTTCTTCAAAAAGATCTTGGGATTGAGGACCTCCGTATTGTCAACCGTCTGGATTCTGAAACCAGCGGGGTGGTTCTTGTCGCGCGCTCAAGCGACGCGGCCGGGCGGCTTGGGATTCTCTTCGAGAAAAGACAGGTTTATAAGGAATACCATGCTGTGGTTTTGGGCGTGCCTGATCAGGAATCCGGAGTGATTGAAATCTCGCTGGGCGTGAAGAGTTTGACACACAACATCCGCGTTCCGGACGCTTCAGGTCAGACGGCTAGAACTGATTATCAGGTTTTAAGTCACAACGGTGAATTCTCTCTTTTGAAAGTTATTCCCCGCACTGGCCGGACTCACCAGATTCGAGCGCACCTTGCCTGCATCGGTCATCCTCTGGCTGGAGACAAAATTTATATCGATCCGCAGGTTTTTGAGCGTTATATCCACGAAGGCTGGCATGAAGAAATGCGACCGATCGTAAAAGCTTCCCGTCTTCTTCTGCACGCTTCCAGGCTTGAGTTCCGCCATCCCGAAACAGGTGAAATGGTGAGTCTCCAGTCTGAGGTGCCTCTCGCGTTTGATTTTTTTCTAAACGGCAAAGGAGCGGTTTAATGACGTTTGAAGAACTGGCGGATCAAATTAAAAACGGACCCTGTGAAGAAGTCCGCACGCAGACAGAATCTTTTCTCGAAGTGGTGGTTGGAACGGCTTTTCTCGGGACTGTTTCGGGAATGCTCGAAGCTTATTTTGGAAGCCCCATGAAAGCGGAGGGTAAAAAGCCGGATCGTGAATCTTCTCGGTATGCTGAACCTTACGGAGGAATCCGTCAGAATCAGACGCTTTACCGTAAGAAAGAAGGCGGGCCCGCAACGGCGATTTTGTGGCCTTGGGGAAGCGGAAGCCGCGTCACTTTGAAACTGATCAAGGAATCTTAACGTTTCGTTAAAGGAGAAAACCGTCATGAGACAGACTTTTAAATTATCTTCAGTTCTCGCTCTTGCTTGTTTAGGATTGTTTTTGTTTTCATCGAATGCTTCTGCCAAAACCACCAGTGAAATTGATGCCAGCGTGGATGTCGCGCTGGAACGGTTTAAAAAAGAAGTTTTCGGCGCCAAGGATATGCTGGCCAAATCCAAAGGAGTTCTGGTTTTCCCCACGGTGATTAAGGCGGGGATTGGGTTAGGCGGGGAGTACGGCGTCGGCGCTTTACGCGTGAATGGAAAAACCGTGAATTATTACAATACGGTTTCCGGCTCTATCGGGTTTCAGCTTGGCGGTCAGGTTAAGAGTGTTTTTCTGATTTTTATGGAAGACAGCGCGCTTAAAACTTTTCAGGTGAGTGACGGCTGGCAGGCAGGCGTGGATGGTTCTGTCGCGTTAATTACGGTGGGAGCGGCGGCCTCCGTGGATACGACCAAGACCAATGAACCGATTCTCGCGTTTGTGCTGGGGCAGAAAGGTTTAATGTATAACCTGACGATCGAAGGTTCAAAATTCAACAAGATCTATCCGGAAAAAATTTAATCGACCGGTTGATCCGGTCTAAGCGCAGAACACTTTCGCTTCAAGTCAGCGGAGATGCTTCGGTTGTGGTTCGGGCGCCTGAGAACCTATCCGAAAAAGCAATCTATCGTTTTGTTTTTGAGAAGCGGGACTGGATTTTAAAAAAACAGTTCCAGGCGCGCGCTTCCTGGCGCCCGCCCGTTCAAAGAGATCCGAAAGAAGAAGCCTGGTGCAGGCAGGGCGCGCTTGAAGCGATCGCGCCCCGCGTTGATTTCTTCTCAGGGCTTACCGGCCTGAGACCTTCCAAAATTAAAATCACCGGTGCCAAAACCCGGTGGGGTTCCTGCAGTCCTTCCGGCACCATAAGTTTTAGTTGGCATCTCGCCTTATCACCTCAGGAAGTCATTGATTACGTAGTCGTTCATGAGCTGGTTCATCTGGACGAGAAAAACCATTCCCGGCGTTTCTGGAGTAAGGTGGAGAGAATTCTTCCGGATTACCGCGAGCCTTTAAAGTGGCTGCGTAAAAACGGCCATGAACTGATGCGCTAGCAAGTACACTGCTTCTCTGTCCGTGACGTGTTGTACGGGCGTGTTTAGTTTTCGGGGAGCTTAACGCGGTAAATAAAAAACGGAGCTTTCCCGCTGATTTTTTTCCGTGAACGGAAAAAAATTTCACTTAAATTGCTGTCGGTGATGTAAAGATAGCCTCCGGAAACACTGAGTCCGTCGGGCCAATGCAGCCGGGATGATTTTACAAGTGTTCTCAGGTTTTTCTCCCGGTCGAGTCTGAAGACCGCGCCATTTTCCACATCCGTAATATAAAGATTATCCTGATTGTCGATCTCAATGCCGTCCGAAAGCGGTTTCTCCGCGTATCTTTCGAGTTTTTTGGAAAGCTCATTATCCGAAAAAATAGTATTCAGCAGATCGCTGACGAGAATGCGGTAAACATATCCCTGACTTGAAGGCGCGAAATAAACCCACTCATCACGGTTGTCTACAGTAATGCCGTCGACTCCCAGTTTGACTTTCAAAAGACCGCCCAGCACGGCGACTTTCTTGCCTTGATTGTAAAGTGTCCACGGCCCAGGGGTGACCGACTCCGCGCTTTCAAGAACTCTCCAGGATTTTCCTTTTTCGGTATCAACGACAACCAGGGCCGGATTTCCACGGACAAAATTAATATCCGCGATATAGGCGTAGCGTCCGTCTGGACTGACGCGAAGGTCATTGAGGTAAGAGCCCCGCGGCGCGATCCACCGGGGGAATTCGTAGGTCCACGTTACTTTGTCAGAAGTCAGATCAAACGCGAAGAGCCGTACTTTTTTAAACCCGTTGAAGCCGTGATCGATTAACCAAAGCCGGCCGCTGCTCCACGCGAGTCCGAGGGGAGTGGTGAAGTTTTTTTGAAAATCGGCGTTGGGATAGGGTTCGGGAATTCCATTTTTCAACTCGAAAAGTTTGACACCCTCAGGGCGGCCTTCCGGGTGAGCCGTGAAAAAAATTCTTCCCTCCGGAGTGACCGCGATATTGCCGGGAGGTTCAGGGAGCTGAACTACCGTTTCTAGAGCGCTTTCCGGGAGAATTGGTTCTGTGTTCAGGTCCGGATAACGCGCGGAGGAAGCGGCTTTCGCGGGCTCTGAAACGGCAAGGGAAAATACCGTCAGGAAGAATAGACAGCTAAGCGTGATGTGGGTCCTGATTCTCAATCGGGTCATGTTTGGTCTGTTCTAATGTTTCGGCATTAAAACGCAGGTTCCTGAGCTCTTTGGCAAAGCAGGCAGTGAAGGCTACGATCAGTAAAGTGGCAATGCCCCCGGCAGCTACGCAGGGAACGGTGCCGATCAGAGCGGCCAGCATTCCGCTTTCAAACGCGCCTAATTCATTGGAAGCTGAAACAAAAATCCAGTTGGCCGCGGCAACCCGGCCCCGCATTTCTTCAGGCGACAGCAGGCGGATCATGGACCGGCGGATAATGATGCTGACACCGTCGAAGACACCGCTCATAAACAGGGCGGTCATGGACAGGATAAAATTTTTTGAAAAAGCGAAAACAAGAATACTGACCCCGAAGCCAGCGACCGTCATCATCAGATTTCGTCCCGCGCGCGCCATTGGCGGGCGGTGAGTCGCGATCAAAGTCATGATCAGCGCGCCTAGAGAGGGCGCCGAGTTGAGAAGCCCCAGACCTTTGGCTCCGACGTGAAGAATTTTTTCCGCGTAGATAGGCAAGAGCGCGACGGCTCCTCCGAAAAGCACCGCGAATAAATCCAGCGCCAGAGCCGCCAGAAGCGGCTGGTTCGAAAAAACAAATTTCCAGCCGAGTCCGATGCTTTTGAAAACCGGTTCTTTTTTCTTCGGACGAATTTGCTTGCCGGGACGGATGGTTAAAAGGCAAAACCAGGACAGGACAAACCCGATTGTGATTAAAAGGTAACTGCCGTGCGCGCCGTGCGCGTCAAAAACAAAACCAATAACTGCCGGGCCCGCGACGGAGCACGTGATCCAGGTGCTGCTGACCCACGATGAAGCGTTGACGGTTAAATGCTTAGGCACAACCTGCGCTTCAAACGCGGTGCTTGCGGGATCCGCGAAACTGCGCGCGACGCCGGCCATGAAAATAACGGCATAAAGAGCGCCGACGTTTGGCGCGGGATTTTTCCAGGAAAGCAGGGTGAGTGCCAGTCCGCAGGCGCAGGAAACCAGACCTGTCGCGATAAGGATTTTATGGCGGTTGAAATGGTCGGCGGTGTATCCGCCGAATAAAGTCAGGGAAAGCGCGGGGATCGCTTCGATAAGCCCCAGCCAGCCCAATGCCAGGGCGCTGTGCGTGATTTTATAGATTTGAAAACCAATAACGACAGCCAGCGCGCGGCCGGCCAATGTGAAGAATCCAATTGAACCGATGAAAAAACGGATATCGCGGATTTTAAGAGCGGAAGCGAAATGTTGAGAGCCCGTACGGGAACTCATGCGTGAAGCTGTTAGGAAGCGGCTTCAGCCAGTGTCAGAGGAGCTTCTGTTTCTTCCGAGCTGAACGGGGGAATAGCCGGGTCCATTCCTTCAGGAATGCCCTGAGTCTTGATCACATACTCACGGAAAGAACGGTAAGTCGCGGCCCAGCGGAAATATTCCAGCCATTTGCCGACGGAGAACGGGCCTTTGACCACTTTTGAAAAAGACGAAGTAAAAAATTTACGGCGGTCTTTATCCGTCGTCAGCAGGTAGTAGCCGAGCACCTTGAAAAGAAGCAGAGTGAATTTAAAATCCAGGCTGGCGCGTTTGTGTTCTTTATTCAGGTTCTTATAACGGCTCAGAAGGGTGACGAGGCGGTCCGCGTAGCTGTCATAGCGGTAGAGACAGCGGATCAGCCAGTTGTAGCCTTTACGCAATTCTTCGAGCGTCATCTGCTTGGGAACAAAGTTGCAGTCTGCCGCGCCGTGACCGTTCATCGTGCTCCATTCCAGATCAAGCATACGGCCTTCACCCTGCAGGCGTTTGAGCAGAGGAGTGTTGGGAAGGGCCATGAGGGTTCCGCAGGTGGTAAACGGAATGCCCAGCTCTTTGAGGAATTCAAACTGCTCGCGGAAAATCAATTTATCATCCGAATCAAAACCGACAATCATGCCCGCGCAAACTGAAATATGGTAAGAGTGAATGCGTGCGATATCATCGACGATGCTTTTGCGCGTATTTTGAAGTTTTTTGGTTTCAACCAGACTGGAAACGCGGGGCGATTCGATGCCGATGAAAACCGTGTAAAAGTTCGCAGCCTGAAGAAGTTCGAGAAGATCCGGGTGATGAGCCACATTAATCGTCAGTTCGCAGGAAAATTCGACCGGGTAATTATTTTTTTCGGAATATTCTTTCAGAGCCGTCAGCAATTTGCGGGCATAAGGCATATTGCCGATGAAATTCGCGTCGCCGAACACAATGTAGTGCGCGCCTTGTTTCACGCAGTGATCCACTTCTTCAAGCACCTGCTCAACCGTTTTAGTGCGGGGAACACGGCCGTCCATCACGATGATGTCGCAGAATTCGCATTGAAAAGGACAGCCCCGGCTGGTCTGAAGCGAGAACATATTGTATTTCTCTCCGCGGATCAGATCGTAGCGGGGAACCGGCGTCTTGGTGACATCGGCTTTGGTTTCTCCGGCAAGGTAAAGTTCGCGGGCCTGGCCTTTTTCAAAATCATTTAAAAATTCGGGCCAGATAGTTTCAGCTTCACCGGAAATCCGGTAGTCGCATTTGCCTTCGAAAGCTTCAGGGAAAAGACTGCAGTAAGGACCGCCGAAAACAACCGGCTTTCCTCTTTTTTTGAATTCAGCGGCGATTTCAAGAGCGCGCTGAT
Source organism: uncultured bacterium (assembly GCA_964385615.1). Taxonomy (GTDB): domain Bacteria; phylum Omnitrophota; class Omnitrophia; order Omnitrophales; family Aquincolibacteriaceae; genus CAYLPP01. Next base: position 21,698 of record CAYLPP010000001.1, on the reverse strand, counting down.
ACTGGACGTTGAAAGAACTGATACCGATCAAGTCGGCATCCGTTTCAAAATTAATGGGCTCAACATTCTCATCCGCGATTTCCACTTCCCAATGAGAAGGAGTTAACGCGGCCACTGTGGCCAGGCCAAGAGGGGTCGTAGAGAAACGTGTGCCGGTAAAAGGGCGAAGACCTTCAAAAGACCAGATGGTCGAGGAGAATAAAGGGTTGATCAAATAAACTTTCATTAAAAGGCCCTTTCTTTTCGCACATCTTACAGGCATACCGTGATTTTTGCGACTTTTTTCTACAGGAGCGCCGATTTGGCACTTTCCCCTAAGGTTCGGCGAGAGCTTCAGATACGTTCGACAAAAATGTAGAGGAGCTTTGAATCTTTCCTGTGTACCGGCTCCAGTATCCGGATTTCCCCTATAGGGGAGCCCGTTCAGGTATTTGGCATGGAATTTGATTAGTCTTATGGAAACGTATAAAAAGGAGAGAAAGATGATCACTCAAGGTAACCAGAAAAAGCTTTTGGAAGTCATCGACAGGACTGAAAAAGTGCGCAGTCTTCTTCATCTCCAGCGCGCGCTGAGAGAAGAGCTTTATGAGGACTGTTCATTTTGGATCGATGAGGCGCTTCAGAATGGGGCAACCCGGAAAGAAATTTCCTGGGTTCTGAGGCATCCAACCTGGCACGTGGAGGTGGAACCCGCTTCCAGAAATTAAAACAAAAAAGGTTTTTGTTTTCAAAGAGCAGGCGATAAAATAGTTTTTATGCTCGCTCATGAAATCAAGGGTGAAGGCAAACCGCTGGTTTTACTTCACGCGTTTCCACTCTCTTCCAAAATGTGGAAAGATGAGATCGGCTATCTTTCCTCCTCTTATAAAGTTATCGCGCCGGATTTTCCCGGTTTCGGCAGATCTCCGGTAAAAGAAAAAGTTTCCCTGAATTCGGCGGTTCAAGATATTGCTGCGCTTCTGGGCCATCTTCAAATTCGTCAGCCGGTTTTTTTGGCCGGCCTTTCGATGGGCGGGTACACGGCTTTTGAATTCTTCCGGCAGTTCCCCAAACGGGTCGGGGCGTTGGGGCTTTTCGCGACCAAGGCCGCTCCCGATACTCCCCAGGGACGTGAAAAAAGAATGCTCTCGATTCAAGCTCTCGAAAAATTCGGTATGGATCCCTTCGCCCGTAAAATTGTTAAAAGCCAATTGGGAAAAACTACCCAGGAAAAAAATCCCGAACTGACCGCGCGGGTGATTGGGATTATGAAAGATTCCGCACCGGCCGGCGCGATTGCGGCTTTGCGCGCGATGGCGGACCGCCGGGATTCTTCAGATTTGCTCAAAACAATTTCCGTTCCAACGCTCGTTATGGCGGGGCAGGAAGATGAAATTGTTCCGGCGGCTGAAATGCAAGCTATGAGTGACCAGATTTCGGGCGCGGAGTTTCACGCTGTGCCGGGGTCAGGGCATTTGATTAATTTGGAACAGCCGAAGGCTTTTCGTGAAATTTTCGAAAAATTTCTATATAAAACCGCTTTTTAAGCCGAAAGATATTCCATGATACGGATTTGGATTGTTGAGGATTCTGAAGACGAAGCGGTTCTTCTAAAGAGGAAGCTGGAAAAAATGGGGTGGATTTTTTCTTTCGAATTTTTCACCTCCGGTGAAGCTTTCGAAACCCGGCTCAAGCAATGCCTTGCCGATGAGGCCTCAAAGAAAGACCTTCCGCAGCTGATCACTCTTGATCTCGGACTTCCCGGCGAAAGCGGGTTGGAGCTTCTGAGAAAAATCCATCAAGTACAAGATTTGACATCTATTCCCATCATTATTTTTACCGCCTCCGGTGAAAAGGAAGACATGACCGCCAGTTTCAAGAGCGGCGCGACCTTTTATCTCAAAAAACCGCTGGATGCCGAATTGCTCCATGAAGTTCTGAATCAGCTTCGAGTTACCAACCGGCTTTAAAAAAGTGATCTTTGAAGAAAAATAATTTTCTTCACCGCCTTTTTTCGATTCCCGCCAACGTTGTCGTTCTCGGATTTGTCAGTTTCCTGACCGACGTTTCCAGCGACATGATTTATCCGCTTCTTTCCGTTTTTCTGGTTCAATATCTGGGCGCGGGGCAAAGCTTTGTCGGGATTGTCGAGGGGATCGCGGAATCCACCGCGGCTTTTTTTACACTGCTTTCCGGTTTAATGGCGGACCGGGTACGCGACCGCAGTAAAATGGTCCTGGCCGGTTACAGTCTTTCGTCGTTTTCACGACCTCTGATCGCTCTGGCATGGAATCCTCTCAGTGTTCTGATTCTCCGTTTTTTTGACCGGATGGGTAAAGGAATCCGCACCGCTCCCCGCGACGCTTTAATTGCCGACTCGATTGACGCATCTGAACGAGGCAAGGCTTACGGTTTTCACCGTTCGATGGATCATGCCGGCGCTGTGACCGGTCCGATTGTCGCAACACTGCTGATGAGCGCGGGGATGACTAACCTGCGCCACGTTTTCGCGGCGGCCGCGATTCCGGCCATATTCACCATAGTGCTTATTATATGGAAAGTCCGTGAAGTCGCGCCTCGGGATCCGGATCATCCGGCTCCGCGTTTCAGTCTGGATCCTCCGAAGGGCCGGCTTCGCGCTTATCTCGCGATTCTTTTTCTTTTTATTTTAAGCTGTTCGTCGGACGCTTTTTTACTTTTACGCGCCAACCAGCTGGGCGTCTCGAGAACGCTCTTACCGATGATCTGGCTGGTTTTCAATCTGGTTAAAGCTTTTACGACGCTTCCTTTCGGAATGCTTTCTGACCGGATTGGGCGCCGGCGCATTATTCTCGCCGGATGGATTATTTATACGGGAGTTTATATCGGGTTTGGATGGGCCTCGCAAACCTGGCATGCCTGGGCCTTGTTTATCTTTTATGGGCTTTTTTACGGACTAACCGAAGGCAGTGAAAGGGCTCTTTTGGTGGATCTTGCCCCTGAGGGGGGACGCGGGCAGGCGTTTGGGTGGTATTATTTCATCGTGGGGCTGGGGGCCCTTCCGGCCAGCCTTCTTTTCGGCTGGATCTGGCAGGTCTTTGGAGCGCCCGCTGCTTTTAAGGTCAGCGCTGGGATTTCAGCGGTTGCGGCCGTCTCTCTTTTGATTTTTTTGACCCGGGTGCCCGGGCATGGAAGAAACGGCTTGCGGGCGTCTCTGCCGGAAGTTGAAAAAGATTGAAATTGTTCCGATAACTCTTACGGGAGAAAAAACGAACATGAGTCCGATCGAACAGCTTCTGCAGAAACTCTGGAATGACTACTCCGCCATGAACAAGCAGGCCGGCGCGATTCACGCCGCGCTCGAAAAACGCGGTGAGACGGTGATTAACGATCACGTGGCCTTCCGCACTTTTAATATTCCCCGAATCGGTATTTCAGCGATGGCTTCTTTTTTTACCGCCCTAGGTTATAAGGACGCGAGCGGAAAAGGCTACGACTTTAAAGAGAAAAAACTTTTTGCCCGGCATTATGAACATCCGGAATCCGGCATGCCCAAAGTTTTTATCAGTGAACTGAAAGTCGAGCAGTGTTCGCCGTTGATTCAGAAAACGGTTCAAGAGCTCGTTGGGCAAATTCCCGACGGCCTGACCAAATCTCCGGATTTTCTAATTTCAGGAACCCCCTGGAAAAAAATCTCCTGGCAGACTTATCAGGACCTTCTGAAAGAAAGCGAATACGCCGCGTGGATGGCCGCTTTCGGTTTCCGGGTCAATCACTTCACGGTGTTTTTTAACAAGCTTAAAACGTTTAAGGATTTTTCTGAGTTGAACACGTTTATCAAAAGCATCGGTTTTCGGTTGAACGCTTCAGGCGGTGAAATTAAAGGCTCTCCTGAGGTTTTTCTCGAACAGTCTTCAACGTTGGCTCATCCCGTGGAAGTTCAGTTTGCGGACCGGAAGGAAATTATTCCGGCCTGTTATTATGAGTTCGCGCGCCGTTACGCGATGCCGGACGGGAAACTGTTTCAAGCGTTTCTGCCGGATTCGGCGGATAAAATTTTCGAAAGCACGGACTACCGGAAAAAATAACAGACCCGGAATTTTATCATTCCGGCACATTCGGCAGAACTTGAAGTTCCGTTTTAAAATAGGGAGGCCGTTATGAGTCTGACTGTCGGCGAATACCTGATCAAGCGTCTTTACGATCATGGGGTCCGGCACGTTTTCGGGATTCCCGGTGATTATGCCCTCCACTTTTTCCATCAGCTTGAGCAGAGCGAAATTAAAACCATCAACACCTGTGATGAACAGGGCGCGGGGTTTGCGGCGGACGCTTACGCGCGTATTAAAGGATTGGGCGCGGTCTGCGTGACCTATTGCGTGGGCGGTTTGAAACTGGCTAATACTACCGCGGAAGCTTACGCCGAAAAATCGCCGGTGGTTGTGATCAGCGGTTCGCCGGGCACGAATGAACGCGCGAAAAACCCCCTGCTTCATCATAAAGTCAAAGATTTTGACACTCAGTTCAAAGTGTTTGAACAGCTGACGGTTGCCTCGACGGTTTTACACGACCCGGAAACCGCTTTCGCGGAAATCGACCGGGTTTTAAATGCCGCGATAACGCATAAACGCCCTGTTTATATTGAAATTCCCCGTGATGTGGCCGGAATGCCGGGCGGCGCGGTCAATCCGCTTCCTCCGCCGGCCAAGCGTGAAAGTGATCCTCAAGCCTTGGATGAGGCGCTTCGTGAAGCCGTGGATATGATTAATTCCGCGCGCAAGCCCGTGATTCTAGCCGGCCTTGAATTGCACCGCTTCGGTTTACAGCGCCAACTCCTGCGGTTGATTTCCAAAACCAATATCCCTGTCGCTTCAACTTTGATCAGTAAATCCGTGGTTTCTGAAAAACTTCCCGTTTATCTGGGAGTCTATGAAGGAGCGATGGGGCATGAGGACGTGCGCGAATATGTGGAAACCAGCGACTGTTTAATCTTGCTGGGCGCGCAGATGAGTGATGTGGATCTGGGAATTTTTACGGCCAAGCTGGATCAGGCGTGCACGATTGATTCCAGTGTGGAAAAAACCATGATTCGTTTTCATAGTTACGATTCCATTCAGCTGGGGGACTTCTTAAAAGGGCTGATTGACGCGGATATTCATCAGCGCGGTGTTTCTGAAATTCCGCATCCACCCGGGCCTGAGGAAAAATTTTCAGCCGGGCGAGACGTGAAAATCACAACCGCCCGGCTTTTTGAATGTTTGAACGCTTTTATAGATGACAACACCGCGGTGATCGCGGATCCGGGTGATGCCATGTTTTCAGGAGCTGACCTTTTTATCCGGGGAAGCGCGGAATTTTTATGCCCGGCTTATTACACTTCGATGGGGTTTGCGGTGCCTGCCAGCGTCGGCGTTCAGCTGGCCAATCCTAAACTTCGGCCTCTGGTGCTTGTCGGTGACGGCGCTTTCCAAATGACCGGGATGGAATTGACCACGGCGGTGCGTTATGGGCTGAACCCGATTGTGGTGGTTTTGAACAATCAGGGTTATGGGACGGAGCGCCCCATGCAGGACGGCAAGTTCAATGACTTGGTCAATTGGAACTACAATAAGGTGGCAGACCTGCTGGGGGCCGGCAGGGGGTTTGAAATTCGAACGGAAGATCAACTGGACCAGGCCTTGAAGATCAGCCGTGAGCATACGGAATCATTTGCTATCCTGAATGTCCATCTGGAGCAGGGGGATATCTCGCCGGCTCTGCGGCGTTTTACCCAGTCTTTGGGCAAGAAAGTTCATTAAAGATTTTCAATTGACACCCTCGAAGGGCTAGTGCTATCCTCAGCCATTCCAAAGCCTTATCGAGGTTTCCCATCGCTCTGAAAAACGCTCAAAATCCGTTTTTTTGCCTGATGATGATCGTCCTGATCATCTTGATGCACCCGTCTTTTTCCACCGCGGCCAATAATTCGACTCTCGAGCAGGGAATTGCCCTCTATCAGCGTGAAAATTTTGATGAAGCGGCGGAGATGCTCAAAAAAGCGCGCGTTGAAGACCCGAATTCTACCCGCGCGGCTTATTACCTTGGCGTGACTTACAAAAAACTACAGCAGTACCCCGAAGCTAAAAAGAACCTGCTCGAAGCCGTGACTCGCAATCCCAAAATTAAAGAAGCTCTTCCTGAGTTAATTGAAGTGCTTTTTGAACTGGGTGAAACCAAAGACGCCATGAAATGGATTAAGATGGCTGAGAAAGAAAATATCCGCCCGTCGCAGACGGCCTTCTATAAAGGGCTGGTTCTCCTGAAAGATGGGAGAAGCGGGGACGCGATCGAATCTTTTAATCAGGCGAAGAGTCTGGATACGGCGTTGACGCCCGCCGCGGATTATCAGATTGGGCTCGCGCATTTGAAGAGTCAGTCTTTTGAAGAAGCGCGCGAAGCTTTTAACGCGGTCATCGCGCTTGATCCTAACGCGGATATCAGCGCTTACGCGGATGAATACGCGAAAGCGATTGACCGCCGGTCCGGCGGAGACAAGCCTTGGCATGTCAGTGCCGGGTTTTACACGGAGTGGGATACCAACGTGATTTTAAAACCCAGTGACACGACCACAATTGGAGATATTGGCGATGAAGGTGATTTCCGGGAAGTGGTTACGACCAGCATGGATTACACTTTTAAAGTTTCCGATCCTATCCGGGTCAAGGTTGGTTACGATCTTTATTATGCCAATCAGACTGAGCTGAATGATTTTGATGTGAACAGCCACACTTTTACGGTAGCCCCTTCCTACAATACCAAGTCTGCGGTTTTCAGCGTGCCGTTTCAGTACAATTTCACCGCCGTGGATTCCAACGATCCTTTCCTTTCTTCTTTTACCGCCAATCCGCTGGTGAATTTTAAAATAACCGACCATCAGATTGGGCAAGCCGGCATTAAATTTCAGACCAAGAATTATTACGCCCATATCAGCGATGGAGCGGAAGACCGCGACGGCTTCCGGGTGGCGCCGGGGCTGGGATGGTTTTATTTATTCAATCAGAACAAGGGTTCTGTTGGAATGCGGTATGAATTGGATTTTGACAATACGGACGGCAATAACTGGGATTATGTCGGCAACCGTATCACGCCGAGCCTTCAATTCGCGGTTCCTCATATCGATAAACTTAAATGCACGCTCGCGGCCGATCTTTATTTTCAGGAATTTCAGCACTCCCACACGGTGTTCGGCCAGAAACGCTCCGACCAGGGCTACACGCTTTCATCCCTTCTTTCTTATGATTTAACAACCAATCTTGAATTGCAGTTCCGTTACACCTACGTGAATCACGACTCAAACCTGTCGATTTACGAATATGACCGCCACGTGTTCAGCACGGGCGTTGTCGCAAAATTCTAAAAAAAAAGGGGGTCATCCACGATGACTCAACGTTTCGTTTCTTCACTGCTTATTCTTGCAACTTTATTTTTCGGCATTCCGGTAATGCCTGTTTCCGCGGATCCCGCGGGCGCTATGACCGCGCCGGTCGGCATGATGACTTATGTCGAAGGCCGTGTCGACCGCAACACCGGCGACGATTATTTCCCTTCTATTAAGGAAGAACCCATTCTTCCGGGGGATACGATCCGCACCAAGACCTACTCCCGGGCTGAAATCGTTTTTAACGATAAATCGGTTTTGCGTATCGGCGAAAACACCCAGGTCAAGATTAAGGATTACACCCTTAAAAACGGCAAGCGCGAAAAGGCCAGTCTTTTTGTTGACCGTGGGAAAGTCCGCGTGATGGTGTCCAAGTCTCACACCGGCGCCACCAATTTTGATATTTTGACTCCAAACTCCGAAGGCAGTGTGAAGGGCTCGGATATTTGCGTTTCTTATTTAAAGTCATCTACTTCCATTCTCGCGCTTGAAGGTGAGATCGCGGCCAAGAGCCTGGATTTTCCGGATAAAGAAATTCGTGTGACCGGCGGTCAAACCGCGTATGTGCCTTTTGGCGCGCCCCCATTCGGCCCCCGTCCGTTCTTGAAAGTCGAACAGAAACGGTTTGAAGCTGAAACCAGCCCGGCCGTTAAGACGCCTGATCAATCCCAAATCCGCAAAGCCATCGTGGCGAAGTTTATCGGCTCCGTGCGCATTCGCAATAGCGAATCTGAACCCTGGCATATGCCGGGTGTGAAAGAAGCGATCGGCGCCGGCGCGGAAATTGAAACCGGCACTGACGGTAAAGTCCAAATCGTGCTGGAAAGCGGCCGTGTTATCAATTTAAAGCCCAACACGCATCTTAAAATTTCACGCTTAAGCCGTGACCCCAAAACCGGAACGCTTGAAGATATTCTGGAATCCAAGCTCGGTGAAATTCGCGCCAAGATCGACAAGAAAAAAGAAGGTTCCCGTTTTGAAATTCACTCGCCGATCGCGATCGCTGCCGTTAAAGGCACGAATCTGTATTTTTTTGTGAAGCCGAAAAGTTCCACCTCGTTCTTTGAGTTCGGTAATGGAACGCTGACGAATTTGATCAAGAAAGCCGCGATCGATATCGCCGCGGGTAAAAACGGAGCGGTGGATTCTGAAGGCAATACCTACGGCCCGTCTAACACTAGCCGGGAAGTTTTGGATGAGATTTCGCAAGGCTGGGAAATTGACGATGAAACTTACGGATACACACCGCCTCCCGGGCCGGATTATATCCCGCCCTATGAGCCTCAGAACCCTGAAACAGGTCTCGAGGACGGCGGTGATTCCAATCCTTTTGAAGATATCAAACCCGAAATTCTCGGACAGCCTTCAGAACAAGTGCTGGAGGAATTGGGGCTTAATGTTTTTGGTATTTGGGGAGCCGATCCGAATCAGGGCAGTCTCTATTCAAATGAAGAGGGTGGAACTCTCCAATGGCGCGGCGAAGATTTTGGTTATATTGCGGCCCAGGTTTTCCCGTGGGTCAGCACTCAGCCCTTCCTGATTGTCGGCGGGATTTTTTCTGATACGAGTGAAGGCAGCCGTCCGCTTTTGTTTAATTCTATTATCAGCAGTGAAGTTCCAGGCTCAGACACGGGGCAGGCTACTTCAGATGGCGGAGCGTTCTGGGGGTATACCGCAGGTATTTGGTCGGGGGTTGAAGGTACATTAGTTGCGTTTTTCGTGGATCCCAACGGTAATATTGGCGTTTTAACCGGAAATTCTTCCGGTGTTTTTGACAATGAAACCGGCACCTGGTCTGCGTCTGGGAACTTGACGCCGACGGTTCTCGGGCACGATGAAGGTATTGACCCGCAATCTTTCCGCAGTAACGTCCTGAGTATTTCTTTTGATACGGCCTCCTTTGGCGGGAATTTTGCCGGGCAGGGGGATATCGATGCTTATGTTTATCGAACCAATTTTAGTTTTTTACGGGATACTTCTAATGATTTGATGCCCAGCCATGATTTTGGGATTTTTAACTTGAGGCTTGTGAATGGAATTTTTTCGCAGTCGGCAGGAGGCGGAACGGTATGGAATGCCGTGGTTGGAGGTAATGATGGGTTTGGGCTCTACCACCCGGAGGGAATACAGTTTAGTATTGTTGACACCGGTTACTGGCTGGCCCAAATGGGCGGCAGCTGGGAAAATGGCGAGATTCGCGGAAATATTCTGGGAGCTTTTCTGACCCAGACGCACCTGGGAGTTCTTGATGGTGTGGCTAGCGGGATTTTTAATGACTATGAAGGAGTTGGAGATTTTAACCTTCAGGCTGTTGGAGCCTATCAGAGTCAGCCTCTTTCTTTTTTTAACACGATTGAAACGACTCTTTATGATGCCAACGGAAGTTTCGAAGGTTTTTTAAATGCCTATATGGGCGGCCTGGATTCTGTTTTGATTGACGGCGGGGTCGCGGACGTTTTTGTCTTGGGTGAGCTTGATTCCGGAAATACTTATTACGGCCTCAATAACGGGCATTACATTTTTTCAACCTCAGTGACTAGTTATAACGCGTTATTGGATGTTGCGGGAGCGCCCGAAGCCAATACGACTTTTGACGGAGGAACTTATTTTGGTTATATCGCGGGCGCGCAGAATTTTAACAATGTTAACGCGGGCTTCGCGGGGATTTATGTCGGGCCGGCCGGAGAAGGCGGAAGCGCGGCTGGGTTGATTACCGGGCCTTTAAATGGTGAATTTTTTGGAGACGTGAATCTTTTCAGCGCGGAAGGCAAACTGACCACCCGCCAGCTCGACAACGTCGAAGTTCTTCCTGAAAACGCTGTGGAAAATCACATTTATTATACCGGCGGAGAAGGCGAGCTGCTTGGCGGTTTTGACGGTGTCGAAACGAACGGTTCGATTCACGGCTACGACAATTTTTACACAGCTTCTCTGGTCAACGCTCAGGCGTATATTCCTTATGCCGCAACCTGGGGTATTTACTACCAGCAGTTTGGGGACGGCTCTTTTATTAATCCTGAGGGTTCCTCCACATGGTCCGGTTTCATGGGCGGTTACGATCCGATCGGCGCGTTTTACAGTGAAGTGCTGACGGATGACTACGGTTATTGGCTCGCGGATATCACGGACGGTGCCTGGGCTGATGAAAATTTCACGGCGCATCTCGCGGGTAAGTTTTTGACCAACACTAAACTGGGAACGCTGGAAGGCGATATTTTCGGACTTTATTCCGAAAGCAGCGGAGAAGGGTATTGGAATGGCGTGGGCGTGGGTTCCTGGGAAGGGGCTCCGCTTGATTTTGCCGCGAGAATTATAAATTCTGAGGGTATGGATTTCGCTCGTTTCAATGGCGAGGATTTCAACACGTTCGGCAGCTTGAGTGAATCTTTGATCGGCGGGGTTGGCAATCTTTTTGAAACACCCAACCTGCTTTTGATGGGGAATTATTCCACGGAAGGGAACAATCAGCTTCCGATTCTCTGGGGCGTTGATATTCAGAGTTATAGTATTTTCGATATCAATCCGGTGACTTTTGAAGGCGATGGTTTTTATGGTTTTGCCGGAGGCCGTTGGGCTAACGGAGAAATCAACGGCGGTACCCGCCTGCTTTATATTCGTAATGACGGCGGTTACTATGAGTCTTCAAATTCAGCCGGGATCATTTCGGGGGATTTAAACGGGCGGTATTTTGAATTTGATTCAGAAAGCGCTTCAGGAATGTGGTATGCCGAAGGCGATTTGAGTTCTCAGGAACTGGGGTCTACCTGGATTTCTCCTGAAGAGCTTAACAATGTCGAATATGGCGCTATCGAAGAACGGATTTTTTCCGGCTCTGGGATTTCTCTTGCGATACCCGGTGACCTGCTTGTTTTTACGGGCGCGGGGGCGAATTTCATCAATATCAGCGGGGAGGATTGGGGGATTTGGGCGGGCGCGTTTGCGGGAGGGTATTTATTTAACTCTGAAGTGCCGCTTGAAAATGAAGCCTTCCGCACGGCTTTCGGCGGAGTGGCTCCGTCTGAATATGAAAACGGCTATCCGCTTTATATTTTCGGAACCATGGATGGAAGTTTCACGGACGTAAACGGAGATACCGGTAATGTGGACGCGGTTGTTAACGGCATCTGGATTTCAGCTCAGGGAACTCAGCAGAATGAATTTGTGAAGGTCGGCACTGTGACGGGAGATGTGTTCGGTGATTTTGATTCAAACGGCAATTGGGAAGCGGCCGGAATCGGCGAATGGAACAAGGTCACGGAACTTGATCCGAATCAGATCAATTTTGACCAGATTCAGTCGGTTCTTTCAGATCTTGCGGTTGGGGAAGTGCTGAACAGCAATTTGGCAGGTTCAGGCAGTTTCAATGAAGGCGCCGGTTCTATCACGGGGAATATGGATTTGTCTCTTTTCAGCAGCCGCTCACTTGATTTTGGTATCTGGTCAGCTCTTTTCAACGGCAGTTTTACAGGATTGCCCGGTCAGGTCGATTCCTGGGCGGCCACCTTTACCGGTACCGGTGTCGAAGGTGATGTCACGGCCCAGCTGAACGGTATCCAGTGGCAGGATGGCCAGTGGCTTGCCAATGTGTCAGGGACAGTGGGCCCTTCAGTCGATTTTTCCGGTCAGGCCGGTGGAACTTATACGGTTAATCAAAATGACCCGTCTTCCGGAAATTTTTCGGGCGTCGGTGTCGGAACGTGGTCTAACAACGAAGGGTGCCAGGAATGCGCTTGATCTCGAAAAATTTTTTTTCGGCAGTTTGTCTTTTTTTTATCGGAGGGATTTTTTTAACAGGCTGCGGTAAATCGGAACCGTCCGTTTCGGCGAAAGACGCGATCGCGACCGTCAACGGAACCCGGGTTCCCGTTTCCGACCTGAAGAAAGAAATGGAATTGCGCGTCCGGCAGGACCCGTCGTTTAAAATTACTTCCAAAGCGGTGGAGGAGCAGATCGCGGTGATGGTTAACCGCCGGCTCTTGATTGAGGAAGCCATTTCCCGCAAATTAACGGAACAGGACGGTTTTAAGACCGCTATCCGCCTCTACTGGGAACAAACCCTGATCCGGCTTTTGCTTGACAGTCTTTCCAAAGATTTCGGCCGGAATATTTCAGTGACCGAAGATGAAATTAAAGATTATTACTCCAAGCTTGACCGGAAAATGTCGTTTGAGATTATCCGCAGTAAAGACCAGTCTGTCGTGGATAAAGCTGAAGAAATGGCCCAGAAAGGTGAACCGCTTCGCTGGGATGAAACGGTAAAGCCTTTGACCTACGACCAGGTCAACTCTGAAATCCTGGCGCACGCTTTTGATCTGAAGGCCGGCGATTTTAAGGTCTATGATGAGGATAACGTTTTTTATCTGGTGCATGTGCTGACCCGTGAAACTGCGTCAGCGCCTGCCATGGACTCCATTCGTGATAAAATTCAGGCTCGCATCGTCCAGCGTAAGCAGGGCCTGGCCTTTGAGCAATGGCTCAAAGAAAAAAAGAAGAAGGCCGATATTAAAGTAAACCTTCAGGCTTTAAAGGACGGGAGCACGAATGGCCTCACCCAGGCAGCATCGGCGCAGTAATTACTGGATTAAAAAATCTTTTCAGTCGAGTTTTTCATTCCGCTTCGCGGCTCTTCTTCTTATTGAAGCCGGGCTGATTGCGTTTCTTTTTTTCCATGTCACCAAAGGCACGCTGACTACCGGCTACGAAGGTTCGGTTGTCCGTGTCGAGCATACCGGCCATTTTTTTCTGGCGTCGTTTGTGATGATTATGGCGATTGCCGCGTTGGCGATCGCGCTGGCGGCCATGCTGGTTTTTATCCTTTTTTCCCACCGCATCGCCGGCCCGGCGTTTCATGTGCAGAAAAGCCTTCATGAAGTCGCCCGCGGGAACCTGACTTATCAGATCCGCCTCCGCAAGAAAGACGAGCTGCGCGATCTGGCCGAAGACGTCAACCTGGCCGTGCGCATTCTGGATCAGAAAATCGGCCAGCTGAAGCGTGAGATCGGCAAGGCCGATAAGCTCGACGGAAAAACGCTTCAACATATAAAAGAGCTGGTCGACTCTTTTAAAACTTCTCCCTAGGCGCCCGCCGCATGGTCCGGACCGCGGTCTTCTTTTTATTTGCCGCTCTGGTTTTTTCAGCTCCCGCTTTGGCCGTTGAAACTCCCGGTTCTCTTGAGACCCGCTACGCCGTCATCCATTACAGCGGGGAATCCCAGCTGAGTGATTTTCTGTGGCGGATTACGGGAAAGCATATGAACAGTGAAGTTGGAGAACTGACCCGGAGCCGGGTGGATGAAATCATCGAAAAGGTTATGGATGTTCTGGATATGCGTCCCGCCGCGTTTCATATCGATATCTATCTGGAAGAAAATTACCGCGGGGGAGCGATTGCTTATTACTCTCATGAGACCCGTTCCATCACGGCTGTTTATAACCGGGTGACTGACGGCGTGTTGGCGCACGAAATTGCTCATGCGGTTATGAATGCTTATTTTGGAATTGTTCCGCCTGAAAAAACTCAGGAGATCCTGGCCCAATACGTTGATCAGAATCTTTGGTCGGAGGTTTGAACGTGAAGTTTAAATGGAAGCCGGGCATTTCAAAAAAACACATTTCGCTCTTCGCGCTTCCTTTGATCGTCCTGCTGGTTTTCTGTCTCTATCTCTTCCGCCTGGTTGATTTTCATGAAGAAGACACGATCGACTTACGCTTCCGCCTTCGGGGCGCGCAAAAAGCCCACCCCGCGATTACGGTTGTGGTTGTAGACGATCAAAGTTTGAGTGCCTTCGGACAGTGGCCGTGGCCGCGCAGTATTCATGCCGCGTTTTTAGGAGTGCTGATCCGCTACAGGCCGGAACGGGTTTTCTTCGATATGATTTTTACGGAAGCAGGACCCAAGCCGGAAGATGATGATCTTTTCAGCCTGGCCGTGAAAAAATCCGGAGACGTGATTCTTCCGTTTTTTTACCGGTCACTCGAGCCTTTTGAGGCTCAGTTTCCGATCCCTGAATTGATGGACGCGCTTAAGGAGACCGGTTTTGTCAATGCCGTCGAAGATCATGACGGCCATATCCGGCGGGCGAAAGCGGTGATTCATACGCCTCGGGGTGCTTTTTATTCTCCTTCGGTGCTTATGGCCGCGGCCCATGATCATAAAAAAGATCCTCTTCAGGACGTTGACCGTGATTCTGAGGATGATTTATGGATCAATTTCCCTGGACCGATGGCGTCCTTCCGTGTGGTTTCGTACGGTGAGGTCATTTCGATGACGGGAAATAAAAAGGATCAGGCACGGCTCCAGGATCTATTTGAAAACCGCCTGGTGCTTGTCGGTCATATGGCGACGGGAACGACGGATTTAAAAGCGACTCCGTTTTCAAACCGCACACCGGGCGTTTTCGTGCACGCCAGCACCCTTCACACGCTTTTAATGCGCCGTCATCTGCGGACGATTTCCCAGCCGTTACATTTTCTGCTTTTACTTCTTCTCGGGTTTTTGAGTTCGCTCGTTTATAAAAAATTGACGCCGGCAAAAGGTTTCGGCGCTATGGCTATTATTCAGATTTTGTATTTTTTATTGAACTTAGCCGTGTTTGTCTGGGGCGGTTTGATTTTGCCTCTAATCGTTCCGCTCACTGTAATTTTTATTGGTTACATTGGCAGTCTGTTTACAAAATACGCTGAGATCTACCTGCAAAAAGAAATGTCTCAGCGGGAATTGGCCATGGCGGCCCGGATTCAGGAACAGTTTCTTCCTCAGGCAAAACCTAAGAACGAATTATTTGAAATCGCGTTCGAGACACGTTTCACCAAAACGGTGGGCGGGGATCTTTACGACTGGGTTGATTTGGGCGAGGGGCGTTTGGGGTTTTGCGTGGGAGATGTGTCGGGCAAGGGGATGCCCGCCGCGATCTATATGGCTAAAACCATGAGCGACTTCCGCAGTATCCGAAAACAAGACCGTAACGCGGGTGAAGTTTGTGAAGAATTAAACCGGGTTTTGATTGAGAGCCCAGCCTCCGGAATGTTTCTAACGCTTCTTTACGCGGTCATTCACCCAGATAAGAAAATTTTGGAATTTGCTTCTGCTGGGCATGAATTCGCGCTTTTTTTCCGCAAGCAGGCCGGAAAAGCTGAGGTTTTAAAGAGCGGGCAGGGAATGCCCCTTGGTATGTTTGAAGGCGCTTATGAAACAAGCAGTACTCCGTATGCTTCCGGGGATTCCATTTTGCTTTACAGCGACGGCGTAAAGGAACTTCGTAATGCCAAGGGCCAGGAGTACGGAATTGAAGCATTACTTAAAAGATTTGAAGAAGCGGCAGTTCAAGACATGAATCCCGAAGAAATCATCCGCTCGCTTTTCACGAATATGCAGATTCATCAGGGAAAGCTTCAGGCCCATGATGACCGCACGCTTCTTTGCGTGCGTTTTATCTAAACCGCCGTTATAATTGCGGGCATGGCACGCAGAAGACGCCGTAAAAAACGGCGGAAAAAGAAAATTAAATTTAAATTCAAGTTTAAGTTTAAGGGGAAACCTCTCCTTATCTTTGGAATTATTGTCATTGGCGCCGCCTTTCTGGTTACGCGGTTCGCCTTTAAGGATTTCCAGCGGAAACATTCCCTGAAACGCGATTCCCGTCCGCGGGTGTCCGCTCCCGTGAAAAAAACAACACCGGTTTCCCGGCCGGTGGTTCATACGCCGGCTCCTTATGCCCGGGCTCTTCACTCGCAAGCCCGCGGGCCGAAAATCACCTTTGTCATTGATGATATGGGGCACACGACTGAGCATTTAAACCTTCTCAGCGGGCTCGGCAATCAGGTCACCTATGCCATTTTGCCGTTTTTGAAGCACAGTTCCTTCTTTGATGAATTCAGCTACCAGAGCGGAGCTGAAGTTATTTTGCATCTGCCTATGGAAAGTGTCAGTGGAACTATCCCCGGGCCCGGTCTTATCACGTCCAGCATGAGTGATGACGCTGTGCTGGAATTGGCGCGCCGGGAGCTGGATTCTCTTCCGCACGCTCAGGGGGCTAACAATCATATGGGTTCAAAAGGGACTTCCGATTCCCGCATGATGCGTTTGATTCTGGGAGAGCTAAAGCGCCGGGGTTTGCTTTTTCTGGATAGCCGGACAACTCCGCAATCGGTTTCCTCCAATGTGGCGGGAGATATCGGTTTCGGAAAGGTTCTGAGGCGGGATGTTTTTCTGGATAATGTGGATGAGCCGGGGAAAATTCGTGAGCAGATAAGAAATTTGGCGGAAACCGCTCGGAAACACGGATACGCGGTAGGGATTGGGCATTACCGGGAAAATACTCTGGAAGTTCTTAATCAAGAAATCCCAAAACTCAGAAAAGACGGCTTTGATATCATCTCGCTAAGTGAAATGAGACGGATGTTTAAAAAGTAACCGTTTCAAAATGACTCACTGTGACGATTTTTTACCAGCAATTACAAGGTCTTCCCTCTGAAAGAAATTGGCACGCCTCCTGCATGATGGTGGGTGAACATCAACGCACAGCTCTGAGACCGACGTCTCGGAGCGATAATCACCTCGAAACTTGAAGTTTCGAGCTATCGGAGGTTAGCCATGAATCTGATTAAACGTTCTGAAAGTTGGGATCCTTTTTCAATTCTCGACGATTTCTACGGAGCCGCGCGTCATTTTGTTCCGGCCGTGGATGTCCGCGAGGATGAAGGGCATTACCTTGTGAAAGCCGATCTTCCGGGTATTTCCAAAGAAGGCCTGGATGTTTCGATTACCGATAATGTCCTGACCATCCGCGGGGAACGCACGGAGAAATCAGAGAAAAAGGAAAAAGGCTACTGGCACAGCGAAAGATGGTCGGGGAGTTTTTCCCGGTCTCTGGAGCTTCCGGCGGAGGTGGATGCTTCCAAGGTCAGCGCGTCCTTTAAAGACGGTGTCCTTGAGCTGAGCATTCCGAAACCGGAACAGACCAAGCCCAAGCAGGTCAAAGTTAACGTTCAGTAAAAAGAAATAACAGGCCTTTCCGCGCCGTGCTACGGCTCCGGCAAAGACTAAGCCTGTACGGACCGAGGAGACCTCCGGAGCGCCCTGAAAATCAGGGCTGACCGGCTTCCTCCGGTCCGCACAGGCAAGTTTTGCACGGAACCTGCGCACATTGCGCGTAAAGGCTGTATTTTTTTTACTTTTACCGAAGACGCTGAAATTTTTCCCAGAGACCTAAATGCCTATTGATCTTGAACGCGTCAAAAAACACCTTCGGTTTATCGCCCGCCCGCGTGACGCGTTCGAAAATCCTGTCCGCCTGAAAGAAATTCAGAAATACATTTATTCCGAATTCATTTCTTACGGCTATGAAGTCCGGACTCAGCCTGTTATCTGTCAGGGGAGAACCTTCGAGAACCTTCTGGTTAAACGTCCCGAAGTGAGTTCATTCCCTGAGTTTATTGTTGCGGCGCATTTTGATTCGGCGCCGGGCGGTACTCCGGGCGCGGATGACAATGCCAGCGGGACTTCCGCGCTTTTAGAGATCGCTCGATGTGCGAAGGATCTTCCGGCCGCGGTGCATTTCATCGCGTTTAATCTGGAGGAGTATGGGATGCTGGGAAGCCTGGAGTATGTCAAATCCCTGACTTCCGGAATGTCCGCGGAAAACCGGGGAAAATTTATCGGGATGCTTTCCCTGGAGATGATTGGGTTTACTTCCAGGGAGAAGGGTTCACAGAAAATGCCGGCAGTGCTTAAACCCTTTTATCCTGACACCGGGGATTTTCTGGCGCTTGTTGCCGACGGCGGATCCTCGAAACTTTTAAAACTGGCGGAGCCTGCGTTTAAAAAAGCAGGCCTTCCGGTCCACAAGCTCCAAGTTCCCATGAAAGGGAACTTGTTTCCGGCGGTGCGCCTGAGCGATCATTCTCCTTTTTGGGATGAAGGGTTTCCGGCCTTACTTGTGACGGACACTTCTTTTTTCCGCAACCCGCACTACCATGAGGCTGGGGATACGGTTGAGACCCTCGATTTGGACTTTTTGTGCAAAACGGCGGAAGGCTGTCTAGGCCTGCTTGAAACGCTAAAACCCCTTTAACATTGCCGAAAGTCCTGTAAAATACCGCAAAACAAAGGTGTCTAATGGCCAAAAAAATTATGAAAAAAAAATCCGCGAAAGGCCGTGAAGAATTACCCGACGGTCTGGTTTTTCGAGAAAAAAAATTGATCGAGTTTAATCTCAGCCCCAAGCATCCCAAGCCCATTCCCGGCCATAAGGCCACACTGCCCGGCCCTCCGGGGTGGCAGTGTAAGGAAAACCCGGGAGCTTGAAGACTTCTCCGCTTCTTTCCATTTTTCTGATCGTCTTCGTAGACGTTCTGGGTTACACCATTATTCTGCCCCTGCTTCCGTTTTACGCGGAACATATGGGCGCCGGGCCTATCGTGGTCGGACTCCTGCTTTCGAGCTACGGTTTCTTTCAGATGGCCGCCGGCCCTGTGCTGGGGAAAATTTCAGACCGCATTGGGCGGAAGCCTGTTTTGATTTTTAGCCAGATAGGCACCTTGATCGGTTTTCTCATGCTGGCTTTCACGAAAGATTTGAGGATTGCTTTTATCGCCCGCATGATTGACGGTATTACGGCCGGTAATCTTTCAGTCGCGCAGGCCTGTATCTCCGACGTCACGGAACCTCAGAATCGGGCCAAATCGTTCGCGCTGATCGGCATTGCTTTTGGTCTCGGCTTTTTAATCGGTCCGGCGATTTCAGGCGTGCTTGCGCATTTCAAACCGGGTCCCGAATATCCGATTCTGTTCGCAGCGTTTCTTTCCGCTTTGAGCATTCTAGCCACGGTAACGCTTTTGCCGTCAACACCGCCTCATCCCGACCCTGACCGCTTTTCAATTTTAGATTTTTCTCATTACCGAGAATTTTTTTCAGACCCGCGGTTAGGAGCGCTCCTTCAAAAATTTTTCGCGTTTATTTTTTCATTCGCTCTCTTTATTTCAGGGTTCGCGCTCTTCGCGGAGCGCCGGTTTATCTGGGACGGCCACGCTTTTGGCGTTAAGGAAGTGAGCTATGTTTTCGCTTTCGTGGGATTCCTGGGCGTGTTGATTCAGGGGTTCGCGATTTCACGCCTGGTCAAACGTTTTGGCGAGGAGAAGCTGGTGAAGATCGGGTTTATTCTGGCGGCGCTGGGGTTTCTTGGGCTGGGCTTTACTTCCTCCGTTTTTTGGCTCATGATTGTCATCAGTCTTTCTTTTTCAGGAAGCAGTCTTTTACGGCCTTGTCTGACCAGTTTGATTACGCAGGCCGCGGAAAAGAAAAAACAGGGAAGCGTGCTGGGTGTGACTCAGTCCTTAACCTCATTTTCACAAGTAGTCACTCCGCTGATCAGCGGAGTCTTAATCGAACACCGTTTCCTGTTTCTCTGGGCAGTGATTGGCGCTGTGTCCGCGGCGTTTGGAATGGTTTTTCGGTCCAAGAAGACCGGGGTGTGAAATGATGACCAAAAAGACAAAATACGCGCTTAAAGCTCTGGAAATTCTGGCGGGAGATTATCCGCATAAGAAACCGTGGGTTATTGCGGATCTCGCGAAAAAAGGAAAAATCCCCAAAAAATTTCTCGAATTAATTTTGTTGGAAATGAAACACGCCGGAATTCTTCAAAGCAAAAAAGGGCAGGTGGGCGGTTATTTTCTGGCTAAAGCCCCTTCCGAAATTTCGCTGAGCAGTGTCATGCGCTTACTCGAAGGCCCCTTGGCTCTTTTGCCCTGTGTCAGTCAGACCGCTTACAAACG
Source organism: uncultured bacterium (assembly GCA_964385615.1). GTDB lineage: Bacteria > Omnitrophota > Omnitrophia > Omnitrophales > Aquincolibacteriaceae > CAYLPP01. The sequence continues at coordinate 1,549 of CAYLPP010000001.1, read as the reverse complement.
CTGTGACGAGTGCGTGGATGAAACCACCTGCGCCATACGCCGGGTCATGAAGCAGGTTCGTGATGCTACGGCGGATATCTTTGATAAAACCACCCTCCAGGATATGTGTCATAAAGATACGCAGCTGTGACAAATAGGGGAAAAGGGGCACCCTGCGGCACCGTCGGTCCGTCATAGCCATGACGTCCGTCTACACCCTCGGCGTTTGGTTCCGCCCCAAACGCCTGCGGGAGTTGCCTCCAGATGCCCGCTTTCCCCTAATTATTTTTAAGATTGGCACGAAAAGTGATCTAAGGTTGGCAGAGAGGTGAACCATGGATCTCCAAAAATTTACCGTTAAATCCCAGGAAGCTATCGCGCAGGCCCAAACCAAAGCCGTTGAATTCGGGCATTTGGAAGCTGACGGCGAACATCTTTTACTCGCGCTGCTTGAACAGCCCGAAGGTCTTTTCCCACGTCTTCTTCAAAAACTTGAAGCCAATCCTGAATCTTTTCAAATGCGTGTCCGCCAGGAATTGGCCCGGCTTCCCAAAGTTTCAGGCCCTGGAGTTGAGCCCGGGAAAATTTACGTCTCGCGCCGTTTGAATCAGCTTTTGACGAAGGCTGTTGAAGAAGCCGGCCGGCTTAAAGACGAGTATGTTTCCGTTGAGCATCTGGCGCTTGCTTTTCTGGACGAAGGAAACAAGACGCCTGCCGGAAAAATCTTTCACGAATTTAATGTGACTAAAAACAATTTTCTGAAAGCGCTGACTTCCGTCCGCGGGAATCAGCGAGTGACCAGTGCTGACCCTGAAGCCAGCTACGAAGCGCTTGAGAAATACGGCCGTGAGCTCGTGGCTGAAGCCCGCAAGGGCAAGCTCGATCCGGTCATCGGCCGTGACGCGGAAATCCGGCGCGTCATCCGCATTCTCTCCCGCAAGACCAAGAACAACCCCGTGCTGATCGGTGAGCCTGGCGTTGGTAAAACCGCCATCGTGGAGGGTTTGGCACAGCGCATTGTGAAGGGGGATGTTCCGGAAGGCTTGAAGGATAAGGCTGTTTTTTCGCTCGATATGGGCGCGCTTGTCGCCGGAGCGAAATACCGCGGTGAATTTGAAGAAAGACTGAAGGCTGTGCTTCAAGAGATCAAAAAGGCCGAAGGCCGGATTCTGCTTTTTATTGATGAGCTTCACACGATTGTGGGAGCCGGAAAAGCTGAAGGCGCCATGGACGCGGGCAATATGCTCAAGCCCATGCTGGCCCGGGGCGAGCTCCACTGCATCGGCGCGACCACGCTGGATGAATACCGCAAGCACATTGAAAAAGACGCCGCGCTCGAGCGCCGTTTTCAGCCTGTTCTGGTTGAACCGCCCAGCGTGGAAGACACGATCTCAATTCTGCGCGGTTTGAAAGAACGTTTTGAAGTCCATCACGGCGTTAGAATTCAGGACAACGCGCTTGTGGCCAGCGCCGTGCTTTCGAATCGTTATATTTCCGACCGCTTTCTGCCGGACAAAGCCATTGACCTGGTGGATGAAGCTTGCGCCATGATCCGCACGGAAATTGATTC